>CAVWLI010000028.1:0-263309 GCA_963755795.1 uncultured Acidobacteriota bacterium | reverse complement strand
TGAAAGGCCAGCATTCGTACCTCTCTTACGGGGGCTGGGGTTCAAAGGTAAGGCCCGTCTGGGCGAGGAACGCCTCGATGAGGGCGGGCCGGTACTGGATGCGCTTGAGCCGGTTCTTCATGATCGCGGCGAGCTGGTCCACGTCGCGGACGGCGAGGTTGCCCAGGCTGGCCTTCATGGCCGCCCAGGCGCCCTCGGCCGCATTCAGCTCGGGCGCGTAAGCGGGCAGCCGCACCTCGGTCAGCCAGCCCGGATGAGCGCCGGATGAAGGCGCGCATCACCGCGCTGACGTGGGTGTTCAGCCGGTCCCAGACCAAGATGACCGGGGCCTTCAGTTCCTGGTGCGCGGCGGTGATCAGGCCGGCGTAATCGGCTTCGGACATCGAGCGGCGCTCGCCCTTGCGCCCGCGGTGGACGCGGACCCGGTAGAACAGGCGGCCCCGCGCGCCGGGCTTGCAGGCACACCAGTCCCGCCACCGAGACCCGCCCGGAGCCCTTGCCGGACACGCGGACCACCGGGGTCCGCCCGCGGGGCGCCCAGGTCCGCGCCTTCGGCGGGCGCAGGTTCTGCCCGGCCTCGTCCTCGAAGCACACATACGCCCCGGTCGCCGCCGCTAGCCTCGTACCTTCGCCCAGGTCACCGCCCGCCACGCCGCGATCGCGTCCTCATCGCGCTCCGCCGCCCGGTGCACCGGCACCTGCGGGCTGAACCCCAGCCGGTGCAGCAGGAACGACGTCCCGCGCAGCGTGTACAGCGGACATGGAACAGCCGCCCGATCAGCGCGGCGACCCGTTCCAGCGTCCACCGCTGGTCCTCAGCCCAGCCCCATACCGCCGGGCCGGCCTCCAGCGCGGCCCGCAGCCGCCCCAGCTGCGCCGCCGTCCAGCCGGCACGCCGCCCCGCCCGGGCCCCTGGAGGCCAGGGCGGCCTTCGCCGCCGTCCCGCCAGCGCCGCCGCCACGCGTACGCCGAATTACACGAGACCCGCAGCCGCCGCGCCACCTCCGGCGGCTCAACCCCCTCCGCGAACCACTCCGCGGCCTGCAACCGCACCTTCTCACGCCTGGCCCGCCCAGCGGCGGACAGGCCACCACCATCCGGATACCTCATACCTCAGCAATAGCCCCGCCAGCAGCTCCTGTCACCACCGCACCATACAAGAGCAGTCACCCACTGTGATAATGCTGACAATTCAATCTCTGTAAAGGACTATCTGACGGTATAGCGGACGTGGGATACTAAGCTCGTGAGTTATCACGAAGCTTTCTGGGTAGTGGCAGGTACGGCTGCGCCGGTGATCGCTCTCGCGGCCCTAGTAGCGCTACCGGATACGTCGGATATGTACGAGGACCTTGGGCAAGCAATGCTGGATGAGTCTCTATTGTCCATAAAACAGTTCTATGCTCTGCACCAGGTGGACTTTGATACTCAACTCGCCAAGGAATATCGTAAGCTGATAGGGGCGCCGGATGAATTGGTGGAGAGCAGATTTTTTAAGTATTTCACGACAGTGATACGCCTGAGTGCCATTGGTAACGTCTTTCTTCAGGCGGGGCTCCTAGCGGCGGGTCTCGCGGCTCTGGCATACGACCGAGACGTGATACCACCGTGGATCGCAGTTATCTTGGCGGTTGGCGGAGTCTTGCTCCTGGCCGGAATAGTGTCGGCGATAGCGAAGTATCGTAAGATGAAGATAGCCATAGTCAAAGGTGTAAATGAGAAGCTTCCGGAGGCGTTCCAGGAGCTCTTGCAGAGTAAGCTGAATCCGCAACGACCCTCAGCCTCAACCTAGCGACCTGCTATTTCGGCTGACCGTGGATGGTTTCTTAGCTTGGCGCGCCGCTATCGCACTTGATCATGCCGAGGCTCGTACAACGTTGTTGCCCTACCTTCGCCTTCGCAGGTGCGGCAGTCGACGCGGAGATGCCCATCCCTCGACCTCGCTCGGCTGCTTCCTGTGCTGGCGGGCAGATGCATGGCTGCCACGAGATGACGGCACGGCCAGGCCCTATCAGGGAGTGACCTTGCAGGCATTCTTCGGCTTTGCGTTCGAAAAGGCTAGGCACGTCGCTCTTATTCCCCCGCCCGCCAGTCCTCACACCAGTAACTTCGGTAACTCTCCGTAGACGAAAGAACGCCGCTCCGGGCTGTAAACGGGGCGGCGTTCTCTGCTCTCCCGTTCGCCGCAACCTGAGAGCACGACCAGCTCGAATACGTCGCGCTGGCGGTCAAACGGTGCTCTCGCCAGCAGAGACAGAGGCTCCGCGACAGTACCCGAACTCTTATAGACGTGTGCCACAAACCCCTTAAGCCGCGTCCTCGAAATTTCCCTCAGGTCCCGCTGCGCCGCCCGCAACGTCCCCGGAATCCGTCCGGGACTTCTGTATGAACTGCGCCAACTCGGCCGGATCCACCGAATACGACCTATCGCTGAACTTGAGCGCGGGGAGCCTCCCCGTAACCACCATCCGCCGGACAGTCGGCTCAGACAAACCCAGCTCATCCGCCACATCTGCGACAGTAAGCCAGGGACCATTCATAGCAATCACGATATCAGGAAACCTGCGATAACGAGCACTAAGCCCACGGCATTTAGTAAATGTATATGGTGTCCCGCATTGTATTGCGGTTGTAATACACCTATCGCAATCCTCGATAAACCTCCCAAATGCGAAGAATGGCTTGACGGTATTGGGAGGGTTTGCCGTTAGCGGCCGAATCATCCATCCGAGGCCGATACCGGGCATCGAAGAGAGGGCCGTGCCGGGTCGGCAGGGCTTCCTCACGGAATGGTACAGAGATTGAATTGTCAGCGTTATCACAGTAGGTGACTGCTCTGTATGGTGCGGTGGTGACAGGAGCTGCTGGCGGGGCTATTGCTGGGGTATGAGGTATCCGGATGGTGGTGGCCTGTCCGCCGCTGGGCGGGCCAGGCGTGAGGAAGTGCGGTTGCAGGCCGCGGAGTGGTTCGCGGAGGGGGTTGAGCCGCCGGAGGTGGCGCGGCGGCTGCGGGTCTCGTGTAATTCGGCGTATGCGTGGCGGCGGCGCTGGCGCGCTGGCGGGAAGGCTGCCCTGGCCTCGAAGGGCCCGGGCGGGGCGGTGTGCCGGCTGGACGGCGGGCAGCTGGGGCGGCTGCGGGCCGCGCTGGAGGCCGGCCCGGCGATCTGGGGCTGGGCGGAGGACCAGCGCTGGACGCTGGAGCGGGTCGCCGCGCTGATCGGGCGGCTGTTCCATGTCCGCTATACCGTGCGCGGGACGTCGTACCTGCTGCACCGGCTCGGCTATACGCCGCAGGTGCCGGTGCACCGGGCGGCGGAGCGCGATGAGGACGCGATCGCGGCGTGGCGGGCGGTGACCTGGGCGAAGGTACGAGGCTAGCGGCGGCGACCGGGGCGTATGTGTGCTTCGAGGACGAGGCCGGGCAGAACCTGCGCCCGCCGAAGGCGCGGACCTGGGCGCCCCGCGGGCGGACCCCGGTGGTCCGGTGTCCGGCAAGGGCTCCGGGCGGGTCTCGGTGGCGGGACTGGTGTGCCTGCGGCCCGGCGCGCGGGGCCGCCTGTTCTACCGGGTCCGCGTCCACCGCGGCCGCAAGGGCGAGCGCCGCTCGATGTCCGAAGCTGACTACGCGCGCCTGATCACCGCCGCGCACCACCAGCTGCAGGCCCCGCTCATCTTGGTCTGGGACCGGCTGAACACCCACGTCAGCGCGGTGATGCGCGCCTTCATCGGCGCCCATCCGGACTGGCTGACCGAGGTGCGGCTGCCCGCTTACGCGCCCGACCTGAACGCGGCGGAGGGCGCCTGGGCAGCGATGAAGGCCAGCCTGGGCAACCTCGCCGTCCGCGACGTGGACCAGCTCGCCGCGATCATGAAGAACCGGCTCAAGCGCATCCAGTACCGGCCCGCCCTCATCGAGGCGTTCCTCGCGCAGACGGGCCTTACCTTTGAACCCCAGCCCCCGTAGAGAGGTACGAATGCTGGCCTTTCAACTTCTGTAGTCATCAGCACAACCCCGCAATCAGGAACGATCCCCTCAGGCATGGCGGGCTACCTGCAACAACAAGTGCGTCCACCGCGCCCGCTATCAGTACGGTCCCGACTTGTTCCCGGATCATTAATGGTTTAACTGTCAGTAACCAAGGCCGCCTGCGCTTTGTCGCCACCGGCAGTCTGGCCAGCAAGGACGTGACTGCCCGATATCGCCGGGGCCTCTTCGGGTCGTTGTCAAGGCCTGCCGGGGGTGTATTAACGGGCGGGCTGCTTCCCCCGGTATCCCGGAAAGCATTTACGGCGACGGGTCAAAAGCCGCGCCGCCAGAGCCTGCCCAACCGGGACCGGCTCACTCCTCAGGAAAGGACTGGCAAACGTGGCAGATTACCGCCTGGACGGCTCGGGTTATCCGCGCGGGCTCAGCGGCGCAGCGCTCTCGCCGAGGTGCGCCGGCGACCACATCGAGCACATCTACATCAGGACCGGCTGCTCCAGCCACGCCGGGGCGAGCCTGCATGCGATGCAGCAAGGCCTGCTGGCGAGCAGTGCGCGGCGCAAAGATAAGGCAAACACCCTACCAAACCGCGCCCGTGATCGATCTGCCGTTCTGTGTAACAGCTCGACCGCACACGTCTGACGGCGCTGCGCGCGAGACGACTCTAATCAACGGCCTGGGCCGGACGGGGCAAGTTACGCCCGGACCTCTCCAGGAAAAGACAAATGGAGGAAACATGGCAACTCTCTTTCCGGGGCAATCCCTGCTACCCGGGCAGACCCTGCAGTCGGATTACGGGGTGTATACGCTTACTATGCAGCCCGACGGGAATGTTGTTCTTCGCAACAACGTGTCTACGCCGCTGTGGCGGACGGGCACCGGCGGGGGACAGTTCGACCCGCGCGACTTCATCATGCAAACCGATGGCAACCTGGTACTTTACGATACCTCCGGCCAGCCGCACTGGGCTAGTAAGACGCAGGGCAACCCCGGCGCGTTCCTCAATGTGCAGGATGACGGCAACCTTGTGGTGTACCGGGCGGGTTCTACCAGTCAGACCGCGGATAACTCGCTATGGTCATCGGGTACAAACGTTCCTCCGCCGCTTTCTCTCCAGACCGTCGTCGACAACGGCCCAATGCTCAACGTCGGCGACGTAAACCTGTCCTACCTCTCCTACAACATGCTCTCCAACCCGAACGTGAACTCGGGCGGCATGGACATGGTGTCCTACACCGGGCATGGCTCCTGTCCCAGGTCCCGCCCAGGGGGTGCGCGGGCGCCCCGTGACCGTTAACGCCAGCATCACCGCAAACTGGGCCCCCAGCGGCGGTCCCGGCTGGAGCTGGCAGGGCTTGCGGGACGCCTTCGCCGCCGCCCTCGGGGCCGCCATGACGGCCGCGAGCAATCCAACGAAATACGCGAACTACAGCTATACGGAATTTCCCGAGGGAGATACCGTCGTTTGCGTGGATCCCCAGTTCCTCGACTGGGGGTACTACATACCCCCAGGGTTCCAGATTACCGCCTACAACAAAGACGGTCTCCAGGCGGGATCAGTCACGATCACGTATAGCACAGGGGATCAGAGAGGTGGAAGCGTCTGCGACGCGATCGGCGGCATTGTGAGCAGTGGGCTGCCCCTAATCCTAGATAATGCCCCGGCGGCGGTAGTTGCCACCATCATGACCGTGGCCTGCGACCTGATCGACGGCTAGATGACTTCTGCGCACTAGCCCGGAGCTTGCAGTAAGAGCCGCGCCCCCGGCGGTGAGCGGGGGCGCGGGAGGCGTCCGGTCGTGCGGGGATACGCCGCGGGCGTGATCGCGCGCCGGTGGATCCGGTCTCGCATTCCAGGGTTTTCATTGCCTTCGAAGGCGCGTTTCAGGATGGCTTCGCGCAGGCGCTCGGCCCGCTTCAGGTTGGCTTCAACCTGCATTTCAAGTTCGTCAATCACCGAGAGACGGCGCTCGACTTCGGCGACGATGCGGCGTTGCTCGAAATAAGGAGGCAGCGGAAAACTTAATAGGCGAAGATCGGACATCGAAATACGTTGATGGCCAGCAGTAGATTTGGCTGCACGCTCCAATACTTCCCTAATTGGCTTGTGCTGAAAGCAGTGTACAACGAATTGCGCATCTATCCCGTGCACGATATTCCCACAGAAAAGTCGATCAGGGTACTGAAGCGGCTTCGTAGTGCTTGTCGCGACGAAAGCGCAAACGCCCACATCATTCAACGCTGCCGCTGAGTCTTGTGATCAGGAGGTCTCCCTTTCGAACATAATTCTCCCGCTTGGTGCTCTGCTCCTCACTTAGACAAATTCACGTCATCGAAGTCGATTTTCCCCGGCCTGACTGCGCTAGACCTTAGGACGGGGAATTCCAGTCACCTCGCGGCTGGCCGTTTCGGAGGTGCCGCTCCTCAGATACCATATTAATTGGCTAAATGTCGCCCATGTCCACCCTTCCGGTAACTTTGGCGAGTCTGTTGTGCCCGGTGCGATGAGTTTCTTGGCCCTTGCCGTTGGTGGCACAGGCACTCCTGCCTGTGCGCCGCCGGACACAGCCAGGAGTGGCTGTGTCACCACCCCCAAGCGTGCCAGCAGTTCGCTGGCGGGCTCGTAGGAGCGGCCTTCGCGGCGGGCGAGTTCGGCTTCGGTGGGGACCAAGCGTCCTTCGACGGCGGCCTTGAGCACGGCGGCGCGGTAGCGCTTCAGGTTGGCCTGCACGCGCTTCAGCGCCCCAACTCCCGCCTCCAGCCGCGTGATCTGCTTCTCGATCTCGGCGACAATTCGCCACTGCTCAGGTTTGGGAGGAATCGGAACATCCAGGCGAGCAACATCCCCAAGGGAGATGTTGTTCATGGCACCACCGCGAGCGTCCTTCAACGCCCGCTGGTGGGCAGCAGAAGACCGTAGGAAGTGCATCAAAAACAGCGGCGTCAGTACGCGATCAGTGCCACGTATGATTGCTAGAGCCTGGTTAATGTTTGCTGGAACATTTCCGTCTCTGACGAGAGCGATTCTCCCGATGGTTCCAGCGATAGAGATGAGAACGTCGCCAGAACAAAGTCGAGATCGCTTAAGCGTTTCGTCAGCCGCCTCATCAATGAACATAGTCACGGACGAACCATCAATGTATCCATCCGCAAGATTTTCCACGCGTATGAATGGGATGCCGGCGCTCTTGTAGTTGTGTCCATATGTCGTGGGAGTGCTGCCTTTGGTAATCAGGAGAGCTATCTTTCCGAGACTTGCACTAGTCCAATGCTGAGGGGGCGCGTTTCTATCAGTTGGGATCAACTTGCCAAGACCTCGTTGAAAAGTAGGGGCGGCCTTGTGCCTGCCCTCCGCGTCTGGCACGGCCGACGCAGGGCACCCACGAGGGGCGCCCCTACGCCGCCAAAACCTCATTCATCTCGTTTAACAACGGTCCCAAATCCTTGCCGAACACCTGATTCGCCTTACCCAACCCCCCGCGCTGGGCAAAGGGCACATAGTCGAAATCGTCCATCTGGATGGCGAGACTGTTGGCGATGTGATCGCGAATGGCTTCGAGCCACTGTCGCTGCTCGTCGGTGAATTTTCGGCCTTTCTTTTCCTGCTGCATAAGCCATTGGGCAAAGCGTTCATTCACCTGATCGTGGAAGGGCCGGAGTTCATTTTCCTGGTGAAGGGCGAAACGCACCAAGGAAACGATGTCGGCCATGACCTTGCCACCCGCACCGCGGACCTTCGATTTTTCCAGCGTTTCATAGGCGCGCCACAGCACTTGCGGGGTCCAGCCGCGCGGCGGCTTTTCGATGGCTGACGCAAGATCCTTGATCCCCTTCAAGGTGAGCCGCTGGCTGTAGGGACGGCTGTAGAGGATTTGCAGCGCGGTGATTTCGTCCTTATGTTCCTGAATGAACTTCTCGAACGATTCTACAACCGATCGGGCCTTCTCCTTGGCGGCGGCAGAAAATCCGGCTTCCAGCACCTCATCCTTGGTGACGGTATCGATGGTTTGCTCGTAGGACTTCTTCAACTCAATCAGCTTGTTCCGAAGGGCGGGATTGGTGGCCAGGGCTTGGCAGCTTCGCGAGCAAGGTGGCACAGCGCACTCCTGCCTGTGCTTTCTCAGTACACAGCCAGGCGGGGCTGTGTCACTTCCCCTCGCAGCCAGGATGGCTGCTGCTACCAGCTGATCAGGGTCGAGGGCATCCACCAAACCCGCGAGTGATGGCCGACGAGGGATTGGCCGCCTGCCAACTCTGCAATCATCTTCTGGTCCTCTTTGTTAAGCTGGCGGTCGAGCCGCGCGAGCCGTGAGGCCAGCGACGACAGCACATCCTTTTCACGATTGCCGAAGGCGACGGCATCCAACAGTTTTTCAAAGCTTACGCTGGGCTTCTTTTCCAGCGGGTGGGTGTCCACCAAATCGGTTTCGCAGACGCCCACCGCATCCACAATGATGAAATGGGTCTTCGCCTCGGCGTCGGGGGTAACCGCCTGCAAGTCCGTTGTGGTCACCACGCGCGCGCCGCGGCCCTTCATCTGCTCGAAATAGGTTCCGGCTTTTCACTTCGCGCAGGAACATGACGCATTCCAGCGGGCGCACGTCGGTGCCCGTGGCGATCATGTCCACGGTCACGGCGATGCGCGGGAAGTAGCTGTTGCGGAAGGAAGTCAAAAGCTCTTCCGCCGTGACTGCGCCCATGTTCTTGTAGACGAACTCTTCCACTTCCGTGCCGTCGGGGAGTTTCTTCTTGACGAGAACCCGCACCGTGCCCGTCCGGTAAGTGATCTTCTGGCAGAAATCGTTTCCCTTGCCAAATTCCTCGCGCACGATGTTGACAATGTCTTCGGCGTGGCTGTCATCCTTGGCGAAAATCAGGGTCTTGGGCACTTCGGTGCGGCCGGGGAAAATCTCGGTAAAAAGCCTCTCCTTGAAGGTGCGGATGATGGTGCGGATTTGGTCCGGCGCCACCACGTCGCTGTCCAACTGGCCGGGAGGCATAACTGAAGTCCTGGTCAAGCTGTTCCCAGCGAACTTTGCGCGATTGGCGGTCGCGCTTATCCACCCAAAGCCCGGCGATGACGGTCGAGCCGTATTCGCTGACCACGGTGCGGATGCGGTAAACATCGAAGCCGACGTTAACGCCGTCGGCCACGGCCTGCTCGTGGTTGTACTCCATGACCAGGTTCTGGTTGAAGAAGCCGAAGGTCTGCTGGGAGGGCGTGGCGGTGAGGCCAATGAGGAAAGCGTCAAAATATTCCAGCACTTGCCGCCAGAGGTTATAGATGGACCGGTGGCACTCATCCACCACAATGAAATCGAAGAATTCAATCGGAATGGCGGGGTTATAACTGACCGGTACCGGCTTCTTAATCAGGGACTCCAGGTTGCCCAAGAGGTTTCTCCTCGATCTCCGGGTCCACTTCCTCCTCGCCCTTGAGCATGGAAAAGAGCCGCTGGATGGTGGTGATGCAAACCTTGCTGACGGGATCGAGTTTGTTCGATTTCAGGTGCTGGACGTTGTATAGCTCGGTGAATTTGCGGTGCTCTTCCGGGGTGGTGAACTGCTCAAACTCGCTCTTGGCCTGCCGCCCCAGGTTGTTGCGGTCCACGAGGAAAAGAATCCGCTGGGCGCCGGCGCGCTTGATAAGGCGATAACAGAAATTGCAGGCGGTAAAGGTTTTCCCACCGCCACTGGCCATCTGAATCAACGCGCGCGGACGGCCGTGGGCAAGCGAATCCTCCAGGTTACGAATCGCTTTAATCTGTGCGGGCCAAAGCCCGCCGATGGTGACACAGGCACTCCTGCCTGTGTCCGCTGTTACACCGCCAGGAGTGGCGGTGTCACTCCCCGTGCCGCCAAGAGTGGCGGCGTCACCAGGGGCACAGCCAGGAGTGGCTCTGTCACTCAGTGGCGGCATGTGCCTGAGGCGGGCACGCAATGTCGAGCCAGGCTTTTTGACTCATCCATCAACCATTCGGCCAGCGTTTCGGGACGGTGAAACGCGAACACCGGCCGGCTGCGCGCGTCGGGCTCCATCAAATTCGTAAAGCGCGTCTCGATTCCTGTGCTTTGGCAACAATAAGGGAGGGGTTTGCGGTAAGGCTTTAAGACGTCGGGAAGGCCGATGCTGTATTTTCCGTTTGAATCTCGTAGCCGGTGAGGGTTTCTCCTTCTTTCTTGGCTTCAACCACTCCCGCCGGAGCGCCGTCCACATAGAGCAAGTAGTCGGCGAAACCGTAGCCGGACTTCAAGGGAAACTCACGAATGGCCACGCCACGGGCTGCGCTGACATTCACCCCTTCGCGGTCCTGGATGGTCCAACCCGCCTTCGACAACAGGTCGTCAATCGTTTTTCGCGCTTTGTCCTCAGGCTTGTCCGGCATAACAAGTGAATTGGGGATTAATAATACTCCCGTTTGAGTTGCTGGGGCGAGGGTTTGAATTCCTGAAACACCCGCCGTCACATCGCGGGGGGGTCTAAGCCACGACGTCAGATTCAGATGTTGTCTCTTGAGGGCCGAAAAGGGCCGCGACTGGATCGCGCAGCCGGGGTGATCAAGGCAATGCGCGCTATTTTAACGCCTCTACGGGATACGGGGAGCCGGCATCGCGCGAGCAGGAACCGAAGCTCGCAACGCGTTTACTCATTACTCCTGCTCCATCAAATGACGATAGAAGCCACTGGCACCGTGCCGCGTTCTCCGCCGATGACGACGATGCCGGAATCGGTCACGTGCCATCCGCGCGCGCGGTCGGCTTCCAGATCGTAGCCGATCTGGGCGCCTTCCGGAACGCGGACGTTCTTATCCAGAATGGCGCGGCGCACCTTGGCGCGGCGGCCGATGTCACAGTTATCCATGATGACGCAGCCTTCCACCAGGGCGCTCGGTGTGCACGCGCACGCCGCGGCCGAGAATGGAATTGCGCACGACGCCGCCGGAGAGAATGCACCCGCCAGACACGATGCTGTCGATGGCCTCGCCGCGGCGATTGGCTTCGTCGAAGGTGAACTTGGCGGGCGGATCGGGATAGCTGGCGCTGCGCAGCGGCCACTGGCGGTTGTAGAGATTCAGCTCGGGCTTGACGGAGCGCAGGTCCATGTTGGCTTCGTAGTAGGCGTCGATGGTGCCCACGTCGCGCCAGTAGGGAACGGAGTCTTCGGCCTCGCCGGGAATGCGGTTGGTCTGAAAGTTGTAGGCGTAGATCGGAGCATTGCCGGCAAGTTTGGGCAGAATGTCCTTGCCGAAATCGTGGTGGCTGTCGGGATCATTCGCATCGCGTGTCAGCAATTCCACCAGCGTGCGCTTGGAGAAAATGTAGTTGCCCATGGACGCGTAAACCTGGCTGGGATCGCCGGGCATGGTGGGCGCATCGGGATTCTTTTCGTGAAAGGCCAGGATGCGCCCATCCTGCGTCGGCCTCGATGACGCCGAATTCAGCGGCCTGCTTTTGCGGCACGGGGATGGCGGCAACCGTCACCTCCGCGTGCTTTGGCCATGTGGAATTCGATCATGCTGGCAATGTTCATGCGGTAGATGTGATCGCGCGCCGAAAATGGCCACCACATGCGGATTGGACTGCTCGATCAGATTGATGTTCTGCGAGATCGCGTCCGCCGTTCCCTGGTACCAGGTTTCATCCTCCGAGCGCATCTGCGCCGGCACGGGAATGATGAAGTGGCTCTTCAGCAACCCGCTGAACTGCCACCCTCGCTCAGATGCTGCAGCAGCGACTGGCTGCGGAACTGCGTGAGCACGTAGATCGAATTGATCCCGGAGTTGATGAAATTGCTGAGGACGAAATCGACGATCCGGTATTTGCCCCCGAAGGGAACCGCCGGCTTGGCGCGCTCCCGGGTGAGGGGAAACAGCCGGGTTCCCTTGCCGCCCGCCAGCACGATGCCCAACACCCGGACTTGCAAAGTTCCTTGCCCGGCGATGATGGGTTCTTCTTGTGCGATATCGATCATCGACGATAAGCCCTCCTGCAAGACCTGCTCCCGATAATTCTATCAGAGCGACGCTTTGCGAGGACGAAAATAGCATTAGCCGGCAAGCCAGTGCCGGCGCGGGTGTGTGACATAAATCGTAAAAGCATGGGCCTTGTATCGGGGCGCTGAAAATGTTGGGGAGCGCGAGTGCCACAACACTCGCCGGCGATTGGCAGCAAGACGCCCAGAATCAAGGGCCCGGACGCCCGCACCTTGGCCGGCGTGGATGGTCCAGCCGACGTGAACCAGCTTGATGGCCCGGGGGGCAAAAAGTGGTGAGAAGCTCCATTAATTTTCTACTAGTGAAAAGCCTAAGAATGTGCGATTCGGGGCTCCCCCGCGTCGTGGATGAAGGCTAATGGCGCGGAGTCTGCTCGCCGTGATGTTAATGAAGAGAAGGGGGATGGCGTTCGGCTAGGGTCCAGACCACGGGTGTAATCCGGACCCTCAAGCGGGCTCAATTTGACCTAGAGGGCCGCGAAGGCGTTAGAAATAAGTAGTAATGCTTTCTCCCCCAATGGCCGAAGTGCAAGGAGAAGCGATGATTCGTCCATCGGAGGGAGTCATTGTGCGTGCACTCATAATTGACGACTCAAAGGCCATGCGGAGCATCTTGGGCAGAATGCTCCGCGGACTGGATTTTGAAGTCATTGAAGCGGCCAATGGCCGGGAAGCTCTGGAGCGGCTCCAAGGCCTCGGAAAGGTCGACATCGCCCTGGTCGATTGGAACATGCCGGAAATGAATGGCTTCGAGTTTGTTCGCGCCGTTCGGGCCGACCACATCTATGACGGGGTACTCTTGATGATGGTGACCACTGAAACCGAAATGGAAAACGTGGTTCGAGCCCTCGCGGCGGGGGCCAATGAGTATGTCATGAAGCCCTTCACCCAGGAAGTCATCCTGGAGAAGTTGCGAATCTTCGGGATGGCAGGTTCTTAGCTTATGCCCAAGATCAGAATTCTGGTTGTCGATGACTCGGTGGTGGTGCGGCGCATGGTCAGTGACGCGCTTGCCGCCGATCCGCAACTGGAAATTGCCGGAACTGCCGCCAACGGGAAGATTGCCCTCGCCAAAATTCCCCAGGTCAATCCCGATATTGTCATTCTTGATGTGGAAATGCCGGAACTGGATGGGATCGGGACGCTGGTGGGGATCCGCAAATTGCTCCCGGCGCTGCCGGTTATCATGTACAGCACGCTCACCCAGCGCGGCGCGGAAGCCACTCTCGACGCACTCTCCAAGGGCGCCACGGACTACGTCACCAAGCCCTCCAACGTCGGAAGCGCCGCGCAGGGGCTGGAATGCATTCGCACGCAACTGATCCCGAAGATCAAAGGCGATTTGTGGCCGCGTCTTGGGGGTCGCCGCTCTCCTTCATTCCGGCCCCAGCCGTGCTCTCCAAGACGACCCTCCCGCAGCTTGGCATCTCCGCGCCGCGAAGAGCGAATCGACATTGTTGCCATCGGCGTCTCGACGGGCGGGCCCAATGCCCTTGCCGTTCTCATGCCATCCTTTCCGCGCGATTTCCCCGTGCCGGTGGTCATCGTCCAGCACATGCCGCCGGTTTTTACTCGTCTCCTGGCGGAGCGCCTGGCGGCAAAGTCGCAAATCGGCGTGGAAGAGGGCCGCCACGGGCGCCGTCTTGGGGCCCGGCTGTGCCTGGATAGCTCCGGGTGACTACCACATGGTCGTTGCCAGCTGAAAACCGTCGGGTGACGCTTCGTACCTACCAGGGTCCGCCGGAAAACTCCTGCCGACCCGCCGTAGATGTCCTATTCCGCTCGGTGGCCGACATCTACAAACCCCACGCACTCGCTGTGGAAATGACCGGAATGGGCCAGGACGGCCTGCGGGGATGCGAACTCATTCGCGAGTTCGGCGGCCAAATCCTGGCGCAGGACCAGGCGTCGAGCGTGGTTTGGGGAATGCCCGGGTTTGTCGCCAATGCCGGTCTGGCCGATAAGGTTCTACCTCTGGATCAACTCGGCATGGAAATCATCCGCCGGGTTCGAAATGGCCGTGAAGCAATCAGAGAATTCAAATCCGCCCCCCGGACGGTGGAGTCGAGTAATCCCAAGATGACCCTCAGCCAACCGGAATTCAACTACGTCCGCCGCCTCGTCCTCGATCAATCGGCGATTGTGCTGGAGGAGGACAAGGGATATCTCGTCGAATCCCGCCTGTTGCCGCTGGCCCGCCGCGAGGGATTCGCTTCGCATCAACCTCCTCGTGCAGAAGATGCAAGCCGAGCCGCTTCAGGGCTTGCATCGCCGGGCCGTGGAGGCCATGACCACCAATGAAACCTCGTTCTTTCGCGACTTCCATCCGTTCGAGGGACTCAAGAAGTTTGTGCTGCCGGATCTCATCGCCCGGCGAGCGGCGGAGAGAGCCTTGACCATTTGGTGTGCTGCCAGTTCCTCCGGGCAGGAACCCTACAGCCTCTGCATGCTGATTCGCGAGAATTTTCCCCAGTTGGCGACTTGGAATGTCCGCATCCTGGCGACCGACCTTTCCACGGAGATCCTTGCCCGGGCACGGGAAGGACGCTACAGCCAACTGGAAGTAAACCGCGGCCTTCCTGCCAGCCTGCTCGTGAAGTACTTCCAAAAGCGCGGCTGCGATTGGTATCTGCGGGACGACATCCGCAACATGGTGGATTACCAGATCGTGAACCTGGCCAGTGCCTGGCCCATCCTGCCCCCCATGGACATTGTGATGATACGCAACGTGCTCATCTATTTCGGGATTGAGACCAAGAAAGAAATCCTCGCCAAGGTTCGAAGGGTTTTGAAGCCTGATGGCTATTTCTTCCTCGGCGCGGCGGAGACAACTTTCAGCATCGACGATTCCTTTGAGCGCGCTCAGTTCGAGCGCGCCACTTGCTATCGGATTCGGAAAGCCTAGGGAGCTACCATGCTCAGTCACCGAGGTGAATTTTTACGAGATCATTCAGGATACATGGACATCCACGCTGGGATTCCAAGTTGGATTACCTCGAGTCAGGGGAGTTTTCCGCCGTTGGGGCGTTCACCGTATGCGTTGAGATCTCGGGTGCCTGGGATGGAGAAGTATGCCTGCATTGTCCACCACCTCTGGCGCGATTGATCGCTGCCGCCATCTTCCAAGTGGAGCCGAAAAGGCGGGAAGCGACGAGATTCTCGACGCGTTAAGTGAGCTCATTCACATCGTCGGTGGAAACCTGAAGGCGCTGTTGCCCCAACCCGTTACCCTTTCGCTCCCCTCGCTCTTAGACCCCGCCGATTGGAAGCAAACCACCACGCATCGGCAAATGGTCTCCCAGCTCACGCTCATGAGTGAGGGCCAACCTTTCGTGGTAACTATTCAGGGCAGTGTCCCCGCCGGGGCAAAAGCTGATAGTTCAGCCGATTAGGACAACCGGATCGAGATTTCTTCCAGGAAGCAATGGACGCAGGCGACGGCCTCCGGCAGCCGGCTCGCTCCGATCGGTACAAGTCATTGGTTCAATTCCTTTTAAACATTCCAAGCTTTCGCAAAATGTCGCCGGCCCTCGTGCCTGGTAACCCTTCCTCAACAAAGTTCGCGTACGTCGTCCGCAAGAAAAGGGTTCATGTCCGCGACCGATACGCCGATAGAAGATGAGGCAGGCGAGAGATTTTTCCAAATGCCTTTGAATGATTCGGTGGGCACTTCGAACACGTTGCAGGGCTCGGACCATAGTGGTCATGCCGAGATCGGTCCCTTCCCAGGGTGGGGAGAGAACGAATATTTAGCAGCTCAGCCGACGTGTGGGTGCCTCCAATCGGAAAGAGAAGTTCTGCGATGGGCGATATGGACGACATCATTAGGGATTTCCTTGTTGAAAGCAATGAGAACCTCGACCAACTTGACCGGGACTTGGTGACTCTGGAGAAAGATCCTACGGCCCGAGAAGTTCTTGCCAGCATTTTTCGGACGATCCACACCATCAAGGGCACCACCGGCTTCCTGGGTTTCTCCCGCTTGGAGTCCGTAGCCCACGTCGGCGAAAACCTCCTCAGCAGCTTGCGCGATGGTCGCCTGCTGCTCAATGCGGAAATTACCTCGGCGCTTCTGGCCATGGTGGACGCCGTCCGTCAGATGCTGGTTAGCATCGAAACCACCGGTCAAGAGGGGGAAGGTGATTACGCCTCCCTGATTGAAACCTTGACCCGCTTGCAAGGGAGACGAAAAGCAAAGCGCTCTGCTCCTGAGCCGACAGCGCCTGCCGCCACTCTCCCACTGCCGACTGCCGGCGCGCCAACTCTGCACCGGGAGGCAATCCGAGTCCCCGAAGCCATCTGGAGTTCCGCTCCAGGCTCTGCCCCTGGGAGAAATGCTGGTGCAAGCCGGCCAGGCGAATCCTGAGGAAGTCAATGAGGCTCTGAAGCTCCAACACGACGGGGATGACCGCCGCCTCGGCGAAATTCTAGTGGAAAAGGGCGCCGCCAAGCCCGCCGCCGTGCAGGACGCCTTGCAGGGCCAAGCGGAAGCCCGCGCCCCCGCCCTTTCCGACAGCAACATTCGCGTCGACGTAGGCCTGCTGGATAAATTGATGAACTTGGTGGGGGAACTTGTGCTGGCCCGGAACCAGATCCTGCAGTTCTCCTCGACCCAGCAAGATACGAGCTTCCTGAACACCTCCCAAAGGTTGAATCTCATCACCACCGAACTGCAGGAAGGCGTCATGAAGACGCGCATGCAGCCGATCGGAAACATCTGGAGCAAGTTTCCCCGCGTGGTTCGCGACCTGGCGACAGTCGTGTGGGAAGCAAGTCAACATCGAGATGGAAGGCAAGGAGACCGAACTCGACAAGACCATCATCGAGTCCATCAAGGATCCGCTCACCCACCTCGTCCGCAATGCCGTCGATCACGGCGTCGAGATGCCGGAAAAACGTCTGGCCGCCGGGAAATCCCCCGAGGGCCGCCTCTTCTGCGTGCCTTCCACGAGGGAGGGCAAGTCAATATCGAAATCTCCGATGATGGCGCGGGGATCGATCTGGAACGCGTCAAACAGAAGGCCTTGGAAAAGGGCCTGATCGCCCCTGACCAGGCCGCCCGCCTGAGCGACCGCGAATTATTGAACCTGCTCTTTCTCCCCGGATTCTCGACCGCCGAAAAAGTCACGAATGTTTCCGGTCGCGGCGTGGGCATGGACGTGGTTAAAACCAACATCGAGAAGATCGGGGGCACGGTCGATATTCAAAATCGCGTCGGCCATGGCGACCACCCTGAAAATCAAGATCCCCTCTGACTCTGGCAATCATCCCCGCGCTCATCGTGACCAGTGGAGGCGACCGTACGCCATTCCTCAAGTCAGCCTCTTGGAACTCGTCCGGCTGGAGGGCGAGCAGGCTCGCAAAGGAATCGAAATGATCCACGGCGCCCCCGTCTATCGGTTGCGCGGAAACCTGCTGCCCTTGGTAACCTGAACCACGAACTGGGCGTGGAGAAGATCGATCCCGGCCACCAATTGGCAGACCAGAATGCCGTCAACATTGTGGTTTTGCAGGCGGATGACCGCCATTTCGGTTTGGTCGTCGATGACATTAACGACACAGAGGAAATCGTGGTCAAGCCCCTGGGCAAACAACTCAAGGGCATCCCCACTTTCGCGGGAGCGACGATCATGGGAGACGGTCAGGTGGCTCTGATCCTGGATGTCCTCGGGCTGGCCCAACGGGCCAACGTGGTCTCCGAGGTTCGCGATCGGTCGGTGGGGGAAAAGGCCGCGGAGAGGGAGTCTCGACAAGACGACGGCGAATCGCTCCTTTTGCTGGGGGGCCCGGATGATGGCCGCATGGCCATGCCCCTTTCCCTCGTGGCGCGCTTGGAAGAGTTTGCCCGCACCGCCGTGGAGAAAGCGGAGGGCCGGCACGTCGTTCAGTATCGAGGCCAAATATTGCCTCTGATCCACCTCTCCGCCGCTCTTACCGAGCGCCGCCAAGAACCCCGCGATTCGAGCCCTTCTGCGCCGGAAGCAGAAGACGAGAAGATCCAGGTGGTGGTCTACACCGACCAGGGCCGGAGCGTCGGGCTGGTCGTGGATCGCATTCTTGATATCGCCCACGAGGCCGTCAAAATCCAGAAACACTCGGGCCGCCAGGGAACGTTGGGCACCATGGTCGTCCAGGGCCGAGTGACGGAACTGCTCGACGTGAAAGGCATTATCCAAAGCGGCTGACCCGAGCTTTTTCAGCGAAACCGTAGCGGCCTAAGAGGAAAAGGGGCGCCGAACGAGGGGCCGGCTCGCAAGCCTACGTCGTTGAAGAGCGTGTTCCGCTGGGACGCATTGATGTACTGGTAGCGAACATAGGGACGCACCCGCCCCCAGCGGCGGGAGATCTGCGAGTAGAAAGCCGGCATGTTGAATACAGTGCCCGTCGAAAGCTGGGTTTCACGCATGAGGAAAACCTCGTTCAGAGATTCAATTCCGTTTGCGATGTAAACAACGTAAGAGTTCAGAATGGTTTGACCAAAGCGGTCGGAGAGGGAAACCTCGGAGTCGCTAATCTTGTCGTGAAAGAAGGAGCCGCCGAGTTGCAGGCCCGGAGCCCAGTCCGGACGGGCAAACCAACCCAGCAGTACGTGATTGCCATCGTTCTCATCGTTAAACGTTCCTAAATCGTTGAGGTCGGGCCGGACGGTGTCGCTAGAGCCGTACTCGGCAACGTAGCTTAATCCGAGGCCTCCCGAGGGGATGGCACCGGTGAGGACTACGCCCACGGCCTGGGTGGGGAGCAACCCGCCGTTGCGGGCATATTCCATGATGAGCGGGCGATCGGCGGTGGTTTGCAGCCAAGCCGCGCTGCGGAAGGCAGAGTTGTAATAGCCGATGTCGGTCTGGTAACGGCCAAAAGAAATTTTCAGGTGATCATTCATTTCGTACTTGAGCAGCGCCTGGCGCAAGTCGAGCTTGTAGGTCTGCGCGTCGGCCTCCTCAAAAGTGATATCGGCGAGCACGCTGGTCTTTTCCGTCAGCCGGGAGTGGAGAAACAGATCGAAGTCTCCGGTATAAAAGTTGGCCGCCGAACCGGGCACGAAACCATAAGTAGCCAATTCCGGCTGACGCTGATTGAGAGCCTGGTAGTCGAGTTCTCCGAAGCCGCGCCATTGAATGCCATGAAGATCGTGCATTGCTCTGGCCAGCTCCGGAGAAAGTTGCGGGGGGGTGGCTTCCGCTGTAGCCGGGGACGGCTGAGCCGCGGGAGTTTCGGTTACGGGGACGGCAGACGCGGCGGGGAGAGTGGACAGGGCAGTCGCGCGTTCCTCTTCGAGTTTTCTCACTTTCTCGCGCAGGTCGCTGGTCTCGTGCTGCAGGGCTTTCACTTGCTGCACCAGCAGTTCCAGAGTTTTCTGATCGCTGGGAGCGGCGTCTTGGGCGCAGAGTGAGGCAGCCAGCAAAAGGACCGCAACCGCTGTGCTAAGGACCCGTAACATCGTTCGTTATCCTTCGTGGCCGTTCTGTGGGCGTGCGTGCCTCGGCCGTTGTCGGGGCCGACCTGATGGCGCGCCCAGTTTGACTTTCGGCAAATCCGGCTGCGAGCATCGGGTTACTTAAGGTTCGGAGGAAGAATCGATCGTTTGCTCCTCCATTTCAGGAAGTGTCCTTAAATGGTTTCTCGATACTTTTCGCTGCAGAACTGCTGCAGAACTAAAGAGACGGCATTTCTGCTGCGGCTTCAATCCGCGGATGGGACGAACCGCCTTAGGCGCAAGCGCGTACTCTCACTGACCGAAGAGGTCCGCCGACTAGCGGGCGAAAACTGGGCGGTCATTCTTGCGGGCAGCGATCGATTTTTTTCCGTGGGCGCGGAGTTGGAAGAGATTTCTGCTCTTGATGGTCCGGCCGCCTACGAATTCTCCAAGATGGGGCAGGCACTGATGGAGGCGATCGACTGCTTCCCTGCTCCGGTCTATGCCGCCGTCTCGGGATACTGCATGGGAGGCGGGCTTGATCTGGCGCTGGCTTGCCATTACCGGATCGCATCTCCGCAGGCGGTGTTCGGACATCGGGGCGCAGCCCTGGGGCTGATCACGGGCTGGGGAGGCACGCAGCGACTGCCCCGGCTGGTGGGTAGAGGGCGCGCTCTGGAAATGTTCATCACCGCTGAGAAAGTCACAGCAACCAAGGCATTGCAGATGGGATTGGTGGATGCGATTGCCGATGACCCAGTGGCAGAAGCTTTGCGCCTCATCGGCGATCGCGCGGAGCGAATCCCGCCCGAAATAGGGCGTCCGGGCTGACCCGTATTGGGGCTAAGTTACATCCGGGCTCAGCTGCATTGCGCGATTCTGCTGCGTGGTATACCGTAATCAGTTTGCATCTTCGTCCTATCGACCGATATTTCTCGAACCCATATTTCTCGAACCGACATTTCTCGAAACGATAGTTCTCGACCCATGGCTGATCGTAACGAAACTCCCACAGCGAACTCCTCGGCGCCGGCGAACGTGCTGGCGACCAAGATCGATGCAACGTCCGCACGCTTTGAAGCCAACATGCGTTTTCTGGCGGACGTGATGTCGCAAGTTCGCAATGAGGAAGTGAAGATCGCCGAAGGTGGCGGTGCGAAGGCGATTGAAAATCAGCATACTAAGGGGCGGCTGACGGCGCGCGAGCGGATTGCACTGTTGGCCGATCCGGAAACGTTTTTCGAGCTGGGCCTGTACACGGCGCACGGCATGTACGAGGAGTGGGGTGGGGCCCCGGCCGCGGGAGTGATCACAGGCCTGGCGCGGGTTGAGACGCGGATGGTGATGATCATCGCCAACGACGCCACGGTGAAGGCGGGCGCGTTTTTTCCGATGACTTCGAAGAAAGTCATTCGAGCGCAGAACATTGCCATCGAGAACCGTATTCCGACGATCTACCTGGTCGATTCCGCGGGGGTTTTCCTGCCGCTGCAGGAAGATGTGTTTCCCGACACCGACGATTTCGGCCGCGTGTTTCGCAACAACGCGGTCATGTCGGCGATGGGCATTCCGCAGATCGCTGCCATCATGGGCATGTGCGTGGCAGGCGGCGGCTATCTGCCGGTGATGTGCGATCACGTGCTGATGACCGACGGCAGCGGACTATTTCTTGCCGGTCCGGCGCTGGTGCAGGCCGCGATTGGGCAGAAGGTGTCTGCCGACGAACTGGGCGGCGCGGCGATGCACTCCGCGATTAGCGGAACTGTCGACTTTCGCGAACCGAACGATCAGGCTTGTCTGGCCCGCATCCGCTCGATCGTAGAGAAATGGGGATATCGGCGGCTTTCTCCGTGGGACCGGAAGAAGCCGGTCGAGCCGGCGCTGGCCGCGGAAGAAATCTACGGAATCTACGACTCGTCGCCGGCCCGGCCTTACGACATGAAAGAAGTGCTGGCGCGGGTGCTCGATGGCAGCCGCTTTGATGAGTACAAACCGGAGTACGGAAAAACTCTCATCTGCGGCTATGGCCGCATCGGCGGGTTTGCCGTGGGCATTGTGGCCAATCAGAAGCTGCACGCGCAGCAGACCGATCGTGAAGGCCACAAGCGAGTTGAGTTCGGCGGCGTGATCTACACGGAGTCCGCGGAGAAGGCCGCACGCTTCATCATGGACTGCAATCAGAATCTGATTCCGCTGATCTTCTTCCACGATGTGAACGGATTTATGGTGGGACGCGACGCGGAATGGGGCGGCATCATCAAGGCGGGCGCAAAGATGGTGAATGCTGTTTCGAATTCGGTGGTGCCCAAGATCACGGTGATCGTGGGCGGATCGTTCGGCGCCGGGCATTACGCGATGTGCGGTAAGGCATTTGATCCGCGTTTTGTGTTTGCCTGGCCGACGGCGCGGTACGCCGTGATGAGCGGCGATGCGGCCGCGGGAACGCTAGTTGAAATCAAAGTCAAACAGCTCGAACGCGGAGGCAAGAAGCTGAGCGACGAAGAAAGAAAAGAACTGTATGAGTCGGTGAAGCGCACTTATGATGAGCAGACCGATCCGCGGTACGGCGCTGCCAGGTTGTGGATCGATAAGATCATCGATCCGATTGAGACGCGGGATGCGATCACGCAAGCGCTGGAAGCGGCGGCGCTGAACCCGGACGTGGCGGAGTTTAAGGTGGGAGTCTTACAGACATGATTCACCACGGAGACACTGAGGCACGGAGGAAACTGCTCCACGAGGATCTGACGGAACAAGTAATCGGCGCTGCCATTGAAGTCCACCGAGCGTTGGGGCCAGGCCTTCTAGAGTCCGCGTATGAGGAATGCCTTTGTCATGAGTTTCACATGCGCGGCATTTCTTTTGAACGACAACGGCCCTTGCCGGTCGAGTATAAAGGCGCCAAGCTCGATTGCGGTTACCGGCTCGATCTGACCGTCGAGAATAAGGTGATTCTTGAAATCAAATGCATTGAGCACATTCTTCCGGTCCATGAAGCCCAGCTTCTGACCTATCTTAAAATGACCGGGATGCGAGTGGGCCTGCTTCTTAACTTCAACGTGTCAACGTTAATAAGGGGAAGAATTGTGCGGAAGGTTCTTTGATTTGCTCCTGTGCCTCCGTGTCTCCGTGGTGAAGATGATTGTCTGATGTTGTCAAATTGATCGAATGTCCACGCGATGCCTGGCAAGGGCTGAAGGGGATGATTCCGGCCGATTTGAAAGTAGATTATCTGAAAGCTTTGATCAGCGTAGGTTTCAAGCATATAGACGCGGTGTCGTTCGTATCGCCGAAGGCGGTTCAGCAGATGGCGGACTCGGAAGAAGTGCTGAAAGAACTCGATCCGCCGGATGACGTGGAGATCATCGGCATTGTGGTCAACGAGAAGGGCGCGGAGCGGGCGATTGCGACGAAGGCAGTGTCGACGCTGGGATTTCCCTATTCGATTTCGGAAACATTTCTGCGCAAGAATCAGAACCAGTCGCCTGAGGAGGCGCTCGAAGAGCTGGAAAAGATTCAGAATAAGGCCGACACCGCGCGGCTCGACGTGGTCGTATACATCTCGATGGCATTCGGGAATCCGTACGGCGACTTGTGGGATCCAGACGAGGTGATCGAAGCGATCTCGCTGATGGAAGTCGACAATTTGCGGATGATCTCGCTGGCGGACACGGTCGGCATGGCCACGCCGCAGCAGATCAGCGAGTTGGTGGGCGGGGTCATGGCAAAGTATGACTACCTCGAGATTGGCGTACACCTGCACAGCCGTCCCGAGCAGGCGGTTGAGAAGATTCTGGCGGCCTACGATGCGGGTTGCCGGCGGTTTGATTCGGTCTTGGGTGGTCTGGGCGGGTGTCCTTTTGCGCAGGACGCGTTGATTGGTAACATCCCGACAGAGAAAGTGATCGAAGCACTCACCCAGCGGGACGCGGAAATGCCGAAACTGAAGCCGTTGGATTCGCTGCTGAAAGCGACGGCGGGGATCGGCGCAAAGTTTTCCAGTGCGCAGGCGGCAGATTGAGTTTGCCACGGATTCGTACGAATGCTTTCGGATAGAACGAATGAATTTGAATTCTGATTTTTGATTCCGTTTGAATCCGCAACATCTGCGGCTTGCTTTCCGAATATGAACTATAGAACAGTACAACTCGCATATGACGGTCGCGTCGCCACGATCACTCTGAACCGTCCCGAGAAGCGCAACGCCATCAGTTTCGATCTGATTGACGATTTGCTGCGGGCGCTGGACGACGTGGCGAAGTCCGAGGCAATTGTTCTGATTGTGACCGGAGCGGGTAAGGCATTCTGTTCGGGGATGGACCTGGACAATTTGAAATCGCTGCTGGGCCGTTCGGCGGAACAGAACTTGCAGGACTCGCGGACCATGGTTCAGCTGTTTCGCTCGCTCTATGAATTTCCCAAGGTAACGATCGCAGCAGTGAACGGGCCGGCCATCGCTGGAGGGACGGGCCTCGCGCTGCTGTGCGACTTCACGCTAGCGGTTCCGGAGGCGAAGTTCGGGTACACCGAAGTACGCATCGGGTTTGTCCCCGCGATCGTTTCTACATTCTTGCTGCGACAAGTCGGCGAAAAACAGGCGCGCGACCTTCTGCTGACAGGCAGGCTGTTCGAAGCAGAAGAAGCGGCGCGCATGGGACTGATCAGCGAAATTGTGCCGGCGGAGAATCTGATGGCGCACGCCCGCGGGTTGGCCGCTCTGCTGATGGAGAACAGCCCGTCGTCGTTGCGGGCGACCAAGCAGTTGCTCACCGATCATGCCAGCGCGGAACTCGAGGCGCAGATTGAGGCGGCCGTGCGCGAGAACGCCGCGATCCGCACGACCGCAGACTTCCGAGAAGGCATTTCGTCGTTCCTTGAAAAGCGGAAACCGGTCTGGACGGGGAAATGAAGGCGAAACGGCGGCCACGCGTTCCACGAAACCCGCCTCCGCGTCCGCTACGCCGAAACCGACCAGATGGGAGTGGTATACCACTCGAATCACTTGATCTGGTTTGAGGTGGGTCGCGTGGAACTCATGCGAGAGATGGGGTTTTCCTACCGCGACATGGAGCGCGAGGACGGGCGCTTCATCGCCGTGGCCGAAGCTACCTGTCGCTATCGTGCTCCGGTTTATTATGACGAGGAAGTTGTGGTGCGGACGCGGCTGAAGGCGGTGCGCGAGAAAGTAGTCGTCTTCAGCTACGAACTGGTGCGCGCGGAAAACAGAACTCTGTTGGCGGAGGGGGAGACCACGCATATCGTCACCGATTCGAACATGCAAGTTGCCACGCTGCCGGAGAAATATTTCAAAGCATTTCGGGTGGCGATGGGAAAATGACCTCACCGCTCTTTTGTTCGGGTGAGGCTGCAACATCTCACGGGGAACCGTCTTGAACGCACTGCACATCAACGGAAACGATCTCACGCTCGAAGCGGTCGGAGAAGTTGCGAGTATCGACGCTCGCCGCGCCGCTCTGCTCTCGCCTGACGCGCGGCAGGCGGTTAATCAGACGCGGGCCGTCGTCGACGAAATTGTGGCCAGCAACAAGGTTGCCTACGCCATCACGACGGGCGTGGGCAAATTAAGCGATGTGCGCATCGCCGGCGACCAGATTCGCGAACTGCAAGTGAATCTGGTGCGCTCGCATGCGGTCGGCGTCGGCGAACCGCTGTCCATTGCGGAAACCCGCGCCATGATGCTGTTGCGGGCGAATTCCCTGGCCAAGGGTCACTCCGGCGTACGCGCCGTCGTGATTGACACCCTTTGCGAGATGCTCAATCGCGGCGTCACGCCGGTTGTGCCGTCGCAGGGCAGTGTGGGAGCGAGTGGCGATCTCGCGCCGCTGGCGCATCTGGCGCTGGCTCTGATCGGCGAAGGCGAGTGCGTCGACGAGAGAAGCGTGCGCGTTCCCAGTGCAGAGAGCATTGAAGCGAGCGCAGATCAAGCCGCTGGTGCTTGAGGCCAAGGAAACCATTTCGCTCATCAACGGGACGCAAGCAATGCTGGCCGTCGGAACGTTGGCTCTGCTGGCGGCCGAAACGCTGGTGGACACTGCCGACGTGCTGGGCGGACTGTGCTGCGACGCGCTCAAAGGCACGGATGCAGCCTTTGATGAACGCATTCATCAGGCGCGGCCGCATGCTGGACAAATCAAGACCGCGGCTAACCTGCGGCGCATGCTGGAAGGAAGTGAAATTCGCGAGTCGCACCGCGCCTGCGGACGGGTGCAGGACGCCTACTCTCTGCGCTGCATTCCGCAAGTGCACGGCGCGGTGCGCGACACTGCTGGCACACTGCCGCGAAGTGTTTGAAACAGAGGCGAATTCCGCGGTCGACAATCCGCTGGTCTTTCTCACTGATCCGAAGAGCGCGGAAGGCGACGTGATCTCGGGCGGAAATTTTCACGGCGAACCGCTGGCTTTTGCGTTGGATTTTCTCGCTATCGCTTTGAGTGCCCTGGCGGGGATCAGCGAGCGGCGGATTGAAAGGCTGGTGAATCCCGCGCTGAGCGAAGGCTTGCCGCCATTTTTGGCGTCGGGAGCTGGTCTGAACTCTGGCTTCATGATGCCCCAGGTTACAGCAGCGGCGCTGGTGAGCGAGAACAAAGTATTGGCCCATCCTGCGTCCGTCGACTCGATCACCACCTCAGGAAATAAGGAAGATTACGTCTCGATGGGCATGACGGCCGCGACAAAACTGAAACGCATTGTTGACAACACGCGGAACGTGCTGGCGATTGAGGCCATGGCTGTGGCACAGGCGTTGGATTTCTTGGCTCCGCTCAAAACTTCGAAGCGCGGGCAGGCAGCGCAGGCAGCGATCCGGTCGGTGTGTCCGACAATGGAAAAAGACCGGGTGATGTACGCGGATTTCGCGCGCATCGCGGCGCTGATTGCAAGCGGAAAAGTGGCGACGGTTCTGCGGTAGAATTCGCGATCGAGTTCGCACTGGGCTTTTGCAGCACGACAATGAAAACGCTCACGGAATATCTGAAGTTTCGCACCAAGACGCATCGCGCCTACGTGCACATCACGCCGCAAATCGAGCAGATCGTCGGCAAGAGCGGGGTGCGCGAAGGCATGGTGCTGGTTTCCGCGATGCACATTACCGCCGGCGTTTACGTCAACGATAACGAGAGCGGATTGATCGAGGACATCGACCAGTGGCTGGAACATCTGGCGCCGTTTCGCAAGGATTACAAGCATCATGAGACGGGTGAGGATAACGGCGACTCTCATCTGAAGGCGTTGTTGATTCATCACGAAGTGATCGTTCCGATTACCGCTGGCAAGCTCGATCTGGGCACATGGCAGCGGATTTTCTATGCGGAGTTCGATGGGCAGCGGGAGAAGAGGGTCATTGTGAAAGTCATCGGAGAGTGACGATATGTCGGAAGAACTGAACGAGTTGCAGGAACACGCGGAGCATGCGAAACATGATCCCACCCTGGCGCCGATCTCGGTGACCATGGCGGTGCTGGCCGTACTCGTAGCGGTGGTCACGCTGGTCGGCCACCGTGCGCATACAGAAGAAGTTGTTCTTCAGGCGAAGTCGTCTGATCAGTGGGCTTATTACCAGGCCAAGAACATTCGACGGCATCAGGACGAAATTTACCTCGACCTGACTTCGGTTCAGCCGGCCACTGACGTTGCCACGCTCACGAAGCTGCGCGAGAAATATTCAACCGAGGTGGCACGTTACAAGGATGAGCAAAAAGGAATCGAGGATAAGGCCCATGAGATGGAGTCAGAAGTTGGCCACGAGAGAAATCGCGCCGATCGATTTGATCTGAGCGAAGTCTTTCTGGAAGTAGCACTGGTGATCACATCGATCACGCTTCTCTCCGGGCGGAGAATCTTCTGGTGGCTGGGCATTGGGCTGGGCGTGCTCGGAATGGTCATTGCCACTACCGGATTCCTGGTGCACTGACTGGCGAGGTACCGCAAATCCGGGCGTCCATCATTCAGGACTCTAGCGACTCGATGCTCTTGCAGAGCAGGCTAAGCTTCCATGGTCTTTTCTACGACGAAGCGGTCACGATCTCTTCATTCTGTACCGGCTTGACCACCAAGAATGGACCGATCGCAAGTACATCCATGCGAGTGCGCTGGAAGCAATCGATAGCTTCCTCCGGAGTGCAGACGATCGGCTCGTTCTCGTTGAAGCTGGTGTTCAGGATGACCGGGATCCCGGTCCTGCGGTGGAAGGCAGAGATCAGATCGTAGTACAACGGATTCTCTTCGCGAGTCACGCTCTGCAGACGGCCGGTATCGTCCACATGGTTCACCGCACATAGTTCTTTGCGCTTCTCCGGCCGGATCTTGTACACGTGCAGCATGAAGGGCGAGGGATGGTCGTGCTCGAAATATTCGTGCTGATAGTCGGCCATGATGGACGGGGCAAAGGGACGAAACCACTCGCGGTGCTTGATGCGGGCATTGAGAACATCTTTCATGTTGGGCAAGCCGGGATGGGCAACGATCGAGCGATTGCCGAGCGCGCGCGGGCCCCACTCCATGCGCCCCTGAAACCAGCCGATCACATTGCCGGCTGCGATCTGCTCGGCGACTTCGTCGAGTAACGGTTCGCGTTCCATTTTGCGGTACTGCAGGCCGGCCTTTTGTAGCGCCGACTGAATGCGCGACTCGGAAAATTCCGGGCCAAGGTAAGAATGTTTCAACTCGTGGCGGCGCGGCTGTCGCAGCACAGAATGATACGTGTGCAGAGCGGCGCCGACGGCCAGGCCTTCGTCTCCGGCGGCGGGCTGAATGTAAGTACGACGGAACGGAGTGTGGTCGAACACTTTGCCGTTGGCCACGCTGTTCAGCGCGCATCCCCCGGCCATAGCGAGATCTTCGAGCGAAACTCGTTCATAGAGCCGATTCAGCAGGTGAAAGAAGATTTCTTCAAAGCGCTGCTGCAAGGCAAATGCCAAGTCCATGTCGCGCTGAGAAATTTCGGCATGCGGACGACGCGGATCGCCAAATAATTTCTCCATCCGGTCCGAGAAGTGGCGCGCCAGCTTCACGGTTCCGTCAGACAAGACTTGCATCCCCTGGTTGCTCCCGAGCGGCTTGAAATAGTCGAGGTCAAGCTGGAAGCCGCCGTTCTTCGGCGCCACGATCTTGCTGATCTCTTCGCGATAGGTTTCTTTCCCATAGGGAGCGAGCCCCATCACTTTGCCTTCATCGCCGTACTGGCTGTAACCGATGAATTCGCAGATCATGGTGTAGACGCTCCCCAGTGAGTGCGGAAGAAAGACGCGGTCGAGAACTTCAATCTCGTTGCCTTCGCAACGCGCCATCATCGTCGACACAAAATCGCCGGAACCGTCATAGCTAAAACCCGCAGCCTTCTCCCAAGGCGAGCAGTAGTAGGCGCTGGCAATGTGGGCGATGTGGTGTTCGAGATGATGCTCCTGAAAACGGAGATCTGTAGCATCGACATCCAACGCCTTCGACAACAGCGAGCGCACGTCGCGCATGGCCTCTTTGCGCTGGCGCAGGCGAATGAAATTCAGGATCTTGGCCGGATTAGCGAGAGCGTATTGAACCTTCTTTGCCAAGTTGGCGTCGCTGTCCTGGCCGACTGCCACATGTTCGACGTCAGAGATTTTCGCGCCAACTGCATCGAGACACACCTTGACGGCGAGCGCCGGAAATCCTCCGAAGTGTTTATGGCGGTTCAGCCGCTCCTCGGCGATGGCGAACTTCACCTCGCCGTCGAGCACGATTGCCGCGGAGGCGTCGGCGTGAAACATGTTGAGGCCCAAGATGAGCATGAACTACGTTAGTCTCCTCTGAAATTGTGCGCGCGATTGGATCATTCGGTCAGGCTGGGGTTTCGGCCTTCGAGCAACGCCGCGCCGCTCACGGAGAGCCGCTTTCCGCTGAGTACCGATTCATCGACACGGAGCGTCGCAAGGGTAGCGCAGATCAGTTCCTCGAGCGGGATCGGCGACCGGTTCTGCTGCACGGCCTGCACAAAGGCTGCCCACCCGCCGCGATGTCCTTTATCCTGACGCCAGCGTGAATGAACAATCTCTTTACGGCCATCTCGCATCAGTTCGAGCCGGCGAAAGTCCTCGAGCACCGCGGCGTTGCCTCCGCCGAAGACTTCAATTCGCTCCTTGGAGAAGGCGCGGTCGCCGTTGGCGAGATAACTGATCGTTCCTTCAGAACCGTTGGCAAAACGAAGGGACACCAGCACGTTGTCGCCACTGTAGCGACCCGAGTTGCCGACGGACCGGGCCTCGACCTCGATGATTGGGGATGCAGCCAGAAACATCAGTAGATCGACAAAGTGGCAGACCTCGCCCAGAATGCGGCCGCCGCCCTGCTCACGATCGTTCACCCAATGGTCGGGAGGAAGATATCCGGCATTAATTCGATAGTGAAGCGCCAGTGGCTCCGAGACCGGCGCGACGAATGATTTCATCCGCGCGGCCATCGGCGCGAAGCGCCTGTTGAATCCAACCATCAGGGTTGGTCGTTCGGCGACTGGCACTCCGAGATAAGCAGTCACGATAGAGCGCAATTCTTCTTCCGACAGACAGAGCGGCTTCTCGCAGAACACATGCTTCCCGGCTGCAAGCGCGGCCAGAACCTGCTTCGCGTGCAGGTGATGGCGGGTTGCGATGACTACGGCGTTGATGGCTGGATCATCAATGAGTTGAGATTCATCGGTAGTGCAATTCCGAAAGCCGAATTTGCGCTCGACATGTTGCGCATGCGAACCGTTCGCCGCGCACACCGAGATGAGCGCCGTATCACTTGAAGCCTTCATTACTGGAACGAGCGTGCCGGCAGCAAACACTCCGGCGCCGAGCAAACCGACGGAGACGCTACTGGAGGATGCGGGCCGAGAGCGAGGTGCGGAATCCGTGCACTCAGGCACAACGGCAAGCGTGGGCAAGTCGTCTCTGGTCGGCGCATATTGAATGACCACGCCCAGGAATGGCTCACGCGATTTCCCGGTGATCAAGCCGTAGGCGCTCTGTGCGCGATCGATCGAGAAGCGGTGCGAAATCAGGGCACCGACATCAACTTTTTTCTCGCTGAGCAGTTGGACAAACGCCTCCATGTTGCGGGTCTCGGTCCAGCGCACGTATCCGATGGGGTAATCGCGGCCTTTCTGCTCGTAGGCCGTATCGTAACGGCCCGGGCCGTAAGAACGCGAGACGCGGAAATCAAGTTCCTTCTCGTAGTAGGCTTTACGCTCAATGTCCAAGCCAACGGTGCCGACGGCAACAACGATGGCGCGATCGCGAGCGACGGCGCCGGCAAGGTTGACAGGATCGCTGCTGGGCGTTTCAGCGGTGATCAGAACACAATCAACGCCCGCTCCTCGCGATGTCTCAACGCAGAGATCGCGGAACGCTGGAGCAGAACTGCATGCGCCATCCGCACCCTTCCGCTGGGCAAGATCGGCGCGCACCGGATCGAGGTCCATACCAAGCACGCGGCAGCCTGCCGCTTTCAGCAGTTGGACAGTAAGTTGACCGAGCAGGCCCAGGCCAATCACGGCGACGAGATCGCCGAGTTTGGCTTCGGCATTGCGAATGCCGTGCAGCGCCACCGCGCCCAGAGTCGCAAACGCGGCCTCGTCGAAAGGAACTTGGTCACCCGCCGGGCGCGCCGGAATGCGCGCCACCAGCAAACGAGGAACACACGCGATCTCCGCGTGAACGGCGAATCCAGCGCCGGCGCAAGCGACGCGATCACCGGGCCGAAGATCGGTTACGCCCTCGCCGACGGCAATTACAGTTCCGGCGCTGCTATAACCGGGGCTCTGCGGCTGGTCAAGACGGCTGCGCACGGCCTCGATCGCCGAGAAGATTCCATCACGCTGCACTTTGCCGATCACTTCGCGGACTAGATCGGGCCGGGAGTGCGCCTTCCTCAGCAGACTCTTTCGAGCGAACTCGGCGGATGCCCGCTCCGTGCCCGCGGAAACCACCGAAGCCGCTACGCGCACCAGCACGCAACCTGGCAGAAGTTGCGGCGCTGGAACTTCTTCCATCGTGATCTCGCCCGTGCGCGCGTGCTGGAGAACTTGTTTCATGCCGTGGCCACTTGCCCGAACGGAGCTGATTCCGACTCGAATTTTCTCGCCCCACCGTCGAGAAATGTTTGCATCCACAATTCCAGCGTGAGGAATTGCCAAATCTGCATCGACCAGTCCTGCCGGCCGCTGCGATGCTCGTCAATGTAGCGCTGCACGGCAGCTGGCTGGAACAAGCCTCGGTGGCGCAGTTGCGCCGGCGAGAGCAGGTCATCCACCATTTCCTTGAGATCGTGCGCCAACCAGTAGTCTACCGGAGCGGCGAAGCCGGCTTTGGGTTGCTGTAACACTTCACGCGGCAAAATGTCGTGCATTGCTTTGCGGAAAATATATTTCGTAGTCGGCCGCAGGAAGCCTTTCAGCTTCATCTCAGGTGGAATATTCCACGCGACAAATTCTGCGAGCTCGCGGTCGAGGAAAGGAACTCGCACCTCTACCGACGATGCCATGCTCATCTTGTCGTTATAGGTGAGATTGAGGCTGGCCATGAAAATCTTGGTGTCGAGATAGAGCATCTGGTGCAGGAAGTCGGCCGCACCGACGCGGTCGAATGCGGCACGATGCTGGCCGGAAGGATCGGACGCCGAGACTTCCGCCATCATCGCAGAACTGTAGAGTCTCGCCTTCTCGTCCGCGTGGAGATACGTGCAGTTCGCGATGAAGCGGTCGACAGAATTGAGCGACGCGCTACGCCCCATTTTCTTCGCCAGGCGAAGTCGTCCCTTCAGCGACGTGCCGCGCAGGCTGGGTAATGCGGCCAGACCGGCTTCGGCCAGGCGGCGCGCTGCTGAAGGAACACGTTGGTAGGCCTGCGCCCAGTAGTGCGCGACATGCTTGCGGTATCCAGCAAACAATTCGTCTCCGCCAACACCGGAGAGCAGCACAGTCGCCTGCTTACGGGCCTCGCGACATACCAGGTAGGCGGTGATGATGGCGGGATCGGCGATAGGCTCGTCCATGTGCCAAACCAGCCGCGGCAAAAGGTCGGTGACATCGGGCTCGACGACGATGCGATGGTTTTCGCAACCCAGGTGGCGCGCCAGCCGCGTCGCGACCTCGGGATCATCGAGCGTGGTTTCGCCCACGCGATACTTGCGCGGGAAGGTGATGGTGTAGGTTCGAATCGGCTGATTTGTAGCGCGGCACATCATGGCAACGATGCCGGAAGAATCGAGGCCGGCGCTGAGAAAAGCTCCGACGGGAACGTCGCTCACCATCTGCGCCTCGACGGAATGACGGAAGCGCTCGCGAACTTCCTGGGCCAAGTCGTCTTCTGAGCGTGTGTACATTTGATGCGCCTCAGGAAACCTCAGATCCCAATATTGCGTGAGCTTGAGTTCTCCCTTGCGCAAAATTGCGTAGTGCCCCGCCGGCAGCTTCAGAATGTGGCGGAACATCGTCTTGGGGTCGGGCACCCAGAGAAACGTCAGATACTGGTGAAGCGATGCAGGGTCGAGTTCGGCTTCGATTTCCCGAATCTGCAGCAGCGCCTTGATTTCGGAGGCAAACGCAAAGCGCCGGCCATCGTGAAAATAATAAAAAGGCTTGACGCCGAAGTGATCGCGGGCCACAAAGAGCGTGGGCGTGGCAGAGCGTAGATCGCAGATGGCGAAGGCGAACATTCCGTTTAAACGCTTTACGCAATCAGAGCCTTCTTCCTCGTAAAGGTGGATGATCACCTCGGTGTCCGTGTGGGAGGCGAAGTGGTGGCCTTTGCTTTCGAGTTCATCGCGAAGCTCGGCGAAGTTGTAAATCTCGCCGTTGTAGGTGATCCAGACCGTGCGGTCCTCGTTGCACATGGGCATGTGGCCGACGGGAGAGAGATCGAGAATGGCCAAGCGGCGGCTGCCCAGGCCGATGTAGGAGCCGTCAGGGAACTTGCGGTCCCACAGGCCGGAGTCGTCGGGACCGCGATGCGCCTGAACGTGGGTCATCCGTGCCAGTGTTTCCCGATCTCCGCAATTGACCACACCGCTGATGCCGCACATTTTACTTAGCTCAATTCCTTTCGAGCGGCCCGCGTCTTTAACTCGTAAATCTTCGCCTTGATGTGGAAAAACTGAACGCCTTGCAGTCCGCAATAGATCAAGCCGGAGACCCCATCCAGAAAGCCCATTGCGAAGATGTATTTGTACAAGAAAAACAGAACAGGCGAACCGGGCAGCGCGAAGAATTTCTTACGCAACCAGCGGCGGCGCTGGGCCTGCGATCCGAACAAAGATGGGGCGAGATCTCTGGCGTTAGCTTCCCCAGCCAGCCACACGCGCGCTTCCCAGTTGGAGTACTCATCGTGCTTGCGAATGTAATGTGAAAGTGACTCCACATTGTGATGCAGGAGTGAGTGCTTGAGCCGGGCGGTCCTGGGTTTTGAATCTCCCTGCCCTGCCATCACGATGTGCTCGTGGACTTCCATGTCGGCCATGGATTGGTCCTGGTCTTTGAGGCGACATTCGAAGCGGCCCTTGCCGCGCCGGAAGAGTGAAAGCTTGTAGAAATTGGCTCCGCTGTGGCGCAATTCGCGGTCCAGAAAAAACATGCGGAGCGCGATGTAGTAGCCGTCACGGTCTGGATCCTGGATGGCGCCCTTGATCTCATCAGCCAGTTCCGGAGTCAAGGCCTCATCCGCGTCCACAAGAAAAATCCAGTCATAAGCGAGAGGGAGGGATTCCATGGCCCATTGGCGTTTCTTGGGCCAGCCTCCCTGATAATAAAACTGCACGACGCGCGCGCCATAAGACTGCGCAATCTGTACCGTCGTGTCGGTGCTTTGCGAGTCGATGACATAGACCTCCCCGACATCGCCCAGAGATTCCAGGCACCGCGGCAGGTTACGGGCTTCGTTGCGCGCGGCAACGATCGCCGTCACGGGAAGGAGCGCCGCAGAACGCTCGCTCCGCAATTGAGTTGGGTCTTCCAGTTCGGGCATCGCAAACAAAGAGGCTCTCAGCATTCTACTCTGACTGCTACCCTTGAAGCACAGTTCGGCGGCCGGCCACGGCTATACTGGTATCCAGTATCGATGGCTGCCATGAATTCGATTCCTACGCAAAAAGACGAAGTACGGGAGTTCTGGAACGCCGAACCTTGCGGCACACGCTACCTCGAAGGCAAGGAGGATTTCGACGCTCATGCCCTTGCCCGCTACGTGCTCGAGCCATTTATTTTCGACTTCGCACAGTTCCAGAGTGCCCGGGGACTGAAAGTGCTGGAAATCGGAGTGGGCATGGGAGCCGATTACCTCGAATGGCTGAAGTCCGGGGCTCAGGCTGCGGGCGTGGATTTATCGGCCGCATCCGTCGAGAGGGCCCGGCAGCGTTGTGAGCAGGCGGGATATCAGCCCGATTTGCGCGTGGCAGACGCAGAGCAGTTGCCCTTCCCGGATAATTCATTTGATGTGGTGTATTCCTACGGCGTCATGCACCACAGCCCGAACACCCCGCGATGCATCCAGGAGGCTCGGCGGGTTCTGAAGCCGGGAGGACAGGCCAGGATCATGGTGTATCACCATCCCTCGGTCACGGGCGCAATGCTGTGGTTGCGTTATGGAATCTTGCGGGGCAAGTCGCTGCGGCAGTCCGTGCTCGATCACCTGGAGAGTCCGGGCACGAAAACATACACTCGCCAAGAAGCGCTGCAACTGCTGGATGGATTCCGCGACGTGCAAACGCGCGTGGTGTTCAGCCCAGGGGATTTGTTGTTGCACCAACCATCGGCGAGATTTCAGTCCGGGTTCTACCGCCTGGCATGGAAGCTGTTTCCGCGGGCACTGGTGCGGGCGTTCGGGCGCCGGGCGGGACTGTTTCTGCTCATTACGGCGACGAAGACCACCTAGGCGCTGCCCAGCGCCTCTCAGGCCAAGTGCAACTCGCACCAGCGTTGCAACACGTAGAGCGACCACGGACGAGACCACGAGATCGTTCCGCGCAGAAAATCCTGCCAGATTTGGTGCCCCTGTTTTCCATCCAGCAAGCCACCGAGCGGACCGTCGCCGATTCGTTTCGCATCGAGTACGGGTTCGACCTCGGACCGAAGATCCTGCCGCAACCAATGCTCAAAGGGCAGGGTGAAGCCGCGCTTGGGACGGTGGACGATTTCGTCGGGCAACGATCCGGCCAGAGCGCCAACCAGAAGTTTCTTCGGCGTTCCATTTAGTTTCCAATGGCCCGGAAGCGCCAAAACGGCCTTGGCTAATTGGTGATCGATCAGGGGAACTCGGACCTCCAGGCCCTGGGACATGCTCATAGAATCGGCGTCGCGCAACAGTGTGTTCAGCATGTAACAGCGCGACTCGAGATAGGAAACGCGATTAACCGGATCGAGGGCAAGCGCGCTCTGAAGGCGAGCGCGTTGCGAGGCAGCAGCAACGTCGGCGACACACGGATCTGCACTTCGGAGAAGCAGATCGCGCTGGCCCGCCGTAAACAGCATGCGACTGAGAAAGTAAGGATGCAGGAGGCGGCCGTTGTCACGGGCGAGAGCTGCCAGCTTGCGATTCTGATCGTTCGCCGGAGCGAGCGCGGAAAACGCCGAGGCGAACGGCCCGCGAACGCCACTGGGCACCTGTTTCCAGAAGCTGGGCGAAGCGCTCCATGCGCGGCACGGTGCGGAAGGTGGAGTAGCCGGCGAAGACCTCGTCGCCGCCCAGACCCGATAAGGCGACCTTGACACCAGCCCGTCGCGTTTCGCGAGAAACGAAGTAAGTGTTGATCCCGTCCATGGTGGGCAGGTCCATTGCGCCCAGGGCGTCAGGAATGGCGGCCAGGACGTCGTCCTGCGAAACAGTAATCTCGTGATGATCGGTGTGAAACCTCGCGGCGATGGCACGCGAGTGTTGTACTTCGGAAAAATCGGCTTCCCGAAAAACGATGGAGAACGTGCTGGCCGTCACGCCGCTGCGGCTGAGGATGCTAACCAGCGCGCTCGAGTCAATGCCGCCGGAAAGAAATACTCCCACGGGCACGTCGCCCACTAACTGCAAGCGGACGGCTTCCTCAAGAAGCGGCTGCAAACGCTCGGCTGCGCCTTTTTCGGTGCCAACAGAAAAGGACTCAGAACTTTGTCCCGCCGCGAGGTCGTCCACGAGGTCCCAATAGGACGACTGCCGCAGAACTCCACCTTCCCAGGTCAGCCTGTGGCCGGGCGGAAGCGAATGCACTCCTTCGACTAGAGTGAGAGGGTCATAGGCAGAGCCGAAGGTGAGGTAGTTGATGAGGCCGGCGGGGTCAATACGAGGCGGCACGAGCCCAGTCCCGAGGATCGTGCGGACTTCAGATGCAAAAATAAAATACGAACCGGCTTGCGCATAGTAGAGCGGCTTGATGCCCATGGGGTCGCGGGCAATGAAGAGGCGGTGCCGCGAAGCGTCCCAGAGGGCGAAGGCAAACATGCCGCGAAACTTCGCAAGACACGCCTCGTCCCAGCGCGCGTAGGCTTTCAGCAGAACCTCAGTGTCGGAGTTACTGACGAAATTTGTTCCGGCTTGTTCGAGTTCCTTGCGAACGTCGCGGAAGTTGTAGATCTCGCCGTTGTAGACGATCCAGTTGCCGGTTTCGGCATCATGCATGGGCTGGTGAGCGAGCGCCGAGAGATCGAGAATCGCCAGACGCCGGTTGCCCAAGCCGATTTCCACAGGTTCAGGAACGGAAGCGCGCAGAAGGATTGTGCCCGAATCGTCGGGCCCGCGATGCGCGAGCGACTGCGCGCCACGTTCGAGCACGCCGTCAGGGATGCGCGCGTTCCGTGCAACGATGCCGAAGATCCCACACATAGGAATGCTGTCTGTCGAAGAATAACCAACCTGAGCGAGTCAGGGTTAAGATGGTTGCCGGTTCAGGGCGGGCTCGGTCACGGAATACTTCAGCAGACACCACAAGGCCCGAAACGCGTCCTTCATCCCGATTTTCTTGCCTTCTTCATACGTCCGCCCGCTATAGCTGATGCCCACTTCGTAGACTCGCAGCTTTCGTTTAGCAACCTTCACCGTAATCTCAGGTTCGAACCCGAAGCGAGTCTCCTGCAGCGGAATCGCTTGCAGTATTTCACGCTGGAATGCCTTATAACAGGTTTCCATGTCGGTGAGGTTCAGGTCAGTAAGGCAGTTCGAGCACAGGGTCAACAGTTTGTTACCGACAGAGTGCCAGAAGTAGAGCACGCGGTGCGGTGCGCCTCCCATAAATCGCGACCCGAAAACCACGTCCGCCTTGCCCTCGATAAGCGGTTGGAGCAACTTTGGATATTCCCTTGGATCATATTCCAGGTCTGCGTCCTGAATGATCACATAGTCGCCTGTCGCCTCGAGGATCGCCCGGTGCAGGGCCGCTCCCTTCCCCATGTTCTGAGGTTGAAGAAGCACGCGCATCCCCGGGTGGGTGGATTGCAATTCGGCAAGAAGTTCTCTCGATCCATCGGTCGAGCCGTCGTCGACGCATAACAACTCGATCTCAAACGAAGTTGCGAACACTGCCTCCACAATCGAGGGAAGCGTCTTTCGTTCGTTGTAAATGGGCATCGCCACCGATACTTTCATGCGGTTGGGAACTTCTTGCGGTGGCGGATGAGGGGGGCCGTGAAACAGTATTTCGTTATTGGATTCGAAGCAGTCTGCATTTTATCCGCATCTCGATTCTCACCTCTTAGCTTAATACAGGAGATCAAACTGCGCAAAAACGAGGTTGCCGGTTCATCTCTTCGACGTCAATCAGGTTGAATGACGTGCGATACTATTGTTGGCGACCTCAACGCTTGTAAACCTTACCATGACAAATTCGTCCATCAAAATCTCATACCTCGATCTAAAAGCGCAGTATCAGAGCATCAAGCCTGAGATCGATGGTGCGATCGCCCGGGTTCTGGACAGCGGTCAGTTTGTGCTTGGCTCTGAGGTGGCAGAGTTCGAGCAGGAGTTTGCGGCCTATTGCGGCGCCTCCCACTGCATCGCGCTGAACTCCGGCACAAGCGCTCTGCATTTGGCGTTACTGGCGGCCGGGGTAGGTCCTGATGACGAGGTGATCACGGTGCCGTTCACGTTCGTAGCCAGCGTTGCGGCCGTCGCCTACACCGGGGCGCGGCCTGTGCTGGTGGACATCGACGCTCAATCTTTTACCATGGACGTTTCCGCGATAGAGGCCGCAATCACGCCTCGGACGAAAGCGATCCTGGTGGTGCACCTCTACGGGCAGCCTGCCGACATGGATCCCATCACGGAAATTGCTCGGAGGCACGGTCTGGTCGTAATCGAAGATGCCGCCCAGGCTCACGGTGCGAAATACAAAGGAAGACCAGTCGGCAGTATTGGCGACATCGCATGTTTTAGCTTTTATCCCGGCAAGAATCTGGGGGCCTACGGCGAGGGCGGCGCGGTAACTACCAGCAACCCTGAGTATGCACGCACGATCCGAATGTTGCGCGATTGGGGGCAAGACGCTAAGTATCATCATGTGCTGCGCGGATTCAACTATCGGATGGAAGCTTTTCAAGGCGCGATTTTGCGGGTGAAGCTCCGTCATCTAGAGCAGTGGACGGAGGCGCGTCGTGCGCTGGCGGGCAAATACAATGAACTATTAGGAGATTCCGAAGTGGAGAGACCGAAAGAAATGTCCTGGGCACGCCACGTCTACCACGTCTATACCCTGCGTAGCCGGGATCGCGATGGGTTGCGGGCCGCGCTGCAGGAGGATGGGATTCAGACGGGCGTCCACTATCCGGTGCCGGTGCACTTGCAGCCCGCCTACGCCGACTTGGGTTATGGGCGCGGAGCCTTCCCACGCGCTGAAGCCGCGGCCGACCAAGTGCTTTCGATCCCGCTTTACCCCGAGCTTTCACAGCGCGCCGTTGCTGAGGTTGCGACTGCCGTAAATAAAGCTGCCGCGCGCAAGGTACAAACCGTGGCCTACTGAGGACGCCTGCTGAGGACCTGCGATTTGCGCCCGTCGGCCTACCGCCCACATCGAAAAACACAACAGCGAGCTACTGCAGAATATCGCGCCATATGAAACAGCTGAGACCTAGTGATAATTCCTCGTTATCCGCCTCTAGATTATTCTCCTCTGCTGCTGATTTCCGCTCGATCCGTTGCCTTCGGTGGCTTATTGTCCTGTTGGTGGTGTGTTATGGCATTCAATTACTGCAGGCATTTAGTCCACTCCGGATCGACGGGGATGCCATCGACTATTTGACGGCTGCAGCGTCTGCAGCTGATGGCGAGCAATTAGCAGCTCTCAGCAGAACGAACATGCGACCTCTGGGGTACCCAGTAATGATCGCGGCTCTCGATCGACTCGGGATTGCAAGACCATGGAGTCTGGTCGTGCTCAACTGCGGATGGCTCCTGGTCGGCCTACTCGCCAGCTACGCCATCGCAAGAAAAGCGTATCAACTGGATGAGCGACTTGCCCTGTTCGCGTGCCTTTTGACCATTCTGAGTTTCTCGATCACAAAACATACTCCTGTGGTGGCGAGTGATATCCCTTATTTCGGACTATCGCTCGCCAGCTTGGCCGCGTTCGAACATTTTGGAACCATGCAGGGCAAAGTTCTGCAACAAATCGCCTGGCTGCTGGGAGGAATTTTTCTCCTGACAGCCGCGACTCTGACTCGCTCGATCGGGGTGACATTGCTGCCGGCACTCGGATGGTCGGTCTTACAGATCGGCTGGGTGCGTAGGCGCCTGCTTAGCGATAGGCGGTTCGTAATTGGGGGCATCGCGTTTGTTATGGTCGCGGTCGGCGTTTGGTGGGGACGGTTCGCCCAGAGTTATTACGGAGGTTTGTTCATCCAGGCCTATCGCGGGGGGCTGGCCCGGTCGTTGGGCAGCATCGTGTTCATGCGGCTAAAGCAACTTGGCGAGGTGACGCTGAACATTCCAATCAACAGGTTTTCGGCGGTCAGGTCTGTGTCATGGATCGTAGGGTCGATCGTGGTAGCCGGGCTTGTTCACGGGGTTTATCGCCGCCGGCGTTCGCTCACTACTACTCATGTATATTTGCTCTCCTGTCTCGGCGGCTTGCTGCTCACGCCTTGGGCTGGAGGGGCGGGACGATATCTTATTCCGGTTCTATCGATACTCATTGTGGCGCTCATCGCCGAACTCCAGTCTCTATGGGCGAGGTTGGGGTGGGCGCGAATCGGGGTTTACGGAATAGGCGCGCTTTACGTGGCGATGGGCATCGTCGCCATGGGCTACAGCACCTGGCTCACATTCTCCGGACCCAAGTTCCCTGAGCGCTACGGCGATGGCAGGCTAACCGCCACATATCGTCGGTACTTGCTGGACCAGCCGCCCGCACCGGGCGAGGAGTTGAACCCTGAGGGCTTGAAGGTCTTGCAGAGGTACGGTGGGCGACGGAAGTAGGGTTGCGGTTCATTCGTTACTGTCTTAGCGTTTGGTATAACAACATGCGGGAGAGTGTGCCTTGGGCGTCGCCGGAACTTTGCATGATCGGTTGGTCATCAGCCGACGGGTCGAAGTCTTAGTTTCGTGGTTCGCGCGCCTTGCTCCAAAAGGCGCTCGCATCCTCGACGTTGGATGCGGCGATGGACTCTTGTCGGCAACAATTTGTTCCAAAAGACCCGATCTGGACTTTCGAGGGCTCGATGTCCTCCCCAGAGATCACTCGCATATTCCGGTGGAAATGTTTGATGGTTCCAGGATTCCGTTCGCGGACTCCTCGTTCGATGCAGTTCTATTCTCAGACGTTTTGCATCACACGAACGACCCGGCTGTGCTCTTGCGCGAGGCTTGGCGCGTGGCCGGACAATGCGTGCTGATCAAGGATCATTACCGCAAAGGCATTGCGGCCGCTCAGCGTCTGCGGTTCATGGATTGGGTGGGCAACGCACGATTTGGCGTCGCCCAGCCCTACAACTATTGGACGGAAAACCAATGGCACGAGGCCTGGCAGGAAATTGGTTTGCAGCCGGAAGAATTGATTACGCAGTTAGGACTTTACCCCCCGCCGGCAAATTGGTTTTTTGGAGCGCAGCTTCATTTCATGGCTCGCTTGAAGAAAGTGGCTTAACCTTAATCCGGCTTAACCAACATTCTGCCGGAGTAGTCCAACTTTTTGAGAGAGGCCCGGATTCCGCGAGCTTCGAGAAACTCGTCGACCGCTTTGCAAGTGCCCTTCCAGTATCCGTAGTCATCGAATTGGATAACCCCTCCAGGGGAGACCTTGTCGTAGAGGTTGTCAAGACAAGCTTTCACGCTCTCGTACCAGTCGCCGTCGATATGGAGAAGCGCGATCTGGGGGACAGCGACTGTGGGTAAAGTCTCCTGAAAAAGTCCCTTCACGAAGTGCACCTGGTCGCGAATCTGAAGCTGCGTGAACAGATCTTGGACCTCCTCGAGCGTACCTCGGCAACTACCCACGAAGAGGTTTGCAACCTCGAAATCCGGATCAGCTGGAGTGGGCGCAGGCAGGCCTTCAAAGGTGTCAAAGAGCCAGAGGGGCCGGCTCACTCCGAGTTGACGCAGGGTCAACGCCATCAGCGCGGCGCTGCCTCCTAGGGCAGTCCCGCACTCCACCAAATCGCCGGGAATTTCGTTCTTCATCACGTCCCTTACTCCGTGATAAAGGCCTCGCAAACGTGCATTGCTGCACATGGTGCGAGTTCGGACGCGGCGGTACAGCGAAGAAAATTCTGACGGCGAAACCCTGTCCCAACCGTAGGCGACGAAACGCAGCGCGGTGTCGGCCACCCATTCGGGATCGCGAGCGCGCTGAACCAACTCCTTGAAGGGATGCCTGACGCGGCGAGTGACTCTCAGATCGCCTGCATTCAAACACTCGGTGTCGTCAGGCTGCATTATTAAAGTGTCCCCGAAAGGAACTATTCAGACGCGGACGTTAACTCGCCGCAATCCCAACACGCTCACAAAGAAACTGGCAAATACGGTCTGGGCTCCGAGGGTCAAGAGCAGCGCGGCAGGGATCACCAAGCGCATGGTGTGCGAATAGTTGAGCGCGCCGAAGTGCCGGGCTCCCCAATCACCAACAGAATAGAGGGAAGCGCCCAGGCCGGCGGCCATCAGGAGCGCTCCCAGCACCAGTCCGACCTCCAGAGTGATGTAGCGGAAGAGTTTGTCGAGCGTCGGGTCTGGGGGCAACAGTCCCTCGGAAATGGCGAAGATCTTGGTGAAGACGGCAAAAGCAACCGCTTGAAATCCGAGCAGGACGAACGCAGCCGCATACACCATCGTATGGACGTCGAAGGTAACATTACCTACAGTTCTCTGGGCGGGCAGCAGCCAGAGTCCGAGCAGCGTCCCAGCCAGCATGAGGGCGAGGCCCGGGTACAGGAACAACCAGCGAGGGCTGTAAAGCAGGAAGAACCGAAGGGTGCGCCATCCGTCGCGCCAGGTTCGCAGGTGGGGCGGGCGGCTGCGGCCGTCAGGAGAAAGTGTGGTCGGCACCTCGGCAATCTGAAGCCGGAGCAAGGTTGCCTTGACAATCATTTCAGTGGCGAACTCCATACCGGTGGTGCGCAGTCCCATGCGCTCGTAGGAATCCTTGCGGAAACCGCGAAGGCCGCAGTAGAAGTCTCCCACTGGACTCCGGAAGAACAAGCGGCCCAGCCGCGTCAGGGCCGGATTCCCGAAGTAGCGGTGCAGCGGGGGCATGGCATCCTTCTGGATCCCACCCCGGAAGCGATTGCCCATGACCAGGTCGGCACCTTCACGTAACTGCTCCAGAAATCGCGGGATGTGGCCAAAGTCGTAGCTGTCGTCGGCATCGCCCATCACAATGAACTTGCCACGAGCGGCCGCGATCCCGCCCATCAGAGCGTTGCCGTAGCCCCGCGCCTTCACATGCGCAACGCGGGCGCCGAGTCGCTCCGCGATCTCGATCGAGCCGTCGCCGCTTCCGTTGTCGGCTACGATGACCTCTCCCGCAATATTCGCGCTGCGCATTGCCTGCTGGGCTTTCCGGATGCAGGTTTCCAAGGTCTCTGCCTCATTGAGACACGGCATTACGACGGAGAGTTCGACGGGGACGCTTGCTGCCACCGGCACGGGATGGAGACGCGATTCCGAATCTGCCCTGACCACCACAGCCATGTTTTCCATTCCTCCGTTACGAATCTTATCAGCGAGCCAGCGATTGTACGAGAAGGAAACGACCTGCTGGCGCGCTTGTCGGGTAACGCTCAGTCTGAAATTCGGATTGAGCCAGCACCGCTTATCGTATTCAGCTCGTTGTATTCAACTGCCGACAGCAAGGTGATCGGCTATTCTACACGATTATGCTTGCACGTTACGCGGACATCCGCTTTGGATTTGCTGGTGCAAATGTCAGTGGTCTTGGGGATTTCCGCCTGAATGTAGAGGCCCGGGCGACATTCTGATTGCAAGCCGGTGGAGTCCGGAATTGTAGTCAGGCTGGCGTTCGCGACGGACCCGACCACGCAATACATCATGTGCTTACCGGTGTCCATGGTTGCTGTTGTTGACCACTCTTGGTAACAACTGATTAAATTCATCTCCAGACCTATACTCAACGCCGCCGAAAAATGGTCGACAACATCTTTGGTGGCAATTTGCAGCTCTGTCCCACCGGATCGAGGTTTTACAATAACTGTATCCAGAGATGAAAGGATAAAGGGATTTCCGAATGTTTCTGACGGATGCTCGAGCATGAGTACTATTCCGCAGTTTGATCGTCACGCTCAAACATACGACGAGGATATTAATCAAGCACTCTCTCTAAGCGGGGAGACGAAGGATTATTTCGCGCGAGAGCGAGTGCAATGGCTGGGACGGTGTCTTGTCCGGCTGGGGCAGACTCCACGTACAGTGCTCGATTACGGGTGCGGCATCGGCGACACATCGGTATTTCTTCGAGGATTGCTCAAAGCGCAGTCGGTCCTCGGGTTGGACATCTCGACCTGCTCGCTTGAACGTGCCCGGTCGGCATTCGGTTCCGGCGAGTGCCATTTCCTGAGTTTCACTGAATACCAGCCGGAAGAAACTATGGACTTGGCTTACTGCAACGGCGTTTTCCACCATATCCCGCCTGCCGAGCGAGACGCTGCGGTTGCCTACATTTATCAATGCCTCCGGCCAGGAGGTCTGTTCGCGCTGTGGGAAAACAACCCCTGGAATCCCGGTACTCGCTACGTGATGGATCGCTGCGTCTTTGATCGCGATGCCGTGACAATTACACCGCCCGAGGCTTGCGGGCTGCTCTCGAAGGCAGGGTTCGAGATTTTGAGCGTGGACTATCGCTTCATTTTCCCGCGATTCTTGAAGTCACTCCGCTTCCTTGAACGCAGCTTATCGCGGTTGCCGATGGGAGGCCAGTACCAGGTCCTCTGCAGGAAACCAACAAGAGCAACGAGGGTGCTTGGTTCTGAAGCGGAGGAGCCACGGCGCGGGGCCCCGTGACCGAAACCACACTCGACCTTGAGAAAACTGGACCGGCCCGCGCAATGGCTGCCCTTGCTCCGCGCGGACGTATTCCTGCGCTAGACGGGCTTCGCGGAATAGCAATTCTGTTGGTGCTGTTGTGGCATGCCGGGTTCAACGGCTCGTTTCCAGGAATCTGGTCGAGTGTGTTCGCGTTGGGACGGCTCACCTGGAGCGGCGTGGACCTTTTCTTCGTGCTCTCTGGATTTCTGATTGGCGGCATTCTTCTCGACGCCAGGGACTCGATACGGTACTTCAGAACCTTCTACGTCCGCCGTGCCTTTCGCATCCTTCCCTTGTACAGTGTGCTCACTGGGCTCTATGTTTTCTGGCGTCTTCTCTCTCCCCGCGCCAGCGTCATCATTCCGTTGATTTCGTACCCGACTTTCACGCAGAATTTTTGGATGGCGTATTTCGCCACTTGGGGAGGGACCGGTATGACGGTAACGTGGTCTCTCGCCGTTGAGGAGCAGTTTTATCTCACGATTCCCCTCATTGTGCGAAAACTCACCAAGACAGGACTTGTTTGGGTACTGGCCTTTGTAGTCGTGGGTGCTCCCATCCTCAGGACGCTTATACTGCTCAAGTTCGAGCATGGCAGGTTCGCGGACTATGTGCTGATGCCGTGCCGCGCGGATGCGCTCTGCTTGGGCGTTTTGTCGGCTGTACTGGTTCGACATCCGCAGGCCTGGGGTTTCGTGCTTGCGAAACGAAACTGGCTGCGGGGCATTACAGCGGGTTACCCTGGAATGGCCTGCCCTTGAGAAGTACGGGTGGTCGGCAACTCCGATGGTGACGTTCGGGTACTCATTGATGGCATTGTTCTATACGTGCTGCCTGCTCATGGCTCTGATCGAGACTGGCACAGTAAATCGCATACTTTGCAACCGGTGGTTGATGGAACTCGGCGGGATTGCCTATTGCGTCTACCTTGTCCATCTTCCATTCTTTCAGATGGGTGACAACCTTGCGGCTCATCTCCCCGTTTTCAGCAGACATCCGATCCCGTACATCGTCCTGGCGTTGGCCTGCAGATCACTGGCGATCATCCTGACCTTGGCGGTTGCGAAACTGTCCTGGCGCTTCTTGGAGCGGCCGTTGCTGCTTCGGGGGCATGCCTACAAGTATTAGCGTCTCTGGACAATGCTCAGAACCTTCCTCTGAACCGCTCCGCCGTGATGGGTCCAACGGGCTTTGAACTAACAAGCAAGGCGAATGGGCTATTCTAAACGATTATGCTGGCACGTTATGCGTACATGTACTCCGGACTGCTGGTGCAAATGGCGGTGGTGTTAGGCATTTGCCTGGCCTCGTGGTGGGCGCCGACAGTTGGCAACCCCTGGTTCCAGATGGTAGAGGCTTTCGGTTCCCGGATTGCCAGTCGAAAGCAATTGGCGATCGCACTTTTATTCTTTGCGACCGTTGGTGTCCGCTTGTCCCTGCTGCCGCTCTTGGGAGTGCCTCTGCCGTCAGGCCACGACGATAACAGCTATCTCTTGATGGGCGACACCTTCGCACACGGACGCCTGGCGAACCCAATGCATCCTGAGTGGCCAAGTTTCGAAACCTTCCACGTACTCTTCCAGCCGACATATTCCTCGATATTTCCTCCAGCACAAGGGCTGGCGCTGGCGATCGGCGAAGTGCTCGGGAGCCCATGGATCGGCGTGCTGCTGAGCGTTAGTGCGATGTGCTCCGCAATCGTGTGGATGCTGCAGGGATGGATGCCCGCGCGATGGGCCCTGCTGGGAGGGGTACTGGCGATGTTGAACCTGGGAATCGTCAGCTACTGGATGAACAGCTACTGGGGAGGCGCGATGGCCGCGATTGGAGGAGCGCTGGTGCTGGGTGCGCTACCTCGGATGAAGCGACTGCAAAATGTCAGCAGTAATCTCGTCATGAGCCGTCTGACCATGGTTAGTCTGATCATGGGAGTGGCAATTGCAATCCTGGCCAACAGCCGGCCCCTGGAGGGATTTATTTTTTGCCTGCCGGTAGCGGGGGCGCTGCTGATCTGGCTAGGCGGAAAGCAGGCGCCACCCTTGCGCGTGAGCGCGCCTCGCGTGCTGGCGCCACTCGCGGCCGTGATGTTTATAACGCTAGCATTTATGGGTTATTACAACTGGCGCGTGACGGGCCATCCGCTGCTTCTGCCACACTCCCTCTATTTGCATACACACTACAGCCCGATTTTTCTATGGGAGCGGCTGAAAACACCCGTCCACTACGGCAACCGGCAATTCGACGATTTCTATAATGGTTGGGTAAGAGACACATATCGGGGCACGGCGCGAGACGTCCTACGAGTGAGTTGGGACAAGGTTCGCGCTTTCCCGGCAGCGTTTTTGTGGACGGGTTCACTTCCCATTTTGTTTCTATTGCCGTGGGTGTTTCGAGACAGGAAAATCCGCCTTCTGGTAGTGGAACTGGTGATCTGCGGCGCTGGGCTGTTTTTGGTCGTGTATTCCAATCCACACTATGCGGCGCCTCTTACGTGTGTCATCTACGCGCTGGTAGTACAGGGGATTCGGCATCTGCGGACTGTCCGATGGAAAGGACGGCCCGTGGGGATTGCATGGTCGCGGGCAGCAATTGTGCTGCTCCTGGCCGTGACGGCTAGTAATCTCTATCATGTGGTGCACGATCCTAACCATCCTTACCCGTGGTCGTGGGATCGAGGGCGAGGCAGCGACGCACGCGGGCGCGTCGAACAGCAACTCGCGGATCAGCCAGGTAAGCAGTTGATTGTCGTCCGCTATGCGCTGAGCCACAATCCTCACGGAGAATGGGTATACAACCTGGCCGACATCGACGGGGCGAGGATCGTCTGGGCCCGCGAACTCGGCACCGAGCAGGACGAGAAACTGCTGTCATATTTTAAAGACCGCAAGGCATGGCTGTTCGAACCGGACCTGGACGCGACGCATCTCAAGCCTTATCCGCAGGAGAAGCTTTTAGCACGCTGATCACCGCGAAGGTCATGCAGATAGTGGCTCAATTTCAAGATTATTTCAGCCCGATGTCATTCTGAGCACGGCGACGACCGGGCGAGGAACCTTACGCCGGCCGACGCCGTTGATGCCGCGGACGGGAATGCCAGCCTTCATGCAGTTCAGGCGTTCCTCGCATCAGCACAACTGATGCCCGGATTTCGTACGGTCCTTCCGGAGCGCTTGGCGCGCTCCTGCGGGATGACATCGGTCTGTGAATCTGTAAGTATGCAGCTTCAATTAAGCCACTACCGTCATGCGTATCGCTTTATTTTTTGCGCCCTTGCCCGAGGGTCCTTGTTGACCTGAGTGGTTGCCATCCCTGACGATTGAGTTCACTGTCCTCCACGGAGAAAAAGCATGTCACACGCTCCCACCACGCTACGTCAAATGCTGCTAATCGCAATATCAGTACTCCTACTCGTTGCTGTGGGGTCGATCTGGAAGTTGAGCGGGGACGGAGCTAAAGGGCAGACCGGCCAGAACGAAACTGAGATGCAGGCGGGCAATCAAAACGTTCAGGAGTCAGGTTGCGGGGCTCACTGGGATCGCGCCGGGAAAACGCTGATTACGCCTGAATCCGTGAATGTTGTGCACTGTAACTGGTCGGCGAGTCCCAGCGATGATCTCCGTACGGCAGGAGCACACACGATCAGGCTGCAGTCCTGTCCACCGGGGGTGAAGGGGTCCGAGGCGGAGTATTGGATTTGGTTGGATGGGGGAGGCGCTTCCGAGGCCGTGAAAGTGACGGGGGGAACCTGCGCGGGGGACGGCACACCGGGAACTCTGAAATTCACCACGAGTGCGGGACACGCTCCAGGATATAGCGTCTCGAGTGCAACCAGCGGTCTGCAGGAAGCTTCCATTGCAGCCCGGTTCACCCCTACGAATCCGACCGGAACGGCTCAGGGGGGCAAGGTGGTCGTGCCTCCGGGAACAGAATTGAAACTGTACGCGCGCGCGTCAATACGCTCCTCAGATCAGACCATCGACTTCACCGGTTCCATCTTCGAGTGCTACATGAAGGACACTTGCTTGTTCGTGGGCGATCCGGCATCGTCGACCGCATCTGCCGGCATTACGTTGCTGAATCCCCGGGGCAGGCCAATGGTCGCGGGCGGGACATATCCGATGATCGAGGTGAATGGGCAAGGCACGAAGATTTTCAATGTTCGAGGGCGCGTCGCACCCAAGGGGAACAGCTTCGGCACTTGGGTTCAGGTCGATGATGATCAATCATTTTTGCTGGACGGCCTGGTCGCGGGCTTTGGATACGGCGTCCGCTGCGACGCGGAATTCTGTGGCTCTTACGTCAGTGCGCCAGGCCCGTTCAACAAATGGTCCGCCGTGGGCTGGCTCAAGAATCTGGACGTGTCGGCGCAGTGCACTGGTAATGGAGTGGATTGGCAATCGGGGAATACGCTGCACATTTCCGACAGCGTAATCCAAGGGTATCCGCAGTACGGACTACGGGGAGGATTGCGCCGCGGCGGCTATGGCAATATCAAAATGACAAACGTATATATGGAAGTTGGGAGTTGCACAAATCCGACAGGAAACATCGGCATCGCGGGGGTACTTGTGCAGGGAGGGCCGGTTTCCATTGAGGGAGGGGAGGGACCGCAAGGTGCATTCCCTACCTACGCGAGAACCGGGCCGGTGGACTATCGCTATTACGTCGTCGCTCGCCACACCTCGTATGGCTCCTCCAATCCTTTGTATGTGGGCAGTGCGCTTTCCAACGGAAAAGGAGCGATCACAGTCACCACGCCGGACATACCTGGCGCTGCGTCGTTCGACCTGTTGCGGCTCACCGCTCCTCCCGGAGCGGAACAGGCTCCTTATGGAGTAGGAGACTACGCGGTGGTTGAAGGCGCCCCTCGTTCAGCTGCGTGCAAGAGTGGAGTCTGCACCTTTAAGGACGAAAACGCTCCTCTGCGTTCCTACAAAGTCGCGCCGACTCCTACATACTTTCCGCTGCTCACGTTCTGGCCCGGCCCAATCGTACTCGGTTCCGGCGGTGATTCTCAGAGCTTATTAACAGCTGCACGCCTCGATATTGATACCGCTCCCTCGACCGTAATTTCAGAACTAGGGGCGCTCATGCCGGCGGTGGTTGCCGATAACTGCTCTCTTGGCGGCTTGCACTGGACGCCGACTTGGATCAGTTGTACAAGTACGCCACATCCCTGGGCTGGAATGCCCATCCCACTTGGTGGGCTGCAAGACCGCAAGGGAAAACTTATCTTCATAGGGCCGGGTGCCGCGCCTGGACACATTCTCACCCTGGTTGACTCCAATCCGCAGAAAACCATCGCGCATGCGGTGCAGCGGCCAGCGAGCGATGTAACGGACTCCTACATCGGCTTCGACTCCGGGGATGGAAATCCCGCCCATGTGGGGATCAGCATGGGCTCGCCGGTGTCTCTTTCCAACTACATTGGCAATACCGGCGACGGAAAGAGCTGGAAGGAACGGCTGACGGTGAAGGACAAGACTTTTGCCGTGCCGGTGGTGATTGAGCCGGGAAACACGCTCACGTTGGGCTCGGGATCGGCGTTATCGCAGATCGGAGTGTTTAAGGCAAAGATCGGAGCCGCCAAGGTTGCAGGCCAAAGCTGTCTTGACGTAGCAGCTGCCGTCAAGGGCGTGGATAAGTCAGATGTGATCACCGGTCTCACTCCCCCATCAGCCTTGGGCAATCTCTCAGTTAGCGCGTATCCAGGCTCGGCGGGGAACGTTTCTCTACACTTTTGCAATGCCAGCCAAACCCCGGCCACAGCTCCCGGTGGTGTGTATTCTTTTGTGACGGTGCATTAGGGTATTCGCCTCCAAACTAATGTTTGAAGAGGACTGTCGCAGCTTGACGAATACCGATTGCTGAGGCAGCGGCAAGAACCGGACCAACCACCACCAGGCCCCAGATGAACCTTCGATCGGTGGGAAGGTACCGCCTGACAAAAACCAGGACCCACGGCAACAAAGGCAGCGCGAATCGCGGAAAGTTGGACCTGGACCAAGCTGGAGCGCTATAGGTGTAAAGCGCAATCGCGTACAGGATCACGAACCAGGCCTCGGCCGTGTGCGCCTTTGCATATTGTCGCAACTCCCCGCTTTTGATCGCTACGACGAATGCAAGTAGCACGAATAGAATCCATCCCCATGTAAAAGCCAGGTTGGTCCACGGTGCGTTGCGAGGAAACGTATCTTTGAGGATCGCCAAGAAAGGAACGCCGAAGGGTAGGCCTCCGTGCCAATCGTTTTGCTGGTAAAGGGCCACATTACCAAAGGGATTACCTAGATAGTGTTTAACGGGCCAGGCATACAGAGCCCCGATGGCCAGAGCGACACCGGTGGACACGGCAGCGTCACGCAGCCGTCGACGATACAACAGTTCAATCCCTAGCCCCATCAAAGCAAATACTCCAAACGGGCGAACGACGGTGGCAAGCGACCCCAGCACCGCTGCCAGCAACCAGCGGTCGCGTCTGAGTGCAAGGAACGATCCCAGAAGAAAAGCGACAAACAGCGGCTCTGCTCCCCCCAGCAAGGACCGTTGGAACCAGTCGAAACTGAGGAGTGCGAAAAAGATGGCGATCCAGCCGTCCCAAAGCCAATAACAGAGGGTAACGGTGACCAAAGAAGCCAGCACGCAAACGATGATCAGGCTGACCGTCTCCGACAAAGTTGTCACCAGCGACACGGTAGCGACAGCGTACGGCAGTCCCCAGAATTGCTTCACGACCACACCGGAAAGCTGCCAGTGGTGAATCGCGGCCGCAAGCCGGATATAACCGGGATTGTCCCCGAAATTCTCAACTCGAGACCAGAAGCTTCCCCCGAGGAGAAAAAAGGTGGCCAGAAAAACGCCGTACGATATCAACACCAAGACCAGCACCCACGACAGAGAAAGTGGTTCACGCCAAGCCGATGGTTTACCGGAAGCGAAGTCCGCGTTCAAGGGTGTTGAGGATGACGGAATGCCGTTTATGGTAGCACACGTGTGACCGAACCGTTCTTTTCGAGACCCCGCTCTTTTGCCGCTGCGTTGTTCTCGTGTTATCCGACCGATTCTTCCTGTACCTGTTAAGCGATAGTCTCCCCGAATCTTGATTGCGCGAGATCGAGGAGTTGCTGAACGTGCTGCTTCCAGGTGAAATCCCGCGACCTTAGCAGTCCTTTGACGCTGGAACTTTTTGCCAACTCTTCATCCTGCACGAAACGACAAACCTGGTCAGCGAGAGCTGTGGGAGACATCGCTGGAAAGAAGAGCGCTGATTCGCCGCAAATCTCGCGATGAACCTCTGTGTTCGCGGCAGCAATGGGAAGGCCGCTGGACATCGCTTCTACCAGGGGATGAGCGAATGACTCCGCGTAGGCGGCGGTAACATAAATGTTGCATGCGCGATAGAGGTGATGCAGCAGGCCGTAGGGGATGGAACCAAGTTCGATCACGCTCTCCGCCAGCCCCAGTTGCTTGACCAAATGAGCCGCCGAATCGGCGCTGTAGGTTCCGGGGTTCGAATCCGAGCGCAGCTTGCAGGTAAGCATCAGACAGACTCGCCTCGGCGCGAGCCTGTCGCGCAGCAAGGCGAGCGCCCGAATGAGAGTCTCGAAATTCCGGTAATAGTTGTAGTGGCTGACGAAAAGCAACCGCACGGAGCCTTCCGAGGCGTCGAGCGCGCGGCGGGCGGTCTCCGGAAGCGGAGTCTGGTCCGCAAAGAACGACTCCGCATCGAAGCCGTGATGAATCGCCGTCACCTCCACGCCCGTTACTTCCCGCAACTGGTTCGCAAAGGCTGTGCTGGGCGCAACCGTTACGTCGGCCCGCCGAATCGACCATCGCGCGAACTCCGCCTTCAGCTCGGTGTCGAGCCAAATTTTGTAGTCGCCACGGCTGCGCAGATCACACAGGAAATCTCGTGAAGCATAGAGGGCGTTACGGCTGAGAAGGATTTGCGGGACAGGAGAGTTCCATAGCGCGAAATTGCCCGTCGAAAGCAGCACATCGGCGCGGACTTGACGAATCAGCTGGGGTAATCGCCGCTGTTCAAACCAGAAACGCGCCGCAACGCCGCCGGGAGACTCCCCTTCGATGATCGAAACCCGGCCGGGGTTTGCCAGTTGGGTACGAAGAGCGGAGCTGAGAAGCACCGTCACTCGGACATCGTCGCGTGCGGCAAACTGCGGCAAAACATTGCGGACGTAGGTGAGCCCGCCTCCCGCGCTGGCCGCGAGGGCATTGATAAATAGGTGGATCATCGATTGGCGACAAGAGGGCCGGGAGCCGGCCGTAGGATTGGCGAGTATGCAGGCGAGGGGTAACTCACGTTTACTTCGGTGGCGCTGGGCAGCAGGTCCCTGAGAAGAAACGCCATGATCCAGAAAAATACGCACAGATGGTAGCCGACGGCGAATAGCCAGTCCTCAAAGAAGGCGTGCACGAGTCCGGCCACCAGCACCATCGCCATGGGAATTCCGGCATGGTAAACGTTAGCCGTCCTCCTCATCCACAAACACATCTGCACAATCATCCGGATGACCAGGAACAAGAGGAAGACAAAAGGAATTACCCCGAATAGCCCCATGTACTCCATGATGGCCAGGTAGCTGTTGCCGTGCTCACGCAGCGCGCCTGCGCCGGTGTACATGCCGCCCATCACGTCAAGGCTTGAGTCGGCAGACACCTCCCCAACGTCGCTCGTACCGAAACCTGTGCCAAACCAGGGATGTTCCTTGACCAGCGCAATGCCCTCCTCCCATGGATTTTTTCTGGACCCTAACAAGCCTTGCTCTCGTTTGCCCTTGTACACGACGTTCTCGGTAGTGGCGGAAACAAAATCGCTAAACTGTTCCGGTCTCGCCACCGCGGCGACCGAAAGGAAGAAAACGCAAAGAAAGGCGCCCCGCAAGAGCAGTCGCTGACGTCTCAGACAAACGCAAAACACTATGGCTGAGACTGCAGCCGCGAGCAGGCTGGCACGAGAGAGAGAGGAGTAGAGCAGGAGGCCACACACGAGCAAGGCGGCGCCTCTGCGGTACCTCTCCGTAGGGGTCTGGGCAACCACGAATCCCCATAACAGCAAAGGGGTGAGCGCAACCGCCATCACGGCGCCCAGCGAATTCGGGTTTCCCAGAAGCGACAGACCCATGAGGGCTCCCAGGGCGCAGACGAAAACCACTACCTCCGAGCCGAGAAGCAGACCGCGCATGAATCGCTGTTCGCGGCCGACAATTGCCAGTCTCGCTCCCGTAGAAACGTAGAGAAAAAGCAGAAAGAGGCTCGCCACTTTCAGGAGGGAAATCATCGGAACGTTCGACATCATCGCCGACGCGAGGGCCGAGCCTACGCAAAACACAGCAGCGAGATGTAATGCCGTAAAAGCACGTTGCCGTCTTCGCATCCACAAAAAAGCTCCCGCCGGAGCCCCAACGCCAAGGACAACCCACCGCACCGTCCCGGCCACGCCGGTCAAGAGTCCCGGGTCAGAGCCAGCCCAAAGAAAGACCACCATCAGAAACGGGAAGAAAACGACCTCAAAGCGCCAAAGGCTGGCCACAATAATCTCGATGAGGATCAAACCTTCGAGGTAAATCGGGGTGCTGAAATAGAAGAGATACCGGCGGAGAAACACCAGCATCAACAGGACGCCAGCTAACCAGAGTGCGACCTTAACGTGGGGTTTCATGACGCCTCTCCGCGGGCAGCCACAGCCGCTTTGGCAATACCAGCGGCACAAGCGTCTGGAGAATATTCCTGAATCCGTTGCAGACTTCGCTCTCCCATCTGACGTCGCAGGTCATCACCCTCGGCAAGCAATTCCATCGACGAGCTTATTTTTCTCAGATCACTCACTGGAACAACGAAGCCGTTCCAGCCGTCTTCGATCAGGTCGCTCACGCAACCGGCTACGTTTGAGGCTATCACAGGGAGACTGCAGGCCATGGCTTCGTTGACCACCAGGCCCCAAGGATCGCTGTGAGTGGGAAACACGAGAGCGTCGGCCAGAGCATAAAACTCCGCCAATTGGTCCTTCTGAACAAATCCAGAAAATTTCACAGTTCCCGGGCGAATCGACGAGGCTCGCTTTATCAACTCCCCTCTCGCATCACCCTCACCGACGAAAACCAGTCCCACAGCCGCCCGAGTCTCCTCGTCCAGATTCGCATAAGCTTCTAGGAGATCGAACACGCCTTTGGCCCGTATGAGGCGGCCGACATTGAGAAAGTATCGCTCGGGTACATTAATCCGCCTGCGCACAGCGGCGGCGTTCGTTCTCGCAATCCGTGCACTCTGCGTGAAAAGCTCATTGTCCACCGCGTCCGGCGCCTTGAAGATCCGCTCTGCGGGTAAACCGAGTTGCTGCAGGTATAGTTTTGAAGCTTCCCCAGGAACCACGAATCCGCGACACTGTCCCAGGAATTTCCGTTTGAGATACTCCACCAACGGGCTTCGTCCTCGATGATCGGCGGCATTGCTCTCCGTCCAGAGCAGAAACGGAATGCTTCGCTTTCTCGCCCAGAATGCCGCCTGCCACGAAGACGGGTAATTGTAGCCCCCGCACAGGATCGCATAGGGTCGAGCCTGCCGGAGCGCTCCATCCAAACCGCGGTTCACCAGTAAGCTTAAATTCCCCAGCCGCAGGCGGAAGGACGGAAGGACGTGATAGGAGAAACGGATTTCGTCTTTCGGAATCGTCCACTGCCGCAGTTTCGGGTCAGTCTCGGCAAGAAATAGCACATGAAGATCCACCTCCCCGTGCGCCGCTAAGGAGTTGAACACCGGGACGCGGTAAGGCGCGATGATCTCGGTAATGATGACTAACCGAGGCTTCATTCCGTGCACTCCCGATAAATGCGACGGAGGTGATCTGCTTGACGAGTGAGAGTAAATTCGTCAAGGATAGTTTGCCGAGCCTGGTCAGAGACAAATTTGCGCAGAGCAGCATTGCTCAGTGGGGTCGACAGCGCCTCACTCAGTTCCCTCACCTCATCGATGCCCACCAGCCAACCGTTGGTTCCGTGTTCAACCACTTCCTCAATTCCTTGTCCTCGGCATCCGATCACCGGCTTGCCCGACGCCATGGCTTCCAGATACACGCAACCCAGACCCTCATAGCGGCTCGGCAGTGCGAACAAAGCACACCGCTGCATTGCCGATGCGACTTGCTGGCGGGACCGGCGCCCCAAGAAACACACTCGGTCGCCGATCTGAAGCTGCTGGGCCAAGGCCTGCAGGCGGCCACGTTCGGGACCGTCACCTATGATTTCCAGAGTCAGCAATGGAAACTGCGGAACGAGTGATGCAACCGCACGAATGAGCACATCGTGACCTTTGATCGGAATCAGGTTGCCGACGCTGAGGATGATCGGACGCCCATCCGAGGGTTCAGTCCCAGAACGCGCAGTGGCAGGGGAAAACAATTTCGGATCGACACCGTTGTATACAACCGATGTCGGGCAGCCCGTCCCGGCACCTTCCAGAACCTGCTCGCGGACGCGCTCGCTAATGCAAATCACCCGCCGGGAGGATCGAAATATGCGTTGGGAAATCCTCCGGCACCATTCCCCTGCCCATCCGCTGACTTGCTTCGTCGAGAATGCATCGAGGCCATGCACGGAAACCACATACGGCACGCCAAGTTCCACACTCAACAGCAAGGCAGCATGTCCGCACGGCAGCGGCGCATGAGCATGGACAAGATCGATGTGGTGCACCTTTTGCAGTTCGCGCACTCGCCCCACGATTCTTGCAAACAGGAAAGCGCCCGCCGTCGGCAATCCTAAGCCTCCGGGCAAAGACAAGTAGCGAAGCCATTCCGCGCGCCAGCCGCATTCCCTGGCGCGAAGGCTCCTGCGATAAGCGGGTTGCATCGCGAAAACAGTGTTCACCACACCAGCCTTGGCAAGGGCGTCGAGTGGCTCCGCCACGAAGCAACCCGCGGCATCATCGTTCTCGCTCGGATAGAAGGGCGTCAGCGTGAGAACATGAAGCGGTCTTACGGTCTCATTACTCTGCGCTTGACTCTGCGCTTGAGCGAGAAGGGGCGGCAGTTGCGGATCCTGGGTCACGCCGGCTCAGCCTCCCGGCAGCGTCGGCTCAGCACCAGCCAGCGGAAGAGAAGGTCACTGCGCACGCCGTCATCTAGACGCGACCAGGGATCGAAAGCTCTGTAGATTCCGCACATCTCAATGTTCGCTCCTCAATGTTCGCGCCTCAGTGTTCGCGACTCAGTGTTCGCGCCGCTTGCCTACGGCCTCTTCAAACGCTTGTTGCCATTTCCTGGCGATGACATCCCAATCGAATTTCTGCGCGTGAGCAACCGCCGCCATTCCCATGGAGACCCTCAACTGCGAATCTCGAATCAACAAGTCTAACTTCTCGGCAAGCTCGTCATCGTTGTCCACAAGAAAGCCGGTCGTGCCGTTAACGACGAAGTCGGGGCGATAAACCTCCATCGCCACGGCGGGAAGCCCGCTGGCCGCCGCTTGCCCCAAAACCTGAGGATGTCCTTCAAGGATGCTCGGGAAAAGAAAAATGTCAGCGCGCCGCATCTCGCAGCCAAGTTGCGGCTGCGACAGGTGCCCCAAAAACTCCACGTTCGTACACTTGAGTTCGACAGCAAGATTCTTGCAGAGCTGCTCTTCCTCCCCAATTCCCGCGATGCGAAACTTTACTCCGGGCCAGCGCGCAGCTTGCCGGACGACCACAGGCACGCGCTTGTAGGGGCGCAGCGATCCGGCATACAACACGGTCACCGGCTCATGCTGCGTCCGCCCTGGCTCGGGCGGAAAAAAATAACGACTGTCGACCCCGTCGTGAATGATCCCGGGATTGATACCAAGTTTTTCCCTGACCAACTGTGCCAGGTAGCCATTATTCGCGAACACCGAATCCGACTCACGAATGTTTCTGATCCTCGCGGGCGAGTACGACTGCGAGTCCAAGCCGCCGGAAACCACCGGCATCACTACCGCCGTCCGCCATCGAAAGTAGCGACGCATGCGCAGAAATGCGACGTCGAGCGGGCCTTCGCGCGGGAAGAAATACACGTCAGGCACTCTTCTCAGAATGTGCCACGCAATCCGCGGCGTGTTTCCATGCCGGTGCCAACGAAGCAGTGTCGTATTCGGCCGCGCTGCAATGCGCGGATCAATGACTCCTTGATGCAACATCGTGACCGCGGCCCGATCCGGATCAAGGCGCGCCACCACCTCTTTCACGGTAAGATTTTGCGCGTTGGTGTCGGCTTCGTCGGCAAACGACGGCGTAAAGATCGTAATCATTCCGGGTATAAGATGATCGCTCGCAAGCTAGGAAGTCACTGGCGAAGCCTGGTCCGCTGGTTTTTTCCATTCTAGCTGAAGTTCGCGGAGACGCGCCTGCAGGCGCGTCCGCGGATCCCGTTGCTCGCGGGATCGCCTCAAATGTTCGCGCGCGATTTCGAGCAGGCGCCGCCGCACCGGCTTCTGAGCGGCAGGTGCCAGCGCTGCACGCTCACCCGGGTCGGCGTCGAGATCATAGAGATTCTCCACCACGAGACTCTTCGCCACCGGGTCAAGTTGAAGTACCAGCTTGAATCGGGATTCCCTGACCGACAACACGCGCGGCCCCATGCGATTCCCCGGTCGAAAAGGATTGGTGCAGCCCGCTACGCACTCCGAGATCGCGACGCCGTCGAAACTCACACCCTCTCGAAGCTGGTCCCAATGGCTGCGACCCTCGAAGCCTTTGGGCACGGTCAACTCAGCCGTATCCAACAGCGTTGGCGCAAGATGCACCAAGCTGAACGGAGATTTCGTCACATCTCTTTTCGCACCACCAGACACGCGCAATAGCAACGGCACGTGAATCAATTCCTCCATCAGCCGCGAGGGCGGATGATAGCGGCCGCCGTGATCCAGAAATTCCTCTCCATGATCGGCGGTGAAAGCGAAGATGCAGTCGTCCCACCGGTTCGAGCCGCGCAGTATCTCCACGAGGCGCGACATTTGCACATCGACCCAGCGAACGCCCGCATCGTACAGCGCAACGACTTCGTCACGATGGCGCGCAAAACGCCGAGATCCAAGATCAGACCGGTTCCAGTAGGAATTCAAATAGCGCGCTCGATAGGGTGTAACCGGGTCTTGTCCCATCAGCGTCAGCGCAGCGTCCTTCGGATAGTAGGGCGAGTGCGGGTCCATCAAATGCAGCCAGAGGAAGAACGGCGCATCGCCGACGGACGCGAGCCAGGTGCAGGCATGGTCCACAATCACGTCAGCGGCGGGAAAGCGGCGCAGTGCGTCCAGTGAGACTGCAACTGGCGTCACTCGCTGGCAGTACTCAAAGTAAAGATCGTCGTAAACAAGGCCCAAAGGTCCCAAAGCAGGGCGGATTTTCTGCAATCTCTGGTTCAGCCGGCTCGCCCAGCCGCTGCCGGTCGCGGCATTCAACTTTTCTTCCGGAAGCGGCGCCGGCTCGTCTTCCAGCAAATCACGGAACGTGTCGAACCCGTGTTCGTAGCCAAAGCGCGCTGAAATGTAGGGATTGGCGGCGCCAAACGCAGCCGTCGAATAACCAGCCTGCTTCAGAACGGAAGCGAGCGTCGGCTCATCCGGGCCAAGACCAAGCACGTCGCGCCCCAGCGCCAGCGGATAGCGCGACGCCAGGATCGCCGGGAACGAGTAGTAGGTCGGCGCTCCGGCAACAATAGCGGCGGGAACCACAACGCTCTCGCTCGCGAGTGAATCGAGAAACGGCGTGGTGGGGCGCTCATATCCCATGAAGCCAACGTGGTCGGCCCGCAGGCAATCCACCGTCACCAGCACGATTGATTTCTGCTTCATCGTGCTCCGTCCATCCGAGTTTGATCCATCTGAGCCACATTGGCCCTCTTGAATTTCTTCCGGATCACATTCACCTTTAGACCGCGCTCGGCTGCCTGATAAGAACCTTGGTTCACCAACTCGCGCAGATCCTCATCGTGAAGATACAGCAGATCGGCGTGCTTCGACTCCAGCGCGGTGAGGAATTCATCGAGGGCCGTCAGCGTAGGGCTGCGAAAATCTTTCACCGTAGAATGAAAATTGATGGAATGCACGGAGACGATCGCCGGGATGCCTCGTACAAAACAAGTCTCCGCCTGCCGCAGACAGGCCTCGACCGAAAATGCCGCTTCCGTCGCAGGCTCGAACTCGACCGTGCGGGACAGATGCAGAATGTCGTGGCGATCGAAGTGCGGCGGAACGGGCGCTCCTGGACCATTCTGCGCGACTCGAATTCCATGTCGCGCCCACGCGCGGTGCGTATCGTCATTGGCGCGGTAGCCCGGAGCGCAGGCCGAACGCGGCAGCGTTGAGAACAGTTTGGCAAACGCTCCGACCGTGTGGCCGATCAACTCGGTCTGTTTTTCCGCAGGCAGAAATCGTTCGTCTTCTGGCTGCTCCGGATCCCAGTATTCATACCCGATCCACGGCATGCGCCAGTGAATGTATGGCGTCCCGGCCCGCCAGAGTGTACGCAAAAGATCGGCTCGTTCGCCTTCCAAATTTAAATTGCGCTCAACCGCCGAACGGCAAAAGTGTGTCGTACCGTGCAGGGCCGGGTAAAATACTCCATCGGCAATTCCGTCGCGTAAGGCTTCCATTCGCCCCGCGCGGGTCCAACCCAGGGGAAGGCCCTCGGCCTGGGGCATGATGTGAATCTGCCGAAAACCTTCGGCGCTCATTTTGGCAAAATCCAAATTGGCCAAAATGAAATTCATTTCCACGCATGGATGACGGCCGCTGGAATCCCGATGCCGCTTCAACGCTCCGCTAAGGCTAGTGAGATCTTCGGCAGTCTCCAACGTGTAGAAATCGTAAGGACGCTCGCCCAGCTCAAGACTGGCCGATCGCAGTTGCTGCAATCCGGACTGATCTCGCAACCCCACCCGGCCCCAATCGTCGCTTTGCAAAAGCACCACCGGCCGGTCGAAATGAAACCCGGCGACGGGGAGCAGGTCGAGCGCTCGCTGCCAGAACTGGCGAGCCAGATTCATCGTCGCGCTGCTCCGGCTATCATTTCGTTGCCCAAGCGCTGTAGTTCGGCGCGAATTGATCGTTATCGCTGCCCGCAAGGCGTGTCAGCAATTCACCGCAAAGATTCACAAGTGGGCACAGCGTCCACCGAAGAATCGAACGCAACTTTGGATACCGTACAAAAATGTTGAGACAGACGTTGATGGTGCGGAAAAAGCCCACCACACTTCCACCTTCTGGAACCACCTCAGAATGACTGAAGGCCGCCAAAAGGTGGCGCAGGGACCCGGGCAAGAACCGCCAGCAATCTTCCTCAGCATCGCGCGGGCCAACCGCAGGCACACTCAGCAGCAAACGACCGCCGGGCTTAAGCACGCGATAAATCTCCGCGATCACAGCCGCCGGCTCGGGAATGTACTCCAGCACCTGAGTGCAGATTACCAGATTGAATTGGGCCTCCGCGAAAGGAAGCTGCTCGCCCCGTCCCACGACATTCACGAGCGGCGTCTGTCGCAGATCGACCGCCACGTAACGGCGCACTCTTCCCTCCAATAGCGGGCGATAGGGCTGAATCCGTCCGCCCACATCCAGCACATCCAGGTTGTGGCTTTGCAGGTCGTGGCCATCCAGGCGCGCCAGCCATTTGCGGAAAATCTCGCGCCGCCGTCGCAGGACCAGCCAACTGGGATTGGTCAGCGAAGGATACAGCCGCTCTCTTCCTTCGCGATTGACGGTATCCAATGTCTCCATGCTTTTCGTGGATTCGAGCCGACCGCCGGACGGACCGAAGCCGTCGTAGTGAACTCCGTTGTGCACTCAGAGATAGCCCAGTTCGCGCAGCCTCTGTTCAACCAGCCGCTGCTCATTCTCGTCGGAGCGCGCGGCTTCATCGCGGGCTAAATCGCGCAGGACGAAAATCAGCAACTCCTCCAGGCTGGCAAACACATGCCCGAATTTCTTCTCGGCCGCCGCGCACAGGTCCGCCGGAAGCTGCACATTTCTCATCTCCGTCATGCTCTCGTTCCGTTACGGGAGAACGCGCCTTGAATCCGAGACCAGATCGCGGTTGCGATCAAGCGGTCATCGGCATCCAGTACTCCCATGAGGACAATCGCCGCAAAAATACAATAATCCAACCCGAGCGTGATGCCGATGGCAAGCCAGTCGCGATGAGCCAGGTACGAATACTTTCTCAGCACCAGGGTTACAGCCAGCGTGAGCACGGTCGGCGGCAATAAACGCAAATAGCCGCGATTGTAAGGAGAAATCCCCAGCGCCTTGCGCACCTCCAGCAGATTCCAGACGTTCATGCCAACGTTGGTCAGTGCCGCCGCAACCGATGCACCCACGATCCCCCAAATTGGTACCATTGCAGCGCAGCATGCGACCATCACGACCGCCATCGCAATCTGCACCTTGATCAGCCGTTTTTCGTTGCCCGACATCAGGAGAAGATAGCCCACGGAACCGACTCCGCAGTTTACCAGTTGCGCCACCGTCCCGATGATCAGAATCGGCCAACCTATCTCAAAGTCAGGACCGAAGATGCGCATGAAGGGGCGTGCAAAAACCACGATCACAATCGCGAGCGGCATGGTTAACCCGACTACCCACTTGGTTAACGACTGAAACAAACGCGCCAGTAAAACGTGCTCCCCGCGTATGTGCAGATCGGAAATCGTCGGAGCAAATATCTGATTGACCGAACTCAAAACCAGGGGGACATAAACCACCACAGCCGCCGCAACCGAGTAGATCCCCACCTCGCGCGCCCCCCGGTAGAAACCCAGTGCAATCTTGTCGACCTGCGTCATGGCGAATTCGAGAAAGCCAATCCCCAACATGGCTCCGGAGAAAGTCCACACCGCCTTCTCGGGAAGCGAACCGCGTTGCCCGGAAAATCGCGCCGCCTCCGGCGTGAACTTCCGCACAGCCACTAGCAACATTAGACAGACCAACGCTCCGCTCAGAATCTGCGCCCAGAGATAACCGCGAAGCCCCATTCCCATTGTGATCAGCAGGACGGCCACGATCATGTTTAGCGGACTGCCGACAAAATTCACAATCAACGTTCTTAACTGTAAGTCGCGATATCCCGCAAGGACTTTGCCGTAAAAGCCCGATAGAACGCTGACCAGCATCATCAAGGCAAACAAAGGCAGGTACTGCACCAGGGCCGGAGAATGGTAGAAGCGAATCGCAATGAGTCGACCAAAGGTCAGCAAGACCGCTGCCAACACGACATTTGCCACCAGCAGCAGCCCCGCGCCACGCCACAGCAGCGCGTGCAGTTCCTTGAACTTCCCTGCCGCCTGATAGGCGGCCACAAAACGCACCGCCGATTGCGGCAACCCCAAAGTGTTGAAAATGCCGATGAATCCGATCAGCGTTATGCCTAGGGCGTATATGCCTAGCTTCTCTGCTCCCAGCATCCGAGCCAGATACACCTTGAAGACGTAGCCGAAGGCAACCGTGAAAATCGTGCCGGCGAAAAACACTCCCGACTGGCGCGAAATGTGTCCTACCTGAGAGCGGAATTGCTGGGTCCGAGCGGCGAGGTTCTCCGCCGAGGTTTGAACGACCGGTTGGTTCATCGATCGATCGTTGATGAGTGGATCGTTCATGCGACCGGTCTCGCCTCGCCCGCATCGTGGGATTTGGTCAACCAACGTTTCAGCATCGCTGGATCGACGGTTGCTGAGAGGTTCAACTTCATTGGCGGCTGATTCTGAAATTCCGCCAGCCGGCTCGGAATTTCCAAAAGCTGCCCTGCGTTCTGCAGCACCTCTCCGACCCCAAAGCGGGCATACTGCTGCGGATAGTCGTATGGCGAAAGCGCCATCCAACCACAGAGGAAGCAGCAAATGCCATTCCGCAGACAGTCCAAAACAGTAGTCGATTCGACGGTGATGCCGAACCAGGCCTGCGCCATGAGTTCTGGCGTTAGCGGACCATCTACCAGATTCACGAGATTGCGATCCTCGGGGATCAGAATGTCGCGGACCACCCCGCGCCGCTGGGACAGGCTTTCGAACGGATGCAGCTTAAGAATGACTCCATGCCCGCTTCGGCGTGCCACTTGACAGAGTGACGGCAGCAGTTCGCGATAGACCTCGTCCGCACGCAGCCCAGCCAGTTCGTAGGGCTCCGAGAACAAGATAGCCGAAGTCTGAGACGGACGCTGTGGCTCGATCGTCGAAGACTCGATGGCCGAAGCGTTGTTCGCGGGCCCCGGTGCCCCAACGACTACCTTCTCCGCCGGAAGGCCGCAGACCCGCACCAGATAATCGCGTTCCATTTCATTCTTGGCGAGGTACAAGTCGCATGGTAAGTCCTTCAACGCATACCGGCCATCGAGCGCCCCGTGATGAAAATCCACTGTCTTTATCTTTCTCCGAGCTGCGAGCATGACGGGCAACCTCGTATATAGGTTGCTGTCATCGCCACACAGAACTCCGTCTACCGGTTCGCGATCAAGCACCTCACGCCAGGCATCGCGGGCACTCACACCATCGCGAATCCAGCCCGGAAACGAATCCAGAACACCCGCTTGCACCAGCACCCGCAAATCGGGAGATTCGCACAAATCTGCTCTCAGTTTTGTCCAGCGTTCAGCCAAGGATGCGATTTCCGTAGCGGCTAAATCAGCCTTTCCATAAGCCGCCAGGTCTCGCACTTGAACGTTCGCGGGCGCGACGATCTGCCTGGCGCTCCGCCGGGTTGCGACCATCAGGAAAGGTTTCGCCGGTAGCAGGCGCGCATAATCAGCGGCCATCCGCGATACGTTTGCGTAAGCGCTCGGCAACAGCACCACCGGTTCGGCGCAACGCCGCGGGCGCGAGGCAACCCGAGAGCGCCAGCGATAGCCGGAATCGTACTTGTCCAGAAAGATCTCGGTAAGCCGCGCCGCCGAAAAACGTCGAACCAGCCCAGCATAATGCATAGCGCGGGCGGCGGAGTGCGCCAGACCGCTCGGTTCAAAGGTCCGCAGGGAGGAGCGCAAGATGAGCGCCACCATACCTGCGGCCCCTCCAGGGCGCGTGGCCCAGAGCTCCGCCGACGGGCTAATCTGTTTCGCCACCGACAGCAGCGCGGGTAGAGTTAGAGCATAAGGCGCCACCGACAATGACAGCAGATCCCACCAGTCGATTCCCTCCTCATCTATCAGCCAGCCTCGCCCTGCGGAGAACATCTCACGCACATGTTTCGCATCTACGATCCCATGGCCAAAAGAATCGGCACGCAACACAGGACAGCCACACCCTCGAGCCCACCTTTCCTCGGTGAACGGAGTAGACTTTCCCAAGTCGACGATGAGATCCCAATGCTGCCGCGACCAAGGTCCTCGGTCCGGCGAATCTTCGGGCTGTAGAAGGAGAACCCGCATTCGTTCCAGTCGGCCGCGTCGTCAAACCTGGGCCGACACCTCCGCGACCGGGGCCTGATCGAGCTTCGGCGTCTCGCCATCGATCCTCTGCCAACCCAGGAGCCGCTGCCGGACTAACGAGTAGCGCCTTTGAAATCCGGCTTTCTCCAAACCTCGAATCGATGCAAGGTTGCTGGCCGCGCTGAAAATCCAGGGAGTATTCCCTCTCTGCCGCACGCGTTCGGCTATCAGGCTCACGGTTTGGCCGTAATATCCGTGGCCACGCGCGGAGACCGGAGTCCAGCAGTCGAAAATCATGACGCTGCCGGCCGACGGAGCGTCAACTTTGGCGTTTAGTTCCGAAAGAAAGAATTTGTCGAATGCTGTGGCCCAGGCAAAATGCAACACGGCCCCGTTTGCATCCAGCATTCCAAACCCTTCCGCGTTTCCATCACGCAAGCGCGACGCGGAGCGCAATAAGTATGCGAGCGTTTCCGGGTCGTCGACGTACTGCGATGCCGCCGAGGCCAGCAGGTTCAAGTCGATGGCCTTTAGGGTCGCGCTCGAATCCGGAGGAACTGGGCCGCGCCACTCGAAAAAATAAACTTCGTCCTCCGACCAGAGGAACGCACCTACGCGCTTGACCAGCCCCAGGAAGGTGCGAGCAATACCGTCGCGGCGCACGTGCTCTCGCAATTGTCGCAGGCGCGCGGTCGCGACTCGTGCGCCCGCCTCCAGCCTAGGCGAAGACTTAAGCATCGCCACGGCACGATAACGCAGTATCTCCCGGGAATGTTGCCAACGGGACGTTCTCAGAGTTACATACAGCGTCTCCCGACTCTGATTGGCGAAGCGTTCTTTGTACTCCTCAGCCCCCAGCCCGAGATCAATAGTGCGCAGGGCGGGATTATCGGCCGCTTCCTCGGTCAACTTCGCCAGCAGACAAAAGCCCGGAGAGTATTTTTCCAGGGCAGTTTCGAAGGTGGGCTGGTACCAGAACCAAGTGCCCTGAAACTCGAATCCATAGTTCCATGCGTAGGCGCTCTCGCCCGACATCATGCGCGTGAGTGTCAGCCAGCCCGACCCGGAAAGTAGCCTTGCCAACTCCACAAGAAACAGGCGGCGCTCCGGGCGCGCCATGTTGCTGATACGTCCAGTAGCCAAAAACCGTGCCACATGAGCCTGGATGAAGTGGGGCAAAATAGGCGCAACCGCATCCCACGAGCGGGCGTGATCGAGACGCACCGGCGCTTCGCGCCCCATCGCCTTCAAAAACCGGCGCAGCATTTTCTTTCGCGGCAATACGGGCTTCTCGCCCGGCTGGCGCTCGAGTTGGGACAGGGAAACCTGCGCGCATTGATATGCCGTGCGCGCGAAATAAAGGTAACCATTCTGCGCCGATGCTTTCCGGATCGCGGCAACCGTATTGGAATCGCCCGGCAGATTCGTGAGCGTGATATCGCCCATGCCCTGGCTCCTCAGATCGGCCAGCACTACAGCGACGAAGGCCGGTTTATATTCGGGCAGGGCGATGAAATCGCAATAATCTCCGGTTGTCGCGCAAAGAAAAGACACGCGGCGCCCTTCCCCACGGGCAGCAAGCGACACTACTCCGCACAAGGACTCGCGCTCATCATAAGCCAGAAAAAGCAGCGGCAGCATCGTAGTGTGGTAGGCACGCTGCACCGCCAGCGACCACTCGTAAGTGTAGAAGACCTGTGGCTGATCCACACGCTGTACCAGCGCATTCCACTGCTGGCGCAGATTTGCATCTTCGGGAATTTCATGGAGCAAGACGAGTCGCAAGGTTCGATTCACTTCTCGCAAGGTTTGACGAATACGTAATAGTACCAATCTGTGGTGTAAGCATGGCTCGCGTGTGGATAGTCATCACCAAGGATGCGCTCAGGCCGGAAATGCAAGGCATCCAGCTCCCTTACGACGCAGCTTGGGATCCCGTAGTGCGTAAGCAGTCCTCCATGGGCGGAATCGACCAGATTCCCTTCACCGCGCCAGAAGGTACCCGAAGGAATTCTCTTAAGGACTCGCCTCAAGCTGGCTCCCGCTGCTTGTGCGAAGGCCAACGCAGACCGCGCAGCCGTGAGAAACACCAACCATAGCCAGTACAAGGTCTTCGAATCTGCAGAGAGCCGTCGCGCAGTCTGCTGCAGACGCTTCGGGTTCCACCGCGGCACAATCAGTACTGCCTGGGCATTGTGCGAAGAAAAAATAAAGACTCCGTTAGCTTTGAGAATGCGGCGAACATGGGCGAAACAGTTTTGCCGCGATTGCTCGGGTAGCATATCGATGCCGTTGAACGTGAAAACCACAACGTCGAACGAAGCCTCGGGAAAGATCGACAGGTCCGCAGCATCTGAGACTTTAAATTCCAAGTTCGGAAACTTCAGGTTCGGAAACTTCGCCTCGCAAGCCTCGACCATAGCCGGGGCGTAATCGACGCCGACGTAGCGCGATGCGCGCTTCGCCAGATACGACGTAGTGCGGCCACCCCCAACGCCAAGATCGAGAATCGCGCTACCCGTCGGAATGTAGATCTCAAACAGCGCCCTCTCGCATGGCGTCAAATAATCCAGCGTCGCATAGTGGGCAGCCACTTCGGGGGAGTCATAGATCTCAAGATTCGTAGCTGGGCTGCGCCCCATCATTTCGATGCCTGACCCGCGATGTGCGCGCCGCCGCGCGTGACCCGCTGCAGTCGCGTGTAGAAACCGGAGACATGAGCCTCGAACTCGGCGAGACTCATCTCCGATGTAACATGCACGCGCGGCAGTGCGTACGCCGGCAGGTCAGTACCCAGTCCACCCCCAAAGTTCAGGAAAGCGGCTCGGTATCCAGCCTGCTCCGCCATCTCCAACACCTGCGCGTTGACGGACTGCGGGTCCCCAAAGGGATACGCAAATGCCCATACTAGTTTCTCGAGAGCAGCTTCAAGTCTCATGCGGCTCTCGGAGATTTCGACGTAAGCCAACTCAGGCGGCAACTGCGACAACATGGGATGGCTCAGCGTGTGAGCGCCAAGCGTCATTCCGGCTGAAGCCAGTTCCTGAAGTTCGGCGCGGGTCAGCAATCCAAACCGGCGGCACGATGCTGAATTCTCCTCTAGTAAATCCCGCTCGGCATTCTCTCCAAATTGAATCCGCGCAGCGTGAAGGAATAATTTGCGTTTACCCAAATCCACTTGCGAAAGCCGCTTTACCGAACTCCACCACAGTGCGCGCCGCTGCTCACGCGACCCCAAGTCTCCCTGAATCAAGACTCCTTCGGATGAAATCTCAAACCGCCCGGCCGGGGCGCGGAGAAATTGCAGAAACAGTTCTTCGTACCACAGCATCGTCCGCCATTCTTCAGTGGAAGCGCCGGTAACGAAGAACAGGCAGCTCAGTTTCTCTTGCTGCAGAACCGGCAACATGTCACTCAGACAGTTACGCAGTCCGTCATCACAGGTCAATAGAACCGCCCTCGGCGGCAGTTCGCGCCCGCGCTCGCGCCAGGCAAGCAAATCCTCGGGCGAAATTACGTTGTAATACGCTTTCAGCAGACGCAATTGGAGGCACAGCACCTCCGCGCTGATGAGGTTCCCGTCAAACGCCGAATCGATGGACTCGTATCCTTGCGGTAGTACGCCGTGATAGGTGACCACTGCCAGTCCTTGGGCAGAAGTGCGATGAAAAACTCCGGCCCGCGACAACGCCGGATAGAACACCTTCTTCAAGAGGGGACTGAAGATCCTCATTGCGGTTTGACCGGTTTGACCGGTTCGACCGCTTCGACCAGATCCCAGCTCAGCGGAGTTCCGCGCTCAATGTCGCAGGCGGCCTGCCGTCCCACCACTTCTGCGAGATGGCGCGTATGCAACCCGTGTCCGGGACGAATCGAGCGGACATTTTCAGCCGTGAACAGATCACCCCGTTTCACATCCTGCACCACGAACAGCGAGCGCCGGAACACCCTGCTGCTCGCCTCTTTCGCGCTGCATCCGAAATACACCTTGCCCAACGCCTTCTCCGTCACACGAACCGCATCCACCATGGCCTTGAATTCATGCGGCTCCAAAGAGAACGCGCTGTCCGGCCCCGGCTCCGACCGTGACAGGGTCAGGTGTTTCTCGATGATGCATGCGCCCAGCGCTACGGCCGCCACCGGAACCGCAATCCCCATGTGATCAGAAACGGTGTGATCCGAAAGCCCTGCGGGCACGTCGAAACGCCGCGCCAGCTCTGGAATGGTGCGAAGATTCATCTCCTCCGCCAGCGCCGGATACGCGCTCGTGCACTTCAGCAGAGCAATCTGCGTCGCTCCCGCCCGTCGCGCCGTCTGCACCGCCTCCTCAATTTCTTCGACCGTAGCCATCCCCGTGGACATGATCAGCGGCTTTCCCGTGCGCGCGACCTTCTGAATCAAAGGAATGTCCACGAGTTCGAACGATGCCACCTTGTGCGCCGGCACTCCCATATCTTCGAGAAAATCAACCGCCGTGGCATCGAACGGCGTAGAGAACAAATCGAGCCCGAGATCGTTAGCAACTTGCTTGAGCTTCGGCTGCCATTCCCACGGCGTGTAGGCCTCAGCATAAAGCTCGTGCAGGTTGCGCCCATCCCATATCGTTCCGCCACCAACCCGGAACGGCTCGCGGTCGCAGGCGATCGTAATGGTGTCCGCGGTGTAGGTTTGCAGTTTGACGGCATCGCAGCCGGCAGCCTTGGCCGCGTGAATGATTTTCACTGCCTTGTCGAACTCCTGGTGATGATTGGCGGAAATCTCCGCAATCACATACACCGGATACGACTTGCCGACGTTACGGACGCCGGTAGTACCGTGAATCTTCACTTCGCGGCAACCCGTTTCCATACCCAGGTCCTTCCTTGCCCCATGTCGCCAATAGCGGGAAGATGCAACGCCAATTCGTTGACGGGGGAGTTATAGTCCGGTTCCTTCCCCTCCTTGGCGGCAAGCCATGCATTCACAACTCGGCTCAGAAAGTAATACGTGGAACTGTGATACGCCACCTTCTCAAGCGTGATTCCGGGCATGTTCAGACCTTCTACCTGCGAATCCCGGAAATAGAGGTTGTGCCAGGGTGGAACCACCTTATCCAACCCTGCTTCCTGCCTCAGGGCGTTGATCTTGTCGAGCCCATCCAGACTGTTCTCGATCATCGTGTATCGTCCGCCAATTCGGAGCAGGCTCGTTAATTCCGCAACGGCCTTCCTCTGAGTATCCCAGTCCGGCAGATTGATGAGGACCCTTTCGGTGTAGATCAGGTCGAATTCTGCCGGCAAATCGCGAAGCTTTGTTACGTCACCTTCCCGGAATTGTATCGATCCGGCCAATGGCACCGTCTCGGCGATCTGGCGGGCCACCTGGACCATCTCCGCGGCGTAGTCGATAGCAATGATCTCAACCTCGAATCGGCGCGCGATTTCGATCGCCGTGATCCCGTTGCCGCAGCCCGCGTCTAAAATCTTCATGCCAGGCTGCACAAATTCCGCAATCGCTTTTAGTTCCAATTCCTTGGCAATCAAGTCTTGGGTTCCGGCCCACTTCCCCAACCCCGCGCGGCTATTCCAATAGGCTCGGACGCCGTTCACTTGTTTTGCGCTATCCATCTCGCCTCCTCCGGTTACCTGCAATCAGCCTCGCTGCCACTCGCTCTGCACCTAAGCCATCCACTAGAGTACGCGCCTTGTGCGTCATCCTTGTTCGCCGCCCCGAATCCGCGATTAACTCTCGGACGGCTGCGGCAAGCTGCACCGGAGAGGCTTGGGCAAGATCCCCCAGGTTCAAAGCGATTTCCAGCTTCGCGCACGCCCGCGCATTTGATCGCTGGTTGTCTGCGACCGTCACCAGGATGGTGGGTACGCCCATAAACGCCAATTCCAACGCGGTCGTGCCCGCCGACGAAACCGCAATATCCGCCCAAGCCATGACCTCCGGCATGCTCGTTACGTTTCGCAGCAGGCGCAAACGAACTTCGGCTTTGGCCACCGCGCTTTCGAGTTCGAGAGTATGGGGATTGCTGCCGCCGAGCACGATCGTGGCGTCGAGTGTCGCGAGCCGCACATACTCGAGCGCCTCAACCACTCGCAGCATCAGGTTAGCTGGGTCGCTGCCCCCCAAAATAACCAGGACCTTGCCTCCCCCCACGTTATCCCGGCGCAGTTCACGCCACACCCGGAACTCGCGGCGCAGCATGGCATACTGCAAGCCCAGCAACAGCTCTGTTCCGGCCTCACGGTTCCGATACAAGTCCTCACAGGCATACGCATTCTGATTCAGCACCAAGTCTGCCGAGTAATGCTCTGCATGTCCGTTATCGTCTATGAACAGAACCTTGCGTCCTGTTCTCTTGAGGGCTGACTGATACTCGCCCCCAAACTGATAGCCATCCACCACCATCCAGTCGGACTTTCGTTCGTCCGCCAGGGCGATCGTCTGACTCGCATCCTCCGCCGAACCTGCCGTGTGTGAAAGCGACACCACCTCGCACGACTCGGCTGTAAGCCGCGATTGAATCGCCGATGTAGCCTCCGCCATCGCGAATACAGCCCGGCCGCCGGCGTCCTGCCACGCCTGGGCCAGCGCCAGGCAACGCATGACGTGACCAGTTCCCATCGCGACACTGGCATCCGCCCGAAAAAAAAGGTTCATCGTACCCGGAATACAGGTTGAGCCATTGGGCCTTCAAGGAAGCGCGCAGGATCGGGGTCCCCGAGCCACAATGCGAGCGTTTTAAGGACGTCCGCATACACCACCAAGGTCTGGTGGATTGCCGCGCGGTCGTGAGCGGCCGTGAGATTGTGCGTCGCCAGCAAGAGCACGCCACGTTTGACCGCTTCCTGTTGAAACAGGTTCTTCAGGAGCGGATTAGCGGCTCCGTTCTTGTCACTGAATTTCAGCAGAGACCACTGCGGACGGCCAACCGCCGAGATGTGCTGCGCCAGTCCGGCCTCTTTTGCCATGGCGTTGAGTCCTTCCTGCAGCATGAGCCCGTTTGATTCCACCCGTGCCAGAGCATCAGTTTGTTCGAGAATGTCGAGCACTTTCATCGCGGCGGCCATCGACCCGACCTCGCCTGCAAAGGTGAAGCTGTAGAAAACCTCCTCGAATGTGCGCATGACATCGGCACGGCCCAGTACGCAGGAAATGGGAAATCCATTCCCCATGGCCTTGCCAAAGCAGGCCAGGTCAGGGATCACGCCGTAGAGTTTCTGGGCGCCTCCCAGACCGAAGTGGAAACCGACGCAGATTTCGTCAAAGATGAGTAGCGCCCCGTGCTTGTGGGCAAGATCCATTACGCTCTGCAGGAAACCTGGAGCAGGTTCCACAAAATTCACCGGCTCCATAATCACCGCAGCAAATTCTCCAGGATGCTCTTGAAAGAGTTTCTCCAAACTTCCGAGATCGTTGTAAAGAAATGGATGAGTCAAATCTCGCACGGCCTTTGGCACGCCCGCGTTGCGAGTCGTCGAGCCGATATACCAGTCCTGCCAGCCATGGTACCCACAACAGGCGATGCGGTCGCGACCGGTAAAAGCGCGCGCTGCCCGGACCGCTCCCGACGTGGCATCCGACCCGTTCTTTCCAAAGCGCACCATCTCGGCGCAGGGAATCAGCCGTGTGAGCCGCTCCGCAAGCTGCACTTCGAGTGGATGCGGGAGAGAAAAACTATGTCCCTCGGCAAGTTGAGCCGCTACAGCCGAGTTCACTTCGTCGTGCGCGTAACCGAGAATGTTGGGCAGAAGCCCTTGCACGTAGTCGATGTACTCGTTGCCGTCCACGTCCCAAACGCGACAGCCTTTGCCTCGCTGCAGAAAAATTGGCGCAACGCCTTGCACGTACTGCGTATACCCCTTGCTAAAGGTTTGCGCGCAACTCGGAATGACCTTCTTGGCCCGCTCCAGCCAAGCCTGCGATTGCGCGAGCGGACGCTTCGACGCAGCCCTCGCCTCTGCCTGCTGATAAAGACTCTTGTAGTAGCCTTCGTTTGTTATCGTTTCCAACTGTATGGTTGCCAAGTCTGGCCTCACCTTCAACAAATCGAGTATCTCTTGCAATCCGAATTCCCCGCTCCTCTTAGAAAACTCCGCATACACCTTGCGCACGAATTCCAGGTCACCCGGATGATCGACGGTCCACCGGTACTGCATCGGGGACACCGGGATGTCGCTTTCCACATTCGCGGTTCGGAATAGGTCCGTACGCAAGTACGGCGTAACGTGCTCGCGTTCGGAGGGCTTGCTGGCTTCGCGCCAGGCTCGCTCCAGCGCCGCGAACGAAAAAACTTCGGTGTCGAGCCCGTCCGGATAGGTGTAACGCTCGACGTTGCATACGTAATCGCAATCACCGCGCTCGAAACGCGATACTACTTTATCAATAACGGCCGGGTCGATCAGGGGACAGTCAGCCGTGATGCGGACGATGACATCTGCCTGATTCGCTTTGGCGGCCTGGTAAAACCGATCTAGCACGTCCTGCTCGCTGCCGCGGAAACAGCCCACATTTTCCTGCTCGCAAAACTGGGCAATAGGATCGTCAACTGTCCCGTCAGTGGTCGCGACCACGACTTTGTCGACGTTCCTGGCTCTCCGAGTGCGATCCACGACGTGCCAAATCATCGGGCGCCCCGACAGATCTTCGAGCACCTTGCCCGGAAACCGCGACGACCCCATCCGAGCCTGAATTAAAGCCAGGTTCACTTTACCGCGACTCCTCTTACCGCTACTCCTCGAACGGAGATCATCTTCCCCTGAGCGGAAGATTCCTTCGCCGCAAATACGACCTGCATCAGATCGGCAGCCTCGGGGATAGGCAGCGTCGTGGGGCGGCCTTCCGCCAGACAGTCGAGGAAATGCTTCATCTCGTCGACATACATATGATTGATTTCCCAGCTCTCCGGCTGTGGAAACGTCGCCCATTGTTTGCTCGCAGCGTCATACCAACGCACTGCTCGGTCATTGAAGTCCCAGAAAATCGAACCTAGCTCTCCCACGATCTGACAGCCCCGCTCGTAAGTCCTCTGCACGTAGTCTAAATGGATTTCCGAAATCGCTCCGCCCGCGTGACGGCACAGCAGTACTGCGACGTCTTCTGTTTCAATCTCCAGCGAACTCATGTGACCCGCGGTGCAGAAAACCGAGTTGACTTCGCCGAGGTACCAGCGCGCCAGGTCAATCTCGTGAATGCAGTCCAGGATGCATCCCCCGCCTGTCTCCACTCGCGCAGAATAGTTGCGGCGGTAATCCGTATTAGGACGCCAGTCCGGCAAGTAGGAACCGGTGTGGACTCTCGCAAACAAAACCCTTCCCAACCGCCCTTGTTCGAGCAACTGCTTGACCTTGATGGGACCGGGGTGGAAACGCATATTGCATCCCACCAGCGAAACTATTTTCTTACTCTCGACCAGCTGTGCAATCTCGCGGAGTCCAGCCTCAGTGTGCGAAAGCGGCTTCTCCACGAAAACCGGAAAACCCGCGCGAACAATTTCCAAGGTCTGCTCGGCGTGCAGGTGAGTCGGCGTTGCCACGATGACGAAATTCGGAGCCCAATCCAGTCCGTCCTGCAACCTCGAAAAGCCGACTAGAGGAAGTTCACCAGCAACTGCTTGCCGACACGAAACATCGGTTTCGACCAGTCCCAGAGACTCGGCCCCAAGCGTCTTCAGGTTCCCCAAATGCCGACGGCCAATGGAACCACCGCCCACGACCAGCGCTTTCATTTCCGCTTCCCGATTTTCGCCCGACTGTACTCGAGCCCGCAACAGCCCCATCCAGAGCCGATCCTTGTACGCTCCGCCCTGAAACAAATCTTCGCGAAGGCGCCCTTCTACTTTGAACCCAACCTTCTCGTAGCATCGCACGGCCGCCTGGTGTTCCGCGAACACGCCCAGATCGATGCGATGAAGATTCAGCCGGAAGAAACCATACTCCACCATGAGCTGCGTAGCTTCCAGCCCTACGCCCTTTCCCCAGAATTCTTTCTCGCCGATCAGGATCCCGAACGTCGCCGCACGATGAACCCAACGAATCGGCCCCAACTTCACGTTGCCAACATGTCGGCCCGATTTCTTGTCGACCACAGCCAGCATTACGTCACTCCTCGAACCAGTAACGCTCCGGTAATAATTCTCCAGATCTTCAGCGGTTGACGGAAAAATTCCAGTCTCGGTGTAGCGGGTCACCGCCGGATCGTTGAGCCAGTTCAAGTAACGGTCATTGAGATCGGTGCGCTCCAGCGGACGCAACACTATGAGCGAACCTTCTGCAAACGCCGTCTTCCGGGTCAAACGTAGGTTCCTCATCTTTAGATCTTCAGTGCGAATAGGTTGAGAAGACCTTGCTTACCGCCGCAATTACATCCTTCGCATCCTGATCGCTCATGCCATGAAACATCGGCAGGCTGATCAGCCGGGCATAAGCGTCTTCGGCCACCGGAAATTCCCCGCCCTTATATCCGAACCGCTCGCGGTAGTAAGGATGCAGGTGCACGGGAATGTAGTGCACATTCACGCCGATATTTTCCGCCCGCAGCGCGCGGAAAATCTGCGCGCCGATCCGCCGTCAGCTTCTCCAGATCCAGGCGAATGGGATATAAGTGCCACGCCGGATTCGCCTCGGGCCGCACCGCCGGCGGAATCACGCCGGAAACTTCGCGGAACGCCGCCGTATAGAGCGCTGCGATCTCCCGCCGCCGCGCCAGATTCGCGTCCAGCTTTTTCAACTGCTCAATCCCCAGCGCGCACGCAACATCGGGTAAGCGGTAATTGAACCCGAGCAGGACCATCTCATAGTGCCACTGTCCGGCGCTCTGGCGCTGGCGTGCGTCGCTGGAAATTCCGTGATTGCGGAATCGCCGCATAATCTCTGCGAACCGCGGATTATTAGTGGCGACCATTCCGCCTTCTCCGGTTGTGATGTGCTTCACCGGATGGAAGCTGAACACCGTCATATCAGCGATGCTGCCCACTCGCCGCCCCTCGTACTCGGCACCCAAGGCGTGACAGGCGTCTTCAATCACGACGAGTCCATGCCGCCGCGCGATCTCGAGGATCGGCGCCAGTTCCGCTGGATGCCCGGCGTAGTCCACCGGGAGAATGGCCTTCGTCCTCGGCGAGATTTTCTTTTCGATCTGCTCGGGATCGAGATTGAGCGTATCGCCACTGACATCCGCAAACACCGGGATCGCTCCCTGATACAGAACGCAATTCGCCGTCGCCGCGAAGGTCATGGGAGTAGTAATGGCCTCGTCGCCCGGCTTCAGTCCTGCAGCGAACGCCGCCGCGTGCAAGGCGGCGGTGCCGGAACTGAAACTGACGGCATGCGCCGCACCGACGCGCGCTGCGAACGCCTCTTCAAACTCGGCAACTTTGGGCCCGGTCGTCAGCCAATCCGACCGCAACACTTCGACAACCGCCTGAATATCGGCTTCATCCACCGACTGCCGACCATAAGGAAGGAAACTCGCGCGCACGGGCGATCCACCGTGGATGGCAAGGGTTCGCGGGCTCACTGTCGTTGCACTCATGCTGATGCACTCACGATAATCCACTCACGCGCATGACCTCAGGCCGGAACCCTGGCCGGAACTGGCTGTTCTTCAGATGTGGCCGGCGATGCAGCCGGCGAGATCAATTCCTGTAATTCGCGGTTTGTCAGCCAGTGTTCGTTGGTGTCGCTGGCATAGCGGAATCCTTCCGGCAACGGCCGCCCATGCAGCCAGTTTTCGCGCCGCCACCACGGATGCGACGGCTGAATGACATAGCGGTCGTCGAGTTCCAGCGTATTTCGCGCTTCGTCTTCCGAAACCAGAACTTCGTGCAGCTTTTCTCCGGGACGAATCCCGATGGTCTCGATCTCGCATCCCGGAGCAATCGTCTCCGCCAGGTCTACCAGCCGCATGCTGGGAATCTTGGGCACGAAAATCTCCCCGCCGTGCATCTGCTCGATGCTGCTCACCACAAACCGCACTCCCTGTTCCAGCGTCAACCAGAAGCGCGTCATGCGCGCATCGGTCAGCGTGATGCGGCCACGGCGTTTCTGTTCCTGAAAAACCGGGATCACGCTCCCCCGGCTCCCCACAACATTTCCATAGCGCGCGCAGCTGAACCTGGTTTCCTGAGATCCCGCGTACGCATTTGCCTGCACAAACATTTTCTCGGCGCAGAGCTTGGTTGCGCCATACAGGTTAATCGGGTTCACAGCTTTATCGGTGCTTAGAGCCAGAACGCGCTGCACACCCTGATTGATGGCCGCATCAATCACGTTGCGTCCACCCATGATGTTGGTCTGAATCGCCTCGAATGGGTTGTACTCGCAGGCTGGCACCTGCTTGAGCGCGGCCGAGTGAATCACGATCGTAATTCCCGCGAAGGCCCGTTCCAGACGCCCCGCATCTCGCACATCACCAATGAAGTAACGCAAGCTCGGATGGTTAAGGCCAGAGGTGCGCATGTCGTGTTGCTTGAGTTCATCGCGGCTGAAGATCACCAGACGCTTGGGCTGGTAGTCCCGCAGCATGATCTCAACAAATTTCTTCCCGAAAGACCCGGTCCCGCCCGTTACCAGAACTGATTGTTCAGACCAATTCATCCCATCCGCCTCATCACAACCCTTTCGAAACATTCAAGACTACTTGCGGCGAAACCGCTCGAAAGTCTTCCCAATTTCGGTCTGCAAGGCCGTCCTGAAATCATCTGGGAATGCACGGCCACTGCTCGATCTCACGTTGCCCGCTAAGTATAGCGGACTTTGCCGCAAACGGCGCGCGATCACGACACCATCAGAACTTCCAGCTGAGAATTCGTCGCGGTTCTTCTCAATCTAATGCTAAAATGACCGACGAATTGAGTGCGTAACAACTCCCTAAGCGACGGACCAGCCTCTTCGACCCTGGGATTTGGTCTCAGATGTACAGGACTGCGCTGTTCGGGCATTTTGCGCAGTCATAGAATCATGAGGAGCAGGCATGGATTCCGGACCATTGATACAGGCAAGTAGCCCCATTGTTGGCGAGATGCAGCCAACCCCAGGTATGGGCTTTGGGAGGCCCGTTGGGCCACGCCTCTATCAAGATCCTCCTTCGCAGGAATCCGCCATCGGAGAGTCTCTTCGGATTTTGCAGAAGCGAAAATGGGTCTGGATCTCCTGTCTGGTCACTATCTTCTCCGTCGTGGCTATTGCCAGCCTGAAGATGACGCCGGTCTACGACGCGAACGGCACCATCGAGATCAACAAACCGGACAGCAGTCTGAACTTTCAGAATTCCGCGACCTTCAGCCTGGATTACTACGATCCCACCGAGTTGGAGACGGAACTTAAGATTCTGCAGAGCGATCTGCTGGCACTGCAAGTGATCCGCGAACTGAACCTGGACCGGCGCCCCGAGTTCTCCGGTCAGGCGCCGCCACCTTCATCCTCTCTCGATCTTGCTCCCGACCCGCTGCAAACCGATCCTTCTCGGGCCGCGGCGATGGTCGGAGGGTTCAAAGGAAATCTGAGAGTTGCTCTCAGTCCCAGCACTCGCATCATCGAAGTCCACTACCGTAGCTCCGATCCCCAAATGGCTGCTGCGGTCGTAAACACGCTGATGAAGACCTACGTTGAAAACAATTTCAAAGCCCGTTTCGAATCGACGATGCAGGCCTCGGATTGGCTGGGCAAACAACTCGTTGATCTGCAGATGAAGGTAGAAACTTCTCAGGAAAAACTCGTGCGCTACCAGAAAGAGCACGACATCCTGGGGGTCGACGAGAAACAAAACATCACGATGACGAAGTTGGACGAACTCAATAAGCAACTCACCTCCGCCGAAAGTGAGCGCATGGACAAGGAGGCTTTATACCGTCTGGTTGAGTCCGGGGATCCGGACGCAATCAGTTCCAGCGCCAGTGGCCTGGAAAACGCGGGCTCTTCGCAATCGGATTCGCAACTGCTCGAGAGTCTGCTGGCCAAGCGGGCAGATCTCAAGATCCAGACTGCGGATTTGAGTACGCAGTTCGGCCCGTCCTATCCCAAGCTGACTCAGCTGAATAATCAACTCAAGGAAATCGATTCGCAGGTTCAGGCAGAAATGAAGCAGATCGCGGGCAAGATTCGCGGTCAGTACGCGACGGCCGTCCAGCGCGAAAGCATGCTGCACGATGCCCTCGAACAGCAGAAGCAGGAAGCCAACAAGCTCAACGAAAGCGCCATCGAGTACAACCTGCTCAAGCGCGACGTCGAAACCAATCGGACGCTTTATGAGGGGCTTCTCGAAAAACTCAAAGAGGCAGGGGTCTCGGCAGGATTGAAATCCAATAATTTCCGCATTGTGGACAGCGCGCGGCCGCCGACATCGCCGGTCGAGCCAAACATTCCGCGAAACTTAGCTTTCGCGGTTGCCCTCGGCCTGACTTCCGGCATTGGACTGGCTTTTCTTTTGGAGGCGCTGGACAACACTGTGCGCACTACAGAACAGGCACATTTGATTTCTGGCCTGGCGTCGCTGGGAATGATTCCTCTTGGTTCCAAATCTGCTCGCGAAGGCCCCAATCCTAAGCGATTGGTCATTGCCACCTCGAAGGAAGCAGTAGAACTTGTGACCCAGGTCAGGCCGCAATCGCAAATGGCGGAATCCTACCGCGCTCTCCGCACCTCGCTGCTGCTCTCCAACCTGGGGGCGCCTCCCAAGGTCATCATGGTGACCAGTGCTCTGCCCCAGGAAGGCAAGACTACAACCAGCATGAATTGTGCCGTCGTGCTGGCTCAGAAGGGCGTGCGGGTCCTTCTGATCGACGCCGACTTACGCCGGCCTAGCATCCACAAGAATCTGGGGATGGGCCCGCACAGCGGATTGAGTAATGTGTTGACCGGAAGTGCCACGCTGGAGCAGGCAATCACGCGAACCTCAATACTCCCTAATTTGGACGTGCTCGCTGCCGGAACGCCTCCGCCCAACCCGGCCGAACTGTTGGCGTCGGCCAACATGAGAGAGCTACTGGCGACGCTGCGCGAACTGTATGACCACATCGTGATCGACACGCCTCCGTCGCTGTCCGTGACCGACTCTGTGGTGCTTTCGCCGCGCGCGGATGCCGTCGTGCTCGTGATCCGATCTGGCCAGACCACCAAGAACGCGCTGCGCCGCGCGCGCGATATTCTGATGCAGGTCAATGCCAAAGTCGTGGGAGTGCTACTCAATGCGGTCGACCTGAGGTCTCCGGACTACTATTACTATTACGAGTACCAGGGCAAGTATGCCTCTTACTACCGCGAGGAAAACTCGTCTGGTCACGATGAGGAAAGCGACGAAGAGGACGAAATCTCTCCCTCGTCGAGCAGTGCGTAGCCAAAGGCTTTCCAGCCAGGCGACATGAAGATTCCTTTAAAAAGTCCCGCTCGCAAGCTGCTGGTGACGGCCCTTGCCGTCGTGTTTTCCATCGTGTACGTCGGCGTGGCGGCGAGCCGGTTCGCGGCCTCGTGGCTGGGGAGCCGCGTTGAGCTACCGAGCCTTAAGAGAGCTGCGTGGCTCGATCCCGGCAATGCCGATTATCGCAATCACTTAGGCCGGTTCTACGATCTCGTCGCTCGCGATCCTGCATTGGCGGTTGGGGAATACCGAGCCGCAGTGCAACTCGATCCTCACTCCGCGCGCTACTGGTTCGATTTGGCAGGCGCGTATCAGGTTCTGGGAGACACGACAAACCAGAGTGCCGCCCTGGAAAGAGCAATCCAAGCCGATTCCATGACTCCCGATGTGGCCTGGGAAGCCGCCAACCTCTACCTGGTTCAGGGCGAGAACGAAAAGGCTCTGCGCGAGTTTCGAGTCGTGATGGCAGGTGACCCCGAGCTCGCACCAGCTGCCATCCGGTTTTGTTGGCACATCGAACCAGATGTGGATGCGCTCCTGCGCGACGTCATCCCACCCCGCAACGAAGCATATGTAGCGTTTCTTGGCCTGTTGGAGACGAAGCTGGAAACCGCCGGCACAGCTAAGGTGTGGAACGCAATGATGCAGGCCCATGTGTCTTTCGAGCGGAGCCTTGCATACGACTACATCCGTTATCTAATCCAGCACAACGACGTCGACCAGGCAGTGCTGGCTTGGCAACAGACTGCTGATCGTTTCGGGCTTTCGTCTTACTTACCATCGCCGAGCAATCTGATCATCAACGGCAGCTTCAGTCTTGAGTTGTTAAACGCCGGCTTTGACTGGCAATATCAAAGTCAATCTGGAGTCGACTTAACGCTCGATGCCAGCGACTTTCATGCCGGACTCCGCTCCCTGACGATTACTTTTGATGGACCCGGAATCACCGACGCGGGGATCTACCAGTTTGTGGCCGTGCAACCAAATACAGCCTACGACTTCTCGGCGTATTACAAGACCTCGGACATGGAAGGCGCAGGTGGGCCCCATTTCACGATTCAAGACATGTACACTCAAACGGTTTATTACGAGAGCGATGAATTGAAGGACGTCAGCTTCTGGAAGACCGCGGAGGGCGAGTTCACTACCGGCCCGGAATGCAAACTGGTGGTACTCCACGTCCGGCGGCTGCCAGCCGGCAGTCCAATCCGTGGTAAGCTCTGGATCGACGACTTTCATCTCACCAAAAAACCATCTTAAGCGACGGAACGCCGGGAAAAGCTGCAACTTTGCATGCGTCTTCACAGAAAAAAAAAGCGGGAAGAAAAGAATGTCGTCAGCCGTCAATGGCTGGATGCAAGGTTTAACGAAATCCTGCTTTACGGGACGTTCGGATTGCTCATGTTCGGTCCAGCCGCCTTCGGAGCGGTCGAACCCTGGTCGACTTTCATTCTGGAAACTGGCTCCGTTGTCCTCACGCTCCTGTGGCTCCGCAAACAATGGCTCGACGGCGAATTGACCATCCAGTGGAATCCGCTGTTCCTCCCTATGGCGGGGTTCGGCCTTCTCATCTTGTTGCAGATCGTTCTACGCGCCAGCGCTTACAGGCACGACACCATTTCAGGCGCCCTGCTTTACTGCGCCTATGGCATGCTTTGTTTTCTTTCGGCGCAAACCCTATTGCGCAGCTCACAGGCGCGAAAGATCGGCGTGATTCTCGCCATCTATGGTTTCACGATCGCGGCCTTTGCCCTGCTGCAGGGGATTTCTTCCAACGGAAAGCTTTACTGGTTCTACCCAGTGAGCCATGGGGGATGGATTTACGGCCCCTATGTGAACCACAATCACTACGCTGGGCTGATGGAACTCCTCGTCCCCATTCCCTTGGTCATATCGCTATCTCGACTGGCGCCGGAAAAGGAACGCATCGCAGCCGGCATCGCGGCGGCCGTCATGGTGGTCACAATTTTCCTCTCCGGCTCCCGCGGCGGCATGATCGCGATTTTCGTTGAGCTGGTTATTTTCGTTATCGTGTTGCTCCGCCAACGTAAAAGTATTCGGATCGCCATCGCCGCCGGCGCTTTTGCGATCGTGCTAGTCAGCTTGCTCACGTGGCTGGGCGGAAAAGAGCTGACTTCTCGCGTTTCCAGCATCTCCTCAGAAACCCGCACTGAACTTTCCGGCGGCATGCGCCTCTCCATTGACCGCGATGCCCTCCGTGTGTTCCGCAGCAAGCCCCTGCTGGGCTGGGGCCTCGGGACATTCCCGGTGGTTTATCCCCAGTACCGCAGCTTCTATACGAATTTTTTTGTGAATGAAGCACACAACGATTACCTGCAGTTACTCTGCGAGATGGGGTTGCTCGGCTTCGGAACCATGGTATGGTTTCTGATCGTGCTCTACCGCACGGCCCTGCACCAGATTCGAAACTGGGCGTCTGACGTGAGCAGCGCCGTCACTCTGGCTTGCACTCTGGGCTTGACCGGAATCCTGGTCCACAGCGTGCTCGACTTCAACTTGCAGATTCCCGCCAATGCCGCGCTTTTCTATGTGCTCTGCACCCTCGCGACCGCTCCGCCGTTGCTGCGGCGCTCCCATAAACGCAGGCCCGCCTCCACGGAGCAAGAGGATGTGTTGCCCGCTTCGGAAGTGGTCTAGCCGCTCCCGAGTTCCCTCAGCAAGCACGGAATGATTGGATAGAGACGAGCGCATTTAGAGTGCGCTCGCAACACTGCGGCGAAACCTGTGGCCGCAATCGGAGGCTGCTCGGGGTGTTGAAGTGCCCGAGGTGAACCTCGCTGCAGCCGGTTACGGCTTGGTCGGACTGGCGGGGTTGTCGCTCTTAACCAGAACCCATGTCGTGACACCAATGATGGCTGCGCCGCCGATGCCGACTGCGTAAGGAGAACTCAGAATTCCGCCGCCCGCTGCTGGTATGGCACCAGCCATCCGCTTGCGGTCCTTCTTCTTGCCGCTCTTGGTGTTGTCGTTGTCCGCAGTTTCAGTGGTTTCGGGTTTGGTTGTGTCTTGCCCCTGGGCCAATGTCACAACGTTCTTGCCGTCATTGATGGTCAGGTCGCCCTTGCGAGCGAAGATTCGGACCGTTCCGTCGATATCCGTGACGTTAAACTCCGTCCAGGCGTTTGACGCAGGCGTTACCTTCACGTCTCCCGCGGTTGCCGCAATTTCCTTTGACGTCGATACCGTGACGCCGCCGTGTTCAATGTCCACCGACCCACCCTGGAACTGCACCAGCGAGTCGGAAAGAACGATGATACTGGAGCCGGATTCGTTGATATTCGCCACCGAATCCGAACGGGTTTGGAGAAGATCGCCGGTAAAAATCGCGGAAGAAGAACGAGGAACGTGCACGCCATTCACCCAGGCGGCGCCGTTTGTGTACAGCATAGCCGCATTGGAATCGGCCGCGAACAACGAACCGGGGAACAGAATCATTAGCACGCAACTAACCATACCGCGAAACGCGGACTTGCCCATTCCCACACTCCGTTAATAACTGTTTTGGTGACCTTGCTCCGAATCGTACCCTCCTCGTTGTTGTCAGTCAATGCCTTTTGTGCCCGGAAAGCCGTTTTCCGGTGGAAAACTTATCAACTCTCTAGCCGCGCTTTCCGCTCTGGGCAAGCGATTCTGCTCACTTCCACCGCTCCAAAAGTGTCCACCACACAAGCCTCTCCCACTCGCCCAAGCAAGTCTTGGCCCACTCCCGATGCGTCCACCAGCGTGTTCCGAACTCTGCATCGTCGCGAGCCATCGCCACCGAGAACGAATATCCCCGCATCTCGCGACGGAAAATGCTCAGCGCCCGCCGCGTATGGAACTCCGAAGTGACAATCAAGATCCGGCGCCCGTCCTCGCGAGCCAGGCATTTTCCCGCATCGTGCGATTCCTCCCGCGTCGAGAGCCCTTCAATCGGACAGATCCGGATTGCCGACGACTGCGGTAGGCTCTGCGCATACTTCTCCGCGAGCTGCAGTTCGGTCGATCCATAAATCCTGGCTTCCGCTGGAACGTCAATAACCACGCGGCGGGCATAACCCTGCTCCAATAGCTGGATTGCACGCGCCGGACGACGATCCGTTTCGCCCGCCAGCACCAAAATCACGTCTGAGGGCTGCGGATCGTCCACCACCAAAAGTCGGCCGGCATTCGCCGCGAACACCAGCAACATCGCAGCCAGCACAACCGCTACGATCCAAACTCGTAGTCCTTTTCTTTCGCTCAAGTCTTTGGCCAATCGATCAACCCTTTCTTAGCTTGCAACCCAGCTCTTTGAACCCAGCTCTTTCCCAGCTCCTTTGAAGCCCGAGAATTGGCTTTCACGGCTGCGTCTCACCCTGGTCGCAAAGGCCGTCGCCCTTTCATCGTGCTAGAATTGAAGCGCTTCGCGCTGTACATCTGAGCTTCATCCCGGAAAAATATTTCATGACGACTTCCTCTGCCGCCGACACTTCTTTTGATCAACTCAAGACCAGAATCCAGCAGCGCCAGGCCCGCATTGGCATCATCGGCCTGGGGTACGTAGGACTTCCCCTGGCTTTGTTGTACAGCGAACAGAAGTTCCGGGTGACCGGCTTTGACATCGACCCTCGCAAGATCGACAGTCTGGCCAAGGGCAGTTCTTACATCTACCGTATCGCGGCTGAGGAAATCCAGTCCGCCAAGGCGCACGGGTTTTCCGCGACCGCTGACTATTCACAACTCACCGAAATGGACGCCATTATCATCTGCGTCCCCACGCCGCTGAATGAATACCACGAGCCCGACCTCAGCTACATTACCGACACAACGCACTCCATCGCTCCTCATTTGCGCGCCGGACAACTCGTCGTCCTTGAGAGTACGACCTATCCCGGCACCACCGAAGAAGTGATGATCCCCATCCTCGAAAAGGAAAACCGAGCCGGTCTCAGAGCCGCGCGCAACGGGCCTTCTACGGGAAAGGAATTTTTTGTGGCGTTCTCCCCCGAACGCGAAGATCCCGGCAACACCACGGTCGCCCGCCGCGATATTCCGAAGGTTGTTGGAGGATTAAATGCGCAGGCGTCGGAATTCGCCGGCGCCATGTATGGTTCCATTTTCGCGCGCACCGTTCCGGTCTCGTCGCCCGCCGCCGCGGAAATGACAAAACTGCTGGAGAACATTTACCGCTGCGTGAACATCGCTCTGGTCAACGAACTCAAGCTGCTGAGCCTGCGCATGGGCATCGACATCTGGGAAGTTATCGAAGCCGCGTCCACCAAGCCTTTCGGCTTCCATCCCTTCTATCCCGGGCCCGGACTGGGCGGGCATTGCATTCCGATCGATCCTTTTTATCTCTCGTGGAAAGCCAAAGAGTTTGATTTCCGCACCCGCTTCATCGAGCTTGCCGGGGAGATCAACAACAACATGCCGTATCACGTTCTCTCGTCCGTGTCGGGCGCGCTGAACGGCCACAAGAAGTCAGTCAATGGCGCCCGGGTTCTGATCTTGGGCGTGGCCTACAAAAAAGACATCGACGATTTGCGCGAGTCGCCCGCGCTCACCATCATCGAACTCCTGCAAAAAGATGGCGCTCAGGTCAGCTACAACGATCCCTACTTCCCGATTATTGGCAAAGGCCGGAAATATGATCTGCAGATGAAGCGCTCGGAGTTGACCGATCTTGGCCAATACGACTGCATCGTGATCGTGACCGACCACTCCGACTACGACTATCGCCACATCGTTGAACAGGCCAAACTCGTGGTCGACACCCGCAACGCCACCCGGGGTATTCAGAGCGACAAAATCGTGCGCTGCTAAGGGCTCTGAGGGGCGTCTTGAACCGCGGTTGCGTAGTGGGAAATCTGTCCACCCAGGATGTAGTTTCGTGCATCCCCCCAGCCCGGCTTCCTGTCGAATCGCGGCCAATATCTCGTAACCGGCTGATCCTACAGGTTTTTTCAGTTTTCCTCGGCTGTGCCAAATGGCCTGTATCGTGCATAACCCAACCAGGGATAGTACACTTTAAGTTGTCCTGCCGTCCCAGCGTTTCGAAAAGGCCGGAGAACTTTTGCATTGTCCGCGGGGTTTGAACCGTTGCACCAGACGTTTGCACCTTGAACCGTTACGCGTTGAAATCGTTGGACCATCAGACGTTGTACCATCAGAGTTGATTATGCCGTTGCCTTCCAACCAATCAAACCTGTTTACCCCGCTCCCGCAGTGGAAGATGCCGTGGTCTGAGCTGGTCTGGAGCTATGGGGTGCAAGCGGTTGTCATCGCGATTCTCGTATGGATTCCGGTCCTCCATCCTGAAATTATGGAAGGCCCGAAAAAGGATTACCACGCGATCGAATTGGTTCCGACCCCGGTCCCGGTCAACCATACGCCGCAGCGGCAACTTCCGAAGCCGCTTCTAGTGGCCAAGGTTGATCCTCCGCCGGCGGCCCTGCGCCTCCCGGCTTCTCAACCTCTGCCTAAACCAAAAGTCGAGGTTGCGCCCGCTCCCGAAGTGAAGATTGCCGAAAAAAAGCTTGACCTGCCGCCTTCTACGGCGCCAGTCATTCCCAAGAAAATCGTAGCAACCAACCTGTTCTCGACCGGGAGTTCGGCGCCTCAAACCATTGAACGCGCGCCGGAGAAAGTGCAGACGGGCGGATTCGGCGACCCTAACGGCGTGCCTGCGAAAACGACGCAGACCAGGGCCGTTAACATTGCGCAGGCTGGCGGATTTGACATGCCCACCGGACCTGGCTATGGCAATGGAACAGGCGGAGCCAAAGGTGCGCGCGGCGTAGTTGCCAGCACAGGATTCGGCGGGGGCGTTGCCACCAGCGATCCACACGCTTCTCGCGGCGCAGTGCGCTCGGCGGGGTTCGGCGATGCCGATGTTCCTGCTCCTCCCACTGTTCAGTCGCATCCGGCTGCCCAGGCGGTGGCGAAAATCGTGCCTGCGGAAATCCTTTCCAAGCCAACTCCCATCTACACAGATGACGCCAAAGCCAAGCACATTGAGGGTGAGGTGCTTCTTGAGGCTGTCTTTGAGGCGTCCGGTAAAATACGGGTGTTGCGAGTCGTTCGCGGACTTGGGCATGGCTTGGACGACGCAGCGGTACACGCCGCCGAGCAGATCCGCTTCAAGCCCGCGTTGAAGGACGGCCAACCCTCAGACTCGACGGTCGTTTTGCACATCATTTTTCAATTAGCGTGATCATCTCCCAGAAGGGGCTTATGCAGATTGTTCGTTCGGGCTCGGTATTGGTTCTTATGGCGCTGGTCTGCGCTTTCGCCGCCACCGCTCAAGATTCTCCTGCCGCGGGACAACCTGCGATGGCTCCTGCTCCTACTAAGACGACCGCTCCGGTCGGCACGCCCGCTCAAAGCGCACCCCCTCAAAGCACCGAGTCGGTGCCGACTCCAGCAGTCACGCTCAACGAGGTGATGGATCGGGTGGTGCAGCGCGAGCACCTGTTCATGGCCCAGATGCGTCACATGCATCCCATGATTGAGACCTACCTGCAGGATTTGAAGGACGATAAAGACGGAAACACAACTCCCGTGAAAGATCAGTATTTCCTCGGCCGGCTCGACATGTCGGATGGCCCTGAGGACGTTTCTTTCGTCGGCCAACCAGGATTCGGTCATCGCATGGTCGCCAAGTTGACCGGCGTTTACTCCCTGCACTTTCTGCCCATGGGCTTCGCGCAGATGGTGGTGGTCGACTCCGATTTTCAGAAAAAGTATTACAACTTCACTTTTGTGCGGCGCGAATTTCTGGGCGAAGTCCGCTGCCTCGTGATCGATATACAGCCCAAGGAAGGGCAGAAGGTTTCGCGCTTTATGGGCAGGATCTGGGTCGAAGACCAGGATTACAACATCGTCCGCTTTAATGGAAGCTACTACCCGCAGCCCAAGATCAATTTCTTTTTCCACTTCGACAGTTGGCGCCTGAACATGCGCCCCGGAACCTGGCTGCCCGCCTACGTCTACACCGAAGAGTCCAACCTCAAGACCGGACTGACCAAGACTCTGCACTTCAAAGCGCAGACCCGCCTCTGGGGTTATGATCTGAAAAGTCTGGGCAAGAATGAGGAGTTCACCCAAATTCTGATCGACTCTCCTCAATCGGTGAATGATCAGAGCGCCACTGCCTCCGATGCCACGCCGGTTGTCGCCGAGCGCATGTGGGAGCAACAGGCCGAAGAGAACGCCGTCGACCGCCTGCAAAAGATCGGCTTGCTGGCGCCTCCCGGCGAGGTCGATAAGATTCTGGGGACCGTGGTCAACAATCTGCTGGTCACCAACAACATTGACCTGCAGGGCGACGTTCACTGCCGTATTCTATTGACGGCGCCTCTCGAGTCGTTCACCATCGGCCACACCATCGTCATGAGCCGCGGCTTGATCGACGTTCTTCCGGATGAAGCGTCCCTTGCCATGGTGCTGGCGCACGAACTGAGCCACATTGTGCTGGGACATCGCCTGGACACCAAGCTCGCTTTCAACGACAAGATGTTCTTCCCCGATGACGAAACCTTTCAACGCCTCGACTTCAAGCGCAACCCTGCGGAAGAAGCCGCCGCCGACGCAAAGGCTCTCGAACTGCTGAAGAACTCCCCGTACAAAGACAAACTCGGCAATGCCGGATTATTCTTGAAGGCTCTTCAGGAAAAAGCCCCCGACCTGCGACACCTGATTCGCCCTCACCTGGGAAACAGCTTTGCCGATAAGAAGAACGTCCGTATGGCAGCCCTTCTGGCCTCAGCCCCGAACCTCGACGAGAAACGTCTCGACCAGATTGCGGCTCTGCCACTCGGGGGCCGCCTCAAGGTCGATCCCTGGACGGATCAAGTGGAACTCAACAAGTCCAAGCCGGTAGCGTTGACCTCCGCCCGCGAGAAAATGGAGTTTGAAATCACTCCCTTTTTCCCCTACCTGACGCGCTTGTCTGCCAATGGCGCGGATAAGGTTGCGCTCACGACCGGGTCGCCGTCACAGACTGAACAAAAATAATTGTTTCAGGTTCGTTCGGGGAAATTGTTCGGGAGAGAAACTTTCTTTTGGGAAACAAGGGAAGCGCCGAACAACTTGCATACGCGGAGGAATGGAGGGCCCGCACATCGCAGCCTTTGCCGCGTGCTTAGGGCTGGTCGAGTCGGCTCTTATTGAATGGCGCTGCCAACCTGCGAAAACACGTTGTTTGCGTTCGAACCGATGAGCCGGATCGTGCCCACGACAATGACGAGAATCACAGCCAACATCACTGCATATTCCGCAATGTCCTGTCCACGCTCATCGTTCCAGAGTTGCTGTAACCGTTTCGCCACCGGGCTCCTCTTTCTCACTTTATGATCATGTGCCCCACACCAACCGGGGAACCGCCGCTCACACGTACCCTACCCACAGGTTTGCAAGGCTGATCTGTAAAGGAATTGTAGTATTCCAACCTGCCCCCGCCAATGGCACGGAAGTGCCACCACTCCCTTCCGCACCACCCCAGGCGTAACTGCTGCTCAGGCAATGCTTTTCAGCGGCAAGGCTTGATTCACCGCAAACAGCGCCAGTTCCAGCCGAGTGGAGACGCCCAGCTTGTCAAAAATATTGCTGAGATGGTGCTTCACCGTATCTTCGCTGATCTTGAAGTATTCGGCTATTTCCTTGTTTGAGTACCCCGCCACTACGGCGGAGACGATTTCAAGTTCGCGCGGAGTCAGGCCGAATTTCTTCTGCCGCGCCTCGTCGTGCGAAGACTGCATCAGCGTGCGCAGGTACTGCACCAGGTTAGAGACGCTCTCGCGTCCAACCCAGTACTCGCCGGCCATCACGGTGTGGATCGCTTTCAGCAAAAGCTGCGTTGCGGAATCCTTAAGCACCACGCCGCGCGCTCCCAGTTGCAGCGCCTCGACGATCTGACTTTTTTCCGCGGCTGCCGTCAGAAGAATCACCCGCACGGGAGTCGCATTCGCCGGAACACTCAAATCCCGCAGAGCCTCCAGCCCTGGATGCTTGGGCATGGCTAAATCGAGCAGGAGAATGTCGGGCTTCAATTGCCGCGCCAGCTTCACCGCTTCGGCGCCGTCCGAGGCTTCACCCAAAACCTTCAAGTCCGCCTCGGCCTCCAGCAACCGCCGCAGTCCGTCGCGGAAGATGGGATGGTCATCGGCAATGACAAGACGAACCTGCTGCGCTTTTCTAAAATTCATGAGGCACTTCCCCGCCGCGAGGCACGCTGATTTCCAGACGCGTTCCCTGTCCGGGATTTGATTCTACCGTGAGTCCCCCGGCAATTAAACGCACCCGTTCCTTTATGATCATAGGCCCTTTTCCCGCTTCTTCCATCTGATCCTGGTTATACCGGCCCGCGAAGGGAAACCCCTTGCCATCGTCTTCCAGAGTCAGGCTCCATTTTTCTGGGCTCGATGCCAAACGCACCAGCGCGTGGCGCGCTCCGCTATGTTTCCTTACGTTGACCAGTCCTTCCTGCACAATGCGCAGGATCTCGCGGCAAACTCGCTGCGGCATGTCCAGTTGATCGAGCTCGGTGACAAACCGCGCTGTGATCCCGGTTTCCCGTTGAAAGCGTTCGACGGTGTCGTTCAGAACTCCAAGCAGTCGTTGCGCGTCCACATCGATGGCTTTCATCTGCTGCATCAGCTCGCGCAATTTCAGCACCTCTTCGCGCAGCAGGCCCTGGATACGGCCTAATTCCGAGCCAATCGGTTTGCCAGCATCGGATTGCCGGCGCAGCACGTCGACCTGCATTTCCACTGCAATCAGCGACTGCACCGCGCCGTCGTGCAGGTCGCGCGCAAAGCGCGCCCGCTCGGCCGCGCCCGCCCGGCGCCGCAACCGGTGCAAGAGATAAACGTTGTAGACCGCGGGACCGACTTGCCGGACCAGATCGAGCAGAAAGCGCAGTTCCTCCTGCTTCTCCCCCCGCCAGACCGGGTTGAACAGAAATAACCGGCCTCTCCACTCACTCCCAAACAGAAACGAAACCGTGACCATCGAGTCGAACGTCTGGATTTGTCGTAGTTGAGAAATGGATGCGAGGTTCGCCACCGGGACCGCGTGACCAGTTGCATCCAGTGCCAGGGTGGTCCATCGATCTCCATTGACCGACGCGTAACACACGTCCCCGGGAAAATCATCCAGGTAGATTTTCGCGTCTCGCAAGCCGGATTCCAACCAATGGAATTCGGACGGTGCATGTCCTTTCGCCCGGTTCAACTCGCCCACAAAAACCCGGTGGCTATGCGATTCCTGCGATGCCACCAGCATCCGCGACGCCCCGTACATCGACATGGCCTCTTGGAAAATCTGCTCAATCGTCCCCGTCAGGCCGGCTTCCACGCGCACCCGCGACAGCGTCCCGGTGATCACCGACTTCTCCGCCCGCAGATGCTTCTGCTGCTCAGCCAGATATCCCAGCAATAATCCCATCACGAGCAGATAGACCGAGAGCATGAACAGCCTCTGGGGCTCGAACTCGGGCACCCTTACGCGCAGCCCATTCAGCACCGCCCATGGCAGCGCGCCGCCCGGTCCCAGGTGCAGGTGCAAGAGCACGAAGCTTTCCACCCATAGCAGTGCCACCTCCGCCGCCGCCGTTGCCAGCGTTTCCCAAAGTCCCCACCGGTAAGCAGCCGCGGCCAGGACGAAAAAAAAGAAGAGATAAAAAGGTGCTCTTGGTCCTTCCGCGAAGATTGAAATCACCGCCGGCCAGGCCACATCCCCGGCATGCACCAGTAACCGAAAACCCGCGGTCGACTGCTGCCTGCGCTTGAGCAGCATCAGGATCAGAATCGCATTCGCCAAATAAAACACGAACAGGCCGTACGCCGCCCACGAGTTCCCCAGTTCCGTAGGGTCCATTCGGATCGCCACCAGCGTCGCAACTGCCAGAAACACCCGGGCAGTCGCCAGCCAGCGCTCGATCCGGCGCGTTTCCCCCGGATCAGGCGGGATTCTGAGTCTCCAGGAATGTCGGTAGCGCTCAACCAGAGGATTCAATCGCGTCCATCTCCACGGACGTGGTGGCGGCTTCGCTGCATATTATTGAATAAGAAAAGCTTACCAGCAAGTGAGGGTTTGGTGTACACCCCGCCCAAGGTCCAACTCGTGTTTTTCCTGAACCACGCATTTGGTTACTACGGTAACCAATGTCACTTCCGGATCCCGTCTAGAATGCCTGCAGAGGACTGTCTTGAGCAAGCGTAACAAAGTGTGGCTGGGGGCGGTCGTTGCCGTATTGGCGACCCTGGTGGTGGGTGCACTCATCCTGCCCAAGTCTTTTGCCCTGGCCGCAGTGTGCGACATCGCCGACACTCTCCTGTTGGCTTCGGGCGCGGCTGCCTTCGCTCCTCTAGCCGTACGTTCTCGAGGCCGCATGCGGATGTTCTGGTCGCTCATCTCTCTGGGCCTTACTTTCTGGCTCGGCTATCAAGTCTTTTGGACTTACTACGAAGTCGTGCTGCGCCGCGAAGTGCCCGACCTCTGTGCCGGCGACGTCGTGCTCTTTCTGCATCTGGTCCCGCTGATGGCCGCTCTGGCGCTCCGTCCGCACGCCCCTCGCGACGAATATGCCGCGCGGTTGGGTCGCCTCGATTTCGCCCTGCTGCTGGTTTGGTGGTTCTATCTTTATGTCTTGATCGTCATGCCCTGGCAATATGTCGTGGCCGACGTGGCGGCCTATGATCGCAACCTGAACGCCGTGTATATCTCCGAGAATATAGCGTTCCTGGCCGGCCTATTCGCCTGCTGGATCGGCAGCAAAGGTCACTGGCGGACTCTCTACGCTGCACTGTTCGGCACGAGCTTCTGTTACAGCGTGGGCTCCACGCTCGCAAACTGGGCGATTTCGCGAAACACCTATTACACCGGCAGTTTTTACGACATTCCTCTCGCAGTTTCGATGGCGTGTCTCACTTGGATTGGGCTCACAACCAAGGCTGAAGAACCGCAGGCCGACGCCCGTGAAACCTCCACCGTTTACGGAGTATGGATCGCGCGCTGCAGTATGATTGCGGTTTTCTCGCTTCCTCTGTTCGCCGCCTGGGCCATGTCGGATAACGCAGTCTCGCCGCGCATTCGCGTGTTCCGGCTGTCGCTGACGCTGGCGGCCGCATTCCTGATGGGACTCATGGTCTTCGCCCGCCAGCATTTACTGGATCGCGAACTCATCCACTTGCTGGACCAGTCGCGGAACTCTTTCGACAATCTGCAGCGCCTGCAGGCGCAGATCCTTCAGTCGGAAAAGCTGGCGTCGATTGGTCAGTTGGTCGGCGGAGCGGCCCACGAACTCAACAACCCCATCACCGCCATGCTGGGCTATTCCGACATGCTGTTGAGCACACACCTCACGCCCGAGCAGCAACCCCTGGCGGCAAAGATTGGTCAGTATGTTCGTCGCACAAAGTCTCTGGTCGCCAGCCTCATCAGCTTTGCCCGGCAAGCGCCCGCGCCCAAGAGTCCCCTCGATCTGAACACGCTGGCTCGTACGGCGGTTAAGCTGACTGAGCCCCAGTGGAAGACTCTCGGCATCGAAGTTCGAACTGAGTTTGATCCCGCATTGCCAAAAGTCTTGGGCGACTCCAATCAGTTGCTGCAGGTCTGCTTGCAACTCGTGGCCAACTGCCTGCACGTGCTGAACGAGCACGGGGGACGGGTCCTGATCGTCAGCACCGAATCGCAGGCGGGCATTTCCGTAGTGCGAATCGCGACGGAAGCATTGCCTGTTGCCCCATCGGCCGACGGCCCCGCGACTCCGGTCGATCTCGAAGACGGTCTGGGACTGAGCGCATGTCAGGGTATTCTTCAGGAACACCACGGCCAAATCTCGCAGGAGCGACGCGAAGACGGCGCCATGCTGCTGCGTGTGGAACTTCCCGTCACCGAGTCAACTCCGGTCAAACCGAAGGACTCGACAGTGCCGGTGATCTGGCAGTCTCAACCGTACGCTTGAGTTGCCCGCATGCGGCGTAAATGTCCCGTCCCCGCGGACGCCGCACGAACGCCGGAATCCCGCCCTCGCGCAGAATATTTTGAAACTCCGTGACCCGCTCCACGCTCGGAGTCGCGAACTCAATCCCCGGTCCTGGGTTCAGCGCAATCAGGTTCACTTTGCAGCGCATCCCCTTCAGCAGTTCCACCACTTCCCTGGCGTTCTGCGGCTCATCGTTCACACCGCCGAGCAGCACGTACTCAAACGTGATCCACTCCCGCGTGCGCAGCGGGTAGTCCCTCGCCGCTGCCATCAGCATTTCCAAATTCCATTTCTTGTTCAGCGGCATCAGCTGGGTGCGCAGCGCATCGTTCGAAGCGTTCAAAGAAATCGCCAGCTTGGGCCGGATTTTCTCTCCGCCGAACTCATGAATGCGCGGCACGATTCCCGCCGTCGATACCGTCATCCGCCGCTCTGCGATGCCGACTTCCTCCACCAGAAGACGCGCGCCCTTCACAAAATTCTCGTAGTTCAGGAACGGCTCGCCCATACCCATGAAAACCAGGTTGATGCGATCCTCGGGCGGCGAAACGTTTTGGTCTTTGAGCACCGCGCACACCTGACCAACGATTTCGCCCGCGGTCAAATTGCGCTTCACGCCCAGCAGGGCCGTCAGGCAGAACTGGCAATCGACCGCGCACCCGACCTGGCTGGAAATGCAAATCGTCGAGCGCCCTTGATTTTGTCCCTGTGACGGTTTCCGATTTAGGGAGCTGCTTCGTTTTTGGGTGGCGCAGCGCTTCAGCGCTGCGGCAGGTTCCTTTTCTGAGAGGGCTTCAGCCCCCGAGGTATTCAGCTCTGCAAACCGCTCCGCCTGTTCCCCAGCCTCGCTTCCATCCCCCGCTTCCCCGCCGTCCCCCTCCGGCATCCAAACCGTCTCGACGCTCTGCCCGTCGGCAAAAGCGATCAGGTACCGCACCGTCCCATCCTGCGACACGAACCGATTCTCAATCCGCGGCAGCCCGATCGTCACGCCCTTTTCCGCCAGCTTCGCCCGAAGCTCCTGCGACAAAGTCGAGATCTGCTCCATCGACTCCACCCGCTGCCGGTACACCGCTTCCGCGATCTGCCGGGCGCGATAGGGGCGTTCGCCCACGCTCCCTACCAGCGCGCCGAGTTCGTCGCGGTCTAACCCGAGCAGAGCGATTTGCGATGAATTCTTCATAACCTGCTGATTCTAAATAACTAAACTATTCTCGCACACTCAACTGCCCTATGTCAGAATAGTAAAGGTTCCTCCGCCGAGTCTTCAGCTTTGAAGCGGCGTCTAATAGCAAGGTTATCACTACCGAAAATCTCAAAATGGCCAAAGAAGTCCGCAATATTCGTCGTCAAAAGCTGCCTAACGGGCTGACCATCATTACCGAGCAGATGCAGCACATTCGCTCCGCTTCCATCGGAATCTGGCTACAAACCGGTTCGCGCGACGAAGAAGCCGAATGGAACGGCATCTCGCACTTCATCGAGCACATGGTCTTTAAAGGGACCAAGCATCGCACGGCGGAGGAAATCGCCCGCCAGGTCGACTCCATCGGCGGCAACATGGACGCGTTCACCGCCAAGGAATGCATCTGCTTCAACGTCAAGGTGCTCGACGAACACGTTCCCACCGCGCTCGACATTCTGAGCGACCTGGTCCTGTATCCCAATTTTGATCCCGCCGACATCACCCGCGAACGCGGCGTGATCATGGAAGAAATCAAAATGGACGAAGATAATCCCGACTATCTCGTCCACGAAATCTTTACCCAGAACTTCTGGAAAGATCATCCGCTGGGCAAGCCGATTCTGGGTACGAAGGAAACCGTCAAGCGCTTCGAGCGCCAGCCGGTTGTCGATGCCTACGCCCACCGTTTCTCGCCGGGAAACATCATCGTATCCGCGGCTGGTAACCTCGATCACGACCGATTCGTCGAACTCGTCACCCGGCACTTCGAGCACATGAAGCTCTCGAAAAACGGAAATGGCTTCCATTCCTCCGCTCCGAAAATTGTCTCGCGCATCATTCTTCGCAACAAGAAAGCTCTCGAGCAGGTGCAGTTGTGCCTCGGCGTGCCCGCGCATCCCATCGCGCATGAGAAGCGCCACGCCGGCTACATTCTCAACACTCTGCTCGGCGGAGGCATGAGTTCCCGCCTCTTCCAAAATATCCGCGAGCGCCAAGGCCTGGCCTACTCCATCTACAGCGACCTCAACCCCTACCGCGACACCGGATGCCTGGCGGTGTACGCCGGCACCTCTCTGCCGTCCGCTTCCAAAGTCGTACAGTCCGTCGTGAAAGAGTTCCGCAGCCTTAAGGCCGAACCCGTGCCCGAGGAAGAACTCAAGCGTTCCAAAGCCCAGCTCAAAGGCAGCTTGATGCTCTCGCTCGAATCGAGCACCGCCCGCATGTCGAATCTCGCCCGCCAGGAAATGTATTTTGACCGCTTCTACGACCTCGACGAACTCATCGAGAAAATCGAAGCCGTCACCGCCGAAGATCTCACCGAACTGGCCAATGAGTTCTTCAAAACCGAATCGGTTGCGGTAACTGTCCTGGGAAATCTGCCTGGCCTGAAGCTGACGCGCGACCAACTGGCCTGCTAACAGCGATGCGGTCATAAACGGTTTAAACGTTTGATTCGAGGTTCGAAGAGCGGGATGAAGCTTGCAATCTCTACTGCCAGCCCAGCCGACGCCCTTGAACTGGCCGCACTCCACTGCTGTGGCAGAAGATCTCACTCGCCGCGGATTCAGATCAAACAAGACTTCAGAAAAAGGCGCGCTCCTAGCCATTCGGAATGCGCGTGTGCTAGTCGCGCGCCGAGGCAAAATCATCGTTGGTACTCTGAACTTGCCGAGCAAGAAGCCCTGGGCCATCGATGTCTCCTATTTCACTCCGGTCGAAAAGCCGCTCTATCTGACGGCTATGGCCGTGATTCCTGCCATGCAGCGCCAAGGAATTGGCCGCCGGCTGATTAACGAAGCCGTGAAACAAGCTCGCGCCTGGCCCGCCGATGCCATCCGCCTCGACGCCTACGATAATCACACGGGCGCCGGTGGATTCTACGCAAAATGCGGTTTCCGCGAAGTTGCCCGCGTCGCCTACCGCAAGAGCCCCCTCATTTACTTTGAGCTGCTCCTCTGAATTATCAGGACCGAAGAAAGCCTAAGCTCGATGTAACTTCCAGCCATATAGCTCATCCCATCTCTGCCCGCAGGTAAGAGCCTGCCGACAATTCAAACTCATCCGAGGAGATCAATATGAAAACGATTCTCAGCAGTGCGCTTCTCGCCTGTGCCCTGACCGCATCGATGGCCGCTTTCGCGCAGGACCAGATGCAGCAGGACACCATGAAGAAAGACGATGCCAAGCAAGACACCATGAAGAACGATCAGATGAAGAATGATTCGATGAAGAATGATTCGATGAAGACTGATCAAATGAAGAACGATCAAATGAAGAACGACCAGATGAAATCGGATAAGCCGGCGACCACCTCCAAAACTGCCAAGCCAAAAACCAAGAAAGCCGCCAAGCAGAATGCGATGAAGAAGGACGACATGAAGAAAGACAATATGAAGAAAGATGACAGTATGAAGAACGATCCGATGAAGCAGAACTAAGTCAGGCGGCTTGGAATCAGGGCGCGGGCTCTCGGCCCGCGCTATTTTCTTCTCTTCCTAAGCCTCGTGCGATTCCTTACCGCCCGTTGCTCTGCAAGGTTTCTTCGTCCCCATCGGCGTCCGCTTCCGGCTCCAACGCAACGTGCCCCGCAGCCGCTACTTGCAAATATTCCCGCATACACCGCAAGCACGGGACGTACCCCTGCGCCATCGCTTCCTTGGCCGTCAGCATTCGCTCTGTCGCCTTGTTATGAATGAACCCGCATCCGGGAACGTGAAACACCTTAGCATCCGCCGTGACCACGACCAGCAAATCCGGTGGTATGCCCTGCCCCGGCTGCGCATGCTCTGACTTCAGTTCCGGTCCCGAGGTCATGGAATTCGCCACATGCAATCCCCCGGCAAACAACGCGAGAGCCGCCACCGGGACCAACCATGCCGACCATGTCGACCACCGACCGCTGCGCGCCCGCGCACTATGCGCCAGCCGTTTTTCCAGCCGCCGTCCGTACCCGGCCGGGACTTCGATCGTCTGCTCGTCGATCATGCGCTCGTCGGAATACAGCCGGATCACATTGCGCGTTCCCTCCAGCACAGACGAGCAGCGCTTGCAGGTGCGGAAATGCTCGCCCATGGACGAGCGCAGCCCCGGCCCGACTTCGCCTTCAATGTAGTTCGAAATCTCCTGCCACACCTGTTCGCAGTTCACCGCGTTGTTGTCGTCTTTCGAGTTCACCATGGCTTGTTTCCCTTCTCGAACGGCAGCCGGCTGAACCAGCCCTGCTCCCATCCAGCGGCCAGCAGATCGCGCAACATCAGTCGCGCCCGCAACAGCCGCGTCTTCACCGAGGCCACCGAAATTCCCAGCGCTTCAGCCGTCTCCTGAATGTTTAACTGCTCCATGTCGCGCAGCACGAACACGTCGCGATATTTGCGGTCCAGCGTTGCCAGCGCGTCGGCGAGCTTCAGCCGCACTTCCTTGCGTTCCAACGATTCGGAGGGAATCTCGCGCCAGTCGGCGAAGTCTCGCGGCGCGTAGTCGCTGTCTTCGTCACGCCGGTCGTCAATGCCTTCCATCACTACCGTTCGCTCCCTTCGCCGCCGCATCAGTGCCTCGTTCACCGTAATCTGAATCAACCAGGTGCTGAAGCGAGCCTCCGCGCGAAACTGCCGGATGTTGGCAAACGCCTTCAGCATCGCTTCCTGCGCCGCGTCCTCGGCGTCGGTCTCATTGCGGAGAATCGCTAGCGCCGCCGCATACACGCGCCGTTCGTAGGGCCGCACCAACTCATAGAACAATTCGTTCTGCCCGCGCTGCACCCGCGCGATCAAATCCTGCTCGCGCGTCATGCCCGCTTGTTCCGAATTGTTGACGACGGCGTTCGAAGCCATTCTTGGTTCCGGTACGAATCCTTATTCCGTTCCACAAGCTACGCAGCAAATCGTTTTGGGAAGGGCACAGCTTAAGCCGTGCCATCCAGAACCAACACTGCCAGGGCTTTAGCCCCTGAGGAAAATTAATGCAACTCTCGCCAATCAGTAGTCCGGATCCTTCTTCCACCCCGTCAGCATGGAAACGAAGTTATTCCAGCCGTGCAGAATCACCATCACCAGATGCCCGAACACGAATGCTAAGATCGCCCACATCACCAGAAAATGCCAGAGCCGCGCCCAATGAAACCCGCCCATGAGCCACGCCAGCCAGGAAAACTGCGCCGGCTTCCACACGGCCAACCCAGTCAACACAGAGAGCACGCCCAGCCCAATCGCCGTCGTGTACGCCTGTTTCTGCAGCGGGTTGTAAGCCTCGCGGGCTTCAGGCTTAGGCCCAAAAAAGAAATAATGCTTTACCATCGGCCACACGCCCGGAATATCGCGCCGCGTAAATAACACCTGCCGGTAGTGACCGCTGAAGATCTGATAACCGAGATAGACCACTCCGGTCGCAATGTAAATCCACATAAACGTGAGGTGCCATTGCAGCGCCCCGCCCAGCCATCCGCCAATGGCGAATGATCTCGGCCAGTTCAGCAAATCTTTCTGCGGAATCTTGGCGCCAAAACTCGGGAAGGCCCGAAAAATCTGCAGCCCGCTACCTACCATGACGAACAGAGAAATGGCGTTCACCCAATGACACAACCGCACCGGCAGCGGATGCTCATACACGGCGCGAGCCACGGTCTCAGACGTTTCCCCAGTCGTGCGTACGATATCGATTGCTGTACCGCTCATATATCGTCTCCGAATCTGGAATTGCTGACCGCTGATTCACAATCCAAGGGTCAACCGGTTCAATCAACAATCAAAAAATCAACAATCGCTTTTCACAGCCCGTAAAACTCGGAATACCCCTGATCCTCCCAATATCCAACCTTATCGAGAACGTTGGTGACCTTCAGATCGGTGAGATACTTCGCTTGCTTATATCCAATTTTTGTCGGGATATTCAGCCGCAACGGCGCCCCGTGTTTGCGGGTGAGCGGCTGATCGTACATTTCGTAACAAAGCAGGGTTTGCGGATGCAGCGCCGTCGCCATGTCCAGCGATTCATAATAGTCGTCGGCGCAAGCTACCGTTATGAATCGTGCCGACGTGTCGGCCCCGATCATCGTCAGAAAATCCGACAGGCGCGCGCCCCCAAAGCGCCCAATCACGTCCCATCCCTCGACGCAGATGTGACGCGTATTCTGCCGCACTCGCGGCAACGCCTGAATCTGTTCGAGCTTGTAGTCTGCGGGCTTCTGCACCGCACCGCTCACCGTCAAACTCCAATTTTCGAAGATCACCCCCGGATCCTCCACGTCGTATCCGTTGATGGGAAACTTCTCGAACGGCGTCAGGTCAGCATCCGCGAAAGTGGGAGCCAAGTGACCGCGCCGAAATAGCCGCGCCGAGGCCCAATCGCTGAACCCCAGCCCCTTTTTGAGCAACGAATCCTGAAACCTCGGAATGGCAAACGCCCCCAACACGAGCACTGGCGCAACCTTCAGCAACTCCCGGCGAGAAACCTGGGCAAACCGGCGTGCATTCATGGCGGGTTGCACAAGCTTCGATTGCACCAGCTTGGGCGGGACGGGCTTTTCTTCAACGGGCTTTTCCTCAACGATCTCCGCCCGGACGGTCGCCGCCTCGACCTGCGCCCCGACGACTTCTGAATTTGAGGTCCTTGACTCTACCGCCTCGGGGACGGCCACATTGGGCTCGACCGCCTTCGGATCTTCCCGTTTCGGTCCGCCCGCCGGCGGCTTCTCGTTCTCTGGCTCCATAGTCCTTCCACTCCAATAAGTGCTCAATATAGGATTCAAAGAGTCCCACAAAGTTACGACCCGGATGCACGGTGGGTCAACCTGGCTCCATAGCCTGCCCATCTGAGTGCTACAGGGGTCAGCTTTTGGTGGCCTATCGCCCGCTTTTTGGGGCATACTACTATGCGCAGAATCTTCGCGAGGAGCGGCTCAGTCCCGGCATGTCCGAGTTCAAGACATTAGCGACGAAGGAAGATCGTCCTGTCGCCGATCGTCCTGGCGTGGATTCTCCCGTTGTCGATCGTCCGGTTGTTCCCAACGGGCGATACGACAACTCCGCGGAACCGAAGCAGCGGCGCATGATGGTGGTTGCGCTGATCCTGCTGCTCGTCGCCTTGGGATTGGTGCTTTACCACGATCGTAATTTCTGGTTCCCCGACACGCAGGAAGCTGACGACCAGCCATTGCCGCGAGACGCAGCGCCGGATGTCACCCCGACCCAGTCGCAGGCGGTTGTCGGTGGCCCGGTGTTACCAGCCGAGAAGAGGTCGCGCCGTGCGAACGCGCAGTCGAAATCGTCGCCATCGAAATCGCAGTCGAAATCCGCGCGGTCAAAAAGTAGGATCGCCGCGAACGCCCGGCCCGCCGATCCATCCCCATCCAGCGAGCCTGACACTGCTGCACCGGCCGACGCTCCGCCAGGCATGGTAACGACCACCAGAACCGTGCTGCCGCCGCTTGAAATCGAAGTTGTTGCCGGCGATGTTCATCGCGCTGTCCATCCCGGCACGAACTCAGTGCACGTGGATCTGCAGCCCGCCGCACCCACGCAGCCAGTCTCCGAGGCTCCTGTAACTGGCGGCGGGAGTGACACTACGGCTAGCGTAGTCCGCACCGCCGCCGAACACGTGCAGGTTTCCGGGGACACCGCTGAAATCGTCAGCCGGCCGGTCAAACCCGGCTATCCTCTTCTGGCGCGCCAAATGAAAGTGCAGGGCTCGGTGATTCTGCAGGCGCTCATCGGCCGCGATGGCTTGATCCAGGATTTGCGTGTGCTGAGCGGCCCGCCCATTCTGGCCAGCGCAGCAGAAGAGGCGGTCAAGCAATGGCATTTCAAGCCGCACTATCTGGGCGCCGACGCCGTCGAGACCCAGGCCCGCATCACCGTCAATTTCACGATCTCCACCAACTAACCTCCCTCTGAAGTCCTTGCAGATTTTGCCGATAACCCCATAGTCAGGGATTTTCCCTCGACCAGGCAATGTCTCCATTTCTTCACGATTCCGAAATCTGTCGCGGCATCCTCGAAAGCTTGCCGGCCGGGCTGTGCGTCGTCGACCTGGAAAAGAAAGTTATTTTGTGGAGCGATGGCGCAGAACGCATTACTGGACGCCTGCGTCACGAAGTCATTGGCCACTCCTGCATCTCGGAAGCTCTGCTGCATTGCGACCAGCCGGGCTGTGAATTCTGCCACGAAGATTGCCCCGTCGCCCGCGCCATCAAGACCTCGCAGCCCGCCGATGCCGAGGGTTTTCTGCACCACAAAACAGGCTATGAAATTCCCGTGCGTATCCGCGCCGTTCCCGTGCACAACCAGCACGGATCGATTATCGGCGCGGTCGAGACGTTTGAAGAATTGCAACCGAGTGTGACTCCGAGTGACCGGGAGGACAGCGCCACGCTTGCTGGGTGCACTGATGAGGTCACGAGCGTGGCCAGCCATGCTCGGATGCAATCGCACTTGCGCGAAACGCTCACGACATTTGTGGAGTTTCAAGTGCATTTCGGCGTGCTCTGCGTACGGCTCGAAGGTTTGCAGCATTTCCGCGCCAGTCTGGGGCCGGAAGCAGCTTCCTCTTTATTGCGCGTGGTCGCACGCTCGCTCGAAAGCGCGCTCTGGAGAACTGATTTCGTGGGACGCTGGGCGGACGATCAGTTTCTCGTCATCTTGAACGGCTGCCGCGAAGAAGTGCTGCCCTCGGTTCGCGAACGGGTCCGCCGCCTGCTCTTGGGCGACGGAATCGAATGGTGGGGAGAACGGCGGTCTCTGCCTCTTTCCATCGGCCACGCCACCGCTCAGCCCGACGACACGGTCGAATCCCTCATGGAGCGAGCGCAGAAATCACTGCAGACGGCGTCGGCCGGGCGAACCCGGGCCGCTTCCGCTTCGAGTGAAACGTCCGGGAGCTAGAAATGTTTGCGATTATCGGCATCGTCGTCGTCTTCGGTTGCGTGGTGGCCGGCTATCTGATGGAACACGGCAACCTGCGCGTCCTGGTTCAACCTGCAGAATTGGTCATCATTGGCGGCGCGGCCGTGGGCACGCTTCTGGTCGCGAATCCGCTCCATATTCTCAAGAAGATCGCCGGCGGTATCGGCGGAGTCTTCGGCAGCTCCAAGTTCGGCAAGCAGACGTATATCGACACCCTGAAAATGATGTATGACCTGCTGAACAAGGCCCGTAAAGACGGCTTGATGGCCCTCGAAACCGACGTGGAAGAGCCCGCGAAGAGTACTGTCTTTGCGAAGAACCCAGCCTTTCTCAAGAACCATCACGTCTGCGATTTCGTCTGCGACTCCCTGCGCATGGCCATCACCGGCATCGACGCCTTCGACCTCGACCAGATGCTCGACCTCGACATGGAAGTTCAGCACCACGATTCCACGCAACCCACCGCCGCCCTCAGCACCATGGCCGACTCGCTGCCCGGCCTGGGGATTGTGGCTGCCGTGCTCGGCGTGGTGATCACCATGGGCGCGCTCGGCGGCCCGCCGGAGGAAATCGGTCACAAGGTAGCTGCGGCCTTGGTCGGTACTTTTCTCGGCATCCTGCTGTGTTACGGGCTGGTGGGACCGATCGCGACCAACATGACCAAGGCCGCCGAAGAGGAACACGCCTTCCTGTATGTAATGCGGGTCCTGATGGTTTCTTTTCTGAAGGGCTCCGCCCCCATCATGGCCGTCGAAGTGGCGCGGCGCGCGGTTCCGGGTCACGTCAGGCCCTCATTCAAGGAACTGGAACAGGCTTGCCGTGGCGGCGGAGCCGCCGCAGCAGCCGCCGCGGCCTCATAACTTTCGGCCAACGGGAAATAACATGGACCCTAAAACGCGCCCTATCATCATCCTCAAAAAAAAAGGCGGTCACGGCGGTCATCACGGCGGCGCGTGGAAGGTCGCTTACGCCGACTTCGTCACCGCCATGATGGCGCTGTTCATCGTTCTCTGGCTGCTGAACTCCAGCAAACAGATTCAAGTAGCCGTGGGCGGATATTTCAAGGATCCCACCGGAACTGCGAAAAAAGTCGGCTCCAATATGGTGGGCGCGGGGGAAAATTTCGTCCTCACCCGCGACAACATGCCGAAACTGAAAGACCAGTTGCAGATGGCCATGAAGCAGATGACGGACTTCGAGAAATTGAAGAACCACATCGAGATGACCGTCACCGCCGAGGGACTGCGTATCGAACTTTCCGAATCGGCAAAAGGTACATTTTTTGACACTGGCAGCGCCAAGCTGAACGGCGACGGCAGCGAGTTGCTCATCACTCTGGCCCAGGAACTGGGCAAGCTCCCCAACAAGCTTTCGATTGAAGGCCACACCGATTCCCAGCCTTACACTTCCCCGACTTACGGCAACTGGGAACTCTCCACCGATCGCGCCAACGCGGCCCGGCGTGTTATGCAGGCACACGGAATCAGGGCAGATCAGATCACGCAAGTCCGCGGATTCGCCGACCAGCGTCTGCGCAAGCCCGAAACCCCGCTCGACCCTGCCAACCGCCGCATTTCGCTCATCGTGCAATACATCATCAAGAGCAATGACGACGATCCCAAACCTGCTGCACCCGAACAGAAGTCTCAAGCCAGCAAACCGTAGAGACGTAAGCCTGCTACGTCTCTCCCGCCGTGACGAAGACAACAAGCCCGGACTTTCGAATTCGGCCCTGTTTTTGCCCTTTACTGCCCCCCACAGTGCCATTTACTTAGGCCCTGGAACGCACTACAATCCAACTCCAGGCTTTAAGGAAATCTCTCCGGTTAACGCCCCCCCAACACCGGAAAACAGGGGTTGAATTGCAGGACCAACCCACAAAAATCGGCAAGTACGAGATCGTCGACCTGATCGGCCGAGGCGGGATGGGCGTGGTGTACAAGGCGCGCGACCCCCAGCTCGACCGCCTGGTCGCAATCAAGATGATCATCGGGGCGAACCCCGCCCTGCTAAAGCGATTCGACGTGGAAGCGCGCTCGACGGCCGGCCTGCAACATCAGAACATTGTCACGATTTACGATTTCGGTAACCAGGATGGAAACCCTTACCTGGTCATGGAATACCTGGAGGGATCGAGCCTGGAGTCGGCCATCTCCTCCGGCCGCTCGATCAGCCTCGCCAACAAACTCCGCATCTGTATCAACATTTGCAACGGCCTGGCCTACGCCCACGAGCGCGGTATCATCCATCGCGACATCAAACCCGCGAATGTGATGCTGCTGAACGACGACAGCGTGAAGATCGTCGATTTTGGAATTGCCCGAATCGGCGATACCGGAATCAGCCGCACCGAAGTCGTTGGCAGCCTGCATTACATGTCGCCGGAGCAGTTCCAGAACACGCCGCTCGATATCCGCACCGACATTTTCTCCACCGGAGTAGTCCTCTACCGGCTTCTCACGGGCACACTTCCCTTTCAGGCAGCGGGAGAAGCGGCCGTCATGTATCGCATTATTCATGACAACCCTCTGCCCATCGGTTCCTACGTCCAAGGCTACCCGCCCGAGCTGGATTCAATCGTCGCCAAGGCTCTGGCCAAGAACCGCGAAAACCGTTACGCCAGTTGCCGCGACCTCGCTTTCGACCTGCAGCTTTTGCGCGAGCAGCAGAAACATACGGACGTGCGCGAATGGCTGCAGCGCGCAGAAACCGCAATCCAAAAGACGGAATGGAACAAGGCTGAAGAATGCCTGAAACAGCTTCTACGGATCGAAGAGCACAACACCCGCGCGTACCAGATGCTGGGCGAAGTGCAGGAGCGCATTCGCCAGCAGCGGCGCGTCGAGCAATCTCGCCAGCTGCGCACGCAGGCCGACGAAGCTTTTCTCGATCATCGCTATGATGACGCGCTCAACATTCTTTCTCAGGCCATCGAGATCGACGGCACCAACCAGGATCTGTTGCGTTTGCGACAGTCCGTCCAGGAAGCGAAGACTCGGGCCACTCGCCTGCATCAGGCGCTGCGCCGCGCCGAAGGCGCGCAGCAGGCAGGAGACCTCGACGAAGCAAAACGGGCCGTGGGTGAGGCGCTTGAACTTGACCCGGATGAAACCTCCGCCAAAGCCCTCCGCTTCGTCATTTTCAAGCAGGTCGAAGAGCGGGATCGTAAGCAGGCCCTCCGCAAGCTGCTCGACGATGCCCGTGACCAGCTGGCAGCCCGCGACTTAACCCGGGCCCTCGAAACTCTGCAGGTAGCCGAAGCCATTGATCCGGCTTCGGTGGAGCTCCGCTCGCTGCAAAAAGTCGCCAACACCGCCCGCGAGCAGCAACTGCGCAAGGTGGAATTGGAAAAGCTGAGCCGGCAAATCGAGGAAGGTCTGGCCCGCGAAGATTATGAGCAAGCTTCCGCCATCGCCATGGAAGGATTGCGGCGCTATCCGCAAGAGCCCGGACTCCTGAAGCTGAAAGCTCTCGCCGAAGCGGAGCAAAAACGGATCAAGCTGATCGCTTACGCGCGCGATCAGTTTATCGCCGCCAATGCACTGCTGGAAGCGGGCAAGGCCCTCGAAGCGCTTTCGCTAGTGGAGAGAGCGCTGCAAGATGTTCCCGGAGAATCGCAACTGGAGTCGCTCCGGTCGGCAATCAAGAATCGGCTCACGCAGGAAGACGCGGAAGTCCACAAACGCACTTTGCTGGAACGCGCCAAAGAGGCACTGGGAAGAAAAGAGTTTCGAGAAGCGACTCGCCTGCTGGAAGCGGCGCAAAGCGAATTCCCGGGCAGGACCGAGATCGAAGACTTGTTGCGCGCCAGCCGCAAAGCGCAGTCCCGGGAAAAGCTGGTCGGAGAAGTGCTGCAGTTCTCTCAGCAACTTTTGTCGCAAAAAGGACCGCAAGCCGCAGCCGAGTATCTCGAGGAACAAGTTCAGTTCGTTACCGATGACCGGGTGCGCGCCGCGCTCGCAGACGCGCGCCGACATTCCGAGCACCTCCGCAAGCGGATCCAAAACGCTTTCGAAGAAGGCCAGCGCATGTTGCGCGAGCATGGATCACAGGAAACCCGGAACTATCTCGAGGCGCAGCCCCCGCAATTTCTTGAGTCGGCCGAGTTCCAGACTTTGTCGGAGATGCTGCGCAAGCGTGAGGCCTGCGAGAATCTGGATCGCGACTTAGCCAAGCAAAGTGATATCGACGCTCAGGTCCGAATGGCGGAGGAAGCGGCTCGAAAGGATCCTGGGAACGAAGAGATCGGCGCCAGAGTTGAGGCGACGCGCCAGCGCAAGGAAGCGATACAAGGCATCGTCGAACGGGCCGGCGCTTTGGAAACGGCGAGACAATACAGCGCAGCGGCGCACCAGATGGTTTTGCTCCGCCAGTTGCACCCGCGCTACCCGAATCTCGAGCGCGAGATTCAACGACTACAGCGATTGGAAGATCAGCAGAAAAGTCTAGCTGCAAAACCGGCCGCGCCTGCGGCGCCGGCGCCGCCCCCCGATTTGCGAGCTACGCGCATGATTGGTTCACCGGGCATCGCGGAGAGCGAAGCTGCCGCGACCCAGTTCCTGGCGCCGCCCGCGGTTGACGAAACTCCCACATTAGCTTCCCACGCATCCGGAATTTCCCGGGCAAAGTTGTTGGGCCTTGGCGCGGCAGCGCTTGCCGTTGTGGCCGTCGTCATTGTGTGGGCACTGTCCAGCCCGAGCGGTGTCGCGGTGCATATTCAGTCCGTTCCCTCCGACAGCACCATCAGAGTCGATGGCAAAGCTTGTCCATCCCCATGCGCGCCGAAACTGTCGATTGGCTCGCACAGCGCGGAAGCGGAGCATTTGGGATACACCACGTTCGCCGAAAAAATTAAGGTGGCCCGCGGCGGCCCAACTGATTTCACTTTGCCCCTGACGGCCGAGTCCACTCCGACGGCAGCGACCGTCGGCTCGATCGCCGTCCAGACAAATGTCGACGGAGCCGACGTCCTAGTGGACGGCACCCTCGCAGGAGTGACTGGAAGCGATCATCGCCTTCTGGTGCCGGGACTCGCGCCGGGCGCGCACACCGTATCGGCTCGCAAGCCTGGATATCAAAACGCCAAGCCACAACAGGCGGAGGTTGTTCAAGGCCGTCAGCTGGACCTGCCCCTCACTCTCGTCGAGGCCAAGGGCTCCAACAACGCTCCGAGTGATCAGTACTTGATGGTGCAAGGGCCGCCGGGAGCTCACGTAATCGTCGACCAACATCCGCCGGAATCGATCCCAACCTCAGGACGTTTGTCGCTAAACGTGACCGCGGGCCGCCACAATGTCGACGTGAGAATGGACGGTTACCAGGCTTGGCAAAGCAAAGTCCTGGTACAGCCGGGCTCGCGCCTCCCCGTAATCGCTGAACTCAAAGCGATTCCCAAGTCGGTGGCAACCACGATTCCCGAGACTCGCAAGACGACTCCAGAGACTCACAGTCCTCCAGCCGCCGCCCCCACCGCAACTCTGATTGCGAGTTCGGACACCGTCGAGAAAGGACAGTCTGTCGAACTTCGTTGGGACACCAAGGGCGCTACCGACATCTCGATCGACGGCCAGAAAGTTCCTGCTCAAGGCACCATGAAGATCTCTCCGACGGAATCGGGGAATCACTATCTTGTCGCACGCGGCCCGGGCGGAGATGCTAAAGACGTGGCTCACGTGGAAGTCCGACCACCGACGCCGACCAAGGCGACCGACGACCAGAGCGGTATCCAGGGCGTGCTCGACTCCTACGTGGTCGCATTTCAAAACAAGGACCGGCTTACACTTCGCCATATTTGGCCGACCATGAGCGACAAAAACTTCAAGGAAATGCAGGGCAACTTTAAAGACGCCCAATCCATTCGCATTTCCCTTCGTAAGAATGGTCCGGCACAAGTGAACGGGAATACTGGAGTTGTCACTTGCATGCAAGATTCGGAAATAAAGGCCGGCGGTCAGACTCAATCCTTCAGTCAAAGCGCAACGTTCCATCTCAAGAAGCTGGGCGACAGCGATCACGACTGGGTAATCGACCGGATCGACTATGGAAAGATCTCTCGCTAGCGTCATGGTGTTCCTGCGCGGATCCGCGCGGGACGAGTTTCTCTTGACAAGGTGAAGTTGCGAGGCTTATTCTCGGCTCCTCATTAGGGGGGTTGCTGTGTCTGGCCAAACCTCCCTGCATCACTTCGTCGTCTCTTGGGGCTCCGCGCGTTGTTTGGAATTCGATGGCATCCGATTCCCCCAATCAATCGGACAGCACAGGCGTGCTTCCCAAGAGAAACGAGCTCAAGCGATTTGCCGGAAAACGTCAGGAGTATCTATGACTACGGTGTCCGAATTCTGCAGGCCTTCGAAGGCCTCTTCGATTCGTCAGTTCTGCTCCGCCCGCGCCGTTCTGGCGCGAGCCGCTGCTCTCTTTCTTGTAATCGCGGGCATTGGCTCCTATGCGGGCGCCCAGTCTCTAGGCTTTGTGGTGAACTCCACCGACGGGACGGTCACCGTCCTCGCCAACGCCACTACTTCCTTGAGCGCTCAGGCTTTCTCCGAGGACACCATGCAAACCGTGACTTTCCCCACGCAAGCGGGACAGTCCGCAGTGCAACTCGTGGCTACGGCGGTTGCACCCGCCGCCGGCAGCAAAACCCCTCCCACACGTTTCGTCTATGTGACCGATCAGAAAAATAACGAACTCTGGGCGTTCGACATCAGCACGATTTCCCAGGGAAATGCGGCGGCGAAACCGGTGAGCATCACCGCTGGTTCATGCTCCCCGTTGTTCAATAAACCGGGCGCGATCGCGATTGCCGCACCCGGGTCCTCGATCTTCGCCTATGTGGCCAACCAGGGCGATGGCACGGTTTCCATCATCAATTTGTCGACCTCGAGTTGCGTCGCGAAAACGGGCGCCCTGGGCACCATCACGGCGATGGCCCCCTCCCCCGACGCTAACGAAGTATTCATTCTCAGCTCGACTGTGGGCGCGGGTGCGGCTTTGTGGGAGATCAACACGACGGCGAGTCCGCAAACCGCCGCCCAAATCGATGCGGCCGCCGTTAAGCTCGCGAACCCGGTCTCGATCAACGTGCAAAACGACGCTGCCGGATGCTACTTCCTCGCCATCGGCGATAAAGGCAACTCGAATTTGTTTCTGGCGGCGGTCGGCCCTTCTGGCGGCACCGACACGAACTGTCCGGCTAACGTGACCCCGACGACCGCGGAATTGGTTGACCCTCAGACACCGACGGTCCTGACCGGCTCCAATCCTGTATCTGTGACTTCTACATTCACTCCCGGTCCCAACGCGGGGAGCATCTACGTGGCCGATGCAGCCAACAACGAAGTTTGGGAGATTGACTGCTCCGCCCCGAACCTGCCGCCGTCCTATTTTTGTAACGTGAACGCGTCAAGCCCACTGCCTCTGAATGGCAACGCTACTCCGACCACGATCGGGATATCGCTCCCCCAATCGGTTGGCATTGCCACTGCGGCGATCCTTAACCAATACCTCTATGTCGCGGGCACGTCCTCCGCGGGGCCAGTATTGCAGTATTCCAATGTGGGCGTAAACGGCGGGCTGTTCTCATTTACGGCGAGCACTGTAGCCGTTGGCAATGCGCCCCAAGGCCTCATCTTCTCCGGCCCCGATCCCAGCGATCCCCCGGTGACCTGGTTTATCTCGGCCAGCGGCGGCGGCTCCAACTTCCAGGGATCCCCCTGGGTTATGCCGACCAGTGGCTTACTCACAATCCTCGGCAGCACGATTGGAGATTTGAGTTCGCCTACTCCAAACCTTAATCTCAATTTTGGAACGACCGCGGTCAATGGTACGTTCGGCTCGACCATAATTTACTGCGCTCCCTTCGGAGGAGGCACGGGTGAAACCACCTGTCCTGCCGACAGCGGAACGCCAGGGGCCAACGCAGTGGGCGGCCAGTCCTCCACCACCAGCGGAGGCGGCGGCCAGGGCGGGCAACCCACCGGCCTCGATCTCCCCGCCAGCACCGTGTTCACGATCACGCTGGAAGCCTGCTCGGAAGCCGCGGGATGTCCGGCCTCGCCCAATCCCGCCACCGACACCGTTCTGTCTCAGCAAATTAGCGCGGGCGGAGTTTGCACCCTTACAGTCACCCCAACTCCGCCGACCGCCTTGACAGATGTCGCCATCGGGCAACCGCTGAAAGCGCAAATAAGCTGCGTCGCTCCAGCTAGCGGCGCTCCGCCATCGGGCGACAATCTCACCTCCACCATCACGTGGACGTCAGGCACGACTGGGACCGTGGCCTGCACCGCTCAAACCTGCACCCTGAGTCCACCGGTCAGCGGGTACGTGTACGAGAACGCTACCATGTTGTTCCCCAGCAACAGTTACGCCGCTGCAGGCAGATACCCAATTATGATTAGCGGCACCGACACGACCGAAAAGGTTCCGATTCTTTTCACCGGCACTTTGCCGACAGTCGTTGTGAACGGTCCCACCATCAGCGTGAGCCCGGCGGGAACCGCCAGCAATCCGACACAGGTTCAACTGTTGGGCACACAGGCATTTACTGGGACCTTGGATTTCTCTTCCAGCGCTCCGACTGTAACCTGGACTCTCACCACGACCGAGGGCGTGGCCTGTTCCCCGGCCTGCGGCAACATCACGAACACGCAGGCGACACAAATCACCGGAACCCTCGACTACAACATCTCCGCCACCTACAACGCACCTTCAGGCCTGTTTGCCGGGACGATCCTACTTACCGTCGCAGGAGCCGGAACCAGCACCCAGGCTTTTATCGCAACCGTACCGTCAAGCACCAACCCCCCGCCGGCCTGCACTCTGAGTTCACCTCCCACGTCGGGCCAGACGGGCTTGGCCGTAACGGTCACTTTAGCTTGCACGGCACCCGCGGGTGATTCGCTGAGTGCAACCGTCAACTGGTCCGACGGAGAGCCATCGACTGTCACCGGAGCCGCCGACGGCACTGGAGCCGCTACCCTCACCTTCACTCACACCTACGCCAACGTCGGAAACTACGCGGTCAGTGTCACATCCATCCAGGACACTACGACCGGGTTCTCGGGAACTCCGCCTGCGGCGTTCTCCGTCAAGGTGTATGAGACACCGACCGTCACTCCCTTGCAGACGAGCATTTCCTTGGCAGACGGCCAATCCGTTACGTTCGCCGTGAACTTCTCGGGAGGAGTGTCGGATGCCGGGATCACGCTCACGAATTTCGCGTGCCAGAACTTGCCCACTGGCGCCAGCTGCGCGTTCTCACCTGCGTCGATCACACTCGACGCCAATGGGAACAGCAGTGATACGCTCGAGTTGACCGTGTCATTGGCAGCGCCCCCACCTTTGGCTGGGACTGCTCCTTCGCGCGGCGCGCGGCAGATTCTGCTTGCATCCATCTGGGGTCTTCCCTTATTCGGTCTCGTCATCCTGGGCGCAGTCCCTGGAGACAGCGAACGAAAACGCCGACGACAGGTTTACTGCGCGCTGCTCTTCATTCTCGTGCTGGTCCTCATGTGGATGCCCGCATGCTCGAGCGTGTCGCAATCCAATGTAGCCTGCCCCTCGTGTCCGCCGCCGGGCACATATCCGATCACCGTGACCGGCAGTTCCGTCAATCCTGCACTACAGGCGTCAACGGTGTTTCAGCTGACGGTTGTGCAATAGCGGGTGTAAGAAGAAGCAGACGAACCATGCAGCCAAGGAAATACGCGGAGATCACATCTATGCGAAAACTGTTGCTCTTTGCCGCTCTGCTGACGGCAATCATGAATTGCTCATCCGCTCTGGCGCAGACGACGACCTGTTCTCAGTCCGGAAATACCCATCTCTACTGCGTTCCTATTCTCGCGGTGGAGAACCTGCATATACCCGGAGCAACGGTGGTTCCCACGGTGCCGCCGGCGTTTTCGGCGTTGAACGCATCGCTTGGCATTCAGCTCAGCGATGTTCCCAAGCCCTCGCCTGCGTCCGGCATTATCTTTTCCTTTGGACCATCCGGGCTTACGCGCGAGCGCGAACTGGGCCCCATCTTCACTGAACGGCCGTCCATCGTGGGCCGGCACAAGCTCTATGTCGCATTCACCTATCAATACTTCGAGTTCGACAAACTTGATTCCGTTTCTCTGAAGGACATCCCGCTGCAAATCAGCGGCTGCCAGACTGGCACGGCCGGTTGCACCACGAACCCATTTATCGAAACCCAGAGCCGCCTCGATTTGAAGGTTCATCAGTTCACCGTCTACGCCACCTACGGGCTGTTCAACCGGGTCGACGTCTCCGTCGCAGTTCCCATTCTCGACGTCCGTATGGGAATGCACTCTACGTGCAGCGTTTGCGGCCAGACGCTGCCTCCGAGCTCAACCTTGCCCACCGGCGGTTTGCTCGTGTTCACCCCGAACACATCGTCCGCCACCGCGGGCGGCATCGGCGACGTAACCTTTCGCGTGAAAGGAACCCTGATCAAAGGCGAACGGGCCGGGCTGGCCGTAGGAGTTGATGTGCGCACACCCACCGGCAATGATTTGAATTATCTCGGGTCGGGCGCCATCGGAGTTCGGCCCTTCGCCGCGGTAGACTACAGAGCCCGGATTTCGCCGCATGCCAGCATCGGATATGAGGCCAACGGAAGTTCGATCCTCGCCAGCACCGATCAAAGCACGGCAAAGTCGCTTCCTAATTTCCTGACCTACACTGCGGGCGCCGACATCGGAGTCAGCAAATCGTTGAGCGTGACTGGCGATCTGTTAGGATCCGTGTACTTCAACGCCAGCCGGCTTCTGCTGGGCGTGGTGACTGGACCCCAAGGGCTGGGCAATCCGAACGTCACTTGCAGTTTGACTTCAAACGCGACCTGCCAGGGCCAGACCTTCAATACGAACAGCTTTTCGGTGGGCGCCAAATACAATCCAACCGGAAATCTGGTCATCACCGCAAACGTGCTCTTCAAGCTCGACAACAACGGACTGCACTACAAGCCCGCCCCAATGGGCGGAATCTCCTATACGTTCTAGGCAAGGACGACGGGCAACGATGTTTTCGATTTCGTCGTCTGGCGCAGGCAGCAGCCTGCAGAAAAGAATGGCTCCTCAGGTAGGATTCGAACCTACAACCCTTCGGTTAACAGCCGAATGCTCTACCATTGAGCTACTGAGGAGTGTGGAAGACCGCGCGTAAGCCGCGATCTTCAGGCGACAACTTATCATAGCATTCCGGCGTCAGGTCTGAAAACACTGACGGCGGGCACGCAGACCCGAGCGGTCACGGGAACTTCCCATCCCGTCATTCTGATACGCTAGACCGCGAGGTTGCCCATCCCAACGAGTCGACTGTGCTCCGCAAGAGGTGCTCATGGCAGGAGGTTTGCGTTTGTTCCTGATTCTTTCATCCTTATCTTTGCTGGCCGCAGCCGTTTCTTCGGGAAACGATTCGCAATCCTCAAACACGTCGGGTCCTCCCGTAGCTGAGATCAAGCCGGTCGCGGACATGTTTCACGGCACCAGAGTCATCGACAACTACCGCTGGCTCGAAAACGGCAACAGTCCTGCGACTCAGCAGTGGGTCGCACAGGAAATGGCCTACACCCGCGGCGTGCTTGACCACCTCTCCGGACGCGACGCGATCCACAAGCGTCTCACCGAGTTGCTCTCCATCGGCAGCGTCACGCCGCCCATCCTCGCCGGCCATCATTATTTCTATACCCGGCGCGAAGGGATGCAAAACCAGCCCATTCTCTATGTTCGCGACGACGTTCGAGAAAAGACAAAAGAAGGCCTCGCTTCTGAGAAAGCCGACGGCCCTGACCGCGTGCTGGTCGACGCCAACCAGCTCGCCGCCGACGGCACCATCGCGCTCGACTGGTACCAGCCCAGCAAAAACGGAAAATACGTTGCCTACGGCACTTCGCCCAGCGGCTCCGAGATGAGCACGCTTCACATCATCGAAACCAAAACCGGCACACTGCTCCCCGACACCATCGAGCGCACCCGCGCTGCCTCCATCGCCTGGAAGCTCGACAACTCCGGCTTCTATTACACCTGCTATCCGAAGAAAGGAGACGTTCCTGCCGGTCAGGAAATGTACAACCGTCACGTCTTCTATCACTCGCTCGGCGACGATCCCGGCCAGGACGATCAACTCATCTTCGGCGAGGGCCGCGATCCCGAAGACTGGCCCGGCCTAAGTCTCTCCAACGACGGCCGCTGGCTTCTCATCAACGTCGAGCAAGGCTGGACCAAGTCCGAGCTTTTCCTGATGGACTTGAAGAAAGGCACTCCGCCCACGCGCGTCACCACCGGCAAAGATTTCCTTTACGGCGGTGAAGTCTACAACGACAAGCTCTACATCACCACCAACGAAGACGCCCCGCGTTACCGTGTCTTCGTCGTCGACGTCGGCAACTACGACCGCTCGGCCTGGAAAGAAATCATCCCGCAGTCTGACGCTGTCCTGCAGGGCGTCGCCGTCTTCGGCGGCAAGCTGTTCGCCCAGTACGAACAGAACGCCACATCACAGCTCAAGATTTTCGATCTCGACGGCAAGAAGCTCACTGACCTCGCCCTCCCCGCCATCGGCAGCATTTTCGGGACTACCGGCCGGTGGGATCGCAACGAACTTTTCTACGGCTTCCAGTCGTTTACCTTCGCTCCCACCATTTACCGCTACGACCTGAAAGACGGTTCCACTTCGCTTTGGACCAAAGTCGACGCGCCCTCCATCGATCCCTCCGCCTATGAAGTCCATCAGGAGTGGTTCAACTCCAAAGACGGCACACACGTCCCTATGTTCATCGTCCACAAAAAAGGTCTGCGGTCTGAAATGGAAAAGACCGGCAAGAATCCCACGCTGCTCACCGCCTACGGCGGCTTCAACGTCAGCCTCACGCCCACCTTCAGCCGCACCGCCTATCTCTGGATGGAGCATGGCGGCATCTACGCCGTCGCCAACCTGCGCGGCGGAGCCGAGTTCGGCGAAGACTGGCATCGCGCCGGCATGCTCGACAAAAAGCAGAATGTATTCGACGACATGATCGCCGCCGCCGAGCACCTCATCGCCGAAAAATATACCGACAAAAATCACCTCGCCATCCAGGGCGGCTCCAACGGAGGCTTGCTCATGGGCGCCATGATCACCCAGCGTCCTGATCTTTTCCGCGCCGTCGTCTGCCAGGTCCCTCTGCTCGACATGCTCCACTATCAGGATTTCCAGATCGCAAAATTATGGATCCCGGAATACGGCAGCTCGGAAAACCCCGACCAGTTCAAATGGCTCTACGCCTACTCGCCCTATCACCACGTCAAGCCGGGCACAGAGTATCCCGCCATCTTATTTATGACCGCCGACACCGACACCCGAGTCGACCCCATGCACGCTAAAAAAATGGCCGCAGAAATGCAGGCCGAAGCGAAAAATGGATCGAGCAGAACGCGTCCGATCTTATTGCGAATCGAAAGCAAAGCCGGGCACGGCGCCGGCAAGCCAGTCACCAAGCAGATCGAAGAATTTACCGACATCTATTCGTTCTTGCTCTGGCAGTTAGGAGTGAAACCGTAGGCACCGGGAGTTGCGCTAGAGCGGGCACTCGCCATCGCACCGACGTGGACACTGTCTGTAAGATCCCGCGTCCTCAAACAGGGGCACGGTTCCTATGCCTGAACCGTGCAATCGAAGCCAAACCCAGAATCATTAAGCTGATAGTGCCGGGCTCGGGAACTGGAGTGGTGGCAGAGACGAAAGATCCTCCGGTGCCGTAGTACATTCCGGTCCCAGCGTCGTAGTCAAACGAGAGCGTCAGTACTCCAGAGTTAGTAGAGACGTTGAATGTTTTGCAACCACTGTCAGTACACCCTGTAAGCACGATTAAGCCGATGGAGGCCGGTACGGATATCGTGAAACCGCTCCCGTCCGTGGGGAAGGTGAAACTGTCCGCGTTTAGGGTAGCCGCCCCGATGGAGAGGTTTCCGTCGTAACTATGCGAGCCAATCGTACCGACCACACTGTCGAAATAGATGGTCGTGCTCCCGCCCCCGCCGGATCCTGGCGCGAAACCGTCCACGTTGTTAAACCAATAGTAAGGCGTTCCGCCTCCCACGATAAGACTTACTCCGGAACCATAAATTGCTCCTCCCAGATTGTCGCCAGTACCGTCGTTCGGGAAGATGTTGAGATTCACGTTCAGGTTCGTCAAGTCATGCACAGAAGTTGCAAAACAGTGGAAGGGCACGAACAGGAGTATCAGCCAAAGAGCCCTGCGAAGGTGTGTCATTAGACCCTCCTTAACGCCCATCTGCCGGAGGAAGTGAAACATTTTGACGGAAGCGTACCCAGGTTCAGCCTAAGATACACCCTGATGTTGAATTGTCAAGCTGGACGAACGTCACCCAACCAAGACGCCAACGAAAGGCACCGTCATTTAGTATGCATCCGCAGCTGCAGTACTGCTCAGACGGAGATCAATGCCACCCAAACTCGCCATCGTCGAGCGACTTCCCGGTCATACCGAAGTCATGGGCGGCTTTGCCGCTTTAGCCCTCGAACTCGGATACGAACCTCACCTGCTCTTCAATCACACCGACCAATTCCACATGGCCGACTATCTCCGCACGCGCATTCCAATCGCGGCCGACCACGTCCACGATTGGTCCTATATCAACGACCACAGTGCGGACTATGACATGATCCTCCTGAATACTTCCTGCGTCTGGCTCGACTACGGACGTCAGTTACAGCACTGGAATGCCCACAATCGCCTGATCGTCGTGCACCACGATCTCGACGACATCGCCCTGAACCCGCACGGGGCGTCTCTCTATCTGACCTCGGCGGCGGGCGAAGACAAGTGGATTTTCCCTCTGTACTCCGATCCCGCGGCAGTCGAGTTCGCCCCGGAGAACTCTTCTCTCCCCACACGCCATGCTACAGACCTGCCCACACTCACCAGCATCGGCTCGTTCGACCGCAAAGATAAAGCCAGCGCAGTTGCATACATGAAAGCTGGCGGCGAGCTGGTGCACTACGATCGGCATCCCTGCCACCACTTCGCAGGCCACGAAGCCTATACACAACGCAAGGGCCTCGATGGCCCGCAACTGATGTCTTCGCTCGCCCAGCAGACTCAGCCGATTTTTCTTTGGTTTCCCATCGTCCCCGAATCGGAGTACTTCATCTTCCGCTTCACCGGCGCGCTCATCATCGGCGCAGAGATGAACTGTATTATGGTGATGCCGGAGCGCCTGCGGACCTTGTACGCGTTTCCCGACGATGCCGTCATCACTTACGATACCTCGCTAACCGAAACACCCTGTCTGGAGAAACTTCGCGCCTCTCCAGCGCAGCAACTGGAACGCCGCAGGCAGTTAAGGCTATGGTCGATCGAGCGCTGGAAGAAGAACCTGGCTATCTTTCAACCGCTGTTGGAGCACGCTCGCTCAGGGCCGCGATCATGAGACGAACTGGCGGCCCGTATCCGTCCGCCGCGAACGACGTTTCACAGAATCAGTCTTGAAGGAGAAATCATGACCACAAAATTCAGAGTCATCAAAGTGAAGGGTATAAAGCCGGAGACGTTCATCGTCGTCGGAATCGATTTCGGAGCAGCTGTGATCACCAGCACATCGGAAGCAATGTTGGAAACCGAAATGCACGGCTATCTACAGAAGGCCCGATCCTCCGAAAAAGACATCGCGGCATGGATCGACCAGGCTCGCAAGTATCCCGGATAACGATCTAGTAGATTTCTGGTAGTGCTCTAGTGTCCGCGGCTCAGTAGAATGGCGCGACTCTCATGAAGCACACTCTGAGCACGCGGATCGCCTTCCTCTTTCTCTTCTTCGCGGCGATTCCAGCATGGAGCGTTGAGCATCCAGGCGTTCTTCCCGTGGACGCTGACTGCTCATCCTGCCACGTGAAGAAAATTACTGGCAAGTCCGTGCACTCGGCCGTGTTGACTTCGTGCACCGTGTGCCACGTCGCGAGAACTCAGGGCGATATGACGACCTTGAACCTGGTCATGCCTAAGGGAGAGATCTGCTTCGCCTGCCACGAAAAGTCTGCGGAGTTGCGGCAGCATGTGCCGGTCGTGAAGGCGCCCTGCCTGGAGTGTCACGACGCACACTCGAGCGACCAGCGAATGTTGTTGCGCGCTCTGGCAGTACCGCCAGTTTCGCGATGAAGGGCAAGTAAAGAATCCGCCGGTGCTGGCACGCAACTACGCCACCGGACGGCCGATTTCCCAGTGATGTCCGAAAGGATCCACTACGCGGCCTACTCGCCAGCCGTATTCCTCGGCTACGGCATAAACCTGCGACGCCCCTGCCGCCAAGGCGCGAGCGAAAACGGCGGCGGGATCGGCCACCGTCAGAATGATCCGCACCGAACTGCCGCTTAGAGTCTGCGGACTGAAGTTGAGATGTTCCGGAGACTCGTCACTCAACCAAAATTCCGCGCCCTCCACAGAAAGCCGCGCCACGACGCCATCGCCCTCCAGACGAAACAGCTCGGTCGCCCCGAAAGCAGATTTGTAGAACTCAACGGCGCGGGCGCTGTCGCGAACGCTAAGCCACGGCGCAATCGTAGTCCGAATAATCGAAGTCTTGGCAGCCGCGAGATCAGTGGTCATGGTGCGCTCCTCAATATAACCGTCGGTCCGACGAAAACATGAAAATGACAAGACTGAAACGATATCAAACAGACGCTGGCTTGTCGTGGTAAAATCCTCAAACTTCCAGCCGGACGCCGCTTCGGACGGGCTGTTCGGGGCCCGAACCTATTTCCCGGAGGCTGTATCCCATGATCTCACGTAGTGTATTTTCTCGTAAGATGATCTCCCGCTCGCTCTCACGTCTGGCATCACTCGTACTGGTCGGTTTCATCGCAACGGTTTCCCTCCCGAGCGCGCGCGCCCAGCAGGCTCTGCCCAATAATCTCACCAAGCGCGTGGTGGCCGACTACGGATACTGGAGCAAGTATCAGACGCCGGCCTACGGCGCCCCGCAGATTCCCTACCATCTGCTGACCCACATCAACCATGCCGGAGTGGGGTTCGATGCGACCGGCACTCTCTCGGTGCCCTCGGGGCCTCAGAATGAATTTCTTGAGCCCGAACTCAATAACCTTGCTCACGCGAGGGGCGTGAAAGTTCTGCTGCTGATCGGCGGCGACTTCCCGGGGCTCGAAGCCAGTGGCGAAGTGCAGACTCTGGTCGACAACCTTGCGGCCTTCGAAAAGGAGCATCACTACGACGGCGTCGATCTCGACTGGGAATATCCCGAGACCACTGGCGACCGCAACTTTATGGTGGAACTGGTGAAGAAGCTGCGCCAGTCGAACCCCGATTACGTTCTCTCCATCGACGCAGCGCCGTGGGGCGGATATGGATACGACCTGAAAGACCTGCCGCTCTCGCTCGACTATGTCAACATTATGATGTACGACTGCGCTGGTCCGTGGACGGCCCATGGACAACTCAACTCGCCCATCTTCTGGGACCACCGCGACCCTGCGCCCTATGAATGCCAGCCCGGAGGAAGCGTCGATGATGCGGCCACGATTTTTCTGAAGAAAATGTCTGGCGCTAAGCTCAATATGGGCACGCCCTTCTACGGCTACTACTACCACAACATTAAACAGGAGTTCGGATTGTGTCCAAACTCAGCCTTCACCGCCGACGGGGAGTGCGATAACACGGTGACCACTGGCAACTACGGAACAAACTTCAAGCCCTGGATCAATGCGCACGGTTGGGAGACTCTTTACGATCCCATCGCCTTCGTTCCTTACATGCTCAGGGTCGATGGCGGTAATAGCTATATCACTTACGACGATGCCTTCTCGACCTACTATCGCGTGTGGTATTCCGACTGGCAGCGTGGACTGGGCGGGACCTTTATGTGGTCGCTCGATGCCGATTACGACGGCCACTCGCAGGACTTGATGGTTGCCATGTATAACGCGTCGTTGAAATCAGCCAACTGAACGCAGCAATGCATCTGCAGGGCGAATGAATCTCCCCCGATACACGCGAAGAGGTTTTCCGCTGCGCTTAGCGGCCGCCTTGCCGTTGCTTGGAATCGCGAAAAGCGCATTCGGTTCGGATCCGCAAGCAGACCGGAACGGAATCTCGAAGGCGTGTGAATGCATTCACCAGGAAGTCGTTTTCAAGGCGGCGCGGAAGCGCGTCTACGAAGCGCTCACTCAGGAGAAGCAATTCAGCCAAGTCACCGACTTCATCATGAAAGGCGCTTCCACTCAAATCAGTCCTGAGGTGGGCGGCTCATTCTCCATGTTCGGGGGCGTGATCGCGGGCCGCCACATCGAACTGGTTCCGTACGAGCGCATCGTTCAGGCGTGGCGCGAAAAAGATTGGCCGCCAGGTCTGTACTCGATCGTGAGATTCCAACTGAACGAGCAGGGAGCCGAAACCAAACTCGTATTCGATCACACCGGCTTTCCCCCGGGAGCCTCCGCGAGCCTGGCCCCGGGATGGTGGTCCCATTACTGGGAGCCGCTCCAGAAATATCTAGGATGATGCTTCGGCGGCCATTATCCCCCGGAAGACCGCGTCTGGAGGGGATACTCCACCCGATCTGATGAAGTGGCTCCGGATCATTCTTTGGTACTGTTACAGTTTGAGCAAACCTAACAATTCTTGTAGCGACCAAATGTGATCGGTTAGGCCAGCTTCCATCGCCGGAGTGACGCGCAGCGTTTGATGAACCTTGCAGAAATTGTAGTACATGTAATGCAACGCGACGGCATGGCGGTGATTGTCGATTTTCTTACTGTGGCCGTTGGTGAGTCGCGTGAAGCGGCGCATGTGCATTCGCATGGTTAGATTCTGCCGCTCCACGTATGACGTGCTCACGTGCTTAGGGTCAGGATCGCCGCTCACCACCTTCATGTCACAGCCGATGCAAACAGCGGGCGAATAGCGCCGTGATTCTTCGTCGGACGAAGCGCCGTAAATCTTTTGCAGCATCGCGTAATCAATATCCGCACCGAACGCCTCTTCTACTGCGTCCAGGTACGCCCTGTGTCCATCTGTCGTGATCTGTACGCGGTTACTGATCCGCTTCGCGCAATCTTCCATGAAATCCTTCGCCCATCCGCCGTCACGTCCGCCAACCAGATAGGACACAACCAGCTTAGTATCAGCGTCGATTCCGACCCACGTCCAAACGTCGCCCCATCCCTCTTGCTTCCTTTCTGGCGTCACGTTTTTGGCCTTCGCACCCACGAAGCACCAAATCTCGTCGCACTGGAGACGGCGAACTTTGAGCTTGCGAACGGTGCGATTGTGGTACTCAGAGCACGCGCAGCCAAGATCGGCAAGCAGTTTTAGTACCGTAACGGGAGAGCAATCAGTCATTCTAGCTGTGGCCCTAACCCCATTCCCTTCAACAAAAGCCGAGACGATCTGCATTCGACGCTGAATGTCTAGGCAATTCATACTGTACAATATGCTTGAGCAACTATGGCTTGTCAAGGACAAATGTATGGCGGACGTTATAAACAATTAGACGGATGTATATAATACATGCACGAGCGTGGACAAAGTACGGCATAAATTGTAAAATTACGCCATAAAGTGCGCGATGGATGATCAGACGAAATATCGTTTACTTGGACGCATCAACAAAGCCTTTACTCCAAATACGCCAATCGATAGTCGTAGTGTTTTTGCTGGCCGCAAGAAACAAGTGGAGAGTCTGATAAACGCGATCTCCCAGAGGGGTTCTCACGCCGTCTTGTTCGGCGAACGTGGAGTCGGAAAATCCTCTCTTGCAAGGACGATATTCGACTTCTTGGTGCTCGTGTTCGATGATGCATCGGGCTATCACCATGCAATGTTGAATAGCGCCGAGGCGATGAGTTTTGAAGCTATCTGGAAGTCCATCTTCAAACAACTGACCTTTGAACAATCAGACGGAACAACCGCGACACTTGATGGGGCATTGGAGCAAAATCCAAACTCTGAAAACATTCGCGAGGTGTTCCAACTTGTCGATTATCCGACGATCATTACCATAGACGAATTTGATCGCATCGAAGATCAGGACGTTCGAGTCAAGATGGCCGATACCATCAAGACGCTATCCGATAATGCCGTTCGCACAACTCTAATTCTTGTCGGCGTAGCGGCCTCGGTAGATGATTTAATCGGCGAACATCAATCCATCGAACGAGCGATTAAGCAAGTTCCCGTGCCCCGTATGTCGAAGGCTGAGCTGCTGGAAATTGTGGATAATGGGCTCGTCCAATGCCCCGGCATGACCATCGACCAAGATGCTCGCGAACGAATGGCTGACTTTGCACAAGGATTGCCATCGTACACCCATCTCTTAGCGAGAGAGACGGCGCTTTATACCGTCCGGCAGAACAGAAGCCATATCCGAAGAGAGGATTTGGATGCTGGGATTAAGGAATCAGTGGACGGGCAACTTGGGACGAGCCTGACCTTGTATAACAAAGCGACAACGGCTGCACGCGGCATTTATTTCAAACCAGTTTTGCTCGCGTGTGCTCTTGCACCAAAGGACGAAAAGGGTTATTTCTACGCGAAAGACATCGTCAAACCCCTGAAAGCAATAATCCCTAACGCCCCAGGTATTCAACAATTCGCACAGCATTTGAAGGATTTCTCTGAAAATCGAGGCCCTGTCCTTGAGAGAGATGGCAGAAGATATCGTTTTATCAAGCCTTTAATGGGGCCTTACGTTATTCTTCGAGGATTAACAGATGGACTCATCAGAGAAGAGCAACTCAGTCATCCTCCCGAGACTTCCAGCGTGCCCGAGCAGCTTTCACTGCTATCTGACGACGCTGTTCCGCCGTTAGAACTTGAGCCCTAGCTTTTCCACCTTTCTTCCCGCCTGCGGCACCGGATTTAACCGCAACCCAATCCTTGCCTTCGTGCGGATCGGGTGGTGGAACCTGCTCAGTTGATACGTCCACAATGAACTTGGCGAGCTGGTTTGTGTCGCGTGGACGTTTCCCTTTGCCGATGGTCATCTTGTGAACCCTATGTGCCTGAGACCGTCTCCGAGCTTGTAGTACTGCCAGCAGAGAAGCCCCGAAAGCACAATAATGGCGCTCGTAATCCACGCGATTTTCTTCGTCACGGGAATATCATGCCACAGCCAGTGATGCTAAAGCGAGGCTGTGGATTTCAAACTGTAACAGTACCCATTCTTTGAATAGGTTTGACCCTGCCGATCCAACGTGTTATAAATGCCCGTTTTGCGCTGGGGCGCCGTCACCAGAGTCTTATTCTGTCTCGTGGTTTTTTTCGGCGTAGCTTATTTCAAATCCAGTGCAAACTCCGACGCGGCCAAGCTCCAACACCTGAGGTCTTGCGGTGGAAGCGTGTTCGGAATTCCGAAACAAATGTCCAAGGCTCGACTGGGCGTGCTCACGGTTGTGAACCGTGTCTCGCGGGTCTGGATGCTGTCTTCGGAAGGCTGTGCCTAAACACGTTTTTATATTCCTTATAACGTCATCTTCGGAGGACTTTTTATGCGTAAATGGCTCGCCACTGCCGCCTCGCGCGGCGTGGTCTCACGAATTGTCGCAGTGGCCACACTGCTCATGCTCAGCGCCGCCACTGCCCTGGCTGAACCTGCCGGCGAAGCCGCCGGTGGCGAGGCTTCCCTGAAACTGCCTGACCTCTCCCAAGTCAGCTTCCTCAATGGCGCTATCTTTCATAACGGGATCGACGGCCACAAACTGCTGCTGATCGGAATCCTGTTCTGCCTGTTCGGGCTTGGCTTTGGCATGGCGATCTTCATGCGCTTGAAGAACCTGCCCGTGCATCGCTCCATGCGTGAAATCTCGGAATTAATCTACGAGACCTGCAAAACCTACTTGGTCACGCAGGGCAAGTTCATCCTGTTTCTGTGGGCTTTCATCGCGGTCATTATTGCATCGTACTTCGGCTGGCTGTCGCCGGTGCCGGGAAAATCCGTTGCCCTGACGTTGCCGATTATCTTGGGATTCAGTCTGGTGGGTATCGCCGGAAGCTATGGCGTGGCGTGGTTCGGGATTCGCGTAAACACCTTCGCCAATTCGCGAACGGCATTCGCTTCCCTGCCCGGCAAGCCGTATCCGGTGTATCAGATTCCGCTGGAAGCGGGTATGAGCATCGGGATGATGCTGATTAGCGTGGAATTGCTGATCATGCTCTTCATTCTGCTCTTCATTCCCGGGGACTACGCCGGACCGTGCTTCATCGGCTTCGCCATCGGCGAGTCGCTGGGCGCGGCGGCACTGCGTATTGCCGGCGGCATCTTCACTAAGATCGCCGACATCGGCTCCGACTTGATGAAGATCGTCTTCAAAATTAAAGAAGACGACGCGCGCAATCCCGGCGTGATTGCCGATTGCACCGGCGACAATGCCGGCGATTCGGTAGGGCCCTCCGCCGACGGATTCGAAACTTACGGCGTCACGGGTGTCGCGCTGATCGCCTTCATTCTTTTAGGCGTGAAAGATCCCAGCGTACAGGTGCAGTTGCTGGTATGGATCTTCGTGATGCGCGTGATGATGCTGGTGTCCAGCGCATCGTCTTACTTCATCAACGGTGCGATTGCCAAGGCGAAGTACGCGTCGGCAAACGAGATGAACTTTGAAGCGCCCCTGACTTCGCTGGTCTGGCTTACTTCGATCATCTCGATCGCAATCACTTATGTGATTTCCTACTTCATTATCCCGACTCTGGGCAGCGATGGCTCGCAGTGGTGGAAGCTGGCCACGATCATCTCGTGCGGCACGTTGGCGGGCGCGGTGATTCCGGAACTGGTGAAAGTTTTTACGTCCACCGAGTCGCGCCATGTGAGAGAGGTCGTGATCTCAGCGCAGGAAGGCGGAGCGTCGCTCGGAATCTTGTCTGGATTCGTGGCGGGCAATTTTTCCGCCTACTATCTCGGCCTGGCCATGATGCTGCTGATGTCGCTTGCTTATTACATGAGCACCATGGGCCTGGCGCTGGCGGCGGGAATGCTGGCTCCGGCCGTGTTCGCCTTTGGTCTGGTTGCGTTCGGATTCCTGGGCATGGGGCCAGTCACCATTGCCGTGGACTCTTACGGTCCGGTCACCGATAATGCGCAATCGGTGTATGAACTTTCTTTGATCGAGGCCGTGCCGAACATAAAGGCTGAGATTAAAAAGGACTTCAACATGAACGTGGATTTCGAGCGCGCCAAATACCTGCTCGAAGCCAATGACGGTGCGGGCAACACGTTCAAAGCCACTGCGAAGCCGGTGCTCATCGGGACGGCCGTAGTGGGTGCGACCACGATGATTTTTTCCATCATCATGGCGCTGACCAACGGACTCACCGACGCTGCGGGCGTGGCGAAACTCTCGCTGCTCTACGCTCCGTTTTTCCTGGGCCTGATCACCGGCGGAGCCATGATTTACTGGTTCACGGGCGCTTCCACGCAGGCCGTGACCACCGGCGCTTACCGGGCCGTCGAGTTCATTAAAGCCAACATTAAACTCGAAGGCGTCGAGAAAGCCTCCATCGCCGACAGCAAAAAGGTGGTGGAGATTTGCACCAAGTACGCGCAGAAGGGCATGTTGAACATCTTCATTGCGGTGTTCTTCGGAACTCTGGCATTCGCCTTCGTCGACCCGTTCTACTTCGTCGGCTATCTGATTTCCATCGCGATCTTCGGTCTCTACCAGGCGATTTTCATGGCCAACGCCGGCGCCGCGTGGGACAACGCCAAGAAGATTGTGGAAGTGGAGATGAAGCAGAAAGGCACGCCCCTGCACGATGCCACGGTGATCGGCGATACGGTCGGCGATCCGTTCAAAGACACGTCGTCGGTGGCGCTGAATCCGGTCATCAAGTTCACCACGTTGTTCGGCCTGCTGGCGGTGGAACTGGCCGTGAGACTGGCAGCGGATCAAGGGACAACGCTGACCCGAGTGCTGGCGCTGGCATTCTTCGTGGTGTCGTTCACGTTCGTCTACCGTTCGTTCTACGGCATGCGGATCAAACCCGGCGCGGAATAGAAGACCCAGCTTCAAGAATCAACGCCATCCGCACCAACGCGGATGGCGTTTTTCTGCAGACACGTTGCTTGCAACGTCTCTCTCGCCATCATCCCGAACGCTGCCGGCAGAGGCGCAAAAGCTACGTCCTTACGATACATGCGGCTAGCGCCAGCCCAGCTCGCGGCGGTCGCGATTGACGTCGCGACGCTCGCGGCGCAGTTCCCGGCGCTCGTGACGCGCGGCCGCATAATTTCCGTAGTACAGGTCGCGTCGCAACTCGCGGCGATCATGTGCGATTCTCGCGTCGTCGTGCCGAATATCGCGGCGCACGCCATGGTCACCGTCCCAGGCCAACGCCGGGACCACGCTCATTCCTACCAGCAACAGAACTGCAGCAATCGCGCGTTTCATATCTTGATTCCTCCGACCGCAATCCGCGGTTACTGAATGGAAACACGCGGCGCAAGCAGGAGTTTCGGTGCAGAAGTACCAGCACGGGCTGCGCACGCAGGCAACCCTTCCCAGGACGCCAACATCGGCGGGAGGTATCCTCGAAAACCACGGTGGAAGACACCCCGTGTATCGGATTTCTTCAGTGTGCGAAGGGCGAAGAGTGACTCGTTGAGCAAAATAAAACCGAGCAATATCGCCCGACCGCTCATCGACCACGCCGGAGCGGTTTGCGGGCGTTCACAGTACGTACATCCGAAGCATCCACCAGACAAGGAGGAGTGCGACGACAGCCCCCGCAATGTGAACTATCCAGTCGCCAAGTGTCTTCGGCTTCCCAAAATTGAACATGCGGCAATGGTAACAGGCGCCCCGCAGGTGGGTCGTCCAATTCTCGTCGACCGGGTGGGAACGGGCACACCTAGCTCGGCCCCTTCATTTTTTCTCTCACACTCCGCGCCAGTTTCTCGATCTCCTCGGCCTTTTTGATCACGTCGAGAGACAGAACGTTTTCGTCGGACTTGTCCACGGACTGTTTTAATTCCACCGATAGCTTCAGCAACTTGTCGGTGTCGCTCTTGAGCGCGGCGGCGCGCTCCTTGGCGGCTTTCTTCGCCATTTCGGTGGCGAGCCGTTCCTGGGCATCATCCGCGTTGGTGAGAGGTGGCTGGTTGATATCGCCCCGCACTGGCGGAGGGGGTAGCGTTGATTGCCGTTGCGCGCTTGCGTTTGGCGCGATGCCGAGACAAACACACAGACTTGAAACCAACATGCAGGCAGCGAATCGGGATTGCACGGTCACCTCGCTGAGAGTCGGCGAGCACTGCTCTGGGGAATTATACTTCGCGGGAAAAAGAATTAACCACAGTGGGCACAGAGGAACGCTGAGGAAACGGGGAGGAAATAAAAGCCAGAGCCTAAGGCTCTGGCTTTCGGTGTTTCGGACGGTAATTTTACAGCGCGCTCATGTTCGCCAGAAACTCGGCGTTGGCCTTGGTTTTATTGAGACGCTCCACCAAAAGTTCCATGGCTTCAACCGGCGACAGCGGGTTCAGCACTTTCCGCAACACCCAGATGCGCTGCAAGTCTTCTTTCGGAATCAGCAGCTCTTCTTTACGCGTACCCGAGCGTTGAATGTCGATGGCCGGGAACACGCGCTTGTCGACCAGCTTGCGTTCGAGGATGATTTCCGAATTGCCCGTGCCTTTGAATTCTTCAAAGATCACATCGTCCATGCGGGACCCGGTGTCGATCAGCGCAGTGGCAATAATGGTCAGCGACCCGCCTTCTTCAATGTTGCGGGCGGAGCCGAAGAAACGCTTTGGACGTTGCAACGCGTTCGAATCCACGCCGCCGGAGAGCACTTTGCCCGAGGGCGGAACGATGGTGTTATAAGCACGAGCCAAACGAGTGATGGAATCGAGCAGGATCACGACGTCGCGTTTGTGCTCGACGAGGCGTTTCGCCTTTTCGATCACCATTTCGGCGACCTGCACGTGGCGGGCAGCGGGCTCGTCGAAGGTCGACGAAATCACTTCGCCTTTGACCGACCGCTGCATGTCAGTGACTTCTTCCGGCCGCTCGTCGATGAGCAGCACCATCAGCACAATTTCCGGATGATTCGCCGTAATCGAGTTGGCAACGTTCTGCAGCAGCATGGTCTTGCCGGCCCGCGGTGGAGAGACGATCAATCCGCGCTGGCCCTTGCCGAGCGGCGTGAGCAAGTCCATGACGCGGGCGCTGGCGTTCTCGCGCGTGGTCTCAAGCTTCAGGCGCTCCTGCGGATACAGCGGCGTCAGGTTGTCGAACAGGATCTTGTTGCGGGCTTCATCGGGAGACTCGAAGTTGACGGCTTCAATCTTCACCAGCGCGAAATATTTTTCGCCCTCGTGCGGAGGCCGCACCTGGCCGCTGATGGTGTCGCCCGTCTTCAGATCGAATTTTCGGATTTGCGAGGGCGACACGTAGATGTCGTCGGGGCCCGGCAGATAGTTGTAATCGGGAGAGCGGAGGAAACCGTAGCCGTCGGGCAGAATTTCCAGTACGCCTTCGGCAAAAATGTGGCCTTCTTTTTCACTCTGCGCCTGCAGGATTTTAAAGATCAAGTCCTGCTTGCGCATGCCGCTGGCACCGGGCAGATCCAAGGTCCTTGCGATCTTGGTCAACTCAGTGATGTTCTTTTCTTTCAGTTCAGCAATGGTCATGATTCACCTGAACCCGTGCACTAAGGCTTGTTCGTTAGTGTCTACGGGAGATTTTCAAAAGGAAGGGGACGCAGGGAAGACGCAAATAGTACCAGGCAGGAAGGCGGGGCTGGGTTAAGCAGCCCGCCGTTGTGCCTCAGCAAAATTCTCTGGTTCCGACAACACTTCTTGCCGATCCGCGCCGGCGATCCGGTCCAACACACCGTTCATCGTTTCCTGGATTCTGGTGCTGGGCCGGTGGAACTTCCGCGTGGCCTTCGAGGCAAGCTGACAAAGCATATACCGGTTCCGCAAAGTCTGTAAAGCATCAAACACACGATCAGAGCGCATGTGCTTTCTTTCTCCTTACTCTTATGATGGTGGTCTTGCGCTTTCATCCTTCCCGCCAGGGAGGGTGACTCGAACCCCACAGCTCGATCTAAGCCACTGATTCCTAACAGGTTGTTAAAGGAGAATCGCGCAAAAACTCACTTAGAATAGATGCGTCACAGGCCCCCGAAGATGCTCAATTTTCTGGGCTTGGCTCCTCAGGCGCAGGCAAAGCAAAAACGGCCCAGAAGCTTCCGGATGTACCTGGAACTCACTAATCTAGCTGCAACCGTAGAGCAGGTCAAGTAATTATTTGTCAATGTGGCAGGTCGGCTGGTTTCCGACCCAAAGTGGTACCTGGCAAGTACGAGACTGGCCACTCCGTAGAATCAATAGCTTAGCAACGCAAAGCGAGCGCATGGAGGACAATTTCACGGAATGCGGGCTGTGAATATGGCCAGCAGATTACGATTTCGGGTTCAGACCTGAATCCTAATCGTCCGAATTCGGGCGGCCCAGTCCGAGAACGGACGGAGTCTCATGACCGCGCAGGGACGTCTGCCCTTTGTCATCAATGTGCTACGGATATCCTCCGCGGGTCTGCGATCTCCTGTGATCTCTAAGTCTCCCTCCGATTCACCTGGAGTTCAGCCTTATGGAAACGATGATTCACGACTTGCGCTCGTGCTGCCGGTGCCGCGGCAAGGTCTGCTCACAGCGGTGATCGGTGTAGCTGTCGGAATCGCTGGCGCGATTGGCCTGACCCGCACCTTCCAGTCCTTCCTATTCGGACTCAGCCCAACCGATCCACTTACCTTTGCGGCTGTCGTACTGCTCCTGATTCTCGTGGTGCTGCTGGCCTGCTACATTCCGGCTCGTCGCGCCTCCAAAGTTGATCCGATGACCGCGCTGCGTTGCGAGTGAAAATCCCCCCTCAGAGAACAAGTTCCTCGGCCACACCCGCGCGTGATTGAAATCACAGACCCGGGAATCCGCCCCTACTAACGTTAAGTTGCACCATTCCTTACCGCGAGAGGGCTTTCCATGTCGATTGCACCGTCAACCACCGCGCGCGTTTTAAACCCCAGCTTAGAGAAAAAGATTATGAGCGCCGAAGAAGCCGCGGCGTTGATCCGCTCCGGCGATCAGATTGGCATGAGCGGCTTTACCGGGTCGGGTTATCCGAAAGCCGTGCCGATTGAGCTCGCGCATCGCATCGCCGACGCCCATTTCCACGGACAGAAATTTCAAGTCAGCGTCTTCACCGGCGCTTCGACCGGGCCCGAACTTGACGGAGCGCTGGCCATGGCAGGCGGCATTCATCTGCGCCTTCCGTACCAGTCCGATCCGGAAACTCGCAAGCGCATCAACGCCGGCGAAATGGACTACATGGACATTCACCTCAGCCATGTCGCCCAGTTCGTGGAATATGGCTTCCTGGGCAAGATGGATGTGGCCCTGATCGAAGTCACCGCGATTCTGGAAGACGGGCGCGTCGTGCCGAGTTCGTCGATCGGCAATAACAAAACCTGGGTCGATCAGGCGGAACGCATTATTCTCGAGGTGAACTCGTGGCAACCGTTGGCACTCGAGGGGATGCACGACATCTACTGCGGGTTGGAACCACCGCCGAATCGCGGGCCAATTCCGCTGGTGCGCCCGGGGCAGCGCATCGGGACTCCCTATTTGAAAGTTCCTGCCGAGAAAGTTGCGGCCATCGTACTGACGGATTCTCCCGACCGCAACAGTGCGTTCAAGGCGCCGGATGACGCTTCGAAGCAGATCGCAGAACACATCCTCGAATTCTTGACCTGGGAAGTGCAGAAAGGGCGGATGCCGGCCAATCTGCTGCCGCTGCAATCCGGCGTGGGCAACATTGCCAACGCGGTTCTGTTCGGCCTGGAGGAAGGGCCGTTTGAAGGGCTGACTTCTTACACGGAAGTGATTCAGGACGGCATGATTCGCCTGCTGAAGTCGGGCAAAGTAACATCAGCGTCGGCGACCGCTTTCTCGTTGAGCCCGCAACTGCTCGACGAGGTTAACGCCGACATGGCCAGCTACCGGGAACGCATTGTGCTGCGGCCGCAAGAGATTTCGAATCATCCGGAAATCATCCGGCGGCTGGGAGTGATCGCGATGAACGGGATGATCGAGGCCGACATCTACGGCAACGTCAACTCGACGCATGTGATGGGATCGCGCATTCAGAACGGCATTGGCGGTTCAGGCGACTTTGCGCGCAACGGCTATTTGTCGATCTTCATGGCGCCCTCGTCGGCCAAGAAAGGGACGATTTCTACCATCGTGCCCATGGTCTCCCACGTCGATCACACCGAGCATGACGTGCAGGTGCTGGTCACGGAGCGGGGCTTGGCTGATCTGCGCGGCCTTTCGCCCAAGGAGCGGGCGAAGCTCATCATCGAGAAATGTGCCAGCCCCGAGTACAAGCCGTTGCTGCTCGACTATTTGTCGCGATCGGAGCAGTTGTCGTATGGAAAACATACGCCGCACCTGCTGACTGAATCGCTGAGCTGGCATAACCGCTATCTGCGAAGCGGAAACATGCGCCCGCGAGAAGAAAACTAGGGTACCAACTCCAAGCCTTTGTGTTACGCTAACGATCTCGGCCAGTCTTAAGGAGCGACCCGAGTGTACCTGCCGGCCCATCCCGCTTGGTTTTGGGCGATCCTCGCATCGCCGGTTCTCATTTGGCTGGCTGTCCGTGCCGCCGCCAACCAACTTAAAATATCGCCCAAACGTTGGACACCTTGGCTTACAGGTGGGATGTTACTATCTGCGGTACCTTATCTCTTTCTTGAAGCGGCTGACGGTTACAAGGTTCTCCACCTCGCCTCCCAGGCGATTTTTTTTCTTGCTGGATCCTTCTAACCTGGATCCAACGAAGATACATGTTTGAAACATTGGGCATGCCCGGCGCGCGAAGGTATTTGCCCTGGCGCTCAGCGCAGTTCTCAATACCCGCCAACACACATATTTTCGTGCGGCAGATCGATTCAGTATTGCCCTTTTACGTTAGGAAGCTTGGAATGCGCGAGTTGAAATTCGACCGAGGAGAACCCGAAGTCGCTACTCTACGCTTCAAAACAGATGGAAACTCGGTGGTCCTCACTACCCGGAGCGGATTTCAAACTGGCAAGACCCCGATCCTCTTTACCAAGCGGATCGGCAGAATGAGAGACGCGATGGCTGCACGGGGGATCAGGGTCGGAGGCGTCGAGCGCGACCGCCAAGGGATTCGATATTTTCATATCCACGACCCCGAAGGAAACGAAATCGAGATCGTCGAGGATCGGTGAGGATGGTGGATGCGTTCTCCATGCGGGCGTCAGTCAGCTAGAAGGCTTCGCCGACAGGCCTAGTTGCATCTAAGCTAGGACGATGACAGCCGAAGCAAATCCAGCCCGCGTGCAACTCATTCACCCGGAAACCCGCACTCCAGCATTGGACCGGCTCCAGTCATGGCTGGAGCAACTCATTTCGCGCAACGGTAGCGACCTGCTCCTGGTACCACAAGCGCCCGCATCCATCCGCGTGGAAGGAACTCTTGTCGTCATCGGCGACAGCCCCCTCACGGGAGAGGAAATCGAGGCGGCCGTACTGCCGGCGCTGGCCCCCGCACGCGCGCCAAGACTACGAGCAGCGCCACATTGCAGATTCATCATATCGAGTGGAAGGGCTGGGGCGGTTCCGCATCAATCTGCATCACGAGCGAGGGCGCGCTGCCGCCACGGTTCGCGCGCTGCCCACGAAAATACCAGCGATCGGCGACCTTCGCCTGCCGGCAGGAGTCGCGGCACTGGCCAAGTTACAGCGCGGGCTGGTGATCATTGGCGGGGCGACAGGTTCGGGCAAGACTACAACTCTGGCCGCGTTGGTCAACGAAATCAACCAGCGGGAGGCACGCCACATTGTCACGATCGAAGATCCTATCGAGTACGAGCACACTCACAACCTGAGTGTGATCGAGCAGGTGGAGATCGGCATCGATGCCCCGGACTTCCCCACTTCGCTGCGTGCGGCGATACGGCAGGCGCCGGACGTGATTGTCGTGGGTGAGATGCGTGATCCGGAGACCGCACGAATCGCGCTGTCGGCGGCGGAAACCGGGCACCTCGTATTCACGACTCTGCATACCACTGACGCAGCCTCGACGGTGTCGCGCATCGCCGATTCGTTCCCCCAGGAACGGCAGCACTCCATTCGTGCTGAGATGGCCATGGCTCTGGCCGCGATGCTGACGCAAACTCTGATTCCGCGGCGGAACGGTGGACGCGTGCCGGCGGCCGAACTGCTCATGGTCGGCTACGGCGCCCGGCAGCACATCCGCAAGAACGCTCTGCAGCATCTGCAGCAGGAGATCACCATCACCAGGAAGCAAGGCTCGTTCACGCTGGAAGAGTCGCTGGCCCAACTGGTCTTTCAAAATGACCTGAGCCGCGAAGATGCCATGGTCCGGGCCCTGCATCCGGAAGATCTCGACGTGTTGCTCAAAGCCAAGGGATTTTGAACTGATCTCGGCGATCGCCCTCCACTTCCTACATCACCCGCAAGCGGGGAGCGCGGAGTTTAGTATCGATCTGGATCGCGTTCGATGATGGCTTTTTTCTTTACGCGCAAAGAAGACTTCGCCGTCTCCGTGTGCTCCCTGATGGCGACCCGGAGCCGCCGGGCGAGCCTTCTCAGTTCGGCTTCGTTCTCTTGAGAGAATGGAAGACGACAAAGGACTCGAATTCGATCGCACAGCTGTTCAATTCGAGCTTCGCTTGAGGAGGGCACCGCAGGGGTTTAATACTAGGTTTTAGTGATTTGTTCGATACCCTGCATACCGTAGTCGCCCGAAACAGGAAGTGGCGATCTCGTGCAATATATTCATACAGCCCGTCCCCCGCTACCACTCAAGTGTGAATCTAAGTCTTTTCTTTCCTGACAGTTGAACGCAATTTCAATCCACAGTCAGCGACCGACTGTTTGGCAGGGTTCTTGCCTTACCAGTGGAATGAGCATCGACGAAATGGAGTGGCAAAAACTGTGCAAGTCGATAGCGGACGAACATGACCCGCAGCGACTGTTGGAGCTCGTCGACAAATTGATTGAGGCCTTGTCCGCCCGAAGAGACACGCTCCGCAGCAGCAAACAATCGCGGAAGCCTGCGCGCGGCTCTACCCCCGGCAATAAATAATACAGGCGGAAACCGGAAGGTGATGTCATCCCTTCATGCCCAGTACGTGCGGTCTAAACTCCGGTACTGAATCGCCTCCGCAATGTGCTTGGGTTCGAGGTTCGTCGAGTCTTCCAGATCGGCCACCGTGCGGGCGACTTTCAGGATGCGGTCGTGGGCGCGCGCGCTCAGGCCCTGCTGGGTCATGGCCCGTTCAAGCAGACGTTCGCAGTCGGCTGAGAGTTCACAAAATGTCCGTATGTGGCGGGAGTGCATCTGCGCGTTGCAATAGAGTTTCTCGCGCGACGTGGCAAAGCGGTCCAGTTGTTTCTTGCGGGCGCGGATGACGCGCTCGCGAATTTTAGCGGAACTTTCCGGCTCGTTCGTCGAACGCATCTCCTTATAGTTCACCGCCGGCACGTCGATGTGGATATCGATGCGGTCCATCAGCGGTCCGGAAATCTTCGATACGTATCGCTGGATCATGGGTGTCGTGCACTGGCAGTCCCGAGTCCGGTCATTGTGGAACCCGCACGGGCAGGGATTCATGGCCGCGGCCAGCATGAATCGCGCAGGAAACGTCAGCGACATGGAAGCGCGGGCGATCGAGACCGTGCCATCCTCGAGCGGCTGGCGGAGAACTTCCAGCACATTGCGAGGAAATTCGGGTAGCTCGTCAAGAAATAGCAATCCGTTGTGGGCAAGTGAAACTTCGCCAGGCCGCGGGATCACGCCGCCGCCGATCAGTCCGGCATCGGAAATCGTGTGATGCGGCGAACGGTAAGGCCGCGTTCCCACCAGACCACTGCCCTGCTCGAGCACTCCGGCCACGCTGTGAATCTTGGTCGTCTCCAGCGCCTCTTCAAAGGTAAACGGCGGCAGGATGGTCGGCATGCGCTTGGCCAGCATGGTCTTGCCCGACCCGGGCGGGCCGATCATCAGTATGTTATGGCCTCCGGCGCAGGCGATCTCGATGGCTCGCTTGGCGGTCTGCTGGCCGCGCACATCTTTAAAGTCGACGAAGAATTGCTGCGACTCGCGCAGCAGCGAGTCGCCATCAGCTTTGATGGGCACAATTCCATTGCCAGAATTCACGAAGTGAATCACATCGAGCAGTGAGCGCACGGGATAAACATCCAGACCCGAGACCATGGCGGCCTCTTTGGCGTTGGCTTCCGGCACCACCAGCCGAGCAATTTTCTTGCCGCGCGCTTCAATCGCGATCGGCAGGGCGCCCCGCACGCCCCGCACCCCGCCGTCGAGCGAGAGCTCGCCGACGAACAGGCAATCCGTCATGTCTTTCTTAGTAAGCCCGCCGTAAGCCCCGACAATGCCGAGAGCCATGGGCAGGTCGAATCCCGAGCCTTCTTTCTTGATGTCGGCCGGTGCCAGATTGATCGTGATATGCGTAGGCGGGATATCGTAGCCGCAGTTCTTCAGCGCCGCCCGCACGCGGTCGCGGCTCTCGCGCACGGCAGCGTCGGGCAGGCCGACGGTGTGAAAGTGATCCTGATCGCACTTGATCCCCGAGCAATCGACTTCCACCTGAATTATGTTGGCATCGATACCGTACACAGCGGCGCTGAGAGTCTTATAGAGCATGTCTTACAGAGCTTGTCTTGCAGAACATGAGGCGAGCGCCGGTAGTTCCCGCTCCACGCACAAGACGCGAGAAACGGAGACATCCGAACACACGAAGTCCCGCTGTGCCAAATACCTACCTTACGCATAGCGACGCGAGTCTGGCTGTGACGGATGTCACCGTAGGCTGTGGAAAAAGCTTGGTCTGCCGCAGTTCTCGCGCCCCAGCCCCGGAGGAGGTAGCCAGCTACGTGTGCCGCACCTTGGTTCCATCTGTCGAATTTCTCCAGGGATGCCCAACCATGCACTTGATTCTATTGCCCATATAGAATAGAAACTGCTTTGAGCTCGGCTGTTCTCCTATGACGATGGACCCCTTGAACCCTTCGCCCCCGCCTCGCCCTCCCGGAAATCTGGAGCAGGAAGAATCGCAATTATGGCGATGGGTTCTGCTGTTTTTGGTCTTCCTGGCAGTGGCGCTGGCAGCATTGCTATGGGAGCGGCTGGAAAACATCCCGTATTCGCTTCGTGCCCTTCCGATTGGGATACTGATTCTTTCCATTCTGTTTGCGGTTTACGCCTACGGACGACGCCGCGAAGTCAGCGAGTTGAAAGGACTGCTGCGCGGCCTGCAGCACGTGGGCGCGGCGCCTTCGGAAGAACAACTCGACCAGCTCAGCCAGGTCATTCTGCGCTCTCAGCGCAACTTCAAAGAATTGATCGATTCCTTTGACGACCCCGCGTGCGCGGTCTCACTCGACGGCACGCTCCGGACAGTCAACCGGCGCATCGCCGAATTGACCGGGATGACTTATACCGAACTGGTGGGCCGCAAAGTCTACGATTTGGTCGAGGAGCCGACACAAGCCGATGTGGAACGCGGCTTGGGCCGCTTTCTTGAAAAGAGGCGATGGTCTGGGACGGTGCGCATCCGCCTGAAAAACAGCTCAAGGCCGCTTTACTTTGAATGCGTGCTGAACGGCATCATCAAAGGCGATGAGGTGGTCGGCGCTAGCCTGCTGGGCCGCGATGTGACCGAGCAGCGCGAGAAAGAAATGCGCTTCACCGAGTTGTTTGAGACCTTGCAGGAAGGCGTCTACTTCAGCACGCCCGAGGGACATTTGCTGGACGCCAATCCAGCGCTCGTAAATATGCTGGGATACGCGGAGAAGGGGGACCTTCTGGCGACCCAGCCCGCAGCGTTGAACTTTGATCCCGGCCAGCCCGTTCTGGGGCGGGCGATTGACGACCGCGGAGGGGTTCGCACCCGGGAGATCAAATTGCGGCGCAAGGATGGAACCGCCGCCGTCTTTCTGGATTCCTCACGCGCGGTGTGGGATACATCTGGCAACATCATCCGCTACCAGGGAACGCTGGTCGACATCACGGAAAAGCGGAAGATGGAACAGCAATTAGCGCAGCAGGAAGAGTTCCGCCGCCGCCTGCTGGAAAGTTTCCCGGACCTCATTCTGGTGGTCGACTTAGAAGAGCGATACACGTTCGTCAGTGCCCGGGCCCGAGATCTCCTGGGTTACCAGCCGCAAGAAATGATGGGCAAGAAGATCTCCGAGCTGGACGATCACCCGCCGGAGCTGGCCGCGCTCTACCACGAAGTCGTTTCCGGGAAAGAGGCATTCGCATCCGCGGAATACGGGGCGCGGCATCGCGATGGAACCTGGCGGACCATGCGCGCCGCCGGCAGCCGCCTGGTCGATGCCGAAGGAAAAACCAGCGGCGTCATCATTTCGGTGCGCGACATTACGGTCGAACGAAAGCTGGAACAGCAGGTCGTCCAGAGCGAGCGCTTGGCCGCGATGGGCGCCATGATCGGTGGCGTCGCCCACGAACTGAACAATCCTTTGACCAGCATCATGGGCGTGAGCGAACTGCTGCAGGACACCGAGACCAACGAAGTGTCCCGCAAACAACTGGCCATGCTCCAGCAACAGGCGCGACGCGCGGCCGAGATCGTTCAGAATCTGACCTATTTCTCGCGCCCGCCCGCTCCCGGCAAGAGCCGCATCAACCTCGTGGAAGTGGTCGAGCGCACGCTGAACCTGCACGCCTATTCGCTGCGCAAGAACAACATTACCGTCGACTTTCTGAAAGAAGCTGGCGTGCCCTACGCCTTGGGCGATCCCCACCAGTTAATGCAGGTGTTTCTGAACCTGATCGTGAACGCCGAGCAGGCGATCCGCGAGGCGCGCGACAAAGGCACGCTGCGCATTCGATTAGGCAAAGGCGACAATTCGGTATGGGTGAGCTTTCACGACGACGGCCCCGGAATTCCGAAGGAAAGCCTGGCGAGCATCTTCGATCCCTTTTATACGACGAAGCGCCCGGGGCGGGGCACGGGATTGGGCTTAAGCATCTGCAAGTCTGTAATGAAGGAACACAACGGCAGCGTGGAAGCAACCAACTCTCCCGAGGGCGGATCGGTATTCACGGTTACCTTGCCGGTATCGGCAACAAGCTGAAGCGCTTTTCTGGGGCTTCCCGAGCTTAAGCTCCGTCCGCTAGTAATCCGGCAAAGCGATCTTATCGGTGAAGTCTCGCCCCATAGCCAGATCCGCAATCCACGGAACCGCCATCAGCCTGAAGACCTGGTTCCGCAGAAAAAGAGCGAACTTCGATCTCGGCGCGAAAGAACTGGCAAAACGTAGCGCTGCCTTCTGCTTTTTGAGAACGAATGGACCGAACATGTCCTGATAACGCCGGAACGCCTCCGCATAGTCCCCGTTGGCGCGTTGTAATTCCCCTGCAAGTACGTAAGCGCCGACCATTGCCAAGGCGGAACCCTGCCCGGCCAACAAGGAAACGCACGAAGCGGCGTCGCCAACCAGCGTCACCCGGCCTCGCGTCCACATTCCTTCCTGAGGGTCCATTCGTATCTGGCTCACGCGATCAAAATAGAGATCGGGAGCGGCGTCGAGCGCGCGTAGAATTTGCGGACATTCCCAGCCGCTATTTCCGAAGCGCTTATGCAAGAGAAGTTTTTGATCCTCAAACGTGTCCGCTCCTTTCATTTCTTCATCCGCAAACGTAAACAGTATGCTCGTCCAGTCGTCTCGTGTGGCGAACCGCACCACCTGCTGGCCAACCTCCGTGTACATTACGCAGACCAGTTCGTCTCGAGGGCGATAGCCCTCCACCTCAAAAGCAGCGACTTTGTAGCCGAGATATTTCTCAAACCGGCTCTCCTCACCGAATACAAGTTTACGCACGCGGGAATGAAGGCCGTCCGCCCCAATGACCAGATCGAATCGCCGAACATCTCCGCTTTGAAACCTAACGTCGACCCCTTCTTCGGTCTGCTCAATGCCATCCACGCTGTTGCCAAAAATCGTCTCGACCTGGCCTTCGATCCGCCCGAAAATGGAGGCCGCAAGGTCACCCCGCGGAATGCTGATATACCGTCCCCGCGTGATGCGGGCAAATGCGTCGACGGGAAATCCAGCCACCCGTCCTCCGCTGCGGTTCACAACTCGAACTTCCCGGAACACATACCCCTTTTCGCGAATCTCAGGCAACAGCCCCATTCGGTCCGCGATTTCAAAACCTGCGCCCCAGAAATCGATGAGATAGCCGCCTTTGCGAAGGCGCGGAGCCTTTTCGAGGATGGTGGGTTTGAATCCGTACCGGTACAACCAGTACGCGAGAGTCGGTCCTGCAATTCCCGCGCCCGAGATTAGAACTCTCATAAGAGCGTCATTCCGCCAAAATTGGAAAAACGAGGCAGGGCAACCGGCGGATAGATTCCTCTAGCGCTCCACCGCCATCGCCACGGCATTCCCTCCGCCCAGACAAAGCGCCGCGATCCCGCGCTTCACGTCACGGCGGATCATTTCATAAATCAACGTAACCAGCACTCGCGCGCCGCTGGCGCCGATGGGATGGCCGATCGCCACAGCCCCGCCGTTCACGTTGACCTTGTTGGGATTCAGGTCCAACTCGCGCATCACTCCCAGCGCTTGCACTGCGAACGCTTCGTTGAGTTCGTAGAGATCGACATCTTCGTTCTTCCAGCCAGTCTTCTCCCAGATGGTTCGAACCGCACCGACCGGAGCCATCATCACCCACTTCGGCTCCACCCCGCTGGTCGCCTGCGCCACGATGCGGACCATCGGCTTCACTCCAAGTTCCGCCGCGCGCATAGCGCTGGTAACAACCAATGCCGCTGCGCCGTCATTAACTCCAGGCGCGTTTCCGGCGGTGACGGTGCCATCTTTCTTGAATGCGGGTTTGAGCGCACGCAACACTTCGATGGTCGTATCCTCGCGGGGACTTTCGTCCTTGTCGAAGATGATCGCGGGCGCGCCCTTCTTCTTCGCGGGAATCTCTATCGGGACAATCTGAGACTTAAGGCGGCATTCCTTGATTGCCGCGAGTGCCTTGCGGTGCGAGTGCAGCGCAAACTCATCCTGCTCTTCGCGCGTGATGCCGTATTTCTCGGCGACATTCTCACCGGTAATGCCCATGTGGTAGTCGTTGTAAATGTCCCACAGTCCGTCATGCACCATCGAATCGACGATCTGCGCGTTCCCGAGACGGTATCCCTTGCGCGCTTGTGGAAGAAGATAAGGAGTGTTGGTCATCGATTCCATGCCGCCGGCGACCACGACAGAACTGTTTCCGGTCTGCACCGCTTGCGCCGCCAGCGCCACAGATTTCAATCCTGAGCCGCAAACCTTGTTGATTGTCATGGCACCTGTCGCGGGAGACAGTCCACCGAAGATCGCAGCTTGTCGCGCCGGGTTCTGACCGAGTCCGGCGGAGACCACGTTGCCCATGATGCACTCGTCGATCTGCGCCACGTCGACGCCGGCGCGTTTAACGGCTTCGCGGACGGCGATGGCGCCGAGCTGCGTGGCGCTGAAATCAGACAGGCTGCCCTGAAATTTTCCGACGGCTGTGCGGCAGCCGGAGATGATAACAACATCGTCAAAAGAGGCCATGAATCAAGCTCCCGCGAAGATTTCGCGCTTCTCATTATAGATGCACCGGTGCGAGAATGCGTCGCGCGCCGAAGCGAACGCACCAAACTCGACTCTTCCAGTGAAGCACCGTGATCTTCTCATCGGCTCGCGTGTTCGACTCACGATCACGACGTGTTTCGCGGCAAGAATTCTTGCGCGATCACTTCCGTCTGAAATAATTTGGTTGACTTCTGCTTCGAAAACTCTCTCGGTGTGACTTTGGTATCGCGACCTTGCACGATTCAATCATCATTTTTTTCTTGACTTCATTTTTCATTAACTCTATACATCAACTAGTTGCAGTAGAAGACCGCTGCAACATTTTCCATGAAAAATGGAAGGGAGAATAGGAACAATGGCAACCAAGAAAAAGGCAAAGAAGAAAAAAAAGCACTAAGAAAGTTCAGTGCGAAGTAAAAAGGGGACGCTCAAGAGCGTCCCCTAAGTTTTTGAAGCCGGCAATCGCACTGCAAACCGGTTAGTTTGGCCGACCCGCGGGACTCTCCACACGCCGCGGAATCCGCTTCTCCTTCTCCGGGCATAAACTCCGATACGCACAGAAATTGCAGTGCATTCCCGTCTTCGCCTTAAACACGCCCGCGGCAATTCCCTGCGCAGCCGCATCCACCCGGCCACGAGCCTCCAGCAGTTGGCCTTCGCCGCGAGTCGTGATGACGGGAACGTTCTGCTCCAGGTTGTAAAAAATCAGCGCCCCAACGTTGTGTCCCCATTTCTCCCGGGCCGCGATCGCGTAAAGCGACAGTTGCAGGCTCTCGTCCGCGTCTTCCTGATCGCGGGCCTTGCCCGTCTTGTAGTCGACGATGGCCACGCTGCCGTCCGGTCGCTGGTCGATGCGATCGATGCGTCCAACCACCGTGGTCTCTCCCAGGCGAATCTCAAACGATTGCTCAGTATGCAGAACTTGCGGAGTCCTCAACCGCACTGCAGCGAGGAAGTCTCGCAGTTGCGCCACGCCCTGTCGCTCGTAGAGTTCGTGTTGGTAGGATTCCAGAATCTTCGCGTCGGCCAGATCGCGGCGGAACAGGTCGATGAGTTCATCATCTGTCTTAGGGCGGCCAAGGTTCACGGAATCGAAATAGGTTTTAAGCACGCGATGGATGGCCGCACCATACTGCATGGCGGCGGCAGGCTTGGCCGACAAACGCCAGTCGCGCTCAAGCTTGAACTGCAATCCGCAACGCTCGTAAGTGTCGACAGCCGACGCGCTGAGTCGCGATCCCAAGCCTTCCAGCACCGGCATTTCGAACCACAAGTTCGTCTGCGATTCAGCCGGATAGGCCACTGAGGCTTCGGCGAAGATATCGAGACTAGTCTGCGCGCCGCGCGCGGGAATCGCGGCCAGCGAACCACTCAGACTCTTGTTCTCGATCAACCCCCGCATGTAGCCGTCGGGATTCTTATTGGTCTTGCCTTTTCCCTGTCTCGAGTAAATGTGCAGCGAGTCGCGGGCACGCGTCATGGCGACGTAGAACAACCGGCGCTCCTCTTGCCCGTAGAGCGTCTTGTCGTCGGCCTCGGTAATGGAATCCGTGTCGCGCAATTCCCTGGGGAATGCAACCAAAGTCTCCTTGTACGAACTGGGAAACGAATTGGCGTTGGCGCGAAGAATGAAGACGTGGGGAAACTCAAGCCCCTTGGCACCGTGCACAGTCATGAGGCGAACGGCGTTTTCGCTTTCATTCGATTCCATCGGAATCACGCCGCCAGCCTCGCGGAAATATCCGAGATAGTCGACAAGTTCTTCCAATTCCGTCGTTTTGTTGACTTTTTTTCCCTCCCAATCCTTGACGAAGCGCAGCGCCGCCTGAAGAATGGGCGACGTCGCATCGAGCCCAAACTGTTTCACGATGATGTCGAGCGCGGCGCGAGCCTTCGCTTCCTTGCGTCGAATGTCTTCCCGTGCACGCTGCACGGCAGCTAGAACCTCGGCGCCTCCGTCGACGCGCTCCAGCACTGACGAAAGCGGCACGATCTTCCCTTCTCGAGTGTCCCGGGCAATGGCCCGCATCACCTGGCGAAGCTGCGTCGGATTGACTTGAAACGACGGTAACGCCGCCACGCGAAACAGGCTGACGTCATCGCCGTCGGAAACAATCGCACTCAGGCAGGCGAACAGGTCGCGCACCTCGGGCGTATCGGAAATGTCCATGCTCTCGATGACAAACGGAATCCCGGCCTTGGCGAGTTCGTGCACGACATCATCGCGATGCAGATGCGAGCGATAAAGAATACCGAAGTCCGACCATTTGCACTTAAATTTTTTCTGCGTCCCGCGGATGACCGCGACCAGGTCAGGACCCTCGGCGTCCCGGTTGGTGAGCACGACCACCGACACCAACGGGCTCGGAAGCTGTGTTCCTGCTTTCGCGGCCTCCTCTTCGCGAGCCGACTGCAGGGGCTGGCGGTGGTATGCCTCGCCGCCAGCCACATTCGTGGCAAATACCGGCGGATTCTGGTCGATTAAAGCAAACGCGCTGCGCAAGATCGGCGCGGTGGAACGGCGGTTTTTTTCCAATGCCACCTGTTTGGCGCCGGGGAAATTTCGATGGAACAAATCGAAGGCCGCGCTCGACGCTCCGCGAAAACGGTAGATCGCCTGGTCAGGATCACCGACAGCAAAGAGGTTGCCGTCAGAACCCGCGAGCCGCGTGAGAATCCGGATCTGCGCCAGGTTGGCGTCCTGAAATTCGTCGGCAAGAATGAAGCGGGCACGAGCGCGAGCCTCGGCCAAGACATTTTCGTCGCTGTGCAGCAAAGCGTGGGCGCGCGTGATCATGTGGCCGAAAGTGCCGAGGTTCTCTTCGCGGAGCCAGCGCTCCATAGTCTCGAACACGCGCGCAATCTCGCGGCATCGCCCCAGGACCTCGTCGTCATCGAGAGCATTCTTGGACTTGGCGACCCGCGGCATGGGAACCTCCCCCCGCTCCAGGCGCTCGACGTACTGCCGGTATTTTTCCGGCGTGATCAGTTCGTCGTGGCAGCGGCTCACGAACTCCAGCAGGTCGTTCAGAAACTGCCCGATATTCGCGGCGCGAATAAAATGCTCGAGATGGAGTTCGCGCATACGGCGGCGCAGGTAGATCCACAGATCTTTCTCGTCGAGGACGCCGAAATCCTGGTGAACGCGCTTGAGCATCTCAAGGCAGTAGTCGTGGAAGGTCGCGGCGTTTACAGTTTTCCCGCCCAGCAACTTGCCCACGCGCTCACGCATCTCTCGAGCCGCATTCACGGTGTAAGTGAGGGCAAGAATCTCGTCAGGTTGTGCGTGGCCTTCATGAACCAGGCGCTCAATGCGATGAGTAAGGACGGAAGTCTTGCCCGTGCCCGCGCCCGCAACCACCAACATTGGCCCGTGAACATGCTCAATGGCTTCGCGTTGACGATCATCGGGGACAAACGGAGCGGGTCGAAAACTGCTCTTCGATGACGGCATTGAAGTCAGGATATCACCGTAGGCGTAAGGAAGACTGGCCACGCTGCGCCTGGCGAACGCTGAGAGGGTTCGTCCCCACTTGCTGCCGTGCACGCTCAATTTGATTCGGAAAATACAATCGCGACGGCCGCAATGGCCGCGGTTTCCGCTCGCAAAATTGTGTGGCCCAGAGAAGCGGAGATCCATCCCGCCTTCCGAAAAAACTCCAATTCGTCTTCGGCCCAGCCTCCTTCCGGACCAATCGCCAGAGCGATCTCTGCGTCCGGGCGGGAAGCAAGCACATCGCGCAGCAGGGCTTGCTCTTCCAACTCTGCCAGCACAATGCGCGAGGCAACGGTCGTCGCGTTCGCCGCGTCCTGCAGTTTGATCGGCGCCGCAATCTCCGGCGGGACTGCCCGGCGCGACTGCTCCGCGGCCTGCAACGCGAGTCTGCGCCAGCGGTCGGCGCGTTTTGTCGCGGCCGCGGCCAGGTGCGCGTCCGTGCGGCGGCAGATTACAGGCACGATTCGCGAGACGCCCAGCTCGGTGCATTTCTCAATCGCCCACTCCATGCGGTCAAATTTGAAAACAGCGAGCAACAGAGTAACGTCGGCCGCGGGTGCGGCGGGCACTTCTTCCCCCAGCTCAAACTCAACTCGGCCGGGTGAAATGCTCCGGATGCACCCAAGACGAACACTGGCATCTGTGGCGACGTCGAACTCCTCCCCCACCCGCGCCCGTAGGACGCGGATTAGATGGTCGGCGTGGTCGCCGAGAAGAGCTGCTCGGTTTCCTGAGACCTCGTCGGCGATCCATCGTCGTCGGGTCATGGGTGGGGACGTGTAAACCTCAGCGGCTGAGGCCGCGAACGATTTTTCAGCACTTGCGGCACGACTGAAGGTCGCACCCTTCCCAACTGCCTCAGGGGTCTCAACGCTATCCGAACATGTCTTTCATCTTGCCAAGCAAGGACCGTAGTAATGGCTGGTTGTCAACTTTCGAAAGAGCGTCAAGTTCCTGCAGCAACTCTTTCTGGCGCTTGTTGATCTTGGTCGGAACCTGCACACGAACCTCAACGTACAAATCGCCCTTGCCGTGTCCGTTCAGCACCGGCACACCTTTGTTTCGGATGCGAAACACGGCGCCCGGTTGAGTGCCGTCTGGAATTTTCAGGGTGTGCTCGCCTTCCATGGTGGGTACGCGAATTTCCGCGCCCATCGCGGCCTGGGCCACCGAGATCGGTACCACGCAGTGCAAATCGTTGCCCTCGCGCGCGAAGAAGGCATGCTCCTTCACGTGCAACACCACGTACAAGTCTCCGGCGGGACCTCCGAATGCCCCGACTTCGCCTCCACCAGAAAAGCGGATGCGAGTTCCGTCCTCAACCCCTGCGGGAACTTTGGCGTCGACCGTGCGCTGCCGCAGAATGCGGCCGTCGCCCTTGCACTTCGGGCAAGGATCCGTAATAACGCTGCCCGTCCCCTGGCAGGCAGGACACGTTCGCGCGATGCTGAAGAATCCCTGCTGGTAGCGCACCTGCCCGCGACCACTGCAGGAGCGGCAGGTCGTTGGCCCCTTGCCCGGTGCCGAGCCCGCTCCGCGGCAATCTTCGCAAGCCTCATGTCGACGAACCGTGACGTGAGACTCGGTACCGAAAAACGCCTCCTCGAACTCCAGGGTCAGATCTTCGCGTAAGTCGGCCCCACGCTGCACCCGGCTGCGGCTGCGGCTCCCGCCTCGGCCGCCACCGCCGAACATGTCGCCGAATCCGAAGAACTCTCCAAAAATGTCGCTGAAGTCCTGAAAGACCGTGGGGTCGAACCCGCCGCCCTGCCCGGAGCCGCCGCCTAGCCCGGCGTGGCCGTAGCGGTCGTAAACAGCACGCTTGTCGGTGTCGGCAAGCACGGCATAGGCTTCGCTCACTTCCTTGAATTTTTCTTCCGCGTCGGGATTGTTAGGATTGCGGTCGGGATGAAACTGTAGCGCAAGCTTGCGATACGCGCTCTTCAGCTCCACTTCCGTGACCGTGCGGGTCACACCCAACACCTCGTAATAATCGCGCTTCGCGTTCGTCGTCAGAATCAACCTCTCCTCAGGAAAAAGTCTGGGCACGCTGGGGCCGGATAATGGAATTTCCTCACCCGATCAAATCCTCAGGGATTCTTGGCAACCTTCACCATGGCCGGGCGCAGCAGGCGGTCCTTGAATTTATACCCGCGCTGCAATTCCTCGAGCACCTCGTGATCAGCCGCGTCAGAGGTTTCGACCATTTCGATCGCCTCATGCACATGAGGATCGAACGGCTCGCCCTTGGCGGGAATGGCGCGCACACCGATTTTCCCGAGCGCATCCTGCAACTGCTTGTAGATAAGTTCGACGCCGCTGCGGAAGTCGCCCGGCTCCGACTTCACCTGCAGAGCGCGCTCGAAGCTGTCGATGACCGGCAGCAGCGGTTTGATCGCGTCCGCCGCCGCATATTCGCGGAAGTCCTGTTGCTCTTTGACTGCTCGTTTTCGAGCGTTGTCGAATTCTGCCTGCGCGCGCGCCAGTCGGTCGAGCAAAGAATCGCGCTCGGCCTTCAGCCTTTGCAATTCTGCCGCGGGACCGCTGATTTCGGCGCCAACTTCGCTGGCGGCCGATTCCGATGGACGTTCATCGCCATCCGCCGGAGGTAGTTCGTGTTCCAGATCAAGCCCCGCCATTTCCGTTTCCGATTTTCCGTTTGCTTTCTTCATAACCTTTATCTTCATAACAACGTTGTACTACTCCGATTCATTCAGAATCTTGTCAAATAACCGCGCGATATACGAAACCGCCGTGATGGTGTGCTGATAGTCCATTCGCGTAGGCCCAATCACCGCCAGCGAACCCATCACTTCGTTGCCTGCGTGTGCAGGAGCTCCGATCAAAACAAAATTCTGCATCGACGGTAGGGCATGGTCCAGTCCGATGACGACACGGACGGCCTCCTGCTTCACATCGAGATACGCGCCCAGCAGCTGCACAACTTTTTCTTTTTCCTCCAGCGTCTTGAGCATCTCCTGCAGCCGCTCCCGGTCCTGCTCGCCGGTGACGAGGTTCGACGCGCCTTCGACGAACACGACTTGCGATCCCTGCTCAGCCGCCAGTGCGCCTTGTTTATAAAGTTGCTCAATCGAATTCATCAGGCGATCGTATTCGCTGCGTTCCTGCTCCAGGCGGCGAGCCAGTTCCGCCCGCATCGATTCCATGGTCCAGCCGCGAAAATTTTCGTTGATGTAGCGCGCGGCCAGGTCCAGTTCTGACTGCGATAAATCAAGCCGCAGCACCCGGTCGCGCACCAGACCCGACCGGGTCACCAGCACAGCCAGCACTTTCTGTTCGCTGAGCCGCGAGAAGTAAACATGCTCCAGCGCGTTTTTCGGACCGCTCGTCGCCACGGTCACGCCCACGTTGCGCGAGATCAGCGAGAGCACGTGCGAGGTCCGCTCCATAAACTCCTGCACGTCGGTGATGCCGGCCAGCGAATCAGAAATCATCGTCTCTTCCTGCGGCGCCAGCCGAGCCGTGCCCGAGATCTGCTCAACGTAATAGCGATACGCCTCAGTCGTAGGGACTCGCCCCGCAGAAGCGTGCGGCTGTTCCAAGAATCCAGCGTCAGACAGGTCGGCCATCACGTTGCGAATCGAAGCCGGGCTCAGCCCCTCGCGGTTCGACCGCGCCAGCGTCCGCGACCCAACCGGCTCGCCCGTGGAGATAAACGTCTCCACCAGCGCAGTCAGAATTTCGCGCTCGCGATTCCCGATATTAGGGTCAGCAGGCATACGCAACCATGTCAGCCAAATAGTCAGCCAATGATGTCAGTTGTCTCAGTCCGATCAGCGCCAGCCGGAGGAAGAAACTGCTTCCAATCCATTTTACCTAACTATCTTTAGATGCAGAAGCTTGCCTTTTGGATGAAAGTCGGAGAGCCGCTCATCGCATGAAGTCCGCCATCCCTCCCCAGTGCTTGCTGTCGTCGCAGTGTTTCTTGTGATAGTCGAGACCCTCCAGCAGTATGCTTAGCCCGTACAGCGCAAGGTACGCAACGACAGACAACATGGCGATGGGTATACAACTGGCGACGAGGAATCCAACCGTTCGCACAAGATCACAGTTCAACCGAACAGCAACAACGATTGATGTCAACGCCAGGCCGGCAATAAATGCCAGCCAAAGCAGGTTTATCCATCGCGGCACCCGATGCTCTCCGCGCTCGACTTCTTGCAGCGGCTCACCGTCCATAGCAGGCAGTTTCTCACAGCTTTAATTGACAGGGTATAGCAATCATGACCGGCCTCCTCACCGGTAGCAACTCATCCGCATTCATCATTTAGAATTTCCTCCTGACACTTGGAAACCTTCCGCGTCGAGCCTCAAAACCGAAACGCTGGTATGCTCAATTTCCTCTCGTGAACGTTAACCCGCACATCGCGGTCATCGGCGCCGGAGCCTTCGGCGGCTGGACTGCTCTCCGCCTCCTCGAGCGCGGCGCCCACGTCACGCTCCTCGACGCCTGGGGCCCGGGCAATTCTCGCGCATCCTCCGGCGGCGGGACGCGCGTCATGCGCGGCACCTACGGCCCCGATCAACCTTACACAGAATTGGCCGCCCGCGCCCTCAAGCTCTGGGCAAAATACGAACGCCGCTGGAAGCGCCAATTTCTGCATCGCACCGGCGTGCTGTGGATGGCCTCGGGCCGCACGAATGACGATGCCTTCGAGCGCGGATCGGTCGAGTCGCTGCGTGCGGCCAAGATCAAGTTCCAGCAACTTTCGACGCCGCAGATGAACAAGCGCTGGCCGCAGATCAACTTCGACGGCATCGAGTGGGCAATCTTCGAGCCCGATTGCGGGTATCTCGACGCCCGCGCCAGCTGCCAGGCAGTCGTGGAAGCATTCGTGGCGATGGGGGGCAAGTACCAACAAGCGGCCGTGCTAGCCGGCGGCCTGGAAGCCAGGCTTCTGCGTGCCGGACCTCTCCATGCAAGGCATCTCGGCGCCGGACTTCTCCGCACCGGACGTCTCCGTGGAGGAGCAGCCCTTCAGGGCCGCGTAAACCTCATGAAATCCGAGCGGGCTTTAGCCCCCGTGGTTGCTGTTTCGGGAGACTGCCCTCAACCTCTCCGAGCGGACACTTACGTTTTCGCTTGCGGCCCGTGGCTGGGAAAATTGTTTCCTGCAACGATAGGAGATCTGATCCAGCCCACCAAGCAGGACATTTTCTTCTTCGGCACGCCCGCCGGAGATGATCGTTTCACCGACGCACATCTCCCAGTCTGGGGCGACCACCGCGGTCGCTTTCGCTACGGCATCCCGGGATCCGTCACAGGCGACGCCCGCCGCGGCTTCAAAATCGCCGACGACACCCGCGGACCGGCGTTCGATCCCACCAACGGCGATCGCGTAGTCAGCCCGGACACACTAAAAGACATCCGCGAATACGTCGCCTTCCGCTTCCCTGCCCTGAAAAACGCGCCGCTGGTCGAGACCCGAGTCTGCCAATACGAACAAACCCCCGACAGCAACTTCATCATCGACCGCCATCCGCAAAACGAAAATGTCTGGATCGTCGGCGGAGGCTCCGGCCACGGCTTCAAACACGGCCCCGCGGTCGGCGAGATGATGGCAGATTTGATTCTGAAGGACCGTGAACCAGGCGCGATTTTCCAACTAGGACGATTTCAACGCCAAAAAATGCTGTCATCCTGAGCGGCGGTTTTGCCGCGAAGAGCCTGCCCCTGAGCGGAGCCGAAGGGACCTGTGCACTCCCAGCCGGTTGCATAGGTCCTTCAGCGGGCAAGAAACGCCCGCTTCAGGATGACAAAATGTTTAGGGATGAGGTCGAGAAGTTACTGAATCTGAATCACGCTAGCCGGGGCGCTAGCCCTGATCTCCGCCGTGCGCGCCGCCACTCTCTGCGCAAACTCGTAAATCGACTTGGCGTGCGGCGAGTTCTCGCCTTCCAGCACCACCGGAGTGCCGCCATCCCCCGACTTCCGCACTTCCGGATCCAGCGCAATATTCCCCAAAAACGACACGCCAAACTGAGCCGCCATTTTTTCCGCACCGCCACGGGAAAAGATGTCCACTTCATGCTGGCAGTGCGGACAGGTAAAGTAGCTCATGTTCTCGACTACGCCGACGATATCGACTTTCATCTGGCGAAACATCTCAATCGCCTTACGCGCGTCCTGCAGCGAAACGTCTGACGGCGTCGATACCACCACCGCGCCCGTCAGCGGCACCGTCTGCACCAGCGACAACGCAATGTCGCCCGTGCCCGGCGGCAGGTCGACAATCAGATAGTCGAGCTGTCCCCACTCCACCAGCCCCAGAAACTGCCGCATGATCTGGTGCAGCATGGGCCCGCGCCAGATGACGGGCTTGTCGCCGGGATTAAGAAATCCCACAGAAATTACTTTCAGCCCGAAAGCCTGAATCGGCTCAATGCGGTTCTCGCCAACCATCCGCGGCTGCGTGTTAACCCCCAGCATCAGCGGTACGTTCGGACCATACACGTCCGCATCGAGCAGCCCGACTTTGTGTCCCATCTTGACCAGAGCAACGGCCAGGTTCACCGACAGCGTAGTCTTGCCCACGCCGCCCTTCCCCGACCCCACGGCGATGATGGCGTCCACTCCCGGCAGCGGCTGCGGCCCCTGCGGCGTTGCTTGTCCATGCTGATGCGGCACATGTGCGTTCAAAAATCACACTCCAGATGGGAATTGCGAAGATGATGATGAGGCAAAACCCCAAGCTTCGATTATACAGTCGGAGGGACGGAAAGGATCTGGTAAGCCGCAAACCAGGAAGGGCACGACTTCCAGTCGTGCCGCACGCCCGCTCCGGCCTCCCCTTCCTGTCATTCCGTCTATAACAACGACGGCGGTGTCTAGGGCGTACGGGAGCGAGGCTGCCCCACCCTTCGCGCTTTTCGAAGGGTGGGAACCCCAGGCGATGGCGGCAGGAGACTTCGAACGCTTGAACCGCGGCCCTTAAATCCCAAACCTACGCGCCTAAGCGTCATTCGATGCTATGATCCGTCCACGGAGCTTCCATGAGAATCGCGGTCTCGCTCGATGACGAACTCGTACACACCGCCCAGGAGTTAACCGGCGTGGCGGAAGAGACGACGTTGCTTCGGGAAGCTCTCAAGGCTCTCATCGAGCGCGAAAGCGCCCGCAGGCTGGGGGCCCTGGGAGGCACGATGCCGCGCTTGAAGAAGATTCCGCGCCGAGTAACGGGAAGGGCAGCCCTCAGAGGCTAAAGCCTGCGTAATTCCTCCGCCTCAACGGCACGGCTGAAGCCGTGCCCTTCCCAAGGCCATCCCTGCAACAGCGTGCTCAGTACCCTTCCCCCTCCAGCCTTACCTTACCCCTGAACATGCGGAACAGCAGGGTGAAGTAGCCAAGCGCAAGGATCATTCCAAGAATCCACCATGTGAGTCCGACGATCAGTCCGTGCTCGCCGGCGGCCGTGTTGTAGATGGTCAGGTTCAGCGCAGGATCGGTGCTGGCTGGAAGCACGACTGGGTAAAGCGCGAACGCCGCGCCTACGAGCATGCCGACGATATACAAAGCTGAGGCAACGAAGGCCATTTTATCGGCGCTCTTCAGTATTCCATGCATCATCACGGCAAGCGAGCCGAAGACCAGGACCGGGATGAGGAATCCGATGGCGTGGTGTCTGTAGTTATCGAGCACGCCCGGGCGGATGGAGACGGTCGCGATCAGTCCGACCACAGTCAGCAGAAGTTGGACCGGCCACGCCCATTGCGCCACCGTCCGCGCGCGGCGGTTCAAATCGCCTTCCGTTTTCACGGCAACGTAGAGCGAACCATGCGCGGTCAGCGTGACCAGCGCGATCACACCGGTGAGAACCGTATACCAGTCAAGGATGCCGTTATTCGTCCCAGCATTTCCCTGATTCACCCGGAAGTTGGTCCACAGCGGTTCGAAGAAGTAGTGGTCCACGCCCAGTGGAACGCCGCGCACAACATTCCCGAGGGCAGCGCCGAAGAAGATGGTCAGCAGCACGCTGGAGATGCAGAACACGACGTCAAAGAATCCCAGCCAGACCGGATTCTGCATGTGCGCCCGCAGTTCAATGCCGATGCCGCGCAACATCAGCAGCCAGAGCACCATCATGAGCGGCAGATAGAAGCCGCTGAAGCTGGAGGCATAGAGCAACGGGAAAGCGAAATACAGCGTGCCTCCGGCGGCGAGCAGCCACACTTCGTTTCCGTCCCACACCGGTCCAATGGCGCGCATGATGCTGCGGCGCTCTTCTGGCGTCTTGGCGGCGCCCAGGTAAATCACACCGGCGCCCAGGTCGAAACCGTCGAGCACCGCGTACGCCGCCACCATGACTGCAACAATCATGAACCAAAGCGTTGCCATGAGTCCTCTCTCAAGACTTCCCCGAAAATTTGCCATTTCGAGCGAAGCGAGAAGCCCGCTTCGTTGCCGGCGCAGACGCGGTTCCTCGTGCTTACGCTCCTCGGAATGACGCATTCGATCCTGTCCGGTCTCGGCTTCCGGGCCCTTGCTCAATTTCGCGCCGCACCAGAAACAGGAACAAAATGCCGAGCACGGTGTACATGCCCATGAAGCCCAGCAAGGTAAACAAGCCGTTTCCGGCCGAGACCGTCTTCGAATAGCCGTCGGCAGTACGCATCAGCGAATACACCAGCCAGGGCTGCCGTCCCAGCTCTGCGGTCATCCACCCGGCAGTGTTCGCAATGTAGGGAAATGGGAGAGCCAGCAACAGAATCCACAGCATCCAGTGACTGGAAAACAACTTGCCGCGCCACAACAGGAATGCGGCCACCACCGCGATAGCGATGAAGACCGTGCCCAGTCCAACCATGATGTGATAGCTGAAGTAGAGCAGCTCGATGCTGGTCGGCCACTCGTCCGCAGGGAAAGCATTCAATCCCTGCACCTGCGCCGTCCAGGCCCGATAGGTAAGAAAACTAAGCGCGTTCGGAATCACCAGCGGATTATCGATCTTGCGCTCCTCCACATTGGGCTGTCCGACCAGGACCAGCGGCGCTCCCGGCTGGCTGGCAAACAGGGCTTCCATAGCGGCCAGCGTTACTGGCTGGTTCTGGGCAATCATGCGCCCTTGGCCATCGCCGGTAGGAAACAGCTGCAAGACGCTGAAGATCAGTCCTGCCACAACTCCCACCCGCACGAAGATGCGGCCGTGCGCTTGAAACTTGCCCCAAAGCAGATAGAACGCACCCACCGACGCCATTACAAACGCCCCCGTGATCACCGCGCCCGACATATTGTGCGCGTATTGCCACCAGGCCCAGGGATTCAAAACCAGAGCCCAGAAGCTGGTGAGCTGCACCGATCCGTCGGCAGCCTTGGCGTAGCCCACGGGATGCTGCATCCAGGCATCGGTGGCGATGATGAAAAATCCTGAGAGCCACGATCCCAGAAACACGGCAACCGCCGACCACCAGTGCGCCCGCGGGCTGAGCCGTTTCTCCCCGTACAGGAACAGGCCAAGGAATGCCGACTCCAGGAAGAAGGCGAACATGCCTTCCATTGCCAGCGTCTGGCCGATCACGCCTCCGGCAAAACGCGAGAAGTGTGACCAGTTCGTCCCAAACTGAAATTCCATGGGAATGCCGGTCACCACGCCGAGCACGAAGTTGATGCCGAAAATCCGCGCCCAGAACCGTGCCGCCTGGCGATACGTCTCATCGTTGCGCCGCAGGGCCATCGTCTTGAGCACTACGATGAGCGGCGCGAGGCCCATGGTGAGTTGCGGAAACAGGTAGTGGAAGGTAACGGTAAATGCGAAGTGGAGGCGATGAACTAAGAGGGCACTATCCATGAAAACCTCTGCTGGCCACTTAGCCTAAAACTTTCCATAGCACACAATATGTGATGCAAATCACAACAGTTTGTGAAAATCAGCGCGCCTTGCGCCGCCGTTCCAACTCGGCGCGCCGGATCTCGCGGCGGCGTCCGGCGTCGTCGTAGCGGCGTTGCTGCTCTTCGGTCTCGGGAATCACCGGCGCGATTTTCAGGCGTTTGCCGGCGCCATCAATGGCCACAAACGTCAGGTGGGCAGAGGCCACGTGCTTCGCTGTGTCGGCGATGTAGTTCTCGACGAAGACTTTCACTCCGACTTCCATCGAAGTCTGGAATACGCGGTTGACCGACGAGCGCAGGATCACGAGATCTCCCACCCGCACCGGCACGAGAAAGTCGATGTGATCCACCGAAGCGGTGACGACATAGCTGCGCGAATGACGGTGCGCGGCCATGGCGCCGGCCAGATCGATCCAGTGCATCAGGCGTCCGCCGAGCAGGGCTGCCAGCGGATTCGCGTCGTTGGGCAGTACGATTTCGGCCATCTCGGATTGCGAATCGCGAACCGGGCGGGGTACGAGCACGTCATCGGTCATCAATACTTTCCTTTCGTGGCAAGATCGTAGTTTCTTAGGACCATCATGATGATGATTTCTTCTTCAGATACGACTGCAGAAAACATTCCGCCATCTTCTGAATGCGCGCGTCACGGTGCTGTCGCAGCCAAGCCGCCTGCGCCAGGTCAAATTCTAAATCTCCACTTTCGACGGGCAGTTGGTCGCGCTCGCAAACATAACGGAGAACCAGGACGCGCGCCGGCAGCACCGTATCGCTCTGCGCGCCGGGACGAACACTAAAGTCGGGCGGAGCGGAGACCGCGAATCGCACTGCATCGCAAACGCGCTCCGCTGGTGACCAGTTGCAACTGCTGGCATACCCAAGGTTGCAGAATGCTTCGAGAACATCCTGGGGCGGAAGCTTGCCTTCGTGGCCGGGAGCTGTGCAATGCCCGCACCATCCGCCGCCGAGTGGAAGGCGCGCGGGATGCGGCCAGGAGCCATGTTCGAGTCTCACCACGGGCATGAAGTACGGACAGGCCAATTTTCGCCCTTCGAAAATCAGAAATTTGTTGGGACTGGCCATTGTAATCAGTTGCAGAGGTCATGGCGAGGGTTCATCGGGTAGTTCACTCGAGGTCTGTTCAGTCGGTGTCGGCCGCGCCTTGACACGACGGTTGTAGTAATCTCGTGACTGGGAACGGTTTGACACTTCTGCGACCCTTCCCGCCGACACTATGGACCGCATCGCCACGCTCAACGAAATCCTGACGGAAAATCCCAAGGACGCGTTCGCGCGTTATGGGCTGGCCATGGAGTATTCCAAGCAGGGCGACTTTGATCGGGCGCTGGCGGAATTTTCCATCCTGCTGGAGAACCATCCCGAATACACCGCCGGATATTTCATGGCAGCGCAGACGCTGGTGCGGGCTGAGCGCGCTGACGACGCGAAAAAGATGCTCAATGACGGCATCGCCTCGGCCCGGCGCACCGGCAACCTGCATGCGCAATCGGAAATGGAAGCCATGCTGACCGAACTGGGGTGAGCGAGTCGGGTTGACCGAGCCGGGATAATCGGGTTCTGGTTCAACGGGCGAACTATTTCGCCATCCTGCCCATCCCCCACTCCACCAGAGATGGGAATAGCTGATAGAGATTCACGAACAAGTACATATTCCAAGGGACAATGACTTCCCGCTTCTGCTTCAAGTATCCGCGCAGGGTAGCGCGGGCCACACGTTCAGCGGTAATGCCGCGCACCGAACCTGGCCGCACTCTTTTCAGTTCATTCCCGCGCACAGCATTTTCACTGAAGCCGGTACTCACGTAGCCCGGACAGACGGTCAGCACGTGAATGTTGTCTTTCTTCAGTTCGACTCCCGCAGCCTTGCCGATGGCGTTCAGCGCAAACTTGGTGGCGCTGTAGGACGCATGAAACGGGATGGGGATGTGCCCGGCGACGCTCGAGATATTGATAATTGTTCCGCCGCCCTGCTGCCGCATGACCGGAATGACGGCCTGCATGGCCGACATTGCGCCAAAAAAGTTGGTCTCAAATAGTTCGTGGCAGGCTTGCATTTCCGTTTCCGCGACGGAGTCCAGCAGACCGTGTCCCGCATTATTAATCCAGACATCGACCCGCTTGAAATGATGCAGTGTCAGGGCGAGCACACGGTCGATATCTTCGGAGTGGCGGACGTCGAGGGACAACGCCACGGTACAATCGAGACAGCCGATGCGCACGCGAGCGGCTTCGGCCCGAGCCGCATCGCGCGACAGCAGCACCACACTCGCACCCGCCTCGGCAAACACTTTGGCAATCGCCTCGCCGATGCCCATCGAAGCGCCCGTGACCACCACTACCTTCCCTTCAAGTTCCATGCTCGCGTTCTATCCTCCGTGACGCTGCAAAGTCAAGACCTAAGCCGTGCCTGTCGTACAATCGAAAGCCAGTTCTGCGCGCGCCTACATTGGAGACTTCGTGGCTCTACTTCCCTTGTTTCCGCTCGACCTCGTTCTGCTTCCCGGAACTCCCCTGCCTTTGCACATTTTCGAACCTCGCTACAAAGAAATGATCGGTGAGTGTCTGGCAAACCGGGCGCCGTTCGGTGTGGTGCGCGCGCTGGAAGAAGGCTTCGCGGAGGTGGGATGCACCGCCGAGATCGTCCGCGTAACGAGAGAGTATCCCGACGGCCGCATGGATCTGGTCGCAGAAGGCCGCAAGCGTTTTGACGTACTCGAACTGAACCGTGAGCGATCCTTCCTGCAGGCCGACGTGCTGCTGGTGCCCGACGAACCCGGCGCGGCGTCAGCCGACGATAAGGCCAGGGCCGCTAAGGCGCACCTTGAAATTCTCTCGCTCGCGGGAGCAGTGCAAGATCTTTCCGCCGCCGGCCAAAGCACTCTTTCTTTTTGTCTCGCCGGTTCTCTTCCTCTCGATCTCGACTTCAAGCAGCAACTGCTCGCGATGCGGTCAGAAAGCCAGCGCATCCAGGCGGTCGCGGCTTATCTCGAGAGCATTCTTCCCAACCTTCGTCGCGCAGCGCGAGCCCGTGAGAAGGCTGGCGGCAACGGGCACGCCCAGTAGTGGCTGCGGGTTGGGCAATGGCGGAGGACGTAAAACGTCATCTCGTCGCGCCGCGTATAATCGGGGAAAGTTTGTATGTGGGGGTTCTTTTCATGAGTAATCTTCCGCGCACGCTGGGTGAACTGCGCCGCAGCACTTTTTCCGAAGAGCGCTTGCACACGCGCCGCGTTAAAGACGAACTTCGCGACAATCTGACGAGGCGCCTGCGCGCCAATAGTGACGCGCCAGTGTTTCCAGGGATCGTCGGCTACGACGATACGGTCGTGCCGCAGATCATCAACGCCATTCTTTCGCGTCACAATTTCATTTTGCTTGGACTGCGAGGTCAGGCGAAAAGCCGCATCCTGCGCGCCCTGACCACCCTGCTCGATCCGCACATGCCATATCTTGCCGGATGCGAAGTGCACGACAATCCCTACGCCCCGATCTGCCGGCGCTGCCGCGAAGAAGTGGCGCGTGTCGGCGACGATGCACCCATCGCATATCTCTCGCCCGAAGACCGGTATGTAGAAAAGTTGGCCACGCCGGATGTCACGATTGCCGACCTGATCGGCGACATCGATCCCATTAAAGCAGCCCGCGGCGGTCATGAACTCTCGAGTGAATTAACAGTTCACTATGGCTTGCTGCCCCGCGCCAATCGCGGCATCTTCGCTATCAACGAACTGCCCGACCTGGCGGGAAAAATTCAAGTCGGACTATTCAACATCATGCAGGAAGGCGACGTGCAGATCAAAGGCTATCCCATCCGCCTGCCGCTCGATGTGGCGCTCGTCTTCAGCGCCAATCCGGAAGACTACACGGCGCGTGGCAAAATCATCACCCCGCTGAAAGACCGCATCGGCTCAGAGATTCGCACCCACTATCCTGCGACCGTCGAAGAAGGAATTGCCATCACGGCGCAGGAAGCCTGGACCAAGCGCAACGGACACAACCAGCCTTGGTTCAGCCTGCACTTGCCGAATTACGTGCAGGAAGTGATCGAGCGCGTGGCCTTCGCCGCCCGCGAAGATAAGAAAATTGACAAGCGCTCCGGCGTGAGCCAGCGACTGCCCATCTCGGCGATGGAAAATGTGGTCTCGAACGCGGAGCGCCGCGCCATTCGCAATGACGAGAAAGTCGTCGTGCCCCGCATCAGCGACGTCTACGCCGCCCTGCCGGCGATCACGGGCAAACTCGAACTGGAATATGAAGGCGAGATGAAAGGCGCCGACCACGTAGGGCGCGAACTGATTCGCGCCGCGATTGCCAAGACCTACGACGAGTATTACACCGGCGCCAACGTCCAGCAGATTGTGCAGTGGTTCGACTTGGGTGGCGAGATCCAGTTGTCAGATTCTGTCCCTGCCGTGGAAGTGCTGGAAAACTTGAAAGAAATTCAGGGCCTGGTCGACAAACTCGGCCCGCTGAGCGTTTCGCAAAAGGACAGTCCCGAGCAGCAAGTGTCGGCCGCCGAATTCATCCTCGAAGGCCTGCACGCCCATAAGCGCATCGGTCGCAGCGAAGAACGCGTGTTCAAAGCCGGAGAGAAGAAGCCTGAACCGGTGCGCGAGAAATCGGCCGAACCGGACGAGCGGCCGTACCGGCAGAGAAGACAGTTTAACTAGCTGTCAGTTCTCAGCCATCAGCTGTCAGTGAATTCGGTAAAGCTCTGGCTGATCGCTGACGGCTGAAAGCTGTTTTATGAAACGCATTCGCTACTCCAAATACGTGCCCGACCCCGCCGGCGACATGAGCATGGAAGACCTGCTCGGCGCGCTCTCGGACTACCTGCTGCAGAGCGGGTTTCAGGATTCCATGTGGTTCGAACTTCCCGAGGGCGAGCAGACGCTCGACGAACTCCGGCGCGCCATCGAGCAGGCGCTGATGAACGGCGAGATGTTCGACGAGAACCTGCGCGAGCAGATCGAGCAAATGCAGGCCGACGGTCAACTCGACGAACTGATCGAAAAGCTCATCGAGCGCATGCAGCAGGAAGACTACATCTCCATCGACGAACCGCACGACCCATCGCGCAAGTCGAGTGTCGGCGGCCAGGCCGGAGAAGCGCAACAGGCCAAGTTCGAAATCACGGACAAGAGCCTCGACTTCCTCGGCTTCAAATCGCTGCGCAATCTGCTGGGGTCGCTGGGCAAATCGAGCTTTGGACGCCACGACACCCGCGATCTCGCCACCGGCATCGAAACCAGCGGATCAGCCAAGACCTACGAGTTCGGCGACACGCTCAATCTCGATATCACCGCGACGCTGTCGAGCGCAATCCAGCGCGAAGGGCTCACGCTGCCGCTCAACATCGAATACTCAGATTTGCAGGTGCATCAGTGTGAGTACCAGTCTTCCTGTGCGACGGTGCTGATGCTCGACTGTTCGCATTCGATGATTCTCTACGGCGAAGACCGCTTCACTCCGGCCAAGAAAGTGGCGATGGCGCTGTCGCACCTGATCCGCACGCAGTATCCCGGCGATTCGCTTTCGCTGGTGCTGTTCCACGATTCAGCGGAGGAAGTCCCGCTCTCGCAACTGGCTCGCGTGAAGGTTGGACCCTACTATACCAACACGCGCGAGGGACTTCGGCTGGCCCAGCGAATCCTGCAGCGGCAACGAAAAGACATGAAGCAGATCGTGATGATCACCGACGGCAAACCCTCCGCGCTGACGCTGGAGGACGGCCGCATCTACAAGAACGCCTTCGGCCTCGATCCGCTGGTCGTGAGCCAGACGCTGGAAGAAGTTTCGAAGTGCAAGCGCGCAGGCGTGCTCATCAATACGTTCATGCTTGCATCGGATTACGGCTTGGTACAGTTCGTGCAGAAAGTTACCGAGATGTGCCGCGGCAAGGCCTACTTCACCACGCCCTTCACGCTAGGGCAGTATCTGCTGATGGATTACATGTCGCGCAAGACCAAGACCATTCATTGATTCTATCGTAGAGCCGTAGCTTGCTACGTCTCTCTCGCCACCTGCAGACCTGCCTCGCTCGGCCAGAGACGTTGCAAGTAACGTCTTTACAGCGGACCAACCGTGCCTCCGACTTTCCTACATCCGCGGGGTACTGGTACGCTCTTAATAACCCATGGCGAATTGCATTCGATGCGGCCGGCAGATGCCGGGATTCTCATTCAGGAAGATCTGCCCGTGGTGTGTGCAGCACGAGGCAGCGCAGCGCGGCGAACTCGACGAGAACGCCAAGCAGCCCGTCATCACCGCTCCCTGGGTCCAGCGCGAATCCACCGTTACTCTTACGCAGATCCTCGTCGGCGCCAACGTGATGGTCTTCATCGCGATGGTGATCGCCAGCGGCCCTTCGCTCGACTTCACGAACAAGGTAATGGACGTGTTCGGCGCCAACTTCGGCCCCTACACCCTGTCTGGCCAGTGGTGGCGACTGGTCACCTACGTGTTTCTGCATGGCGGCCTCATGCACATCGCTTTCAACATGTGGTGCCTCTGGGATCTGGGCAGGCTGTGTGAATCCCTTTACGGGCGTTGGACGTTCGCCGCCATTTATCTGCTGACCGGAATTTCCGGAGGCCTGGCCAGCGTGGCCTGGCATCCCATGATCCCGAGCGTTGGCGCCTCCGGCGCGATTTTTGGACTTGCGGGTGCTCTAATCGCGTCGCTGTACCTAGGCGAGTTCAACCTCCCCAGCTACGTCATTCAGTCAAATCTAAAGAGCCTGCTTTTCTTCGCCGGCTTCAACATCCTTCTTGGAATCTCGCCCATTGGAGATATGTTCGGAATCCGCGTCGACAACGCCTGCCACGTCGGCGGACTGGCCAGCGGATTAATTCTCGGGGCCCTGATTGCCCGCCTGGCTCCGCAACACGATGGGATGCGCCGTGTCGGCGTTCTGGGTCTGGTCGCTCTCGCGGTCGTGGTTGCCGCCTTTGGAGTGCAACGCTGGCGCAGCTCCGAAGTACACTTTCGTTCCGTGCTCGTCGCGCAAAAGAGTGTCGACCGGATGATCGCTGAGCTTCAGAAGAAGATCAAGCAGAGTCCTCAGGATGCGTCGGCGCATTACGCGCTCGCGCATGAGTACTTCACTGGCCAGCAAATCCCCGAAGCCATTAGCGAACTGAAGCGTGTGCTTGAACTGCAGCCTCAGAATGCAAACGCTCGAATGGAGCTAGGGGCCGCGTATCTCAGCGACGGACAGGCAAAGGAAGCGCAAGAGGAATTCACCAAGTTCGTGACACAAGAACCGAACCAGGCGGACGGCCATGCCGGCCTGGGAATGGCGCTCGCGGATCAAGGGAATCATGCTGCCGCTGTCGAGGAGTACAAAGCGGCGTTGCGTCTCGATCCACGTGCCACCGGGGTCTACTACAGGATGGGGATCTCTCAGGCGCAGCTGAAGCAGTACGACGACTCCATCGCTTCTTATCGAAAGGAGCAGGACCAGAGTGGGGACGACCCCGAACTCGAAATTGCTCTAGCGGATGCTTACCAAGCCAAGGGCATGACACAGCAAGCGCAAGCGGCGCGTGACAAGGCCGTACAACTAAAAAGCGGAGAGAGAGATTAGCCCGGGCTCAATCTCTCAGGGCCAATGTTGTTGATTCTTTTTTCCTTCGTGATCTCCCCCACCGCACGCCAAGCCTGGTTGATGGCCTCATCGGTGTAGGCACGAGCGCCGGCGTCGGAGTTGGCGATGGCGATCCGGCCGTAGGGTTTCCGAGCCTTTTCACACGGAGTTTCGCCGCCTTCCAGCACAAACTTGTCCCACAGGCTGCTGTATTCGTAAGCGTAGCCGTGGGGCCAGCGATTGGCCGTGATGGCCAGAATGTCGCGAGCGGGATCGAATCCGCCCGGGCCCAGCGTTCTCGCCAACTGCTCACGAATCTTGCGCTCGATGGTTTCAAAAGTCGTGGTATAGACTTCCATGCGGCCGGCGATATGTTGATCGCGCGCGGGCAGTCCGGCATGACATGGCGACTTGCTCATGTGCACGACGAGGGGATCTTCCGGAGCGCGCGGGCAATGATAATCGCCAATACTGACCGGCAAGTCCATGTCAATGTAGGAGTGGTAGCCGCCCGGCGCGTAAATCGAATTCGCTCTCAGCTTCTGAAACGCGGTCGAGTTCCGCAACAGCACGTTGCTATACAGCAGAGGAACTTTCTGCGCCAAGGCCAGCGCTTGCTTCTGCGTTTCAGGCAGTTCTTCGCAGATATAGGGAATCACGATGTTCCAGCAAGCCAGAATGCAGTGCCCGGCCCTGACGGTGTACACTTTGCCGCCGCGAGCATAGGCGACTTCAACCTCACTGGCTGTGGCCGCAGTCCCCACATGCTGCACCCGCACGGCCGTGCTGCTCAATCGAATGCGCACGGGAGAATTGCTGTCGTCCAGCTTCGCGTAGTTGGCTCTGGAGGTGACCACATCCGTAGCAGAGTTGCCAGGAATAGCTTCCGGTGTCAGCTTGCGCACGAGAAGGCGGGCGATGCTGGCATTGCCGTCGGGAAAATGAAAAAAATAATTTCGTTCGTTGGCTAGCCCCGTCGCTTCGAGGCCCATCCCGGCGAATCCCGGATAGCCTGTATCCGACGCATCCATCGCGGCGATGGCTTCAATGCCCACTCCAAACAGCGTTTGCGAAATCGTCTGGTACAGGCGAATTACGTCTCCATGCACGCCCACCAGTTCCGTAAGGAACCTGGCATAGCTGATGCGGGCGAGGCGATCTTTTTTCTGTTCGGCATTCAATCCGGGAAGATAGTCTTTTTTCTCCCGGCACAAGCGAGCGACGTCCTGCCGCGCCTGGTCTGCCATCGGCGCCTCGGCCAGGAAGTGTGCCCAGGCATCGGGCCCCGCCACAGCTAAGTCGAAGGTCTCGCCCCCTGGAAACGGGTAGGGATCATCCACGAGCTTGTCGCTTCCAAACATTTCCTTATCGAAGAAAATCTTGGGAACTCGTCCCATGGAACCGTAGAGACTTCTGTCCAGATATTTGGGAAAGCTCTTTACTTCGATTCCCAACTCCTCGATCACGCCCCTTGCGACTTCGCTGTAAGGTTCCGGGCTTTCGATCGAGTAGGTGCCACCGTAGCCGATGAGCATTCGGTTGCCCACGCGAAATTCGTTGCGTTTGGCGTGTCCGCCAAAATCGTCGTGGTTTTCGAGGATGAGAATGCGGGCCTTCCCGCCGGTGGCCTTGCGGTAGAAGTGAGCGGCAGCCAGGCCGCTGATGCCGCCGCCCACAATAACGAGGTCGTAGGTTTCCCCAGTGTCTTCCGGCTTGCCCGCCGATTCCCAGAACGTGCCATCGCGTAGGCTGTGGGCGGCTTCGAACGATCCGGGATGGCTGCCGCGCATTCCGGTGAGCGCAGGCGGGTAGTAGTTGGGAGAAGTTTCAGGACCAACTGCAGCTTGACCTGCTCCCGCCCTGGCGGAAAGATCCCACGGCATCAGGGCTGCACCCGCCGTCACCGCGACACCGTTCAGAAAATCACGGCGACTAATCCTGCGATGCATTCCCAGTTCGCGGTCTTGCGACTTCTGGTCGCGTGAATCGTGCACGATCTCCTCCGCCGCGCGACTACGAGCCGCCTTCGGCTTTCTTCACGGCCAACTCTGCGCCCTGGAATCCGATCTTGCTGTGGGTTCCATCGCAGAAGGGCTTGTTGACCGATCCTCCGCAGCGGCAGAGAGAGAATGCCGTCTTTCCTGTTAGATCGAACGGAGTGCCGTTGACGTCGACCAATTCGATGGAACCTTCCGGAGCCTCGACCCGAAATGGGCCGTTGGGCCTTACCGTGATTTTTACCTGAGCCATGAACTCATCCTCCAACCTTACGGATTTCTAGTAGGGATAAAAGATACCACGACTGGCCAAGGATGTGCAGCGGGCGGGGATGGAGCAGATTCCTCCCTGCCGTGGCTTCGCTCGCCTCGGGCTGTGTCGGGATGACAGGATTTTTCCTGGACCTGGGGATTTCAGGCGGCAGCGGAGCGAGCCGGCATCAAGCTGCGGTAGAGTTGCAGGCAGCCGTCGATCATGCGCTTGGTGGTGAAGCGCTCTCGGGCGCGGGTGTAGGCCATCTCGGCGTAGGCGCGGCGCATGGGGCGGTCTGCATTGAGCAGGCGAATCTTGTCGGCCAGGCTGGCTGCATCGTTGGTGCGGAAGTAGAGCGCTGCGTCTCCCCAGATCTCGCGGAAGCTCGGGATATCGTTGGCCACGATGGCGCACCGGGAAAACGCGGCCTCAAGCGCAGCCATGCCGAGCGGTTCGTAGCGCGCCGTGGCCGCATAAATCGCCGCACGGCTGTAGAGAGCGCGCAGTTGCGCTTCGGTCTGCGGGCCGCGGATCGCAACCGATGTCTGCTCGGTGTCGACCTTCACATCCGCACGGATCGGAATGCGCGGCATCGGCACCGTATGTTCTGCTCCGACAATGCAGACCGGGACCGAATACGGATGCTGGGTAAGTAGAAAAACCTGCTTGCTGGCGTCCACCAGCCGACCGACCGCCAGCACGCAATCGTCCTTGCTGACGTAGGGATTGAAAAAAATCGGATTGCGTCCGGGGTAGATCACTTCTCCGCGCCGCGGACGGCCGTAGCAAACGGAAATCCGATCGAGCATCCACGCCGAGGGAGCTATGACCGCATCGGCCGCGGCCAGTCCGTCGCTGATCGTGTTCCGATACCAGGATAGCGAGAGCTCCGGACTGCTCGCCTGATCGTATTTCACGTGTCCATATTTTCCATGGTCATGAACCGCCTGCTTCCACGTAATCAAATCGCCGTGCGCCATCACTACCCGCGGCACATCGACCGGAAGGTTTCCGTAGCAAAACTGGTTCAGATGCAAAACATCGGGCCGGAGTTCACGGACCAGCGCGGCGAGGAAGGCCGACGATTCGACCAAATCTTCTTCCGCCTCCTGCATCCACTCCAGTCGAAAAGCCGTCGGCCGATAATCGAGGCCATGCAGATGATCCATCCACGAGGTCTGCTCGGGCAGCGGAATCTCGCCAAAGCTGACCAGCGTGACTCGTACGCCGCGTGTGACCAGCCCTGTTACGAGCTCGCGGGTATAGGTCCATGATCCGGAGAGCGAGTCGGCGGTAACGAGAACGTGCACAGCACCTCCCTGAGGTAAGCGCGGAATGCCGCAAGGGGCAACGGATTCCGCCTGCCAGGCCGGACCATTTTAGTGTGAATCGGCGCTGGCGGGAAGGGTTTTGTGAGTCCAGGTCCAAGTTATTGCGTCCAAGTTATTGCGTCGAGGGCTATCAAGAAGCTCAGTTCACTTCCAGCCGCAGCCGCAGTTCTCGCGCCAGGTTGTCGATGGCGCGAATCTTTTCCACCGCGGGGTCGGGCACGTCGGGCACCGACATCGCCAGTTCGCAGGAAAGGAGCATGGCGGTCAAGGTCTCGCGCATTTCGCTGTGCATCTGTTCGGCAACCGCGCGGCGGGCGACGGCTTCCTCGCGCTTGCGGCGATGTAGAGCCGCGCGCACTTCACGCACCAAACGATCCATTCCGGTGACGGCGAAATTGACGTAAACGGGGAACGCCGTGCCCAGATGTTCGATCATCTGATCGCTCTCGTCGGGATCGGTTTCCAGCAGAAACTGGTCGATGACGGCGGCGGAGTAAGTTTGCTCGCGCAGGCGGGTGGCAGCCTCCTGCAAGTTCTTGGCCCAGTGCGTTTCCCGCCCGGTAGCAGCACGCAAGGTCTGGGCGCACTGGGGGCCGTTAGCAGACGGCGTAATGAGTAGAATCATGCTCTTTCAGATTGCAAGTCTGCCGCCACAATGCCGCCTGCTGAAAACACAGTGCTTAGCGGTGCAGAAGCACGCAGGCAACACAACCATGTCCCGTTGCGGCACTCCATTCCCAGGAACAAGTTCAGAACTGGAAGCACTCGGTCGGAGCGCTCGACCGGAATGCTCAAGATTGATATCCCTGAGTAGCGTAGTCCTTGAGCTTGCGGTACAGGGTCGTTTTCCCGATCCCTAACAACCGGGCTGCCTGCAGTTTGTCGCCGTTGAGTTCCGTGATCGCGTTCAGAATCGTGTTCTTCTCGAGTTCCGCCATCGGAATGATCTTCCGGGGTGCAGCGCCATCACCGATCCCGCTCGATGCATCCGGCATTGGCAGATTGGCCACCTCGCGCGGCAGATCCGTGCTATGAATCAGTGGGCCGCTGGTGAATGCGTAGGTCCGTTCGAGGCAATTTTCCAGTTCGCGGACGTTGCCCGGCCAGTCATAGGCGAGCATCGCTTTGAGAGCTTCGTCGCTGAGCATTTTTTCCTGGCCCGAGGTCCGCACCATGCGTTCCAGAAAATAAGCGATCAACAGCGGAATATCCTGCCGCCGCTCCCGGAGCGCTGGAATGCGCAGGCTTAACACGTTCAGCCGGAAGTACAAATCCCGGCGAAACTCGCCCTGCATCACGGCCTTCTCCAGATCGCGGTTGGTGGCGGCCAGGATGCGCACATTGATCGGGACCCGGCGAGTGCTGCCCACGGGACGAATTTCCTTCTCTTGGATCGCCCGCAACATTTTGGCCTGCAGATCGACGGGAAGTTCTCCGACTTCGTCGAGGAAAATCGTTCCGCCTTCGGCCATCGACATGAGCCCATCTTTGTTCTGGTTCGCGCCGGTAAACGCGCCTTTCACATAGCCGAACAGCTCACTTTCAATCAGTGTCGGGACCAGCGATCCGCAATCGACCGGAATAAACGGCTTGTCGCGAAACGGACCGGAATAATGAATCGACCTCGCTACCATCTCTTTGCCGGTTCCACTTTCGCCCAGAATCAATACCGGGTGCACGCTGTTGGCGGCCTTGGCGATGATGCGATAGAGCTTTTCCATTTCCGGAGCACGTCCCACGATGCCGCCGAATCCCTGCTTGGACTTCACCTTCTCGCGCAGCAAGCGGTTTTCCGACTTCATCTTCAGATGGGTGCCCACGCGTTCCAGCAGCAGCTTCAACTCGTCCACGCTGAAAGGTTTGGTCACGTAGTCATACGCGCCATGCTTCATGGCCTGCACGGCCGACTGTACGGTGCCGTAGCCAGTGACGACGATGACGACAGCCTCGGGGCGACGCTCCTTGATGCGGCGGAGCGCCTCCAACCCGCCCGCCCCGGGCAGACGTAGATCAAGCAGCACTGCGTCGAAAGCCTGGGTGTCGAGCAGGCGGTAGGCATGCTCGGCCGAATCGGCCACGTAGGCCGTATATCCCAGAGATTGGGCGACTTCGCGGCAGGCCTCGCGGATCGATCGTTCATCGTCGACGATCAGAAGGTTGAGAAAATTGGCGGGTTCAATTTGCGGTATGGCAGTCATCGGGCTCAGGGCGGCAGACGTCATGGCATTCATTCCTTTTCCTCGTATTCTGTGGCTGGTAATTTTTTAGTTCTTAATCTTTAGTTCTTAATCTTTGGTTCTTAATCTTTGGTTCTTTAATCTCTGACGACAAGTTCTTCCGAATTTCGTTGCGGCTGAAAATCGCGGGGCGGCTCCTCGAACTGCACAACCGATGGCGGCACCAGGGGCAGCAGCACCGAAACGCGAGTACCACACGCGGGCGCGCTGTCCACATGGATCAAGCCGCCGTTTTTGTTCACGATGTCATAGACGGTGGCCAGTCCCAGCCCCGTGCCCGTGCCGGACTTCGTGGTGAAAAATGCTTCGAACAGATGAGCGCGCGTGACGGCATCCATGCCGCTTCCGTTGTCGGCCACCACGAACAGTGCGCACGGCAGCAAAGCCTGGATGTCGGTGCCGGAACGCGGCTCGGTGAGCACCTGCACTTTGCAATTGCAGGTTTCCACCGTGATCTGGCCGCCGCCGGACGTCGCCCCCATCGCCCCGGACAACGCGTCGCGGGCGTTGAGCACCAGGTTGAGCAAAATCTGCTGGCACTGGGTCGAATCCATTTTGATCAGCCCCAGGGTAGGATCAAGGTTGAACTTCAGCTCAATGTTTTCCCCAATCAGGCGAACCAGCAAGTTCCGCATGCCTTCGGCGATTTCGTTCAGAAGAAGCAGCCGGGGCTCGCTAGGCGTGGGCCGGGACACGGCAAGCAACTGCCGCACCAGCCCCGTCGCCTGAATGCCGGCATTGCGGATTTCTTCAGCATACTTGCGGACCCGATGGCAGGGCTCCAGATGCGCCATGAGCAAGTCGCAATACAACAACACTCCCGTCAGAAGATTGTTGAAGTCGTGGGCCACACCTCCGGCCAAACGTCCCACGGCCTCCAGTCGCTCAGCTTGGCGCAGCCGCTGCTCGGCCTGCTGGTGCCGGGTGGCATCCTCCGCCAGCAACATCGCATAATCAGGATCGTTGTTACCCGGAACAAGGTTAGCCCCCGTCACCCGCCACGCTGTCCAGTGCAATGGCCGAAAATTGCCCACCCTGGCCGCGGAGTCGATCTGAAAGCTATCTCGGCGGCTTTCGAACAGTTCGCCGAGCAGCTGTTCGGCTTTGGCACGGTCTTCCGGATCCACCAAATCGACAAAGTTGAGGTTGCGCGCAATTCGCGGCCGGCCTCCCAGCATTTGTTCCAATGCCGGACTCAGCGCGGTGATGTTGCCCGCGCGCTGACACTGCGCTAGACCAAGCGGCGCGTTCTCCAAAAGGGGATGCAGTTCCCCATTCGAATCCTGCGGCGTCCACGGAATTTCAGCAGCTGCGCTCATAAACACTACTTTGCGCGGGATCGTTCCCGGAAGAAACCAGTTATCGGGTTACCCCACACCTTGGTTTTCCTGAAATGGGAATCCGGCTTTGTCTCTCGTCCGATCCATTCCCATTGCCGAGCCCACTATAGAGAGCCGGACCTGTGGCGCATAAGGGCAGATGTCACTAAAACGGGAATTCTTTCTGTGGAAAACTCGGCCGAAAAGGGTCCTGAGTGGTTAGTGGTCCACTCTCGTGCGTTGGCTGGCGGCAACGTAGGCCGGTTCGGTCAGGCGGAAGGTGAGCCGGCGGCCTTTTTCGAGGCGAATCACAACCGGAGGAGCTTCACTTGGCGTTCCGCCGGGTGCGACTTCCCTGGGGGGAACTTGGGTATCGGCGGCGTTCCCGCGCACGAACAGGCTGGAGGTTTGAATCGGGAGGTTTACATCCCCCATCTTGATCGAATCGAGGGCCAAGCGTACATAACCGTGGTCACGCTTGACATTGGAAACACGGGCAGACTCCACACGTCCGGCGACGGCGGCGCCGCGCGGTATTAATTTGTTCCCTTCGATCACTACGGGTTCGTCAATCAGCGCCTCGAAAGCTTCGTTGCCGCCGGGATTCGTGGCAGCTACGGGATTCTTTAGCCGAACTGTGATCAGCGTACCTGCGGGCAGATTCTGCGAATCGTGGAACGGAAGTCCGCTTTCTGGGCTCCGGCGATTTTCTTGAGTTGCCGCAGAAGTCCCCTGGGGCGAGTTTGCGGCTTCCTCATGAAATGGGACCGAACGCTGCTCGGCGCGAGGGGCAGCCTCGTCACTTTGCGGACTGTCCGGACGAGCGCACCCCGCCGTCCAGAGCACGGCCAGCAACATGATCAGCAACAACGGCCAAATCGTCAGACCTTGGGGTCTGCGGAACCGGCTCATAAAAACCATTTTCGCCAACGTTTCTTAGACGAGGCAGTGGCAACCCGAATACCAGACACAGTCTCATCAAATCAACGACTTGGCGATGGCACTTTCGGGTAGGTCCGAGTAGATTCTTTCTGCGCGTGGAGTTTATTCCTAGGTTTCCCATGGACCCTTCCCCAAGACGCTAACTTCAGGAGGATGTGTTAGCAAGTTGACTCTCCCGGACGCTTTTCTCAGGCGGAACCTTCCGAGCGGTCTACAAACCATTCGTCGACTAGTTCGGTCTAAGATGCCGCCGCATCCACGGTCAAGGCTCGAACCGCCTTGGGTTGAGGACGCAGCAGCAAATAGAATGCGACGAGGTGCGTGATCATCAGTACGGGCACGCAGATGATCGGGATCGCGTAGGCGGCGCCCAGCTGCCCCGCCAGGGCAGGCAGGCCGACCCGGACGGCGTGATAATAGTCGAGGATGAGGTCGACCACCCCCACGAGATTGAAGGCCACGACGAATAGCCAAAAGAGCGGACGAATTCTTACCGTGAGAAGCGCCAGCATGGCCAGGACCCCGGTGGCGAGGTCCCAGTAGGCGGCGAACGGGGCGAAGCTAGCAGGAAGATTGCCGACGACCCCTGGAAGAATGAAGACCAGCCCGAAGAAGCGGAAGCTGTGCAGAGTAGCGATGGCACGTTGCGCAGCGACGTGCTCCACTGACTTAAGCCTGGGCATGACGTAAACGCCGAAGCAAAGCAGCCACGCGACATAACCTAGAATGAGATGCAGACGGAAGATGTTTTCGGGCGACATTTGGCCTCCTAATCGAAATTGACGGCTTCCCGTCAGATAACAGACGTCATCTGACGAGAAGCAAGATCCGCACCGCGAATCACGGTTCCCAACGCGGCCTATGGTTTGGGCGTTCGAAGTTCAGCTATGGCCGTCGAACGGCCGCAGCGGCGGGTTCACTTATTGGCCGGGCTATCTCGCAGTAGCATCCCGAGCGGCAAGAGCGGCCCGACCGGAATGAACTGCTCGTCCACGAGGTTTGCCTGCGAGAGAGGCAGACTTCCGATGAAGGCCCGAGCTTCCTCCACATCCTTGCAGTTCAGTATGAAGACGACGCCCCGGCCATCGCCGCGCATGAACCACTGCTGAATCTTGCCGTCCAGATAGAGGGTTACGGTCGCACGAATTTCGGCGGGCATCACCTTCATGATTTGCTCGGGAACGACCCCTGGTTTTGGGGAAAGCATCGTCAGCACTCCGGTGATTTTGGGCTGCGGCGGTGTGGACTGGCCTTGCGCCATGGGCGCCAGGACTGTCGCGAACGCCAGCGGCAGGTAGGACATTTCAATATTCATGGTTCAGCTCCTTGGATTCCTATGGCATTTGGATCTTGCATTGGTACCAATAGGTACCACAAGCTTTAGACGCAGCTCCAAAAGAAAGGATGCATCCGCAGGCTCACAATTCTTTCCACTCTTACGTTCATGGTGGTACTATACGGTACCATGGTCAACAAGGAGGGTAACGACTAGGGCATCGATGTCAAAACAGCGACAGAAAGGCGGCGACGACACCGGGGTGCGCAAGCGCATCCTTAGGGCGGCCTTTGCGGCGTTCACGAGGAGCGGCTACGCAACGACCACGATGCTCGAGATCGCGACGCGCGCGCGCGTGTCGAAGCGAGAGCTTTACGCGCTAGTTGGCGACAAACAGGAAATGCTGATCGCCTGCATCAGCGAGCGCGCCCAGCGGCTGGACGTACCCGCCGACCTACCCCTGCTGCGCAACCGCGAAACCCTCAAGCAGGCGCTGGCTTATTTCGGGACGAAGCTCGTCCGCGAGGTAAGCGATCCCACGGTCATTGCGGTATTCCGTCTGGCAATTGCGGAGGCGGTGCAGGCCCCCGAAGTGGCGCGTGCGGTCAACTCGATAGGACGCGAGACAAGCCGAGCCGCCCTTCGTAAGATCATGGCGGAGGCCCAGACGTCCGGACTACTCAGCGGCCGTCCCGCCGAACTTGCCGAGCAGTTCGCTGGGCTGCTCTGGGGCCAGTTGATGGTCAGCCTGCTGCTCGGCGTCGCCGAGCGACCGAATCCCCGCGAAATCGCGAAACGCGCGCGCAACGCTACAGCCGCCTTCCTGCAACTTCATCCGGCTACCGAATGACGCCCCGGTCCTGTCGCGCGGTGCAGTAATCCTGGTAACGGCAGGGTTAGTTCCGCCTGGAGCGGGTCAGTTTTCCCATTGGCCGACGACATCTTCAGAGGCTGCCCAACAGTTTCAGCACGTTGCTGGTCGTGTCGGTCTCACCCAGCCGGGGAAAAATCTTCTCGACTCTGTGACGATGCGCATCGGCGTCGCGGTCCGTCATGGCATCCACGACCAGCACAACGTTGTAGCCATGATCGTAGGCGCTGCGCGCCGTGGATTCGACGCCGACGCTGGTGGAAACGCCGATAATGAAGACCTGGGTCACGCCGCGCTGGCGCAGGTAATCGTCCAGAGACGTCCCGATGAACGCACCCCACCGCTGCTTGGTGACGAGGTGATCGTGGGGATGCTGCTCCAATTCAGGAACCAGCTCGCTCCAGTCCGGAGGAAGCGAAAACTTGGCACTTCCGGCGTCGGTACGGCCCGGAGCGCGCCCGGTCACATTAACCAGAACGACCGGCAGACCGCGCTTGCGGAAAGCGCGTGCAAGTCGGGCTGCGCGGTCCACGATCTCGGCGGTGGGATGCACAGTCGGCAATCCGACGACGCCTTTTTGCAGGTCAATCACGATCAGTGCGGCGTGGGCGTCGAGTGTGGTGAGAGGCATCGTGTTCCTTTCGGCAAGGCTGCTTCGGATGAGGGATGATGCCGCTACTGTTGAGCACTGCCGATGCCACGTCCGGGTGACGAATCAGCAGAACAAAAAAAGGAGGGCGGTAAGCCGCCCTCCGTGTCAGTTTTTTGCCAAAACTGCCCAGCGTGTTGCTTACGGTTTCTTCACTGGCTTCTTCACCGGTTTCTTGGCCATCGGCTTGGTAGCTGTCTTCTTGGCTGCTTCCCGCCCGCCGATCAGAGTCAGAGCATCGGTTGAGTTGAACGGGAACACGCGTTTTGACATCTGGCCCGTCGTGCTCAAAGTGACGTCCACCCGGCGATTGCTCGCCATCCTGACGACCTCCATGTTCTTGAGAATCCGAGCCCGCTCTTCCGTGCTCAGGTCCGGATTATTGTCCACTGAATCCTTCACTTGATCGCTGGTTAGGTTTTCGTCCTTGCCGAACGACTTAGTGTCGATGTTCGCCTCCGGAACACCCTGCGCAATCAGGAAGCTTTTGACGCTGTTGACGCGGCGCTCGGTGAGCGCCTTGTTGTATTCCTCGGAGCCACGGCTATCCGCGTGACCACCGAGAATCAGGTGCGCGTCCGGCTTGCTCTCAAGATATTTCTTGAAGTCGGAAGCCAGCGCGACCAACGTCTTTTGTTGACTCAGCAGCAAACCGCCCTTGGGATCATTCGGCCTGGGGTGGTCGACCACAAAGTAAACGCTGTGCAGGGAGAGCCGGGCTTCCAGTTTTACGACCTCGGGATTGACCGGCGGTGGTGGCGGGTTCTCCAGCGTGACCTGCGTGGAGGCCTGTGCGGTCAAGCCGCGCGAGTCGGTGCAGGTTGCGGTAACCGTCACCGGACCAGCGGGAGCTCCAGCGGTGTTCAGGGTTGCCGAGCTGCCACTGCCGGAAACTGAGCCGGCGGTAGAAGTCCAGTTGGCCACGGAAACCGTGACGCCGTCGGGGCTGCTGCAAGAGGCCGACAGATTCACGCTGCCGCCGGTGACCAGATCCGTCGGATTCGCCGACAACGAAATCGTCGGAGGATTCTTCGGTGGCAGGGGCTTGATCTTATAGTTCGCGGTGCAGCTAGCTACGTTGTTCTTGCTGGACCTCGGGTCGGTGACGGTCGCCGTGATGGTATAGCTGCCCGGAGCCGCGTTGGTGGTGTCGATGCTGCCCGCGGTATCTTTTCCGGTGATCTGGCCACCGCCATTCCCGGTCCAAGTGTACGTCAAGGTGTGCTTTGGATTGAAATTGCTGGCCGTAACAGTCGCCGAGATCGGTTCGCCCACCATCACTTCGGCTGGCTGCACTGAGCAAGCCGCTGCCGGGACCGCCGCTGGCGCGCCACCAAAGTTGAACACTATGCCGGTCCGCAGTCTTTCGCCCTCGAATTGGGGCCGGCGCAGAGATGGGAATTCCGGAGCAGCCTCAGTGGCAAAGTTATGCGCCGCCCATACGTAGTCAACCTGAAACAGGCGCCAGGAAATCTTCTTGGTAAGAGTAAGATCCATGCCGCCGCCCAGGATCAGACCGACACCATAGTTATTCGCCAGTCCACTGTCGTAGGTCGCACGATTCAAACCTGCCAGCGCGTGGATAAAAAACCTCGCCCCTTCGTCGTGGACCACAAATCTCGGGCCGGCGCTCGCGGTCCATTCTGAGTTTTGCGCGGAAGTGTCCCGGTTGTAACCGAAGTCGCCCTCCAGGCCCCAATGCGGATCGAAATTGTAGGCCGCGGCGATGCCAGCGCCCTTCGACATTGCTGGAAAAGGATACGGCGTCGGGTTGTTGGGATCGCCGCCCGCGGTCGGAACCGTGGCGCCAGGATTCAGGTACTGATACCCGACGAATATGTCCCAGTTCGGGGTGGAACTATCCTGAGCGAATGCGGAACCGGAAATCACAAGCACTGCAATCAACACTGACAAGCCGACCATGAGCCGTCGGCTTTCGCGTGTGCTGCTGCTAACTTTCATGGAATCCTCCAGATGTTATGGTTCCCGAGTTGCCATGCAACCAAAAGCTTATGGGGAAAAAAGTGTAACAAGAGCGATGGAAACGAGACTCGGGAACGCAGAATTCTATCGCACCGCTGCTTAAAGCGAAAGCGTAGACTCGGAGTAGTCCTCTCAGCTAAAGCAGGCGGCTTCGTCTCAAATTGAAATTCCTTGGGCGTCTTGGCCCCGGCCCGGGCCCATCGAGAGCTTGCCGGGCGGGAAGCCTGCCGCGTATCGTGGGGATTCGGTCTTAGGGGCAGCCGGGCTGGGGCAACCAGAGCTGGGCACCAGGGACTGACCGGCCGGGTTAAACCGTCCGCGCGCGGCATCGAGGGAAACGGGTACGAGCAAGCCGATGAGCCACGAAAAAATACTGATTGTCGAAGACGAGGAAAATGAACGCTCCGGGCTGGCCGAACTGGTCGGTTCATGGGGATTTCGCGTGGAGACGGCCCGCGACGGCGCCGAGGGGCTGGAGAAGGCCACGCAATGGTCCCCCTCGATCGTGATCACCGACCTCAAAATGCCACGCATGGGCGGAATCGAGTTGCTGGGGCGTCTTGCGGAGCAAAGCGCGGAGGTCGCGGTCATCCTGGTCACCGCCCAGGGCACCATCGACAGCGCCGTGCAGGCCATGCGCATGGGTGCCTACGACTACATCACCAAGCCTATCGACACCAATCGCCTGCGGACCATCCTCGGGAACGCTTCGGCCATGCTGGGTATTCGGACCGAACTCGAAGTCACCCGGCGCCGGCTGCGGGACACGGGCGCGCTCGGACGGCTCAACGGCGCCTCGCGCAAGATGCAGGAGATTTTCCGCCTTATCGAAATGGTCGCGCCCAGCACAGCGTCCGTACTGATCACCGGCGCCAGCGGCACCGGAAAAGAACTGGTGGCCCGCACCATCCATGACCTCAGCCCGCGCAAAGACCGGCCTTTTGTCGCCATCAACTGCGCCGCGATTCCCGAGACCTTGATGGAAAGCGAAATCTTTGGCCACGAAAAAGGAGCATTCACCGGCGCAATGGAGCGCCGCACCGGCTGCTTCGAACTGGCCGAAGGCGGAACGCTGCTGCTGGATGAAATCGGCGAAATGCCGGTAGGAACTCAAGCCAAACTGCTGCGCGTTCTGGAAGACCACAAACTGCGGCGCCTGGGCAGCAAAGTCGAAACGTCCGTGGATGTGCGGGTGCTGGCCGCCACCAATAAAATTCCCGACGAGGCCGTGGCCCGCGGCGAGTTGCGCAGCGATCTCTATTACCGCCTCAACGTGTTCAATATTCACATGCCTCCGCTGCGCGAGCACAAAGAAGATATTCCAGGCCTGGTACAACTGCTGCTGGCCGAGATGAACACCAAGCACGCCCGCAAAGTGGCCGCAGTGAGCGAAGCCGTGCTGAACCAGTTCAATGCCTATTCGTGGCCCGGCAACGTGCGTGAACTGCGCAACACGATTGAGCGTGCAGTTATCGTCTGCGATGCCGGAGTCGTCGAGACCAAGCACCTGCCGCCGGGATTTGGACAGGCGCCGCTGCGCACCGCGGCCAACGATCCTGATGCGGTTCGCCTGGGTGTAGGCACGACCGTGGAAGAAGCCGAGAAAATGTTGATTCTGAAAACGCTGGAGGCGACCAGCAACAACAAGACCCGAGCCGCGGAAATCCTTGGCATCAGCCTGAAAACGCTCCACAACAAACTGAAGGAGTACGGCAGCGCCGCTGCGGAGGCCGTTCCCGGCAAGGAGGAAGTTCCCAGCAGCTAAGACTTCCTCGCACCCCTGTTAGCGGCCAATGTTGCCGCCAATGTTAGCGAGACGCCTTCTTCCCACTTCTCTTCATGCTGCGACGAAAGACCATCATCGTGCTGGTCATCACTCTTATGGTGACGGCGATGGTCACCGCGTTTTCCTACCTCTACATCTCTCAAATCCTGCGGCTGCGCGTCACCTTCGCCAACGAGACCGCAACCAGCCTTACGCACCAACTGGCCTATGCCGTTGCCAATGCCGTCCCCGACTTCACCAGCACTTCGGTCGACACTAGTAATTCTGCCGCGATGCGCCGCACTTTTGCCGACTACGTGCAAACCGACGTGGCCCTGAACAACCTGCTCCAGTCCGATCCCGGCGACTGGAGATACATTTACGACGTCACGATCGTCGACGTCAGCGGCAAGGCCCTGCTGCACACCAATGCCAGCATGGTGGGCAAAGTGATTGCCCCGCGGCCGGAATTTCAGCGGGTCGTGAGCGCGCGCTTCCTCGACCAGTTTCGTCTGGTTTTCACCTCTGCCGAGGTTTACGACGTGTCCTACCCGTTGGAATTAGGCGGCGAACCCTTCGGAGCGATCCGCATCGGCGTGCAAACCGTTTTTCTGAAGAGTGAAGTGCAGGCCCGGCTGATGAAGGCAGCCTATATCTCGATCGCGTTGATCTTCGGCTCGTTGTTTCTGGCTGCTGGAATCTCGAACCTGGCTCTGGGCCCGCTGAAAAAAATTAGCCTCAATCTCGACAGTGTGAGCGCCGGCGACGCCGATGCCCTTTCCAACGACGAGTCACGGCACGACGAGTACGGCCTCGTCACCCTGAAGATCGCCAACTTGGGCCGCCAGATTCGCGACAGCCGCGAGATTTTCTCCGCCCTGAAAGACAACGTGGATCAGCTCATGGCCAAGTTGCAGGACGGCCTGATGCTGTTCGCCCGCGACTCGCGCGTCGTGCTGGTCAGCGCGCCCGTAGAGAATTTTCTGGGACGTCCTCGCGCCGAACTCCTCGGACACACCATTCACGAATTATTCGACCGCGATTCCCTGCTGGGCGCGGCTCTACTCGATGCCTTTGAGCGCCGCCGTCCCTTGTCACAACGCGAGTTCGACGCTGCCGGAGGTAAGCGTGTCCAGGTGTCGCTCGACTTCGTGCAGGAAAAAAACTCGCAAATCGGCGCGCTGCTCATCATGCGCGACCCCGAATCGGTGCGCCGCATAGGCGACGAAATCGAGATGTCGCGCCGTCTCTCCGCCAGCGGTCGCCTCACCCGCGGCGTCGCCCACGAGGTAAAGAATCCCATCAACGCCATCGTGCTTCACCTGCAACTGCTGCGGAACAAACTGGCCGAGCAGGAGCCCGACACGCGCCGCCACATGGATATTATCGACAGCGAAATCCGCCGCCTCGATCGCGTCGTGCAAACGCTTGTCGACTTCACCAGACCACGCGACCTCCACCTGGAAGAGGTCGACCTGCGCCGCCTGATGGAAGAAGTGGCCCAACTTGCCGCCCCCGACGCCGAGCAGCATGGCGTCACTATCGAACGCCACATGCCCGAAGATCGGCTGGCCATCAAGGTCGACGTGGATCTGATGAAACAGGCGATTCTCAACGTCGTGATCAACGGAGTGCAGGCCATGCCCCAGGGAGGACTGCTGACGATCTCCGCCCAGCGCGAAGAAAACGCCGTCGTCGCCGAGGTTCGCGACCAAGGTGGCGGGATTCCGCAAGATCTGCGCGACAAAATTTTTGAACTCTATTTCACCACGAAAAAAGACGGCAGCGGCATCGGCCTGGCCCAAACTTATCAGGTTCTGCAGTGGCACTACGGCTCAGTCGATTTCGAATCGATCGATGGAGCCGGGACCGTTTTCCGCTTCCACATTCCGGCGGCGTGAACACGCGGAGAGAAACTCTACAGGGAGGAAGTGAGTGCTGCATCGAAATTATTCACCCTTCGCATTGCGAAGAGCGCGACGTACCGAGGTGACCACGATCGCATTAAGCGCAGACCCCCCTATGACGACCGTGCCAAGTATTGCTAGCAGGGGAAGGTGATCGTGCCAGTACATCTTGGCACAAGTTCCGAGTATCGCAAGATTCACGAGCACCAAAGGAATCACGAATGCTGCCTTCACTTATGCTGCCCTTTCCGCCCTCCACTCCTTGCAGGCTTTCCGAGAGCTCCCTGAGTCATCTACCCACTATAGCCGATTTACCGCAGCAACCACTTACCGAAGCTGCGAAGTATACGACGAATCCTGACAACGTTGTACGCGAAAACATTGCTGCCCACATCCGTAGAGAGATTCGATGGCTGGCCCGCACTCCGAAGGCGTAAAATTGGAAGGCCTTGGCACTTAACTCGGGATCTGCTATGACTCTGGCCGCAATCCTCATGTTCAGCGTGGTCTGCGCATCTCCAGCTCAGCCATCGGTAGAGGCGGGCGGTCAAACCGCGCCCCAGGCAACATCCGCGACCGCGCCCGATAGCACGCCGGCGCCTGCGCAAGATCAAGCGACCGCGCCGCCACCACAGAACCCGGCCCCGTCTCAACCGGCGGCCATCCCCGCGCAAGAATCCACCGGACAGGTTCCGACCAAAACTGCTCCCACCAAAACTGCCCCGCGATACCATCACAGAAAACGAGTCCTGCCGCTCAACTGCAACCCCGCTCCGGCGGCCGCTGGCCAGACCGGTTCTGCACCGGCACCGGCCACGGCCGATCCTCCGGCCGCAAAGAGCGCTGCCACGCCCTGCCCACCGCGGAAGGTCATTGTGCGACAGGGAGGAACCTCCGAGCCCAGCATTCAACTCGCTGGCGGCACGCCCGGCGACCAGACGTCTCACGAGCGCGACAAAGCCAACCAAATGCTGGGCGCGGCGCGGGCCAACCTGAAGAAAATCGCGGAAAGCCAACTCACCCCGAACCAGCAGGATATGGTCAACCAAATCCACCAGTTCATAGACCAGTCAAGGGCGGCCGTGAACGCCGGCGATCTCGACCGCGCCCGCACCCTAGCCTGGAAAGCTCAACTGCTCTCTGAAGAACTGGTCAAGCCGAAACAATAAAAACACTTCTAAACCACAGAGGACAGTGAAGACCACAGAGGTAAATACTTGGTGAGCCTCAGTGCCCTCTGTGATTAAACGCTTTTTATCCGCGCGCGGAACCTATTGCCCCTTAGCCCGCGCGCTGTTCACTTTGGTCAACAACTCCTGCGTCATCGCCTGCAACGGGCCCGGAATCTTCACCGCCTCAGTGAGCACTTCGCGTGCTTCGGTCAGCTTGTTCAACTTGCCGTAAGCAAACCCAAGACCGTACAACGCTCGCGCATACTGTTGGTCATCCTGTCCTTTGAGAAGGCCTGAGGCAATCTTGAGCTCGGCGATGGCGGACGAAGTTTTCTCTTGCTTCAGGTAAGCCCAGCCAATCGTATTATGCGCAGCTCCCGCTTCAACCTTCTTCGTTTTGTCGGCATCCGGAGCATCCGCTTTCGCCAGCTCGAGAACTTTCTGCGAGTAACTGATCGCCTTGGCGGCGCTTCCCGGCTTGGTATCGTCGCCGTAATAATTTGCTAGCAAAAGCAAGGCCGGCAGCAAGTTGGGATTGGTCGCCAGAATTTTCTCTCCGTACGAAACCAGGCGCGCCTTGTCGTTTAACTGACCCGGCCCCAGCGTGTACATCACGTAGTTAGAAACCTGATCCTGAAATTTCGAATTCGGAAAGGCCGCCGTGAATCTTTCGATGTCCGCCATGCGGCTCTTCGGATCATTCTCCGTAGTGATCACGTTGAAACCGGATGTCTCCAGAAAATCGCAGTTGTTCTGCACTGCCGCTTGATCCTGGCTCACTTTCTGCGCAAAGTCGGCGTCGCTCATGCCTTCGGGCTTGGGCTGCTTGGCGATCGAGAGACATACCTCGCCGCCCTTGGCCGCATAATCCATCAGCTTGGCATTGTCCTTGGCCTGCTGCGCCACGTTGGCCTGCGACACCAGAATATCCAGATTGTGCGGGGATCCGGCCAGCGCCTTATCGCCGTAGTCGAGCGCCTTTTGCAAATCGCCGGACGCTTGATAGGCCTGCGAGAGCTGCCAGTTTCCGTAAGCCACGGCCGCAGGATTCGCCGAAAACTTCTGTACAAATTCCTGATACATCGCAAGCTTCTTTTGCGCATCCTGCTCGTTGGAGATGGCTTGCAGAGCGCGATCCTCATCTGTGCCAGCCGCAATTTCGATGTGGTCGACCTGCGCGCTCGCTACTGGAATGGAAACCGCGAAAGAAAGGAACAAACCAACCAACCCTACCCAACCGCCGCTGCAGCGTCTCATAGCCCGCCTCCGGTATACGCGAGAATGTCCGCGAGAATTAGGACTTCTAACTAAGCAGCAGGCGAATCCTAGCGCCGAAAGCGCGCGTACGCAAGGGCCGCGATGACCTCCAGCCCCGAATCTCAACCACGGAGGCACCGAACCACGGAGAGACTTCAATCCGTTCTTTCTGTTTCTCCGTACCTCCGTGTCTCCGTGGTGAAAACAAGCCTTTGCTACAGTAGAACGATGCGTGCCATCCTCGGCCAGCGTCCGTTGCGTTTCGTCTTCGCGGCCAACTTGATTTCCATGTTGGGCAGCGGGATGAATTCGGCCGCCGTCGCCTGGTACATTCTGCAGGCCACGCACTCCGAAATGGCGCTGGGCACGTTCGCCGTTCTGCAAACCGTCCCCGCCATGCTGATGCTTCCCTTCACCGGCGTCATCATCGACCGCGAAGACCGCCGCCGCCTCGTCATGTGGCTCGACGCCGTGCGTGGCATCGTCATCGCCGTTGTCGCCGTGCTCGCCTTCCAGCATCGCGCGCAAGTCTGGCAGCTTTATCTGATGAACACGCTGGTTTCCGCCGGCTTCTGGATGTTCTGGCCAACCGTCACCGCGCTGATCCAGGAACTCACGCCCGAGGGCCAGTTCGTGCAGTCCAACACTTTTCTTCTCGCAGGCGTGCAGGGCGGATGGCTCATCGCCGGCGCGCTGGTCGGCTTCATGTACGACCACATCGGCTTGGGTGGCGTGCTTACCATCGACGTTTCCACCTACGTGGTCTCGTTCTGCTGCTATTTCGCTGTTCGCAAGGGACGGCACGTCGTCCTCCGCCCGCAGGAACTGAAAACCGATCTTCTCGCCGCCGAAAGTCAGTTGCACCACTTCTGGCACGAGATGCGCGAGGGCCTGCACTTTCTGCGCGATCGTCGCCCGGTCATCCTGCTCGGAATAAGTTGGGCGCTGTTTCTCGGGGCCATGGTCACCGGGGTCGTGGTCACGCCCTCGCTGAGCGACCGCATCTTTCACGCGGGAGCCAAGGGCTACGGCTGGCTCAATATGGGCTGGGGCGGCGGGGCATTCCTCAGCGCCTTGTACGTTCCGCAGGCCATCGCCCGGCTGGGCAGCCGCCGTGCCATCGCCTTCTCCATGGCGCTGCTGTCGGTGTGCGTGGTCTGCGCTCCGGTCATGCCATTTCTGGCGCTCGCCATCTTCTTCTATTTCGTCATGGGATCGGCGCGCGGCGTGGGCGGCGTCGCCATGAATACCAGTTTGATGGAGATGGTCCCCAAGCACCTGATGGGCCGGGTGCAGAATACGTTCTACTTCGCCGGAACTTTTCTGCAACTCGTGCTAGCCCTCAGCGTAGGCGCAGTAGCGCATAAAGTCAGCCTGGTAGCCGGATTCGCAATTCTGGCCTGCGTCTACGGCCTGTCGTTCGTGGCCGCAAGCTGGCCCGTAGGAGCGCCAGTCGCAGAAGAAGTCGCGGCGGAATAAAGCGGGTGCCCCATTTCTCGCGTTCTTGCGAGAAGTGGGGATTTTGGCTAGAGAGAAGCCGTGGGTGGCCCATCCTAGCCGCGCTCTTCGCGGCTAGAGTGGGGATTCCGAGGATGGCACATAACGGCATCTGCACCATCCGTGGCCAACCCCCTCCCCCGGCTGTTATCCTTTCCCCTTCCAAGGAGCCCTCATGTCCGCTGACCTACACGGCCGCAACGGCGTAGTTTTCGGAGTTGCCAACAAGCGCTCCATCGCGTGGTCCATCGCCCAGGGATTGCACGCCGCCGGCATGAAACTCGCCATTACCTATCAAAACGAACGCATGCAGATGGAAGCCAAAGATCTCATCCTCTCCCTGCCCGGCGCCGAAGCTTACATGTGCGACGTCTCAAAAGACGAGGAGATCGCCCGCCTCTTCGACACATTAAAAGAACGCCACGGCAAACTGCAGACGTTGGTCCACTCCGTCGCCTACGCTCCCGCCGACGAGCTGAAAGGCGACTTCCTCAACACCACGCGCGAAGGCTTTCGCGTCGCCCTCGACGTCAGCGTCTACTCCCTGGTCGCCGTCGCTCGCGCCGCCGCTCCGCTCATGGAAGACGGCGGCTCCATCATCACCATGACCTACTACGCATCCGAAAAAGTTGTCCCCCGCTACAACGTGATGGCTGTAGCCAAGGCCGGACTGGAATGCTCAGTGCGCTACCTCGCCTACGAGTTAGGAAAAAAGAAGATTCGCGTGAACGCAATCTCCGCTGGCCCCATCAAAACCCTGGCCGCCCGGGGCATCTCCGGCTTCGGCGACATGCTCAAAGGCCACGAAGAACGCGCCCCACTAGGCCGCCGCGTGGAAGTAGAAGAAGTCGGCAACACTGGAGTATTCCTCGCCTCCGACGCAAGCAGCGGCATCACCGGCGAAGTGATCTTCGTGGACTGCGGCTACAACATCATGGGCTTTTGAAGACAGCGTTTCAGATGCTCGCTCGCCGCTAATCGGGTGAGAACCGGCTGAAAACAGACCCAGCAAATATGCGTGCGCCCCGGGTTTTGAGTGCTATCGCCTGATAACAACAGTTTCCTGGCATCCGGCGTTGGCGGAAGGAATCGTCGAGTTGATCGGATTGAGGCCTGCTACTTGGCGGCGGATGTGACGGTGTCGACCAGAGGCACTCCGAGCGTGCCTGACGGTGTTGGACTTGAGGTCGTAGATGCCGGTGCGCGAGATAGATATATTGCTGGGCACGTCGATTTCTTTGTGGATCTGCAGGCCGACCTTCTGTACGTTCTCGTAGAGCTTGGCATCGAGGTTGACGTCGCCCTTGGTGACCACGAAATTCAGCGGTTTGCCTTCGCGATCATAGGCGAGCAGGACGATTTCGATGTTGCCGTGCTGCGCGCCGTCTGGCGTGGTTTCGAGCTTCAGGTCTTGCGGTGAGATTGCGAAGTCCACACCGTAACGCGTGAATGGTCCTTTGAGGTCGGTGTTGCTGCCGATGCGGGGCGCGTCCGACGCAGGCTGCGGGTCTGAGGGCAAGACCTTGATCTTGTAAAGAATCTGAGAATACTCGGGCAGGTTGCGTCCCATGAGCATAAGCAGCGGATCCGTCTCTGGTTTCTGGCCGGTGGCGAGGACGGCTTCGAGATCGTCGGCATAGTATCCGCGGCGATAGGCAAGCGTGTCCTTCCCCTTCAGGAGTTTCACCTGGATGCGGCGGTATTTCCCGTCCATCTTGGGGTTGCTGGGTGAATAGGCCAGCGAGTAGTAGCGCGTGCCGTTATTGACCACGCGGGTGAGAGCATCGTTGAATCCGTTGGTGTTGTAGAAAGCCTGGCCGCCCGTATCCTTGGCCAACTCGTCCATGGCGTTGTGGCTTGACTCTCGGGTAACGGCCGCGGTTTGCCATCTGCTGCAGTTGATCTTGCAAAGCGTCTATGCGTTCGCGTTTCTCGCTCAATCTCGTTGGCGTTGGCCTGGTATGTGGCGTCCGGCGCGAGCCCCTCGGCGGCGACGGGGTAGATGGCGACCTGAGCGGCGGTAAGCAGGTCAGCTGTTTTTCGCATGTCGTCCCCGAAGTTGGTCGTGTAAGTAAACGGATCAACCACGCTCGGGTCAGGAAAGATAGCGGCCAAAGGGAAAGAACCAGAAAACCAGATCACATTCTTGCGGCCCGGAATGCCCGCAAGATAGCGAGCGAGTTGCTGCATAGCTTGCAGCGTGATTCCGATACGCTCCTCAGCCTGGAACTCTTGGCTGTCCAACAGGAACTGCTGCAAGGCATTGACCGGATCGATCGCCGCCAGAGCGCTTTGGCCGGAGCAGTGGGTGCACTACGAATTCTCTCGGCACGAAGCCGATCAGACGGTGGATGGCTTCGGTCTCCGCGTCGGTAGGGAAGCAAGGGACGACTCTTGCGGTCCAGCCTGCACGCTATTGAGAACCTTCAACAATTCAGAGGAATCCGTGGTGACCCCTTGCAGCATGCGCAAGCGCGATGCGAGGGTGAAAATAGCGACGCGCGTACTCGGGGGAATTGTCTTCAGATACTTGATCATCTGGGTGTGAACATAGGCCTGGTCGAGCCTGGCGTGTTCATCGCGTCCAGCAGGAGCACGTTCACTGCGTCAGAAGTCTGCGAGACCGGGAAGTTCGTGTAGACGTGCGGCGGTAGGGTGGGCAACTTGATTTGGGTTGGGCGGACGCGCCGTGGTGCTCTTCGAAAGTGGAGATCGTTTGCGGTTTGCCATCTTCCAGGACTTGGAAAGTCGCCCTTATGCAGGCCGGTGACGGAGTCCCCCTTGTCATTGGTCACCACCACATCGACGAGAGCGAGCCGCACTTTGGTTTTAATGGTGCGCGGGATTGCCGGAGTCAGGGGACGCAGTTCTGTGAGTGGAGCGACAAGTACAGAGAAGAGGAGAGGAATAAGACCTAGCAGATGACAACAGCGGCCGATATACATAGAAGAGCCTTCTCAGGGTGACGTTATCACAGGGGCAGGCCCAGAATTGTAAAGGCGCGTAAAAGTGATTCCTCGCAATGAAAAGCAGAGAAGTGAAAAGGATTGCTTCTCAATTGATGAAATATCGCCTCAGAGCTCATTGACCGGCATTTCGAAACCGTCCCAAGTGCTCAGTTTAATGGGCGATCCTAGCCGTTGAACCTGATCCTCCGCTCATTCTCGCTCACTCGCGCTCCAACACAATCTCCACATCCCGCTCGCGCACCAGCCGCGGAAACTTCTCTCCCCACTCGATCAGCAGAATGCTGTTGTCGGAACGCAGATCATCCAACCCGAGCGTCTCGAGTTCGCGCAGCGTGTCGATGCGGTACAGATCGATGTGATAAAGATTCGCGCGCGGCCCGCGATACTCGTGCACCAAAGTAAAGGTGGGACTGGTGACGTCTTCCTCGGCGGCGGCTTCAAACGCCGCCGCAATACCCTTGACCAGCGTCGTTTTACCCGCCCCCAAATTGCCGCGCAGCAACACGAGTTTCGGCGGCGCGAGCAACTCAATCAGAGAGCGCCCAAAAGCGATCGTCTCCTCAGCAGAGTGCGTAGTGATTTCCCGCAGGATATTTTTCGTCTCGGCTTCCACGCGACCAGTATAAGTGGAAGAGCGGCCCTTCAGGGCCGCGTTAGGATGCAGGAGACACTGGGGCTTTAGCCCCTGCGGGGATGCCAGCCGAGGCAACCGCGCAATCAATATCAATAGGTCGAAAACCCGCTCGACTTCAAACCAAGCAGATTCCGGTCCACGACGTGATCAAGCGACGTGCGCAGACGCCGATGGTCGTCATCCTCGAGCGCGACGAAGCGGAACGGCTGCAGCACGCTGTTCGACTTCTTCTGCGTGGGGCTGAGGATTTCGGCCATACCGTGCACCGGCCCGGCCTGCGTCTGAAACGCAACTTCGACGAAATCGCCCTGCGCCAGACAGTGCGCCAGTTGCAGCAGCCCGCCAGTCACGGAAATGGTTTGGAGTTTAGCTTTCGTGCGTCGGCCGTCTTCTAAACGGATCGCAGCCAGGACCGAATCGCCTAGCTGGACCCGGGCCGCGCGCCGCGATGGGTGCGGTTGGGGGAAGTGGGTCATAAGCTAGTTGTACTATCGCACGATCCCGTATTGAGTAATAGATTACTGAAGCCCCTCGTCCGGATTCCCGCGCACAGAGCGCCAACTGGAAGCATGGGGCCCCTGCCCTATGAAGCACTTAGCAGATATTAACTATTTGATTAATGTCCCAGAAGACGATCTCCAGACCAACGGGACAGATTTTCGAGCCCGCGCGGATGGCCAGATTTACTATGTCTGGTTACGATATCTGACTGGACTCTCGAAGGAATGTGATGATCCGAATCGCGCATCTCGCCCTGCTCTCCACGCTACTTGCTGTGACGTTGTCCGCTCAAACCTCGCCCACACAACCCCTTCGCGTGGGCATCGTCGGACTGGTGCACGGGCACGTACACGGATTCCTGCCCCAGGCGCTCCACAGACCCGAGATTGAGATCGTCGGCGTCGCCGAACCCAACCATCAACTGCTTACAGCGGCTGCCGCTCACTACGGTTTTGGCCCAGCTCTTCTCTTCACCGACTTGGAAGACATGCTGCAGAAAACCCATCCCCAGGCCGTTCTGGTCTACACCAACACCTACGACCATCGCCGCGTGGTCGAGATCTGCGCGCGCCACGGTGTCCACGTCATGATGGAAAAGCCGCTCGCCGTCAGCCTGGACGATGCTCTCGCGATTGAGGAAGCCGCGCACTCTGGCAAGATTCAGGTGCTGGTCAACTACGAAACGTCCTGGTACCGCAGCAACCACGCGGCTTACGACCTCGTCCATGAAGGTGCTCTCGGCGAAGTCCGCAAGGTCGTAGTTCACGACGGCCACAACGGCCCCAAAGAAATTGGCGTCCAGCCCGAATTCCTTGCCTGGCTGACTGACCCCAAGCTCAACGGTGGCGGCGCCCTGTTCGACTTCGGCTGCTACGGCGCCGACCTCATGACCTGGCTGATGGACGGCCAGCGCCCGCAAACCGTCACCGCCGTCACCCAGCAACTCAAGCCCGAAATTTATTCGCGAGTCGATGACGAAGCCACGATCATCCTCACTTATCCGCGCGCGCAAGCCATCGTGCAGGCCTCGTGGAATTGGCCCTTCGGCCGCAAAGACATGGAAGTCTACGGCCAGACCGGATACGTCATCACAGTGCAAAGCAACGACATTCGCATGCGCCGCGGCGGCGAGAACAGCCACGAAGAACAGTCCGCCGCCAAGCCCGTGCCCGCTCCGTACGACAATGAACTCTCGTATCTGCGAGCCGTAATTCTCGACGGGGCGAGGCCGGACGCGCTCTCATCCCTGGAAACCAATGTGACCACGACCGAGATCCTCGACGCAGCCCGCCGTTCTGCCGCCGAAGGAAAAACCATCCACCTTCCTTCCTCCCGATAATTCTCCCGTTTGTCATCCTGAGCGGAGTCAACACTTCGCGAAGCGAAGTGTTGACGCAGTCGAAGGACCCTACACGGAGGAGACTCTTGCGAAGGTCGCAGGGAATTCTCTAGATGCCACTGAAGCAATAGATTTCTATTGAGAGTTCCTCGCCACGCCAATGCCGCTACCAGCGGGCACGAGGTCCTTCGACTCCGCACGGCCTGCACTTCGTGCAGACCGCAGTCCGCTCAGGATGACAATGCTTGGGTGGTTACCCGTTCCAGCATGTGACTTTCTCCTGCGTCGCCGCTTGCGCACGGCGAAAAGCCTGCGGCAGACCCCTCAGCAAATCGGTTGCCACCAGCGAATGTTCTCCCACCCTCTCGCGCATCACATCCCCGGCGAGTCCATGCAAATGAACCGCCGCACAAACCGCCGGAAGCACGTCCTTCGGATGCTGCGCAATCATTCCCGCAACCATCCCGGTCAAAATGTCGCCAGTTCCGCCGGTCGACATCCCGGGATTCCCCGTCGTATTCACCCACGCCTCGCCGCCCGGCTCAACCACCAGCGTCCGGTGCCCTTTGAGCACCACGATGAGTTCATGTTCGCGCGCGAACTTTCGAGCCACGCCCAGACGATCTTTCTGCACCTCGGCGATCGTAGATCCGCACAACCGCGCGATTTCCCCCGGATGCGGAGTAATCACCAGCGTCCGGCCCTTACCGTTCAATTCATTCGTCAAGCCCTCGAATGCGTTCAGCCCGTCGGCGTCGAGCACAATAGGAACATCGCACTTGGTTACGAGCATCCGCACGAGCTCCGACGTTTCCCGAACTCGCGAGATTCCGGGACCGATCCCAAGCACGCTCTTCCCTTTCGCCAGCGCGCTTAGCCGGTCGCCCGCACGCGTTGCAATCGTGCCGTCATCAGTTTCTGCCAGCGGCTCCGTCATCAACTCGGGATAAAATCCGGCGACCGTAGCCAGCGCTGACTTCGCCGTCGCCACAGTTGCCAGCCCCGCACCCGCCCGCAGCGCCGACATCCCGGCCATTGCCACCGATCCGGCTTTGCCTACCGATCCTCCGACCAGTAGCACATGCCCATAATTTCCTTTGTTCGATTCCGCGGGACGCGGTTCTAGCATCCTGGCAAAATCGCGCGCCGTAATCACATTGAGCTGCAACGACGACACGATCGCCTCCGGGGGCGAGCCGATGTCAGCGACATACGTTGGCCCCGCCGTAAGGGCGCCGAAAACATGCGCCGGACGCGGAGCCGTAAAAGTCACAATTGCATTCGCCCGCGCGACGACTCCTGATTGTGGCCCCATCGCATCCGCATCCGCGCCGGAAGGAATGTCGACCGCAACCACCGGCGCTCCACTCGCGTTCATCAGCGCAATGGCCTCGGCATACAGACCGCTCACAGGAGGCTTGAATCCGGTGCCGAGAATCGCATCGATATACACATCCGCTTTGAAAATCGCCCGCATCGGCTCGCTACGTAGATCTTCCGCCGACTTCACTACCCTCGCCTCTACCGCCAAGATTCCATAAACCGCCGCGGCATCGCCGCGCAGTTCGGCCGGATCCGCCAGCAGGATCACCTCGACTTTCCTGTGCACCAGACGCAGCAACCCAGCCGCCACGAATCCGTCACCGCCATTGTTCCCCTTGCCACACACCACGACAATCTTCCCATCCCCATAAAACGTGCGCACATGTTCCGCCACGGCCGTGCCCGCGTTTTCCATTAGAGTCAGCGACGGCACGCCGAAGCGCTCGCTAGTCGCGCAATCAATCGCCCGCATTTCCGCCGCACTCACGATTTTCATAACGCCACGATTACAAAAACGACTATAAAACAAAACGGCCCTCCGCGCCGTGCGGAGGGCCTCAGGCTTCCACCGAAGAAACCGGTCTATGGCGTGGGTTTCGGCCCCGCCCCCGGCGGCAACGCGGCCTGCACCTTGCTGTGCTTCCGTCCGTAAGTAAAATAAATCACCAGCCCGATGACCAGCCAGACCACTAGCCGTATCTGCGTTGCCGGTGACAGAGCTAGGATCAGCAGGCCGGAGAAAATGATGGAGAGAATTGGAACCAGCGGCACCATCGGAGTCCGGAACGGCCGGTTCAGTTCCGGATGAGTTCTGCGCATCACCCACACTCCGGCGCTGACCAGCACAAAGGCGAGTAGCGTCCCCACACTCGTCATCTCATCCAGCACACTGAGAGGAATTATCGTGGCCAGGATAGCAACGAAAATCCCCACCACAATCGAACTCAGATAAGGCGTTCGAAACTTCGGATGAATCTTCCCGGCCCAGGGCCAGAGCAAACCGTCCCGCGACATCGAATAGAATACGCGCGATTGCCCCAGCAACATCACCAGCATTACCGTAGCCAATCCGCCGAGCGCGCCGATTTCCACCAGAAACGTAGCCCATTGCTGACCCGTCACCCGGATGCCTACGACAACCGGATCCGGAACATTAAGCTGCTGGTAAGGAACGATGTGAGTCAAGAGACCGGACACCAAAATATAGAGCACGGTGCAAATCACAAGCGAACCCAGAATCCCGAGCGGCATGTCTTTCTTCGGGTTCTTGGCCTCCTGCGCGGCGGTGGAAACAGCATCGAAACCGATGTACGCGAAGAACACAACCCCAGCTCCCCGCAGAATTCCCGACCATCCGAAATGTCCCCACTCGCCGGTATTTGGCGGAATGAACGGGTGCCAGTAGTTCGGCTTCCATGCATGTGAGAACAAGAACGCCGCTACCAGCGCAATAAACATACAAACGACCGCTACTTTCATAATTACGATGGCGGTCGTGAAGTTGGCCGATTCCTTAATGCCAATCACAAGGATTGTGGTAATCACCATGATCACTAGGAATCCCACGTAGTCATATTTCAGATGCACAGGCACGCCGAACAGCATGAAATCAGAGGTCGGAAACGGAGGCAGATTCCAGCCAATATCGTGCAGAAACGCCCGCAGGTGGCCGCTCCAGCCGACCGCCACGGTAGCTGCGCCAAACGCATATTCCAAAATCAGGTCCCAGCCGATGATCCATGCCACCAGTTCTCCCAGGGTGGCGTAGGAATAGGTGTACGCGCTGCCCGCGATCGGAATCATCGACGCAAACTCGGCGTAACACAGCCCCGCAAACGCGCAGGCAATCCCGGCCAATACGAAAGAGATGACAATGGCCGGCCCGGCAAACTGTGCCGCCGCCTGCCCCGTGATCACGAAAATGCCAGCCCCAATAATCGCGCCGATGCCCAGGGTCAACAGATTGAGCGGTCCGAGCGCGCGCCGCAGGCTCTGTTCGCCTTCAACTTCAACCGCTTCTTTCATCAGTGTGGGCAGGTCTTTTTTAGCGAACAGATTTGCCATCCGTTTGGTTTCTCCTTGGATCTTCCTTTGGCCTTTAGGCGGACTCACTTGGGTTGTCATGTCGCGACTTCCGCGACCACGCATAGTACACCGGAATGCCCATCAGCACCACAATCAGCCCCGGCCACGTGTACTGCGGTTTGTAGCGCAATAGTACGACATCAATGAATAATGCCATCACAATATAAATGATCGGCAGGATCGGGTAACCCACTGCCCGGTACGGCCGGTTCGCCTCCGGACGCGTCCGCCGCAGCACGAACAGTCCCACAATCGTCAGAATATAAAACACCAGCACCGCGAAAATGATGTAGTCCAGCAGCTGCCCGTAGCTGCCCGAAACGCACAATAGGCACGCCCACACCATCTGCACCATCAAAGAAACCGCGGGCGTCTTGTACTTAGGATGTAGCTTGGCCACGTTGCGGAAAAACAGCCCGTCCTTGGCCATCGCATAATAAACCCGCGCCCCCGACAGAATCAGCCCATTGGCGCAGCCAAAGCCCGAAATCATGATGGCCGTGGCCATAAGCAGTCCGCCGGCCGAGCCAAACATCTGGGTCATCACCGCTGTGCCAACTCGTTCTTCGGCGGCGTACTTGATGCCGCGCTCCAATATGCTGACGCCGTTGGCGGCGCCATCCAGCGGCAACACGCTGAGATAAATAAAATTGCAGGCAATGTAAAGTGCGATCACCACGCCCGTACCCAGCGCCAGCGACAGTGGCAGATTGCGGCTGGGATTCTTTACCTCGCCGGCCGTGAACGTTACGTTATTCCAGGCGTCGGCCGAGAACAGCGACCCAACCTGCGCCACCGCCAGAATCGTAAGCGTGCCCACCATCACAAACGGACCACCCGCCCCAACCTGCACCGCGTGCTGCGCCCCCAGCGAGGCATTCCGCCAAAAATGCCCGTAAAAGTTCGCATTCAGAGCGAAGGCGTTGCGCCCCAGCAAGAAACCGAATACCGCCAACCCCAGCAGCGCAGAAACTTTCGCCGCGGTGAACACGTTCTGTATCGCTGCACCCAGCTTCAGGCCAAAGATGTTCACCACCGACAGGAAAATCACCAGCAGGATCGCCACCAGGTTCTGCGTATTGATGCCGACCTCCATGTTGCCCAGCACCATCGGGCCCACATCAATCGGCGGCACTTTCCAGATATGCCAAATCCAGTTCGAGGAAGAAATCGACGGAACGAACACGCCCAGGAACTTGCCAAACGCTACACCCACGGCGGCGATCGTCCCGGTCTGAATTACCAGAAATAAAGTCCAGCCGTAAAGAAATCCCCACAGCGGCCCCAGCGCTTCCCGCAGATAAACATACTGCCCGCCCGCACGCGGCATCATGGCGGCCAATTCGCCGTAGCTGAGCGCGGCCACAATCGTCATGAACCCAGCAACGGCCCAGGCCGCAATCAGCAACGCAGGCGAATCCACTTCGCGGCCAATTTCCGCCGACACAATGAAAATGCCCGAGCCGATCATCGACCCCATGACCAGCATAGTGGCGCTGGTCAGGCCCAATCCCTGTACCAGTTCCTTATCCTGATGACTGTGAATTTCCCAGTCGCTGCCTGCGGCGGGCTGCGTCGTCGGTGTACTCAGGAATTCCTCCGAGTGGTCGTTCGTCGTTCGTCGTCAACTACTCGCAGTGTCATCCTGAGGAGGGCGCCCTTTGCCCGACGAAGGACCTGTGCACTCTGCCGGCGACCGGAAGCGTCCACGGCAAGTTGCACAGGTCCTTCGCTTCGCTCAGGATCACAAGCGAAAAAGCGAATCGAGATGCTGAGAACTTTACCTCAAGATGCGGAAAAATTCTTCTGCTGATTTCCGCGGCTCCCGTAACAGATCGGATATCACCGCCACGGAATCAGCCCCGGCCTCAATGACGGATGCGGCATTCGCCCGCGTGATCCCTCCGATGGCCACCAGAGGTTTGCGCGTCAAAGCCCGCGCCCGCCGCACACCTTCGAGCCCCACCACGGGATCGGGCCTCTCCTTGCTCGAAGTCGCGAACACCGGCCCAATGGCCAGATAGTCCGCCGAAGTCAGATCAGCCTCACGTAGCTGCTCAGGATTATGCGTCGAAACTCCCAGCCAGCGCTTCGGCCCAATGATCCCGCGCACCGACTCCGCAGACAAATCCTCCTGCCCCACATGCACTCCATCGAACTCAGCAGCCAGACACAGATCCGGCCGGTCATTCATAATCAGCCGAACAGTGCCCTGGGTGGCCCATTCTAACGTCGCGTCCTTTGCGACGTTAGAGTGGGATTCCACGGCAGCAACGGCCGGAAAAACCCGGCGCAATTCCCGCGCCTGCTCGAGCATCGCCCTGGCATTCCCGGATTTGTTGCGATATTGAATCAGAGTCACCCCAGCGGCAGCGAGCTCCTCCGCCGCAGCAATCAACCTGAGAGCGTCAGGAAAACAACCAGCGTCGAGAATCGGATAAAGACGAGGAAGGACGATCATTTCTTCTTCAAGCTGCGCTGTTCGAATGGGGCGCCTTATCGCGAAAGCTCGCAAATCCAATTCACTTCCCAGGTCTTGCCGCCGTCCGGAGAGTAAGACTGCTCCATACGCGAAGCCTTCGGGGAAAGATCGAGCCAGACGTAGCGCACGAGAATGGTACGGCCTTTGAGTAGTTCCTGATGAAAAAACTCGCCGCGCTTCCCCGTAAAGCCGCCAACTACGGGAGGCACGTCAAGCGTCCCATTATCAAGATCGACCAGATAAATGCCCCACTGACGTGTCGTGCGATTGTACAGGCGCAGCGTCTGCGCCTTAATGTGAAGTTTCTTGTCGGTGCTGGTCACCTCGAACTGCTCGAAGTTCGCGTTGCTGTCGAGCAGTTTGTGGTGATTCGAAATGCCGTCATACTCAACCCACACGTTGGAATTGTTGAGCCGATCCGGCAGTCGCCGCACGTGCGCCTTCCAATCGCCGATGAGGAAGTCGAAGTCGTGAGAGCCATCGCGCTGCGGCAGCAGCGCTGGATTGTCGGCGGTCTGCGCACGAGACACGACGCAAAGCACGACGAAGATCAAAAGCGGAGCGAGCTTGGAAAATTTCATCGGGATCATCCTCTCCACATGGTGGCTGCGCGGAAGAGATTTCGATTGCAAGTATAGGCCCACCCCACGTTCCTTGTGAGAGGGGTGACGGGGGTAAGCTTAACCAATGGCGATTCACCTCACAAAACGCGTGGCCGCGACGACAATGGCCATCAGCGTTTTTCTGTTGATCGCGGGAAGCCGGGCTCAGGTCGCAGCGCCATTGTCGGAGATCAAAGTCACCGTCGTTGATCAGACCGGCGCCGTAATTGCTGGCAGCGAGGTGGTGTTCAAGGCTGACGCAAAGGCCGTCGTTTCGCATACGGAATCGACGGGGCAGCTGCACGGTCACAGTTGCCGAGCGGCCAGTATGCCATGACTGCTAGCCATGTTCGGGTTCCTGAAAAACTGCGTGCCGGATTTTCATGTTGTCGCTCCCGTACCAGGTGAACTCAGGATTGTTCTGAAGGTCGATCCCGCGAATATCACGTCTGGCCCTTGCGGTGGTGGTTGTGCACCTGAAACACCCACTATCACCTCAGACCTGCCAAATGTGATAGAGGACGAACCGAGCGCCGTCCCTGTTCAACCCGCATCCAAAACCAGAAAGAACCGTTCCCTGCGCTGTCTCTACCTCTGGAAGTGTTCCGCATCGTAGCATCGTAGAGATGCAAATCACCGCATCCGCTCAATCCAGTCACTTCCCGTTCTTCTTCAGAAATCTCTCGATAAACCCGGTATCAATTTTCCCCGCCCTGAAGTCCTCATCCGCCAGAATCTTCCGGTGCAGCGGGATCGTGGTATACACGCCCTCAACGATGAACATCTCCAGCGCACGAGCCATGCGCGAAACTGCCTCGCTGCGATCCTTGCCGCGCACGATCAGCTTGGCGATCAGCGAATCGTAATACGGCGGAATCACGCCCTCGGCGTAAGCGGCCGTGTCGACCCGCACTCCCGTGCCTCCCGGCGGATGGAACGCCGTAATCTTCCCCGCCGACGGCGTGAACTTCTCCGGATGCTCGGCATTAATCCGGCACTCAATCGAGTGCCCGCGATGCACGATCGGCCCCTGCAATACGTCGCTCATCTTCGCGCCCGCCGCAATCATGATCTGGCTTTTGACCAGGTCGACGTCGGTGACCATCTCAGTCACCGGGTGTTCGACCTGAATGCGCGTGTTCATCTCGATGAAATGCAGTTTGCGATCCTGGTCCATCAGGAATTCGATCGTCCCGGCATTGCTATAGCCAATCGCCGCCAGCGACTTGCACAGCACCGCGCCAATCTCATCGCGCAACGCGGGCGTCACGACCGTCGAAGGCGATTCCTCGAGCAGTTTCTGATGCCGCCGCTGAATCGAGCATTCGCGCTCGCCCAGGCTGACCACGTTGCCGTGCTCGTCGGCCAGCACCTGAAATTCAATGTGCCGGGGATGCTCGACATACTTCTCCATGTAGAGATCGCCGTTACCGAACGCCCCAGCCGCTTCCGCCTGCGCCGCCTTGAACAGCGCAGGCAACTCCTCTTCGGTGCGGACGATGCGCATGCCGCGACCGCCGCCTCCCGCCGAGGCCTTCACGATCACCGGAAAGCCAACCTGCCGCGCCCACTCGACCGCCTCGCCGTCGGACGCGATAATGCCGTCCGACCCCGGCAGAATCGGCACGCCCGCCGCCTTCATCGCGGTGCGGGCTTTTTCCTTCTCGCCCATCAGCCGCGTGACTTCCGGCCGCGGCCCAATGAACTTGATCCCGCTGGTCTCGCACACTTCGGCAAAATTGGCGTTCTCCGCCAGCAACCCGTAGCCAGGATGCACCGCCTCCACATTGGCAATTTCCGCCGCGCTGATGACCGCGGGAATATTCAGATAACTCAGCGCCAGCTGCGGCGGCCCAATGCAGATCGCCTCATCGGCAAAGCGCACGGGCAGCGAATTGCGGTCCGCCTCGCTGTAAATGGCGACCGTGCGGATGCCCAGTTCCTTGCACGCGCAAATCACGCGCAATGCAATTTCCCCGCGATTGGCGATCAGGATCTTCTTGAACATGAGTGAGAGCTTGAGCTACGAGTTATGAGTTATGAGCTGCGAGTCATGAGATTCAAGCTCATAGCTCACAACTGGAAGACACAAAAAGGCGCGGTTTGGCGCACCCCAGCAGGCAATTCCAGATTTCACTTCTTCGGCCTTATGACGAACAGGTCCTGCCCGTATTCGATCGGTTGACCATTAACGGCCAGATTTTTGACGATCTCCCCGGCAACATCGGACTCAATCTCATTAAGCAGTTTCATGGCCTCGACGATGCACAGAACTTGCCCAACTTCGACCGAGTCTCCGGGCTTCACGAACGGAGGAGCACCCGGCGAGGGAGCTTCGTAGAACGTCCCAACGATCGGCGACTTCACCATGTGAAGCCCCTCTTCGGGGCCCGGAGCGGCTGGCGGGGCAGCCGCCGGAGCTACGGGCACGGAACCGAGTTCAGGCGCAGGTCCAGGCGCGGCCGGCACCGCATAAAACCGCGGCTCGCCGCCGGTGTGCACAATCGTTTGCTCGCCGGCCCGCTTGATCCGGACCTTGACATCGCCGCGCTCCATTTCAAACTCGGCAATGTTCTTCTCTTCTAAGAACTCAATGAGTTCTTTCAGCTCTTTTAGATTCATTCGTATACGGTGGGACCCTTCGCCGATTACTGCGCTTTGAACCCGCGAACCGAATCATTCAACAGCCGAATCCCGAAACGGCCGAATCGCTACACAGCTGAATAACGGAACGCGCGAAGAAACCGGGCGCAGACTGTTGCCCGGCGGATCAGTCAAGCGAACCAGACTAAAGTGAACCAGAGCAAAGTGAACCGACTACACTGCCAGAAACTCTTTGCTCGTGGGCGTCAGCACTTCACAGCCACCCGGCGTAACCGCCACCATGTCCTCGATCCTCACGCCCCATTTGCCGGGGAAGTATACTCCCGGCTCGACCGTGATGACCATCCCAGGCTGCAAGATCTCAGTCTGCCCGTTCGCCACACGCGGGGCTTCGTGGATCTCGAGCCCCACTCCGTGCCCGGTCGAGTGTGTAAAATAGCGCCCTAACCCTGCTTTACGCAATACCTTACGGGCCGCCGCATCGACTTCCCCGACCGCCACGCCGGGCTTCACCGCGTCGATAGCCGCCTGCTGGGATTCCCGCACCGCTTCGTAGGCTTGGCGGGCATCCTCGGAAACGGGCCCCACCCATACGGTGCGCGTCTGATCGGAACAATAACCCGAAAGTATAACACCGAAGTCGCAGACCACGAACCCACCCGCAGCGATGACCCGATCGGAAGCTCGCCCGTGGGGCAGCGCCGACCTCGCTCCTGAAGCAATAATGGTCGGAAAGGACATCTCCTCGGCCCCACGGCGGCGAGCCGCAAATTCCATCTCCCCGGCGACGTCGGTTTCCTTTACGCCCGGATGCAGTACCTCGAGCGCTCGCTCGAACAGCTTCGCGCCCAGCGCGACCGCCGCGCGAATTCGATCCAACTCGTCACCGTCCTTCACCATGCGATCCCGCTCCACGGTCGAAGTCGTCTCCTTCAACCGCACCCCTGACGGCAACTCCTGAGCCAGACGTTTCTTTCCAGCCAGCGTAAAGTGCTCGGCTTCGATGCCCATCGTCCGTACTCGACCTCGCTTGCGTCGCCCCAGCCAGTCGCCCAGAGCGGTCAGCACCGCCTTGCGCGCGATCACCACTTTCGCGCCTTTCACCTCGTCGCGGGCTTGCGTGTCATAGCGAACGTCGGTAAAGAAGACGCTACCCGCCTCTTCCACCAGCAGCAACCCAGCGCTCCCGGTAAAGCCGCAGAGATATCGGATGTTGGGAAGATGGCTGATCAGCAACGCATCGAGCCGCGTGGTGGCAAGATGCTCCCGCAATTTCTTCTGGCGCGCCTGGAAGTTCATTGCTGGAAGTTTAGCAGGAGATCTGCGAGCTCTGAGCTTCGAGCGAGGAGCGAACATCGAAGCTGGAATACCCACGCGACGGACGCGCTTCTAGCTCGGAACTCGAAGCTAAAACGAAACCGCCGTCCTGACAGGTTCTTCAGGACGGCGGCTTTAATCTTCGAACTCGCTGCTAGACGCTTACTATGTCTGAATAATTCGCGGCGTGATGAAGAAAATCAGCTCCTGGTTGGAGGTCGTAACGTTTGTGTGCTTGAACAGGTTGCCCAGGATCGGCAGGTTGCCGAGCAATGGCACCTGCGAGATGTTGATCGAGTTCTGCGTCTGAATGACGCCGCCGATCACCACCGTGCCGCCGTCGGTCACCAGCACCTGCGTGGTCGCCTGCTGCGTGATCAGTTCCGGGTTGCCCTGTACTTCCTGACCGAAGTTCGGCGTGGTATTTTCCACGTCCACGTTCAGGAAGATGGTGTTTTCCGACGTGATCTGCGGAGTCACCGTCAACCGCAGGAACGCGTCGACGTAAGTCACGGTTGGCGGACCGCCCAACTGTGCCTGCGTCACGATCGGCACGCGCACGCCCTGCTTGACCAGCGCTTGAATGTTATTCTGCGTGACCACTCGCGGACGGGAAAGCACTTTCAGCAAGCCACGCGATTCTGCCATCGAAAGGATGGCATCGATGCGGATATTGTTGCTGGCGTTCACGAAGCTCAAGCCGCTCGAAGGCGAAGTCGATCCCAGGTTCGAGAACAACGGAATCGTCTGGCCGGTGGAACTGCCCGATCCGGCCGTCGTGATGTAGCCCGGAGTAAGGCCGCCAACCGTGGTCGGTGACGAGCCGGCTGCCTGGTTTCCGCCGATTCCTGTGTGGCCGTTGCCCCAGGCGAAGCCGAACTGGGTGCCGATGTCGCGGGCAAACTGCCGCGTCGCCGCCACCACCCGCGCTTCAATTTCAACTTCCTGCGTCTTGCGATCGAGTTGCGTCAGCAGCCGGTCGATGACCGGAATCACTTTCGGAATATCGTTGATGATCACGGCGTTGGTGCGATCGTCCGCCACCACGTCGCCGCGCTGCGAGAGGAACTTTTTTACCGTGATGACCACGGCCTTTGCCTGAGCATAGCTCAGGAAACGCGTGACCTGCACTTTTTCGACGGCCAGCGCTTCCGACTCAATCTGCGCCCGCCGGGCATCGGCTTCATGCTTCAGCGTCTCGACTGTGGCGATGCGCAGAACGTTGCCTTCCAACTCGCGCGCCAGATCGTTGTTCTTAAGCACGATGTCGAGTGCCTGATCCCACGGCACGTCATCGAGAACCACGGTCAGTGTGCCGTGCACGTTCGGATCGAGCACCACGTTGAGTCCGCTGATTTCGTGAATCAACCGGAAGAAGTCTTTCAGGTCAACGTCTTTCAAGTTGACCGAGATCGGCTCGCCCGTGTACTTCGGGCCCACCGAGGCGGGTTGCTGTCCGGCTTGAGCCTTTTGCTCCGCAGCCAGATTCACCGCCGGCGTAATCGTCGGCGCCTGGCTCTGAGCCTGACCCTCGGCGGCGTGAACGCTCACCGGAAGCAGTTCCGCGGCAGTCTTGTCGGAGAACCGCGCCGCCGCTTCCTGCGCCCGAACCGTAGGATCGTCCCCAGCATCGTCTTTCTTGGCGTCTTTATTTACGTCGCTGGCGGCCTGACTCTTGGCCTGATACGAAGGCTCGACAAATACATAATCAGAGGGCGAAGCCGAATCCTTGGCGATAGGCTTCGTCGCCGGCGTCTCGGTCTTGGGCGTGGACGTCGATTGTGCGTCCATCACTCGCGGCGAGAATGGCGAAATCGTCTTGCTGGCCGGAACCGGTGAGCTCGCGGCAACCGCATTGTTCTCAGAGGCCGCTTTGGCCACGGCGTTCGCGTGCAGGGTCAGCACCAGTTTGCCCGCCGCGCCCGGCGTCAACTCGTAGGCGCAAGCCTGGTCGAGGTCGACGACGATGCGCGTGGTCGGGTGCGACTGCCCGGCCATGCCAATGCGGACGCCCTTCACGCCGTCCGCGCCCACCGCGATGCGGCTCTGCCTGGTCGCCATAACGGTCTCCGGCAAATCCACCACCACGCGAGCGGGCGAGTCCAGAGTGCTGAGCTTCGGCGACACTGTGCCGCTGGCGCTCATCTCGACCCGGATGTCGTCCGTGCCCCGGACTACGTTGACTCGATCGAGCTGGCTCGGGGTCTGCGCGGCCGCAGCCACCCCCAAAACCAGGAACGATACGAACTGTGTCAGTTGTTGCTTTCGCATTTCGCCTCTCCCCACCCGCGGGCCTGGCCCGCGTGTTCCTTCGTCAAACTCGATTTCGGCGACCCGCTTCCGGTCCCGCCGTATTGCCTGAAACTTGTTCTAAACTGCCGGTGTGAAGATCCTCTTCACTACTTCCCGGGTAAACGACTTGCCCAGCTTGTCCTGCACCGTTTCCTGGAACACCACGGAGTCGCCCGTGATTTTCACTACGTAGCCGTTGAACACGGGATCGTTTTCCCGCAGGAAATACGCCTTGTTCAAATTGTTGGTCACCACCGCGATGAAGCCGTTGTCGGACTTCACCACGCCCCGCAGATTGATGGTCCCAATTTCCAGGCACTTCTTTCCGGTCGAGCATCCTGAACCGTTCTGCTGCACCACCGGGCTGAAGAACGGATCGCGCTTCCCGCTCATTGCCCACTTCTTGTCTTCCTGCTTGGACTCCTTGGGAGCAAGCGCCATCTCGTCAGCTGCCTGCGCGCCCTCCGCTGCAGCCGCGGACTTGGTCTCTTTGGCTGCCGGCTTGGCCGGCGGCTTCATCGGATCAGCCTTGGCCACGACGATGGCAGCCTTCTTCACTTCAGGCTTGGCCGTAGCAGGTGCCGATTTCGCAACCGCCGTCTTCAGCTGAGCAGCAGGTGCCGCATGCTTGGCTGGAGCCGGGTTGCTCTTGGCCGGAGCTGGCGTAGTCTTTGCAACCACTGGCGCCGCGCTGGCCCCTGCCTGCGCGTGCAGGGTCAGGATCAGCTGGCCCGCGTCGCCGGGCGTCACGTCATAGGCCATGGCCTTCTCCAGGTCGATGACCACGCTGGTCGTCGGAGGAGTCTTGCCATCCATGCCGATGCGTACGCCCTTCACTCCGCCGCTGCCCACCGGAATCTTGTTCTGCGAGCTGGCAACCACCGTCGAGGGCAGTTCCACCACCACCCGATCCGGCGACTTCAGCTTGCTCACCCGGGGCGTAACCGTCTGGCTGGACGTGATTTCGATGTCGACGCCGTCCGGCCCCGGAAGCACGTTCACTTTCTGCAACTGGTTATTCGCAGAGGTGCCCGCCGAGGCAGCGGATTTCGCCGTTGCCTTCGTCCCCGGAATCGCCGCGGGTTTCACCGCGGGAGCCGGAGCGCCGGGCGCCGGTTTCGCCGGAGCCGTGCCCGAACCGTTGTCTAGCTTCTGCTGCAGCGATTTTTCCGTGCTGCGTGCGTTGTCGATGGCGTCCGGGCTCTGCGCCTGCATGGCCGCAGACCCGCCCACCACCATCACCGTTGCCAGAATGCCTGTCGTTAACTGGATCGTCAGCTTCATAGTCATCCCTACTTACCCGCCGGCTTGCCCGGTTTCGCTCCGGCGCCTGTCGCGGAAGGTGTCAAGTCGTGACTGAAGTATGTGGTCGCGGTGAAAACCGCGATTACGCTCTCGTTCGGTGCGTATTGGTAGGTGTGCTTGGTTCTCGCCGCGCTCGGATTCTTCGTGGTCGAGACCAGCAGCCCCCCAATATTCACAATCCTCTCCAGCTTGCTCACCCGGTCAAAGAAATTCAGCACCGAGTAGTACGGGCCGTCCAGCTCCATATCGAACGGCACTTCGGTGTAGTACTGCTGCGACTTGGTGTCCTTGGCTGCATACCGCCGCAGTTCCACGCCCGCCTTCTGGGCTTCGGCGTCCATCATTTCGATGAAGCCATCCACCTGCTTCTCGTCGGGAACGATGCGCTGCTCGATCTCCAGTTGCTGTTTGAGCTCGGCCAGCTGCTGCTCCATCTGCTTTAGCTTCGGCCGGTAGGATTCGAGTTCGTTGTTTTCCCGAATCTTGTCTTCGAGGGCATGCTGCGCGGCCGCGTTGTGGTCGTTCTGACTCTTGAACAGCGTGAAGTACAACGCCGCCGTCACCACCGCTCCGCCCACTAGCACCGTTGCCCACTGCTTGATGCCCGACATTTCTCCAAAATTCATCGCCATAGGTCCGCCTTTACGACTTTCCCTTCCCGCCGTTCTTATCGCAGCTTAAGATGAATTGGAACGCCTGCATGTCTTTGATCTGATCGTCCTGCCAGGTCTCTTTAATCTCGACGTTGCGGAAGAACCCGGTTTTTTGCAGATTCGCAATCAGGTTGGCCACCGCGTCCGCCGACAGCGCCGTGCCTTCCAGGTTCACGCTCGACCCGGAATCGTCCATCTTGTTGAGCCACACGGCTTCGGTGTTGTTCACCGTCTCGCCCATCATGGCCATCAGGTTCACCGGACCCGTCTGGCTGGCGCGCAGCCCGTCAATCACATCCACGCGCCGCTTGTAGGCGTCGGCCTGGTTCTTGCGTTCCATAAACCGCGCCTTCACGTCGGCCAGCGTGCGGTTGTTGGATTCCGCCACCTTCATCCGCGCCGCGATCGCCTTCGCCTGATGATCCAGCCGGTACCAGTAGCCCAGGTTGAACAACCCCGCGATTACCAGAACCGCCAGAACCTTCAGCTTGGGCGAGCCCATGTCGCCCATTTCCATGCTGGGCATCGACGGACCGCCGCCGCCCCTTTTACCTTTCGAGGTTTCGAGCAGGTTGATTTTGATCATAGGGATTCAAAGCTCCTCAGGGCCAAACCCACCGCAACTGCCATCTGGCCGGGATTCTGTTCCACCAGTTCCGCTCCCTGACCCTCGGTTGGCGGCACCACGCGCTGGAACGGATTCAACAACTCCACCGGCATCGAAAACTCCTGCCGCAACGCCTCCACCAGGCCCGGCACTTTCGACGAACCGCCCGCCAGATAGATCTTTTCAATGTGCTCGCCCGCCGCGCTGGCCCGGAAGAAGTCGAACGTCTTCTGAATTTCCAGCACGATGATCTCGGTCACCTGCTGCAGGATCGGCTGCTTCGCGTCCTCGCTGACCGTGCCCACCTTGTTGCCCAGCTTCAGCGACTCGGCGTCTTCAAAGCTCAGGTCCAGTTCCTTCTGCAGGGAGTCGGTGTACTGGTGACCGCCCACGCTGACGTCGCGCGGGAACAACGGCGTCGTACCCTTCACGATGTTGATGTTCATCACGCTGGCGCCCAGGTTCAAAAGCGCCACCACCTGGCCCGGCGCGGGCTGGTAGTTGTACTCGTAGCAGTTCTGCAGAGCCAGCGCGTCGATGTCGACGATAGCCGGAGTGCGCCCGGACATCGAGAGTACGTTGGTGTAGTTCAGAATCTTGTCCTTCTTGACCGCGACGAGGAGCACGTCCATCTGCGGGCTGCCCACTTCGTCCGACAGAATCTGGTAGTCGAGACTCACATCGGCCAGATCGAAGGGAATGTGCTGCGCCGCTTCCTTCTCGATGGTCTCGGCCAGTTCCTGGTCGCTCATCGAAGGCAGCGAGATCTTTTTCACGATCACCGAGTGTCCGCTCACCGCGGTGGCCACGGCCTTGGTCTTGATCGCATTGTCCAGAAACAGTTTCGAAATTGCGCTCGAAACCGTCCCCGAATCCACGATCATCGAATCGACCACGATGTCGCTGGACAGCGGCTCCAGACCGAGGTGCGCCACTTCAATCTGCCCACCCTTTTTCTTGAGCTCGACTGCCTTGATGCTGGAAGACCCTACATCCAGGCCAACAATCGACTTCGATCCCATTCCAAACATGTGCCCACCTTTGTAGCGTCAGTTTTTACTACTGTGCCCCGGCAGCTTTCATCGCCGCCTTCGGTTTCCGTTTCGCCTGCGGTTCCAACTCACTCGACTTCTCTTCCATCCACTGGTCCAGACGCGATTTCTTGAAGCGCCAGCGGTTGCCCAGTTTGAACGCGGGAATCTTCTGCTCGCCAACGTACTTGTAAAGCGTGTCCGGGCTCACTCCCAGATACTGCGACGCCTGGCGAATGTTCATGACTTCTCGCGAGTCGGCCATAATTGCCTTTGCCTTTTCCACCACGTCCTTCCCGCTCCGGTTCCCCCGGCCCGCGGGATTTGCATCGGGAGACTGCCTTGCCCTCATTGCCTGACCGAGGGCTTTCGGTGTTCCGAGCATATCTCAACCCTGAAAAACCCCGGCTCGGAGCGAATCTCCGCGTTTCTTTGGGTTTTATGCCCATTTCTTGGAAATTGGGAAGGAGTGCTTCCGAGGACAAAACTACATATTGTGGCAGGACGCTATATACGTACAATTACTGGTATTCGGCACGCACTTCGCACCCAGTCACACGATGAACGGTAACTGAAGTACTAGGCACGGTACGGAGGTACTACGTCGTCCGCTCAACTGCCCATATTGGCAGGGTTTATCGGCGCGAGCTTTCGCGCCGCGAAAGGTTACTGCACGTCGGAAACTTGGCCGTTCAGAAATGTCACCTTCACGTCTTTGTAGACGTAAATCTGTTTCGCGCCCACGTTGAAGATTTTGTCCGGCTTGCCCAACACCGACTGTACTTGATCGGTGCTCATGCCCAACTGAACCGTGGCCGGCTCTTGTTGCTGCTGCGACGGTTGCGCGGGCTCCGGGGCTGCCTGTTGATCGGCGGCTGGTAGGGCATCTCCGCCCGCAACCTGCTGATCGTCATTCGTGGTGACGGTGAACACCTGCCCGATCGTATCTTCCACTTCGCTCGCGCTGGCCTTCTCCAAGTATCCCTTCGCAAACTCGAACACCACTTCGGCCTTGAACGGAAACGGCTGATTAGAGTTGTTGCAGACCTTGCAACCGACCACCTGAAACGAGATCTTTCCCTTGCCCACATTCACGTCGATCTTCAGCGGGTAGACTCTGGCGCCCTTCCGGAAATACCCGGAAACATTCTGCATCATGCCCGCGCAAAAGCCGGTAGAGAGATGCAGGACGTTGTCCTGAAATTTTGCCGGGCACAGCGCCAGCGCCTTCCAGGGTACGGCGATGAGTCCGCCTTTCTGCACCGCCAGCAACGTGCCCGGATCGCCCGCGACCTCTCCGTCGGGTCCGATCTTGACGGTCTTGTATTGCGCGCTGAGTTGTTCCTGCAACGTCACGGCTTGCGCCCCAGCGATGCAAGGCACAAGCGCGATTGCGGACACGAAAAGAAAATACCACGCCCCACGCATGAAAAATCCTCCTGCCTGCGGCAGAGCTAGTGTCCTACTGAACGTCCGAAACCTTGCCGTTCAGGAAGGTGACCTTGAGATCCTTGTAGACCCAGATTTGCTTTGCGCCCAGGTTGACGATCTTGTCGGGCTTGCCCAGCGAACCTTGCACTTGATCGGTGGTCTGCCCCTTTTCAATGGTCTGCGGCTCAGCGGGCGCCTGTTGTTGAGCAGGCTGCTGTGCGGCTTGCTGATCCCCTTGTCCGCCCTGTTGTTGATCCTGGCCGCCCTGCTGCTGGTCGCCGCCCTGGTCCTGCGAGCTATCGCTGATCGACAACAATTGCCCGATCGTGTCTTCAACGTCCCCCGCGCTGGCCTTTGCCAGGGCGCCTTTGGGGAACTGGAAAACCACGTTCGCTTTGTTATAAGTCGGCGGATCGGTCTTGTTGCAGGTGTCGCAGGCCACGATGCCCAGCGTCACCGTGTCTTTCTCCAGGTTGACGTCGACCTTCGTGGGATAGACCTTGTCCCCCTTGGCGAACAATTTCGTTTCCTGCCCCTGCGACTGCGTCTGCGAGAAATGCCCGAAGATGGCCTTCTTCGCCGTCAGCAGCGAGCCGCTCGGAGGATGTACCGTTCCCCCTTCATACTTGTTCGCGAGAGTGGTCTTTTCCGAATACGGCGAGCCCAGCATGCCGCCCTTCTGAATCGCCAGCAGCGTGCCCTCTTCGGTCACGGAATATCCGCTCGTGTCCGATCCCATCTTTGCGGCCTTGTACTGGGCCACTAGCTGCTCCTGCAAAGAAACGGCCTGTGCGCCTGCGCGCGGCAACAGCAACACCGTGGCGCACACCACAACAACAATTAGCGGAATTATCCTCTCGAGCTTCTGCCCCATGGCTGCAATTCTCCTCTCAAAAGTCTGCCCTCTGCCCCCGGGGTCCCATCAGGCACGACAAATCTGAACAACAGGGTTCTGCGGAACGAACAGGTGATCGAGCACGTTGCACCGGCACGTTGAATAGAAAGTGGAGCGTCACCGGCCAGGTGACGCCCCGATGGCAATATAGCCGGACCTTCGCGATGCCAGAGTCGCAAGCCTTACTGCGAGCCGCCCGAGGCCGCTTCCTGCTTGACCTCCGATTCGGTCTGGTCGGCCGATTTGTCCTGATCCTCCAGAGTCTTGCCCGCCGTCTTGTCCGGCGCAGGAGGTGGCACGTCCGATGCCGTCGTGCCGGTATCCGGAGACTTCGGCAATCCCCCGGTTCCCTGTTTCGCGGCCAGTTCCTTCATCCCCGCATCCAATTGCTCCTGGAAGTGGTTGTGCATTTCCTGCAGGTCGTCCACCGCAACCAGCACGGTCTTGCCGGCTGCGCAGTCGCCCTTCTTGCTGCTGGTGACGCTGACGTTCACTTTCCGATCCCCATCGGGAGTGTCGGTGAGCCGGGTGATCACGTCGCCCTGTGTGAGCGGGCATTCCTGACCGTCGGCCACCACGTCGAGTTCGTCGACTACCACGAAGATGCGCCGCGCCGGATTGAGAGCCGGAGGAGCCTGGTCGCTGGCCGCCGCTGCTGGCTGTGCTCCGCCGCCCGACGATGAACCCGATTTGGCTGAGTCGGCCTGCGCCTCCGCGATTTGCGCTTTCACTTCGTCGGCAATCGCCTCCTTCACTTCCGGCGAAAGCGCGACCGGCTGGCTCGGAGCCGCTGTCTGCCCGCCGTTGCTGGCCACCTGGTCATTCGACGCCTCAGCATTCAAAGCCCCTTCGGCCGCCGCCGCGTTGGCTTCTGCCTGCGCTGCATAGGCCGCCTGCAAGTTGGCCGAGATCAGATAGTCCGTGAGCCAGAACGCCGCCGACGGATATACCGGGTACGGATTCCAATACGCACCATAGTAGCCATACCAGGGCGAACCGCCCCAGCCCCAGCCCCACGCCACCGGTGCCGGCCACGGGTTATAGGCCCATCCGTAAAATCCAGGATGGTACCAATACGGGTGATAGTAGCCGTAGTAGTTGTAGCCGCCATAGCGGTAGCCCACATAAACACCGCTTCTGTAACCGCCGTGGTAATAGTAGGTCCGCGAATAATACGACCGGCCGCCGCGCGTGACATAAGCGCGCTGCACGTATCCGCCATGCCGCCCATTCGACACAATGCGCGCGCCGTTGTGGTTGGCCACGATGGTGCGCCCGCCGTGCATGCCGTGATTAATCTGCATGCCGTTCCGGTTAATGGACCGGATCTGCCCGTTGGGGCGAACGCTCGCCGATCCGCCACCCTTCAGAGAAACGTTTCTGCCCGGAGGCGTGTGACTCATCGTCGTGGTCCGCGACGTGGTCGTCGTATGAGTGGTCGTACCACCGTGACCCGGCGTAGTGGAGTGGCTCGTGGTCGTCGAGCGCGAAGTTGTCGTGCTGTGGCTGGTGGTCGCTGAGCGATTCGGCGTCGTGGTGCGGTTGGGCGTCGTGCTACGGCTCGTCGTGTTGGTATGAGTCGTATTGGTATGCGTCGTATTGGTATGAGTGGTGGTCGCCGAACGATTCGGGGTCGTGGTGTGATTCGTTGTCGCGGTGTGATTCGTCGTCATGGTGCGACTTGTGTTCGGGCGACTTGGCGTGGACGTGTGACTCGGCGCGCTGGCGCGAGGGGCCGAAGCGTGACTCGGCGCGCTGGCATGTTGCGCCGGAGCACTGGCATGCGCTGGTGCGCTTGATCCCCGGTGCTGGCTGAAGGCGAACGCCGGAACCACCATCATGAGCGCAACTCCAACCGAGGTCCGCAGGGCACTTCCATTCATCTTGAAATTCATCGCAACACTCCTGAATTCAACATTTCATCCGACTGCCGATCAAACGTGCAAACACAGGACCGCTCAGATTGTTCCGGTCATTTTCCGGCTCCCGGGGGCAGAAGACCGTGGAAGGCTCAATAAGGCATATCTAAGGTAACCAGATTGGCATCCCGCAGGCGGAGCAACGTTATCAAAACTCCGGCTGCGGGCGCAATCGTTTTCTGGAACCGCACCTTCCTCCAGACCGCTGCCTGCTGTAATCTATTTGCTCTTAAGCTTTCTGGAGACAAAACTGTGCGTTATCTCGACCGTTTGCAGCCGCTTGCCCTTCTCGTGATGCGTCTGGCGCTGGGCTCCATCATGCTCGTTCACGGTTCTCACAAAGTGTTTGGGGGCTTGCACCACCAGACTCAACTGGTTGCTGGACTGGGGCTGCCTGCCTGGCTGGGATATGTTTCTTCCTTTGCCGAGTTCTTGGGTGGGCTGCTTCTGCTTGTCGGTTTTTTCACTCGCCCCGCCGCGTTCGCTGTCTGTGTCGATCTGACTGTAGCCATCTGGAAAGTGCATCTCCACAATGGTTTGATCGGATCGCCCGACCGCCCGGGATATGAACTGGCTCTGGCTGCCGCCGCCCTGGCCGTCGCGCTGATTTTCTTCGGCGGTGGTCCCATTGCCATCGACCACGTCCTGCGCGGCGGAGGCTCTGTCGGACTGAAGCGCTAAGCGGCGCTACGGCCCAGCGCCAGCGCAACTTATTCTGCTGCGTCGGGTTCAGTGTTGCGGCTGTTCCTTTTGGATACACGTGCATACTGGCGATGCCGCTGCCCACGCCCCTGTTGGCAATGCAGCCTGTTGGCTATGCAAAGCCTGCCGGCGCCACCGCAATTGCATCCCAGCGCTATTGAAATTATGATGGATGAGTTACCCATGCACTTGCATCCAAATGGTTTGGCGGTCGCATCATACCGCCATAAAACAATCATCATCGGAGGTTTCTCAGTGAGAAAGCTTGCCTTCCTTGTGACCGTCTTTGCATTTTTTGCCCTCTCTAGTCTCGCTTCCGCTCAGCAAGGCGACTTTGCGTTAGGCTTTGGCACCATCACGTCGCCCGGAGCCGCAGCATGCGGATACACTGGAGGCTCGGGAGCGTTTGCCTGTCCCGAAAAGGGTGGCTTTTATCCCACCATCGGTGGCGACGCCATCTTCCACAAACGGTTCGGTATCGGCGGTGACATTACGTGGAGAGGCGGCCAGGGAAACTATGCCGGCCTCGGCGTCCCCTACCGTCCTATCATTTTTGACATTAACGGGGTCTACCAGCCTCAGCTCGGCAAGAAGCTTGGCCTTGACCTGGTGGGCGGCATCGGATGGCAAAGCACTCGCTTCTATGGCTACAACAATAGCTTCTCGTGCCAGTCTGGCTTGGGCTGCTACACCAGCAATAACCACTTCCTGGTCGACGTGGGCGCCGGCATTCGTTACTACGTCTGGGGACACGTTTTTGTCCGCCCCGAAGTGCGCTACTATCACGTCCTGAATAACACCGACGTCTTTACCTCGGGTGACATTATTCGAGTGGGCGCTTCCGTTGGATACACCATCGGTCCAGACTAGAATTTCATGCCAACGGCGGTCGGGAACTTTGGGTTAATCTTCTTGGGTTAATCTTGATCCGGTCCCGACCGCCAGCCAATCCGCTTTGGATTGATCCGCCGGCTGCCGCCACTCGGCGTGCGCCGTCAATTACCGGACGAAACGAAAAGGGGGCTGTATTTGAGAAAGTTCGCGCGACTGATGTCTGTGTGTGCGTTTCTTCCGTTTGCCTTTACCACGTTCGCCCATTGCCAGCAATTCGATTTCGCGGTTGGTGGCGGCACTCTTTTCTCCACCAAGAACATCACCGCCTCTCAGGCGTACCTGCCTCCCGCCGAGAAGGGTGGAGTCTACCCCAGCGTCAGCATCGAGCGCGTATTCAAGAATCATTTCGGCTACAGCGCAGAATTTGCCTTCCGATACCACGAAGGATCCTATAACGGCTACCAGAAGTTCCGCCCCATCATCTACGACGTCAATGCCGTCTACAATTCCCCCATCGCGAAGAAATACACTGCCGACTTCCAGGCCGGCCTGGGCGGCCAGACCACATTCTTCTACGGCCCGTCCGGCAACTGCGCTTATCCTGGTTGCGCCACCCACCTGGATAGCAATCACTTCCTGCTGCACGCCGGCTTCGGCCTCCGCTACGCCCTGTTCCATCGATTGTTTGTCCGCCCCGAGGCCAACTACTACCGGATCATCAATAACACCGTCGACTTCCATTCCGACAACGTTCTTCGTCTCGGCGCCTCCCTCGGCTACACCTTCCCCAGGGATTAGATCCGGAGCTCGGCAACCAACTTCCCCGCCAAAACAACTAAGGCAGCGCCCGTTGGGCGCTGCCTATTCAGTTTTCCAAGGACTTGTCCTGACTTTCAGGGTCTACCGCTCTTCTTCGCAAGCCTCGGCTTCGTGGATCGCTTGATTCAGGTGCTCGATCGCCTTCACGCGATGGCCGTGGAAATCATGCTCTGCAGTTTCCAGCTCATGCTTGGCGCCCCTCATCGATTCGAGCGCTTCGTGAATGTGAGGATGAGGCTCCGGCAATGCCGCCGCTGCTGCGGCCGGAACCGGGGCCACGACCGCAGCCGGTGACGCCGCTGCTTTTGGTCCGGCGGCCGCCGTGAACGCGAGCGCAAACAGAAGTGTTGCCATGATCAGCACAGTTAACAACCCGATCTTCTTCATGCATTCCTCCTCGCCCGATTTTCGGCTCGGACGCAACCGGTTTCTTTCCTGCCACGGACATTGCCCGCTACATCCCCGTTACATCCCCTTACATTCAAGAGGCCCGCGACACCCGCACAGTATAGTCGCACCTGCAAGGCTCGCCCTGTGCAAAAGGTTACTCGGAAGGTGCGTCTTCAATTCGCCCGCCGCTTGCGCCACCACAGCAACGCCACCACCAGCGCCGCGAGAATCGCAACCGCAACGTCGAACCGCTGCACAATCCTCTCCAGCCGTCCCCAATGTCGGCCAAACAAATAACCAGCCCCCGAAATGGCAGTCACCCAAAGCCCGGCACCCAACAGATTAAAAATCGCGAATCTCTTCCAATGCATCCGCAGCACTCCCGCCAGCGGCCCGGCAATGATTCGCATGCCGAATACAAAGCGAGCAAAAAAAATCGTGAGCGAGCCATACTTCTCGAACAGACCTTCTCCTCGCGCCAGTGTCGCATCCTTGATCCGAAAAAAAGCCTGGTAGCGCGCCAGCAGCGGACGTCCGCCATAGTGCCCCAGCGCGAAGCCCAGATTGTCGCCCGCCGTCGCCGCGATCGTCGCCACCACCATGATCCACGGCAACTGCAGATCGTGCTCGGAATACGCCAGAAAACTCGCCATCAGAAGAATGGTCTCGCCTGGCAAAGGCACTCCGGCATTTTCCAGCAGCAGCGCGCCGCCCACGGCCCAATAGCCGTAATGCACCACCGCATTCCGCACCATGTCGAAAATGGAGTGGTTCATGATTTCAGTTCAGCAATTCTTCAGTTCAGCAACTCTAAGGATTGTCATTCTGAGCGAAGCGAAGAACCCCATGCAATTACGCGCAACCAACGGCGTGGAAAGGCGTTCGCATAACGAATCCCGCGGACGGGAACTTTACCATCCCCACCTCACGAGCCAGTCATAAATCGAATCAGCGCCTGATTAAATTCCCCCGGACATTCCTCATATGGCAAATGCCCGATGCCCGGAAACACCACCTTGTGCACCTGCGTGAAATTCCGCGCGAGCGGCTCCATCGACGAAGCGTACACCGCCGGATCTTTGCTTCCCCATATCAGCAGCGTCGGAATCGGCGCCAGCGTCGGCAGCAGCGATTCCAGTTCTCGCAGATCCGCCGTCCAGGTTCGCACAATACTCAACCCATGCTCGAACAATCCTGGAATGGCCAGCGGTGCCTTATAACCTTCCAGGCTTCCCGGCAGAATCCTGCTGCGGTCGGCATACAAGCGCGCGTGCCAGTAAGGCCACAAAAACGGCATGCGATCCGTCACCCAACGAAATCCAGCCGCACCCACCCGCGTTCCAAAAAACGGCGCCAGCCGCTTGCCATGCGGCGAGTACGGATTCACCGGGCACACCAGCACCAGCCGATTCAGCCTGGGCCTCGAGCCCCCACCCTTCATGCACTCCGCCGCCACGGCCATCGCCACCGCCCCACCCCGCGACGTGCCCAGCAGGTCGAACGATTCCAGCCCCAGATTTTCTATAAACTTGAGCACGCGCAGCGCGGTGGCATGCATCGAATGGTCAATCCCACGCGGCCGCTCCGAGAATCCCGCCCCCAACAGGTCAAGCGCAAAAACAGTCGCATACGGCGCCAGCGCCGGCAGCGTGAATCTCCATGAAAAGGAATACCCCAGCAAACCGTGCAGCAGAATCAAGGCCGGCCCCGAGCCCGCGCGCAGGTACCGCATGCGGGCGCCGTCGAAATCCATCCAGCACTCTCGCACGCCCTCGCCCAGGGCGGGAGCCCCGGCTGCCGCAGTGGCCTGCATTTCTTTCGCCGGCACGTCACTCATCACGTCACTCATCGCGCGTCACGCACTGCAAAAATCCTCGGTCGCAGGACAACTCTTTCGCCAGAGCTGGATTCTATCTAAGTGAAACAACGCCTCTGACGCTTCACTTGGGGAGCTTCGGCTCCCCGTTTTTTTTGATTTGTCATCCTGAGCGTAGCAATCACTGCGCGAAGCGCTGTGATTGCGAAGTCGAGGGATCCCTATCCCGTCTCGCAGCCCTGTCGATTTCGCAAGGAGTTCTCACCGGGTGCCCCATTTCTCGCGCGCCCTCTGCGCGAGACGTGGGGACTCAAGCCGCCACCTTCCTCTTCTTCCCCAACAACTTCTTCAGCACCCGAATCCCCTTATCGATGTGCTTCTCTTCCATCAGAAACGGAGGCAGGAACCGCACCACCGTATCCTGTGTGCTGTTAAACAGCACGCCCTCGGCCAGCGCCGCATCTACAATCGGACGCGCCGGAATCTCCAGCTGAATTCCCTGAATAAATCCTCGCCCGCGCACTCCCGTCGCCGCCGGACATTTTTCTACTAAACCCAAAAGCTGCTCGCGCAAATACGCTCCAACTTTATTCACGTTCTCGAGCAGCTTCTCTTCCTCCACAATCGCCAGAAATTCCAGCGCCACGCGGCAGGCCAGCGGACCTCCTCCGAAAGTCGTGCCATGCTGCCCCGGCGAAATCGCCGTTGCGAATTCTTCTTTCGCGATAAACGCCCCCAGCGGCAGCCCCGCCGCAATCGGCTTGGCAATCGCCACAATGTCGGGCGTCACGCCGAAACTATGAAACGCAAAAATTGTTCCCGTCCGCCCCAGCCCGCATTGAATCTCGTCGAAGATCAGCGCCACCTTATGTCGATCGGCCAGCGCCCGGCACCCCTGCAGAAACTCCACCGAACACTCATAGATTCCGCCTTCGCCAAAAATCGGCTCCAGCACAATCGCGCAGGTATTCTCATTCACCGCAGCCCGCAGCCCTTCCAGATCGTTCTGCTTCACAAACGTGACGTCTTCCAGCAGCGGCTCAAATCCCTTGCGATGCTTATCCTGCCCCGTCAACGACAGCGCCCCAAAAGTCCGCCCATGGTACGACCCTTCCAGCGCCACGAGCCGAGACTTCGCCTCGCCACCCGCGCGATGTCCCGCCAGCCGCGCCAGTTTGATCGACCCCTCAATCGCCTCGGTTCCAGAGTTCGAAAAGAACGCCCGGTTCAGCCCCGACAGCCGGCACAACTTCTCCGCCAGCGGCCCTTGATATTCGTGGTAATAGAGATTCGAAACGTGAATGATCTTCACCGCCTGCTCCCGAATCGCCTTCACGATCCGCGGATGCGCGTGCCCCAGCGCATTCACTCCCAGCCCGGAAACAAAGTCCAGATATTTCTTGTCGTCGATATCCCACAAAAACACGCCCTTGCCCCGCGTGAGCACGACTGGATACCGGTTATAAGTCTGCAGCAAGTACTGCCGCTCAAGATCAGCGATTTGTTCGAAGGTTTTCATAAGAAGATTCGATTTTACCGGAAGCCGCAGTGGAAACGGGCCGCCACTTACAAAGAGGCTAGGGGATTTTCAATCTGCCCGACGACTCTTCCGCTAGGTCCTGAACTTGGCCACGATGGCCGTGATGTCGTCGTGCTGCTCCTGAAAACTGAATCGCCGAACCCCGTCCACGATTGCGTTCAACAGAGCCTGGCACGGCAGGTCCCGATGTTGCTGAAGCGATTCGATCAGGCACCGCTCGCCAAATTCCTCTCCGCGCTCGTTACTGGCTTCGGTGATGCCATCCGTATAAAGCGCAAGCACGTCCCCGGGAAAAAGCTCCTGCTCCCGCATCGAGCAATTCCACTCTCTGAATAGTCCGAGCAGGGTGCTGGTGGACTCAAGCCGATCCACTCTGCCGTCGCTTCTTACCAAAAGACCTGACAAATGGCCGCAATTGACGTAGCGCAACCGCCCCGCCCCCTCGTCGTAATCGGCAAAGAAAAGCGAGGCATAGGCACTGTCGCCGGTGTTGTCATAGAACAGGCGGTTCACAGACCGGAGCAATGCCTCGGGCTCATCACGCGCCAGCGCCGACTGGCTCCGCAGACTGGCCTGCAAATTCGCCATCAGCAGAGCCGCGGCAATCCCCTTGCCAGAAACATCGCCGATGATCAACCCCAGCCGCTGCGGCCCGAGATTCAGGAAATCGAAATAATCCCCTCCTACTTGGCGCGCCTGCAGGCAAACTCCCGCGTACTCGACCGTCCTCAACTCCGGCTGTATCTGCGGAAACAACCGCGCCTGCACCTGCCGCGCTATTTCCATTTCCTGGGCAATGCGGCGTTCGGATTCGAGTTTCTCGGCATGCGCCTGCCGGCGCGACTCCAGGCTTTGCCTTACTTCATCGAACCCTTCCAGGCCAAACGCATTCCCGTCCGGATCCTCGAAACGCGCATAAGTGCCACCCCACCCCGGCGTCTCCGGAGTGGTTGAGAAACGGACACCGCGTTCGCTCCATTCTTTGTATTTGGCGTGGACATCTTCAGTCATGAACAGGACCCAGCGGTAGCCGCCAATCAGTTTGTATTCCGGCGCGTCGGGCTTTGGTTCAACCAGCGCAAGATTCGCGCTACCGTCGGGAGGCGCCACCTCGATCCACGGCTCGCCGGTGGGAAGGCGTTGTTCCGTGATGAGTTCGAAGCCCAATTGTTGCAGGTAGAACCGCTTACTCACGTCCAGATCACGGACAAAAACGACGATGTCCTGGATCGACAGGTAGGGCTCTTCGCGGCCCGGGCGAAGCACGGTCCGGTTCGCCCACGAAAGAAAAGTGTCGCTGGCCATCGGCGTGATTATAACGGGCCAGACAAATGTTGGAATCAATGCGATCGCATTCACTAACAACGTTGCTTCGGCCTTAAGCCGCTCAATTCAAGCCAAATCGCAACGGAAATGTTCACTTCCAAGCGTCACTCGCCCTGAAATGAGATCAGACCGCACTACTCAGACCGCAGCGCCGTCATCGGATCGACCTTGACTGCCCTGCGCGCCGGCCCCCCTGGCAATCGCCGCGACCACGTTCAACAGAGCCGTCACCGCCAGCAGCAGCAACGGACCGCGAACTCCCCTCCGCCCAGCGTGCCAAGACTTCATTCAGCGCCAGCGTCAACGCCGCACCCAGCAGGATTCCGCATCCACGCTGGCCACCGTGGATGCGAAAACAATCCGCAGCACATGCGTCCGTTGCGCCCCCAGCGCAATGCGACGCGGATGAAGAAAATCGTGCCTATTTTCCGCAGCAACAATTCGTGTCGCAGAATTTGGCTTGTGCAGTCTTGTCGATCGTGTGCCCGCAAAAAAAGCCCCCACGCCCTTGCGGGCGCGGAGGCCTTATCAAATCACCCAGCTCCTTACTTCTTGACAGCAGGTGCCGGTGCGAAGGCATCCGCGAACGCCTTCGCGTTCGGGGTTCCCACTCCGGTTACGTTATCCCACCCTTTATGCGTCGTAAGGCCGGGATCGGTGCCGAAGGTGATGACCAACGCGGTGTCTGCCAGATCGGCGTAGTCCCAGATGGCGCTGACGAACGCGCCAGATGTGACCCCACCCACCTGGGCTGGAGTGTAGTGATTCGTGACCGTCGGTTCCTTAATCGATGCGGTCACGTTCGTTTTTGAGGTTATCGGCACGATGTCATACACCGCACCCGCCGGCATCGAATATACGTATGGCGCTGCCTGTCCCAGAGCAACCCCTGCTTCCTGGTTGGCAATCGCCCACAAGCCCGAGAACATCGGGCAAGCCACGCTCGTGCCTCCCCATACCTGCCACACGAGAGACGGAACCTCACCCGGAACCGTGATCGCGATCACGACTCCCGTGTAGGGATCAGCCACCCAGGATATATCCGGAAGTTGGCGATACTTGCCGGGCACACCCACCTTCTGGTACCACGGCTTGGCAAAGCCGGCAAGACAGTTGCCATAGACGTCCTGGTAGGCACACGTGCTCGGGCCTCCGCCCGATCCGCCTGTGAAACCAAACGCCAGCGGTGGATCGAACACCGTCCCAGTCTCGTCCAGCAGGGTTTGGTTATTGCCCCAGCCGGCCTGCCACGCAATCGAGTTGTCCGCATTCAATGCCACCGTTACGCCGCCCACTCCCGTGGCATAGGGCGAATCTGCAGGATAGCTTACCGACGCAGGGATTCCGCTGTAGCCATAGGTGAAGTTACCGGAATCGCCCGTGGAAAAGTTGGTCGAGATCCCCAGGATCGCTCCCAACTCGGAAAGCAGGTTGCCGTTCAGCAGTTCGCTCGAAGGAACATAAATTTCTTCGGCCCCATAACTGCCGGAAAGCACATTGGCCAGGCCATCGTCGATGGCAATATACTCGGCCTGGTCGATGTCCTGGAAGTACGCGTCGGGAGGAACAATCAGGTTGATGTTGGCGCCGGGAGCAACCGCATGCGCCCACTCCACGTCGATATTGATTTCAACGGAATCGGGCGCCGAGCAGGTGCTGGGGCGGGGGATATTGGTGATCGCGAAATTCGACGAGGTTAACAGCGGCAGGCCGAATTGCGCCGAGAATGCATTGGCGTCGTTCTGAATCGTCGGCGAACCGCACCAGTCGATGATGCCGATGGTTTGGCCCGTGCCGTCGAATCCTTCGCCATACAAGCCGGTAAGATTGTAGGCCGCCTGGATCATCAGCGGGTCATAGCCGCAACCAGCGCTCGTCAGAGAGAAAAGATTCAGGTGGTTGCCCTTGTAGGTTCCAATGGGAAGCTCACCGTCGCCGTTGGTGGACAATACGTCCGTCTCGGTGCCGTTGAAGCAGTTATTGCTGTAGCCCAGGGTGTCAGTGCTGTCCAGGCTGCGCACGCCGGTTGACGCCCTGACGGCCGCAGGAGTCGACGGGCTGGTGGAAAGCTTCGTGGTCCGGGTCATCGCCGGGTGCACAAATTCACCCGAGTCCAGCCCCGAGACGGTGCTGACGAACTCTGCCGCAGCGCCCTCTACATAAGGATCGCGATCATTGGCGCGCATCGTTTTCCCGTTCACCGCGTAATTACTCAGCACCACGTGGAAAGCGGTTTCGATGTCGCCCACCGTTCCACGCGCGCGCACGAACATGTTATCCGGCCCGACCCGGACGACTTTCAGATTATGGTTTTCGAAGAATTCCTGGACAGCTTTCGCTTCCGCCGCGGTCGGTGCAAAGCGCGCGGCAAACTGCGCCCGGTTCAGGAAATGACGATAGTTGGGGGAGGTGCGGTCATAGAGTTGCGCGGCCAGTGCATCCATCCCAGCACGATTGTGCGGGTTCAGCCAGATGCTGACCTCGATGGTCTGCGCAGGATCCACCGTGCCCAGGTTCTTGGCCGTGGCTACATAGCCGGGCGTGTTGTGCGCGATTTTTCCGGCGGCGATCGCCGGCAATGTGATCCCCGCAATTAGGGTCGCGAGGAGTGCGTACCGCAAAAGCGTCAGCCCGCGGCGGGTGCCCGTCGCGGCGTGGAGTGCTTCCTTAGTTTCGTGCATTTGTCCTCCTGGGATAACTTCGGTGAACTTCAGTGACGACCTTCGCCTGAGGTAAGCGACGAGGACCCGTGTCTTCGCCGCGAAGAATCAAGTTGGAATTCGCAATTGGACCCCTCCAATTGCTGGGATGGACCAGAATCAGCGCATCCGGAAACCCACTAGCGACGCGGCATCTGGCCCCATCAAACGGTGGACGACATGCTAGCCCGGTTCCTGGAGAACCGCAATACGTTAAGGAAGATTTTTTTTATAGCCACTCTGCAAAATATTTCATACCTACACAGGAGCCCCGCCGTGGTAGAGGCCGGCATTGCAGACGCCTTCAATAAAGCCCCTTCTCACCCTCCGGCCGCGTCTTCCAGCGCCGGTGCACCCACAGCCACTGCTCGGGATATTCCCTCACATAGTCCTCAATGACCTTGGCAAACATCTGCGTATTGGCCGCGATGTCGGCTTCCTGATCGCCTGTGCGTATCAACTCCAGCGCGGGATCGAAGCGCAGCCGGTATTTTTTCAGCGCCACATCCCAAATCGTGAACGTCGGCACCACGGCCGCGTCTGTGCGCAACGCAATCCGCGCCATGCCGCTCGCCGTGCAAGCCGGGATACCAAAGAAATTCACAAAGATTCCCTGCGGCGGAGTCATGTTCGTGTCGATCAGCATCCCCACTACTTCGCCCGCTTTCATCGCCGAGAGCAGCCCGCGCACAAACTCGTCTTTGTCCACGGCCTTGTTGCCGTGCATGGTGCGGTAGTACAGAACCAGGCGGTTCAGATATTCGTTGTCCATGCCGCGCATGATCACGTGCATCCAGTGCCCATGCATGGAAAGCACGAACGACGAAAGCTCCCATCCTCCAAAATGTCCGGCAAACAAAAGCACGCCCTTGCCGCGCGCCTTGGCCCGCTCGTAGTTCTCGAACCCGTCGTAGATGACGACTTCGCCGACGTCGTCCGCCGTGTACGCCGGGAAGTGGCAAACCTCCGCCAGTTGCCGGCCCAGCGATGTAAATTCCCCGCGCAGAATGCGCGCCCGTTCCGCCCTGCTCTTTTCGGGAAACGCCAGTTCGAGATTGCGCATGCCCACGCGCCGCAAGCGCCCGTGCAGCAGATAAACCATCTGCGCCAGGCCAATGCCGAACCCGCGCGCCAGCCGCCGCGGCATCAGACCCAGAATTTTGATGAACGGCCAGGCGGCCGCGTATTCAAGTTTTCGCCGCATCGGGAATCAGGGGCTAGGGACCAGGGGCCAGGGATCAGTTGGCAGAGGCTTGCGTTTCAGCAGTAGGAGCCGAGGAGCGCTGAGTGCCAGTCCCTAACCCCTGCTCCCTGCTTTTCTACTTCGCCGCTTCCTGCGCCCACTTCGCCAGCGTCGTCAGGAACGCATTCGCAGCCGGCGGCGGTTCCACCTCTCCGGTCAGTGCCGCCTTCGATGTCATCATGTGGCCGTAGAACTCGCGCGTGCTGTCCTTGTCCTGCTTCAGCACGGCTCCGTTCAGGCTAACCCCGGCAAACACTCCGCGAGCGCGCGAATAGGTGAGCACCTGGGCTCGCATGGTCCAGTCCGTATTGCCTTCGGCGTGGCGCCCCACCGGTCCTGCCGCCACTGAAGCATCCGCGCCAATCTCGAACTTGTCGGCCAGCAAATGTCGCATGCCCTCGTTGTTCATGATCAGCATCACCAGGTCCACTGCCTGCCCGCCGATCTGAAAACCGAAGCTGCCTCCCTCCACCGTGAAGAATGCCGGCGTGCTCCAGCCCTTCGGAGTGCGGCAACTGGCCAGCCCGCGCCCGTACTTCGCGCCCACAATGAATCCGCCCTTCAGCATCGACGGCACCACGGCCACGCACTCCGCTCGGCTCAAAACTTCCTGGGGAATGCCGGAGTCCGGCGCCGACTGGATTTCATTCAGCACGTCGGCCGCCGCCTGTACCCGGTCTGACGCCTTCGATTCTCTCGGCTGGTCCTGCCCCGCCGCAAAAGTGTACAGCGACACAGCCGGAATCAATAAAACAAAAGTCCGTAAAACAAGCTTTTTCATGGTTCCTCGCCACAAAGATTTCACTGGGATTCTGTGCTTGAATTGTAAATGAATCCGTGGCGGAGGCGCGCTGTGGAAGAGCCGCCCTTCAGGGCCGCGTAAAAGCATTTAAAAATTTGAGGGCTTTAGCCTAGGACAAAAAAATGCGGGGCTGAAAGCAGTGACCCTAATCGCCACTCTCAACCCCGTCTCCCAGGTTCTGTGGTAGGTGAGCCGAGTATGCGTTACGTTCTCAAAGCCCACAAGATTACGAAGGTAAGTGTCCAGAAGTTACACCGCGAGCGGTGAGCTGCAAGCAGTGAGGAATCAGGTTCGGTCCGCTCGCCACTCACAGCTCGCCGCTCACAGGCGTTACTTCGTCGTCACCAGCGAATGCGTTATGGCATGCACCGACAAGGCAATCCGGTTCTGCACGCCGACCTTACGCATCAACTTCGCGACGTGCGCCTTCACCGTGCGCTCCTCGATCCCCAACTGTCCGCCAATCTCTTTGTTCGAGCGGCCGGCCACCAGCATCTCCAGCACTTCTTTCTCGCGGTCGGTAAAGGTCACCCGGCCCGCCGGAAAAATCCGCCCCGGCGACGAGGACACGCGCTCAATAAACATCGAGAGCACCCGCCGCGGAGCCCAGACCGATCCCTGATTCACTATGCGGATGGCCTGCGCAAACTCCGCCGGTGTCGCCGCTTCGTCGACATAACCCTTGGCTCCGGACGCAATCGCCTTCAGAATAGTTTCTTCGTCGATTCCAGAACCGGTCACGATGATCCGTAAATCCGGCCGCGTAGCCTTCAGGCTGGCCATCACGTCAAACAGGTTTTGTCCGTTGCGATTGCCGAGCAGGATCAGATCGATGCCCTGCAGCGTGCTGATCTCGGGCAGCGCCGCTGAAATAAGTTCAAACTCGGGCTCGGAGTCGAACAGCGCGCGGAACCCGACGAAGCGCAATGGATCGCTTTCCACCACCGCGATTCGAATGACTGGTTTTCTGGCTACTGCTGCTTTCATAGTTTTCCCTGTAGGGTTAGATTCTTCTACTCAGCATAGTAATAATTCGGCATAAAGCAAAGAGAAGGTGACCGAAGGGAAATTACGGGAGTAACATGGAAAAATCAGGGTGAACGCCGCATTGGCAGTCGAAAGTTTCAAACCGCCGTCTGGAAATTTCCAGAACGCATCACCACAGGTAACCAAATGACAGGGAGTAAAGCCGCCGACATGACCGATCGCAGAACCAATCGCATGACACCCATGAAACAATCCAGGCTATTCGCCATCCTCGCCGTGCTCTTACTGGCCGCGTGCGCGCTGCCCGCGCAGGAGGCGCCGCCCGCCGCAGCCCCCGAAGCACCCGCGGCGCCTCAGGCTCCGACCTACACGCCCAAATACCACGGCGACCCAGCTCGCTCTGATTCCGAGTTCGCCGCGCTCGCCTACATGCGCGGCGTCATGCGCGCCGAGATGCTTTATAACAAGCACTACAGCCACTACGCTACCTCGCTCACCCAGCTGGTTCACATCCAAAACTTTACCCAGCGCATGGTCAACCCCGACCGTGGCGACTACACGGCAGGATTCAAAGGCAAGAAAGACGGTTTTGTCCTCACCATGACGCCGAAAAATCTCGATGCCCAGCACCGGTCTTTTTACGCAGAGGAAGACGGCAAAATCCACGCCGACGAAACCAAGGCCGCCGACGCCAATTCGGAAGTGGTAGAGACTCACCGCTGGCAATAAAGAAAAACAGGAAAAAACAAAGAAGGAAAAGTCCCGCCCCAGACCATGTGGGGCGGACACTCCTGTCCGCCGCCTTTGACTCAAGCGGTAAGCCAACCGATCAGGGATGCGCATTCTCCGCGACAGCCGGCTGCACCAAACGCAGTCCACGATTGGGACAAACATCGGGAAATTCCGCATACACAAACGACTCCCCATTCTTCGGCTCAAAATGCTGCAGCCACTCGACCACCTTGGCCACCGAACCGGGGAACGGATTCTCGCCGTCCGCATTCACCCACTGCAATCGCCACACGTCACGATCCATCGACTGCCGCGCTCCGTCCACATGCTCCCGCATCGGTCCCGGAATCTCCGCCGCAAACACTTCCGCGTCCTTCCGAATCATCCCCACATGATCCCCGGAGAGCGCGCGGAATTCCGCAGCCCCCAGCAACTCGGTCAACTGCTGCAACTGATCCTTCGGCATTTTCCCGCACAGACGCTGCGTCTCACCGTGGACGAGCGACCGGACAATTCGATACTCTCCATCGCGCGTGACCGCCACACACACGTGCTGCGCGTACGGAGTAATGAGCCCCTTGTCTTCCGGCGGCGACACCACACGGGAGTTCTCATACGAGAGCCGCGCCAGCAAATCAGCATCGACGACGTGAGATGTCTCCTGCGCCCACATGCCGAACGAAATCAGGAGAAAAGAAACAGTCAGCAGCGTTCTCGTTTGGGTGAGCATCGCGACCTCCACAAAATTGCTGTTCGAAGACTCCGCCATTTTAGTATGGCGTCAATCCCAGAACAAAGGGCTTTAGCCTTCGTTTTCGATGTACCCGTCTCTACTGCTGTTCCCCTGCTTCCGGAATCACGACCAACTGCATTGTCTTCCGATCCCCTTCGCTCACCCGCAGAGCGGTTCCCTGCGCCTCATAGTTCTTGAGAAATTCAGGATTGTAATAGGCCTCGCCGTCCACGCTCTCCCACGCAAACAGCGTGTAGTCGCCGGGCTGAATTCCGCGCAGAGCGAATCTTCCACTCTGATCGCTCTCTGTGGTGCGATAGCGCTCAATCCGCGCCCGCAGCCGCGGCTCCGGGACTGCAACGATCACGGCGTTCGCAACTGGCTCGCGGTTCTGATCCGTAACCATGCCCTCCGCGACCGCGCCGTTCGCGCTCGCTACCAGGTCGAGCACCACCGCGCCGCCATTCACGCCGATCCCCGCCTCTTCCGCATCGTGATGGCCCGCCAGCGCGGATTTCAGAAACAAATCAGAATTCGTCCCGCCTTCGCCCACGAGTTCCACATAGTAGTTGCCCGGCGGAACGCTCTTCCACTCAAAGCTTCCGTCCGGCCCCACATGCGCCAGGCTGGAAAATCCGTCGCCCATGCTGAACTCGCCCAGCGCCTCGTCGTCGCCGTCAGCCGAGCGCAGTTTCAGAAAAACCTGGCTCGCATCCACTTTGCTCGTGCCGCCTTTGGTTTCCAGACGCAGGCGCCCGTGAATCCATCCTCCAGGTTGCGGCTGCAGTCGCAGGTCTTCGACACTGTTCGATACCAGTTGCAGCGCCTGCCGCGCCATCATCGGCACCGGAGAGTTCTCGATCGTCGCCAGAATCGTGTACGTTCCCGGCGCCACATCACGAATCACAAAGCTTCCGTCGGGATGCATCTCCGCGCCATTCAGCACTAGGTTGAAGTCGCGAGACTGCAGCATGATCACCGCCGACGACCGCGGCGGCATGTTCACGACCGACCCACGAATGCTTAAGGAAGGACTTGGCATGAGCGAAAAGTCCGCCACAAAATCATCCCCTGCGCGCAACGGAACCGGCGCCGCCTGGCTGCGATCTCCGGTACCCGGATAGTAGGTCGTCTGATACGACGTGGGCTCAGGTTTCTCCGGTCCTCGGTTATCGTGCAACTGCAACTGCGCCGCCGCACCCGCCGATTCGATCAGGACCTTGAAATCCGGCGGCGGGCTCACCGACACGTAGTAACTTCCCGCCGCAAGTCCCGCAACCCGGTATTCGCCTAAATCATTCGTGCGCTCCGCGCCCGCCTGTTCCCACCGGCTGCGCCCTGACATAAACGTCTGCCGCAACACCGCCACCTGCGCGTTCGGCAAAGGATCTCCATCTTCGTCGGTCACGCGACCGCGCACCACCGCCGCGGACTGCAACCGAATCTGCACATCCTTCACTTCCTGCCCAGCCGTCAGCGTTAACACCCGCCCGTCGCTGCGGGCCCGGTGTTTGTCCACTTCGAGTAACCCGGTGCGCTCGGCGAACATGTGGTAGCGCCCCGGCACGATCCCCTCGATGTGAAAAGTCCCGTCGATGCCGCTGACCGCCGTGTAGTCGCCGCCCTCGGCCTGGTTCTCCGCAATGAGTTCGACCAGCACCTTCTTCACCGGCTCGCTGCCCGGTTCCTTCGTGACCACGCCATCAATCATGGCGCGGCCCGCAGGCTTCGCGGCCGAACTGCCCGCGACCTGCGCCATGGCGCTCGTGTCCAGTAGCGATCCAAACAAAATGGTCGGAAGAAGAAGGATCAGCAAACACGCAGGATATTGCTTCGTCGGGCGTTGCTTCGTCGAGGATTGTCTCGTCGAAGGTCGCGTCGCGAAACGGGATTTCATGACCTGTCCATCCACAGTCTCAGCTATCCTTGCGGTACAGCAAGTTCCGCATGGCCTCGCGGCGAGCCGCGTTCGCTCCCTTGTCGGTCTTCAGGACGTCAGCGGGTTTCGACTTTGGGTCGGACTCTTCTTCGCTGCAGGAGGGACACCGGTTGGCAAATCCCGGTTTGCCGGGCTTCAGTTCGAACTCTTCGCTACAAACGGCGCAGACTTTGATGGGAAATGCCATCCCAATCTCCTAAAGTCGAAATCCCCACTTCTCGCAAAGGGCGCGAGATATGGGGCACCCGAAATCTCAAGCACTTAGTTCAAAAAATATTGCCGGTATAGCGTGTCGCGCTGCGCGGGACGGAAGCCGGCGTCGCGGATAATTCTGCGCAATTCTTCTTCTGTTGTGCAATTCGTTACGCCGGCGGCGCGGACTACGTTTTCTTCGAGCATCACCGAGCCTACGTCGTTGCCGCCGAAGCGGAGGCCCATCTGGCAGACTTTCAGGCCTTGCGTGACCCAACTCGACTGCACGTTGAGGAAGTTGGAAAGATAGAGGCGCGAGATGGCCAGGACTTTCAGGTAGTCGACCGCGGTGGCTTCGTCCCAGTGGCGGCCGCCGAGCGCGGTGTTTTGCGGCTGGAAGCTCCAGGGGATGAAGGCGGTGAATCCGCCGGTTTCTTCCTGCAATTCGTAGAGGCGCTGGAAGTGGTTGACCAGGTTTTCGTTGTTTTCGCCTACGCCGAACATCATGGTCGCGGTGGTGCGCATGCCGATCTGGTGGGCGGTGCGGTGCACGTTGAGCCAGTCTTCGGTTAAGCACTTCAGGCGCGCGATTTTGTAGCGGACTTCGTCGTCGAGCACTTCGGCGCCGCCGCCGGGAATGGAGTCGAGGCCGGCGTCGCGCAGGCGTAGGATCGTGTCGCGAATGCTCAGAGCGCTGTATTCGGCGATCGCAATAATCTCGGACGCGGAGTAGCAGTGCAGATGAATCTTTGGGAAGCGATCTTTGATGCCGCGCAGCATCCTCTCGTGCCAATCAATCTTTAAGTCGGGATGCAGGCCACCTTGCATGAGCACCCCGGTTCCGCCGAGTTCGACGGTCTCGCGAATCTTTTCGTAGATGGTGTCGAAGTCGAGGATGTAGCCTTCGTTAACCCGCGCGGCGGGGCCTTTCAGCGGGCGGTAAAAGGCGCAGAAGGTGCAGTACTCGGTGCAGAAGTTGGTGTAGTTGATGTTGCGGTCGATGATGTAGGTGACTACGCCTTCAGGATGCAGCTGGCGGCGCACCGCGTCGGCTTCCATGCCAATGCCGATCAGGTCATCGGAGTTAAACATCTCCAGCGCTTGCGCTTTGGTTAGCGACATAGGGACTCCACAGGACAGCTCATTTTATCAGGGACCGATGGAGGGCTGTGCTGGAGCTTCGTTCGGTACAGGCGGGAGACCGACCTACAATTTTTTTCTGCTGGTGCGCGGAAAATGCTGATTCGATTGCAGTTGGGTTGGGGAGATCGCGGTTCTCGCCGGCAAAATATTGAAACGGAAGAAGTTGCGGGCAAAATATTCCAGGATTGGGAGTTAGGCGAAGGCGCACCGTTGTCGGGTTGCATCGCCGACTTTCCGCTCGGTTGTGACTTACTCGGTTGTGACTTAGATGTTGTGCACACAGTTCCATTTTTGACTTTCTGTTGGCTCGGTCAAGGTTGTTCGTCACAAAGAGGGGGCATATTTTGGGTTGGGCTGTGGAAAAGTACCGGGCTCAAGAAACTCTGGGTTTCTCGGATTTCAAGAACTGCCCCACTCAAGCCAAAAGCGGGCTTGAATGGGCCACCCGCCGTTCAGCGAGGAGACGCGGGCCATTCGCGAGGGAGCGATTGAGCACATGCGAATCGCGGTGGAAGGCAGCGACGCGAAAGTGCCCGCGGATTTGAAACCGCGGTTGCCTTACTTACTCTGGCTGTACCAGATGGCGCTGATCATGTTCTGGCTGTACGACCGGTCGCCCAATCAGGAACGGACTCGACGGCTGATGGAGAAGAGTTTGGGGCTGCTGGTGAACCTGCTGCGCATCTCGGCGTTGCCCCTGATGAAACCTTTGCGGAAGACGGTGCTGGAGCTGGCGGAGTAAGCAAAATCGCCGGTGCCCTCGGAAAACGAACTTGCCCGCCTGGGTTTGGTGTTCCTATACTTCTGTTGTCCACTGCAGGCATAACCGCCAACGATTCATCAGACTTAATCAGACACTTAATCAGAGAAACCGGAGCCCTAGCTGCAAAACAGAAACGCGCGATTCAGGTTCGCGCAGGAGAAATCCACATGCTGTCCAGATTTGCCTTCTTGTTGTGCTTCGTCTGCCTTGTTATGGTTGGGGCGCTGACCATCGCCTGTGGCAGTTCGAATTCCGGCAGCAAACCCTGCACCGGGGGCCCTTACAACGTTGTGGGGGACTGGCAATTGACGGTCACCGATACGGGCGGGAGTCCTCTGACAATGTATGGAGCGATCGACTCTGCGGGCCTGGCGTTGTTTTTTGATAATTCCCTGGGAGATTCGGGAGATACAGCGGAACTGCCCGCCATGAGCGGGACCTGCGCTTTTTCTGGAAACGTGACTGCTTATGGCGAGCCGGGCGGGCCGATCAGCGGAACCACCGCCGTCGACGCCGCGCAGGGCAACGTAACTTCCAGCACGGCCTTGGCCGGCACTTTTACGGGCGCGGCTTCGGGCACGTTTTCCGCTGCGTCCTTTACGCCGTTAACCGGCGCCGTCACCGCAGTGTCGGGCACCAAGACGGGAGTGGTCCAAGGCTCGTTCAATGGCACTCCGATCCTGTTGTCAACCACCTTTACGCAGGCGGGGAGCAACAACAGCATGAGTTTTGCTACCACGAATCTGGCTGGCTGCGAAGCGAACGGAACCTTCACCGAGGTTGGAACCAGCAACGTCTTCGATGTGTCGATCACGCTCGTGCCGACTTGCCCCATGACCGGGACTCTTTCTGGACTTGGGTTTGAGAGCAGTACGGATTATTTCGGAATCAACGGCCACAACGCGGACACCTACGTGTACGCGGACATCCTGGATGGGGCCAATACGTTTGTGATCGAGTTTTATTGATTGGACGGGCGGGAGATTTTAAAGAGGTTTACCACGAAGGACACGAAGTCACACGAAAGAAATCCGCGGCGGCTAAAGCCGTTACACTCTAACTCGCTTAAGCGGCATTGCTGAAGCGATGCCCTGATAAGGATCATCTTCTCAAAATTGCACTTCACTCAGGTCGGGCGGCGATTGACAGGGCTTGGCGCCTTACCTAGACTGCGAGAGTAGGGGTTCCGCAGGGTGCGACCAAACGAGGGCTGAAGCATGGGCTGGCTGCAGAATAAGTTCGAAAAGAATTTCATGATCAGCACGGTTGATTATGTCTTCAACTGGGCGCGCAAGTCGGCGGTGTGGCCGATGACGTTTGGGCTGGCGTGTTGCGCGATTGAGATGATCGCGTCGTCGACCTCGCGGTTTGATATTGCGCGGTTTGGGTCGGAGGTGTTTCGGCCTAGCCCGCGGCAGAGCGATCTGATGATTGTCGCAGGCACGGTGACGCTGAAGATGGCGCCGGTGGTCAAGCGCATTTATGACCAGATGCCCGATCCGAAGTGGGTGATTTCGATGGGCGCTTGCTCGTCGGTGGGCGGGCCGTTCAATACTTATGCGGTGCTGCAGGGCGTGGATAAAATTGTGCCGGTGGATGTGTATGTGACGGGATGCCCGCCGCGTCCGGAGAATCTGTTCTATGCGCTGCTCAAGTTGCAGGACAAGATCGACACCATGACTTTGGCCAAGAAGCCGACGGAAGTGCGGCTGGATCAGAATATGGTGGAGAATTTCAAGCGGCAGGTCATGATCGCGCAGACGATGCAGCCGAAATAAGCTGTCAGCTCTCAGCTGTCAGCTTTCAGCAAGGGCGCGAGGAGTTCGCGAGAATCCACTTTAGTAACTTCCGCTCGCCGTGATCAGGTTCTAAGCTTTCCTAGTATCCACTGAACCGACTATGGCCTTCGTTAAAATCATTTCCCAAGCTCATCTGCCTACCACCAACGAAGCGCGAAACTTTCCCTGCAACGGAAAAATGATTTGCATTGCGAACGTATGGGGCAAGATCAGCGCCATGGACAACGAGTGCCTGCATCAGGGCGGGTCGCTCGGACAGGGCACGGTTGAAGATGGCAAGGTAGTCTGCCCGTGGCATGGCTGGCAGTGGGATCCGAAGACGGGCGCGGCCGACGGGCATCCTGACCAGAAGTTGAAAACCTATCCGATCAAGGTGGAGAACGGCGAAGTGTTTATCGATTTGGAATAACCTCCTAACCTAGCACCTTGAGGAATTTTCCGGGCTGATTGTCATAGCCGGGAAAGACGTTGGCCAGGTTCTTATTCCCCATGTGGCGGGCGACGGCTTCGCCGATCACTTGACGGAAATCCGTGGTTAGGGCGAGGTCGCGGCCTTCGTAGAGTTGCGACTGGTCGAGGCCCGGCCAGCGGCCGTAGACTCTCCCGCCTTTCACCGGGCCGCCTAGAACGAACATGACGTTGGCGTGGCCGTGGTCGGTGCCGCGGTTGCCGTTTTCGCGGGCGGTCCGGCCGAATTCTGACATGGTGACGACGACGGTGTCTTCGCCGAGATCGCCGAGATCGGTCCAGAAGGCAGCCAGCGACTGCGAAAATTCGCCGAGCACGTTGGCCAGCTGGCCTTCGGTCGCGCCCTCGTTGACGTGGTGGTCCCAGCCGCCGATGTCGGCGAAAGCGACTTGCACGCCGAGGTTTGCTTTGATGAGTTGTGAGAGTTGCCGCAGGCTGTCGCCGAAGCGTCCCTTGGGATAATTGGCGCCGGCGGCGGGCGTGTACTTTCCTGGGTCGGCGGTTTTCAGCATCTTCACTGCGTCAAACGTTTCCTCGCCCGTGCCATGCAGCAGGCTGTCGGAGGACTGGTCGTACATGGCCTCGAAGGCAGCGGCGGCGTGCGAGGCTTTCGGATTCTTTCCGCCCACTGAAAAATCGTTGATGTTATTCATGGCGACGGCGGGTTCGACTCCGCTCAGGATGCGCGGCACCGAGGGGCCGAGGGCGATCGCGCGAAAGGGAGAAGTCTGCGGCGTGGGCGGCAGGTTGTGCAGCGAACGGTTGAGCCATCCGTCTTCGGTGGCCTTTACGCCGGGAGTGCCGGTCTCCATAAAATCCTGGGCGTCGAAGTGCGAGCGCGTGGTGTCGGGCGAGCCGGCGGCGTGAACGATGGCAAGATGCTGCTGCTGCCACAGCGGTTGAAACGGTGCGAGCGAAGGATGCAGGCCGAAGTGGCCGTCGAGATCGAGAACAGATTTACGCGGAATGTTGATGGTGGGGCGCATGGCGTAATACTGCGGATCGTCGTGCGGGACAACGATATTCAGACCGTCGGCCGCGCCGCGTTGAAAGATTACGACGAGACGCTTGGTGCGTCCGCCGGCGTCGACGGCGCCAAAAGCGGCGCGGGTGAGGAAACTTGGCACTGCGGCGGTGCCGACGACGGCGAGCGTGCTGTTGCGAAGGAAGATGCGACGCGTGATGGACATGGTGTGACCCCAGCTCTCGGCTATCAGCTTTCAGCTGTCGGCAAAAATCAGGCTTCAGTGTGAAGGGAAGCTGACGGCTGATAGCTGAGAGCTGACAGCTAGATTCTCATCTTTTCTGAAACTCTGGCGAACCTAGCAGCAGGCCGGCGATTGTGCTTGCGTCCGGGGGACGCGGCACGTCGGCGGGCTTGCGTTTTTTCTGTTGCGAGTCTTTCACTGGCTGAACGGACATTGGCGAAGCTGCAATATTTTTCGCGGGCGCCTCAATCTTCGCCATATCAGTCTGCGTTGTATTAGTCTGCGCCACATTAATTTGAGCCATGATCGAATCGTGCGTTTGTTTTGAGACGTCTCCGGCCAGTAACTTCGATTCGAGGGCGGAGAGTGCGACGGTCGCGTCGGCTGGGGCGGGCGGGCCTCCGGCTAACTGTACGGAATCAACTTTCACGCCTTTGAATTTGCCGGCGGTCAAGCCTAGGGCGAAATTCATGCGGTTCAGCAATGCTGACGAACTCACCCAGGTGTCGGCCTTCATGGAGTAGCCGGTGGGCGGCTGGGCGGCGTAGAGGGGCATGCCCATGTTGGCGATCTGGCGGGCGAGGGGCATGGCGTCGTCAACGCTGGCGCCGGTGGCGCGCACGGTCGAGGCTACGAACTCAAGCGGCGTTTTAACTTTGGCGCGGTAGGAGCTGTCGGCCCAGAATTCTGGCGAATGGAACAGCGTTGATAAGACTTCGCGGATGTCGCCCTTCTTTTTCTGGAAAGTTTTCGCCATGCGATCGACCAGCGCGGGCGGGGGATCGTCGGAGACAAAACGCCGCGCGAGTTTCAATGAAATGAAATGCGCGGTCTGCGGGCTCGTGGCCAGCATGTGCAATACTTCCCTGCCCTCATCTTCCCCTCTGCCTTTGGGTTTGATGCGATGGCCTAGAACAAATTTCGGTCCGGGCTCATGCATGCGCGGATCGTATTTGAAGCCCAGGCCTTCGTAGGGTTTTTCGATGGTCCATCCCGTAAAGACTTTGGCGACTTCGGTGACGTCGCGCTGCGAATAGCCGCCGTTCACGCTGAGGGTGTGGAGTTCGAGCAACTCGCGGCCGTAGTTTTCGTTCAGGCCATTATCTCGTTTGCGCTTTAGGTACGGACTTCCCGGGGGATAGTGCGGCGTGTAGTGCGAGGGATGCTCGGGAATGCCGAGACCCTTCGGGGAGTTCGGGCCCTCGCTCATCCAATTGTCCAGATAAAACAACATGGCCGGACTCTTGGCGGTCGCTAGCAGCAAGTCTTCAAACTTGCCGAGCGCGTGCGGGCGGATCACGTCCTGCTCGTAGTTGGTGAGGAAAATTCTTTCGGGGCCTTTGCCGACGAAAACGTTGAAGTGGTTGAACCAGAAGTCGGTCATGACTTCTTCGAGCTGGCGGTCGCTGTAGATGGCGCGCAGGAGCTTGGCCTGGATGAGTTCGTCTTGGACTACGGCTTGCGGGTTGTTCATGGCCAGCAGGGTTTCTTTCTGCTTGGGGTCGAGGCCAGCGAGAAGGTCCTGACTTTTTCCGCCGCGGACTTTGTCGGCGAACGCCACTTTTTCGTCGAGCGACATCGCCATGACTTTCTTGTAGCGGTCGGCGGGAGCGAGATCGATGAGCGATTGAATCTGCAAATCGGCGTAGAGACGATCTTCGCGACGGCGGGCTTCGGCGTCGTCGACGGGTGCAGGCTTGGGCCCCGGCGGCGGGGTCATCGACATTTCGTTGGAGGGCGCCATGTTCGAAGGGGCATTCGATGTCATGCTCGGCGCGCTCGCACTCGACGGGGTCACGGTTGGCGCAGCCATTTCATTCTTGTCTGCGACTGCCGGCGTAGTGTCGGGACTTGCGGGTGCGGCTGTGGCGAGTTCCGTCTCCGTCTTTGCGGAGTCGCTGGCGTTCGCTCCGGTGGGAGCCGAAGCAGCGGCCACTTCCTGCTTCTGCTGTTTCCTTTCCGCTTTCTCCTCTTTCCTTTCCTGTTTGTGCTGCATGCGGGCAATCTGGACTTGATATACCGCGCGGCGGGCAGGATCGGAAGGCATGGGTTTTTTGCCTTCCATCACGCGCTTGACCATGGGATTGTCGGGAAACTCGTCGACAATTTCTTTCGAACTCATGTGCAGGGTGCGGAAGGGTGCGAGACGGGATTCCATGGCGCTGTCGGGAATTTTCTCGGGGTGGAGTTGCAGATCGATCCAGCGATCGACGCCGATTGCCATGACCTGCTCGACGTCGCCGGGTCGCGCGCCGAAGGTTAGGCGATTCAGCGCTTGCACGGCCCGCTTCTGCTCGTTCGGAGCAGACTCGGCGGGTTTATCTTTTTTCTTCGCTAGTAATTGTGGAACAGCGCAGGCGAGGCTCAAGCCCAACAGGAGCAGGGCGGACTTGCGGAGGGTGGATGGCATGCGGGACCGGCTCCCTTTACAGTATGAACCCGAATGGGCGAAAAAGTTGCTGGCGCGGTTGATTCCTGCGGGATCCGCAAGTGATTGTGGGACAGAGGCTTGGATGATTCAGGTTACGCTCGCGAAGTCAGCTCAGTATCATCTCGGGTCGCGCGCGCGCGCAGCCCCAAAACTATCAGCACGAATAATCCCGCAGGCAGCCAGATCCAGAGGAGTTCGCTCTTGAGGACGAGATATCCCTGTCGACTGAAAAAGCGTCCGAGAGAAATTGGCGAAACGCGAATGGGCCGCCATGGCAAAAAATAACGGGTATTTTCGAAAGGTGAGAAAAATGCAACTCCGAGACCGCCGTTTGTCATGGCATCGAGCACGCCGTGGCTTGCAGTTGCCAGGAATAAATATGCGCTGAGAGGAAGCCGGCCAATGCCAGGCGCACCGCGAGGGAAGCAGACCAACATGACCGCACCGGTGAGGAGAGCGGCGAAGATGAGGGAATGAGTGAATCCTCGATGTCCCCAAAAATCGCCGTATGGGATACCGAAGCGAAATCCCACGACATCAAGATCAGGAATGACGGAACACACCGCGCCCGCCACCCAAACACGCTTCGACACTGCTGGCCGGTAGAAACAGGTTCCAAGACCGAGGGCAGCCACCGCATGAGAGAACGCCGATGCCACGGAAGGAGACTCCAATTACTTTTTCCAGATTACCTACTGGCCGAGCTCTTTGGTGAGATAAGCCTTGCCACGCGAGACTTTGTGTTGCAAAGTGGCGGCGAGGTGATCGATGTCGGCGGCCGCAATGTTCACCGACATGGCGTCGAGCAAGGGAGTTCGGTTGCTGCCGACGGCGTCGCGGCGCACCTGAATCAGCAGGCCCTGCACCACGTTCGGATCAAATTTGTCCGGAGCCATCCGCACCAGTTCGCTGAGCGCGCTGCCCACCGACAGCGGAGCACGATAGGGACGCGCGCTGGTCATGGCGTCGAAGGAATCGGCGAGGCCGACGATACGGACCTGCATGGGCAAGTCGTCTTGACTGAGTTTGTCGGGATAGCCGGAACCGTCGCTGCGCTCGTGATGCCAGCGCACGGTCTCTGGAATCTTCGGCCAGGGGAACTCTACGCTACTGACGATCTGGTGGCCGACGGTGGTGTGGTCGGCCATTTCGCGAAATTCTTCGGGATTGAGCGCTCCTACCTTGCCGAAGAGGCGGCGATCGACGGCAACTTTGCCGATGTCGTGCAGGTAGCCGGCGCTGCGCAGGGCGGCGATTTCGCCGGGCTCCATACCCATGGCTTCGCCGATCGCGGCGCTGTATCGGCCGACGCGCAGGGAGTGGCCGTGAATGTTGACGTGCTTGACGTCGATGGCGGTGGCGAAGGCTTCGAGTGCGTTGTCATAGAAACCATGCAGAGACGCCATGAGCCGCAGATTTTCGGAAACGCGCTGGGCGATGGTTTGGGTCAGCGCGTGATTCTGCACGGCGAGCGCGATGTAGCTGCACAAGAGTTCGAGCGCGTCGAGCTCGCTGTCTTCATAGAGGGCGTCGCCGGGGCGGCGGCCGAGGGCGATCACGCCGGCGAGACGACCTGCGGCTTTCAGCGGGGCTAGGCATTTGAAAAGTTCGGGCGCGACGTTGCCGTTGGAACTTAGGAAGATCGAATAGGTCGACGAGTTGAGCACGACCGGGCCGCGCGCCGCGGTGAGCGCGTGCACATGTTTGGGGAGGAGAGGAATGAAGGCAGGGTCCGGCATCAGGGCAAAGCCCTGGGACGCGGCGGAGGTCAGCATGGCGGGCTTGTCGTTGAACAGCAGGAGCGCACCTTCGCGCGCGCCCGCCGCTTCCATGATGGCAGACAGCATGAGGCGCGAAGTTTCCGAGAAGTCGCGCTCCGCCGTAAGCGCGGGCCCGAGCTCGGAAAGCGCCTCAACCGTTTGCAACAGCCGCCGTAAATTGTTGGTCTGAATCGCCACCGACGAAGTGGGAGCCAGATCGCAGAGCAAGATGAGGTTACCATGCGGGAAATCTCCAGCGCGAGAGAGCTTGTTGGTTAGTTTGATGCGGAGGTGACGAAGAGGAAACGGTGGTGACGAAGATGATTCCGCCACTGGCGGGCTATTGCGGGGATACTTTTACAGCGTAAAGGGTTTCACCACAGAAGGCACGGAGGTCCACAGAGGATTCTTTGCTGTGTTACTGCGCTGCTCTGCGGTCTTCCGTGGTTACGACTTGTGCAATTTTAGAAGTGCTCGCGGAGTTCGGCGAAGCGGCCGACGATGAGGAGCTTTTGGCCGGCGGGGGCCGGGTTGATCTCTTCGTGTTCCAGTATCCAGGTGTCGCCGTGCGGGACGAAAACGGCGTGCAGGCCTGCGGCCATCGCGGGATTAATATCGGATTTCGGGCTGTTGCCGACCATCCACGTGGCGACGGGATCGAGATTGTGCTTTTCAACAATGCGAGTGTAGGCAGCCGGATTTTTTTCGGCAACGATTTCGACCGCTGCGAAATATTTCTTCAGCCCGGAGCGTTCAACTTTTCCTGACTGCTCGGCGAGCGCGCCTTTGGTGACCAGAATCAGACGATGACGGTCGCGCAGATAACCGAGTGTTTGAGGCACTTCGGGCAGGAACTCGATGGCGTGATTCTCGATTGTGGCGGCGAAGCTTCGGACCTGCGCGTGAAGTTCGGGAGTCACGGGAACTGGACTGAGACGTTCGAAAGTTTGCCCTAAAGCATGCGCGAAACTGTGCAGGCCGTAGCCGTGGGTCACAATGCATTCGCGCTCGACATCGTTGAGGACTGCGCGCACCTGCTCGGGAGGGAATTCGTGGTGATTGAGGAATGAAATGAAGCGGGCGATGGCGCGCTCGAAGTAGACGTTGTTCTCCCAGAGCGTGTCGTCGGCGTCGATGAGGAGGGTTTGGGGCAAGCTTCTAGCTCCTGGCTGCTAGCAAAAGCAAAGTCGCGGGTGTTTATACGTGGAAGGCGTAACAGACATGAACGCTAGCAATCACTGGCTAGAAGCTAGGAGCTAGCAGCTAGAGGCTGTCTTCTACACCCAATCCACTTTCGCTTCGGGGCCGATGATGCCGGCTTTGTGGCCCATGTCGAGGAGGCGGCGGACGGCTTCGCGGCCGTCTTCGCCATAGTCGAGGGTGCGCTCGTTCACGTACATGCCGATGAATTTGTCGGCTGACGAAGTATCGAGATCGCGGGCGAATTGCATGGCATAGGACAACGCCTCTTCGCGATGATCGAGACCGTACTGGATGCTCTCGCGCAGGGCGGCGGAAACCAGCGGCATCAGGTCCGGACCGAGAGCGCGGCGGATCGCGTTGCCGCCTAACGGCAGCGGCAGGCCCGTCACTTTCTGCCACCAGCGGCCGAGATCGACGATGCGGTGCAGGCCGGATTTATCGTAAGTGAGCTGGCCTTCGTGAATGATGAGCCCGGCTTCGAACTTGCCTTCGAGCACTTGCGGAATGATCTGGTCGAAGGGCACGACTTCGGTTTCTACTCCGGGAGCAAACAGTTGCAGCGCGAGGAACGCGGTGGTGAGTGTGCCGGGGACGGCGATGCGTTTGGTTTTGACTTCACTCGCGGTGAAGGGGCGTGGCGAAACGATCATGGGGCCGTAGCCCTCGCCCACGCTGCCTCCGCAGCCCATGAGCGCGTATTTATCCTGAACGTAGGGGTAGGCGTGGAACGAAATTGCGCTGACGTCATAGACGCCTTCACGCGCCTTCTGGTTGAGCGTCTCGATGTCACAGAGGGTGTGCGTGAAGCGCAGGCCGGGAGTGCGAACCTTGTTGGTGGCCAGGCCGTAGAACATGAAGGCGTCGTCGGAATCCGGGCTGTGCGCGACGGTAATCTCGCGCACCTGACCGGAGGCAGTGTTGCCCGACGCTTTGGCGGTTTCGGATACTGCTGTCATTTCAGGAACCCCAGTGGCGAACTTCAGGTACGAACTCCGCAAATTTAGTGCTGTTCTGCATTTCTTGCTGCGTGACCGCGCCAGCCAGTGGCGATGGCTGCCGCAAACATGACCTTGATGACCTCAGCGGCCAGGAACCAGTACAGGCCGAGATAGGCGGCTTTCGCTAGCGAGTGGGTGAAAATGTAAAGCCAGGTCAGTCCCCCGGCGAACAGCAGGATTTCGGCTAGCAACCCTGCAACCGCCGCGCGGAGGAAACTCTTCGATCCACCCTCAAAGATGTAGCCGGCGAGGAAAGCAACGAACGGGTAGACCAATAGAAATCCTCCGGTGATGCCGAACAACTGCGCGACTCCGCCGGGGCCGGTGGGATTGAAGACGGGCAGTCCGACCATGCCCTCGATGAGGTAGAGAACCAGCGCAGCGAATCCGCGACGGCTGCCAAGCATCAGCCCCACCAGCAGGACGCCCAGGTTCTGCACGGTCAGCGGAACCGGCGTGAGCGGCATCAAGGGAATGGTGATGCGGGCGCACAACGCCACCAGCAGGCTCGCGCCCACGACGATCGCGACCTGGCGCGACGAGCCCTCAAGGGCCCGGTCTTGCGGAGTATTTAAAGTTTGAATCGCCGACCTTGCCATCACTCGGTCTCCGGGAATCAACAATTTCAGCGTTTCATGCCGTCCGTGCTGGCGCTCGCGTTCCGCTTCGCTGAGGGGTCCGTCGGGCGACGCGTGCGCCTTCTGCAAATGGTGCCGCAAGCGCACATACAGGGCGATGGCCACGCACACTACCACCAGCGTGCTTACACCCAGTATCAGAAACCACCAGATCATCCGCACAGCCGATTAGGATAACAGAAGAGAGCTTCGAGCTCCAGCTACGAGCTACGAGCTCGCTGGCTAGAGGCCGACGGCGGACGGTCGAGCCTGGGGCTCGAACCTTAAGAGCTGGCCTTGCGCTTTTCGCGCATCGCTTCGACGCGCTTTTGCGTGAGCTTCAGGCGTTCGCGACCGAACTTGGAATTTGTGATGACTTTTTCGATATTGGCGAACATGTGCGGGTCGCCCATCTTTTCGCGAAGCTCCTTGAGAAAAGGCTGGACCTTGGCGTAGAGGAAAAACATTTCTCCGCTGATGGCGGGCTGGATGAACAGTTCTTCGTTGAGAACTCCTTGCAGGACAAAGGCCGCGGCCATGCTCCAGTAGCCGCCCACCTGGCGAAGCCAATTATTTTCCTGCGTGCCGCCGGCGCCGGCAACTTTCGCAAAGTCGTCGGCGGTCTGGGGCCAGAAGTCGGCGATCCACCAGTGGCGGGCTTTGCGCATTTCGGCTTCGCGGCGCAGGTCGTAGAGTTTGAGAATTAATTCGGCATCGGCGATAGTCGGCTTCTTGGACATGAGGGCACCTCAATGTGATTTGGTAATTGGGAAATTTAGTAATTAAGTAATTTAACAAAACTGGGTTTCGGCAGAAAGCCAGTGCCGAGAGATCTGAGGTTTCCAATTACTCAATTACCAACTTTCCCGATTACTCAATTTTCCTAAACTTCGCAATTACTCAATTTGTCGTCACGCCGAGGTTGCCGCGGCGTCGGGCGCTGGCGCAGGGCGTTCGAAATCGCATTCTTTGTTGGGGCAGGCGATTACGGGGCCGGCCTTCAGATTTTTCTCGACCAGATATTCGCTACCGCAGCTTGGGCATTTTTCGGGAAGCGGCTTGTGGGCTGACGTGAATTTGCAGTTTGGATAATTTCCGCAGCCGTAGAACGTGTTGCCTTTGCGGGCGCGCTTTTCGACCAGGTCGCCGTCCTTGCACTCGGGACACTTTACGCCGACAAAGTTCTGCTTGACGTATTTGCATTCAGGATATCCGCTGCACGTGGTGAACTCGCCGAAGCGGCCGTGACGGATCATCATGTTGCGTCCGCACTTGGGGCACAGTTCGTCGAGAGGAATGTCGGGAACTTTTTTGCCCTGGTCGAGACGGCGCGTGGTCTTGCAGTCGGGATATCCGGTGCAGGCCATGAACTGGCCGAAGCGGCCGCGCTTCAGAACCATGACGCGGCCGCAGTTTTCGCAGTATTCCTCCTGCGTGGTTTCCTGCACGTCGGCGGAATCGAGATCGGGCAGGTTGATTGGGTTCTCTTTGGTGAACTTACAGGTATCGGGATTCTCTTTTTCGTAGGTGCTGCAGGCGTAGAACGAGCCGTGCTTGCCCCATTTGATGACCAGCGGGGCGCCACAGAGTTCGCACTTCTCGTCTGTGGGCTTCTCCATCCGCTTGATGTTCTCCATATGCTTTTCGGCATATTTGAGATCTTTGGTGAACTTCTTGTAGAAGTCGGCGAGAGCGTCTTGCCACTTCTCTTTGCCCTCTTCGATTTCGTCGAGTTCTTCTTCGAGGCGGGCAGTGTATTGCAGATCGAAAATGTCGCGGAAATTTTCGACGAGCAGATCGGTGACGACGAGGCCGATCTCTGTGGGCGAAAATTTGCCACCGATTTTCTGCACGTACTGGCGCTCTTGAATCGTGGTGAGAATTGCGGCGTAGGTAGAGGGGCGGCCGATGCCGCGTTCTTCGAGTTCTTTCACCAGCGACGCTTCGTTGAAGCGCGGAGGTGGTTCGGTGAAGTGCTGCTCGGGCTTCAGTTCCTTGAGCGTGAGTTTCTGTCCGGCTTCGAGCGCGGGGAGCTTGTGCTTGAGTTCTTCGTCTTCTTCGTCTTTGCCGTCTTTGGATTCTTCGTAGACGCGGAGGAAACCGTCGAACTTGAGCACCGATCCGGTCACGCGGAACCAGAAAATCTCGTTGCCGTTTTTCGCGTCGATGTCGACGGTGGTCTGGTCGAAGACGGCGGGATTGATCTGCGACGCGACGAAGCGCTGCCAGATCAGTTTGTAGACTTTGAACTCGTCCTCTTTTAAGTACTGTTTAATTTGGTCGGGATGGCGCATCGCCGACGTTGGGCGAATCGCTTCGTGCGCGCCTTGCGAATCTTTTTTCTCTTTGAAAGTGTTGGGCTGTTCGGGGAGATATTGCGTGCCATATTCCTTGCCCACATATTCGCGGACTTCCTGAATCGCTTCCGGCGCAACGCGGGTGGAATCGGTACGCATGTACGTAATTAGGCCGACCGAGCCTTCTTCGCCGAGCTCCACGCCTTCGTACAGGCGCTGCGCGATCATCATCGTCCGCTTGACGCTGAAACGCAGCTTACGGGAAGAATCCTGTTGCAGCTTGCTGGTGGTGAAAGGGGGCGCGGCGTTGCGGCGGCGTTCTTTCTTGTCGACGGAGCGCACGACCCAGTCGGATGTTTCGAGCGCGGCGCGAATTTTTTCGGCGTCTTCACCGTTGGTGACTTCAACTTTCTCTTCGCCCTTGCCGACGAAGCGCGCGTCGAAGGCGGGAGGTTTGCTGGCGGCAAGAGTCGCGTCGATGGTCCAATATTCGACTTTTTCGAACGCCTTGATCTCGCGTTCGCGTTCGACGATCAGGCGCAGAGCGACAGTCTGCACGCGTCCTGCGGAAAGGCCGCGGCGAACTTTGTCCCAGAGCAGAGGGGAGACCTGATACCCGACGAGCCGGTCGAGCACGCGGCGAGCCTGCTGCGCGTCGACCAGGTTTTGATCGATGGCGCGAGGGTGTTCGAACGCCGCCTGCACCGCGCGCTTGGTAATTTCGTTGAAGGTGACGCGCTGAATGCGCGGAGGAGGTGCTTCCTCGCCCTTCTTTAATTTGACCTTCTTCGCTTTTTTCCCTTTGCCGTTTCCGTTGTCGCCCAATTCAAATGCAAGATGGGCGGCGATGGCCTCGCCTTCGCGGTCCGGGTCAGGCGCCAGGAAGATGAAGTCCGCCGAGGCCGCCAGCTTTTTCAGTTTGGCAACGACTTTTTCTTTGCCGGGGATGACGACGTAATCGGTCTCGAAGTCGTTCGAGGTATCGACGCCCAGCGTGCTCTTGGGCAGATCTTTGACGTGGCCGAGCGAGGCTTCGACTGTGAAGCCTTTGCCCAGATATTTCTGGATGGTCTTCGCCTTGGCTGGCGATTCGACAATGACTAAACCTTTGGACAATTTTTCCTCTGTTTCTATGGGTTCCGTTTCGACGCTAGCACGAATGGGCGGAAAGGGACAAGTTACGGGGAGCAGGTATCAGCTATCAGCTCTCAGCTTTTGCATCAGCGATGCCAGCATTCGTTTTAGCTCTACGACTTGGCTTGAAAGGCGCTCACAATCGGTCTTTTTCAGCAATTCCAAGTCTCTCGCCAGGAGCGGGTGATACTCGACTTCGCTCGCTGAACCTGCAGCCATTTGGAGGAAGCGCGCAAACTCCGCGTCGCCGTTCCGGCATGCTCCCTCGGCAATATTAGAGCCGATCGACACCGACGCTCTCCGCATTTGGCTCGTCAAACCGTACATTTCTTCCCGCGGGAAGGCTTTGCTGGCTTTGTAGACGTCGAGAGTGAAAGCGTGCGCCTTGACCCAAACCTTAAGATTTCTGAAATCCTGCACAGCGCCTCCTTCACGACGAGCAAAACTGAAAGCTGATGGCTGATAGCTGACAGCTCTTTAGAAGCTTTTTACGAAGTTTTTTCCCGGCATTTGCCTAACTTTGCCGGCTAGTTCGAGTTCGAACAGGGCGGCGAAGATTTCCGACGACGATAATTCGTTCTCCAGCTTTTCGACAATTTCGTCGATGTGCGTGGTTTCGTCGGCTTTCAGCAGGCTCAGGATTCGCTTCTCGTGAGGAGGGAGCCCTTCGTCCGGGAATAGAGATGCGGAAGAGGCGCCCTGGGATTCAGGCGAGGCGGGCGGAGTCAATGCAAGTCGTACTTCTGCCGGGAGATCTTCCCACACGTCTTCCCAGGTCGCGACCAGCTTGGCGCCCTGTTTGATGAGTGTGTTCGGACCCCATGAATTCTTGTTGGTGACGTTGCCGGGCACGGCGAAAACGTCGCGATTCTGTTCGAGGGCGCAGCGCGCGGTAATGCGCGTGCCGGAATATTCGGCGGCTTCGACGACCAGCACGCCGACCGACATGCCGCTGATAATACGGTTGCGGATGGGAAAATTTTGCGGCGCGGCAAATGTTCCCAGCGGGAATTCTGAAATCAGTGCGCCGCCCAGAGCGAGAATCTGTTCGGCGAGCCGCGAATTTTCTTTGGGATAGATCACATCGACGCCCGTGCCAAACACGGCGACGGTCTTGCCTTTGGCGGTGATTGCTCCGCGATGGCTGGACGTGTCAACGCCGCGGGCCATGCCACTAATAATGACCAGGCCTTGCGCTGCGAGATCGCAGGCCAGGCGCTCGGCCATGCCTGAGCCGTAGGGCGTGGGATGGCGCGTTCCGACCATGGCAATGCCGGGGCGGGTGAGGACGTCGGGGTTGCCGCGGACGCGAAGAATCGGCGGCGGATCGTAGATTTCCTTGAGGCGCGGCGGATACGACGGATCGTCGAGCGAGACCATGGTGATGTCGGCAGCGGCCGCACGGGCGATCTCTTCGCGCGCCAGCTCGGCCGACTTGCCGGTGGCCAGCGATTGCGCGGACATGGCTTGAATGCCGGTGCTTTCGAGTTCGGTCAACGAAGTGCGGAAGACGGCTTCGGCCGAGCCGAAATGCTCGACCAGTTTTCGGGCTTTCGTGGGCCCGAGGCCGGGCGTGAGCGAAATGGCCAGCCACTCCAAGAGATGGGTTGCGGCAAGATGAGTCGCGGCGGGGGATATGACGGCATTGGACACAAAGTTCTCCGAGCGGACTGTAATCATCTGCGGAGAGCCGAGTCAAGGTTATGCGTCACAATGGGTTTGTTAATATTGTGGAAAGTCCCGAAATAAGAAGGCGATTGAGTTAAAGAATGAGACGTTTACGCATTTCCGCTATTTCTTACCTGAATACCGCCCCGCTGATGTGGGATTTCGAGCACGGGGGGGTGGAGCATAAAGCCGGCGGCGAGTTTGATATTTCCTACACCCTGCCTTCAGATTGCGCCCGTTCGCTAGCCGACGGAACCGCTGATATTGGGATCATTCCGGCGGCAGCTTATGCTGAGATTCCGGGATTGCAGATACTGCCCGAAGTTGCGATCGCCTCGCGGCGGGCAGTGCGATCGATTCTGCTGGTCAGCAAGGTTCCGATTGAAGATGTGCGGACGGTGGCACTGGATTCTTCTTCGCTGACGTCGGTGGCGTTGACCAAAGTTCTGTTCGAGAAGTGGCTGGGCGGCGGGCGGACGTTCACGTCGATGGCGCCTGAGATCGAACAAATGCTGGACGGGAACGATGCTGGGCTGGTGATTGGTGATCCGGCGCTTAGGATCGACCGCAGGCGCTATCACACGCTTGATTTGGCGGAAGAATGGATTCGGCACACGGGCAAGCCTTTTGTCTTCGCATTTTGGGCAATTCGCACGGATGCGTTGACGGAGGTACCGCCGTCGCTGGATTTGCCGGCCGTGTTTCAGAAGTCGCGCGATCATGGACTGGAACCTACCAGCCTGAACCAGATCGCCCGCGAATGGGCTCCGCGGCTGGACATTGGTGAGACCGACGTTCGCAGCTACCTCACCCAGAATATTCACTACACACTGGACGCGGGATGCCTGGAGGGGTTGCAGTTGTTTTATCAGTACGCGGCGGAGATCGGCGCACTGCCGCCCGCGCCGGAACTGCAGTTTGTTTCACAAATTGTGCCGGTAGTTCGGTAGAGGCGTTCGATTCTTTTTACGGATTCAGCCCCATTTTCCGCATGGTTGCGATGTAGCGCGACTCGGAACGCAGCGGATCGAACTCCGGGCTGCGGATAAACTCGCCCACCAGGTCGCGGTTTTCGTAAGCCGCCTCCATTAGGCCCAGGGCCAGTTCGCGGTCGCTTGCTGCGCAGGCGGTCGCTGAGGAGATATCGCGGTCGGCACCCGTGATTGATTGGTTCGCCGCACAATATCCTTTGGCATTCAGCGTTGGGGATTCAAGCTTGATGAGCCCGGTTTTTTTTGTTTCGCTCACTGCATCCGCGTATCGCCCCATTGAGGAATACAGGTGCGACAGCTTGAAATGTGCCGGGCCGAAGTTCGGATCACGCTGCAGCGTTTTCTGAAATTGCGAGAGAGATTCCTCGTAATGGTGAGCCACCATCAGGACCCAGCCGTAATTTGTATTAATGATCGGCGACAACGGATCGAGCGAAAGCGCGGTGCGAAACTCCGCGAGAGACTCGTCGATGCGATTCTGCGGGAGGAGCATGGTGAAGGCGTAGAAATAGTGCGCCGTTGCGTCGTTGGGATTGATTTCGATGGCCCGCCGATACTCGGGCTCGGCGTCGCTCCAGCGCCAGGCATCGGACAAAGCGATCGCCCGCGCGGTGTGGGTTTCGGCGAGGGAATCGTCGAGCTGCACGGCTTTTTGTGATGCTTCGTCGCAAAGAGACAGGGCCTGCTTCGAAGCGATGCCGATGTCATAGCTGGGAGCCACGCTATAGGTATCGGCGAGCCCGGCATAGGCCAGCGCGTAGTTCGGATCGGCGGCAATCGCCTGCTGGAATAATTCGATGCTGGTTTTCAGGCCCTGTTGGGTGCGACTGGCCCATTGTTGGCGGCCTTGCAGATAAAGGCGGTAGGCCTCCGGGTTGCTGGTTCCGGCCTTGCCCAGTTTCTGCTGCTCCTGGCCGGTCAGTTGCACGTGCAGGCTTTTGGACACGTCGCGCGTGATGTCGCTCTGCACCTGCGTGATGTCAGCCTGCTTGCGCGAGTACTGCGCGCCCCAGATTTCGCTGCCGTCAGCGGAATTGACGAGTTCGGCGTGAATACCGAGTTCGTCGCCTTGCTGGGTGATGCGCCCGGTCAGCACGGCAGCAACTTGCAGCGACTGCCCAACTTTCTGGGGATCGTCCTGGCTGTTCTTGAAGCGGAATACCGTGCTCCGCGCCATGACCTTCATGCCGGGAAGCTGGGAGAGAGTACTGATCAGGCTCTCCGTCAACCCGTCGCTGAGGTATTCATTGTTCGGATTGGCGGTGGCGTTCACGAAGGGGAGAACCGCAATAGAGGAGACTCTGACCTCGGCCTTTGGCCGCAGCCAGTAAGCGCCGACAGCAATCACGACCAGCAGTGCCGCGAGGCCAATCCGAAGGGGCCAGCGCAAACCTCCTGCGGCCGCAATTTTTGCCGAGGAGATCTTTTCCGCTGCTTCGACGACTTCTGCGGGGGAAGACCGTCCGGAGTCCAAATCGCGCTTCAGCCGCGACAAATCCGCCCGCAAGTCAGCGGCGTTCTGGTAGCGCAGGTTGCGATCTTTTTCGAGAGCCTTATTGATGATGCGGTCCAACTCCGGAGGCAAATCCGGGTTCAGGCGCAGGGCCGGAGCGGGCTGAGCGTCGAGTATCGCTTTGAAGATGACGGCAGAACTCTCTCCGCGAAAGGGCAGGATTCCGGTCGCCATCTCATAGAGCACCACGCCGAAGGAGAACAGATCGCTGCGGGCGTCGAGTTCCCTGGCTCGCGCCTGTTCTGGGGACATGTAAGCGACTGTACCCAGGGTTGAGCCGGGACTGGTCAACTGCGGGCCGTCGAGGGTTTGTGTGTTGCCGGAAGTGGAAGTCGTGTTTCCGACTTCAAGCTTGGCGAGGCCAAAGTCGAGGATCTTGGCGTGACCGCGCGCGGTCACAAAAATATTAGCGGGCTTGATGTCGCGATGGACAATTCCTTTGGAGTGGGCTGCCTCGAGCGCGTCGGCGATTTCGACCGCCAGAGTCAGGAGCACTTCCTTGTCGAGCGGCTGAGCGTTAATGCGGTGCTTGAGCGTGGCACCGTCAAGGAACTCCATGGCAATGAACATGCGCTCGCCGGTCTTGCCGATCTCGTAAATGGTGCAAATGTTGGGATGGTTCAGTGAAGATGCAGCCCGCGCCTCGCGCCGGAAACGCTCGAGCGCTTGAGGATCTTTGGCGAGGTCATCGGGCAGAAACTTCAGGGCGACGAAGCGGCCAAGTTCGTTGTCCTCGGCCTTGTAGACGACTCCCATTCCACCCCCGCCCAACTGCTCGAGAATGCGGTAATGGGAAACGATTTCGCCGATCATGGGTAAAGGAATGTTAGGGGCTGAGGGGAATGGCGTCAAATATATGGTCGGCGCGACTGTCATGCAAACCGCGGGCATCCCGAGAGGACTTTCTTCCGGCTCGGAATCGGTTCGGTTCCTTGCGAACTGTACTATGAGTTAATCTGAAACGGAGAATCACAACCAAAGACGGGAACCCGCCATGAGCCTTTTCCAGCCCATTCCGAATGCGGGCAGCGTCGGCGGATGCGACACGTCCGCTGGCGGATCGCATGCGTCCGCGGACGCTAGAGGAGTATGTCGGGCAGGAGCATTTAATTGGCCCGGGCAAGCCGCTGCGGACGCAATTGGACCGCGACGACACAGGCTCGCTGATCTTCTGGGGGCCTCCGGGGACGGGCAAGACTACGCTCGCGAAGATTATCGCGAACCTGACCAAGGCGGAGTTCATTGAATTTTCCGCCGTGCTGGCGGGGATTAAAGAAATCAAACAGGTGATGGCCGACGCTGAGCGGGCGCGGCAGTATGGCACGCGGACGATTGTGTTCATTGACGAGATTCACCGCTTCAACAAGGCGCAGCAGGACGCTTTTCTGCCGCACGTAGAGAAGGGCAATATTCGGCTCATTGGGGCGACGACCGAGAATCCGTCGTTCGAGATTAATTCTGCATTGCTGTCACGGTGCCGCGTTTATGTGTTGAAACCGCTGACCGAAGAGCAGATTGTGATGTTGTTGCGGCGCGCTCTGGGTGATCGCGAGCACGGGCTGGGTGAGAAGAATCTGATTGCATCGGATGATGTGTTGAAGAAAATTGCCAGCTATACCAGCGGGGATGCGCGGAGTGCTTATAACGTGCTGGAAGTTGCGGCGGGGCTGGCGAAATCCCCGCTTCTCGCAGAGGACGCGAGAAACGGGGCACCCGTCGCAGAGAAGACTCCCGCTTCGAATGAGATTACCGACGAGATCGTGCGCGATGCGCTGCAGAAGCGGATTCTGCTTTATGACAAATCGGGCGAAGAACATTACAACCTGATTTCGGCGCTGCACAAGTCGGTGCGCAACAGCGATCCGGATGCGGCTTTGTATTGGTTGGGCCGCATGCTTGAGGCGGGGGAAGACCCGCTCTATGTGGCGCGGCGGGTGGTGCGCATGGCGGTGGAAGATATCGGGCTGGCTGATCCGAACGCGCTTGCGCTGTGCATGGCGGCTCGTGATGCGGTTGATTTTATCGGGATGCCGGAAGGCAATCTGGCGCTGGCGCAGGCCGTCGTCTATCTGTCGGCGGCACCCAAGTCGAATGCGCTCTACACGGCGTATGGCGCGGTTCTGAAAGACGTTGAGCAGACCGCGGCTGACTCCGTTCCGCTGCATCTGCGCAACGCTCCTACGTCGCTGATGAAGGGACTTCGGTACGGGCAGGGTTACCAGTACGCGCACGATCTCGAGGACAAGGTCGCCGACATGCAGTGCCTGCCGGATAATCTGAAAGATCGCGTTTATTACCGGCCGACGAACGAGGGGATCGAAAAGCGCATCCGCGAAAGAATGGAAGTGATCAGAAGAGTCAGAACGGAGCGCCGTGGGAAGTAGCTCTGGCAGCATACAGTAACCACGTCGGAGGCGTTGATGACGTTCACTAGATCGGTTCTCATCTCCCTGGTGTTGCTGGCGCTTGTACCAAAACCAGTTTCTTCTCAAGCTGCCAAGTTGGGGGAAAATTGCGATCTCTCCATACTTGGAGCCACAGAGGCCAAGAGCTTCCTCGAATTTGACCGCGAGTTTCGCTACGCGCTGTCAAACCAGAACGCAGGAGTGATGGCGCTTCTAGTAAGGCCTTCACTTCGCATAACCGATGAGCGAGGAAAGTTTTATGTCCAGGACGCTCAATCTTTGCAATTGCGGTTTCAAGAGATTTTCACACCAGCCGTGCGGGAAACAGTTCTCAAACAGGCGCCGGAAAAGCTGTGGTGCAATTACAGCGGAGTCTCGTATGGCAATGGCGTCGTCTGGGTTAGCTACGCGAGCCAGCACTACGCCGTCGAGACGGTTAACGTTCCTGCCAGTTCGCATTCCCCGAAGCCTCCAGAGCGGATGGTTGAATTCGCTTGCAACGCGGATAAACATCGCGTGATCGTCGATGCATTGGGCCACGGAGCCCCACGCTATCGGGCATGGACGAAGCCGCACTCCCTTACGGAAAAACCGGATCTGGAGATCGCGGGTGGAAAAAGAGATATCGAGGGTAGCGGCGTCTGTGCCTACGTGATCTGGAAGTTCACCAGCGACGGGACAGAATTCGATGTAGATCAGCCTCAGACGTGTTACGAGGAGTCACACCCTCCGCCCGCCGATTCGACTGGGATGCTTGAGGTCTCCGTGCCTGGCAAACCCACAGTGAGTTGGTGGTGCCGCTAAGTGCCGGTCGGGTTAGTGGACGGCTCCGGCGAGCCTGTGGATCGAGCGCGGGGGAGCGTGAGAACGATAATCCCGCTGGCCAGGGCGAAGACTACTACGATGAAGACGCTGCCTTCCGGGCCCGTGGCTCCTCCGCTCAGAATCGGCTTTCCGACGGCATGCGTGGCAAACAGATGGTGCTGCACCATCATGCCGCTGTCGGCTACGCCATAGAGAAACGACTGCGCCCAATCCCACGAGGCGTGGAAGCCGATGGCCCACCACAGCGATCCAGTGCGCCAGAGGGCGAAACAGAAAAGCAGACCGGCCAATCCGGCGGAGAGCAGGCCGATGGGGGATTCGCCGGGGTTGGACCCATGGCCGAGGCCGAAGAGCGAGGACAGGAGGAAGGCTGCCGTCCAAAAGCCCAGAGCTCCGCTGTGGCGGCTCTTGAAGATCGCCTGATAGAGGCCAGTGAGGCCGCGGGAGAGCGTGTACTGCAAATAGCCACGGAGCAGATACTCTTCGAACAGGCCGACCAGGAGAAAGCCGAACAGCCAGATAGCTCCATAGCGGAGAATATCGGCGCCGAAGACCAGACGGCTGTCGATGACGAGGAGTCCGGCTTTCCACAGGATCAGGACGAGCAGGGAAAGACAGATCACTCCCCAGGCCAAGCCGGCGAAGAATTGTGGGAGCTTGCGGCTGCCGCCGAAACCGTAGACGGAGTTAGGGCGGCGCTCGATCTTCGACATGATCCAAGTGACGAGGACGACGATGAGGAAAGGGACTGCTTCGTTGAGGAGCAAGAACCTTGGCGGCACGTTCTGGGTCAGCTTTGCCGTGTCGGCAGGCTTCGGCTGCGGGTGGAGCTTATGAGCGATCAAGGTCACGCTGAAGCCGATGGCGACGAGGATCACGACGTAGATGAGCAGGCTCCAGCCGGCGCGAATACCATCTTTGCCGATGAATACCTTGCGCAGTGTCGAAGGCTGCGGAGGGGCTAAGGCCGCTGCAGTTGCTGGGCCGGACAAAGGACTTAGTTCGGAGGGTTGGGTTGCTTCAGCGGGTGGCAAAGTCGGGTCCTGATCCACGAGGCCTCCTCGTGAAGAAGAGTCTACCTCAAATTCCTCAGCCGCTCATCGGATTCGGGCCCGATGCTCTTTGAGGATGCAGCGGTCCATCACTACGAAGATGCCAGCCTTGCGCGCCTTGTCCGCGGCCTTCTCTTGGATTACTTCTTCCTGCATCCAGATAGCGGGGATTTTGAGTTGTATGGCTTGATCGACAATTTCCTCGACAAACTCGGGACGGCGGAAAATGTTGACGATGTCGATCTTTGCCGACGGGACCTGCTGCGGAATATCGAGCAGCGACGGATAAGCCGTCTCGCCCAGGCATTCTTCGATCCACGGATTTACCGGGATGATGCGATATCCGTGGCTCTGCATGTAGGCCGTGACGCCGTGGCTGGCGCGCATGGGATTGCAGGAAAGGCCGACTACGGCGATGGTCTTAGCGCGCTGTAACAGGTCCGCGATGGGATCGGATGGCGTCACGTGAGCGAGGCGTCGTGCTTTTGCGCTTTACTTCTTGTTGGCTTGCTCTTCTTTCTGTTTGTACATTTTCAGAGCCAGCTTACGGACGGTTTCGGAAACATCCTTGTTGGCCGAGATGTTTTTCAGGTCGGCCGACAAGAGGTGTTTCATCAGGCCCAGGCCGAGGTCGAGCGGGGTACGCGGGTTCGCCACCAGATTGCGGACGACCTTGTAATTTTTCATGAAGCGGCGCTTCAGCGGGATCTGGCGCAGGACGGACTCGAGGACGTTTTTCTGGCTGGCGAATTTTTCGACTTCGCCGTCAGAAAGCTTGGGAGCTTCGAGCACGGCGAGCGCCACGACCTTGGTGCCGTCGCGAATGAGAAGCGAGCGCTCCTCTTTGTTGCCCTTCAGTGCCAACTGGATGCGGCCCTTCACGTCGAGGTGGCTGATTTTCTGCAACGCATTCTCGCGCACTGCGGGGACTGGCGGTTTGGGCTTGGCGATGGGATTGGGCGCCTCAGGCTCGGCCGGGGCGGGTGCGGGCGCGTCCGCTTCGTCGATAACCGGGTAATAATCTTCGCCCAGGAGTTCGAGAATTCCGCCGATGGCTTTAAACGGCTTTTCGCCCTCGGCGGCAATGTCCTGCGCGTGTTCTTTGAGGTAGGCTTCGAGGGCTTCATCGTCGCCCCATTCGTCTTCGTTGGCGGAAGGCGCCGCAGATTCTGGGCCTGGGGCCGAAACTTTTGCGGGCTCGTTCGCCGCTTCTTTCGGGGCATCCTTCGGCGCGGCGGTCACCGCGGCGGGCGCCTGCGCAGGAACCGGGGCCCGGAGGGTTGCTAACAACATCTTCACTTCTTCGGCTTCTTCCTTTTTCAGAAACGGATTTGATTTGAGATTGTCGAGCAAGCTGCGCAGCGAACGGACGCGCTTACTCTTCAGCATCACCGTAATCGATTCGCGGGAGGCGCCGATCGCGAACTTGGCCAGCTGGTTTTCTGGAACGGAAGGATTTTCCAGCAGCGCGGGCAGCAAGGGCAGCCGCAAATTATCGGGTGCGATGAAATATTCCAACACTTCCAGAGTGGTTTGAGGATCGGCGGCGGCGGTCACGGACGATTTTTCGTCCCAGCCGGCCAGGGTCATGCGAGCCACGGGGCCGAACACCGGGTTGTGCCGGGCGAGGTAGACCAGAATTTCGATGTTCTCGGCCGCCGGCACCTGGAGTGCTCCGCGGGCGGCGAACTGCATCATGTTGGAGGGCAGCTTCGAAGCGCGGATTTGATCGATGGTGCGAGCCATGCGTCAGGCCTCGACTGCAAGTTGCGATGCGCGGTCGCGGGAAATCGACTTGCCCTCGGCCAGCGCTTCCAGTTCGCCCACTGCCAGTTCTAATTCGCGGGTGATGCGATTGGGTTTGTGCCGGAGAAATTGATCCCGCAAAGTCCGATAGTACCAAAGAGTGCCCTCGCGGCCACCGTTGAACCGTGACCAGACAGATTCGCCGATGGCGCGGTAATCACTGACGATGGAGCGAACGTTGTTGAGTTTGTCAGCGGCGGAAACCAGGCGGGTGTCGGCGTCGGCTTTTTTCAGATGGCGGATATATTTCTCTTTGCGCTCGCGCCAGGGCGGCTTGGGGACGGTGTCGGCGTCGGTGCAGCCGTCGACTACCTTGGCGACTCGCGGACCGAACTTGTGGCGGACTTCTTGCAGCATGGGCACACCGCCGCAGTCTTCGACTACATCGTGCAGCAGGGCGGCGATGGCGAGGTCTTCGTCGCCGCCGGCTTCGAGCACGAGAGACGCGACGCCCATCAGGTGGGCGATGTAGGGGATGGTGGAAGCCTTGCGGGTTTGGCTCTTATGTTTCGCTGCCGCGAACTGAAAGGCGCGCAAGAAGCGGGGGCCGAGTTTGATTTTCTTCTGTGCCGTCCGCGCCCCCTGTGGCTGAGATTTTTTGGCTGGCGTCTTCACGACTTCTGTCTTCATTGCTTTTCTCCGCGGCGCGCCAGCAGGTAGGCCCGGATGAAGGGTTGCAGATCGCCATCGAGCACGCGATCGACGTCACCGACTTCGGTCTTGGTGCGGTGATCTTTGATCATGCGGTAGGGCTGCAGGACGTAGGAACGAATTTGCGAGCCGAATTCGATGTCGAGCTTCGAGTCTTCGATTTTTTTGGTCGCGGCGCGCTTTTTTTCCATTTCATGTTCGTAGAGTTTCGAGCGCAACATGCTCATGGCGCGTTCTTTGTTCTTGTGCTGGGAGCGCTCATTCTGGCAGTTCGCGACGAGGTTCGTGGCAATGTGCGTGATGCGCACCGCGGAGTCGGTGGTGTTCACGTGCTGCCCGCCCTTGCCGCTGGAGCGGTAAGTGTCGATGCGGATGTCTTCCGGCTTGATGACTATTTCGATGCTCTCGTCAATTTCTGGAGAAACATAAACGCTGGCGAAGGAAGTATGGCGACGCTTGGCTTGATCGAAGGGCGAAATGCGAACCAGGCGGTGCACGCCGATTTCGCCTTGCAGAAGTCCGAAGGCGTGCTCGCCGTTGACCGCGAAGGTGGCGGATTTCAGGCCGGCTTCTTCGCCGGGCTGGTAGTCGTAGAGAACGGTTTCGAACCGCTGGCGCTCGGCCCAGCGCAAATACATACGCAAAAGCATGTCTGCCCAGTCCTGCGACTCGGTGCCACCGGCTCCGGGGTGGATGGTGACGATGGCGTTGCGGGCATCGTTGTCGCCGGAGAGCAAGGTTTCGGTTTCGAGTTTGTCGAGGAGTTCGCGCAGGGCTGCGATTTCCCGCTGCAGGTCGGCGTCGACGTTCTCGCCTTCTTTGGCGAGGTCGAAGTAGGCGGCGATGTCTTCGCTGCGGCGGGCCAGGTCGGCGTCGTTGGCGAGCACGTGCTCCAACCGCTTTTTCTCGCGCATCACCTGCTGCGAGCGCTGCGGATTCGACCACAGGTTGGGGTCGGCGGACTGCTTTTCAATTTCGGCTAGTTGCGGACGGACTTTCTCCGCGTCAAAGATACTCCCGAAGTTCGTGGACTTTCTTGCTGAGTTTTTCGTATTCGAGGACGAGCTCTTGATTCATGAGGAGGCGTTAACCTTTTTGCGATTTTTCCGGTATCTTCCGGAATATGAAGCGCGACAGCAGAGCGCCTACAGAAATTATCGCACACGCGTAGGCGAACCAGTCGCCGTGACGGGCGTAGAACGTCGTGTCGGAAATGAGCGCGTAGGGCGCAACCAGGGCCAGGCGGTCTTTGCGGGGAAGTTGCGCGACCACGCGTCCCCAGGGATCGATCGAGGCCGTGACGCCGGTGTCGGTGTCGCTGAGCAGCCAGCGATTGTTTTCGACGGCGCGCATGCGCGTCTGGTTAAGGTGCTGGGCGTAGGCGCCGCTGTCGCCGTACCATCCGTCGTTCGAAATGTTGACGAAAACCTGGGCGCCGTTGTTGGCGAACTGACGGACTTCGTCTGGGAAGATGGATTCGTAACAGATGAAGACGCCGAGCTTTTCGTCGCCGGCATCGAGAGGACGGTGCGAGACGCCATGCTGAAACTGACCCACTTCTTTGGTCAGGCCCCCGGCAAACGAAAACAAGCTGGGAAACGGAAGGTACTCGCCGAAGGGAACGAGGTGGGCTTTGTCGTAGCGCGCGTGCCACGCTCCGTCGGGGCCGATCAGCGAGGCGGAGTTGAAGAGTGGAGCGTCTGAGTTGGGGCGCGCAGCGTCGGTTCCGATCGCGCCGACGACAACCCATGCGTTGGCGTTGCGAGCCATTCCGCTGATCGCGTCGCGAAAGTGCGCGTCATTGGTAAAGAAGGGCGCGGGCGACTCAGGCCAGATGAGCAGATTGATCTTGGGCCATACGCCGGTTTTTATGCTGGGGCCGCTCGCAGACTTCACGCTCAGGTCGATCAATTCATTCAGCGTTTTTTGAAAATAGGCTGGAGTCCAATCGGCGGACACCGGGATATTTTGCTGGACTAGCAGCGCGAGGCGGTCCGGGCGCGGTGGAGGGGCGTCGATCAATCGTCCGGTCTGCAAGACGGCGGCGGCAGCCAGAGCAGCGGCCAGCATGGCGGTGCGCTTCTCGCGCGGAACGAGAAGTGCCGCAGCCAACGCGACGTTGACGAGCGCAATCTCAAACGAAATGCCGTAGACGCCGGTTGTGGCCGCGATGCGGCAGAGCGGACCATTGCCGACCTGCGCGATGCCGAGCAGGTTCCAGGGAAATCCTGTAACCCGGGTGCGAGCGAGTTCTACCGCCACCCACAGAAATGGAGCCAGGGCTAGCGGTCGTCGGAGGTCGGTGGCGGAGCCGGCCAGCAGGCCGACCAAGAGGCCGAACAAACCGTGATACAGACCCAGATAACAGCAGAAGAGAAAAAGAGCCAGCAGCGCCTCGGGCATGCTAAGGCCGCCGAAATGGCGCATGGTGTCGTAGATCCAGTAGCAGGTGGCGGCGTACCAGAGGATTCCGCAGACGTAGCCCAGCAGAAAGCCCTGGAGGGGCGTGGCTGGGCGCAGGCGAACGACGCCGGCAACCTGGAGTTCACCGGCGGGACGGGCGCGCAGCAGCGCCACGATCAGGGGAGCGAGCGCGATCCACGACAGGACGTAAATGCCAGGGAGCGGGAAGATGAGGGCCTGCAGCAGGGCCGATACCGCGACCAGCAACCAGGCGCTGAAATGAATTTGCCGCACGGGCAAGGATAACAAAAGCGGCTGGCAGTTCTCAGCTGTCGGCTGTCGACGGCTTGGGGATGGCGGATTCCCTCAGCGGCTAAAGCCGTCATTCATTCGAACTCCTAACGTCGCGACTGGAAGCCGCGCCCTTTCAAAACGATTCGTCTCAAAACGATCGCTCGAAAACGACCGTCTCAAAAACGATCGTCAATGAAGCCCTTACTGAGAAGCAATTCGCGCTACAAGGGTCGCGCGGACGAAGTTCACAATTTCTTGGGTGACGTAGCGCGGCGGGGTTACGCGGAATACTGGGCGGTTGGCTACGGGCTTCAGGGAGACGGCTTGCCAGGCTGCGCTTTCGGGAGCCTCGTGGAGAATTACGGCGTTCGCGCGGTCTAGAAATTCGCGGGCGGAATTTTTGAAATCTTTGGTGGCGGGATCGAGGACGGTCAGGTATAGGTCCGGACGCAGAAACTTTAAGATGCTGTTGGACTCGATGATCACGTTGTTCACGGATTCTATTTTTACCCGGAATGCCGGCATTGCTTCGGCAAGGCGGCCTTGCTCGGTGCGCACCCACAGGGCGCGCTTCGCTCCCGCGACTAAAAACCTTGATGTGTCGGACTCGCCGGAGCGGTCGCGCTCTTCGGAAATTGCCCAGGAATGATCGGCGGTTGTGCAGTCGCAGGGCTCGCCGTTGGCCGAGCAAACGCCGTGACCGTATTGCGTAATCTTGACGGCGGTCCATTGGAATTCGGGCAGCGCGGAGATCAGGCCGGCGACGACGCTGGTCTTGCCTACGCTGCGGGAATGTCCGCCGATGACTATGAGTGCCATAACGCTCAGCCTTATCTCGATTGTCTTAACGCCTCAAGTTCCTCTTTCCAACCGTCGCGATGCTTCTGGCACGCAGCGGTCATCCACGCGATATAGACGTCAATGTTTTCCAGAGACGGATCGAACTTAGGCTTAAGCCAGGCGTAGCGCGCATGCGGCTTGATCGCATCCACAGGCGTGGATTCGATCGCTTCCACGAGCTGCGAGTACTCCTCCCAGGTGATTGTGAACGGTTCCCAGATCGCGCCCGGAGACATACCCCCGTCGCTGCCTCCGCTGGACAGATGCTGGTTCAGGAGGTGGAACGGAGGAAAGACTCCGCAGGGAGGGAAATAAGGAATGTCATACACAAACGAGAGCAGCGAGCCTTCGCGGGGTTCGTCATCGCCATGAATGAAAGTGTGCTTGTACTGCACCCGGCGCATTTCGGCCATCGTAACTCCCGCCTATTCCTTTTTCGCTAAGCGCGCCAGCGTTGCCAATTGCTTTAGATATTCGCGCAGGGGTTGGGCTGGAGTTCCCCAGAAGGCTACGCCTTTGCCGCGTAGAACCTTGTTGGGGAGGACGCCACCCTGGCCACCGAGCATGACTCCTGCTTCAATGCGGGCGTGCTCGCCGATACCGACCTGGCCTCCGAGCACGACTCCCTTTTCGATGACGATGCTTCCGGAGAGGCCGGTTTGCGCAGCGATTACGACATCTTCGCCGAGCTGGCAGTTGTGGCCGATGTGGACCAGGTTGTCGATTTTGGTTCCGCGGCCGATGCGGGTTTCGTCGAGTGCGCCGCGATCGATGGTGGCGTTGGCCCCGATCTCGACATCGTCTTCGATGACGAGGCGGCCGACTTGCGGGAACTTTTCGTAGTGGCCGGTCTTACTATCGCGCACATAGCCGAAGCCGTCGCTGCCCAGCACCGCGCCGGCGTGCACGATCACGCGGTCGCCGAGGGTTGTGCCGGGATAGATCGTAACGTTGGGGTAAACCTCGCAATGGCGGCCAATGGTGACACCGGCGCCAAGTACACAACCTGCGGCGATGCGCGTGTTCTCGCCGATTTGAGCTTGCGGGCCGAGGACCGCCCGGTCTTCGACCATGACGCCGGGGCCGAGCACGGCTGAAGGATGAATCACCGCTGTGGGCTGCACAATTCCCTGCCAGGGACTGCCCGGCTTTGCGGCGCCGCCGTCATGGTCATGCAGCGGACTCGATTCGCGGAGAAAGCGTGCGGCGCGGGCAAAGGCAAGTTTGGGATGATCGCTGACCAGCAGAGGGCGGTCGGAAGAATTCGACGCTGCGGACGCGACGGCGAATTCTCCTGCGATGATCGCTCCGGCCCGGGACTGCAGAGCGGCAATCAAATGTTTCTCGTCGTCAACGAAGACGAGGTCACCGGGCGATGCCGATTCCAGGCTGGACACGCCGCTCACTTCGATGCCGCTCACTTCAAGGTTGCCTCCACCAATCAGCCGGGCCCCGACCGCGTCGGCGATCTGTTGCAGAGAGCGCTTCATGGCTCTCACTGTATAGCAGCAGGGCAAGCGGAAGAAAGAGTGGGGCGTATGGTGTGCCGTCTAAGGGGCAGTGCAGGTTGCGGCGGACTGGCACATGATGAAAGTACCGCTGCCGGTGCAGTCGGCATCATTGGTGTTGTTCGTCAAGCTCCACGTCCCTACGACGACGCCGTTGCTCAGGGTACCGGTCTGGTTCTGGGTAGCGGTCGAGATACCGGTGAAGCCATTCGCGTAGCTGGTCAGGGTCAGCAAACTGGCGGGCGGCAGATTCGAGCCTATCTTATACGTCATGGTGCCGATGACCTGGTCAGTCCCGGTGATCGTGGAAAAAGTGGTAACGCCTTGTTCGGAAGAGGCGTCGATGCCGTTGGCAAAGCAGGCGCCGGCATTGATGAAACTAAAGCTCGTAATATCGAGCGCCAGGTTGGCGCCTGACCCGTTGTCTGTGACCTGGAACCCGGTCACGAAGTTCAGTTGACTGGCGGCGCCCAGACCTCCGTCCACGTGGGCCTCCCAATTTCCGATGGTCGTCGTATTGGTGAGCGTGGTGTTGAGGGTGCTGCTGCCGCAGCCATAAACTGCCAGGCTCAGAGCGAGCAGCGCCAGAAATGCAAGCTTCTTCATGTACCGTCCTTGAATTAGGGTCCCTATGAGAATAGAGAGATGCGGGCATGCCCGTCAATGGATGTAAGGGGTTGCCCCGGCCCTGGAAAAGAAGTCCAGGGCCGGCTGCCGTAACCGAGTCATTTCGGAATCGGAATCAGTGGTTGCTTAGCGCACCGCCGGCGCCAAGACGGGGTTCATGGTGAAGCTGCCGTTGCCGGTGCAAGTTCCAATCCCTCCCGTAACCTTCCACGTGCCGGTGATCTGCCCGCCGCTGACGGTACCGTCCAACGTGAGGATACTCGGCTCCGCAGTGTTGGACGTGATGACATAGTGGAACGTTCCCGATACCTGGCCGTTGAAATTTCCGCTGATGGTAAATGAGCCGCTCTCCGTGGTGGCGGGGAAGGAGCAGGGCGTATTGTTCAACGTCAGGCTGAAACTGGTTGTCCCTAGAGAGCCGTCGGCGTTTACGGTCAATGTGGTTTGAAAGGCAAAGGTGCTGGCCGTCGAGTTCGAAAGCGTGGCTTTCCAGATACCGTTGATATTGCCGGTTGCGTTCGAATTCGATCCACAGCTAGAGAAGATCAGGGTCATGCCCAACAACAATACTGCGGTGATTTTCGTCATAGGAGAGCTCCTGTGTATGGTCATAATTCTTGCAGGACTCAGAAGCGGCATCTGAGAAGATGCCGGCATCCTTTGGAAAGATGCCAGAGGGCGACCGAGCGCTGGTCCTAAGGGCAAGAACCCTAGGCCGGCGAAAAGGTTGCGGTTGGGCTGGAAGTTGAAGAGGAATTGGTTGGGATCCGATTACGAGTCGTGCCCGCGCGGTGAGGTGCGACTGGACACCTCAGTTCTCGATTGAGGCTGGCTGGCGACGAAATGCGGCCTCAGGTCCCAGGCTTCGCGCACGATACGCGAAGCCTGGCCCACACTTTCCTACTTGATGAAATAGCCGGAGACTCGCCACTTCCCGTCCTTCTCCAGCATGGGAGTAACGGTCTCGACAGCGCCCTGTTTGTTCTCGAAGTTAGTGTCGTACTGGATCACGACATATTCTCCCTCCGGCGCGTTGGGCAGGCTCTTGGTGTAGGTGGCGCTCTTGAGCTTGCGTGACAGGACCTTGCCTTGCGGAGTGCGAACTTGTTCCAAGGCGCTCAGCCATCGGTCCTTGGTTACGGCAGACTTAAATAGCTGCGCCGCCTCGTCCCAGCTGTTCGCATATTTCCCGGAGTCAACGAGGGCGAGCCACGCATCGGAGGACGATTGGGCCAGCTTTTCTGGTTTTTGCGAAGACTGAGCCAACGCCGAGAAGCCGAATAAGGCGGTTAACAACAAGATGAATGCGACTTTGGTTTCGATTTGTGCGACGGTACCGGTCATAAGAGTGCTCCTTTCATTTTGTGAACGAACCACGAATCGTATTGTGAACAAGCCGCGGACCGAGGTTCCGCTGTTTCAAGACGAGTTTCTGTCGCCTGCTCGTCGTAGTGAATTCCGATGGGCTATCTGGAGATGCTGCGCGAGGGACGCGCTAGGCCCAAGATCAGCAGGGCGATGGACACTCCCAAGAGAAAACCGCTGGCGAAGTGGGCGAAGCTCGAATCCAACCAGAGCCTCAGGCCGATGCCGGTGGCTAAGGCTAACGAACCGGTGGCGGTGAACAGACTACGGCGAAGCATGGTGCCCTCCTGATGTTTCTCGACTGCGTGAGCGCGAAGTAGAACTCGCGCAGAACTTTGCATAAGCCTGCGAAACTGAGTGCCTGCGGCGGGCAGACGCGGGCAAGCCCGCGCCACACGTGCCACACGCGCTACGCGCCGCGCTTGGTTTTCAACTCGGCCAGCAATTGCTCGATGCGGTCTTCTTTTTCGAGCGCAGCCAGGCGGTCGTCGAGGTTGTCGCCGGCGATTTCTGACTTCGCCTGGCTGACGGCTTCGGAGTGCGCGACCTTGCGTTTCATGCGGTCGAAAGCGGCGGCTTTCGAGCCGTCGCCGGAGGCCAGGCGGGCGTCGCTGCGAGGAGGACGGCTGATCGTCCGCTGGGAGGACGCCTGGCATTTGGTGGCGGTAGCGTTCTGGCGATGTCGTTTCGGGCGCGAAGCCTGTTCGCACGGATCGCGTGGCATCGATCGGGTCCGCGTCGATCAGCTCGATCGGGTTGCTCGTGCTGATCGCGATCGAGCTCGAACGCGTGGCTGGGCGCGCCGTCGCGGAGGGCCGAGCGCTGCCTGCGGTGGCGGGCGTGGTGTTCGCGCTCGCGGTCGCGGTCCGTCGCCGTTGGCCGCTGGAGGGAATCCTGGTGGTGCTCGCCGCCTGGACGGCCGGCACCGTGCTCGGCGGTCGAGCGGCGGCCTGCAGGGTGCGCCGCTCGCGGTGCCGATCACCCTGCTCTTCTACGGAGTCGGCGCGTTCGCGCCCGCGCGGCGCTCGCTCTGGGTGCTGGGGCTCGCGGTCGTGGTCATTTCGATCAACGCGCTGATCGCCGGCGGGCGGCAGGCCTCGAATCTGCCGGCGACGGCGATCCTGGGGCTTGCTGGTGCCGTACGCGCTCGGCCGCTGGTGCGCGCCCGAGCCGCGCGCGAGCGGGCGTATCGTGAGCAGGCGGAGCGGCTCGACGCGAGCGGGAGCTGAGCGCTCGCACGGCGGCCTACGAGGAGCGGGCGCGGATCGCGCGGGAGCTGCACGACGTGATCGCGCACAGCGTGTCGGTGATGGTGATCCAGGCCGGCGGGGCGCGGCTGGTGATGGACGCCGACCCCGAGCGCGCCGAGGCGTCGCTGCGCAGCGTCGAGCGCGCCGGTCGCGACGCGCTGGCGGAGATGCGCCGGCTGCTCGGGCGTGCTCGGCGAGACGCGACCCGCGCGCGCTGGCGCCGCAGCCGGGGCTCGCGGACATCGACGGCTCTGCTCGCCGCGCGCGCGAGCCTCGGGCCTCGAGCCGACCTGCAGGTCGACGGCGAGCCGGCGACGGTCTCGCCCGCGCTCGATCTGTGCGCCTACCGGATCGTGCAGGAGGCGCTGACGAACGCGATCAAGCACGCCGCCCCGGCCCGCGCCGAGGTCCGCGTCCGCTGGGCACGCGGCGCGCTGGAGCTGGAGATCTCCGACGACGGCCGCGGGCCGGGCGCGGTCAACGGCGCCGGCGGCGGGCACGGGATCGCCGGCATGCGCGAGCGGGTGGCGTTGCACGGCGGAAGCATCGAGGCCGGCGCCGGCGACGGCGGCGGGTTCACCGTGCGCGCCCGCCTTCCGCTCGCCGGGAGCCGGCGCGATGAGCGCGCTGCGAGCCGGCGTTGCCGGCCTGACCGCTCGCGTCGTCGACGTGATCTTCGCGCTCGCCGCGATCATCGAGCTCGAGCTGCAGTGCTGGCTCGGGCGTGGGATCTCCGATGCGCACCGGCCTGTCACGGTGGTCGCGTCGGTGCTGTTCGCCGCGCCGATCGCCGTCCGCCGACCGCGGCCCGGGCGTCGCGCTCGTGTTCTGCGCCTCGTCGCGGCGATCGAGACGCCGCTCGGCAGCGAGCTGCTGAGGGCGCTCAACGGCGACGTCGTGTGCCGGTGCTCGTGCTCGCCTACTCGGCAGGCGCCGTGGGCTCGACGCGCGCCGCGGCGTCGCCGCCATGACTGTCGGGCTCGCGCTGCTCGCGGCATGGTCGCTACTCTGCCGGATGGCGGCGGCGCGCCGACCGGGGTCGGGCCGATCGCCCAGACCCTCTTCTACGCCGCGATCCTCGATCGTCCCCGGCCTGGTTCGTCGGGCGCCTCTCGCGCGGGCACGGCCCACCGCAGCGCCGGCGTTCAAGGAGCTCGCCGCGCAGTCGCCGCTCGAGCGCGAGCAGCGCGACGGCGGCGGCGATCGCCGCAGGAGCGCGACCGGATCGGAAGCGAGCTCCAGGACATCATCGCCCACAGCGTCAGCGCGATGGTGTCCAGGCCGGCAGCGCCAGGCTGCAGCTCCGCAGCGACCCCGACCGGGCGCGCGCCTCGATCCTCAACGTCGAGCACACCGGGCGCGAAGCGCTCGCCGACCTGCGCCGCCTGCTCGGCATGCTCCGCAAGGACGACGACCCGCGCGCGCTCAGCCCGCAACCCGGGCTGAAGCAGCTTCCCGCGCTGATCGACTCGATCCGCGAGAGCGGCTTCGACTGCGAGCTTCGTACCGAGGGCGACCGGATCGATCTGACCCCCGGCAGTCGACCTCGTTGGCTACCGCGTGATCGAGGCCGTGCTGCGCGCAGCCGCCGAGCATCGCAGCCGCCGCGCGGTCCGTCACGATCCGCTACCGATCGCAGCGCTCGAACTCGAGATCAGCGGTGACGGCTCAGATCCCGGACATCGACGAGCGACCTACAGGGCATCGCCGAGCGGGTCGCGCTGTACGACGGCACCGTGCGCACAGTGTCCTGCGTCCGATGGGTTTGCCGTGCAGGCCCGACTGCCGGTCGCGGAGGCAATCCCCGGATGAGCAT
>CAVWLI010000027.1:0-68793 GCA_963755795.1 uncultured Acidobacteriota bacterium | reverse complement strand
CTATGGCATTCGATACCCGACACCCATATTTTCTGGATCAGAGGAAGGCCGCGTCATAATGTTTGGACCCCGACATGATAGTTTTGACCCTTACGACTAAGTGTACATCGTGGATGTGCTCACCCCTTCCCGGCGTGGTAAGGAGCCAGTTGGTTTCTACCTGCACCTTGCTTATCAATTTGTCATCCTCTAGCAAACAATAGAACGGATCTTCATCTGGTCCGGGCGTTTCTCCGCAGACTTCATCGCAGGTTTGTGGCATTCGTAGACCGTCGAAAAGCACCTTCAAACGGTTGTCGATATCTCCGCCACTTTTTACCAGTGATCCCGGACCATCTCGACGCAAAAACAGAATGTCTAATGCACACGAGACGGAAAACCACTCGCTGATTAGCGGCATGAAGCGATAGCCGCAACGAGCGTAGCGACTGGCGAAGTTTAATACCGGAGTCGGAACCGGATAGGGGCTTACGGGTTTCCCTTCTCGTGCTTGCGCTTCCCGTTCATCCAACTTCATGAAATCGATAAGAAACGGGTGCGTATTCCAAAGAGATGCAAGCTGCTTGTGAAACACTTTGCGAATACTGTGTTTTTCTTTGACACGAGTTTTTCCACCGCCTTGACCTGCCGCTGGCAGGCTCCCTTGATATATCAGATGAAATTCCACTTGAGTTTGCCTCTGTCATTCCGAATAATTCCAGATGTCAAACTGCGAAGAGGTTTACTACATCTCCTGAGCCAATCTCCACAGCGATTTTATTAGATTCCTTACGTTGTCCTCACTGCCAACCCACTTCTCGTATTGCTCCAACTCGGCCACATTCATCTTCATCGCACCTAGCTTATGCACCAACTTCGTAACTCTCTCAGCGAATCCACCCGCGACGTATGCGTGCCCTAACTGGTCCGAATATTCACTCTTTTCCTTAATGGATCGTACAATCCATTCCGCCGTGTCCTCAGGGGGTGTCGGGTTGAAGGGGAACTGTTTTTGGAATTGCTGTAACTCTTTAGCGAGTTGCAATGCTTCAACTTGGAGCGGTGAAAGCAAACTCTTGTCCGCTGGAATCTCGATAGGGTCAACTACAGGGACACCGCTCACCAGCAAGGACCGCGCTAATTGCCGCAACCGATTCGCGTGCTCCTTGAGTTGTTCTCTAAGATCGAGATATTCGATGTTCCGGTAAGCAGGCCCATCCATGATAGTGTCGTGGAAGTGTGGAACGTGAAACCTGACGCCGCCAATGTGGCCGCGATATTGAACGCGAAATTCGAACAATTTTTTCTCGCGATAAGTTTGGATTGCATCAGGCAAAGTAGTTTCTGCTAGCGGACGCAGGAGCACTTGGTGATCGTTGTTATAGGTGTGCCAAACCCTCTCCAGTTCCCTTGCGAGCCAATCCGCTTGCCCAGCCTTACTTTCGAGTACTCCGGCGAGTTTGATCTGCTCAGATTGCTCAGTTGATATTCCGACTGCAAGATGCGTCGGTAGTGCCACCGATGAAGGGGGCAAAGGTGCCAACAGAGAGCGTTCTGATAATCCCACACTAGCCAATTGTGGCGTCTTGTGTCGCATCCGTGCAGCCAGAAAATCTAGTAGGCCCGCCAAGACAATACAGACGCCTAAAATCGAAGGCATAATCCAACCGTTGACTGGCTGGCTCTTTGGCAGAGCTGAATAACTTTGCGGCGCTGCGCTGCCCTGCGGAGCAGTAGGAGACCATATCAACGGGACGACCATAAGCACCACAACAACGATTGTGAGCGCGAAGGTTCCGATTGAACTAACGTCGTGGGCTTTTTCGAGCAGGCTTCGCATCGGCGACAAAATCCTACCACGCGCCGGGCGGCAACGGACTCCAGATCTTATTCACGCCCTGGCAAGCTGTCTGTGATTGAGGACACGATCACTGCAAACTCCGTGCCCAGAGCCAGCTTCAGCTTGTCGTTCCTGCTATCATCCATAGGGGGTCCCAATGAAACAAATGTCCGAAGTAGTTAAGCAGCTAAGAAGAGAACGTGAGCACGTACACCGACAGCTCCAGCAATTGGATGCAGCACTTGCAGCCTTGGGCAGCGGCTCCAATGGTGCATCACGCACCATCTCAGCAGCCGGTCGATTGAGAATAAGCCTTGCACAGAAAGCGCGCTGGGCGAAGGCGAGGGGGCACGCGCCGAAGCCGAAGAGAACGATGTCAGTAGCGGCCAGAAAAAAGATCGCGGCGGCTCAGAGAGCAAGGTGGGCGAAGGTGAAGAGGGCGGCGTAGATTCGAGAGCCGGGGCGGCGATGTCAGCCGCCCTGGTGTCAGTTATTTTTGATCGGTCTTGGGTTTCGCCAGAATCGCCAAGATCTTATACGTCTCTGACTGCTTTCGGGATGGATTTCTCCTTGGCAAAAAAACGCACGCACAGAAAAGGAAAAGACCTGACCCCCTCATTCCTGTGCGGGAGCCAGCGCCGCCAAGCAACGGGGGGAAAGGGAAAACGGCGCAGGAAACGATGCTGCCTTTGCGCTTTCAGAACAGCCAACGCCGAGAAAGCCAACCAATGCCAGTCACTATCGCCAACGCGAACAGCCAATACAGTACCGAATGCACGGTCATGGAGGACGCTAACTTGATGTCTATCGCCGTCCCACTGCTGAGCCCCCAGTTCCCCCTGGTTCTGACGACTAGCCACGCAAAGGTAAACAGGAGCACCGCGCAAACGGCGGCGACGATAGTGAGTGCGTACTTTAGGAACAGCATTTTCTTTTGCCTCCATTTTTCTTTACGGATTATGGGTACATGGGTAGAGCGTCGGCGTGACGTTCACTCCCTGCAATTGCGAAAGAGGGGGAAGACAAGTCCATGGTCCGGAACTTGCAAAGCGGAGACACGCGGAAATGTTCATCCAAGTAAGCTCGGTAGCGATCCCCCTATAGTCACCAGTAACCTCAGCTCCGATGGGAGAATCCGGAGGCGTGGTTCCTGGTGTGCAGGTGTTCTGCACGGTGTAGATGCAAGCATTAACCCCTTTACCAGTGCAAACAGGTGCGGTCTTGGCCGAGCGCATCTTCGGCAGTCGTTCCCGAAACCAGTGGAGGCGCTCCTCGGTGTCATCGAGGACGAAGACGCGCCAGTGGGATGGGACGTAGTAGGTCATATGGAAGCACGTATCACATGACTGGCAGATTATGGCATATCGGTGTAGAGTGACCCAACGCAACACGGGGCCAAGGACGGGAAATGGCTGCCGAACCATGCAAGCATCCCAGCCGAACAAGTGGTGTGGTGGAGTTGGACATCTCGCGGACCCCAGATCGTGCGGTCTATTCGGTCGAGGTCTCCATTGGCGTGTGTGAGCAGTGCGGACACGTCGAATTTCACGCGAAGTCCTACCATGCTCTGTGCGACTGGTTAACTAAAAGGTAAGACATTGGCTATGCGGGGCGCTTCGGGCCGATGGTGCGGTTGTGTGGCCAGGCCGCGCGGCGTGATGGCCGCGAGGGAAGGGAAGTGCGGGATGGAAGTCATCACCCTGCCTTCTTCCATGATGCGATGATGGCCTTATTGAGCGCGTCCTGCCGACCCTTGACCCAGTGATCGTAGTGCTTGCGCGTAATCTCGGGGCTGTGACCCAACATCTCAGCCACGGCTTCCAACGAAAACCCACGCGTCAGATAATCAACGGCGAACGTATCCCGCAGGCGGTGTGACTTCATTACCGTGCCGCCAACATCGACCTTAGCCTTCTCGAACAGGCGCTTCATCGGCTCCGAGTAGCGACTAGCCACGGTCTTTTTTGCGCCACGCCCAGCCCAAAAGAAATATTTAGGATTAGAGTTTGGCAGCGCTTCCAGCTCTTCCGCGACCTCTGGCGGGATCGGAACCTCGACATCAACACCGGTCTTGGCGCGTCGGGTCTTGATGAAGCCGTTGCCATCCGCATCCCTACGCAGCGCCGCGCGCTCAAAGCAGCACGCATCTTGAAGGGCGAGCCCGCTCCAGCGCATAAGCTGAGCTAAGGCGCGGATTCGCTGGTTCATCGGCGGCCTGAATTCATTGCTGGCTTTCAAAAGCGCGGGGTATTCCTTGTCGAGCGAGAGCGGTAGCGTGGGCGGTGTATTAAATTTCACCGCCTTTAAGCTTTTGGCCGGGTTGTGCTGGAGCCGGTAGACATCGGTGCAATGCTTGAAGAAAGACTTCAGCCGCTCTTGGACTTTACTACGCGTAGTGGCCGATTCGTAGAGGTCTTCCCAGGTTGAGCGGAACGCCATCAGGTGGACCTGGGTTATGTCTTCCAGGCGATGGACGCGCTGCGCCTCCAGGAACACGCGCAGGCGCTCCAGTTCACGTTTGTATTTTCCCTGTACGCCCCTACTCAGCCCTTCATCTTTCCGGGACTGCACGAAGGCATCGATGGCAACGGAGATCTCCGGCTTCACCTTGGGCGCGCCGCCGTACTCGATCACCATCCGCGCTTTGACGTTCTCGGCTGCCGCCCATTTCGTTTCAAAGGTCGATTTGCTGTGCGGCTTCCCATCCGCGTACCAGCGGATGTGCTTGATACAGGAGCAGCGCGGGTACTCAGGGTCATCCTTATAGGGGCAGTCGGCAGAGTGCCGGACGTAGATATCGAACTGCGGGACTTCGCGCCGGGTGCGCATTTTTGGCCGCCTTTTACTTTGCCAAAATTTAAAACTAAACCAGAACTAACACAAAGCGGCAAAAAATGCAAAAAATGGGCATAAAAAAATGGCGGAGAGGGTGGGATTTGAACCCACGATACCCGTTAAGGTATGTCCGCTTTCGAGGCGGATCGTTTCAACCACTCACGCACCTCTCCGGAAAGCAGCTTTCGGCCGGTTGCTCGCAGCCGTCAGTAAGAGCAGATTCCTCCGCCTCGCGTTCGCTCGGAGGGTCGGAATGACAATGCTCGTGGAACGACTAACGACTACCTGCGGCTCTTAAAGAACGATTGCAGCACTTCCGCGCTGCGGCCAGCCAACACTCCGCTGCGAACCTCGATCTGATGGTTCAGTTGCGGATGATTCAGGACTCGCATCACCGAATGGACGGCCCCGGCTTTGGGGTCGTCCGCGCCATACACCAGGCGCCGGATGCGGGCATGAACCAGAGCGCCGGCGCACATGGCGCAAGGCTCAATTGTAACAAACAGTTCGCAAGCTTCCAGGCGATGGTTACCAACGGTTGCACCGGCTTCGCGCAGAGCGATGATCTCGGCGTGGGCCGCGGGGTCGGAGTCGGTGAGGTTGCGGTTCCATCCCCGGCCCACGATGCGGCCGCCGCTCACGACGATTGCGCCCACCGGGACTTCTCCGGCTTCGAGGGCGCGCTGGGCGCAGCGCAGAGCTTCTTCCATCCAGATTTCGTCGGGATGAGGCTGGCCCGGTGACAGCTTGTTGACCACGGTATTCGTTCTTTTGTTTTCGATCTCGGGGTCGGCTGCGGCGGTTCGGTTTTTCTGGGGAGGCACGGGGACGCTCCGCAGTATTTTAGCTGGTTCGGTGCACCTGATGTTCTCAGGCGCGCAGAGAATTTCGAGCGGGCCACCCTTGACGCAGCTTAGATCACACTGAGCACGGTTCGCACCACTTCCGGCACCACTGCATGCACGACTGCGGGAACCACGACGCAGACGACCGGGTAGCCGATCGCGACCACGGGCAGGACGATCAGAAGCCAGGTTCGATTCGGCAGGTTAGTAAAGGCTTTCATGACGTCCTCTCTTCCAGTAAGTACGGGCGGAAAGCCGGAAAAGTTCCCGCCAACCTGTTTCCTCCCATGGCGCTGACTCTGCAACAAGTTGACGGTGTTGAAAGTTAGACGTTTGGCAAGAAAAACGGTCATCGCGGGATTACGAAACTGAGCCGTAAGAGTTTAACGGCTTTACCCGCTGAGGCCTGGCGGGACGCGGCTGAAGCTTGGTGGGAAGCGTGCATCAGTGAGGCATGCCTGAAGGCATGCGCCGATATGAATCTTTTCTCAAACCGGGACACGGCTGAGTTTCGGGCGAGCGCCGGTTAATGGTATGCTTACGGCGTCATGGGAATGCCGAGTCTGCTCCGCAAAATCTTTCTGGTCGACCTGCTGCAGGGGCTGAGAGTCACGTTCCGCTACCAGGATCCCAAGGAAATCTATACTGAGCAGTATCCGCTGGAGCGGCCGCAGGTGGCCGAGCGCTACCGCGGGGCGCCGCGGTTAAACGTGAACCCTGACACCGACGAGACCATGTGCATTGCCTGCGACTTGTGCGCGGTGGCCTGCCCGGAGAATCTGATCGTGGTTTCCAGCGCGCGCAACGAGCAGACCCGCCGCAAGGAACTGACCGACTTCACCTACGACTTGAGCCGCTGCATGTTTTGCGGCCTGTGCGAAGACGCGTGCCCAGTTGACGCCCTCGAATTGACGCAGGACTTCGAACTCGCCAGCTACACGCGCGAAGGCTGGATCTGGGATCGCAAGACGCTGGAAAAAGGTCCGCAGCCGACGATGTATCAGAGGTAGCCCTTCGGGGGAAGCGTCTCAGCGCCGGCCTCGCAATTTTGTGATTCCGCCGTTTAACGGCGCTTGTGGTCGATGGTGTGACCGCGCCCATCCCGCATTTCGTTTCCTCTGAAATGGGAAACCCTGTCGACGCGATTTCGCGGCTGGGCTCTCTCGCCACGCGCGGGTCGGGGACCGGAATAGCCGTGCTCCGGATGGAAGCGGTTGTTGACATGACCGCGGAAACCTTCAGGACCATGAAACCAGGGGCCCACGCCAATGAAGGCGCCCCCTGCAAACCACTCCGAGCCGTAGTAGCCGTAGGGAGCGCATTCGTACGGTGCGGCGTCATAGTATCCGTAGGGACATTCAGGCGCGGCTCCGATTTCGACCCTGATCTGAGCCTGGGTTTTGGGAGTCGCTACCGCAAAGCAGATTCCCGCAACTGCAGAAAAGGCAAATAACTTGAATCCGTTCATTCGATTATCTCCATTCTGTTGGACCTGGACATCGCCGGGCAGTGATCTTCTGAAGTTCCACACTAATTTCAGGGTAACGACTCTGACGGTCCGAATCTGAGCAATACGATACGGATGAGTACGATTTAACTTCTGCCCGATTGTTTCGATAGCAAGGAGGTTCAGCCGTCGGACGACCGCTGGAGACAGGGTCCGCGCTACTCGCCCGATACCAGCTTTTCCGGCAGGAAATACATGGCCGGAATGAGCACGAAGATGAAGAACGAGGCGTAGACCGAGGCGTATGCCAGCGGGACGGACAGCAGATAAAGCGCCGAGGCGAAGGCTCCTTTGCGGTTGATGCCTTCGTGATGTTCCCGCATGGCCGTGTCGTGGCCGCTCTGGCGAATCAATTCCAGGCGGAGAAGATAGTATCCCGTCGAGCACATGAACAGGTCGAGACCATAAAGAGCGACTGCCATGGGCTCATGATAATTCTTGCCGGCATAGTCGGTGACGAAGGGAATCAGCGACATCCAGAACAGCAGGTAGAGATTCGACCACAGCAGCCGCGCCGTGACCGAGCGCACGGCATGCACCAGATGATGGTGGTTGACCCACATGATGGCCGCCACCAGAAAACTCAGCGCATAGCTGAGAAATACCGGCGCGACTTTCACGAGCGCTGCCAACGTCGGCTGCGCTGGGGCACGAAGCTCCAGCACCATGATCGTGATGATGATGGCGATCACGCCGTCGCTGAAAGCTTCCAGGCGATTTGTGGTCATCTCGGACATGAGGCTCTGAGCTGTCAGCTCTCAGCTATGAGTAAAACCAGAATTGTACGCTCCCGCGTTTTCCATCGCTGAACGATTCACGGCGTGCAATCCTAATGTCTTAGCTGACGGCTGAGAGCTGATAGCTGATAGCTACCCTGCCGGCTGCTGCTGCGTCATGCAGTGCATCGCGCCCAGGCCCCAGATGAAATCTCCGGAATAAATCGGCACGATTTCGCGCGTCGGGAATAATTCGGCCAGCGTGTTGAGCGCGATGCGGTCGTTGGGACGATTGAAAATGGGCGCGAGCACGACTCCGTTGGCGATGTAGAAATTGGCGTAGCTAGCGGGAAGGCGTCGACCTTCGAAGACGACGGGCTGCGGCATGGGCAGTTCGACTACGGTGAATTGGCGGCCGTCCTGATCGCGAGCGGCTTGCAGGCGGCGGAGGTTGGCCCGCAGCGGCTCGTGGTTCGGATCTTTGGAATTGGGCTCAACCATGGTGACGATAGTATGTTTCGAGACGAAGCGGGAGAGGTCGTCGACGTGGCCGTGGGTGTCGTCGCCGACGATGCCGCGGCCGAGCCAGATGGTGTTGGGCGCGCCCAGGTAATCGGCAAACGCCTTTTCGTAGTGCACGCGCGCCATGTGTGGATTGCGCTCCTGCACTTTGCTGAGCAGGCATTCTTCCGTAGTGAGAATGGTGCCGGCGCCGTTAACGTCGATGGATCCGCCTTCGAGGACAATCCGTTTCCCGTTCGAAACCGGATGAATCTCGCGAACTGGGTGGCCTATTCCAGCCGCATCCCTTGGGGCTAGAGTGGGGCTTTTGACACTGGCCATCAGGCTGCCGATTTTTTCGTCGTAGCGCCAGTTGGAATATTTTGCCCAAGCGTTAAAGCGGAACTTGAGGGCGAGTGAGGAGACCTCAGGGGCTGAAGCCCAGACCTTTTCTTGTGCCTTATCGGCACGACTGAAGTCGTGCCCTTCCCGGTTTTCGCGTGGCGATGGCGTGAGGAAAATGCAGCCGGAATCGCGCAGCCAGACGCGGTTGGTGGGCCAGCGATGGAATCGGATGTTGGGTGAGAGGGCCTCGGCTCGTTCGAGCACGCGACGCGCTTGTCTGGCGGCCGCAGCGTTGTTGACGATCAACTCGACGTGCTCATGCTTCGCCAGATTGCGGATGATTTCAGCGTAGACCCACGGGATCGGCTCGAACTTTCCCGGCCAATCGCCGTGATAATGCGGCCAGGCCAGCCAGGTGGCGGCGTGCGGCTCAAATTCTCCCGGCATGCGATAACCGAGAGACGCAGGTGCGGCATCAGCCGTGGTTAAAGTTTTACTCGAAGATTTGCTCCTGAGCTGTTTCACGTTCTTTTCCTGATTCGGCTCTTAGCTCGATTTTTTGAATTTGGCGAGCAGCTCGGATAGGTTGTCTGGATATTCGTAGAACTCTTCGTCCAGTTTTCGAAAAACGGCCGAATCTGGGTAGTTTTCTAACAAAACGTCTTGCCGAACGAAACGGTCTTTCGGGGGCATCTTCCCGGGAAACATGGCTGCGGCTCGCTTGACGATGTCAGCCATGCTTGCCGCACCGATTGTTTCAAGAGCCCGAATGGTCTCCACTGTGTTGTCCCCGGCCGAGTTGTAAAAGAACTGGTGAAACCCGCCGTTGTTTACTTCCCCCTCTAACGCGTCGATCAAGGCTTGGACTGTCGGCGTCTCCATAATCCCTCAGAATTCGCGTCATTCAGGCAGAACGTCGCCATGCCTAGTCGATCAGCCGGTTAGTGATAGGCGCGTACGCGTCGATGCGGCGGTCGCGCAGGAAAGGCCAATTGCGGCGGATGTCTTCGAGCGCTTTCAGGTCGACGTCGCCCATCAGGATTTCCTCGCGGTCGTGCGATGCTTCGGCGAGCACGCGGCCGAAGGGGTCGCAGAAAAAAGACCCGCCCCAGAACTCGAGGCCCTGGCCGGGTGCAGACTTGCCGCGAATGTTGCCGGTTTCGAATCCGACGCGATTGACGACCGCGACATAAACACCGTTGGCGATCGCGTGCGCGCGTTGAATCGTTCGCCAGGCGTCATGCTGGGCCACGCCGAACTCAGCCTTCTCCGCGGGATGCCACCCGATCGCGGTCGGATAAAAAAGTATGGTCGCGCCCTGCAAGGCCGTCAGCCGAGCGCCCTCGGGATACCACTGGTCCCAGCAGACGAGTGTGCCGAGGCGTCCGGCGCTGGTGTCGATCGCGCGGAAGCCGAGGTCTCCGGGCGTGAAGTAGAACTTTTCGTAGTAGAGCGGATCATCGGGAATGTGCATTTTGCGGTAGAGGCCGCGCAGCGAACCGTCGCTGTCGAAGATGGCGGCCGTGTTGTGGTAGACGCCCGCCGCCCGCTTTTCGAATAACGAGGCGATCAGAACGAGACCATTGTTTCGCGCTGCGCCCGCCAGCCTCTCGCTCGTAGGTCCAGGAATCGGCTCGGCCAGATCGAACAGGGAATGATCTTCCCGCTGGCAGAAATACTGCGTCTGAAAAAGCTCAGGCAGGCAGACGACCTGCGCGCCGCGTCCGGCTGCGTCGGCGATGCGGGTGATGGCCTTTTCGAGATTCTGCTCGGGCTCCGGGCCGCACGACATCTGGATTAGTGCGACGCGAAATTTTTCAGGGGGCACGCGTTTCCGACCTCCGCGAACAAATATAGCAGGAGAGAAGCTTTCAGCTCTCAGGCATCAGCTTTCGGCGAAACCCCGGCGAAAGCCCCGCAACTTAGGCCGGATGATTCCTGATCTTGGCCGTCTGGCGCGGATTCCCACGACTGTTCCGATTTCCGGATAAGAATCTTTTTACACTGGGAAGTGGAGAAGATCGGCTACAATCGCTGCCGCCTTGAATCCACGGGCCACTTCCCCTGGAACGGATCGAGCGGGCGAAAACGCAAATTCCAGAGAACCGAAAACGAGCAGACAATAGAGCAGACAACTAAGGAGAAATCATGATTCGAAGATTCGGTAGAACCCTGCTAACTATCCTCGCAGCGGTGTCGCTCATGAGTATCGTTTGCCAGGCGCAGTCACGGCAGCCGTTGACGCGCCATGTACGGGAAGTGGTTTTGAATGGGCAGGCGCTGCCGGTGGGGCGTGTCCCGACCGCGCAGTCCATGCGTCTTGTTCTGGTTTTGCCGCTGCACAATCAGAGTGAGTTGGATAGCTTATTGAAAGATGTTTACGATCCATCCAGCGCGTCGTATCACCAGTTCCTGTCGGTGGAAGAGTTCACCGCGAAGTTTGGACCAACTCAGGAAGACTACGACGCGGTCATCGCTTTCGCCGAGTCCCACGGCCTGAGCGTAGTCGGCACCTCCCGCAATCGCGTCAATATCGATGTCCGCGGATCGGTCGCGAGCATTGAGGAGGCGTTTCATTTGACCATGGGCCTCTACCAGCACCCCACGGACAATCGCATCTTCTACGCTCCGGACCGGGAACCTACGCCAGACCTGGCGGTGCAGCTGTGGCACATCTCCGGCCTGGATAACTACTCGATTCCGCATCCCGCAATGCATCGCGGTCAGCCTGCGCGGCCGAACGCCACGACCGGCTCCGGCCCCAGCGCTTCGTTCCTGGGCAGCGACATGCGAGCGGCCTACTACGGTGGAAGCCTGACCGGCAGCGGCCAGTCGCTCGGGCTGCTGGAGTACTACGGCACCGATCTTGCCGACCTCACCACCTATTTCAAGAATGCAGGTCAAACGAATAATGTCCCGGTCACTCTCGATTCGACCGACGGAACCACCACGAGTTGCCTTGCTTCCCAGGGCTGCGACGACACCGAGCAGACCCTGGACATGACGCAGGCGCTCGGTATGGCGCCGGGCTTGTCGAGCCTGGTGATGTATGTGGGATCGACCGACTCCGCGATCTTCAATGCCATGGCGACAGCCAGTCCACTCAACGCACAGCTGAGTTCTTCGTGGACCTGGTTCCCGGCGGACCCGAGCACGGACAACCCGTATTTCCAGGAGTTCGCGTTGCAAGGCCAGAACCTGTTTCAAGCGGCCGGGGACAGCGGCAAGTGGACCGCATCTGGTTCGGCCTCCGAAATTTTCCCAGCGGATGATGTCTACGTGACCTCGGTCGGCGGGACGGACCTTGACACAAGCGGCGCGGTTGGTCCCTGGAGTTCGGAAACCACCTGGGTGGACGGCGGCGGTGGAATTTCGCCCGACAAATATGCGATTCCGTCGTGGCAAACGGCCGCTGCCAGCGGTTGCTCGAGCTGTTCCAAGACCTACCGGAACGGTCCAGACGTTTCGGCCAACGCGAATTTCACCTTCTACGTTTGCGCCGATCAGACATCCTGCACGGCCAACTCGTACGGCGGGACGAGTTTCGCGGCGCCCATGTGGGCCGGGTACCTGGCGCTGGTGAATGAACAGGCGGCCGCGAATGGCAATTCCACAGTTGGATTCATTAATCCGAGTCTTTACACCATCGGCGCAGGCTCGAGTTATGGCTCCGATTTCCATGACATCACCAGCGGCAGCAACGGCTATTCGGCAACCACCGGTTACGATTTAGCGACCGGCTGGGGCAGTCCCAACGGAAGCGGTTTGATCACCGCGCTTGCCGGGAGTTCCTCAGGTCCCGGCTTCAGTCTCTCCGCCTCGCCCGCTTCGGTCACGGTGGCGCAGGGAAGCAATGGAAGCTCCACGATTACCTCCACGGTGACGGGCGGATTTGCCTCGGCCATCGTTTTGTCTGCGACTGGCCAGCCCACAGGCGTGACCGTCGGCTTCAGTCCAACCTCTATCACCGGAGCCGGAACCTCGACCATGACGCTGACTGTGGCTTCATCCACGGCGACGGGCACCTATGGCATCACGGTCACCGGAACCTCCGGGAGCACAGTAGAAAGCACGACGGTATCTTTGACCGTGACCGGGACGAAGCCCAACTTCACCATCAGCGCATCGCCTACATCGATCAGCGTTGCCAAGAACAGTTCCGGCACGGCCACGATTACAACGACCGTTTCTGGCGGCTTCAACTCGGCAATCAGCTTGTCCGCCTCGGGACAGGGAGGCGCTCAGACCGTCACTTTCAGCCCCAGTTCGATCGCGGCTCCGGGTTCGGGAACGTCAACTATGACGGTTAAGGTAGGCAAGACCGCCAGGTTGGGAAACCACACCATCACGATTACCGGCACGGGAGGAGGCGTTAAGCATACGACGACGGTGATTCTCGACGTCTTACAGTAACACCAGGAAACGTTGCTGGCGCCGGCTCGGCATTCAGCAGGTGACGTTGTAAAACCACAGCCCGGACCTGCACGGTCCGGGCTTTTTCTTTCGTGGCGGAATCGGCCCGAAGCCGCTGAATGCCCTTGAGGTCCCGAGAGCCGTGGCGTCCTTTCACATGCTTCCTGTAGAGTATCTTGTCGGGAAGAACCGCAATCGCTTGGGAGGCCGGCGTTGAAACACGGCAATCATACGAATCCGCAGCACGGCAATTCGAAGGGCCACACGCAGAAGGATCATTCGCAGAAAGGTCACCTGCAGCCCGGGCAGGACCACGCGGCAGGCGGTGAGGGCGTCGATCGTCATCTGCACAATCCAATCGAAGACCGGCTGATTCCGCTGGAGCCGCTGGATCTGGGCAAGGTGCATTCGATTGATGGCCTGGTGCGGGCCATGTCGAAGACTGCCTTTACCGGGCGCCAACTGGGCGAAGCCGCCGACGTGCTTGAAGCGATGGCGCTCGACGAAGACGCATTCATCGTGATGACCCTGGCCGGAGCCATGACCGTCGCCAAGCAGGGTCTGATCGTCACCGAGTTGATTGATCGCGGGATTGTGAATGCGATCGTCTCGACCGGCGCACTCATGGCTCATGGGCTGGTCGAGGCCACGGGGCGGTCGCACTTCCGCGCCAATCCTGAGGTTTCGGACGAGGAACTGTACGAGCAGGGCTACAATCGCGTCTATGACACGCTCGAGCCGGAGCAGAATCTCGACGACGTTGAGGAAGTGATGTCGGCGGTGCTCGAGGCCTGGGACCACAACGAGGTCATGTGCTCGTACAAGCTGAATCATGCTATCGGCGAGTTTCTGGCCAAGCGCGACAAAGATCACCGGGGCATTTTGAAGTCGGCCTATGAGCAGGGAGTGCCCGTGTTTGTGCCAGCGTTCAGCGACTCGGAACTCGGTCTGGACACAGCCCTGAACAACCGGCTGCGCGAGTCAACGGGGCGGCACAAGATCCGCTTCGATCCGTTCGAAGATCTGGAGCACTTTGCCGCGACCTTGCTGCGGCAGAAGAAGCTGGGAATCTTTACGATTGGCGGCGGGGTGCCGCGGAACTGGTCGCAGCAGTTTGGCCCCTTCATTGAACTGCGACACCGGCGGCTGGGAGAAAACGTTCCTTTGAAGCGCTACCACTACGGGCTGAGAATTTGCCCCGAGCCCGCGCACTGGGGCGGGTTGTCGGGTAGTCCTTACAGCGAGGCGATTTCCTGGGGCAAGTTTGTGCCGCCGTCGGAGGGCGGGAAGTTTGGCGAAGTTTTCGTCGATGCAACCGTCGGACTGCCGATCATCGTGGCCGCGGTCATCGAGCGCCTAGATAAAGCGAAGAAAAGCGGAGGGGCGCGCAAGGGCGCTCGAGCCGCATCTCGGAAATAAGGTTTCAAGGGGAAGGGATGCAGGCGAGAATTATGCGTTGCTGTCGCAGACGGTTGAATCCTGCGTGCTGAACTCCTGGGCGGAGTCATTTTGCCGGCTGTCGTAATTGCCCGTTCGCATTCGCCTGTACAGCGGAGCAACAGTACTATTTTCAAGAACTTCTGACTCAGCTTGAAACCAATCCTGTAAGGCTTGGCCGTCTTCCTGGCCGCGTGTTTCGTAGAGTTGCTTTGCTCGCGAACGGACCTTGCGCTCGACCAACCGCACCATCAGGGCCTGTTGCTTTTTTCTGCGTGTTTCGATGTCCACTGCTATTCCTCTATCTGTGTCTGTAATCTGATCGGTGTCTTTTGCTTTTTGTAGCATTTCAATCATATCCGATCGCTGTTAACGGAGTATTACATCCGACTTAGGATCAGATTACTAAAGTTTAACTGCTAAGGTGTACCTCTGAGTGAGATGCGAAATCCTCCAGGTAGATTCATTTAATTGCATTGTTTTCATCGGCTTAATGAGAATGTAATGATGAGATAACCGCGCCCGAAACGGGATGGAAGCCTCCTTCGTACAACTGGTCCGTGGACTTCAAAATTAGATGCGCAAGCGCCGGCGAAGTGAGCGGATGGCTACCCGAACGCATCGATGCGCCCTTAAGACGAGCCAAGCCTTCCAAGCCGTCCTAAGTCGGGCTTTCCAGTGGGTAATCCTAGTCGAAGATCAATACGGCCGAGGCGATCACCGTCGTCCAGAGGGCACGTTTGTCGCCGACGGCGGATTGGGTCACGTTCGCCGTACGCACGATTTTGTTGGAGAGGCGGTAGATCTGCTTCTTCTCGTCCCACGAGCGGTCGGGATCGAATTCCACGTTGAGGGTGGTGGCGAGCATTTCGGCGGCGAGTTCCTCGGCATATTCGCCGGCGGCGTCCTCGGTCTCGCCAAAGGAGTGGTGCTCGCTGAGATAGCCGTACGTGTTCCGGTCGGCAGGAATGGCTACGCCGATTGACGAAGCCAGCAGGCGGTGAGGTTCGCGCGTTGAGTTTTCCGCGACCACGGCGAAAACGACTTCGCCGGGATGCAGGTACTTCACGCCTTCCTTGCGGGCCAGCAGTTTGCAGTTTGGCGGGAAGATGGAGGAGACCCGCACCAGATTCTGGGCAGCGATGCCGGCGTCGCGCAGCGCCAATTCGAAGGAAGTCAGCCGCTCACGATGCTTCCCGACTCCCTTGGTAAAGAAAATCCGCTTCGGAACCATGTCTTTGCCCAAATCCGTGATCCTCCGACGAAGGAAAATTGAGACAGGAGAATGCACAATCTAACACAATGTTTTGTAAAGGAAATATGAATTTACAGGCGGGAGGAAAAAAATGCGGGGAAGCGCTGGCGCGCGTCCCCGCTTCCTGCCCGGATTTTCTAGGGGGAGGGCCCGGGCAAAACCTTTTTCGAATTTGTTTGGTCGGCCGGACGGTCGCTATCCGGAGATTGCTCGCCGGACATTCGCTTGCCGGACATTCGTTCGCCGGACCGGTGTAAAAGCCATTATTTGGCAGCGACGACCTTGCTTACCTCAATGTTTGTGCCGTCGACGCTGCCGGTGACTGTGGCTTTCCTTCCCGCCTGCTGATCGAGCACGGCCAGCGCTTCTTTGTCCGTGGTATTCAGAACATAAATCTTCTCGCCCACGACCAGCGCGTATTTTGAGCCGTGCGCCACGCACGTTCGCGTGCACTCGGCCGGTGTGCCCTCGCCCTCCATGTGCTTGATGCCGCACATGGCGTCGCCCACTTCGCCGGTGAGAGTTTGCTTTTCAGCCGCCATCACCGGACTGAACAGGAACAAGCTTGCCGAACCTAAAAATGCCGCGATCAAGATCGAACGCTGCCAAATATTTCGCGAACCCAGCCTCCAACTCCGCATCATCCCAGGTCTCCTTCAAACCGATGCAGCCCGCGGTATAACCAGCGCGGACTTGCGCGCCAGTGTATCAAGGCGACCCCATTTCACACACGTGCTTGAACTCTGCGGCTGGTGCAAGGCCGAAACCACAGGGTAAGAGTAACGGGACCGAGGCGATCTCGAAAAACGCGCCGGAATTTGTTCCAAAATCCGAACAAGACTACGAGAGCCGGCTGCTGGCGCCTATTTCGGTGCTTTTGCCGAGTAGATAAGATCGACGTCCACCGTCTTTTCGCGGATGTTGGCGGTCACATGCGACGTGACCTCCCAGTCAAGGTTCGCCGGCAGGAGTTTCTGCGCGGCGGGCAGATATTCACTCAGGTAAGTCGCGTCGTAGACGTCGCCGGGGCGGATTCTCCACGCGGTGCGAAGTTTCGCGGTCAGGCTGTTATCGATGCCGCGGAATTCGAGGTCGCCCATGTGGTAGACGGCGCCTTCGGTTACGATCAGGTGGAGGACGACGGTGCTGGTGGCGTCGTCGAACTGCGCGTCGGCTTTGATCGTGGTGGTCACGAATCCGTGAGAGCCGTAGAGCTTCTGGATGTCTTTCAGGTTGTCGCCGAGGCGAATCGTATTGGCAGGCTGGCCGGGCTCGGTGCGCACCATTTTCTGCAGCGTGTCGGTAGGGAACTCGTGATTGCCCGACCACTGCAGGCTCTTCAACTTGTATTGCAGACCGGGCGTGACGGCAAAGATCACGTCCACGACAGTCTGGTTGCGCGGCCCGTCGTCATTCTCCGCAGCGGGCTCCTTGATGACTTTGGGCTGCGGCTCGCCGAAGTGCGCCTTCAGGTATCCGCGCGCGTAATAGACCGGGAGAAGCTGGCGCTGAACCAGCAGGTTGAGGATGGTGCGGGAGTATTCGCGGTCGGGAAGTTTCTCGGCGGCGGCTTCGAGCGCGGGAATTTCGGCATCGGCCGCGCCCGTGAACTCGATCTTGCGCACCTGGATGAGAACGTCAGTGACATGGTAGTTGATCGAGTCGATGGGGCCGTCGGCTTTGCCCGCGCGCTGATATTCGACGTGTCCGGGGATTGAGTTTTCTACCAGCATGGCCTGCAGCACGTCGGAAACATCATCGGCCAGGCGGCCGGACAGCGGGAGTTCGCCATCGAACAGCGGGGAATATTGATGGATGCGCTGCTTAAGTTCGGCGTCCGTGAACCAGACGAAATCCTCAAAATGCGCTGGAACAAATTTGTCGGCGTCGGTGACTTGCAGTTCGAGCTTGGTGCCGGCCGAGGAGTACGAGAAGGTGTAGGCGATTTCGGTGAAGACTCCAGTGTCGCCCAGACGACGGGCCGCTGTCTTGAAGTCGTCGTCAGTGACGGCAGTGCCGATCTGCAGACCGGTTGCTGCGGCGATGGCGGCTTCGGGGAAGCGTTTGCTTCCGACCACTTTGATGGCGATCAACTGGCGGACCGAGGCCGGCATCTGCGACAGCGGCTTCTGCGACGAGACTTGACCCATCCCCGGAAGGCAGACGGCGGCGAAGACAAACAGGAAGAGTAGCTGGAACGGAAATCTGGGGATTGCCTTCGTCATCGCTGGGTCATCGGGTTGGTCATCGGCCCGGTCATCGAGTTGGAATGTTCGCCAATTCTTCCGTGGATTTGTGCTTCACCGCGATCTCGATGAAGGCCAGCGCGGCGCGGCTCAAAGCTTTGTCTTTGCGGAAGACCAGCGCCAGGTCGCGGCGCACCTGCGCGTCGGCGATGCGAACCGCGGCCAGCACCTTGGCGCGAACGTCGTCCTCGACGTTGGAGCGCGCGATGAAGCCGATGCCGACGTCGGCGGCCACAAAGCGCTTCAGCAATTCGCTGGAATCGAGTTCCATGGTGAAGTTCGGCTTCAGACGGCGCTCGTGAAAAAGTTGCTCGATGGCGTCCCGCGTGTGTCCGGCCTTGGGGACGACCAGCGGAAATTTCGCCACCTCGGCGATCGTAGCCGCCTTCAACTTTCCCAGAGGATGATGCGGCGGCGCGATCAGAATCAGCTCATCCCGATGGATGAGCACTACGGTCAGGCGGTTGTCCGTGACGGGAAGGGACAGGACGCCGAAGTCGACCGAGTTGTCGATGATGGATTCGAGAATTTTTGCGTAGTCGGCGCGCTTGATGTTCACCGAAACGTCGGGATACTGCTTTTTGAAATCGGCAAAAACATAGGGCAGGATGTGCAGGCAAGTGCCCTCGTTCGCGCCTACGATGATCTCGCCGCGGGGCACTCGCTCCATCTCGGCGATGGCGACCATCATGGCCTTGCGGGCGTCGAGCGTTTCCTCAACATATTTCTGAAACGCCTTGCCGGCGGCCGTGAGCGAGACTTTGCCGCCGGAGCGGTCGAATAGCTTGGCCCCGACTTCTTCCTCCAGCCCGCGAATCTGCGACGAAATGGCCGGCTGGGTGCGGAAACGCTTCTCCGCCGCCCGGGAAAACGAGGCGTGCCGCGCCACTTCGAGGAAAGTTTCGAGCTGGTCAAAATCCATAGAGAAGCTCTCAGCTGTCAGCTCCCAGCTCTCAGCCAAGGCAGTTCATCTCAGACTCCAGCGGCCGACGCGGGTTCGCTGAAAGCTGAGAGCTGATCGCTGACAGCTTCAGTATAAAGTCACGTTATCGCCGCTATAAAAACAATCGAATTGCCAGCTTCCGCGGCTGGCTTTAGACTCTCCCGTCCTGCACAACGCGACCGATTGTAGCAGCCTGCCGGGTGCCACATCCTTGCCGCGTTCTCGGCGGCAAGGGTGAGAGTTCGCAGGACTCTCCGCAACCGTTCGCCCGATTTCTGAAAGATTTGCTCCCGGCAAGGAGTTTTCATGGCTGGACCCCAAGGCTGTTCTCGAGTTCGCGAAGAAGAACGACGCCAAGATTCTCGACCTGCGCTTCACCGATATTCCGGGGCTCTGGCACCACGTTTCCTATCCCATTGGGCAGTTGACCGAAGCGTCGTTCGAAGAAGGCTTCGGCATTGACGGATCTTCGATTCGGGCGTGGGCCGGCATTCATGAGAGCGACATGCTGCTCAAGCCCGACGCCAACTTTCATTTGCTCGATCCGTTCACCGAGGCGCCCACGCTGGTGCTGGTCTGCGACGTGGTCGATCCGGTGACCAAGCAGCGCTACGATCGCGATCCCCGCTACATCGCGCGCAAGGCCGAGATTTACCTGACCTCAACCGGCATTGCCGACACGGCCTACTTCGGCGCCGAAGCGGAGTTTTTTATCTTCGATAATGTGCGCTTCGATCAGCGCGAGCAGTACGGTTTTTACTACATCGACGCCGAAGAAGGCCGCTGGAACTCGGGCAGGGAAGCGAACAATCTCGGCTACCGTCCGCGCTACCGGGAAGGCTATTTTCCCGTGCCGCCCACCGACCATTATCAGGACCTGCGCTCCGAGATGGTGCTGACCATGCAGAATTGCGGCATCGATGTGGAGTGCCACCACCACGAAGTAGCTTCAGGGGGTCAGACGGAGATTGATCTGAAGTTCGATTCGCTGGTGCGCTCCGCCGACAAGATGCTGCTCTACAAGTACATCGTGAAAAACGTGGCCAATCGCCAGGGCAAAACGGTCACGTTCATGCCCAAGCCGATTTTCGGCGATAACGGCAGCGGCATGCACACGCACCAGTCGCTGTGGAAGGCCGGCGAGCCGCTGTTTGCCGGCGACGGATACGCTGGCCTGTCGCAACTCGCGCTCTGGTATGTCGGCGGCCTGATCAAGCACGGGCCGGCGCTTTCGGCGATCATCGCGCCCACCACGAATTCTTACAAGCGGCTAGTGCCCGGGTTTGAGGCCCCGGTAAGTCTGGCTTACTCGCGGCGCAATCGCTCGGCGGCCTGCCGCATTCCGATGTATTCGATCGCTCCCAAAGAAAAGCGGGTGGAGTTTCGTCCTCCTGATCCGAGTTGCAATCCGTATATGGCGTTTGCAGCGATGTTGATGGCCGGCCTCGACGGCATAGAAAACAAAATGGACCCGGGCCAGCCGCTTGACAAAGATATCTACGAACTCGATCCCGAGCAGTTGTCGACGATCCCGTCGATGCCGGGCTCGCTCGAAGATGCCCTGGACGCGCTGGAGCGAGACCACGCCTTCTTACTAAAGGGCGATGTATTTACCGAAGAGTTATTGCGGACTTACGTCGACTACAAGCGCTCGAAAGAAGTGGACGCGATCCGGCAGAGGCCGCATCCGTACGAGTTTGCGCTGTACTACGACATTTGAGGGCACCTAACGTGAATCGGCTCGATCGCGTCGATTCAGCCGCAACACCAGCGATTTGATATCCGGCTGCTCCAGATCATGCGAGTCTGCGTAGTACACGACGAAGACATCTCCGTTGTCCATCAATAGTGGCCAGCAGTAACCGCCATCGATCTCTCTGCCCGTGTAGGTGTCCAGTACTGTGCGGTCGGTAAACGTGATTCCGTTGTCATAGGAAACGAACATTACGAGCTCATTCGGGTAAATGGCAAAATCGGCCCGGCGACCCAGCAGGAGCAACGCGTTTCCTGCGTGAATGAGTTGGGGAAGTTGAAGAACTCCAACTTGCGGCGTGTAGTCGATTTGTTCGCTCCACGTCATGCCGCGATCGTCGGAAAAGTGGGCCCAGGTATTGGTGCCTAAGTCGTCACGGCTGATGGCCAGAAATCGATGCCAGCCCACCCTGGCGATCGCGGTTTCAGTGAGCCCCGCATCGCCCGCCTGCCGGATCTGCGACCGTTTCAACCAAGTCACGCCGCTGTCCACGGAGTCCCAAAGCAGTGCGTCGTCGCTGCCGTCGCCGTGCGGACCATACGATGCGGCGTACATGGTTCCACCCAGCGTCAACAAGGCGGTGGGAAGGGCGGAAGTATTGCTGACCGGCTTGTCGAAGAAAGTGAAATGGCCCCAGGTTACACCACTGTCGTGAGACAGGCTGTAGGCAGCCCCGGCTATGCCATTGGGATTCAGTTTGACGAACTCGATCAGGAGTGTGCCATCGGGAGTCAATGCCAGCGTGGGATCAGGTTGCGAGGTGTTGAAGTAGGCCACCTCCGGGCTCCAGGTTCGGCCTCGGTCGTGGCTACGTCTCAGAATCACGAGTGGACTGTCTACGTGACCAGCTCCCTTTCGGTAGGAAAGAACCCAATCTCCATTCTCCGCCCGCGCCACTGCCGGAGTGCTGTTGTAGGTTCCGTCGCTCTCAATGACATGCTTGTCGACGATTCTGACGGAGAGCGGTTTGTCGGGGCGAATTTCTTGCCCGAGCGCGGCAGAGCCGATTGCAGCGACAACCAGCATAAGCGGGAATGTTTTCTCGACCTTCATCCTGTGACTATCGGAGGAACTCGAGGATATCGAGAGTTAAGTGTTTGTAATTTCGTCATTACGCTAGCGTTGCCATACTGAAGAGGGTGCCTCACCCTTTGTCACGGTCTTTTATTTGCGACAGAGTGGCGAGGTTGACGTTCCATGCCGAACGCTAGGCCCGGATCGGCTGTGAAAACAGGCGCCGATTCGATCATCCGGCGAAATCAGAATCCCCACCCTGTCCCTCCAAAACACGGAGGGACAAGGGTGGGCATCCTCGATCTTGTGGATATGGATCGTACTATTTCAGCTGCCTTTCAATCGCTGCCGTCACTTCCTTCGAATCCGGCGTCACTGCAGGTTCAAACCGCTGCACCACTTTGCCGTCGCGATCCACCAGGAACTTGGTGAAGTTCCACTTGATGTCGCCCGCGATTCCCGCCCCGGTTTCTTTGGTGAGATAGGCGTACAGTGGCGCCTGGTCCTCTCCCTTGACCGAAATTTTCGAATACATGGGGAAGCTCACACTGTACTTGCGAGTGCAGAACGTCTTGATCTCTTCGTTCGTGCCCGGCTCCTGCGCGCCGAAATTGTTGGCAGGGAAGCCGAGGATGACGAATCCCTGGTCTTTGTATTTTTCGTAGATGGCTTCCAGCGCGCTGTACTGCGGAGTGTAGCCGCACTGGCTGGCCACGTTCACCAGCAGAACGACTTTGCCCTTGTAGTCGGCTAGCGGCGCCGGCTTGCCGTCGATGGAGTTGAGCGTGAAACTGTAGACACCCGAGCCTGCAAACAGCGATGTGGCCATAATCAGAAGTACCCCGAAAGTAAGGTAGATTCCGAGTTTCCCCGGCTTATTGGATGGCATTGAAGAAGACGATGATGTCATTCCTGGCTCCTGTGTTGAGGATTTCTGCAACTGCCGGCGCTTAGGCTAAGACGATCCTAAGGGATGAGACTGAAGATAGGGGCTAGACGATGCAAAACGCAACAAGGGAAATGTAAATTCTGTGTTTTGCAGCGGGGCGGGGTTGGAGATTAAACAGCAGTTCGGACGGAGCTTTCCTTGACCACCCGCTCCAGCAGGCGCATGCGTTTGCCGGGAAGTGGGACGTCGGCCAGCTGTGGGCGAGCAACTTCGCAGCTGCTGACGGAGAGAAAAGCATCTCCCATACAATCCAGGGCAGAGGCGGAGCGGCCAAGCACCATCAACAGATATTTCTGGGCGATGGGCCGGTCAGCCGGATGGATCAGCGCCCACCAGCGCCGGATCGATTCCTGCACCTCAGATTCGCTCTTTTCACCTACTACGAGGGAATCGATCAACCGGTAAACCTTGCTCTTGATCGCCTGGTACGAGACAGAAATCTCTTGGGGCATAGGGTTCCTGATTTGCTGTAGTTCCGTATAGTGCAATCCGCCCACCAAACCCGTAGACCCCTGTTTTGGCGGGGTTTACGTCGATTTGCAGTAACATGAACGTACTATGAATGGAATAAATCCGGGATGGAATATGAATTCTGGAAGGACTTGAGAATTTGAGCTTATTCCAGCTGCTGGAAGGTTAGAAGCTCAAGGGCTCGACTCTGCGCAGTGGCCCATCCTGCCAGGCGTCCCCTTTTGCGCCTTGGAATCTTCGTCGCCACCAAGCTCAAATCCACAAGCAGGTTACAATGTTGCGCTCTGCTCAGCCGGATTTTCGCCGAGTCCTGAGGGCTGAAGGACAGGCGGTCTCGGATCCGGCACATCTATCACACAAACGAACTGATTTCGGAGGCGAAATGAAACGGTGGGCTTGGATCCTGGCAATTCCAGTACTGATCTCGATGGCGGGAGCGCAAGTGACGTCGTCTCTAAGCTCTCCACAGAACTCTGCGCAAACCAGCGCTTCGCAGGGCAGCGGACACGATGCCGATTCCGGCGAGCGGATGTTCTTTCCCCACGATATGTTGTGGGGATGGGCGCAACTGGACCTGGCGCCGCCGCACAACGAGATCGATCCTAATCTCTGCTCCGGAGACGTCGCGGCCAATGGCGGAATCCAGGATCCCTGCAGTCTGTTTGCGCGTTATATGCTGTCGGGAATCCTGGAGGTCCGTCCATTCGGGCGCGGGCCTCTACGGAGATTCATGGTGTACGGTGCGCCGACATTTCTGTTCGGCAAGACTCTCCCCAAGACCCTTTACACCTGGTCTCCGGACGCGATCGGGATAGAGCACTCCTGGGGAATTGGGATCTATCTCGACAAGGGATTCGAGTTTCGCATGACGCAGCATTTCCTGTTCGACCGTCTGGGCGCGCGCGATAAAAACCTGGGCACCGCCGACCTTGGCAACAACGGCCCCTGGGGACGCTATGTAACCGTGGGTGTGCGCAAAACGTTTGGCACGCGCCGCTGGTAGGGTAAGGGAATTCAGCGCATCGGTTGTGCCACAATCGGCGCGGCTGGCCGCAGCAACCGCCGAATCAACCATACAATCAGTGCCACGAACAGTCCGAAGAAAAGGAACGGCAGCAGAAAGATCAGAACGATCCAGCCGGGGCCACCCATATTGGTGACGTCGCCTCCGACGGTGGCACCGGGATCGCGACGGATCTGGCCTCCGAATGCCGTGACGTCACCATGCACGCTGACGCCCCTGTCGAGGCGGATGCCCCCGCCAAAAGTTGTTGCATCTCCGCCCACCTGCCCCTGGTCCTCGATGACGATGCTCCCGCCGAACGCAGTCACATTCCCCGACACATGTCCGCGTACCCGGATGCTGCAACCAAAACAGGTCGCCTCGCTGACTTCTTCACTCGGCCCGATGCTGATGCTGTGCCCGGTCTGAGTGAGGCCGTGAGAACCGTCGGCGAACGAGATTGCCGTAAACGCTATGACGAACAACAGGCCGGCTGAGAGCCGCAGCACAAGGCGAATGTTATTCCCCATAAGGCCTCCAGAAGGCTGGTGTTACGGTCAGGAATCATCTGCAGAATTATGGCATAAGGCAAGAATAATCTGCGCTTTATCCGCCAGTTCTCTATAATTGGAGGTTTTGTAAATCATGGCGCGAAACTCTTTATAGCGGAGGTTGTTTATGGCTGGCACTTATAACGGCGTAGCGGTACCGGCAGACGGCAAGAAAATTGGCTATGCCAACGGCAAGTATGATGTTCCCAACAACCCGATCGTTCCGTTCATTGAAGGCGATGGGACGGGCCGCGATATTTGGAAGGCTTCGCGACGCGTGTTCGACGCGGCCGTCGAGAAGGCATACAAAGGCAAGCGCCGCGTCGCCTGGTATGAAGTGTTCGCCGGAGAGAAAGCCAAGGCCAAATTCGATACCTGGCTGCCGGATGACACCGTTGACGCCGTTCGCGAGTTTCGCGTCGCCATCAAGGGCCCGTTGACCACGCCCGTGGGCGGCGGGATCCGTTCGCTCAACGTGGCCCTGCGCCAGATTCTTGATCTGTATTGCTGTGTGCGGCCGGTGAAATATTACAAGGGCGTGCCCTCGCCCGTGAAGCATCCCGAGCGCATGAACGTCGTCATCTTCCGCGAAAACACGGAAGACGTTTACGCCGGCGTCGAGTGGGAGCAGGGAACTGCCGACTGCGCCCGGCTGATCGAATTCCTCAACAAGGACATGCTGAAGGGCGGCAAGAAACAGATTCGCCTCGATTCCGGCATCGGTATCAAGCCGATTTCGATCACCGGAACCAAGCGCCTGGTGCGCATGGCCATCCTGCACGCGCTGGCCAATGGCCTGAAGAGCGTCACCATCGTGCATAAAGGCAACATTCAGAAATTTACCGAGGGCGCGTTCCGCTCGTGGGGATACGAAGTGGCGACGCAAGAATTTCGCGACAAAGTCGTGACCGAACGCGAAAGCTGGATCATTGGCAACAAAGACAAAGATCCGAGCATAACGGTTGCGCAGAATGCGGAAGCGGTCGAACCCGGCATGGAATTTGCTCCTCCGGCGTTTCGGCAGGCCGTCGAAAAAGAAGTAAAATCTGTCCTCGACGCCATCTACGCCACGCACGGCAACGGAGCGTGGAAGAAGAAGCTTATGATCAACGATCGCATCGCCGACTCGATTTTTCAGCAGATTGTGACGCGTCCGGAGGAATATGCGGTTCTGGCCACACCCAACCTCAACGGCGACTATATTTCCGACGCAGCCGCGGCCCAGGTGGGCGGCCTCGGAATCGCTCCTGGCGCGAACATCGGCGACGGCTATGCCATTTTCGAAGCGACCCACGGCACCGCCCCAAAATATGCGGATAAAGACGTCATCAATCCCGGCTCGGTGATTCTGTCGGGGGTCATGATGTTCCGTCATCTGGGCTGGAACGAAGCCGCCGACCTGATCGAGCAGAGTATGGAACGAACCATCGATCAGAAAAAAGTCACCTACGACTTCGAGCGCCTCATGCCCGGCGCCACCAAAGTCAAGACCAGCGAATTCGCCGACGCCATGATCGAAAACATGAGTGCGGGTGTGCTGGTGTAGGACAATTGGGGAATTGGGAAATTTAGTAATTGGGAAATTTCCCAAATTCCCGGCCGCTGCGAAGACCAACGGTTTTCAATTTCTCAATTACTAAATTTCCCAATTACTCAATTCGGAAAGGAATCATCCCATGCGCAAAAAAGTCACCATCGTAGGCTCCGGCAACGTGGGCGCAACCACCGCTCATTGGATCGCCTCCAAAGAACTCGCCGACGTCGTACTCATTGACATCATCGAAGGCGTGCCGCAAGGCAAGGGGCTCGATCTGCTCGAAGCCATGCCGATCGAGAAGCGCGACTCCTATGTCAGCGGCACCAATAGCTACCAGGACACCGCCAATTCTGACATTGTGGTGATCACCGCCGGCATCCCGCGCAAGCCCGGCATGAGCCGCGACGACTTGCTCAACACGAATTACAACATTATGAAAGCGGTGGTCGGCGAGGCGGTGAAGAATTCGCCGAACTGCATTCTGATCATCGTTTCGAACCCGCTGGACGCCATGGCGCAAGCCGCCTACAAACTCAGTGGATTCCCGCGCGAGCGCGTCATCGGCATGGCCGGAGTGCTCGACTCGGCTCGCTTCCGCGCCTTCATCGCCGACGAACTGAAAGTCAGCGTCGAGAACGTCACGGCATTTGTGCTCGGCGGACATGGCGACACCATGGTCCCGCTGCCGCGCTATTCCACGGTCGCCGGAATTCCGATCACCGAGTTGATCGAGAAGTCTCGGCTCGAAGCGCTGGTCCAGCGCACACGCGACGGCGGTGCGGAGATCGTGAAGCATCTCAAGACCGGATCGGCCTATTACGCTCCGTCAGCAGCAGCCACGGAAATGGTAGAAGCGATCCTGAAAGATAAAAAGAAAATCCTTCCCTGCGCCGCCTATTTGCAAGGCGAGTACGGCATCCACGGCCTCTACGTCGGCGTCCCGGTAAAGCTGGGCTCAAAGGGAATCGAGCAGATCATCGAAATCAAGCTGACCGCGGAAGAAAAAGCGGGCCTCGACAAGAGTGCTGCCGCGGTGAAGGAGTTGGTGGGCGTGATCGGAGTCTAGCCTTCCACTTCGTAGTTGCTATGGAGTCTGTGCGAGGAAGCCCCAGGTGATCTGATTCACGCGACGCTTTTGATTCGCGCTGCCGCCTACGCTGGAAGCTTCCTTCTTAGTGGCGTTGCTGCTCGGTAGGTCGTCGAACCAAACCCATACGTCCTTCAGATCTTTGTCGAGCAGGCCGCCGTTCCAGGAGAAAACTACGTTGCCCTGATCCGTTCCCCAACTTATCGGAAAGGGCTTGCCACTGATTCGTGCCAACTCACTGTACCGCATCCCCAACGAGATGCCGTGCACAGCATGCCAGCGGCTCGCCTTACCAGAGATGGTCACGCTGCTTGGGTACGCTTGCTTCTGCCGGTCCTGCCAAAGAATCTCAATTCTGCGTTCCGGATCCTTCGGGAACAACACCGTTGCGGTATCCGTGTCGCCCTCGCCTAAACCGACTTCCTGATCCACAACGTTGGCAGCCCCATACCGCCGCACCAGGTCCGATCGAGTAACCCGGTAGCTAATCGGGCCGCCATCACCGTTCGGCACAACCAGCCAAGGATCGGGCGCGGCTTGGCTAAAGGCGAGTGTCGTCCCCAGGAAGACGAGTCCGGCCAAGATGCATGCGCTGCGGGCAGTTTTCATAAGATATGGCGTTTCCTTGAAGTTCGGCCCTTGGTTCGATTCTGCAAGGCAATCGAACGAGAGGCAAGTTACGGGCGAGGATCGCCATCCGATGTGACCATGGTCATTGACCATGGTATAATCTACACATGAAAGAAGTCGCCATCTCCGAGTTCAAAGCCAAGTGTCTCGGCATCCTCGAAGAGGTGCGCAAAACGCGCAAGCCCATCCGGGTCACGCGCTTTGGTGAACCCGTGGCCGAGGTCGTTCCCCCCACCGCCGATAAAAGTAAAGGAAGGCGGCTCGGTTCCATGGCTGGAACCATGAAAATCCTCGGAGACATCGTCGGCCCCACTGGCAGCCTGGATGACTGGGATGCGTGGAAAGAATGAAGCTGCTCTTGGACACCCACATCTGGCTTTGGAGTCTTGGGGAACCTCATCGCCTTTCCAGGCGCGTGGCGAAGGAACTGGACGATCAACGAAACGAACTTTGGCTTTCGCCGATCAGTATGTGGGAGGCGTTCCTACTCTTCCGCAAGAAGCGCATCCAGATTACTCCTGATTTTACAACCTGGCTGGCCGCCAGCTTGAGCGTACTTCCTGTGATCGAGGCTCCGCTTACGTTTGAGGTCGCACGTACGCTGCCGACGCTCGACATGCCGCACGAAGGTCCAGCTGATCTATTCCTGGCGGCTACTGCCAAGGCGTTCGAGCTAACGCTCATAACCGCCGATCGTAATCTAATTAAGACTGAGGGTATTTCCGTTCTCGCAAATTAATACGCGAGCCCTACACCTTCTCGATCGTCACCTTCTTCAACACCACATCCTTGTTCGGTTTGTTCTGCCGGTTCTGCGGAACTCCGGTAATCTTCACCGCGACGTCCTGCCCTTCGACTACTTCGCCGAAAATCGTGTGCTTGCCGGTGAGCCAGGTAGTCGGCACCGTCGTGATGAAGAACTGCGAGCCGTTGGTGTTGGGACCGGCGTTGGCCATGGCCAGCTTACCTGGCTTGTCGAACTTGTGCGGCGAGCCTTTGGTCTCGTCCTCGAACTGGTAGCCGGGGCCGCCCGTACCCGTGCCCTGCGGATCGCCGCCTTGAATCATGAAGTCGGGAATCACGCGATGAAAAATCGTCCCGTCGTAGAGCCGGTCTTTCGATTTCTTGCCCGTCACGGGATGCGTCCACTCGCGCTTGCCTTCGGCCAGTTCCACAAAGTTGGCGACGGTTTTGGGCGCGTCTTTTTCAAAGAGACGGCAGACAATGGTTCCTTCCGAGGTTTCAAAAGTGGCGTAGGTGCCCGCGGGGCGGCTCATGAATATTTATTCTCCTTGAGGTGATGAACTTTGATTTTAGCAGGCGGCAACAAACAGCAGACCGCCCGGAACCGGAACTGTTACCACTCAGGCTGCGATACTATTTGCCGCTGCCCGGCCGCAGGTATTGGCTAAAAAACTCCTCGGTCTCAAACGCTAGCCGCCGGCGCGCTTCCGGCGTCCGGAAGGTATGGGCATCTTCCACGGTGACAAACTTTACCGCCGCTCCGGCTTGCTTGAGTTTGTCGGCAAGTTCCTGAGCTTGTGCCATCGGGACGCTCTGATCTTGAGTGCCCTGAACGATCAGGAATGGCGCGACATCCTTGCCGACGTGAAAAACAGGCGACGCGTCCTGCCAGACCTTCGGATGGTGAGCGTAGTCTCCACCGAAGAAGGCGGTCAAAAACTCAATGGCGTCAGGATCGTTGTGGGTCGTGAAGTCGCTGGGCCCGCTCACATCCACCACGGCCTGCACCTTGCTGGAATACTTGGCCAGAGCGGGATCAGACTTGTCGCGCGTATCTTCCATCCCCAGCAGAGCGGCCAGCTGCGCGCCCGCAGAATGTCCGAACGCGCCTACATGCTGCGGATCGACGCCATATTTCGCGGCGTTGGCACGAACCCAGCGAACCGCGCGCTGCACATCGTCGAGTTGGGCGGGCCAGAGATTTTCTTTCTCGTGGAACAACCGGTAATCGACCGAGAACACGACAAAACCGGAACGGGCAAGAAACATGCCCATGGTTTGCATGGTCGACTTGTCAAAGCTTATCCATCCCCCACCATGAATCAGAATCACGGCGGGGAGCAAACCGATGTGTTCGCCCGGCTCGTAAATATCCAGCAGCAGCGGATGTCCGTTGACCGTGCCGTAGGGAATGTCGCGCTGCACCGAAGTTGCCTGGTTCTGTGACGGAGGCGCTGGGAGCTGCGGAGCGGCTGGGGCTGGCGGAGTCTGGGCGGACGGAGCCTGTGCTGGCGCGGTTTGGTGCGTCTGCCCGTTGGCGGCCGGCGAGGCTGCGAGTATCGCGAGCGTCAGCAGGAAAAAGCACTTGGTCATAAATGAAGAATATTTTAGGCCACAGCTTCGTGGTCCTTCAATGCACGGTCTTCAACTCAATTGGAATTTGCCGGGGGCTTTCGCGTGGTCGCTGCCGGTTTCTTCACCGTGGTTCCAGTAGCGGGCTTGGCGCCCGTACCAGTCCCAGTACTGCGCATAATCGCGATGTGGTTGATCTTCACCGGACGGAAGGGCTTGTCGTTGGAAGGATCCCGGGCCATGGCCGCGATCTGCTTCACCAGCGCGACGCTGGCATCGTCGCATTGGCCAAAGATCGTATAGCCTCCGTTTAGATACTGGGTTGGCACTTCGGTAATGAAAAACTGCGAACCATTGGTATTCGGCCCGGCATTGGCATAAGCCAGTCTGCCGGGTTTATCAAACAGCAGGTCGGGTGAAGTCTCGTTCTTGAATTTATAACCGGGATCACCCGTGCCGTTCCCCGCCGGATCGCCGCCCTGAATCATGAAGCCAGGAATCACGCGATGGAAAATCGTGCCGTCATACAGCGGGACGCCATGTTTGGTCGCGCCGCTGACGGGATTTTTCCAGTCTTTAGTACCGTTCGCCAGACCAATAAAATTCGCGACGCCCACCGGCGCCTTATCGGGAAACAGCGTGCAGGTCAGCTTGCCCGCAGTAGTGTCGATGATCGCAGTCGGCTTGGTCGCCATATGAACGACCGGTTTGGCGGCAGTGGCCGGCTTGGCCGTGGACGCGCTTGGGGTCGTCTTGGATTGGCTGGCTGCAGAATGGTTCGTCGAGCCTGTCTGTGTCCAGGCGGCCGAAGCCGCCACCAACGTCATGAAGACTGCGAAAGTCTTATGCATGGATTGTCCTCACAAAAGCAAAAACTAGGAAGTTGCGCAACGTTGCATTGTACGACAGCGACGGCCGTCGTTTCCTCATGCCGAATGATGGGAATCGTTGGCTTAGTTTGCGGCGGTCGTCTTCTGCATCTGCATCTCGTGGCTCACGCCTTCTACTTCGCGAAACACACGCATCAGGTTTCCACCCAGAATTTTCTTGATGTCGTCCGCGCTGTAGCCCCGGTCGAGAAGCGCCTGCGTGATCTTTGGCAAATCGGCGGCCGAGTCGATGCCCTGGGGCGTCGCCCCGCTCACGCCGTCAAAGTCAGAGCCAAGGCCGACATGATCGATGCCAGCAACTTTCGCTATGTGGTCGATGTGGTCGATCAACGACTTCAGCGGCGGCCGCGGAATCTTGGCCGCCCACTCGCGCTCAATGCGATCTTCGTCGACATAGTTGACCGCCTTGCCCTCGGCTTTCATTTTGTCGACATACTGCTGCACGGCGGCGGCCTCATCCTTCGCCTGCGCCAGATTTGCTTTGCGATAGTCTTCGTCCACAAACGCGCTGAAGAAGTTCACCTGCACCACGCCACCGTTCTTGGTCATGGCGCGCAGCATCTCGTCCGTCATGTTTCGAGGAGCATCCACCAGTGCCCGCGCCGAGGAGTGCGATGCGATCACCGGAGCCTTGGTCGTGGCTATTACGTCCCAGAAAGTCTTGTCGGCCACGTGCGAAATATCGACCATCATGCCCAGCCGGTTCATCTCCAGTACGACCTGCTTGCCGAAATCGGTGAGCCCGTTGTGGTGCTCGACTTTCGCGTCGTCGATGTCGCCGGAAGAGTCGGCCCACTCATTCGTGTTCGACCAACTCAGCGTCATGTAGCGTACGCCGAGCCGGTAATAGTCGCGCAGCAGATGAATGTCGTTCTCGATCGAGTGCCCACCCTCAATCCCCATCAGCGCAGCGAGTTTGTGCTCTTTGTGCGCGCGGTCGATGTCGTTGGGCGAAAAGGCCATCATCATGCGGTCGGGATGCCGCGCCGCCTGCTCGTAGACCGAATCGATCAGATCCAGCGTATGGCGCGCAAAGTGACCCTGGTTCGTATCCGGCTCGACCCAGATGGAGAAAAATTCCGCGCCCAGGTTTCCGCGACGCGCCTTATCGAGGCTGATGTGGCCGACATCTTTCGGGTCGGTCGACCCGATGTCGAAGCCTTCGTCGAGGAAGCGCTGCGGCGTATCGGCATGCGTATCCACTACCAGAGCGGAGTCGTGCAGCTTCTGAGCGCGTGCGCTAACTACGATGTCGGATGTGGCCGCCGGCTTTTCTGGAGTCTGCGCCGCGGCGAAACAGGCCAGCACGAAAACGAAACTGAGTCTGCTTGTCATCATCTGTGGCCCACGAAGGAAGCAACCATGCGGGCAGGTCCCGATTGTATCGCCAGACGCGCGGCTCGACCAAACTGGTCAGCCCAGCGCGGCCAGCGCCTGCTGTACGCAAGTCTCCAGCGGCTGTTCGGTATCGATTACGGTCTTGGCGTGCGTGATGGCTTCGAACCGCGCCTTCACCTCGAGGTAAAGTTCGAAGCCGCGATTGCCGGCGGGATGAGTTCCCGCGTCGATGTCAGCGGCAAGCCTGCGCCGGGCTGTTTCATCCGAGCACGCGCACTCGAGAATTCTCCATGGCTGTCGGAGAGCAGCGGCGGCAGCAATCACATTTTCGATCTGATAACGCTGCGAAAACGGACGCCCATCCAGAAAGATCACGCGCGTCGCATTTCGCTCCAGCAGATATCCCGCTGTGTCGAGCATGATCTGCAGGCAGTAGTCGTCCTGTCGCGTGGAATATTCGATTTCCTCCGCCAGAAACATCGCATGCCGGATTTCGTCCTTGCTTACGACCCGGCCCGCCGTGCGCGCGGCCAATGCGCGGGCAAGCGTGCTCTTGCCGCCGCCGGGAAGTCCCGCCATTAAAACAATCATGAGAAGAGAATCGTATCGGATGTACCGCGGAAGGTGCTACCTGGATGGCGAGAAGCTAAAAAGCTAGCATCGCTGAAACCTGAGCTTACTACTTCGTCCCGGCGCCCAGCGCAACCCGCGTCGCGGGCTTATCGCTGTCCGGGTGCTCGTCGGGATGTTCAACCGGAATAATGTTTTGCGTCTCACGCCAGTCAGAGTAGAGCCCGCTCACCATGATGTGAAACACCCACTGGTGCCGTTCTTCTTCCGGTTCCACCAGCCCGAGCGCCTTCATGTAGAACAGGTAGCGCTCCATCCAGTGAACCTGGTCTTTGCTCATGCCGCGGCGTTGCAGGTCAACGGTCACGCCCGCCAGATGCGAAGAGGCGGTATCGCCGTCGTACGGAGCCGCATTGCGATTGTGGCGCCGCAGTTTCTTCTGAACCTTCACCGTTCGCACCGCGGAGTTGACCTGAATCTGCTGGTGAAATCGGTTGTAATACGCCTGGCTGATATCGTCGACAAAATCCAGCGTCCACGGACGGCAGAAGCGCCGTGAAGGATCGAGCCGCGGATCGAAGCGCAGCGTCTCTCCGGCGCGAATCTCGAGCAGGGAACCGTCGGCCTTCAAAGCTTCAAGCTCGGTCTCATCCTGAATGCGAGGCAGCTCCAGCCGGTTGATTTCAGCATTCTGAATCAGCAACGATTCGTGCGACGGCCGGAACATCGGATTCCAGCGCAGCCAGCGGAAGTGCCGGTGGTGCGCGCGCTGCACGGTCGCATGATGCACCGCGAAAGCGCTGCCCGACAGCCCGCCACACACCAGGGCTAGCAGCAGGAAAGTCGCGAATTGGAATTTAACCGGTTTCAAGAAATCTTCCGTTGTAAAGGCACCCTCACGCTGTTCCGTGTGAGTAGCGGTTATTCTAAGCCATGCTGTCAAGCGGTCCAACCCAAGCCTGAGTTAAACCGTTACTTGAGTACCCAAATCAGCATCTCAACGTGGTTACTTACCTTCCACCTGTGGAGATGCCCTACCGTTCTATCGGCAAACGATGGGCCATTCTTGATGGCACTTGGGCGACAGCTATGTGCGTGGACAGCCACGACTTGACAATGTTAGAGGGCTCTCAGAGTACCGGCTTGGGCGATTTCGCTGCACTTGTGCCAAAAATCAGTAACAAAAATCAGTAACACACAATCAGCGCCGCAAAAGGTCACCCAGGGCCTGCTTCATGACCTGTCCGCTCACCTCGGAAATCGACCGGGTCAGCGGAATGTCTTTGGGGCAAACCTCGACGCAGTTCTGGGCATAGCCGCACTCCTGAATGCCGCCATCGCCCATCAGCGCGGCCAGCCGCTCCCGTTCCAGCGCCTTGCCCGTGGGATGCGTGTTGAACAGCCGCACCTGCGCGATGGTCGCCGCGCCCACGAAGCCCGTGTCTTCATTGAACTGCGGGCAGGCTTCCATGCAGCAGCAGCATGAGATGCAGCGCGAGATTGGGTAGGCGATCTCCTGCTCCTCGGCCGACATGCGCGGCCCGGCGCCGAGATCGTAGGTGCCGTCGATCGGCACCCACGCCTTGACGGCCTTCAGATTCTCAAACAGCACGCTGCGGTCAACTGCCAAGTCGCGCACAACAGGGAACTTGGAGAACGGCTCCAACCGGATCGGCTGCTCGAGATTGTCTATCAGCGCCGAGCAAGCCATCCGCGCCCGCCCGTTGATCAGCATGGCGCACGATCCGCAGACTTCCTCGAGACAGTTGGAGTCGTAGGTGATGGGGGTGGTCGCCTTGCCGTCGCGCGTGGAGGGTTCGGCGGCAATATCCATCAGCGCCGAAATCACGTTCATATTCGGCCGGTAGGGAACTGAGAACTCCTCCCAGTAAGACTTGGAGGTGGGAGTGTTCTGGCGTTTGATTTTGATGATGACGGATTTTTCAGCCATTAGTTCTTAGCCTTTTTATCAATCCCATGTAGGCACGTTAAGGAGCGATTTGATGGCGCTCATATACGTTCCAACATCAATCCAGTACTGCTGCTCCGAATCTTTGGCGGCGCTGACAACGCAGACGCCGACGGCGAAACGATGAGGCTGCTCATATTGCCGTGCTGGCCCCTTTGCCCATTCCAGCAATTCCGCCGGGGGCCGATCCGGATCGAGGGTCGAATACCATAAGGCCGACAACATGCCCACCTTTTCGGGCGGGCCGATCCCCGCGCTCCGTCCGACGGACGTCTCGCCACGCCTCGCGCGTCGACACGCATCCGGCCTCAAATACCGATCCTTTATCCGGCGCAGTTTTGGAAGCCCGCTCTGCGCGCGCGCTCGTTCAACGAATTTCGCAACCGCGTCGGCGGCCGCCTTTTCGTCGACCGAAACTGACTGCTGTGCCCATACGGCTTGCGAGATAATGGCGATAGCGGCTAGTGAGATCACTAAGATCGATCTGCTGAGCGCCATCATCCCGCGTTAGTACTTCCTCGGTCTTGGCGGAATCAGCGACGTATCCACCGGTTCAAACTCGAATTTCGGTTCATCCGCGTCGGGGGCGAAATATGCTTTCGTCGTCTTCAGCCAATTCTTATCGTCGCGCTCGGGGAAATCGGGTTTGTAATGCGCCCCGCGCGATTCGTCGCGCATGCCCGCACCCTGCGCGATCACCCGCGCGAGTTGCAGCATGTTGTAGAGCTGCCGCGCAAACACGACCGTCGTATTCGCCCACTGGGTGCGGTCGCTCAGGTTGATCTTGCGATAGCGTTCCAGCATCTCGACCAGCTTGCCGTCGGTCTGCTGCAAAGTTTTGTTGTAACGAATAACCGTGCAATCCTTCGTCATCAACTCGCCCATCTCGCGCCACAACTTCACCGGATTCTCTGTCCCTTCAGCCTTCATCAGGTTCGAGTTGATTTCTTCCTGGCGTTTCTGTTCTGCCGCGAAGCATCCATTGCCGTCTGCCGTCGCCTGCAGCCCGCGCGCATACTTCACCGCATTCGGCCCGGCAATTCCTCCGCCGTAGATGCACGATACCAGCGAGTTCGCGCCCAGGCGGTTCGCCCCGTGATACTGATATTCGCATTCGCCCGCAGCGAATACCCCAGGCACATTCGTCTGCTGATTGAAGTCGACCCACAGCCCGCCCATGGTGTAATGCATGCCGGGGAAAATCTTCATGGGCGTGTCCCGCGGATCATCGCCCACGAACTTCTCGTAGATTTCGAGAATCCCCTCAAGCTTCTTGTCCAGCAGTTTGCGGTCGATGTGCGTGAGGTCGAGATACACCATCGGCTTGCCATCAATGCCGAGGTTGAGCTCGAACACGACCTTGAAGATGGCCCGCGTAGCAATGTCGCGCGGCACCAGATTGCCGTACTTCGGATACCACTCTTCGAGGAAGTACCAGCGGTCCTTTTCTGGAATGGCCTTCGGATCGCGCTTATCGCCCGCCGTCTTCGGCACCCAGACGCGTCCGCCCTCGCCACGAGCCGACTCCGACATAAGGCGGAGCTTGTCTTCGCCCGGAATGCAGGTGGGATGCACCTGAATGAACTCGCCGTTCGCGTAATAAGCGCCCTGCTGATAGAGCGCCGACTGCGCCGAGCCGGTGCATACAACCGAGTTCGTCGACTTGCCAAAGATCGCGCCATTGCCGCCTGTCGCGATAATGATCGCGTCGGCGGGAAACGTCCGCACTTCCATCGAGCGCAGATCCATGGCGCAGATGCCGCGGCAGACTTTCTGACCGTCGAGCACGGCCGAGAGGAACTCCCAGTGCTCGTACTTCTTCACCTTGCCTTCGGATTCATACCGCCGGACTTGCTCATCAAGCGCATAAAGAAGCTGCTGGCCCGTGGTCGCCCCGGCGAACGCGGTGCGGTTGTATAACGTTCCACCGAAGCGGCGGAAGTCGAGCAGTCCTTCCGGCGTGCGGTTAAAGGGCACGCCCATGCGGTCAAGCAGGTCGATGATTCCGGGCGCAGCCTCGCACATATCTTTAATGGGAGGCTGGTTGCCGAGAAAGTCGCCGCCATACACCGTGTCATCAAAATGCTTCCAGGTCGAATCGCCCTCGCCCTTCAAATTTTTCGCCGCGTTAATTCCGCCTTGTGCGCACACCGAGTGTGAACGCTTCACCGGCACAATGGAGAACAGGTCGACGCTCGCGCCCATCTCCGCGATCTTGATGACCGCGGCCAATCCCGCCAGGCCACCGCCTACAACAATAATTTTCGGAGTCGCTGCCATTCTTGCTTACCGGCTTTCAGTGATTTGACTGTTTCCCGCAGTCCCGGGCTCAAAGGGCTGTTGGGGGCGTGACCGGAGCGCCATCAGGCTAGCCAAGCCCGCGCCCGATAAAACGCAGAAAAACACCAGGCATAGAGCCAGGAAACGCTTTTGCGCTTTGTCGCCAGAGACAATGCCCCACTTCGCCGAGAACAGCCAGATGCCATACGCGAAGTGCCACGAGGCCGCGATCAGGCCCACCACATAAAAGAGGAAAAGAGGCGTCTGAAAAACTTCATGCTGCACCTTGCCGAACGATGCCCACGGATTGTCGTGCAGATCGACGCCGGTGAAGCGCATCGTGTAGGTGTGCCAAACGATGTACGCGAAAGCGATGCCGCCCGTCCAGCGCTGCGCCGTATACATCCAGTTGCCCGTCCAGGGATACGCAATAGCATTTCCGTCGCCGCGATACCAGATGTAAAACCCGTAGAGCGCGTGAAACGCAATCGGCAGCCAGATCCCAAACAATTCCAGAAAGAACACGAGAGGAAGATTTGCCAGAAAACTAACCTGGCGCTCGTAGGCATGCGGACCACTCAGCGTGGTGGAGTTCGAAATCAGAATATGTTCAAACAGGAACGCGCCGACCGGAACGATCCCCGACAGGGAATGCAGCCGGCGCAAAACGAACGAATATCCCTGCCCAGCGCGCAACGGAGCGACGCCTGGTCGTATCGCGGGAGCAGTAGAACTGGCTGACGCCACGAAGCGCTCCTTATGAGTTCGGTTATGAGAAAAGAACCTGACATTATCGTGCGGCGAGAGAAGTGAAGTCAAGGAAGCATGTGTGGAGCGGACACTCCTGTCCGCTGCTTTTGACTTTGATCTTGTCGCGATCCTCAGGACATCCCATCGCACCACTCCAGAAACTTCCGAAACGCCGCGCCCCGGTGGCTGTACCGCGCCTTCTCTTCGGCGCTGAGTTCGGCAAATGTCTTCTGAATCTGCGGAAAATAAAACAGCGGATCATATCCGAACCCGTTTGTGCCACGCGGAGCAGTCGAGAATCATTCCTTCCGCCGTCCCGCGAAACGTGGCCAGAGTCTCTCCATCGCGCGCCGCGGCCAGCACGCAGACGAAACGCCCGGTGCGCTTCTCCGGCGGAACCTTCCTCAGTTCTCGTAGCACGCGCGCGTTGTTGGCCTCATCATCCGTATTTTCGTCGGCCAGATGCGGCTGATCCGCCGCATACCGCGCCGAGTGCACGCCAGGCGCCCCGCCGAGCGCATCGACCTCCAGCCCGGAATCATCGGCCACAACGATCTCTCCCGCCGCGTGCCGGCTATATTCCTCGGCTTTCTTGCGGGCGTTCTCTTCGAAGGTGAGGCCATCTTCAACCACAGTGGGCAGGGAAGCGAAGTTCGGAATGCCGCCAATTTCTACTCCGTGCGGCGCAGCCGCACCCGCAAAGTCCCGCAGCTTCCCCGGATTCGAAGTAGCAATCAGAATTCGCCGCATGTGTCAGACTTCAGACTTCAGACTGCGGACCTCAGACTCAACCCCAGATGGCCGAGGTCTGAGGTCCGATGTCTGACGCGCTGCCGAGGCCCGCAAAAAACCAGACAATCATCCCAATCGCGGCGATCAGCGAAATCCATCCTCCGACCGTGCGATCCCAAGTCCGCACGAAATTAATCTGCACGCGATTCAATCCCGCCTCGACTGGAACCAGCATTTGCCCCGTTCCCGGGCGCACTGATGCTTCTACCACGTGGCCGTTCACCGCGACGCGCCACGCCGGATATTGAAACAGCCGCAGCGCCAACCGGCCGGGCGCCGGCATATCCGCGGTAAACATGCGCGACTCGGCATCCCAGCGGTCGATGTGAATGTGAACAGGAATGAGAACTGTCGCCGCGCCATTGACCGTCACATTCGGCGCGTCTTTATCGATCACAGCCGGGTCAGCGCCGAGAGGCGTGTACTCATCCACGCCTTCGTAGCCCACCTCTGGTACCCCGGACCCGTCGCCATGTTGTCCTGCATCTCGCGCAAGTCTGCGGCATTGTCCCACCACGGTGCCTGAGCACGATGCCACGCCGCGATCACGATTGCGATCGAGACCGCGCACACCGCCCCGCGCCACCACCAGCGCCGCACGCCCACCGTCGTCAACATGGTCACGAATATCGAAAAGATCATGCTCAGGCACAGCAACCAGCGCCACGGGAACTGCATGAACTCCATTTTCGGTAGAACTTTCCACAGCAACCCCGCCACCGGAAACATCAGCACAGTGCAGGCGATCGCCCAACCCAACAGAACATTCCAAAGTTCGCGCTTGGTTTCGCGCCACTGCCGCGCCGCCCACGCCGCGCCAAGAGTCACCACGATCTCGAAAATCGCCACCCATGAGATGACGCGGTTAAACGCGTCGTGATCGGCGTCGGTTGTATGAATAAACAAAAAATTGTCCGCCGGACGCGAGCCCGCGGACACGGCTTGGGCAATGTCGATCCAGCCCTGCTCGTAGATCGCCGGGAGCAGATAGAACGCCGCCAGGCACGCCCCCAAAACCACCGCACCCGCTCCCACCAGCAAAATGCGCGCCGAGCGCCGCTGCCACGCGAGGACCACAACCAACAGCGCCAGCGAGTAGTGGATCATGACTGCTGCTGGAGCATTGGTCAGCCATGCCGTCGCCAGCACCAGCGAGAGCGGTGCTATCGCCCTCAGTCCTACATCTCGAGCCGCGGCATCTGCGGCCTTCAGCACGAGCAGCAGCAGCAGTGGGACCAGACAACTCGCCAGCAGTTCGGCAAACGCACTGCGCCAGTACACAATCACCAGATGGTAGGGATTCACGGCATAGAGCACCGCGATGAAGATGGCATTGCCCCGGTCGAACCTCTGTGGATCGAGCCATCGCCGCGCCAGCAAGAACATCGATATGCCCGCCGCCATCAGCGCGATCCAGATGTATATGGAGGATGCCAGCGTCCACGGGAAGATTGCGCTCAGTGCCGCTCCTAAAGTCCACGAGGCAGGCGGATAGAAAATGAATCTCGGCTCGCCGTAGCCAAACTGAGCGAGAGCGGCCCACCGCGGAAAAAGAATTCCGTGCTTCCATTGCTCGAGCACTTCGAGCCACGAATAGAGGTGAAATTCGACGTCGTGTCCGGAAGGTGTGCCTAAAAAGAAGAACGGAATTTCCACGGCGAAGGCCGCGGCTGCAATCGCGAATAGCGGCGCCCACAGCAACGAAGCTGCATGCTGCCCGTTCTCCAGAAGCAGATTCGCAGCACCATCGTGCCCAGCCCGTTCACTCAATGGACGCCCCGCCGTGATTATTTTTCCCAGAGTCACCCCTTGCCGCCAAGAATTTAAATGCACGCGAATCAGGACGCGCGGCCCCAAATCTTGCGTCCTCAGACGTAACGCTACAGATTTTAAGACTCCGGATTTGACGCTCTACATTTAACCCAGATTTAACACGGCTGAAACCATCACGCAATGGAGTTCGACTACCGTTCTCGCATTGGGGTGGAACAGACCACGAAGATTGAAGGGCTCGTGTCAAAGACGGGGCCCGGGTCCTTCAATTCTTCGTAAGTTCACCGCCGCGGAAGCCTCCCGTTCCTATCGTTCTCGCTCACCGTACCGCCCGCCTGCGTCACTCTCCAAACATTATCTGCCCACGACCTGCCCGGGAGGCTTTTTCCACCGAAGGCACGTTCGCTGGAAGATTGATGCTAAGGGATTTGAATGCTGAAAGACCGGCAACGAAAATCGGCGAAGATGGATCAGCGGTGGAATACGGAAACAATTTGCCGGTAGAGCTCTGACGGAAGAATGATTAATGAGGAGGGGGCTAGACGGAAGCTTCTTCCGGACTGCGTTGATGCTGAAGCTCGGAAAGAAATTCGTCTTGCTGCAGCGCGGTGCCTCGGCGCAGCAGTTCAAGCAGATGATCTTCCAGTTCTTCTCCGGAGTCGTCTGCTTTCTGTTCTCCCGGTTCGAACTGGGTCAGGTCGGCAACCAGGGCGCGCGGAGAAATACTCATTTCCAGCATGGTGGCCGGACAGCTGCGCAGAAAATTGATCAGCTCACCCACCTGCGCCCGCTGCTCTGGAGTCCGGGAAGGGAACTCCACTCCCATGCCGTGTCCGGGATGCGCCACCCGCACCATGCCTTCGGTATGAACTTCAAGATTTTGGGCCTTCAGGCAGAGGTCAACCAGAGCGCGCTCAGGAAAAGGTGCGTCGGTTTGCACGTAGCAACCGCCCAGGCTCAGATCGGTCAACTTGCAATTCGGCACAGCTTCATTGGGACCCGCTCCGGCCGTGTTGACGGCAGCCTTCAGCCAGGCCTTCAACTCAGCCGAAGAGCTCTCTGAAAGATCCAGAAAGTGAACTCCAGTTTGCCCATTCGGATTCGCCCACGCGACCTGCCCGTGGGCATCGATCTTCACGCCGCCATCCGGCAGTTCAAAGCGGAAAGCCAGCAGCGCCCCCGGACTCTGGGTCTCCGCTGTCAGCACGTCCATCCCGCTCTCCGATAGATCGAGCAGGATGCCATCCACCTTGCGCTCATCGGGCAGTGTGATTTCCACTGCCGCCTGCACCGGAACCCGAACCGTCCGCCGCCGCTCCCGGCTCAACAGAGCCGCCGCCGCGCGCAGGCCGGCCTTCGCGGCCTCCTCGGTAACCGGCTTGTAGAGCACAAAGTGCGCTCCGCCGCTGAGGATGCCACGTACCTTTGCCGTATCGGCCACTAAGGCAATGCTTAAGGGTTCGGTGCCGAGCTTGTGCGCCTGCTGCAGCACGTCTTCCGACAGCTCCGGATTGTCAAAATCGACAATTAGAGCGTCGAATCGCTGCTGCTGGATGCGCGCCAGCGTGGTTTCATGATCACTGGAGCGGTCCATCGCAATGCCGAACGTGGGCAGAACTCTGCCCAGAACGGAAGCTGCGTCATCGTCGGTCGATACCAGTAATGCCTGAAGGGTCATAAAGCGATTAAATCCCAAACTTCAGCTTGTTTACCGCAGCTTGTTTAGGGCCAGCGCGGAGCTGCCGGCCGGGCTGCCTTGGAAGAAGCTGCTCCTGCGGAACCCGCGCCCGCTTTAGCGGACATCGCATCCCCCAGGGTGGCTTCATCGACTTCCGCCAACACTCCGTTATCGTCATCATCGTTTTCAGCCAGCAACGGCGCTACCTCGCGCAGCTTTTCCGCCGCCTGCTGAAGCATCTCGATCTGTTTGCCAAGTTGGGCGTATTTCGCCTGCTTTTGCCGCAGGACCTCATGGATATCTTTCATACAACCCCCTGTTGGCAATGTAAGGAGGCTATGCCGGATGGGTCAACGGTAATCCCCGGACGAAGATTACCGGGGTAACGGAAGGAAGAGACCGAACGGCCAGGACGATCGGCTCAGACATGAAAAAGACAACAAAAAACCCCGCCTTGCCAGGCGGGGCTTGAATTCAGGAAGGTTCGGAAACCCTTTTAGACTTTCAGCTTGCGCCGTACTACTCCTGCCACGCCAATCAGCCCAGTGCCCAGGAAAATGAGGCTGCTCGGCTCAGGAACCGGGGATCCACCGATGCTGGTGTCGCCGCTCGAGATCCTGGTGGTGCCGTTGAAGCCGCCCTTGCCCGTGTTGATGGTCAGTTGGACGAAGGCGCCGTACACTGTCGTCCCGTTGTACCACGCGCCCGAAATAGTACCTGATAGCGTGTAGTGAATGGTTCCATTGGCCAAGGGGATCATTGTCCAGGTCACCGGACCGTCGAAGCTGCCGGTAAAGATTGCGCCGGTCGGAATCCCGCCCAGACCGTTCCCGTCGATGACGAAGCTACCGCCAGCCGCGAATGTGCCGCCCATCAACAGGCTGCCGCTGGTCAACGCACCGGTCGAGAAGGTCACGCTGCCCAAGGCACCCGTAACCAATCCCATACCATTGAGGCCGTTTACAGCAATCAATTCCGAGCCGCTAAGGGTCAAGCCCGCGCTACTGCCGGACAAAGTACCGCCGCTGTTCGTGAAGTCAACACCTGAACTGGCAAACGCCGCCATCGGCAGCGCTAGGGCAAGCAAAGCAATCCACAGAAATCTCTTCATTACTACCCCCTCCTGAGTCTTGTGGGGACACCGCTACTTCGCAGTATCCCATAACCCGCAGTGCACCTTGAGTGCCAAATTAGGAAACCAATTATATTGTTGCAACATATAGACTTACTGTAGATGTTGTCCCGGAACGAAAATCCCCGAGTGCAAAGTCCTGCATACTCCAACGTTCTTTTTGCGGCTGGAGCCCTTTCGGTCATCCGGTCAGCGACGGTAGCCTCGACGCCGATCCCAGCAGGAAGATGGCCCCGACAACAATGCTGTAAGCCGACGTGAGCAGTGTAAGGCCGCCTAGCGCGTGGGCGCTGACCGCGCTCAACATCGAACCCAGAGTCCGCGAAAACGGGTTCTGCGAGTCTGCCGGAGACAGCCACGCCAGCACTTTGTCCGCGGAGAACAGCCCCGCGGCCACCCCACACATTACGGTGTTCATGACCACCAGGCCCACAATGAACATCAGCAGGCCTAACAGCCCGGCCGCGGTCCCACCGAGATTCGCCGCCATCAGAAACAGCAGAATCTGCGTCGGCGTCTCCGCTCCCAGTCCATGAATCACGCCCACCAGAAATGTCGACTTCGTGCCGTACCCGTCTTTAAATACCTGCGGAGCTTCCACCCGAGTTCCACCAAAAATCCGGCTCAGCCGCCAGTAGATCCATAATGCACCGTTCGCCAGTAGCGTGATCCGTGTGCGCGGGTGAGAATGGCCGTGCGTCGACAAACCGTCGGGCGAGCCGAAAAACCGCGGACGGAAAAACGTGCCCAGCACGTAAAGTCCCAGCACCAGCAGCGTCAGCCCCACGAGTCGCTCCGCCCAGCGGTCGCTGGCCGCCGGCAGGGCGATGCGGAACACCACCGCCGCCGAGCCCAGCAGGGCAATCGTTGTCGCGTGGCCCGCTACGTAAAGCAAGCCGTAGCGCATGGCATCGCGAGCCTTCAGCTGAACGCTGCTAATGTCGCTGATTGCGGCGATGTGGTCATAGTCCAGTCCGTGCCGGAAGCCCAGCACCGCCGCCGAGAGCAGGGCCAGTCGCAGATTGACGGGGTCAACCAAAGAAGAATTCCACGCGGCCAATTCGCTGGCGCAAATTCCCCCGCGCCAGCGGCCCGGGACTTGTAGGCTAGCACATTCTCGGCCACACAATCTTTCCGAGGCCTGGCGCTTTCTGGGCTAGCGTTTCAGGGAAGGATCTTTCCTGGCTGGGTCAAGCTTGGCTGGCTCAAGCTTGGCTGAGTCGAACTTGGCTGGCTCAAGCTTGGCTGAATCGTTCCTGGCCAGCTCCTTCTCAGGATGTTCTTTCTTGCGAGGTTCCGCCTTGGAGGGCTCGGACTTGACCGATGCAATCTTTTCCGGCGCAGGTCCGATCAGTTCCCGCAACCGCCGCGACAGAATCGCGGCCAGCGATTGGTAGAAGCGTGAACCCAGATGCGGGAACAGTTCAAACACCGACTGCAGAGTCGGCCGGTCGAGATAGTAGACCTCGACTTCTTCCTTGGCCACCACATTCGCCGTCGCCGGCAACTCGTCCAGAAACGAAATCTCGCCGCAGGCCTCGCCTGGATTAATCAAGTGCGAGCCCATCGACGGAATCTGCACGGCGGCCGTGCCCTTCAGCAGCAGGTACACACCGTGTGTTCGTTTCCCCTGGTGCACCAGCAGATCTCCCGGCTTAAACTTCAACCGGGCCGCTTTATCGGCAATCAGCGCCCAATCGTTGGACGTGAGATACACCAATCCCCGCTTGGCGGCCGACAATACAGACACATCCTGCTGCTGATTTGCCTTCGACATGGCGCGCTTACCCGATATCCCGGCGAAACATTCCGGTGACGATTTGACAAGATAACAACAGGGCTGGACAGAGATTAGCAGAAAGGCTGGAGGAAAACGCACACCCGCACCCGCGAAGTCACCAGAGATAAGAAGTTACCCAAGATAACAAGATAAAAAGACAATGGGAAACGAAGAGAGTGTCCGGTACCTACAGATGTACGCGTAACTGCTCGAGTTCTTCCCGGATTGCTTTCAGCCGCTGCTGACGAAACCGATACTGCGCTTCGGCGGATCGATCGCTACGCAAATCGCCTCTCCAGTAAACGCCATCGGCGCGGTGAAGCTCATCCATTTCCTCGTTCAGAAAAGCAATCCGCGACTTCCTCCGGGCGTCGCTCGTAACCACTTTCATTCCACATCTATCGGCCGCTTCTGTCCCAAACTTTAGCCTTAACTCTTGCCGTCGTGCCTGCCGAGGGGCTTTCCCTTTCTCGACAGTCGGCTCGATTCGAGTCTGAGTGTATTCGCGTTTCAACAACGGTCCATTGAAAGCTACGTTAGAATTTCAGCGAGACAGAACATTTCCAGTGAGGAGCCAATGCCTCCGAGTCCCGTGACCGATCTCAAGACGTTCGTGCCCACCAAAGACGCCGAACTCTCCAAGAAGTTCTATACCGATCTCGGATTCACCATCAATTGGAGCAACGCGCAGATTGCGGAGCTTCAGATCGGCGCGTTCCGCTTCCTGTTGCAGACCTTCTATGTCGCTGAGCATGCGGGGAATTTCATGATGAGCCTGGCCGTCGAGGACGCCGACGCCTGGTGGGATCACATCCAGCGTCAAGAGTTCACGAAGAAGTATCCCGGCATCATGTGCAAGCCCCCGGCGATGCAGCCGTGGGGAATTCGGGTGCTCTACCTGATTGATCCTAGCGGGGTCCTGTGGCACATTACAGATATGCGCAAGTCATAGCAGGTTGCCGATTGGCGGAGCCCGATTCGATACAAAAGGGCACCCTTTGAAGGTGCCCCCAAAATCACTTGATTAAATGAATGATGGTGCGCCCTGAGAGATTCGAACTCCCGACCTACTGGTTCGTAGCCAGTCGCTCTATCCAACTGAGCTAAGGGCGCAATTTGGATGGGCAGAAAAACCGCCCGCTGATCTTAACCAACTACGATCGTAACGAACTATGATCGTAACCAACTGCGATTGTACGAACTACGATCGTAACGAATTACAACTGGAACGATTGTCAATTATAGCGAAGAATCGTTGCCTTGAAAAACCGACTCGCGACACGAGGCGAACCGCAGGCTTTCCCGCCGGTCGTCTCTCGTCTGATCGTGTCTCGTCCGATCGTGTCTCGTCTGATCGTCCGCACCAACTATTTTCTGCAGCCTTTTGCTCGGCCCTGCAGTTGCGGCGATCGTCCGAAGTAATTCTTTCCCTTGGCCGCGCAATTCCTACTCGGGCGACCACCCAGCGGCTCTTGTTTTGAACAGTTTAGGGATGGCACACGGTTTGCACTATCTCAGAACAGACGAAGTGGCGCGCAACGGGGTGCTTCAGAGAATAACTTCGGCCAGAGGTTTTCTGTGAGCACCCCTTGCTCTTCCTGCAGCGCCCGTCAGCCCTCCCCGGCCCTTTATTTTCCGCAAGATCAAGTTCGTTGAAGCGCGAGTCAGAGACTCGCGTTGGACTCACGCGTCACACTCACGTCTAAGCGAGCCTCCGTGGAAGAGCGGCGCTTCAGCGCCGCGTCTAGCGATCGAGACGATCGGGCTTTAGCCCCGGCGGGAATCTTTGAGGCGGTGCACGATTCTTTCCTCAGGCCAACGCCACCGGCTCCCGCACATCGATCCCGGCATTGCGCAGCAGCTTCGCAACTGCATCTTGTTTCATGCGCGAGGCGTCGAACTCCACCCGCACGGTCCGTTCTTTGGCGTTGAACTGCACTCGCCGGATGCCGTACACCTCGCGCATGGCGTCAATCGCCCGCATTTCGTTCTCGCCTGGAATCGCGCCGTAATTGAAAACCACTTCGAGATAAGTCATCGGTTCACGCCTTTTTCTTCGGTATGATAAGCGGGGAAGCCCGGCCCGTCGCCGGATGAATCCAATATAGAGCATCCGTGCTCTAAGAGCATACGAGTCCTGTAGGGACGCCTGAACCGCCAGATACAAATGACCGCCCCGACCCCCACCGAACGCGACCCGGTCTGCGGGATGAACGTCAACCCCGCCACGGCCAAACACGTCCACGAATATGACGGGAATAAGTACTACTTCTGCTGCGCCGGTTGCGGCGAGAAATTCAAAGCCAATCCTCAGGGATATCTGAACCAGGGGAATCTAAACCCGCCCGCTCCCAAGTCCTCGCCATTAGTGATACTGGGAATGCCCGCACCGAAACCCCCTGCCGCCGCTCACATGCATGGAATCGCAATCAGTCGTGCACCTGAGGCGGGTCCAACGCCTGACGCCCAAGGTCCGAGGACCGAGGTCGAAAGCCGAAAGCCGGAGGCCGGAAGCCCGATTTCCTACGTTTGTCCCATGTGTCCCGAAGTCCGCCAATCGAAGCCTGGGGCGTGTCCTTCCTGCGGCATGGCCCTCGAGCCCGAGATGCCGGTCGTGGCCACGCTCACCCAATACACCTGCCCCATGCATCCTGAGATCGTGCGCGACCAACCCGGATCCTGCCCTATCTGCGGCATGGCACTCGAGCCGCGCACGGTCACCGCCGACACGGGAGAGAATCCCGAACTCGTCGACATGACGCGCCGCTTCTGGATCGGCGTGGCGCTGACCACGCCGCTGCTCGTGATCGCGATGGCAAGCATGATCTGGCACGGGTTCAACGGCGTGTTCACTGTGGGCGCGGTCGTAATCCACTTTCACATTCCCTGGCTTGAGTTCGCGCTGTCGACCCCCGTCGTCCTCTGGTGCGGCCTCCCATTCTTTCAACGTTTCTGGACTTCGCTAGTGAACCGCAGCCCGAACATGTTCACGCTGATCGGCCTGGGCACCGGCGTCGCCTACACCTACAGCGTGGTCGCGACGATCGCGCCCGGAATTTTCCCCGCGGCGCTGCGCGCTGGTGTGCCTGGTATGGGCGGCGGATATCCCGACCTTTACTTCGAAGCTGCCGCCGCCATCACCACGCTGGTTCTACTGGGGCAGGTGATGGAACTTCGCGCCCGCAGTCAAACCAGCGCCGCCATTCGCGCGCTCCTGCATCTCAGCCCGAAAACGGCGCGGCTTATCACCACTGATGATGGAGACGCTAAAGCAGCTGGCGAGTTTATAGAAAAAGAAAAAGACATTCCACTCGAACAAGTGAAGCCCGGAGACCGCCTTCGAGTCCGTCCCGGCGAGAGCATTCCGGTCGACGGCGTCGTGCTCGAAGGCCGTAGTTCGGTTGACGAGTCAATGATCACCGGCGAATCCGTTCCCGTCGAAAAATCTCCCGGCAGCCAGGTGATCGGCGCGACCATCAACTCGTCCGGATCGTTCATCATGCGCGCCCAGCGCGTCGGCTCTGAAACCCTGCTGGCGCGAATCGTGCAGATGGTTGGCCAGGCGCAGCGCAGCCGCGCTCCCATTCAGCGCCTCGCCGACCGCGTCGCCGCCTGGTTCGTACCCACCGTCGTGGCCGTCGCCGTCATCACTTTTGTCGCGTGGTTTGTGATCGGTCCGCAGCCCCGCCTGGCGCACGCGCTGGTGAATGCGGTTGCGGTGCTCATCATCGCTTGCCCCTGCGCTCTCGGACTCGCCACTCCCATGGCGATCATGGTCGGAACCGGCCGCGGCGCCAGCGCCGGCGTCCTGATCAGAAACGCCGAAGCCCTGGAGACGCTCGAAAAAGTCGACACCCTGGTCGTCGACAAAACCGGCACTTTGACCGAGGGCAAGCCGAAGCTTGTGGGATCTTCCGCTGTGGGCTCGTCGCCACAAACGCCAGGCGACGCCGAGGAAGTGCTGCGGCTCGCCGCCAGTCTCGAGCGCGCCAGCGAGCATCCTCTTGGAACCGCCATCGTGCAAGCCGCTCTCGAAAAGAATTTACAGCTCTCGCAGCCCACACATTTCACGAATGTGCCAGGGAAGGGAATTCAAGGTGTCGTCGACGGAAAACGCGTTGCCGTCGGCAACGCCGCTCTCATGGTTGATGCCGGAGCCTTGGCCAGTGCGACCGACTCGGTGCTGCAAGCAAAGCCGCCGCAGGGCACCAGCATCAGCGTAGCCGTCGACGGCCGCTACGCCGGAACGCTTACGGTGGCCGATCCAATCAAAGCTTCCACGTCCGAAGCCGTGCGTGGTCTCAAGTCGGAAGGTCTTCGCATCGTGATGCTGACCGGCGACAATCGCACCGTCGCCGCGTCGATTGCTCAGTCGCTGGGCATCACGGAATTCGAAGCCGAAGTGCTGCCCGAAGGCAAGCTCGAAGTCGTCCGCAAACTGCAGCAGCAGGGAAGAGTCGTCGCCATGGCCGGAGACGGCGTCAACGACGCTCCCGCGCTCGCGCAAGCCGACGTCGGCATCGCCATGGGCACCGGCACCGACGTTGCCATGGAAAGCGGCGGCGTGACGCTGGTGAAAGGCGATCTCACCGGAATCCTGCGCGCCCGCAAGCTCAGCCGTGCCACCATGCGCAACATCCGCGAGAATCTTTTCTTCGCCTTCATCTACAACGCCATCGGAGTGCCCATCGCCGCCGGCGCACTCTATCCGTTCTTCGGCATCCTGCTCAGCCCCATCTTCGCCGCCGCCGCCATGAGCTTCAGCAGTGTCTCGGTCATCACCAACGCCCTGCGCCTGCGCCGCGTGAAACTGTAAGCGGGGGGGACAGCCTATGTGGGACGGACACTCCTGTCCGTCGCCTTTGATCTTGGTTTTGGATTTGCTTTTGCTTTTGATTTTAGTTTTCGTCCGGAATGCAAACAACGTCAAGAGCGACGGACAAGAGTGTCCGTCCCACACAACCTCGAAAGCCGTCGCCCTCTAAAGTTTGCCCAAAAAATCCGTAACCTCGGGCGCCGTCCAGTCCACCGCGCCAATGAACTTTCGCCGGATCACCCCATGGCGGTCAACAATGTAAGTTTCGGGAAATTTGAACGTCCCATAGAGCGCGCTGCTCTTCTGATCCGGATCGCGCACCGTCAGCAAGTTTACGTTGTGATCTTTCACGAACTGCCGGTAGGCACCCTCATCGACATCAACGCTCACGGCCAGCACGGTCACGCCCTTGGCTTTGAAACGGCGCTGCATCTCGACCAGCGAAGGCATTTCCTCGACGCACGGCGGACACCACGTCGCCCAGAAATTCAGCACTACCACCTGCCCGCGAAACTGGCTCAGCGTGACCTTGTTTTGCGCCGTCCTGCACGGTGAAATCCAGTGCGTTCGACCCAATCCGCGGCGGCCGCGACGCGCTATCGCAGCCGAATAGCGCGACCAGCAGAAGGCAGGCCAGCAGAGCGGAAGGGAACTGGGCAGCGCGTCGCACACAGCTATAATAATGGATTCGGTAAGCTATCGGGGCTGGGAAGGGCACGGCTTTGAGCCGTGCCGCCAGAGTTCGCCGAGAGTATGGGCTTTAGCCCCTGTGGTTCGCTTCACCTGCTTCCTCTATGGTCACAACGGAAACCGTCACCGGGCACCCAACAATTTCAGTCATCGTGCCCGCGCGCAACGAGGAGGTCTCTCTCGCCGACTGCCTGCAATCGCTGGTCGCGCAGACAGGCCTGACTTTTGAAATCATCGTGGTCGACGACCACTCCACCGACCGCACCCGCGAAATCGCAGAATCATTCCCCAAAGTGCGCGTGATCGAAGCCGGCCCGCTGCCCGAGGGTTGGACCGGCAAGAACAACGCCGTTACCTGCGGCGCGCGCCAGGCCCGCGGCGAGTGGCTTCTGTTCACCGACGCCGACACCGTCCACCTGCCCGGCTCTCTAGCGGCCGCGTTAATAGAAGCCCAGGAAAACGGCGCTGAGACTGCTCTCTTATTCGCCCGAGCAGATTGCCGTCACCTTCTGGGAAATGGCGACGCTGCCGGTGGTATTCGCGGAACTGGCGCGGCAATATTCTCCTTCGAAAGTGAGCGATCCTGCCTCTCCCATTGCCGCCGCCAACGGCCAGTACATTCTGATTCGCCGCGAAACTTATGATGCCATCGGCGGGCACGCCGCGATTGCCGACGACATCCTCGAAGACGTGGCACTCGCCCGCGCGGTCAAGAAATCTGGCCGGAAGATTCGCTTCCGCTACGCCGCTGACCGAGTCCGCACCCGCATGTACCGCAAGTATCGCCAGCTTCGCGACGGCTGGACCAAGAATCTTAGCGCTGCTGTTCCCGAACCCCGGCGGGCTCGCCGTGAAGACGCTCGCTCTTGGTGGGCGTTTCCGCTTGCGCAATTTGCTGGTGCCCTTCGTGTTGCCGGCTGTCGTGCATCACTGGTGGTGGTTTACGCCCGGCGTCGCTGGTCTTTTCTGGCCAACACGATGCGGCTCAGACGAGCCAACTTCGACCTGGCCATGGAGTTTCTTGGCGCCCTCTTCGGCATGCCCATGTTCGCCTATCTCCTGCTACGTTCGAAGCGCGCCCACGCCAACGGCAGCGTGAACTGGAAGGGCAGAACCTACGGCCCGAAGAACGATCCCGTGAGTCCGCTCATCGACCACACCCCCACTCCCGCAGGACGACTCTCATGAAAGTTATGACCCTCATTCTGCCGAGCTTTTTTCTGCTGGCGCTATTCGCACATCCCATCCAGCCCGGAATCCTTGCCGTGCAGCCAGCGCCCGCGAGCAACGCGCAGGACTCCGACGCGCGTCCGCTCTCCGGCGCAGTGACCATCGAACCCGGCCTGAGCATCGGACCGCTCAAGCTCGGCGACACGCGCGAACGCGCCCTCGAATTGTTTCCCAAGAAAAACGAAGACCATGGAGTGGCAGAACAGCTGCGGCACAACCCTCGACTGGGTGGATGCAGAAAATCGCACCGGGCACGGCGACCTCTTCATTCGCCTGAAGAAAGGAAAAATTTTTCAGATCGAGTCGAGCACCACGCGCTTTCATACCCCAGAGGGCATCACCACGTTCGATCACGCGGACAAAGTGGCCGAGGCCTATAAAGACATGCGGGCCTATACTCTGCTGACGCCGCCGGCCCCGGCCCTGGGCGATCGCCCGCTGGTTTTCTGGGTCGACAAAAAGAAGGGCATCGCCTTCGCGTTCGCCTACTATCCCGGCGAGCACAAGCGCTATCTTTACAAGATCATCATCTTTGAGCCTAATAAGAAGTTTTGTCCCGAGGAAGAAACCACCAGTTCTCCGAAGTGGCAACCCATTAGTCCGTACTCCCTGGAACCGCCGGCGGAACTGGCGCCGAATCTTTAAATGATCTCGCTGTCGGCGGATGGGGTTGTGGGTTGATCCCGACGTTACTGGCAACTAGAAACCGGAAACTGGAAACTGTTTTCTATGGTCTATCTCACGCGCAAAGCCGAATTTTCCGCCTCGCACTACTACCACAACCCCGACTTCACGCCGGAAGAAAACCGCCGCATCTTCGGCAAGTGCAACAACCCCAACGGCCACGGCCACAACTACACCCTCGAAGTCACGGTGAAGGGCGAGGTCGATCCCCGCTCCGGCTTCGTCGTCGATCTCAAGCAACTGAAAGAAATCATGCACCGCGAAGTTCTCGACGCCATGGACCACCGCTTCCTGAACAAAGAAGTTCCGGAATTCTTCACCCAGATTCCAACCACGGAGAATCTTGCCATCGCATGCTGGCAGCGTCTGGAACCCAAACTGCAGCAAGCCCGCCTGCACCGCGTGCGCGTCTATGAAACCCCAGACCTGTTCGTCGATTTCTACGGAGAGAAATGAGATGCTCTGTCACCTCACCCGCCGCTATCGCTTCTCCGCTTCGCACCGGCTGCATAGCGCCAATATGTCCGCCGAGGAAAACCTCGCCACCTACGGCAAGTGCAACAACCCTCACGGACACGGCCACAACTACGCCCTCGAAGTCACCGTCAGCGGCCCGGTCGATCCCAGCACCGGCATGGTCTGCAACCTGGTCGATCTCGACGGCTTCGTCGAAAGGGAAGTGCTCTCGCGCTACGATTTGGAGAATTTGAATACGGTGCAAGAATTCGCCCAACTTGTGCCCACCACGGAAAATCTCTCCGTCGAAATCTTCGAAATATTGCAGCGTGGCTTTAAAATGGCGCATCTTGAAGGAGTGAGACTCGAAGAAACCATGATGAACTCTTTCGAGTACGTCGGCAGCGCCGAACCGCGAAAGTAGCCGCAGCGGAAGAGTGAGGATTCGTATCTTAAGCATTCATAGCAGGGAAGATTCGTATCAGGGCGTAGCTTCAGCCATGCCGTCAGTAGCAAGAATTGAATGCGGCTTCAGCCGCTGAGGGATCGAAGGCTCAACATGAAACCAGCTCCGCTTGAACAGAAGCCGATTGACGAAGACAAAAAAGAACCGACCACCCTAACCAGCGCCACATTCGAAGACCTGGTCCACGAAATGCTCGTCCGCCTCGGCGAAGATCCCAGCCGCGAAGGCCTCGTCGCCACTCCCGAGCGCGTCCACAAAGCCATGAAGTTCCTCACCAAGGGCTACCAGGAAGATCCTGAGGCGCTGCTCAAAGGCGCACTCTTCACCGTGAATTACGACGAGATGGTCATCGTCAAAGACATCGAAGTCTTCAGCCTGTGCGAGCACCATTTGCTGCCGTTCTTCGGCAAGGTGCACGTCGCCTACATCCCCAACGGACGCGTCATCGGCCTCAGCAAAATTCCGCGCCTCATCGAACTGTTCTCGCGCCGCCTGCAGATTCAGGAGCGCCTCACCACGCAGATCGCCGAGACCATCCAGAAAGTAATCGAGCCGCAAGGCGTTGGCGTCGTCATCGAAGCCCGCCATCTGTGCATGATGATGCGCGGCGTCGAAAAGCAGCACTCCGCCGCGGTCACGTCCTCCATGCTCGGCTGCTTCCGCCAGGAAGAAGAGACGCGTTCTGAATTCCTGTCGCTGATTCGCCAGCGTCCCAACGGCGTTTGACGAGAGCAATTCCGGCAGACAACAATGTTTGGACAACATTGGCTGGTCCGCTGAGGGGCTCAGGCTGAGGGTTTCAGTATGATGGTCTCTGTTTTTGTCGGAACCAGTCTCGACGGCTTCATGGCCCGCCGAAATGGGGAGTACGACTTCCTGCCCGCCGATGGCGGCGAACCCCACGGCTACAACGAGTTTATGGCTTCGGTGGATGCGCTCGTCATCGGTCGTAAAACTTTCGAGATCGTTCTCGCTCTTCCCGAATGGCCCTACGGCAACAGACAAGTGATCGTATTGAGCAACCGCCCACTCGATTTCTCAACCGTGCTCGGAGGCCGCGTCGAACAAATGTCCGGGCCTCCCGCCGAAATCATCGCCAGGCTCGCCGCTCGTGGCTTCAAACATGTCTATGTCGACGGCGGCTTGACGGTGCAAGGCTTCCTGCGCGCCGGATCAGTCCAGCGAATCACCATCACTCGCGTTCCGGTACTCATCGGAGATGGAATTCCACTCTTTGGTTCGCTCCCGCACGATGTGCAACTCCGGCACATCGCGACTCAGGCTTACGCCAGTGGACTGGTGAAATCCGAGTACGAGGTTGTCACTCCGTGATCTGCCACTCCGGGATCTGCGGGTGCCCCCTCCCTTCTTGCATCCTTCGCGGAGGGTGGGGATTCTAACTTTCAATACGAAATCGAATTGCTAGCCCTGCGGTAAGATGTCTGCTTGCCCGAGCGCATCTTAACCAGAAACGCAAAATCCGCTCGCCTGCGCGGCCAGGTCGCCCTGATCACCGGCGCCACGCGCGGCATCGGACTCGCCATCGCCCGCGCCCTCGCCGCCGAATCCTGCAACCTGATCCTCACCGCCCGCGACGAAAAGGCGCTCGCGAAAATCAGCGGGAACTCGCCGACGCGAGAATTAAAGTCCTCCCTACCCCTGCGACGTTCGCGACCCTCACTCTGTCGACGCCCTTTTCCGCGCCGCGCGTCAACGTTTCAAGCGCCTCGACATCCTCATCAACAACGCCGGCATCGCCCACGCCAACCTGCCCGTTGAAAAACTTCCGCTGCCCATTTGGCGAGACGTCCTCGAAACCAACCTGACCGGGACATTCCTGGTCACCCAGGCCGCGCTCGCCGTGATGAAGCTCGGCGGCACCATCGTGAACAATCTCTCCATCGCCGCCAACCGCGTCTTCCCCGGTTCCGCCGCTTACAACGCCTCCAAGCACGGCGCGCTCGGTCTCACCAACACTCTTCGCGAGGAACTCCGCCCGCGCGGCATTCGCGTGATCGCGCTGCTCCCCGGCGCCACCGACACCGACATCTGGACCACGCTCTGGCCGCAGGCTCCGCGAAAAAAGATGATGTCCCCCGCGACCGTAGCTAAAGCCGTCGTTGAGGCAATCTTACTCCCCGCCAACGCGACCGTCGAAACCCTCGAGATTCTCCCCACAGCTGGTGCGCTCTAACTCCCGCCGCTTACCTTTCCTCGCTCCGCAAGTCCAATTACAATTGCGACCGCCAATTCTCAATTCACCTGTGGAGGAACTTTCAAATGATGAAATCTCCGTTTCTCGCCGCCGCCCTGCTCGCCGCCACGCTCGCTCTTCCTGCGCGCGCCCAGGACATGAAGAAGGATCAACCCGTCAAGCCCGCCAACAGTCCGTCCAAAGTCCTGCTCGATTCCTGGAACGACATTGGCCGCAAGCTCACCGCCATGGCCGAAGATTTTCCAGAAGATAAATATGATTTCAAGGCGACTCCCGCTCAGCGCAGCTTTGCCGAACAACTTGTACACGCGGCCGGCGCCAACTATTTCTTCATCAACCCTGTAACCGGGAAAAAATCCGACGTCGAGGCCATGATGAAGCGCGATCAGTACAAAGACAAAGCCGCCATCGTCGCCTTCGTCAAGAAATCCTTCGCTGACGGTGCGGCCGCGATCCAGTCCAAAGGGGAGAAGGGATTATCCTCTCTCGTCGTTGATCCCTTCGCCCATCAATACATCCGAGTCAGCGATCTGGCCTACGGCTTCATCGAACATTCGGGCGAGCACTATGGCCAGCTGGTCGTCTACTACCGCCTGTCCGGCCTGGTCCCGCCGGAATCGCGCCCGAAAAAATAATTGGTCAACCAGGACAGAAAAAACAGTGTCATCCCGAGCGAGGATTGAGCGTCGCCGAAGGGGAAGCTCGAGCGCAGTCGAAGGATCTCTACCGCAACTGAACTGTAATCGTACGGAATTCAGATCGCAGATGTCCCACTTCCAGCCGAGCCCCGCGGGAAGTGGGACATCGTAGTGACTCGCTGCCGTTACGCATAAGGCGAACGCCCGCGCCGCTGCGGAAAAATCTTGATCAGCACCATCCCCGACACAAACCCGCCAATGTGCGCCCAGAACGCCACCCCGCCCACATCGCGCCCCGTCTGCGCGGTGACCGCCAGCACGGCAGTTCCACTGAAGAACTGGATCACAAACCATTCCCCCAGCACGATCCAAGCCGGCAAATACAGCACGAACACAAAGAACCACGTCAACACCCGCGCCTTCGGATAGAGAAGAAAATACGCCCCCAAAACTCCCGCAATCGCCCCGCTCGCCCCCACCATCCCGATGTGAGACTGCGGATAGATCGCAATCTGCGCTGCATCGGCCAACAGCCCAGCCAGCAGATAAAACGTGAGGTACTTAAAATGTCCTAGATAGTCCTCAACGTTATCCCCGAAGATAAACAGGAACCACATGTTGCCCAGCACATGCTCCCAGCCTTCATGCAGGAACATGGCCGTGAAGAAGGGAACAATCGTCTGCGCGAAGTTGTTGTGTGGATTCCAGACATGAGCTGGCACTAACCCGAACTGATCGAACAGCCGCTTGAGCCCGGATGGGCTGAGCTGCAACTCGAACAAAAAAACAAGAATGTTCAGCGCGATCAGAAACCAGTTTACAAACGGCGTGCTGTAGCTCGGTTGATCGTCTTTGAGGGGAAGCATGAGAGACTGGGTAAGACAGTGAAATTGAATAATTGTGTAATTGAGAAATTATGAAATTGAAAGACCGGCGCCTTGCCCGGGCTGTCCTTTGTTTTCAATTACTCGATTGCCAAATTCCCCAATTTCTCAATTTCAAGCCACTCAATCACCTTACCAAATCCTCCTCATGAATGCCGTTCTCATCATCGACAAGCCCGCGGGACTCACCTCGCACGACGTGGTCAACCGCGCCCGCCGCATCCTCGGCGAACGCTCCATCGGCCATCTCGGCACGCTCGATCCCCTGGCCACCGGCGTCCTCCCGCTGGTCACCGGCAACCTCACTCGGATCGCGCAGTTCTATACGGCGTCTGAAAAAACGTACGAAGGCACGATCCGCTTCGGCTTCGCTACTGACACTTACGATGCCGAAGGCGAACCCACCACCACCCCACAAGAAGTACGCCTGCGCCCCGAAGAAATCGAATCTCTCGCCGCCCGCTTCCGCGGAGTGATCGAACAGACTCCTCCTCCGTTCTCGGCGAAAAAAATTAAAGGCGTCCCCGCCTACAAGCTCGCCCGCCAGCAAAAAGAAGTCGTGCTCAAGCCGGTGCAGGTTGAGATCAAGGAATTCGAAATCCTCGCCGTCGACGTCGATCGCGTCCGCTTCCGCGCCCGCGTCGCCTCCGGAACCTACATGCGCTCCGTCGCCCACGATATGGGCAGGGAACGAGCCTGCGGCGCGCATCTCGAATCCCTGCGCCGCACCGCCGTAGCCGAGTTCACCCTGGCCGACGCCCACACCCTTGAAGAACTCGCAAATCTCTATCATTCCGGCAATCATTCCTGTCATCCCGACCGGAGTTTGTCTTTCCTGGAAGGAAAGACAAGCGAGGTGGAGGGACCTGGTGTTGCGTCCGCTGCAGATCTTGAAGGCATCTTCGTCCACCCCCGCAAACTTCTGCCCGACTTCCCCTGCGTCACTGCCGACGAGCCTACCGTAGCCCGCATCCGCAGCGGACGTACCATCAACCTCCCCGATCTCTCCCGTGCCCGCCAAGTCAAGGTCTTCGCCAGCCAGCGCGACCTGATCGCCATCGCCACCCGCGTAGCCGGCACGTTATTCCATCCCAAAATCGTTCTGTGCGGCTAACTCCGTCGCCTGGCTGGCTGTGCGGGAAATATCGATCTGGCTTGTGTAGGAGCGGCGCTTCAGCGCCGCGTTGAGTCCCCTCGCGCGTCGGGCTTCAGCCCCCTGAAACACGTAGAGGAGCACAAGAAAATCTACTTCACCCGGCTCAGCGACACCACGGCGGTCCGCCGGTTGTTGACACTGGTGAGTTCCAGATTGCCTTTCATTTCGTCATCCCCGGCACGCTGCAGGTCATAGCTGAATTTCCACTCACCGCTCGTCACTTCGAATCGCACGCGGTCTTTTTCGATCCAGCCATTCTCGATCGGATATTGCTCCTCGGCATCCGGTCCCGCCGACCCCGTCAACTTGTTTCCCTCCAGTTTGAGGATGACGAGTTGCGGGATGCCGTGATCTCCGCCGCTGGCTTTGAACGTCCCCGACCACTTGCCGGCAAGATCACTCGCCCCAGCACTTACCACACACAGCATAACCATCAGCACATCGATCGCAAGCGTTCGTTTCATAGAGAATTTTTCCCGACTTGCTCACCGCACTGCGGCTCGCCTCCGGCGAAGCCACAGAAAAATTCCACTCATCACCTGCACCGGCACAATGATAGATGCCAGGCACGCAATCGCCCTCCCCGGCGTGCCAAGCACTGCCCCGGTATGGATCGCTTCATTCGCAGCCAGCATCCTCTCGGGGGACGACATCTCCCCGGATCGGGCCGAGGAAATTACGGCGCCGCTGTATTGGTCAATCACCACCAGATTACGCTCGCCCGCCACCTTGTCGCGCGGATCATCCATGCTTACTCGATAAGCGCCGCCGTATTGTGGCATCTGCACTCGGTAGGGCACAGCGCCCGGCATTTGAGCCTGCGCGATCAGCACTGCCTGGTCGGGCGTAATGACGGATGCTCCGGGCGCCGGCTGCTGTCGGATGGCTTCCGGCAGGCGGCCAGTCGAGCGAGCTTCCCTCGAGACCTTGCCCAGAAGGGCTGCCGCTTGATCCTCAAACCCAATGATCGTACCCGTTACAGCCAGCACAAGAACCGGAATCAACGCCAAGATTCCCAGCGAATTGTGCAGATCAAACCAAAAAGTCGCACTCCGCCACCCACGAATACCCACCCGCTTCCGCGGCCACCAAAGATACAGTCCCGAAGCCAGCGAAACCAGCATCGCCACTCCCGACTGTTTCATGATGTTTCGACCCACATCGCCTGAAGCGAGCTGCACATGAAGCTCGTGAGCAAGTCCAAAGATAGTTTGCCCTCGGGTCCGAGTCCCCAGAATTTCGCCGGTGTATTGATTCACGCAAACCACGCCGCTGGGCAATATCACCTGGAAGGAAAGGTCAGATGATTCGGAAGGGAGATAGGCGACCACCGGCTCTCCGACGAACCGCCTGGAAACAGCCTCGCCAATTTCGGTGAGCGACAGCGAATGCCCACCCGGCCTCACGTACGACAAATTCGGATGAATCAGCCGATCCAGTTCAGCTTCAAACGCCATGATGCAGCCCGTGACCCCCAGGACCAGCACAAAGATTCCCGAGATCAGAGCAAGGGAAAGATGCAGGCTGAGAATGAATCTGCGCATGAGCCGGCCAGCACTAATGCAATGTCCGATAACAGGTATTATGTAAACCAATAACGAAAGCCGCGACTCGCCTTACTCGATCACCGCGACCGACCCACTCGCCCAAGCCCCGATTCCCTTGTCCAACGTTGCCAGCCGGCCCTGATGGTGAATCGCCAACCCTACCAGATATGCATCTGTGATCTGCTGATGCCCGGTCAATCGCGCGCCGACTCTTCCCAGCGCGTCCGGAACGGAGATTGAGTCCGCCCAAAAATGATGACCCGGGAGCAGCAGATTCGATTCCAGCACTCGCAGGGCGTTCTCGGGCGTCAATGCATCGGCAGAAAAACTCGGATTGCTCAGGACCCTCACGAACGCTGCTTGCGTAAATGGGCAGGTAGCCCATCCGGCGCGGGAGTGGCGCGCGAACCAGCGCCCAACTCTCGCGTGAGACTCGTGCTCGGGCCAGGCCAGCGCGATCAAAACATTCGCGTCCAGCAGCGAGATTGCCACTTAGACCTCGTCCTCAAGCAATTCTTTAACTTTGCCGGCCGAAACCTTTGGAGAATTTGCCGGGAGTACGACGGTGTGGAAACCATTGACGAGCCGAGTCTGAACCGGCGCCGCCAATCCCCTTCGGACGAGTTCCGAGGCGGCTCTTCCCAGCGCCACCGAGCGGCTTTCCGCGTAGTCCTTCAGGAGTTCTAGGACATCATCATCAAGGTTGAGAGTGGTGCGCATATAGCACCGATGATGTCATATTGAAGAGGTGATGTCAAATACAGTGCGGAAGCATCACGCCCGCACCACCTACATCTTGTACTTCCCCATATCGTCGTCGCCCAGACCTTCCAGGTACTTGCGCAATTCCTCGCTCGTAACCCGGTCCGACATATTGGCCGCCAGCTTCGACGTCTTCAACACAAGTTCTTCGACAAAGATAGGACAATCCACCCGCAACGCTAGCGCCAGCGCGTCCGAAGGCCGCGAGTCGATGCTGATGACCTCGCCCCCGCGCTCCAGCCAAATCACCGCATAGAACGTGTCCTCGCGCAGTTCGGTCACGACAACCTTGTGCACCTGGGTCTCCAGGCCGGTCAGCACGTTCTTGATCAAATCGTGCGTCATCGGCCGCGGCGTGCTGACCTTCTCCATCTCCAGCAAAATCGCATTCGCCTCCGGCACCCCCACCCAGATCGGCAACACCGTGTCCCCACCAACATCTTTCAACACAACAATCGGCATATTCGTAACTGGGTCCATCATCAGGGCGCGGATCGTCATTTCTACTTCCATGGGGACCTCCTGCCGAATTTCATTCTTATACCACCAATTCGCCGAGGAGGCTGTTGGGAAAACTGCCGGTGACGACGACTGGGGCGTAGGTTCCAGGTTTGGGACTGGCCGTGGGAGGGGCAGTGAAATTCAGAGTCTTATTGTGTGTGGTGCGACCGATATATTGGGAGCGGGCCTCGTTCTTGCCTTCAACCATTACTTCACATTTTGCGCCAATGTATTTCTTGTAGCGAGTGATCTGAATCTCGCGTTGCTTCGCCATCAATACGTCGAGGCGGCGGGCCTTTTCTTCGTCGGGGATTGCGTCTTCTAATTTGAGCGATGGCGTGTTGGGCCTCGGCGAGTATTTGAAGGCGAAGACTGCGTCGTAGCCGACTTCTTCGAGCAGGTCGAGCGTCTGGGCGAAGTTGGATTCGGTTTCGCCGGGGAAGCCGACAATCACGTCAGTGGTGATGCTGATTTCGCGCTTCGCCGACTTCATCCAGGCGATGCGCTCGAGGTATTGGTCGCGGGTGTAGAGGCGCTGCATGGCGTCGAGCATGCGCGTCGATCCGCTCTGCACGGGCAGGTGCACGTGGTCGCAAAGCGTGGGCACGGCGTCGATGGCCTCGACGATGTCGTGACCGAAATCGCGTGGGTGCGAGGTCATGAAGCGCACGCGGCGGATGCCGGGAACTTCTCCTACGGCGGCGAGCAACTCGGCGAAAGTTCTTCGCTTGGCCGAGTTCCCTTCCGAATCTTTGTAGGAATTCACGTTCTGGCCGAGCAGTTGAATTTCCGTGTAGCCGAGATCGGCCATCTGGCGGGCTTCGGCGAGCACGGACTGCGAGGTGCGGCTGCGTTCTTTGCCGCGCGTGTAAGGCACGACGCAGTAGGAGCAGAACTTGTCGCAGCCTTCGATGATGGTGATGTAGCCGCGATTCGGATTCGTGCGGGCGGTGAATTCCGTTTCGAAGCAGGCGTCGGTTTCGCGGTCGTCGAGGCCGGTAATGCGGACCAGGCTCTCGGCTTCCGGCTTTCGGCTTCCGGACTTTACCGCCGGCTTCCCTGCCGAGTTCCATGGATTCGAATCGCCCGATGTCGGCCGCATCGACTCCCACCCTTCGAAAACCGCGAAGGGTGGGGCACCCGCAGTTGGAATTGAAATCGGCGCACTCGACGCAGTGTTCCCCGACTCCGCCCCTTCCAACTGCTTCAGCATCTGCGGTAGTTTGTTGTACGAGGCCGATCCGCAGACCAGAGACACGTAGGGGGCGCGTTCGAAAATCTTTTCGCCCTCCTGCTGGGCGACGCAGCCCAGCACGCCGAACGTCTTGCCCTGCTTTTTATATTTCTTGTAATCGGAGAGGCGGTTGAAGACCTTCTGCTCGGCCTTGTCGCGGATGGAGCACGTGTTGTATAGCACCAGGTCGGCCTGCTCGACGGTATCTACTTGGCGATAGCCTTCCTGCAGCAGCGTGCCCACGACTTTTTCGGAGTCGTGGAAATTCATCTGGCAGCCGAAGGTTTCGAGGTAGAACGTCTTTGGAGCGTCCGCGGACATATAGGGAAAGTATAGCGCGGCTGCAGCGGCTAGCTGCTAGCTTCTAGCAAAACCAATCGGGGCGCGTGCCCCATCCTAACGTCGCGCCTTTTGCGCCGTTAGGGTGGGAATTTTGACCTTGATACCGTCCGAGGAAATCAGAACCCCAAGGGATTAGATTTTGTGGAATCCCAACCTAGGGAACCTCTGAAGAACTGTGCGATCCACAGGGGAAGCGGGTAGTGTGTAAGTCGAGGTGAAAAGGCGGATGGGACAGCAAACTCTGGCGGCGCAAACGGGGTTTGAGAAGTACGGGCGGAAGACCAAGCGACAGCTGTTTCTCGAAGAGATGGAACAGATTGTTCCGTGGGCCGAGTTACAGGCGCTGGTGGAGCCGCACTATCCGAAGGGGGAGAACGGGCGGCCTCCCATGGGTCTGAGCCTCATGTTGCGGGTCTACTTGGTGCAGCAGTGGTTCAACCTGAGCGATCCGGGGGCGGAGGATGCGCTGTATGAATCGCCGGTGCTGCGGCACTTTGTGGGCATCGATCTGGGGCGGGCGCCGGTGCCGGACGAGAGCACGATTCTGCAGTTCCGTCACCTGCTGGAGAAACACAAGTTGGGCCCGGCGATGCTGGAGGCGGTGAATCAGTATCTGGAAAGGCGCGGCGTCCGCATCACCACCGGCACGATTGTGGACGCGACGATTATTCATGCCCCTTCGTCGACCAAGAACCGGAGCGGTGAGCGCGACCCGGAGATGCATCAGACGCGCAAGGGCAAACAGTGGTACTTCGGGATGAAGGCGCACATCGGAGTGGACTCCAAACATGGCCATGTGCATTCGGTGTGCACGTCGGCGGCATCGGTGGCGGACAAGCACATGCTGCCGGACCTGTTGCACGGCGAAGAGCGCAAGGTGTGGGGCGACGGGGGATATCAGGGGCAGGGCGAAGCGATCCGGGCGGCGGCGCCGCACGCGCAAGATATGACCAGCCGGAGAACGAGATACAAGAACTTTGTGGACGAGTTAGAAAAGGCGAAGAACCGGGTGAAGGCCAGAGTGCGAGCGAAGGTGGAACATCCGTTCCGGATACTGAAGCGCATCTTCGGTTTCGAGAAGGTGCGATACCGCGGGATTGAGAAGAACCATCATCGGCTGTGCGCCAGCTTCGCGCTGGTGAACCTGTACCTGCACCGCAGACGGCTGGCAGTGGCGAGGGCGTAGTGTCTCTGCCAGCCTCGTGAACAGCGGGTTCCGGTAAGGTCGCAAGCCACCGAGGAGAATTCGCGGCCGGGACACCTCTGGAATTCCCGCCGCCTTCAAAATTGAAGGTTGCTCAGAGGTTCCCTAGCGAAAGGGAGCGCCTTTATGAATCAGGAAAAGTATATCGGGATGGACGTGCACCAAGCCACCATCTCGGTGGCGGTGATGGATGCTGCGGGCAAGCTGATCATGGAATGTCTGCTGGAGACCAAGGCGGCCACTATCATAGATTTCATCCGAGGATTGCAAGGAACCCTTTCTGTGACCTTCGAAGAGGGAACCTCCGCTGCCTGGTTGCATGACCTGCTGAAGCCTCGTGTCCACCATCTTGTAGTCTGCGATCCGCGCAAGAACGCTCTGTTGAAGGATGGCAACAAAAAGCGACCGGATCGATGCGCGCAAGCTGGCGGAGTTGTTACGCGGCAACCAACTCCATCCCGTGTACCACGGAGAGCATGGGGTTCGCACCTTGAAGGAACTAGGGCGAAGTTATCTGACCATCACCCAAGATGTGACTCGGGTAATGAATCGCATCAAAGCTCTGTATCGCAGCTGGGCGATTCCCTGCGCTGGCGCAACCGTCTACGCTGCCCGTCATCGCGCCGAGTGGTTGGCGAAGATCGCTGAACCAGGCGTTCGGCTTCGCGCCGAGCGGCTCTATCAGCAACTGGATCTGTTGCAACCGGTGCGCCTCGAAGCGCGCCACGAGTTGCTGGCGGAAAGCCACAAGCATTCGGCCGTGAAGTTACTGCGCCAGATTCCTTCCATCGGTCCGATTCGCACGGCCTTGCTAGTGGCTTTGCTGCAGACCCCGCACCGTTTCCGTACCAAACGCCAACTATGGGCCTACAGTGGTTTCGCCGTCGAGACCCACGACAGTGGCGAGTACCGCTCCGTGCGCGGCAAACTGCAACGCAACCGCGAGCGCATGACGGTTCGTGGTCTGAATGACAACCACAATCGAGAACTGAAGAATCTCTTCAACGCAGCCCCTTCGACTTCGCTCAGGGCAGGCTCTTAAGCGCCGCTCTTCCACGGTTCTGCTCGCATCGTGGAGCTTGCGCCTGGGCGGCACGACTGAAGTCGTGCCTTTCCCAAAATCTGTGCGGAAGGCGGTTTTTCAGCATCCTGCTAGGATTCAAACATGCTTAAGTCGTCGAGCCGCCGTCAGAGCCAGATGAGGTCTTGTTTTACCACACTGTTTTCCTTGTGCTTGATGGCGACCTATGCCGTTGCACAATATGTTCCAGCGAGCACTTCGAAACCTACCCATCCTGCGCCGGGGACATCGATCGTTCGATTCGGAGAGATCGACGACGGGGTTTATAAGGGATCGAAGCCGAAAAACGATGCCGACTTTCGCTTCCTGCGCTCCAAGAACGTTAAAACTATCGTTGACTTGCAATTCGTTCCGGTGCTTTACCGGGGAGAGAAGGAGAAGGCAAAGAAGTATGACATCAGGGTGATTCCCATCACGATGAATGCGTCGCCGGTTGCTCCGTCAGAGCGGCATGTGCGCCATGCTCTATGTTTGCTCGCCGATAAAAGGCTTCGGCCGGTTTATTTTCACTGTAATCTCGGCCGCGACCGAACCAGCCTGATCGCAACGCTGTACGAAATCTATTTTCGAGGCCTGCCGCCCAAAGATGCCTTGCAAGAAATGAAACATTTTGGCTTTAAAGACGAATGGATACTGAGTGGCCTAAGAAAGTACTTGCAGAATCATGCAGACTCTAAGTTTACGGCCGCTTCAAATTGTCCCTGATGCACTAGCGAACCTTCGATGGCACCTGGCCACGTTTCCAGCGGCCATCCTTGCGTCTGTTCATTCGCGGACAGCGGGCGGTGAAAGCGGACACTTAAATTCACTTCCAGAATTCCGCGATCGCCCAAGATGCTCAGTCTTCATCGAGTTGCGCGGTCCGTGCTTTGGTTCTTGAATTGCGCTTGCCTGAATGTAGCCATATCCTCGGCCGGAGGACGAACCATGACGACGCTGTTGCAGGACTTGCGATTTGCTCTATGCCAGATGCGGCGGTCGCCCGGCTTCGCGCTGGCCGCCGTCTTCACGCTGGCGCTGGCCATCACGGCCAATGTGGTGGTTTTCGGGGTGCTGCAGGCGTTGATTCTGCGTCCGATTGATGTGCCTCATGCCGAGAAGGTTATGACGCTGGCGCGCAAGGACCAGCCCTATCCGTTTTTTTCGTATCCGGAAGTGCGGGATGTGCGCGACGGGAATTCGGTCTTTTCGGCCGTAGCTGCGGTGATGATCGAGAACTTTGGGCTGGATGCGAACGGGGTAACGCGGCCGGTGTGGGGCGCCGAAGTCAGCGGCCAATATTTCGAGGTTGTGGGCATTCAGCCGTTGCTGGGGCGGCTGCTGAATCGGGCGGATGACGATCATCCGGGAGCGTCGGAGAGTGCGGTGCTTTCCTGGCCGGCGTGGAAGAACGATTTCAACGGCGACGCGAGCGTGGTGGGGAGGACGGTGCGGATCAACAAGCATCCGTACACGATCGTGGGAGTGACGCCAGAGGGTTTCTACGGGACGGAAAAGATGGGACAGCTGGATATTTTCGTTCCGATGGCTAACGAAGCGTCGCTGGAAGAGGACAACTGGCTGGAGGTGCGGCGCGAATCGCATGCGTATGGAGTCGTGCGTGTGAAGGACGGGGTCACCATGGCGGAGGTGCAGGCAGGCCTGGATGCGATTGCGGCGCACGCGAAGCAGCAATATCCGAAGGAGGAAGAACGGCTGACCTATAAGCTGGTGCGGCCGGGACTGATGGGCGATTTTTTCGGAGCTCCGGCGCGCAGTTTTCTGGCGGGCGTGCTGGGACTGGCTGGGATCGTTTTGCTGGCTGCCTGCGCAAATCTGGGCGGGTTGTTCGCTGCGCGGACGGCGGACCGCACGCGCGAGATTGCGATTCGTATGGCGGTGGGATCGAGTCGCTGGCGCGTGGTGAGGCAGATACTTTCTGAAGCGGTATTGATTGCGGTTGCCGGGGGCGCGTGCGCTTGCGGGTTGGCGTGGACGGCTCTGAGTGGGCTGGCACGGTGGAAACCGCCGAGCGAATATCCGATGAAGTTTTTTGTGATTGAGCCGCAGCCATCGTTGATTGCGATCGGGCTGGTGATCTCGGTATTCGCGGGCGTGGTGTTCGGAGTGATGCCGCTGCGGCAGATTTTCAAGACTGACCCGAACGACGCGATTAAGAACGGTGGAAATCAAACGTCAGTCGGGCGGCGATGGGCGCTCCGCGATGTGCTGCTGGCGGCGCAGGTCGCGCTGTGCTGCGTTACCGTCACCGCGGCGTTCGTGTCGCTGCGCGGATTGGGGAGGGCCATGACGATGAACATGGGGATCAATCCGCAGCACGCGGTGCTGACGAAGTTCGAGCTGAACCAGGCGGGGTACACGGATGTGACGTCGGATCAGTTCCAGCGCCAACTGCTGGAAAGAGTCTTGCACCTGCCGGGAGTGGAAACCGCCGCATATGGAACGACCACGCCGCTCTCCATGGATACGGATGAGTCTGACGTGTTCTCACAGCAGACCACGGATTTCAGACCATCGAACCGAGCGTCGGATACTTACAACTACTGGGTCTCGCCGGGATATTTTGTGGCGGCTGGGACGCCGCTGCTGGCGGGCCGGGATTTGAGCTTCGATGACACGGCGAAGTCTCCGGCGGTGGCGGTAGTGAATCAGGAATTTGCCCGGCGGGTATTTCGGTTGGATCGTACGCACGCGGTCGAGGCCGTAGGGCGGTATTTCAAGAACGGGTCGGGTCAGTCGGTGCAGATCGTGGGGGTTGTGGCCGACGGGAAGTATTTTTCGCTGACCGAAGATCAGGAAGTGGCGACGTTCCACCCGATTTTGCAGGGAACGACGGGGCACACATCGTTTCTTGTGCGGCTGAGTGCGGATTCACCGGACGCGGCCGCGGTGGAAATGTCGGGCACGATGCAGCGGGTGATTCGTGATCTCGACCCGGCGGTGCCGATCCGGGTAAGCGCTCCATGGAAGAGCACGCTGGGAATGACTTACTTTGTAGCGCAGGTGGCGACGGTTGCACTTGGGTTGTTTGGCGCGTTCGGATTGTTGCTTTCGATTACCGGGACGTTCGGGCTGGCTTCCTACAGCGTCAGCAAACGACTGCGCGAGTTGAGCATTCGCGTGGCGCTGGGGGCACAGGCGCGGCAAGTTCTTTCGGCTGCGCTGGGGCGGATGATGATTCTGCTGGCCACCGGGTCGGTGGTCGGGATGCTGCTCGGGGTGGCCGCGAGCCGGGTGCTTTCGGCCATTGTCTACCAGGCATCGGCGCAGGATCCATTTGTGCTAGGCGCCGTGGCGTTGACCGTGCTGGTTACTGGATCGCTCTCAGTGGCCGGGCCGGTGAGACGCGCGCTGCGCATTGATCCGGCGAACGTGCTGCGCGAACAATAATCTGGTGGTGCATTTCGCGAGTCAAAACCCCACAGTGTCGGCGCTCGTGGAATCCCACCTTTCGCGAAGAACGCGAAAGATGGGGCACCCGGCCCACATTTCTTAACCTCGCTCTGACGCGGCCCTGAAGGGCCGCTCTTCCACGTTTCTGTTTGCCTTTGCGGCGCGGCTGGAAGCCGCGCCCTTTCAGAACCGCGACATCAGAAGATCGGTGGACTGCGTGGCCTGATCTATTTCCGCGTGTCGACGGTTTGGCCGCGCTCGATGTAGGCCTGGAGCCAGCCGAAGACGCGCTTCCAGCCTTCGCCGTGGCTAACAGCTTGCTCGGGAGCAGTGGCAAAGCCCTGGTGACGCAGCTTGACTAGGGTCCCT
>CAVWLI010000026.1:0-203365 GCA_963755795.1 uncultured Acidobacteriota bacterium | reverse complement strand
CCAGCAACCAGTCCCTGGGCAGCTTTACATTCAGCGGCAGCAACAGCATCGCCTTGAATCTGAGAGCGGGGCGATTACGGCACCGACCTGGTTCTGGGCACCTGGAACCGCGGCACGGGCGGCGCAGTTTTATATTCTCCCCCAGCAACATCACTTCGGCGACTGTAACCTCGCAGCCCATCGCCTCAGTCAACACCGGCGCCGGAAGCAGTTCGTCGGCCACCATCATTCCCTACGCGTTTGTCAGCACGGGCGACTATAACTGGCCGGGCATGGTCATCAACAACAACCTCACGGCCTACACTTCCGGTCTGACCCTTACCGCGGGGACCGGAAGCGATCCGACCAACAACTACAAGTACCTGATGACCGCGCGGGCGACCTGACTTTGTCCGGGCCGACAGCGGTCAATTCGCTGTTCTTGTCCAACGGAGTTGGATCAACCGGGGCGCACGACCTGAACCTGGGCGGTAACACCCTGAGCGTCACCAGCGGTTCGATCGACGCTTCGAGTTACTTCGGGACCAACGCGATCAACTTCTCCAACGGCACGATCACCGCCGGAGAGTATGCGGAACTGCTCATCAGCGCGACCGTGCCGGTTCATGTCCGGCGCGGGCATCGACAGCAATGCCGCCGTCACTTCTCCCGGAACCCAGCGCGCGTTCAACGTCAGCGGGAATATCACCAACACCCCGGTGGTCAATGTGACCACCTCCGCAAGCAGCATATTCTCCGGCACCATGAACGGCATTTCCAGTCTGATTAGCATTTCCAGCACCGCATCCAACACGTTTGGTGCCATCAATGCTTCGGGAAGCACACTGGCCATCACCTCCCAGTCACAGGGGCTGAACAGTTTCACCGGCCTTGTCACGGGGACGGGCACCACCGCCCTTACCATCACCGACAGCGTCGGCGTTTTTGACTACACCGGATCTACCCCCTCGTTCAACTTCAGCGGGGGCATCATGGGTGTCTCCTCTATCACCTACATCACCCCGAATGCCAATATCCTCAACCCCGGCAGCGCCAACCCAACCGGAACCTCCAGCGGATCACTGATTATCGGTGGCACCACAGCCGTCTCCGGGCTCAGCACAATCAATATTTCGAACGTTTCGCTGAACTTGATCTCTGCCCCGCTCACGCTGGGCAGCAGCTTTGCCGTGAGCGAATCCAACTCCGGCCCGCTGAACATCACAGGCAATATCACCGGTAACGGGTCCACCGCCATCAGCTTCGTCGCCCCGCTGCTTACGGGAAGCCTGACCGGTGCCGGAACGGGTTCTCTCGCCCAGGGCAACGTCATCAAGACCGGCACCATCAGTTCCATTGCGTCGATCAGCAACGACGGGGCTTCCCCCTGCTGATTAATTCCAACATCAGCAACGGCACCAGCAGCCTGACCCTAACCGACAGCGGCTTCGGTGAATTCGAAATCACCGGTGCCATCACGGCCGGTAACCTGACCGTCACCGGCGGGAACGGCACGCACCAGGCCTATAGCATCAACGGCAGTCCTGAAGGCGGCGGTTTCAGCAGCAGGCCATGGTGTTCCTATCCCCCCACGGTTGCCAACACCTTCGGAAGCGCCTGACCACCGTGACCGATGCCAGCCTGTGGATCGACAACTCGGTGAATGCCTTCGCCAAGATCGGCACCGCACTGACCCTGTCCTCCGCGGCACTGTTCATCAACAACAAGACCTCGAACGCCAACACGACTGTTGCCGGCACCACAATCGGTGCTGGTCAAAGCCAGATCGAAGTTGAAAACGGAACCGGGTTAGTCACCCTGGGCACCATCAGCAACAGCAATTATGGCACTGTCAATCTGTTCACCGCATCGGTCACCACTCCCGGTGGTATTGCCGCCTCTGGTACGACCGGCAACCTCGTGGGTGGCTGGGCCACCCTCGGCACCGATTTCGCCGCCATCGGCACCGGTACCGTCGCTGGCACCATTGGCGTGGCGACCTACACCACGTTGACTGCAAGTGGCCTGAACAATGCGGCAAACAATGCCAACTACGCCAATTCCGCCAATTTGACGATGACCGGCAACACCACCGCTAACTCGCTGCGTATCAATGATAACGGCAATGTTGGAACGCTTGACCAGACTATCGCTCTGGGCAGCAACTCGGTGCTTCTGGCCTCTGGGGGCCTGCTGGTCGCAACATCCAACGGTATAAGCACCAATATCACGGGAACCGGAACGATCTACGGCGACACAGGTGCTTCCGATAATACTCCCGTGTATGTGACCGTCGATCCCGCCAGTGCCGCCGGGGGGGTTGCCGAATCGATCCTCACAATCTCTGCTCCGGTCGTATCTGACGCCGGTCACGGCTCTGGTGTTCTGGTCAAGGCCGGATACGGCGAGTTGATCGTGACTGCCCCGGCCGTTTACACGGGTGGCACCGTCATTAACGGCGGTGTTCTCCGCCGTCGACGGAAACGCGCTGTCCAGTGGCCTGTTGGTGCTCAATAGCGGAGGTGCCTACGCCACCAGCGGCACGTTCAACCGCTCGATCGGCAGCAGTGCCGGGCAGGTGAGCTTCGGCAGCGGTGGTGGTGGTTTCTCCGCTGAGGGCGGAATCCACCGTTAACCTCGGCAATAACTCCTCGCCATCCACCGTCACCTCGACCCAGTTGGGAGGAAACCTCGTAGTCGGCAGCCGCGTCTTTTCGACCGGCGTGCTTAACATCCTGAACCCGATCAGCATGACCGGGCCGTTCACGATCACCACCACGGCACTGCCCGATCCAAACTCGCTGGGCACCCAGAGCAACTTGGGTACCGCTTACGCCAAGCTCTCCGGTGGCGTCAGCGGTACCGGCGGTCTGACCATCTACGGTGTCGGCTGGCATCAAAGCGGTAACACGAACAACAGCATCGGTTTGTCCCAGGGGATGGTCGTCAGTGTTGCCGCCACAGGGGATCAACGTCAGCGGTCCGATCATCGTCTCCGGCGGCGGATTGTACGTCCCCACCATCGCGACCCTGGCCAAGAACAACGTCGCCCTCAACAACGGCGGTGTGATCGCCACCAACGGCAATGTCGCGATCAGTTACGGTCCGGGCAGCGGTCAGATTTCAATCTCCGGTCCTTCCTTTGACGGAACCGGCGGCGGGTTTGCCGCAGTGGGCGGTCCCCTGACCATCCACGCCAACAACGATCAGCCCATCAACTTCCGCCCAGACGGCGGCAACTACTACGGCCCGACCGGGGAACTTTGCCCTTCGGCGGCGCCGAGTTCTCAACCAACGGTGTCGATTACGCCTTCACCGATTTCTCTTGCCGCGGTAACGCTGGCGGTCGCGTTGAGGGTCCGGTGCCCAACATCATCAGCGGGCAGATCTTTGGCGGTGCCACCACGAACGGGCTGTCCGTAAGCGGTTCCGGCATTTTCATGGACACCAACCCGAACAACACGTTCGGTGGTGCTATCAGCGTAAATGCCGGTGCGCGATGCTGCGTGCTGCCACGCCTGCTTCTCTGGGCAATCCTCAGGCGGGCACGGCGGTTACCATGACCGGAACCTTGGATCTGAATGGCTTCTCTTTCAGCGGTCGTAACTGGTCCGGCGTCGGTGGTAACAGCACGGTACCCTGGGCCTGCCCGAACTCATCAACACGGGTTCCACCCCCGCCACCTTCGGTGGCGCGGGCGACAGCTATATCCTGTCCGGCTTCGCAGGTCGAGAACTTCGTGGGCGGTCCGGGCAATCTCGCTTCTGCCGGGAAATTCGCCGGCAGCCTGGCCAGCGGTGGAACGTATGGCATCAAGGGCACCGGTACTTTAACCCTTAGCGGAGATACCGCGGAAGTCGCTTATGGAGGCGCCCAACCAGACCTACAGCGAACAGATCAGCGGCATGACCATGATCCTGGATTACTTCAGCGACACAGCCACCAAGACGCTGACCGGCGTCAGCACTGGCAGCATCGCAGCTCCAACCACCACGGCCCGCCAGCAATTCCTCGTCAATCCAGGTCAACCTCCAACTCAAGGGCAACGCCAGCACCGCCGTCACCCAGAACCTGCCGATCATCGGTGGCAACTACCTGACCGCCACCACCGGCGGCGCTGCCAGCGTGTCAGCGGTCGGTTTGCAGCTGAACGGCGGTTTCAGCACCGTCCAATTGACAACCCCAGGGAGGCCGGGTGCCCGACCCTGGCAGCAGGTGATCTGCTCCGCAGCGCAGGCGCCAGCAGCGTGGATTTTTCCTACAATAACGCTTCGGGAGGAACCGCGACCGTCAACTTTGGCGCGTCGGGCATTGGCGTGGCTTTGACCGGTGGTGGAACCGGTTACGCCATTAACCAAAGCAATATGGCGATCACTACTGAGTGCCCCCAACACCGCCGGTGGAGTTCAGGCCATCGGGCACGCCGCCACCAACGCCTCGGGTGTGGTCACCGCAATTTATATGGACAACTGGGGCAGCGGTTATACCCAGAACCCGACCATCACCATCCCCGGCGGAACCAATGCCGCGACCGGCGCTTCTACTTCAACAACCCGGTCACCGGCATCATTGGTGGTTTTGCAACCTTCGGCGGCACCGACTGGGCGGATCGCAATATCAGCACGGGCAATATCAGAGCCTATTCGGGCTATACCTCTGACCCCGGCACCAACTGGACCGCCCGCCGCGAACACCAACGTCACACTGGATTCCGCCGGATTAGCGGCTGGCTTCAATACAGCACTTCCATCAGCACGGTAAGAATCACCAATGCCTCGTCGGGCAGCAACACGCTGGCCCTGAGCGCCACCGGAACAACGCTCAGGGCAATCGCATCTTCACGCGCCGATAAGTTTGAGCAAATAATCATGATCCCAGCCGGCGTTGAGACGTTTGGTCTTGATGCCGGCTTTCAGGCTGGTATCTCTCTTCAGCAGATTCAGGGCGATCCGGCACAGCCGCGAGAAGTTCTGGGCACCATTTTTTCCTTGCGGATCCGCTGGTCCTCGTTGAAGCTCACGTCCAGTTGCCAGTGCAGATTGTTCTCCACACTCCAGTGGCCGCGGATGTACTGGGCCATGGTGTCAGCCGCGGCGTTGTCGCAGCCTTTGAGGCTGCTGATGTAGTAATGCCGCTCGGTGGTGATTTTGCCAGACAGATCACCCAGGTCCTGCCGGGTGCGTTGTACCAGCGCCATGCCAGCTAGGCCCGGCCACAGTTTCAGAAGGTCTTCACCCAGCCATTGGGTGTCGTTGACGACCCAGACTTGCCGGGTCTCGATCCGGCCATGGTCTTGGTTGCTTTGTTTGAAGTGTCCGACCTTCAGACCCGCAACCGGACCCAGGACCGCATCCTCCAGCAGAGCCTTCACCTTCTGATGCAATGCCGGCTGATTTTCCTTCACGCTCAGGATGTAGTCCCCTTTCCCATCGACAATTGTTTTGGCAATCTCACGCTGGGTTCCCATGGCGTCGATGGTGACCACCACGCCCCGCAGATCCTCAATTCAAGCAGCTTTGGAATGGCGGTGATCTCGTTGCTCTTATCCTCAACCGCCAGTTGACCAAAGACAATCCGGTTGCCTCCCCTGGTTCAGCATCGCGCTGACCATGTGAACCATGCCGCTCTTGTCCCAGGCATGCTCGAAACTCCGGCGGATACTTTTGCCGTCGATGGCGATCAGCCTCCCTCCCGACAACTCCACCAACGCCGACATCCACGCCAGAAAACAGGTCAAACGCATCGGGATCCAGCAGCGAAAAGACCCGGCCAAACGTGTCGTGGCTGGGAATCCCCGCCGGGGAGTTCCAGAAAAGTCGCCAGCCACTTCTGCTTGCATTGGCCGAACACCGCCACCTGGGCCCATCCATCCGCCCCGCAGATCACCGCCATAACGGCGATCACGATCAGGTCGTGAACTTTGTGGATCTGGTTGACACCTTGGGGATCGGGCATGTCGGAAAAATGGCGCAGAAAACCTCTGGTCGCAGTGACTTCCATGTCAAGCTCCTCGCAAGCGGCTAATTTATTCAAACGATGCGAGGCCTCGCACAACAGAAAACCAGATTATCAAATCAAAAGCTCTCACACACCCCTTGGCGAGTTAAAATCAAATATTCAGTGGAGAAGATGCGATTGCCCTGGAACAACGCTGACCCTTGGGTACAACACCACCAACATCACTCAGAGCCGGTGGTATCCTGATGATCCAGCGCGGTGGTGACACGGCGTCAACATCTCCGGTGGAATTTCTAAGGCGCCTTGGAAATGACGCTCCTGTTCATTCATCAGAACGATGCTGCTGGGCCAGGTGCCATCGCCTCGATCCTTGTGACAATGGAAACTCGGGCTTTGGTGAAGGACGGACCGGGCACGCTCGACCTGACCGGTAACTAACGGTTATAACGGCGGCAACCGACCATTTACCGGCGGTACCGTCATCGCCTCGACATCTGGCCAACCAGGGCCGGCCCTCCCGCTGGGTACGGGCGATACCTTGGACCTTCATTCCTAAGGCGGTCTACCTTGCAGATCAACACCAGTCATCTCAGGTGTGCTCAACAGCCACCAATCGCCTGTTCACTCTGGGCATCGGCGGGGGTACGCTCGATGCCTCCGTGCTTCCAGCACCGTCACATTTAATGGAACTGGCCGAAACACCCGCGTCGGCACTCGACAACTACACCGAAGCCGTCTCCGGTGATGGTTACTCCAACCTCACCCTCGGCCGGCAGCGGCACCGGTGTGATGAACGGCAGCATCCTGCTGCTGACCCCGCCGCATTCGCAAGGTAACTACGGCGGCGGGACCAGCCTCAATGCCGCAGCCGTGGTCGAAGGTTTCACCCAGGTCACCAAGACCGGCACCGGCACCTGGACCCTCAGCGCTTACAACTACTGGCAGGGCGGAACGATCATCAATCAGGGCGACCCTGGCCCTGAACCTTAATCCCGCCACCAATTATCTGCCCGGGCCGGCCGAAGCGGTGTGAACATCTAGCCAACGGCAGCTTCGCCGACTCCTCTCGCCAACGCGCCGGTACGATCAACTCCACTGGCACCCTGAGTTGAACTACCCCGAAGTCACCGGTGAAGTCCGCCTTGCCGGCGGTACCATCACCAACGGTGGCGCGGGGCCTGCTGTGGGGCCGGGCTACAACTTCTCGGCTGGTTCGGTTGGTGTGGGCCTGGTCGGAGACTTCTCCGCCTTGACCAAGAGCACCAGCGGTGTGGTCACCCTTCCCTGGGGGGCAGCACGACTTACTCCGGTGACACCACCATCACCGCCGGTCTGTCGTTGCCGGGGCGGTCAACGCTCTGTCGCCCAATTCAGCGGTGAACATTAACGGTGGTGTGCTGGATACCTCAGCCTACAACAACTCGATCGCATCGCTGGTTGCAGGATCGGGCGGTACGCTGAATCTCGGTTCGGGAACAGTGCTCACCGACCTCGGCTCTGCAACCCTGGCCGGTCTCCTCAATGTGCTTGGAACCCCTGCCAGTTCGCCCGACATCATCATGACCTACACCGGTGAGACCGGAACCTTCACCCCGCCGAAAATCCCCAGACGACGCCAGGAATCTTGCTGAGTTCGCGGTTCATGGCCGCGATCAGTTCGTCTTTGTTCTCGTGAAAAACCGGCCGCCACTGATCTTTCGGCTTCAGATCAACGAAGTACTCGGTATTGAAAAAGCTGGTCGTATCCGTCCCGTCGTCGGGACGACCGGTTTGACTGGTGCATTGCGGAACTTCGGGGAAGGAGCAAAGTATGATGCGGGCCTGGTTGGAGACGCGGATGCCTTCATCGGGCCCGGTGCTCGGCGCAAGCGTGCCTCGTACCCAAAGCGCGCCTTCATCCAGGTGAGGCAGAAACTCGGAGCCGATGACACCGCTGAGGGCAAGGTACAGCGCGATGAAGAGACCAAGCACGCCTACACCGACCGTGAGTACCCGCCGACGAATCGCCCACCGCACCGCGATGCGGTAGTACTTGATGGACAGCTGCATCGCCGGGTTGCGCCACTCCTTCGCGCCTTTGGCGAAAGCGAAACTGGCCAGCACGGGAGTGATCAAAATCGAGAACAGCAAAGCCCCAAGCAGCGCGAAGGCGACGGTCCACGCCATGGGATGAAACAGCCGGCCTTCCACGCGCTGAAGAGTGAAGATGGGCAGGTAGGCGGTGATAATGATGGCGATCGCGTAGAAGACAGGGCGCTGGACTTCGTGTGACGCCTCGCTGATCTGTTCACTGGGCGTTTTGGTATTCCCATTCTTGTGGCCCAGGTGGCGGATAATGTTTTCCATCATCACCACCGCCCCGTCGACCACCATGCCGAAATCGAGCGCCCCAAGAGAGAGTAGGTTTGCGGGAATGTGCCTCAAGTCCAGACAGATTGACGCGAACAACAAGGAGAACGGAATGGTGGCCGCAACAATCAGCGCGCCCCTCACGTTGCCGAGAAATATCACCAGAATGATCGAGACCAGGATCATTCCTTCCGTCAGGCTGTGCAGCACGGTGTGACTGGTGAAGTGCACCAGATCGCTGCGATCGATAAACGGCACGACTTTCACACCGCGGGGCAGAATGTGATCGTTCAGCTCTTTCACTTTTTTGTTGATGCCCTGCAGCGCCGTGTCTGCGGCCGCGCCTTTGCGCAACAGCACAATACCCGAGACCACGTCGTCGTTGTCGATGATCTTGCCATCTTCCCGATGAATGGACTTGGCAAACTGCCCCAGGCGAATCTTCGGACCTTGCGAGACAACTGCAATATCCTTGACGCGCAGTGGCGTGCCATTTTTAGTCAGAATGACCGTCTCTTCAATGTCGTGAACCTTGTCGACCAATCCGACCGAACGCACGTTCACTTGCTGCAACCCTTCCTGGATGAAACTGCCACCTGCGTTCACGTTATTGTTGGTCAGTTGCTGCTCGACTTGCGCCAGGCTTAGACCATAGGAAACAAGTTTGTTGGGATCGACACGAACCTGGTATTCGCGCGTGGGTCCGCCGAAGCTGGACACGTCGACCACATCCGGCACCGACTTGAAGTTCTTTTCGATGACCCAGTCCTCAATCGACTTCAACTCCATCGGGTCATACTTAGGGTTGGTGCTGTGCAGCGTGAAAAAATAAATCTGCCCGACCGGGCTCCAGTCGGTGCCCATCTGGGGCACAACCCCCGGCGGCAGAGTCACCTGGCTCAGGCGTTCCAAGACCCGCTCCCGGTTCCAGTCGTTATCCGAGTCGTCGTCGAACACCAGCTTCAGATCGGAAAGCCCAAACAGTGAGAAAGACCGCAGATGCACCACATGCGGAATCCCATTCATCACGATTTCGAGCGGAATCGTGACTTGCTGTTCGACTTGTTCTGCCGAGATCCCCGGCCATTGTGTAATGACCTCGACATAGTTGTCAGCTACATCGGGATAGGCTTCGATGGGGAGGTCACGAAAGGCCACGATGCCTCCGGCGAAGAGCATCAGCGCCAACGCCAGCACCAGCAAACGGTTGTTCAGGGCAAAATCTACAACTCGCCGGATCATCGATCGCTCCGCTGGATTCTGCCTTGATCGCGTCGGGACAACTTCTCGTCGTGTGTCGGAATGCCAGAACCAGCTTTCCGCTGGTTGCCGGGCAGCATGCCTCCGCTGGCGATGCTTTTGTTCTTCCAGTTCGTTAGGTCTCCGCTCTGTTTTGCGTCACCAGCCTTCGACAACCGACGGATCAGGTCGCGGAGGCCAAAAGCGGCTACCAGGAGGAACAGGCAGGCGGCGAATAGGACGCTCAAGCCCAAAACGAAGCCAGTCAGTAGCTGTTGGTCCATTCGGATACCCTGAAGCCGTGAGTGAAAACCTTTAGCCAGCGGTTTAGGTTTGCGACGAGACTTATCCCTGCACCACACGGGTCTGATTCCTGTGTATCTGGAAAGTCCCGCTTAAGGCAGACACTCAAACGGTCGGGATGGCAGTATTTCGATCTGGAGGCGGAAACACTTCCCAATCAGTTGATCGGAAGGCCATCGGCCCGCCCCGCAGTCGTAGGCGAATCCGCCAATCCTTCGATTGCTAGAGCGGCCATCCTTCTGGCAATCGTTTGATTGGGTTCTGGAAACTGGCAAATGATGGGATAATCGCTATCTCCATTTGAAAATCCATGTTGAACTTGGAATGGATCTGGGAACCACGGAATCGGACGGCTGTCTTCGTCACCAGTGCGGCCATAGTCCTGGCGATCGCCGTCGTAGATTGGTGGACGAAGCCCTATGTTTCGCTGGGCTTCCTTTACTTGTTTCCTATCATGCTGGCGGCCGGTTTTCTCCCGCGCTGGGCCATCACCCTATTGGGCATTGCATGTGCATTTCTCAGCGAGCGTTTCAGCAACCTGGATCCCGCCGACGCTCCGATCCGCACCAGTTTTGAAGCTCTGGCATTGGTCGGCTCGGGGCTCTTCATTTCCGAGGTCCTGCGGAACCGCCGCTTGAGGCTGGCGTCCCAGGAGAGGTTACGCGTTCTGGTCGAGACCAGCCCGGCGGCAATTGTCACCGTCGACGAACGTGGCTTCATCGAACTCGCCAATCAGTCTGCTGCGGAACTATTGGCTCCGCGTGACGGACGACTGATTGGACAGCCCATCGCGGCATTCCTGCCGGAATTGCATCACGCGCTACGCTGGGAGGAAGGACCCCAGTTCAGAACATCGATGCAGTGCCGGGCGCATCGCGGTAATGGAGAGTCGTTTCTGGCAGATGTGTGGTTCTCCAGTTACAAAGAGGGGCCGACCCCCAAGCTGGCCGCCATTATTGCCGATGTTACCGAAGAGCGATCGGGCGCTGCCACGGACAATGTTTCGGCGGCATCAGAGCATCAAGAGAGGATCGCTCTGAACAATCGTGAATCGGACGTGCTTCGCCTCGTCGTCCAGGGCCTTGCCAACAAAGAAATCGCATCCCGTTTGAGCGTCTCGGAAAGTGCAGTCAAGAACACGCTCCAGCAACTGTTTGCGAAAACTGATGTGCGCACTCGCAGTCAACTGGTTCGGGTGGCGTTGGAATGTTATCGCGATCTCCTTTGAACCGCGCGCCGTCACGGGCCGTTGGACAAGTTATTCGCAGTGGTCAGTTGTTGTAACATCCCCATTACACTCATCATCCCGAGTTCTAGGCCATGAATCCCAAATCCAGCATAGTCACTATCGTGCCCTCCCGCATCTCGCCGTTTCGATGGATAATGATCTCGTGGCCCAGCTGGAGAATTTCTATCTCAAGAACGGCATGAATCAAACGGCATGGGCAACACAGCATGAGTAAGATCGTGTTTGTCCTGGGGTTGATCTTAGCCGCCAGCGGCCTGATCTCGCCTCCCTTCGCGCTCCTCGGCGGCCTTGTCTTCGGACTCGCTGTCGCGCATCCCTTTAATCTCGAAAGCAAGCGTCTCGCCAAGTTTCTCCTGCAAGCCTCCGTCGTCGCCCTCGGCTTCGGCATGAACCTGCACCAGGTTCTGCAAGCTGGACGCTCCGGCTTCCTCTACACCGCCGTCAGCATCACCGCCGTAATGCTTCTCGGTCTTGGCTTCGGCTATCTCCTCAGCGTCGGAAAGAAATCCGCCTTCCTCATCAGCGCCGGCACCGCCATCTGCGGCGGCAGTGCAATCGCCGCCGTCGGCCCCATCGCCGCCGCCAGCGAAGAAGAGATGGCCGTTTCCCTCGGCGCGGTTTTCATCCTCAACTCGGTCGCCCTATTTCTCTTTCCTCTCGTCGGATACGCTTTTCACATGACGCAGTCGCAATTCGGACTCTGGTCTGCCCTGGCCATTCATGACACCAGTTCCGTCGTCGGCGCGACCGCCAAGTACGGCCCCACCGCCCTCGCCGTCGGAACCACCGTAAAGCTGGCGCGCGCCCTCTGGATCGTTCCTCTGTCTCTGGTCACGGCCGTTACGCTTAAGAGCAAAGCCCGCATCCAGTGGCCCTGGTTCATCCTGTTCTTCTGCCTGGCCGCCCTGCTCAACACCGTGTTCCCGACCTTCAGCGCAGCTTTCAGCGTCCTCAATCATCTCGGCAAGATAGGCCTCACCGTAACTCTGTTTTTAATCGGCACAGGATTGAACAAAAAAACCCTCAATCAGGTAGGGGTTCGTCCCCTCATTCAGGGCCTCGTCCTCTGGATCATCGTCGGCAGCGCCACACTGGCGCTCATCCTGTTCCATTGGATCGCTGTTTAGAAATCTCCACACAAGAAAAACCGGGAAGCTTCGCTCCCCGGCCTTTTCTACTCAATCATCAGGAATCAACGCTCAATTAATCAACAATCAATAATCGACCTCAGAACGCCCACCGCAACGAGAACTGAATTAGCCGCGGATTCCCATTGGTCCCCAGAATTTTTCCAAAAGGACTGCCTCCGCCCGGCGAATACGTCTCGATGTCGGTCACCGTCGGATCTGCGAAGTTTGTGTGGTTCCACAAGTTGAAGAAATCGGCCGCGAATCGAATGTCCTGCCGCTCCCCAATCTTGAAATGCTTCAGGAACGACACGTCCCAATTCTGCTGAAACGGCCCGTGGTAAATGTTCCGTCCCAGGTCTCCGAAACCAACCACGCAGGTATTGCCCGATGGGTCGGGCCCAGTCAGGGTTGCGCATTGTCCAGGGGCAGTGTTGGGATAGTAGAGGTACGGAACCGGCGTAAACGCTCCCCCGTTCAAATATCCATTGACCACCCGCGAGCGAATATCCCCGCTCGACAACCCGCTGGCAATCGTCGCCCCCGGAGCCAGGCTGGCGCCCAGCAGCGGCGTGCTCCCTTGTCCAAGGAATGCAGTTCCCGAACTCGAATCGTAAATCGAGAACGGCAGCCCGTTCTGGAAGATCGACACACCCGCCACCTGCCAGCCGCCGAGTGCAACTTTTTTGACCCCAGCGGCGTGCTGGAAGAAGGGAAGATCGTAGGCGTAGCTGACCGCCAGACGGTGCGGACGGTTGAAGTCCGAAATCCCTCGTGACGCGTTGATGTTGCTTTGATCGTTGTAGGCGGTATTAAACGCAGTGTTCCCGGTTGATGTCGCGTCAATATTTTTCGAGAACGTGTACGCCGCCTGAAAATAGCCCTGGCCCCATCGCCGCGACACCGTCGCCTGCAGCGCGTGATAAATCGAGTACGCGTCGTTGGCGAAAATCTGGTAGCCACTGTACCCGTTCAATCCCGGCGTGGGCGTGCGCGCAATCGCGTTGGCGATCGTGTTGGTCGTGATCGTATACGTATTGTTGCTGGTATCGGTCACCGTGAACGGATGCGTCGGGCTGGCATCCACCGACTGGATCGCGTCGCGAGTCTCGCGCAAGTGAAGGCCGCGCGTTCCCACGTAGCCCGCTTCCAGCACCCAGTGCCCGCCCAGTTCGCGTTGTATGGTCAGGTTCCATTGCTGCGTGTTGGGGACGACGAAATGATGCGGCACTTCCAGCACAAACAGATTCTGTGTGCTGTTGACGCCCGGCCCAGTGCATCCCCCATACGTCGCCGCGCCAGTCGTATCCGGGAAACTCGTCAGTTGCGCCAGGCACGGCAGCCATTCCCCCGACAGCGTCCCCGCCGCCGGCACCGCATTCGGATTCGTCGCCGGCGTCCCCGTGAAGAAGTCCGACATCGTAAACCCCGGCGTCTGTCCAAAAAACACGATCGGAATAAACGGCGCCTGAAAGCTCAACTGGTCCACCGCTCCCACGTCTTCGCGCACGTAATAAATGCCGTAGCCCCCGCGCACCGTCGTGGTGTGGCGCCCCAGCAGGTCATAGGCGAACCCCACCCGCGGTCCCCACCCCGTCGAAACGCTATTGCCGAACGTCGATCCCGCCGCGTTGCCCGTCAATCCCGTTACTCCAAGCTTGTCGACGCAACTCGGATAAATGAACGGATAAGTGTTCGACTTGGTTAGCGACGACTCGATATTGCCAATGTGGCAATCTCCGTCCGACCACGCGCCCAGAAATTCCGTGCGCAGCCCGAAGTTCAGCGTTAGATCCGCCGACGCTTTCCAGTCATCCTGCGCAAACACCGCCGAATTGTTCTGCCGGTACTGGTGGTTGTAAACCCCGCCGCCGCCGAAACTGAACTCCGGCGTCCCTCCCACGAAGTTCGCGAAATCCGTCACGGACGTGTTGGTGAAGAAAAGCTGTCCGTTAAATACCTGCGGAAACTGTTTGTTTAGGCTCACCCGGATGTATTGCCCGCCAAACGTAAACGTGTGCGCGCCCTTCACCCAACTCAAGTCCTCGACAAAGTTGTAATTATTCTGCGTCTGGGATTGGTTCGCCTGCGGCGTCGGCCCGAACTGAAATCCCGAAGTTAGAAACGTAAATTTGTAAATGCTCTGCGTTAAATTGTCAGTCGGACGGTCGATTCCGGCGTCCGTCACTGTGACCGGGTTTACGTTAATCGCGGTGTTGTCGATGTGAACCAGCCCAAAGCGAAAATCGTTCACCAGCCGCGGAGAGAATACATGCGTCTCCGACATGATGAACAAGCGATCATGAATCGGAAGCTGGTAGGGAAAGTTCAAATCCGCCGTGCTGGCCGCCGCGCCCAGCGACGCCTGCAGACCTCCCGCTCCAAACGGAATGTCCTGCTCAGAGTCCGAATAGAAGAACCGCACCGCCACCGCGTCCCTGGAACCGTGGAAATCGTGATCCCAGTTCGCGGTAAATTGATCATCCGTAAACTTGCCCGGCTTGCTCACCGTAAATGGCACTGAGCATCCATATATCACGAGGCACGTGCCCGCGGGGACGCTGGGAAGCGGAAATAAATACCCGTTCGCCGGCGCGCCAAACTGATCGCTCTGAAACGCCAGCAGCGACACCGCTACCGGATCGGCGCTGGCCACGTGAAAATCCGCCGCCAGGTTCGCCTCCGCCGTCGGCGTCGTGCCTCGGTCCGCCGCCGGCACGTACGGAATGAACGTGCTGATCAACGTCCCTGGCGAATCTCCGCTGCGCTGCCGGGTGCCCTGATAGTTCACGAAAAAGAATCCCAGCTTGCCCCCTGGCGCGACCGGACCGCCCAGGCTCCCTCCGAAAATATTCTGCTGGATCACCGGCCGCGGCGATCCGCTCCCCTTTAAAAAGTACTCGTTCGCATCGAGCGCCGTATTGCGGAAAAATTCGTACGCGTCCCCGTGAAAAGCATCTGCGCCCGTTTTCAACATCGCATTGATGTTGCCCCCGCCGTTGCGTCCCTGGCTGGCGTCATAGAGCGAGGTCTGCACTTTGAATTCCTGAATCACGTCCGGATTGGGCAGCGGCGTGTTGGTCAGCTCTGCGACGTTGTAGTCCGTCACGCTGATGCCTTCAATCAGGTAGTTGTTATTGTCCTCGCGTTGCCCGTTCACCTGGATGCGCACGTTGCCCCGTCCGAGCTGCGCGGCTGCATTCAGATCGCTCTGCGCCCCCGTCGACAGCGTCAGCAACTGCTGAAAGTTCTGCGTCGCCAGCGGCAAAGACCGGATCGTCGCGCTCTCAATCGCCTGTCCCGTGGTTGCATCGCTCGTGTCAATCGCCTGCACCGCCGCTTCAACCTCAATCTTCTGCTGCACCGCTTTCGTCGAAAGCTTTGCGATCATACGCGTCGTCTCGGTCACGCGCACCACGATGTTCGTAAGTTTTCCCTCCGCGAATCCCGCGCTCTGAATGCTCACCGTGTACGTTCCCACCGGCAACAACGGCGCCGTGAACGTCCCGTCAGGTCCCGTCGTCACCGTGCGCTCCAGCACGTTCGTGTCCTGGTTCGCGATGCGCACCTCGGCGTTGGCGATCACCGCTCCGCTCGGATCCTGCACCGTCCCCGTGATAGCCCCCGTCGCTCCACCCTGCCCGAAGGCTTGCAGGGTCATTGCCAAGGCGATGAAACTGAGAACCACTAACCTGATTGAAAAACTCGGCATAGTCTTTCTCCCTGTTTCCAAAACTGGATACTTGATTTCAGGTTTACTGAGGAATGAAAAGCTCAGAATATGGAAAGTTCAGAACATACGCACCCACCCGCAACGCGCAGCATGGCGCGCGTCCCCCACCACGAATCCCCGCTATCGACCTGCCGCTTCGCGGCGCGCACGTCGGCAAAGGTGCCCTTACCTTGCCCGTCGTCCTGTATCGATTACAACACTCCCCGCCGCACGTTCGTGGATTTTTGAAAGCTTACCGAATCAGCATTGCAGTTTTCAAGAAGTAAAGTGCGCGGAACCAACCAAACAATTTCGGCTGTCTAGCCCTCCCCAAACTCGCGGTAGCGCTCCAGCACATCCCGCTCGGAAATTACCCCTTCTAACTGCCGCAAGTCGGCGCGGTTCACCACCGGAACCAGCGCCCACCGGTCGACATATCGCAGCGTAGTCTCCAGAGGAAGGTCGGGATGCAGGAACGGAACCCGCACGTCATTCACCACCGATGCGAGGTCGAGTCCGCCCATTCCCTCACCCAGCATCCTGCGCAGATCCTTTCTTGCGACGATGCTCCAACCGCTCGGAGCCAGCTTCACCAGCAGATCGTCGGCCGACGATTTTTCCGCCAGCTGCAGCGCGCTTTCCACCGTCTCTCGCGCCTCGACCACCCTGCCTTCGGCGCTCTGCATCGCGTCCTCCACCTGCAGCACGTTCTCTTCCCGCAGTTCCTCCATTGACGGCAATTCCAGCCCATCCTGCCGCGTCAGCATGTCGAAAATCGCAATCGGCTGCAGCCCGCGCGAAATCACATAAGCAACCGTGTTCGCCAGAATCACCGGCAGAATAATCGAATAATTCCCGCTCACCTCCAGCACCATAAACACCGACGTCATCGGCGCCCGCAGAAATCCCGCGAACAAAACTCCCATGCCCACCAGCGCGTACGTTCCCGGCGACACATTCAGTTGCGGCAGAAACACGTGTTCCGCCCCCCCACCGCCGCTCCCAGCATTGCCCCGACAAATAATGTCGGCGCAAACATCCCGCCCGGCGTTCCGCTCACGAACGAAAGCAGCGTCGCCACAATCTTCAGCCCCGCCAGCAGCAACATGAATTGCCACGTAAACCGCCCGTGCATGGCCTCGTCCATCGCCTCATAGCCCGCTCCCATTACCTGCGGCGCGCCCAGAACCGCCATGATCCCAATCAGCAATCCCGCCACCGCCGGCTGAAAATACTGTGTCCACCGCGGCAGCGCCTTGCACCGGGGCCGCAGCGTCGCAAGTCCCTCCGAAAACAAAACCGACGCCAGTCCGCCCACCACGCCCAGAATGCAATATGCGATCAACTCCGAAGGCCGTTCCAGTTGCACCGCCGGAATCCGGAACAGCGACTCCGACCCCAGAAACCACCGCATCACCACCACGCTCGAAACGGCCGACAGCACCACCGACCCCAGAATCCCCGCCGTCCACCGCCCAATCACTTCCTCAATCACGAACAGCACCGCCGAGATCGGCGCGTTGAACGCTGCCGCCAGTCCGGCCGCCGCGCCCACCGGCGCGATCAGCCGCATCCGGTCCCGCGACAAATTCATCTTCCGTCCCAGCACCGAAGCCAGGCTCGCGCCAATCTGCAGCGACGGATCTTCCGGCCCCAGCGAATGTCCCGACCCAATCGCCAGCGCCGACGTAATAAATTTCCCAATCGCCGTCCGAAACGGAATGTACCCGTTATAGATGAACAGCGCCGCCTTGGTCTGGTTCACCCCGCTGCCCCGCGCATGCGGGAACACATGAATCACCAGCACCGCGATCACCAGTCCCGCCAGCGTGGGCGCCAACAGAAGGCGCGACGTGGTCAGCACCACTCCCGATCCCAACAAATAAAGCCGGCACCATCCAATCGCAAACCGGAAACACACCACCGCCAGCCCGGAAAAAATTCCGATGAACACCGACAGCACCAGAAAGAACCGGTCCTCCCGAAACACCGATTGAAATAGAGCGCGGGACCGCCCGTTGATCGTTCTGTCCGCGATAGCCTGATCGTCCTCGATCACCGCCCCGGCTTGCGCGCTATCTTCCAAATCCACGTCGGCATTCCCCCGTAAGCCCGTTCTTGTGAGCGGTGCTCTCGTAAACCCTGTCATCCCCACCAGTCTTGTCATCCTGAGCGCAGTGACTGCTCTGCAAAGCGGAGCAGTCACGCAGTCGAAGGATCCCTACAAATCTCCACTACCCGCGAATCCATAGGAAATTTCCACTCGCCAGCCCTCAGTTCCCCTCATGCAACTTCGCGATCAACAGCAGTGCCTGATCCTTCCCCGCCGGTGCCCCGCAGCTCGCACTGGCTTCCCGCTCAATCTCAAACACCACGTCCATCGCCGATTCCACCAGATCCGGATTGCGCCGCAACCCAAGTTCAGTCACTCGCGGTTTCATCTTTGCCCAGCTTTCGGCGATGCTCGGTTGCCCCGTCTTGGTCGCGCCCGAACTCTGAAGCGCACTGCACGCCTTGAGCCGCTCTCCCGCAACCTCGAAAGCCTCCACCACAATCCGGTTGCGCTCTGCCATCGAAATCTGCCGCCGGAATGGATCCATCGCCAGCACCAGGTCCGTGGTCTTGAGCAGGGCCGCACTCTCGGCGTCGTCGGATTTAGCGGCTACCGCCGATTGCAAATACTTGCGAGCCTCCGGGTACCGGCCCAGTTCGAACGCCGCAAACCCCGCCCCCGCCAGAGCCGCTGGGTTGTGCCGGTCCGATTTCAAACTCAACCGGTAAAACGCAAACGCGCGCTCATAGTCCAGCGTACGTACAAACAGATCGCCCACCTGTTGCTGCTGCGTCGCGTCGTTGCCGATATTTTCCGCCAGCGCAATTAACTCTGACTCCGCCGGCGCCCGCGCGTTGCTTCGCAAAAGAAATTCAATCAGCTCCAGCCGCGCCTCGCGCCGTTTCCCCTCCTGGTCATCCGGCTGGTCGCCTGGCCAGGTCGCGTAGATCGCGTTGTGGTAATAGCGTTGGGCCTGCTCGGTCTGTCCTTTTTGTGCCGCGATGCGCGCCAGCTCCAGGTTCACCAACCCGTCGTCTGGCTGCCGGTCCCACAATGTAAGCAGGTAAGTCGAAGCCTCCGCCGTCCGCTTGAGCCCGATCAGCGCCTCAGCCAGGTCGAGCTGGTAAGCGTAGTCGTCCGGCGAATACAACAGCGCCGAGCGAAATTCCGTGACCGCGCCGTCAAAGTGCTGCGCCTGCAAGTCCGCCACGCCCCGGCTGAACCACCGGCTCCCCAACGATTCCCGCTGTGCCTGGTACGCCCGCGACAACCCGGTCACCGCCAGAAAAAAAATCACCGCCAACCCCGCCACCAGCGTGAGCATCACCGGCTGGCGCCGCAAATAAACCCGAAGCTCCTCCAGTTTCCCCAAAGCCATCTTCGTCCTCGTGCTTCAATGATTTCTGTCCCGACCGGAGCCTGTCCTTCGCGAAGAGACGGGGCAAGCGGAGTGCAGGAGCCGCGGGCTCTCCGCAGCTTTCCTCTCCGCATCTCACTTCCCGACAGCCATGCCACTCCGACTCCCGCATATGTTTGCCATGCAGCCGCCGCAAACCTGCAGTAAGAATCGGAGCTCGTCCCAAAGCCGCCACCCAGGGCTCGGCACTGCGATCGGCCACCGATAGGCGCCCGCTCCCGAAGCGCCGCAGGTTCGCCACTGCTTCCGATACTGGTTCATCCCCTAACCGCCATCGGTCAAAGCGTCTTTACCTCGGCACCCTCGTGCAGACGCTGGTCACCGGAGGCCGAGGCGTCGCCAGACACAGCGTAAGCTACGGCAGCTCCAATAAGCGCTGGAACGATGTAGGCATGGCCGCCCGTCGCTTCCGCAACGAATACAACCGCAGCAAGCGGAGTTTTATAGCCGGCGGCGATGAAAGAGGCCATCCCGACCGCGGCATAAAGGTCCAGAGAAGAAGTGTGGACAATCGATTGTCCAAAGGCCGTCCCAAGGCTTCCCCCGACAAGAAACAGCGGCACAAACATGGCACTCACTCCCCCTGCAGCGAGTGTAAACAGGGTTGCGCCCAGCTTCAGCACACTGAAAATAATCAGCTGCGAACTTCCATGATGCTGACTCAGAATTTCGCCCACCGCCTCGTAGTTCGGTCCGATCGGGACCAGCTTGCCTGGGTAGATGACCAGGAAGAGAAGTCCGCAGATGCCTGTCAGCAAGCCGCCCAGGGCGAGCTTCAGAAAGTGCGGCACCGGCCATTGTACAAAGAATCGGCGCATCCGCCGAAAGGTGATGACGAACCCCATGGCTACCAGTCCGACAATCAAGCCCAGCAGGGCGCTCCAGTAGAGGTCACTTCTAAGGAATCGGGTCGAGCTGCTGAAATTGAAAAGCGGTGCCGACCCCAGGAAAGAACTGAGCGTCACGAACGACACCACCGATGCGATTAACGACGGCACCAGTGCTTCATGCGCCAAATCGTCCCGGTACGGCATTTCCAGTGCGAATACGATGCCAGTCAAGGGCGCGCGAAATACGGCGGACATTCCGGCAGCGGCCCCACAGATCAGCATGATCCGCCGGTCGCGCTCGTCCAGACGCAAACGCCGCAGCTTGGTCCAAAGCCACGAACCGATCGCCGCTCCGCCATAAATGCTCGGACCTTCTAAAGCTGCGCTCCCGCCAAATCCGACTGTCGTAACCGCCGCCATCAGCTTGGGAACGAAGGATCGCATATCGACCTCGCCCTCATGCTCGTGATACGACCGGATGATTTCCTCCGTCGAATGTTCGTTCGGATCCGGAGTCAGAAACTGCATAATGAGCCCGGTCGCGATAAAGCCGAGAACCAGTCCAGGCACAATGGACCAGTGATGGTGCAGGTAGTAGCCGAGCACCGGCGGCCACAATTTCCCCAGAATCACCACCACGATTCCGGTAATCACCAGGCCGGTAATTAGGCCAATGACCGGCGCCACAATCAGCCACTTACGAAGGTCGCGGGCATAGACCGCTCTGAGGTCCTCGCGAACGAGTGACAAGTATTTGCGCACCAGGGAGTGCTTCAACACCCGATCCGCGCCGCGTCTTCGTTGAGGAGTTTTCGTGGAGGGAACGCTCATTGAGGCTGAGTAGTTCTTTCTTTTTCGGAGCGAGCTTTCTCGGAGCGAGGAGTGCGGTACCGGTTCGGCGCTTCGTCACCCCTCCGCATCAACCGCCGCAGTGCCGCCACCAGACTCGGCGCCGCCTGGCTCAGCTCATCGTGATGATGCAGGGCCAGCTCCCCCAGCACGCGGTCGCCCTTCGGCGTCAATGCCAGCAACACTTCCCGCCGGTCGTCCAGCGCCCGTTCCCGGCGAACGAACCCTCCTGCCTCCAGCCGGTTGATCAGCTCAACCGTGCTGTGATGCTGGATCTGCATCCGGTCTGCCAGTTCCCGGATCCGCGGCCGCACTCCCTCCGGCATCCCCTTGATCGCCAGCATGAGCTGGTACTGTCCCCGCTCCAGCCCGGCCGCCTGCACCGCCTGCTCGCTGAAGTGCAAAAACTTCCGAATCTGATACCGGAACTCGGCTAGGGCCTGGTAATCCGACAAGGTAAGCTTCTTCATCCCCCCGATTGTATCGTCTCGCGATAGTGCTCCATTATTATATCGTGAAACGATAGATAATAAAAACTCTCCTCTCGCTTAGCTTCCTGTCATCCCGGGCGAAGTGACTGCCTCGCGAAGCGGAGGAGTCACGCAGTCGAAGGATCCCTACGTTCTCACCAGCTCCACTGGGTACCTTACCGTTCTCGCGCCGTTCGCGAGAGGGTGGACATTGTCACCTTCAAGTCTCCGAGCGGCCCGCTAGCCTCTTTCCCGCACTCCATTTAGAATCCTTAGTCCACAAATTTCGGGTTGCCCCATTTCTCGCGCGCCCTTTGCGCGAGAAAGCCTGCCCTGAGCGAAGTCGAAGGGTGGGGATTCCCCGAAGGACCACAGGAGACGCCGTGATCCCGCGCTATACCCGCCCTGAGATGGCCCGCATCTGGAGCGACGAAAACCGCTTTCGCACCTGGCTCGCCGTCGAAGTCGCCGCTACCGAAACTCTGGCCGAGGCCGGCCTCGTCCCCAAAGACGCGGCCAGGGCGATCAAAGAGCGCGCCAACTTCCGCGTCGAACGCATCCACGAAATCGAAGCCGAAGTCCGCCACGACGTCATCGCCTTCACGACAGCCGTCGCCGAATTCGTCGGCCCTGAATCGCGCTGGTTTCACTACGGACTCACCTCGAACGACGTAGTCGATACCGCGCAGGCGCTGCTAATCAGACAAGCTTCCGAGGTCATAGAAAAAGCCCTGCAGCGTCTCTCCGAAGTCCTCGAGCGCCGCGCCTGGGAGTTCAAAGACACGCCCATGGTCGGCCGCACCCACGGCATCCACGCCGAGCCCATTACTTTCGGATTCAAGATTGCCAACTGGTATTCCGAAACCCAGCGCAACATCGCGCGCTTCCGGGCTGCTGCCGAAGACATGCGCGTCGGCAAGTTCTCGGGGGCGGTCGGAATCTTTGCTCACCTCACGCCGGAGCTCGAAGAGAAGATCTGCGCGCGCTTGGGATTGAAACCTGCAGCCGTTTCCTCGCAGGTCATTCAGCGCGACCGTCACGCGGCTTATCTTGCGACGCTCGCCGTGATCGCGTCAACTCTCGACAAGGTCGCCACCGAAGTTCGCCATTTGCAGCGCACCGAAGTTCGCGAGGCTGAAGAGTTCTTCAGCGAGAAGCAGAAGGGATCGTCGGCCATGCCGCACAAGCGCAATCCCGTGACCGCCGAGCAGATCAGCGGGCTGGCGCGTGTGGTGCGCGGCAATGCGCAGGCTGGCTTCGAGAACGTCGCCCTCTGGCACGAGCGCGACATCTCGCACTCGTCGGCCGAGCGCGTAATCCTGCCCGACTCAACCACGCTCGCCGACTATCTCCTAACCAAGACCGCCAACCTGATCGAGAGCCTGATCGTTTATCCCGAGCGCATGCGGGCCAATCTGGAATCGACGCACGGGCTCATCTTCAGCGGACAACTTCTGCTCGACCTGGTCGAACACGGCGTGAGCCGCGAAGATGCTTATCGTCTGGTGCAGTCGCATGCTATGCGTGCCTGGAAAGAAGGGCTGAACTTTCACGACCTGATCCTCGCGGACAAAGAGATCACGAGCAAAGTTCCGCGCCCGCAGATCGAACACGCTTTCGACTTGCCGCGCCAACTAAAAAATGTCGACAAGATTTTTGGGCGCGTGTTGGGGAAGAAAAAATCGACATCGACGAAGAAGAATTCAGAAGGACGAGAGAGTCGGGCGAAGAAAAAGCAGAAGTAGAGGCGAGCGCGCTGCGGTGGAAATCTGCTGAAAAAATTGTTTACTGGGAGCGCGACGAGCTCGTTGTCGCGAGTTTCGTTTTGGGGAAATCCTGGGTTCGAGGGGTATCCCCCTCCCCCCCCTCCCCCTCTGAAAGCCTTGACTGGCGCGGGGTTTGCAAAAATGGCTTGCAAAATCATGAGCGGCAAGGGTTTAGAGGTCAAAATCCTGATAACAAAGAGCTTGCGGGTGTTTTCGCGAGCGCAAATCGTACCGTTCGCGCTTTGTCTATTCTCTGCTTTCTTTTTGTTGAAGGCAAGGTTGGATGTCACAAGGTGCTGTGGAAAATGTCGGGGATGTGGGGGGCCGGCGATTCCAAAAACGGAACACAGGGCCTGAAGGCCTGTTCAGTTTGTGGGCGGGTGACGCGGCCCTGAAGGGCCGCTCTTCCACGGGATTATCGGCGGCATTGCTTGGCGCTGCGAGACGTCAGGGGTATTGATCGTTGCTCGAGACTCGGCTGGCGTAAGCGGGGATCGGCGTAGCTTCCCCACTGCATGCGGTGACGTGGAAGAGCAGCCCTTCAGGGCTGCGTTACGGCTACCTCAAAGGAATGGGGCTTTAGCCCCTGCGGGACCGGGTCAAGCCGCATCACGCCCGCGGCCGACGAGTACGGGTACATCTCTGGTCGTTCCGCTAATCGCGCGCGCACGGGATTCATTCGGATGTACTCGCGATGATTCTCGTAATCCTCAAGATCGCGGATGCGATGATTGCTGAAACTCGGCTGCCAGACCGTCCCGTGCATCTTCAGGCGGAACGAGAATCCTCCCTTGATGAACTGCATGGCTCGCTCGAGTGAAATCTCGGGCGAGGGCGTTATCAGTGTGTGGATGTGGTCGGGCATGATGACGAATTCATGCAGTAGATATTTCTGCTGGTCGCGATAGTGCGCGAGGGTTTCGATCAGGAGATTGGAGGTTGCTCCGCGTCGGAAGATTGGATGGCGTTGTGCGGTGATGGTGGTGATGAAGAATGTGCGGGCGGAGTCCATTTTGAGATGGTCGCGGGGACGGAGTGGTCTTGTCCATGAGAGATGTGAAAGTTTTTTGCGGCGATTCCAAAACGGAACACAGGGCCTAAAGGCCTGTTCAGTTTGTGCGCGGGTGACGCGGCCCTTGAAGGGCCGCTCTTCCACGGGATTATCTGCGGCATTGCTCGTGCGACGAGTGTGCTGGCGTAAGCAGACGGATCTGCGTGCCAAAGGGCCTGAAGGCCTGTTCAGTTTGCGGGCGGGTGACGCGGCCCTGAAGGGCCGCTCCTCCACGGGATTATCTGCGGCATTGCTTGTGCGGCGAGTGTGCTGGCGTAGGCGGACGGAATCTGCGTGCCAATGCGGTGTATGCAATGACGTGCAAGAGCGGCGCTTCAGCGCCGCGATAGCGACGGACAAACCTCAGCGACTAAAGCCGGTGAGGGGTGTTTCTTGTTTACGGCACGGCTGAAGCCGTGCCCTTTTACGAAGCCTGCCAGCCTTTCACAAAACCAACCCCGAGGTCCCTCGACTGCGGTGCTCATTCACTTCGTGAATGAGCATCCTCGCTCGGGACGACAATGCCTGAATATCACGAGCAGCCGCTGGTGCTGCCGCAGGACATACATCGGTAGCAGCTGCCGTTTCTGGTCATGATGCTGCCGCAGAAGCTGCAGCTGGGGGCGTCGCCCAGGTCGACGATGCTGGAGAGGGCGTCGGCGGCGTGGATGGAGCCGGCACCGGGCTCTCGCGTGCCGGATTCGGGGCGGCGGACGGCTGCGGGCGCTTCTTCTACGTCTGACGGCTGAGAGCTGTTCTTGGCTTGCTCTGAGCCGAAGGGCCGACTGTAAGCTTCGGTCTGAAACTTTCGAAGAGCATCTGCTGCTGGCCGGTTAGGAAGCGGAGTTGGAGCCAGCGGAAGATGTAGTCCATGATGCTTTTGGCGTAGCCGATGTCGGGGTTGCCGGACCAGCCGCTGGGTTCGAAGCGGGTGTGGGCGAATTTTTCGCAGAACAGTTTCAGGGGTACGCCGTGTTGCAGGGCGATGGAGACGGCTAGGGCGAAGCTGTCCATGAGGCCGCTGACGGTCGAACCTTCTTTGGCCATGGTGATGAAGAGTTCGCCGGGCTCGCCGTCGGGGTAGAGGCCGACGGTGATGTAGCCCTCGTGGTCTCCTACTTTGAATTTGTGGGTGATGGAGGCGCGCTCTTCCTGCAGTTTGTGGCGGACGGCTCTGGGAGGGGCGTTGAGATTTTCTTCTTCAATATGTTGCGCGGCGGCGGCGATGCGGGCGTCGTCTTTGGTGGAGTTGGCGGTCTTGCTGCCGGCGGCGCTTAGCGGTTGCGATTGCTTGCATCCGTCGCGGTAGATGGCTACGGCTTTGATGCCTAGCTTCCAGGCCTGGAGGTAGCACTCGGCGATGTCGTCGACAGTGGCGTTGTTGGGGAGATTCACCGTTTTCGAGATCGCTCCGGAGATGAAGGGCTGGGCGGCGGCCATCATCTTCAGATGGCCCATGTACGCGATCGATCGTGTGCCCTTCGACGGCTTGAAGCTGCAATCGAAGACGGCGAGGTGGTCGTCTTTAATATGCGGGGCGCCTTCGATGGTTCCGGTGGCGTCGATGTAGCTGACGATGGCGTCGGCTTGATCGTGGGTATAGCCGAGCTTGAACAGCGCAGTAGGCACGGTGTTGTTAACGATTTTGATCATCCCCCCGCCGACCAGCTTCTTGTACTTAATCAGGGCCAGATCCGGCTCAATTCCCGTAGTATCACAATCCATCATGAAGCCGATTGTTCCGGTTGGCGCTAGGACTGTTACCTGGCTGTTTCTGTAGCCGTGCTTTTCGCCGTGGGCCAGGGCTTCGTCCCAGCATTGTTTGCTGGACTCGTGGATGCTGGCTGGGACATTTGCTTTGTTAATGCCGTTGACTGACGCTCGGTGCATGCGGATTACGTCCAGGAACGGCTCGCGGTTGATGTACCAGCCGGGGCAGGCTCCGCCGGGCATTACGTTGGAGCCGAGGTTTGTTTCGGACAGATTCTTTTTTGTCGCTTCTGTTGCGGGAACTAGCGCGGGGCATTGTTCGGCGATGCGGCTCGACTGCAGGTAGGCTTCGCCGCACATGATTGCGGTTACGCAGGCGGCGTAGTCGCGGCCGGCGTCGCTGTCGTAGGGAAGGCCTGCGGCCATCAGCAGGGCGCCTAGATTTGCGTAGCCTAGTCCTAGGGGCCTGTAGTCATGCGAATTCTTCATGATCGCTTCGGTGGGATATCCGGCGTTGTCGACCAGGATTTCTTGCGCTGTGATCAGAATGTCGACGGCGTGGCGGTAGGACTCGACGTCGAAGGTGCCGTTGGGGGCGAACTTCAGCAGGTTCAGGCTGGCCAGGTTACAGGCTGAGTCGTCGAGGAACATGTATTCGCTGCAGGGATTGCTGGCGTTGATTCTCGCCGTGTTCTTGCTCGTGTGCCAGCGGTTGACCGTGGTGTCGTATTGCATGCCGGGATCGCCGCAGTGCCAGGTGGCTTCGGAAATTTTGTTGAGCAGGGCTTTGGCTTTGAACGTTTTTACGACCGAGCCGTCGGTGACGGTCTTAGTGGAGAAGTCGGTGTCGCGGACGACGGCGTACATGAAGTCGTCGGTTACTCGGACAGAATTATTCGCGTTCTGGAAAAAGATGCTGGAGTAGGCGTCAGAGTCGGGATGCGAGCCGTCGTAGCCTTGCGCGACCAGGGCGTGGGCCTTGGCTTCTTCTTTCTGTTTGCACTCGATGAATTCGATGATGTCGGGATGGTCGACGTTGAGGATGACCATCTTGGCGGCGCGGCGGGTTTTGCCGCCGGACTTGATGACGCCGGCGAAGGCGTCGAAACCTTTCATGAAGCTGAGCGGGCCGCTGGCGGTGCCGCCGCCGGAGAGGGTTTCGGTGGATCCGCGGAGGGGCGACAGGTTTGTTCCCGTGCCTGATCCCCACTTGAAGAGCATGCCTTCGGTTTTCGCTAGCGTGAGGATCGAGTCTAGCGAGTCTTTGACTGAGTTGATGAAGCAGGCGGAGCATTGGGGTTTGCTGTATCCGGTGACGCCGAATTCGACTTGCTGGGTTTGCGGGTTCCAGTGCCAGCTGCGGCCGTCGGAGTTGGGCTCGATGCGGTCGCAGCCCACGTTGAACCAGACCGGGCTGTTGAAGGCGGCGTATTGGCGGACGAGGATGTGGACGAGCTCGTCGTGGAACGTGGCGCCGTCGTCGGCGGTTTTGAAATAGCCTTGGGCCATACCCCAATCGCGGATGGTTTCGGCGACGCGGGCTACGAGCTGGCGGACTCCGGTTTCGCGTTCGGGGGTGCGGATTTTGCCGTGCAGATATTTGCTGGCCACGATGTTGGTGGCGGTCATGGACCAGTCTTTGGGGACTTCGACGTCTTTTTGCTCGAAGATGATGCCGCCGTGGGAGTCGGTGATTTGGGCCAGGCGGAGTTCCCATTCGACTTCGTTGTAGGGTGAGACGCCGGGCTTCGTAAAGAAGCGGCGGACGGAGAGGCCGGGGGACTTCTTCTTTAGGACAGTCGCTGGGGCGGTCGTGGACTGGGAGACGGTCGTTTCGGTTGCGGTTTTCAATTCTGCCATTGGGCTCTCCATTAATTAGATTCTATGCGTGTTGCGTCCGATTCGAGGCGTCCGGGGGAACGGGGAATCGGGGGTGATCGGGTCTTTCAAAGATCTTTATCTTGCGCCCCTTCGGGGCTTGCCTCAGCGGCTAAAGCCGCCTTCATTTGGTACGACTTACGGCGCGGCTGAAGCCGCGCCCTGATACGAATCTTCTTACAAAGAGCATTGGATCGCAGCCCTCAAGGTGCTGCGTCGCCGACAGCCTCCGTTAGAAACCGGAGGGGATGGGGGTGGGACAGTGAAGGTTGGCGGCGGCTCCGGAGTCTAGCTGCGGGGACGCTGCTTGGGGAGGGGCTGGGATCGCTCTAACGATTCCCTCGGCGGCTAAAGCCGGCGAAATTTGTACGGCTTTATCGGCACGACTGAAGTCGTGTCCTTCCCGGTACGAACTGTGGCCGCTGCCTTCCCGGCTGGTGTCGGCGTTGGCGGACAGGAGTGTCCTCCCCACATCTTCGTGCTCGAACAGGGATTTCTGGCGGTCGTCTGGCTGCGGGATGTATTCCGTGGCGGGGGTCAGCTCCAGGGAGGTGGCGAAGTAGGAGCCGATGCCGGTGGCTTTTTCGGCGGAGGAGACCATCCATTGATTGAGGGCGTTGCAGATGCTGCGGCGCTGGGTCTGGTCTTCGACGACGACGAAGCGGACGAAGTAGCGGCCGGAGGCCAGGCGGTTGAACATGGGATTTGGGCGCGAGAGCATGCGGTCGAGGACGAAGGCCATGTCGTCGTCTTCGAAGAATTGGGTTACGGCCAGCATGCGCTTTCGGGCTTCCGGCCTTCGGCTCGCGGCTTCCGGAGAGATTGTCGCAGCGGCTAAAGCCGCAATCGAGAGGGCGCCTGACGCGGCGCTAAAGCGCCGCTCTTCCACATTCGACCCTAAGTCCACCTTCGACCCCGAATCCACCTTCGACCCTGAATCCACATTCGACCCGAAATCCATGATTTCTTCGGCTACGGCGAAGACGCCGGGTTTGCTGGGGACGAACAGGAGGCTGTGGGGGGAGTCGCAGCGGAACCAGCGGGACCACTGCAGGCGGCGATAGTCCAGAGGACGATCGAAACCGTGGCGCGCCAAAGACTCTGTGACTAAACGGGTTAGACCTTCCATTGCGGGCTCCTAAATCTGTGTTGCCGGGTTCCTGCTGCCACGCCGGAGAAAGGAAATTTTCCTGGTCTGCCGGCGGGCCGGTCTACGTTGACTCTTGCCTTCCGTTGCTGGCGGTGCTGCTACGGCGTACTCACAACCTGCGCTTCGAAAGTCGCCCCCGGGGGAGGGTCGGGGAACGGCCACCGCACTTCTTACGGGCTTCCGGCTTCCGGGGTTCGGCTTCCGGAAAAACCTGAAGGTTGAACTTCCCTGGGTTAAGGTTTTGGGCGCCGGGCTCACGGATCTGGAAGCCCGGGCGCCTGAACCTTTTCTGCCTACGGGGGCGCCGAGTCACCTCTGGCTGAGCGCCGGACCGCGTCGCTTTCGTGCACTGCCCACCTGCTTGAAATTCCGTCCCATTCCCGTGAGGCGGAATTTTCAGTGCTTGGGATTGCAAAGTTACTCCCGCAGATTGTGCCTGTCAAGAGGGAAACACTACAGGTTGTATCCCTAGCAATGACGGGCTTGGTGCGGGGTTAGGGTCCGGTTTTCCACATTGTGGAAAACGGAGGACGGGTGGAATTGGGTGAGAGTGGGGGTTGATTCCTGTTTTGGGACGGCATCTTGCGGCAAGGGCTGGGGTTGCGGCGGGGAGAATTGTGAGCTCGGGGATCAAGTGCGGCTCCTTTTTCCTAGGCGTTTTGTTCGGACCACCGGGCTAAAGCCCTTGGTAATCGAGTGGGCGCTTTACGCGGCGCTGAAGCGCCGCTCTTCCACGGTCGCGCCGGCGATTGTGGTGCTGCGGGGCCATCGCGGAGTCGGCGGCCATCGCGGCGCTGCTGGCGATTACGGTTGCTGCGACGGCGACGGACAGCCGGAGAAACGGCGGCGTCGGCGATCACCGGGTGACGCGGCGGTCACGCGGACGAACGTAAGCGTTGTTCACGTCAATTCCACCTCACATTCGGTTTTGGTTCCGCAATTCACATCGCGCTTACATCAGGTGAAGGCGCGGAGTGGACGCGCGGCGGTCGCCACAGGGCTGGGGAAGTTTGCGGCGGACGCGGGCGGGAGCATCTTCGCGGACGTTGTCATGGCGGACGTTGTCTTGCCGAGGGATGAGATGGTCATCGACTCGGCGACTGGCAACGGGTGGTTTGCCGAGCTTGACTCGGTCGAGTTGTACTTCTTCGATTTCGAGGGGTTCGAATTTCAGGCGGTCCGGTTTGGGATCGCGGATGGTTTTTTCTGCGACGGCTTTTTCTGTTCGCGAGTTTTCGGTGAGCGAGGATTCCGCAATCCCTATTTCAAGCGACGCGGACATGGAGACGTAGATGTCCTCGAAGATGCGGCGAGGTGCGATGCTGAGCACGCCGTCGGAGGATTCGACGAGGTAGTCGCCCTTGCGACCGCAGTGCTGGCGGCCGAGGTGATCGACGAAGCTGAGAGAGGAACTGAGTTGTTTGGCTTTGACCAGGAAACGTGTGCGGTATGTCTTCCACTGCTCTGATTTCATGTGGCGCGGACCCGAGTACGAATCTTTCTGCGTGAAATTTTGAAAGCGGTCGGCAGCCGGGGTTGGCCGGTCTGCGCTACTTGAATTGTTTATGAAGGCGAAGGTGACTGTACGAGCGAAACGGGCGCGGGTCAATTCAGTATTTTTGGTGCAGTTGAGGAAAAAGGTGGGCGCGGATTTTCCCGGATTGGGACAGATGAATCTGCGGAACCGAAGCGAGTGTAGCTGCACTGGATGGCGCTGATTTCGTGTGAGACGCACAGTGCTGGGAAGATTTGGCGGAGTGGGGCGTCGGAATGTCCACAGGGTGTGCACAGGAAATGCAGAAAGGCCGGTACCGTTGCCGATTGTGAGTTGAGGTCGCTGGCAAAGACCCCACTTCTCGCGCAAAGAACGCGCGAGAAATGGGGCACCCGACAAACGTTGAAACCACAGAGGGCACTGATGGACACGGAGGAGATCAGCGGTTCACGAACCAGGCCAGGAGGCGACTTTCGAATTCCTGGGGGGCGGTGCTGAGGGCGCCGCAGTGGTCGGCGGCGGGGACTTGCCAGAGTTGGGTGCGAGGAGCGTGGGAGTGGATGAGGAGGGAATGGCGGAGGGGAATGTTGCTGTCGACTTCGCCGTGAATCAGAAGAATCGGGATTGCGGTTGCGGCGGCGGAATTTTCTGGGGAGATGTTTTGCATGTCCAGGCGATATTTGAGGCGGGCGCGGAGGAAGGCGATTTCCACTAGGGGGCGCAGGATGGTTCGTCCGACCCACGGACCCAGGTGGAAGGGTTGTCCCATGCGGTCGTAGGCGATCTCGCGAAAATTGGCGAAGGGAGATTCGGCGGCGACGGCGCAGAAGTTGGGGTGAGTGTCGAGCGATTGGAGGAGTTGGGCAGCGCCCATGGATTCGCCGAGGGCGAAGATGCAGTCATGGGCTGGCGCTGGTTGAATCTGGGATTCTAGGAAGTCGGACCACTGGTGAATGTCGTTGCGCTCGAGGAGGCCGTAGGTTGCGACGGGGCCGTCGCTCAGGCCGTGGGCGCGAGCGTCGGGGAGGAGGACGGTGAATCCGTGGGCGAGGAGGAGTTGGGCGTATCCGAGCATGCCGAGACGGTTATCGCCTAGGCCGTGGAGAAGGAGGACGGCGTTGTCGTTGGGGTGGTGGGGATGGATGAGCCAGGCGCGGAGGGTGGCGTGGTCGGGAGTGGTGATGGAGACGTCGGTGAGGTCGGCGTCGAGGGCGCGGGTCTGGTCGCGGACTGCGGTGATTTCGTTTTCGGTGAGGGGGCGGCGGGCGGGGTGGAAGGTGGCGTCGGCCAGGGTGATGCCTCCGATGGTGCAGAGGGTGAGGTAGAGGATCAGGGCTAAGAGTGAGTAACGGGCGCGGCGGGATCGGGGCATGGTCTCGAGGGATTGTACGGGCTTGGGATGGGGTTGGTTCCGGGGACTGCCGGGTTTCGTCTTGAAATCGAAGCGAAATCAAAATCAAAAGCCCCACTTCTCGCAAAGTGCGCGAGAAATGGGGCACCCGAGAATCAAGATCAAAAGCGGCGGACAGGAGTGTCCGCCCCACACGAACAAACTTAGTGGTGCGCTAGTGCTGGTTCGTGGGCGGATTTGCTGGATTTGAAGGCGGCGTAGCGTTTGTTGATTTCGTCCCAGTTGAGGACGTTCCACCAGGCGGCCAGATATTCGGGACGGCGGTTGTTGTATTTCAGGTAGTAGGCGTGCTCCCAGACGTCGTTGCCGAAGATGGGGTAGTGGCCCTGGGTGATGGGGTTGTCCTGATTGGGAGTGCTCATGATGTGGACTGTGCCATCGGGCTTGCCGGCGAGCCAGACCCATCCGCTGCCGAACTGACCGGCGCCGGCGGCGTTGAACTTGGCCTGGAAATCCTTGAAGCTGCCGAAGGTTTTGGTGATGGTGTCGGCAATGGGGCCGGTGGGATCACCGCCGCCGAGGGGCTTCATGATCTTCCAGAACATGGTGTGGTTGACGTGGCCTCCACCATTGTTGCGGACGGCGCCGCGAATGTCTTCGGGGATGGCGTTGTAGTCGCGGATGAGGTCTTCGGCGGACTTGCCAGCGAGTTCGGGATGCTTCTCGATGGCGGCGTTCAGATTCTTGACATAGGCACCGTGATGCATGTCGTGATGCAGGGTCATCGTCTGCTTATCGATGATGGGTTCGAGTGCGTCGTAGGCGTAAGGCAGCGGGGGTAGTTCGTGAGCCATGATTAGGTCCTCCAGAGTTTGAGATGACGGGACGCTGGGTTTCGATGCAAGCGTAATGGGTAGATTATAGCGCGGGGGTGGGAGTGCGTTCTTGTGTCGGCAGAAGCAGGCTGCTTGGCGGGGGTAGGGATGCTTCGACTGCGCGGGGAGGATCGCTTCGCTCTCCTCTCCGCTTCGCTCAGCATGACAAGGTCAACATCGATGTTGTCATGCTGAGCGGAGAACGAGCGGCGCGAAGGCGACGGTCGTGCGGAGTCGAAGCATCCCTATGGTTATACGGCTCTGTCTGATGCCATCCACGGATACCATTCGGACGCGAGATCGATCCAGTGCGGGTTTTGGCGGACGATGATCGCGATTTTTTTGGCGCGGGTCCAGCCTTTGAGTTGCTTTTCGCGGGCTAGGGCTTTGTGCACTTCGTCGTACGATTCCCAATAGAGCAGGCGGACGACTTCGTAGCGGTCGGTGAACCCTTCGAAGTGGTGGAACTTGTGCTGGAAGACGCGACGGTGGAGATTGCCGCTGACGCCGATGTAGAGAGTGCCGGAGAGGCTGCCCATGATGTAGGTGCAATAGTATTTGCGGTCGCGCGGCATGAGGTATTGTCGGGGGATTTGAGCGGAATGGCTAGGGCGATCCCCACGAAATCGCGGGTTTTCCCTGAATGGGAATGCGGTGGGGGTTTGTACTTCCGGTGCGGTGGCGCTTGTAGGGATGCTTCGACTGCGCGGGGAGGATCGCTTCGCTCTCCTCTCCGCTTCGCTCAGCATGACAATACTTTTTCTCACTTGCGGCCTAGTAGGCGGATTCTGGAGGTGAAGGAGCGGCCTTGGCAGGCGGTGAAGGTGGGTTGGGGGTGGGAAAAGTCTTTGACGGCGTCGACTACGTAGGGGTTGCAGCGGTCGGTGATGTTGTCGAATCCGCCGCGGAGGGCCAGGTCGTAGCCGAAGAGGTGGAAGCGTTTTTCGAGTTGCAGATTGAGCGAGAAGTAATAGGGGAAGCGGTAGGCTCCGGGCGGGCTGATGAGTTCCTGCTGGTCGTTGAGCTCGGCGAAGGGGAATCCGGTGCGGGCTTCGGCGGAGTAGGCGAGCTCGAGTTGATGAATTGTGGGCAGCTTGAAGAAGGGAACGTAGCCCCAGGTGAGGAAGCGGTTGGGAGTGTCCCAGGGATAGGGGCCGGGTTGCTGGGGGCTGAGGATGGGGCTGTCGACATTGAAATCGAGGGCTTGATTGGAGTGGGCGCTGGAGCGAGTGTAGGAACCCATGATCATGTAGGCTTCGCGGAAGTTGTGGCGGAGAGTGAGTTGGAGGGCGCGGTAGCGGTCGTCGCGCGAGTTTTCCAGAGTGAAGTTGCCGCCGAGCGAGGAGCCGAGAGTGTTGTAGGCGAATCCGCGGCTGCCGCGGCGTTCGAGGAATTCGGCTTTCAGATAGATGGCAGCGGGGAGTTTGTGCTCTAAGCCCAGGCTCCAGTTGATGAAGCGTGGGGCCTGGAGCGTGCTGCTGTTGACGGAGAAAGTGGTGGTGACGGGGCCGGTGGTCACGACGCAGTTTCCCGTGCAGGGATTGGGGATGGAGAAGAACGTATCTTGTCTTGTGCCAGCGTAGGGGCGGGCGATCAGGAAGATGGGCGTGGCGTCATAGACGAGTCCGATGCCGGCGGAAATTTTGGTGTTGCCGGAATTGTCGAGGACGTAGGTTCCGGCGAGGCGGGGAGAGACGATGGCCGAGCGGATGATTTGGTCCCAGTCGAGGCGGATGCCGGGCTCGACGAGAAAACGATTGGTGATGGCCCAGCGGTCTTCGGCGTAGGCGCTGGCTTCGGTGTTGTATTGGTCGTGGAGCGGAGCGGCACTAAAAGTTGAATAGCGAGTGCAGGGGAAGGTGGCGTCTTGCGGGGCGGTGAAGCAGATGTTGGCGGGCTGAGCGGTAGTGACCAGGTCGGTCAGATAGATGATGTTCTGACGGGCGAACTGGGCGTCGTAGAAGAGGCGGTCGAGATCGACGCCGAATTTGAAATCGTGGCGGCCGAGCCACTGACGAGGCGGAAGGTAGAGATTCGACAAGGCCTGCCAGCGGCGGGCGCGGGTTTGTTCAGTTAAGTAATAGTTGCCGAAGGCGGTGTCAGGAGTGGGCTCGTAGGCGGCGGTTCCGTAGGGAGTGAGGTGGGCATCATATTGGTCGAAGGCGAATCCGGCTTCGAGGAGCTCGCCGCCGGGGAAGTAGTGCTGGTCTTTGGCGCTGGCGATGTAGGCGGAGGCAACATTCCTGGGATTGGTCAGTTGCGGATTGAGTGGAGAAAGAAGGCCATACTGATCGTGAATATAGTTCATTAGAAAACTGCTGGTGAGGATGTTGCGGCTGGAGAGGTTGGTTTGAAACTTGGTGAGATTGCCGAAGCGGAGGATGTGATCGTTATCGGCGCCGACCGGAAGTCCGTTGTAGATGGTGTTGTCGTACTCGCCGTCGAAGGCGTTGTAGAACCAGATTTTTCCTTTTTCGATGGGACCGGAGAAAGTGAAGCGGGGGAGGAACTGGTCGAAACGCCATCCGTGCTTGTCTTGCGCGGATGGAATGAAATCGGTGGCAAAGAAGCGGAAGTGATCGTCGCCGATGCCGGTGTTGAGGCTGAGGAGGCCTCCGGATCCTTTGCCGGCTTCTGCGGGCTCGCGGGAAGGCTCGACCTGGATGGAACGAAACGCGTCGGTGCTGACGCGGACGAGGAGGAGTCCGTTGGCAGGTTGGGTGACGTTGAAGCCGTCGAGCAGAGTGACGGTCTGGTAGGTTTCGGCGCCGGCAACGTGGAGCTGGCCGTACTGGTCCTGCACGACGCCGGGAATGAAGTTGAGGGCATAGCGGTAATCGTGGGTGACGGGAAAAACCATGTCGATCACGTCGAGGCCACTGAGGGTTTCCTGCGAGGCGATTTGCGCGGGATCGATGGCGGGAGGAGATTCGTGGACATTGACGATTTCGCGGACTTCCTGCTGATGCGAGATGGCGACTTCGAGAGTGGAAGTTTGGGTGAGTTGAACGGTGGGCTCGACGAGGGCGTAGAAACCTTCTTTTTCGACGCGGAGTTGATACTGGCCGGCGGGGAGTTGAGGGAACTGGCAGCGTCCGGTGAAATCGGTCTGGCAGCGCACGGGCGGCTGCGGAGGGGATTCGAGGAAGACGCGGGCGGAGGCGACAGCGACTCCGTTTTCGTCGACGACGGTGATGGTGGGGATGGGCGGGGATTGGGCCGCGGCCGTTGCTAGAAGGGCGAAGATGAGGAGGAGGGTGCGCATAACGGTCAGGGTTATTCTACGGTGGGATGGGTTCGCGAGTTAGAGGGTTGGACATGGCGTGTTTGGATCGGAGCAAAATCCCCACTTCTCGCAAAGAACGCGAGAAATGGGGCACCCGGCCTGTCCGGGTCGGAGACTCGGAGGCGAACACGAGCGGGCGTCAGTCGTGCCGGGGGGCGGGGAAAGCAGGTTCCTCGACTCGCGCGAAGTGCGCGCTCGGCTCGGAATGACAAGCTTATTTTTGCGAGACTTGCGGGTTCTGCTCGCTCGGAATGACAGATTTTAGTTTTGGGCTTTACTTGCCGAGAGGGCTAAGCGCGGCTGGCCAGGTATTCGCAGACGCGGTGGATGGTGTCGCGCTGGCCTTCGTTGAGGGTGAGGAATTCGAAACCGTAGCGCAGGCCCTGGCGGTAGCGGACGATGGCGCGAACTTTGATGGGATAGGGAGCGAGGGGCAGAGGAATTTCGAGAGTGACGATCTCGCCGGTTTCGAGACTGCCGGTGAGAGTGGCGCCGATGCCGTCCTGTCCCATTTCGGTGGAGCGTCCCCAGCAGGTGCGGAACTCGCCGGCCTGAAACATTTTGACTTGCAGGCGGACGTCGAGGATGAAACGGGGAAAGCGGCGAGTGAAAGTGACCTTGCCGGCGGGCGCGCGCGTGCCGCTACCGGTATCGCCGCCTGCGGCTGCGCCAGCGGCGGCTGCTTGAGCTTTTTCTTCCGGAACTTTTTCTTCTTTACTCATGACTCATGCAAGTCTTTACTCACGCAAAACGTCATTCCTGCAAAGCGCTAGTTGATGCTAATTTCCGTGCAGCACGTATCCGGGCTCGAGCGGGAGTTTACCGCCGAGTTTGAGGACTGCGACGCTGCTGTTGATGGCGTAGACGTCCACGACGCCGATGGCGCCGGGGATGGATGCGACTTTCTCGACCAGGTCGTCATCGGAGTCGACGATCATGATGGCGGGATGACCGGCGCGTCCGTGATTCGCCGCGGCGATGAGATCTTTTACCGGCGCTTCCGGGAGTTCGTAAACTTTTTCGAGCAGGATCTTCATTTCCGGCGCCGACGGATTGCGCATGATGAAGGTGACCGACTTGCCATCAGGCCAGCGGCCGGTTTGTCCTTTGCAGACCTTCAGGAGGTCGGGCAGAGTGATGGTGGAAACGGAGTTGACCTTGTTGGAGACGATGGCGAGATCGCGGGCCGCCGCCCCAGCGACGCTGGCGATGAGAAATAAGACGACGCTTAGGGTTCGACGGTGGAACACGCGCTTTCTCCGGCAAGGCGAAATAGGCCTTGCAGTGATTTTCATGGAAACGGGTCACCGGCTCAACGTAACTAAGGTCATGTGCCTGTGGGGGTAACGGTGATGGAGGGCTCGGACAGAGAACGGGGAGGAGCACCGATATTAAGCCGGGGCGGACTGAGCGGAAGGTGAGGACCGGGCTGATTGATAGCAAGAAAGTAACCCCCTGCCAAGGAGAATCTCATCCCAGGCGGCTAAGGTATTCAGGGGCTTGGCAAGTCGCGGGGGATAGGTTAGGCTATGCCTTCTCCTTGGTACGAAGATCATTCGGTACGAGGACCGTTGCCCCCATGACCAATCGAGTTGCCTACGCCCCACACGATTTTCAACAGATGTGCAAGCAGGCCGAGAGAGACCACGAGTCGAAGAAACTTGTGGTGCTGATGGAACGCGTGAAGAGGCAGATCGCGGAGCGCCAGAACCCGGGCGCAAAAGCGGAGGTGGCGAAACCGCCGATCGGAGCCACAGGTGTAGGATCCGGTGTGTTGCGGCTGCCCAGCCGCTCGGCTCCGCTGGAAAGTTAATCGGCGGACTGGATGTTGCCGGATCTATTTTTTCTCTGCTCGTTTTTTTGTGAACCCTCGTTTTGTGAACCCTCGTTTTTTGAACCCTCGTTTTTTTGAACCTCGTTTTTTTGAACCCTGGATTTTTTTGGTGGGTGCGGTGAGGAAAACTTTTCTCTTGCGCGTGGCAGTTTTGCGCTAGAATGAGCGAGTTTTCTGCGGGCTCGCCTACCGTTGGCGAGTCTGCTGTGCCTTCCCCCAGGAGGAAGTAGATGTATCGGCCTTATTCGAGTTCCCAGCCGGACTCGCGTCCGTTTCTGGACGTGGAATCTCAACTCCGCAACCTTTCCCAAGATTTCGCCATGTCGTTCAACACCGGAAACTACGATCAGGCCGCGGGGCTGTTCGCGGGTGACGGCGTGTTGATGGCCACGCACCATGAAGGGGCGCACGGGCAAAAGGCCGTGGAGCGCACGCTGCGCTTGTTGGGGGAGGCGGGATACGGCGATCTGCGGCTGGAGACCACGCGGGTGGAACATTCTGGCGACATGGCGATGGAGATTGGCCGCTTCTCGGTAGTGGTGCGAAAGGCGGACGGATCGATGCTGCCAGAGCGCGGAAATTATGTGAAGGTGTGGAAGAGGCTGGGAGCGTGGCGGCTGATGGCGGACTGCTGGAGCGGGACTCCGCTGGCGGTGAGTGAGCGCGCGGCGTGATGAGAGCGGGCTTCAAACGCGGAATCGAGATTTACACTTGCATTCGGGCGGGAACGGCGAGTACGGTCGGGGGTCATGAGCCAGCAAGCGGCGGCGACTGAGCGCGGGCATGGGGCGGGAGCGAAACAATCCGATCCGGTTCAGCACCATTCTATGCAAGCTGATCCGGGGCAGTACTGTCCGAATTGCTCAGCGAAGTTGCGGGAAAGCCGCTGCAAGTTGAAGTGTCCGCAGTGCGGGTTTTACTTAAGCTGCTCGGATTTCTACTGAGTCGGACGTCGCACGTCAGGCGGCGGACCTCGGCCAAAATCAAAATCAAGAGCAGAGCGGGCACGCAGGGACCTTTCGAGCGGGTCGAACCGGATCCGGGTACAATCGCGGGCAAATGCTTTCTGGCGTTGTCGCCGGGGAGAGGATTCTTGTGAGTTTGCGAGGCCCAGTTTTGCTGCTGGTGCTTGGATACGGCTTGGCCGGTTTGGCGAATGCGGACCAGCATTGCCACGTGGCGGCGGCGCACGACACTCTGCCCGCGGATAAGGCGTATCTGGCGGGAAAGCTGAGCGAGGCCGAGGGGCTGTATCGCGAAGCGGTGAGCCAGACTCCGCACGATGTGGAGCTGGACGCGGGACTGGTGCGCACGTTGCTGCGCGAGCAGAAACTGGACGCCGCGAGTTCGACGGCGCAAGCTGCGGTTGCGGCCAAGCCCGATTCGGTTCCGCTGCTGACCGTGCTGGCGGAAGTGCAGTACCGGCAGGGCAAGGTTGCCGAAGCTGCGGGCACGGCCGATCAGGCTTTCCGCGACGACCGGTGCTACGGGCGGTTGTATCTGTTGCGCGGGCGGATTCTCCGCCTGAATTCCATGTACGCCTCGGCGAATCGCGCGATCGGCATTGCGCACCAGCTCGATCCCTGGGACTCCGAGATTCGCGGGGCGTGGGTGCAGACGCTGCCGCTGGAAAAGCGCGTCGAAGAGCAGAAACAATATCTCGCAACGGCGACAGGGGTTGACCCCGGGGAGCGTGTACGAGGGGAAAAGTACCTGAAATATCTGCAGGCCGAAGCCGCCAACCCTGGGAAAAACTGCCGCCTGGCTTCGACGGCCACATCGACCGATTTACAGCTGATTCCTCTGTGGTCGGACGATAAGTTCACCTGCGATCGCTACGGTTATTGTGGACAGACCGGCAAACATATTCTGGGTTGGGGGCTGCACGTTTTTTTCAACGGCAGGGAAGGGCAGTTGGAAGTGGATAGCGGAGCGTCGGGACTGTTAATTAGCCGGGCGGTGGCGGACCGGGCGGGACTGAAGCCGGACGACCGAATTCAGATGGGGGGGATTGGAGATCAGGGCGCGCAGGGTGGATACACGGCGAAGGTGGATTCGATCAAGGTGGGAGGGCTGGAGTTTCGCGATTGCACAGTGGAGGTGACCGACCGCAAGGAGATCATTGGGACTGACGGCCTGATCGGCACTGACGTGTTCAGCAGCTATCTGGTAACGCTGGATTATCCGATGCGGAAGTTTAGTCTGGGGACGCTGCCGCCGCGCCCGGGGGATGATAGCGTGCCGGTGCTCAATACCGAAGCCGCCAGCCAGGGTGCGGGAGCGGGTTCAGGAAACAGCGCGGGGGCGGCGCAAACGGCGGGGCCGCAGGATCGCTACATCGCGCCGGAGATGAAAGATTACGTACCTTTTTTCCGGGCCGGACACTTTGTGATCATTCCGGTGACGCTCAATCACAAAACCGAACGGCTGTTCATGGTGGATAGCGGAGCGTTCAGTTCGAGCATTTCGCCGGAAGCGGCGGCCGCCGTCACCAAGGTGCACGGGTCGCTAGTGACCATTAAGGGGTTGAGCGGGGAAGTGAAGAAGGTTTCGGAGGGCGATCAAATCGTGTTCAATTTCGGGGGCATCCAGCAGACGAACAATAATCTGTTTTCGTTTGATACTTCGAACATGACCCGATTCGCGGGGCTGGAAGTATCTGGATTCCTGGGCAACACGATTCTTCGCGAACTGGCGACGCATATCGATTACCGGGACGGGCTGATCAAGTTCGACTATGACCCGCGGCACGGGACTCGGGATTTTTCGAAATGACGTGCAGCCTGCGCTGACAGGGGCGCGAGGTTCCGTCTACAATAATTTGTCTACAATGATTTGCGGCTTCACGAAATCATAACCAGGAGAGAAGTCATGCAACGGAAGGCGAGCGCGGTTTGGAAGGGTGGGTTGAAGGATGGGAAGGGCGTGATTTCGGCGCCGGGTGGGGCGCTGAACAATACGCCGTATTCATTTACTTCGCGATTTGAGAATGGGGCGGGAACGAATCCGGAGGAGCTGATTGCGGCGGCGCATGCGGGATGTTTTTCAATGGCGCTGTCGGCGCAGCTGGGCGGGGCGACTCCTCCGCTGACGCCGGAGAGCATTTCGACCAGCATCACGCTGACCATGGAGAAACTGGATTCGGGATGGACGATTACGGCGAGCCACATTGACGTGGTGGGGAAGGTTCCGGGGGCGGATGCGGCGACGTTTCAGAAATATGCGGAGGCGGCGGAGAAGGGATGTCCGGTGTCGAAGGTGCTGAACGCGAAGATTACGATGACGGCGAAGCTGGAGTAGGGTAAGAGCTTAAACCACGAAGGGCACGGAGAGATCACAAAGGAAACCGCAGCCCGGTTTGTTTGACAGGCGGCGGCGTGGCTGTAGAATAGAAGTTGTAGGTCTTCCTGACACGGCGACCGAGGTGGTCGCCGCTGCTATGTAGGTTCACTTGCCATCGTGGCGGAATTGGCAGACGCGCATGGTTCAGGTCCATGTACTCGCAAGGGTGTGGGGGTTCGAGTCCCTTCGATGGCACCATTGATTTTTCTTTCGCCCCTTCGGGGCTGATTCCTTCGTTCCATTTGGTTACCCACGGCTTGCGCGGTGGGCGGTAATCTTGCGCCGCATAGCGGCTGGCGGGGCCTTGTCTTGACCGCCGGAAACAGCAGGTTCCTCCACTACGCCGTCGCTTGCGCTCCGGCTTCGGTCGGAATGACAGAACTCGGTGAGAACTAGGACTGGAGAGAAATTAGTGCAGACGTGAAAAAGGCGATCTCTGGTTGGAGATCGCCTTTGTTTTTCTGAATAATCAGGGATGGTCTACAGCGGCTGGACGTTCTCAGCTTGCCAGCCCTTGGGGCCCTTGGTCACGTCGAACTGCACGGTCTGGCCCTCTTGCAGGCTACGGAAGCCGCCCGCTTGAATCGCCGAGAAATGCACAAAAACGTCTTCGCCGGACTGGCGGCTGATGAAGCCGTAGCCCTTGGCGTCGTTAAACCACTTTACTGTTCCTTGTTCTGCCATGGTGTTAGGTGTTCCTTTGTATGTGAATCGATTTTACGCTGGAGAGATTCGGAGGTACTGCGAGAGGTTACTGGCTGTTGAGGCAAGAACTGCTCACGTCCGATTCGGACAACGTACAACTGCATGGTACGCGTAAAATGGGGGAATAGCAAGCTGGAAAGTAAAGCCGGCTGTCGAAGGGCGGAGAGCAACTTTCCGCTGGCTGGGTTGCATCAGTGGGTTACATCAGGAGGGGTTATGAGAAAACTTCAGTTCGCCCTTTCTCTTCCCGCGCTGTTTCTGGTTTCTGCGCTCGTTTTGTCCTGCGGGACGGGCTTGCGGGGTTCGGGTCAACTGCAGACAATCACACTCAGTCCGGCTACGGCTGATGCGGGGAGTTATGCTGGCGGGATGGTTCCGTTCGTGGCCACGGGTGTTTACGTGCATCCGACGCATGCGGTGACACCGCAGCCGGCGATGTGGGGAGTGTGCCAGCAGGGTGCGCCCACCAGCTGACGTATCCGTGACGAAGGCCGGGGTCGCGCAATGTATGAGTGGAGCAAGCGGCGCGTACACGGTTTTTGCATACCAAATGACCAACTGTACCGCGCTTCTCGCCTGTGGCGGAGGATGCACCGTGGTCGGCACCGCGCAACTCAGCTGCCCGTAGAGTGATTGTGGCCCCTGGCGATCGATGTCCACGCGCGCAATGCGCGGGATGGTCTGGCATCCGTTTGCGCGGCAGAATCAAGGCAAACAGCGTATACTTGAAATACTTAACCTCGAAGACCTAAGCCCTATTTACGCCTTCGCGATTGAGAGATCGGGAGGCGTCTTTTCTGCGGGCAGCGAGCGTCCGCGAACGGGATGGGCCTGCTTCGTGCCCAAAAATGCATTTTGACGGTGTGCATTCTGACGAGCTGGTTGTGAGGAGTTGAAAGTCGTCCGGATCATGTTGGCAGTCCCGCGCGGATTCGTTCCAGTAGAACAAACCGTTCCTCAACCTACCCGAATGACAGGAGCGCAATATGTCCAGAGTTAACGGCGACAAATCGAGGTACAACCGAGTGCGGAAGCAGAACGCTGCGAAGCGGATGCGAAATCGCAAGCTGCTGAAGAACGCGGAGTTGCAACCGAAGCCGGTCGCGTCGGCAGCGGTCTCTGCAGCCAAGCCGGTGGTGGCGTGAGCGGTCCGCTGCTTGGGTTGCCGGTTTCCGCGGCGTTGCCCAGTAAGCTGAAGAACAAGCGAGTGCTGCTGCTGGATGCTTCGGCGACCATGCGCGATTTGCGCGCCGAGTCCATGAGGAAGCTGGGCATGGAAGTGGATTGCGCGGCCGACGTCAGCGAGGCGCGGTCGTGGTGGCGTGCCGATCTTTACAGCCTGGTGCTGATTGACCTGGAAAACGAACTGGGACACCGGGACCGGTTTTGTGACCAGATGCGCCGAGCCACGCCGCCGCAGCAGATTTCGTTTCTGGTCGGGAAGCCGGGTTATCTTGCGGATGCTCCCGGCGCGGACCGAGCACCGCGGGTTGCGGCGAGGGAAGATCAGGCTCCGTGGGGCGACGTGAAGACGGCGCTGGCAGCGGAACTTCCCGGGGAAGCGTCGCAACGCTGGGGGATTCTGGAAGCTTCGCGGCGGATTTCGGCGGTGCGGTCGCTATCGCACGCGCGCTCGAAAGCGACGCAGGACCGGCCTGTCGTGCCGCGAGACCTGGAAACCAGGGAGTTGAAACGGGCCGCGGCGGAATCCAAGACTTTAGGACCCGGAACTTCGGAAACCAGGACTTCGGAAACCAGAACTTTAGATGATTTACTCAGAGAGGAACTGCAATGAAGAACCTATACGTAGGGAATTTGCCCCACAGCACCACCGAGTCGGAATTGCGAACGGTTTTCGAGGCGCACGGTGCGGTGGAAAAAGTGAGCATCGTGACGGATCGGGAGACCGGGCGAGCCCGGGGATTCGGGTTCGTGGAAATGACGAATCCGGCGGAGGCCGATAAAGCCATCGCGGCACTGAACGGAACCGAGCTGGGCGGACGCGCGTTGAAGATCAACGAAGCGCAGCCCAAGACGGACCGTCCCAGGGGCGGTGGTGGTGGTGGCGGGGGCAAGAAGTTCGGCGGTGGTGGTGGAGGTGGAGGACGCGGGCGCGACGACTATCAGGGACATGCCCGGCAGCCGCGCGAACCGCGCTGGTAGTTTTCTTGTTTCCTGGAAGACGCCGGACGCGGGAATAGGCGCCGGGCCGCGTACTTCAGAACCAAGAACATAAGTAAAGAACCAGGAGGAATTGTGAATGCCACGAGGACGATCAACTTTTACTAAACGCCAGAAAGAACAGACGCGGCAACAGAAACAGCGCGATAAGGCCGAGCGCAGGGTGCAGCGTAAAGAAAACAAGCCGGAAGAAGGCGCGGTTGTCGATGAGATGCAGGAACTGCGCGAGCATGCCGAAGCGCAGGCGGCGCTGTTCCGCATCGGGGTCGAGGATGAACCCGGGGCGCCAGAAGTGTTTTTGCCGAGCGGTAAGATCGGGCAGTAATTTTCGAGTATTCAAGGTTACGGGAATCGCTGGAGCTTCAGGCTCCGGCGATTTTTATTTGCCTCGAACTTGGCCGATGAGTTAGGCGGCAGCGGCTCGATAGCCCGAAACTCTCGAGGCTCCCGCCACGGGCGTATCGGGCATGGGTTCCCGGCGTCGCAGCGTCGCTCAAGAGATTCGAAGAACAAGTAAGGTTGCGTCGTCGCGGAAATTCCCACCGCAGAAGGCTGTGACCTGCTGCATGATGGCGCGTTGAACTTCGAGCGCGCTTCCGTGGCGTGCGCGAGCGGCTTCGAGCAGGCGCTCCTCGCCGAACTCTTCGAGTTTGTCGTTCTCGGCTTCCGTGATGCCGTCCGTTGAGAGCAGCAGTTGGTCGCCGGGTTGGAGTTGAACGGTGTAGTCCTGGTAGGTCCAATCGGGCAGGGCACCGAGCACTGCTCCACCACCTTGCAAAGTTTCTGTTGTGCCGTTACTCCGCAACAGAAGTCCGGGCGAATGTCCCGCATTCTCGTAGGTGAGGGTGCGTGCGTCGGAGTCAAGCACCGCGTAAAAGAAAGTGACAAACTTTCCTGAAGCGATGTTTGCGCAAAGGAACTTGTTCAGTTTGGTGCAGACGACGTGAGGCGAGGCCTCGGAGGTGGCGAAGGCGCGAAACGAGGCCTGGAGATTTGCCATGAGCAATGCGGCGGTGATTCCTTTTCCGGCGACATCGCCGATGCAAATGCCGACGCGATCTTTATCCGGGCGATCTTTGTCCAATCAGTTGAATCACGTCGAAGTAGTCGCCACCGACTTCACGCGCCGGCTGCCAGGCTCCGGCGATCTGAACTCCGGCGGGCTGCGGCAATGTGCTGGGCAGCAGCATTTGCTGAATCTCGCGCGCCCGCTTGAGTTCTTCCTCCTGCTGCTGCAGAGCGATGGTCCCTTTCTCGACCGTCTGCTCCAGTTGTTGATTGCGTTCCCTCAGCGTTCGTTGGAGCTCTTCGAGACCGTACGCCACCACGTTGGCGATCACCACGACGACGATGCAGAAATATCCGATTTTGGAAAAGAGAAGTCCAAATGGCTCGCGATCGATTTTGGTCAGCTGTAGGAACAGGATCGAGCTTACGGCGCAGATCACGCCGAAAATGATTTGGATGGGGAAAAATGCGACCCAGTTCCACGGCCGCGGCCGCCCCACGTACAAGCGGCGGCTCTCTAAAGAGAGCGGAACTACGAGGTTGCCGACCGTCAGGGTTGCCACCAATATGACCCACAGGGAAGCGGGCTGGTTGATCGAAACCAAAAGGGCATAGACCACGAACGCAACCGCGACGAGCACCTGCTCGATCTGGAAAATGCGGCGCGACAGAACCGAACGTTTCTTGGAAGTGACGGAAAGGGTGCTCACGCGTGACTCGCAATCAAAATCAAACAGCAAGACTAACGCGGAGTGAAAGAAAAGTCCCATCCTAACTGCAGTCAAGGGCGGCGAAAGTTGGCTCAATATCGCTTGAGGGGCTCTTCAAGCAGAAATCCCCACTTCTCGCGAAGTACGCGAGAAATGGGGCACCCGGCTTTTATTGAAGTCGCGACGTTCTGTTAGTTCTTAGACAAAAACCTCACCGGGCAATCTAGTCAGGGTGCGGGAGGCCAGGGTGTTTTGGACGTTGCGGCGGGGCTGGGTTGAGCCTCCGGGGTCCATTTGCATGCGCTCGATGCGCAGCTTCAGGGTGCGCTCGATGTTGCGGAGTTCCACGATTTCTACTCCGGCGGCAAGGGTTGTGGCGCGTCCGGTCGATCCGGCGCGTCCGGTGCGGCCTACGCGATGGATGAAGTCTTCCGCCATCTTGGGCAAGTCGTAGTTGATGACGTGGGCGACGTCGTCGCAATGCAGGCCGCGAGAGGCGATGTCGGTTGCGACCAGGACCTGGAAGCGGCCTTCCTGGAATCCGCTGAGGGCGCCGTTGCGCTGGGACTGGGAGCGATCGCCGTGAATCATGGTGGCGGTGAAACCGTCGCGGGCCAGTTCCTGCGCTAGGCGCTGAGCGCCGCGCTTGGTGCGGGTGAAGATTAGCGTCTGACCTTTTTCGTTGTAGAGAAGCTGGCGGAGCACGTCGAGCTTTTCGCCGGGACGGACTTCGTAGGCTTTGAGTTCTACGCTTTCGGCGGGCTTCAAAACCGAGCCCAGAGCCACGCGGACGGGATCGCGCATGTATTCGTGAACGAGTCCGGCGACGGAGGCTTCCAGCGTGGCCGAGAAACACAGGGTCTGGCGATTTTTCGGCAGGAGCGCGAGGATGCGGCGGATGGCGGGGAGGAATCCCATGTCGAGCATGCGGTCGGCTTCGTCGAGAACGAGCAGCTTGATGTGACGGAGGTCGGCGAAGCGGCGGTCGGTAAGATCCTGCAGGCGCCCCGGAGTTGCGATGATGAGAGACGAGCCGCGCAGGCCTTGGATTTGAGATTTCTCAGACACGCCGCCGATTACGAGCGAGGCCTGGGGCATGCTCTTGGAGCGCAGGCCCTCATACACCTCGTGGACCTGCATGGCCAGTTCGCGCGTGGGCAACAGCACCAGAGCGCGGGCCTGGGCCGCGGGTTCGTGGCGAAGCATTTCAATGACCGGGATGAGGAAGGCGAGAGTTTTGCCGGTTCCGGTCTGGGCGGTGCCGATGACATCTTTACCTTCGAGAGCGGGCGGAATGGCGCGCTCCTGGATCGGCGTTAAGGTGAGGAATTGAGCTGCCGCTAACTTCTGCTGCAAAGCTGCAGACAAGGGCAGTTCGGTAAATGTGGTCATTCTAGGTTGTTTCTTTCTGGAGGGGCCTGGTGCTCATGATGCACGTATCAGATACACGAATACACGGGAAGCTTCCATGCCGCTCACATTCAATTTGGATTTCACGCTGGAACTAAACGGCGGGCAGGAAAGGCGGAGATGAATCTGATCCAACGAGGGACATCCAACGAAGGACCACCGCGTCACGAGCAAACCGTGAGAAAAGCGTCAACGACAGTATAGCACAGAGCGGCGGCGAGCACAGTAACGACGGTAACGGTGCGGTGGCTGGCTAGATGCTAAAACAGATTGTGCGTCGATTAATCTTGAACTAGTGGGAATGCAAGTATCCAGGTTCCCTTGTTGGGACAGGTACCTGCAAAGAAAGATCGCTAAGTGAGCTGTCCTAGGCTAGAATTAACGTTCCCGTACTCCACACAATTGAGAATGGCCGAAACAAAACTCTCTTGCTTCTGGCATAGACCGGACCTTGGCCGGGATACGCGGGCCGCGGTCTCGCTACACGGTCACACCAACCGGTCCAAGGAAAGCCTTCAACTGATTCCAGAGTTGGCCCGCAAAGGTCCGATGCTGCATGAAGCTCTGGAAAAGCAATGCCGGAAAGCCCGGTTCCCGGTGGATTTTTCACGGGCTTACTGGACTCCGCCGTTGACGCCGAAGCTGGCCTACGAGACGGAAAAAAATCAGATCGAGAACACGCTGGGGCTGAAGAGCCTGGTCTCGCTGACGGATCACGACAACATTGAGGCGCCGTTGATGCTGCGGGCGGAGCGGGAAACGGCGAAGACGCCGATCTCGCTGGAGTGGAGCGTTCCGTTTCACAGGAACGATTTTTCATCTTGGGAGTGCACAACCTGCCGAGCGGTCAGGCGCAGGCGATCGTGGGTGAACTGGCTGGGTATACGCGGAATCCAAACGACCGGCGTTTGATTGAACTCCTGGCGATGCTCGATGAGTTGCCGAGTGTGCTGGTGGTGTTCAATCATCCGCTGTGGACGCAGACTTGCGTGGGAGTGCAGCGGGACAGCCAGGATCTGGATCGATTTTTGAGCTATGCGGCGCATTTTCTGCACGCGTTTGAAATCAACGCCACGCGCAGCACCAAGGAAAACAATCGAGTGGTGAAATTGGCCGAGCAGTGGCAGCGGCCGCTGGTTTCGGGCGGAGACCGACACGGGTGCGCGGCCAGCGGTGCGCTGAATCTGACCGAGGCTGAAACCTTTTGCGAGTTTGTGAGTGAAATCCGGCAGGAACAGCGCAGCCATGTGCTGCTGATGCCGCAATATACCGAACCCGTGACCATTCGCACGACGCGGACGCTGCTGGACGTGATTCGCAATTATCCGGAATATCCAATAGGATCGCGGCGGTGGGATGAGCGGATTTTTCATCCTGACGGGAATGGCGGGCCGGACCGTCCGTTTCCGCGCTGTGGAAGGCGCCGCCGAAGTATGTGGAGCAGATCCTGTCGGGGATCCGGTTGCTGGAGAACGCGACGGTGCAACAGCGCGATGCAGTGCCTGTTCCAGGCGAAAGTCTCGGAACAGCCGCGCGGAGATGGCGCCAGAGATTATTTCGGCGGAAGAAGTGGTATCGTCCGAGGCGCTGTCGTGAAGAAAGAAAGTGCGCGCGTCGCGTATTTTCCCTGCGTCTACCATGAAATGGACGGCGTGGCCCAGACCAGCCGGCACTTCGAAGCATTCGCCCTGCGCCAGCAGCGGCCGTTCTTGATGGTGCATGCGGGTCCGCAAGCATGAGATCACGACATCCGGGCCGGTCACTCGGGTTCAGCTGCAGCGCAGTCCGGTAAAATTTCCGCTCGACCGGGCGCATGATTACGATCTGCTCTTCCTGCGACATTATCGAAAACTGGAACCGCTACTGCGGGAATTTCGCCCCGACGTGGTGCAGATCACGGGGCCGAGCGATGTGGGCACGCTGGGAGCGTATGTCGCCTACAAGATGAAGATACCGCTGGCGGCGTCGTGGCAAACCAATCTCCACCAGTTCGCGCGGCGGCGGATGGCGGCGGCTGTGTCGTTCCTTCCCGAAGAAGTGGCCGGGAAAGTGGCGGAGGTGACCGAGCGGCTGAGTTTTCGGGCCTCGGCGCGGTTCTACAAAATTCCTCGACTGCTGTTTGCGCCCAACGCGGAGATGATTCGAGTGCTGGAGGCGGCGACGGGAAAGCCTTGCTATCTGATGTCGCATGCCGTGGACACGGCGGTGTACCGGCCGGAAAATCGCGACCGGAAGGATGGACGGTTCCAGATCGGTTATGTGGGGCGGCTCACGCCGGAGAAAAGTGTGCGGGTGCTGGCGCAGCTGGAAAAAGCGCTGCTCGACCGGGGATATCGAGACTTTCATTTTGTCGTTGTTGGGGAAGGCGCGGAGCAGGGATGGCTGAGGAAAAATATGCGGCAGGCGGAGTTTACGGGACGTGCTGACCGGACCTGAACTGGCGCGTACCTTCGCCAACTTCGACATGCTGGCGTTTCCCTCGGAGACGGATACGTTTGGTCTGGTGGTGCTGGAAGCGTTCGCTTCGGGAGTGCCGGCGGTGGTGACCGATCGCGGCGGGCCGCAGTTTACGGTGCGGCAGGGAAAGTCCGGTTACGTTGCGCGCGACTTCGATGAGTTCGTCGCCTACACGGCGAGGCTGATGGCGCAGCCCGAATTGCTCTCGACGATGCGCGTGGCGGCGCGGCGGCAGGCCATGGAAACTTCATGGGACCGCATTTTTGAAGGCATGTACGAAGCGTATGAGCGCTGCCTGGGCAGCGTCCCGGTTGAAAGCCATAGTGTCTTCGACGTAGCCACGACCTGACGGCGCGGACCTCAGGGGCTAAAGCCCGCGTCGAAAGGGAGACTTGAATCGCAGCGCTCAAAGCGCTGCGCCACTCAAAATCCCGGCCCAAACTCACCCTGTACTCGAACTGACGATCTGCGCGGCCCATTGAGAAAAGCCAATTCCACGGCGCAGCGGCATCGGCGTGTGTGCGCTCAAAGTTGCTAGGCAAGGGGCGGAAATGGGGCACAATCAGGGGCGGCACGGAGAAGGCGGGCTCATTTGAAGATCTCGCAGAAGGGACTCTACGCGCTGCAGGCGATGATGACGCTGGCCCGGCGGCACGATCAGGGCGCGATCAAGATCCGGGAAATCGCGGCGGAAAGCGATCTGCCGGAGAAGTTCCTGGAACTGATTCTGCTGGAGTTGAAAAATGCGCGCATTGTGGACAGTGTGCGGGGGGCGCGTGGGGGCTACCGGTTGCGGCGCGATCCGGCGGAGATTCCGTTGAGCGACATTATCCGGCTGGTGGATGGGCCGCTGGCGCCGATGGGAGATGCCGAGCAGTTGCGGAGTCTGATCGCGAAGGACTCCGACCACCGGGCGCTGTATGAGGTGTTTCTTGCGGTGCGGGACGCGGCGGCGGAGATTCTGGAACACACGACCGTCGCCGACATTGCGGGAGACCCAGTGAAAAAGAGCCCTGGCGTGAAAACCATGGTCGGCAACGAAGAAATCCACCGGAGCGTAACTTCGGCATGCAGGGCCCGCAGTTCGCTCCGGCGACTTTCCTTCACAATTAAAACCTAAATCAAAACCTAGATCATGGTTTCGAGCCGGACGTAGCTGGCTTCCATGCCGTGTTCCATGCCAGTGGCGAGCATGGCGGCGCGAGTTTGGGAGTCGGGCAGAGTCATGCGCATGGTCATCAACGTGCCGGTGCCGTCGGGGTCGAACCGGGTTTCGACATGGTTGTCGGGCGTGGGATCGGGCAGGTGCATGCGCTCGATGTGGACGATCTTGCTGGGCGGTTGCAGTTCGACGAATTCACCGGTGATGTGAAATCCGGCGCCTTTGGCGTTGGTCCATTCATAGCGGAATTTGCCGCCAGGCCGGGCGTCGTTGATGCAGACGGGCATGGTCCAGCCCTCGGGACCAAGCAGCCATTGCTGGAGCAGTTTCGGATCGGTGTGCGCGCGGTACACGGCCTCGGGAGGCGCGGCGAAGCGCCGGGTCACGACGATATGGGTATCGCCTTCGGTTTTCAGCGTCATTTTCGTCATCGTCATAGTGTTCATTGTTTCTTCCTCTTTTTTATATTTGGTTCTGCCTTTGTATTCGGTCTCGCTTCTTTGTTTGGTTCTTTGTCTTTCTCTGCTTCCATGGCGGCCAGAACTTCGTCCAGCCGGTCGTAGTTCTTTTCCAGAGCTTTGCGGAGCATTGCCAGCCACTGGTCCATCGCGTCAATGCCGGCCTTGGCCAGTCGGCGTGGGCGCTTCGCGCCGTCGACGCGCTGAACTATGAGGCCCGCTTCTTCGAGCACTTTGAGGTGTTGGGAGATGGCGGGTTGCGACATTTCGAACGGCTTGGCCAGTTCCATGACTGTGGCTTCTCCGCGGGCGAGACGCGACAGGATGGCGCGCCGGGTGGGGTCGGCTAGGGCGGCGAAGGAGGCGCTCAGGTTGAAGCTGGCTGACATAATAGTTAACTTATATAACTAAAGACTTATACTCAAGTGAAATCTTAAATGTTGCGGCCAGGGGTCAAACCTGTTGCGCTACTTCTCCTCTCGAATATTGGTACTTCCCGATAACACTTTCTCCCCTGGTAGTTTTGAAACTCCTTGCTGGGCGCGGGGAGTGCACGATATTCACAGGCGGGCGAGGGTTGCGGCTTTGAGTTTGAATATTGATTGCTGCCGATGAATGCAGCGGAAAGCCGCGTGGGGCGCGGGTTTCTGGGAAAAGTGATTCGGTCGATTGCACAATTTCCGGTCACCGGGTTGTGGACGGCGTGCACTCGATTGAAAAATCAGATAGTTAGGAAGGCGAGTTTTCGATTGACGGAAAAAATAGAAGGAGTAGAACAAGATTGTTCTTTGACAGCTTCTTAAGTTTTTCCGGTTGGTGCGGCGTCCGGGGCTCGAGCGGAGTCACTTTCCTGATCGAAAGATTGGGAAGGAGGGTGAGCGAGGGTCTATAGCAAAGCGCTGGTCGAGGCGAACGAAGAAGAAATGTTGAAGGCAAGATAGAGTTCCGAGGCGTAGGGTAGGTTTATCCGGTTGGCGGTGAGCCCGGAGCCCAAGCGAAGATCGCGCGGAGGTCCCCGCAAGGGAAACTCTGAAAGCAGGTCGAGCAAGGGTCAAACGCGAGCTACTGGCCGAGACGAATGGACCCCACACCACCTCGGAACTCTTATTTATACGAGCTACGAGTTCCGAGCTTTGAGTTCTCCGCCGCCGCCCAACTTGAGTTCCCTTCAATTAGTCTGTGGTGGCATAAGCAAGAGTCTGGCTTTGTCCGTAAAATCCGCGTGAATTCGTGACGAGGAAGTTGTCGTTCGATTGCCTAACCGGCTGTTGAAAAACTCCACTGCAAACCCGTGATCTCCCTCGGCGGCTAAAGCCGCTACTGATTTGCAGACTTACGGCGCGGCTTGAAGCCGCGCCCTTTCAAAACTGAGCGCGGCCTGCCCTTTCAAAACTGAGCGCGGACGGTATTCTTCAGCAGCCTCCTAAGCCTGTTTGCGGGAGACGATTACCCAGACCGTGCCGCGGCCCTCGCAGTAGCGGCAGCGCTCCTGGTCCATAAGTTTTCCGGTTCCGCGGCATTCCAGGCAGTTGGCGACGATGTGCAATTCCTGGAGCGAAGGTTCCGGGAGTTTGGCCGGGTCCTTAAAGGATTCGGCGCGATGGTACTGGCGCAGCCAGAAGACGAGCCTGCCTTCGAGGTCTTCGCGATCTTTGACTTCGAGTTCGGCGCAACGCTGCGGCCACCATTCGCGAATGCAGCCATAACAGACGGGGGTGCCGGCATCGAAGAGGGCGCCGGGTTCAGTGCGGCGAAAATACTTCTGGCATTGTGAGCAGGCGCTGACGCCCAGCAGGGCGAAGGCTTCTTTCAATCGATTGAGCTCTAGCGTGTGGTGGGACAGGAGTTCTTCAGCGGTGGGATCGGGTTTTTCGGGCATGGGTGTCGGCCTACTCAGGATATTACAATCCGGCGACTGATGAGCGATTACCGCGAATCGCCGGGACGCGACGAGAATTGGTGGACCTGGCAAGATTCGAACTTGCATCTGCGAGCGTCGATCGAGATCGACGCTCGCCGTGTTCCTTAACACCACAGGCCCATGTTTGTCGCCTCAGGGGCTAAAGCCCGGGAACTTTGTGGTGCCTTGACGCGGCGCTAAAGCGCCGCTCTTCCGCTGCGCGCTCGGCACGCTGCGCGCTCGGCACGGTGCGCGCTTGGCACGGTGCGCGCTTGGCACGGTGCGCGCTTAGCACGGTGCGCACTCGGCACGGTGGCCGATTCGGCGCGGCTAAAGACGCGACCGTCCGAAAGCGTTCGTCAGATAATTCCTAGTCGACATGCTCTCCCTCGGAGAATCCTGGCTCGGCGTGAGGCAGGACGTCGTGGTCGCCAGCGATCCATACATAGAGCGTGGGCAGAAGGAAGACGCTCATGACGAGGGCGGCCATCAGTCCGCCGACGATGACGATGGCAAAGGGGCGCTGCGAGTCTGAGCCGATGGCGTGCGACATCGCTGCCGGCAGCAGGCCCAGAGTTGCGACCAGCATGGTCATCATGATGGGGCGGAGGCGCAGAACGGCTCCCTCGACCGCCGCTTCTTCAATGGTGAAGCGCCGCACGCGCAGCTGGTTGATGTATTCGAGCATGATGACGCCGGTTTGCACCGACACGCCGAACAGAGCCAGGAATCCGACGCCGGAGGAGACGCTGAAGTTGGTGCCCGTGAACAGAAGGGCAAGCAAGCCGCCGACGGGAGCAAGGGCAACGTTGGCCATGATCAGCATCGTCCATTTCATCGATTTGAACATGGTGTAAAGAATGATGAAGATGATGAGGATGGTGATGGGCAGCACGATCAGGAGGCGGGCGTTGGCGCGCTTCTGGCTGGCGTATTCGCCCTCCCATTTGAGGTGATAGCCGGTGGGCAGTTTCACCTGGGTAGTGACTTTGTCGATGGCCTCTTCGACAGCGCTGCCGAGGTCGCGGCCGCGGACGCTGTATTTGATGGCAATGTAACGCTGGTTGCCCTCGCGGTAGACTTCGGAGGCGCCGTCGGCGACCTGGATTTTGCAGAGTTGTGCGAGCGAGACGCGTTCGCCGGAGGGGGAGGGCAGACGAATCTTCTCGATGGCTTCCTGAGTGTCGCGGTATTGGGGAAGGTAGCGCACGACGAGATCGTAGTGGGCCTCGCCTTGCAGAACCTGGGTGAGGGCGTTGCCACCGACGGCGGTTTGAATTGCATCCTGCACATCGGCGACATTGATCTGGTAGCGGGCGGCGGCATCACGGTCGACGGTGACGTTCAGGTTGGGCTGGCCGAGAACGCGAAACACTCCCAGGTCTTCGATGCCGGGAACTTTGCGCATAACCCCGACGATCTCGTCGGCTTTGCTCTCCAGGGTCTTCAGGTCGTCGCCAAAAACTTTGGTGGCGAGTTCGCCTTTGACGCCGCTGACTGCTTCTTCCATGTTGTCTTCAATGGGCTGAGAGAATCCCCAGAGGACGCCGGGAATCTTATCGAGTTCGCGCTGCATGGCGGCGATGAGTTCGTCTTTGTCTTCGTGGAAGACCGGCCGCCATTCCTCCCTGGGTTTCAGGTCGACAAAAAACTCGGTATTGAAGAAGCCCGTGTTATCGGTGCCATCATCGGGACGGCCCACCTGGCTGGTGCATTGCGGAACTTCGGGAAACGAGCAGAGCACGATGCGGGCCTGGTTGGCGACGCGGATGCCTTCGTCGGGGCCGGTGCTGGGGGCGAGCGTGCCGCGAACCCAGAGCGCACCTTCGTCAAGATGCGGGAGGAACTCGGAGCCGATGGCGCCGCCGAAGGCCAGGTACATTCCCAGGGCCAGCATCAGCATACATGTGCCCACGGTCACGATACGGTGGTGAATCGCCCAGATGAGCGCGCTGCGATATTGCTTGCTGACAAAGGTGATGACCGGGTTGTCCCATTCTTTTGCGCCTTTGGCGAAGGCGAAACTGGCCATGACCGGGGCGACGAGGATGGAAAAAAGCAACGCGCCTAACAGAGCGAAGACCACGGTCCAGGCCATGGGATGGAAGAGCCGGCCTTCGACCCGTTGCAGCGTAAAGATCGGCAGGAAGGCAGTGATCGTGATGATGATGGCGTAGAACACGGGGCGCTGCACTTCATGCGAGGCGAAACTGATTCGTTCGGTTGAGGTCTCGGTGCCGTCGGTGTGACTCAGATGCCGAACAATGTTTTCGATCAGGACAATGGCGCCTTCGACGACTACGCCGAAGTCCAGTGCGCCCAGAGAAAGCAGGTTGGCAGGAGTCCCCATCAGGTCAAGGCAGGTGGCGGCAAAGAGCAAAGCGAACGGAATGGTCAAGGCGACGATGATCGCGCCTCGAACATTGCCCAGAAACAGAAGCAGGATGAGCGAGACCAGGACCATGCCTTCGGTCAGATTGTGAAGCACGGTGTGGGTGGTGAAGTGAACCAACGTGCTGCGATCGATGAAAGGAACGATTTTCACTCCAGGGGGCAGGAGATGATTGTTCATCTCGTCGATCTTCTCGTGGAGCGCTTTCAGAGCCGGGTCGGCGTTGGCGCCTTTGCGCAAGAGCACAATTCCCGACACCACATCGTCGTTGTCGATGATCTTGCCGTCATCATGCCGGATGGCACCGTTGGGACCGTAGGGACAAGAGGTGCACGCGCGGGCGAACTGGCCGAGCCGGATCTTCGGGCCTTGCGAAACCACGGCAATGTCCTGGACGCGGACTGGCGTGCCGTTTTTGGTGAGAATGACGGTTCGCTCGATATCGTGAACGTGATCGACTAATCCGACCTCGCGAACATTGATCTGTTGCAGGCCGGCCTGGATGAAACTGCCGCCGGCATTGGTATTGTTGTTGACCAGTTGCTGCTCGACCTGGGCCAGACTCAATCCGTAGGAGATGAGTTTGTTGGGATCGAGGCGCACCTGGTATTCGCGGGTAGGCCCGCCGAAGCTGGCCACGTCGACGATGTCGGGTACGGACTTGAGGTTTTTTTCGACGACCCAGTCTTCCAGGGACTTGAGTTCCATGGCGTCATACTGCGGGTTGGTGCTGTGCAGGGTGAAGAAATAAATCTGGCCGACTGGGCTCCAGTCGGTGCCCATTTGCGGCGAAACGCCCGCCGGCAGAGTGACCTGGCTCAAACGCTCGAGGACGCGCTCGCGGTTCCAGGCGTTGTCGGTGCCGTCTTCAAAGATGAGCTTCACGTCGGAGAGGCCGAACAGAGAAAAGGAACGCAGGTGGACGATGCCGGGGATGCCGTTGACCGAGGTCTCAAGCGGGATGGTGACCTGCTGCTCGATCTGCTCGGCGGAGATTCCGGGCCACTGGGTGATGATTTCGACGTAGTTGTCGGCGACGTCGGGATAGGCCTCGATGGGCAGCTTGTTGAATGAGATGATGCCCCAGACGAACAGCACGAGCGCGAGCCCCAGGACCATGAGGCGGTTGTTGAGGGCGAAATCGACGACGCGGCGAATCATCTATGCTCCAGCTACCTCGGGGGCTAAAGCCCCATCAAAAAAACTGCCTTACCGCAGCGCTATAAGCGCTGCGCCACCCAAAAGCAACTGCTCCACTTTGTTCTGCACCTTTTTGTTCTGCACCTTATTGCTCCACCGTGTTCTGCAGGTCGAGGGCGTTGGAGACGACTTTGTCACCGGGCTTGATTCCGGAAACGATCTCCTGCTGGTTGCCGGGGAGCATTTTTCCGGTAACGACTTCCAGGCGCCTAAAGTGGGCGTTGCCCAGCGGGGCGTAAACCCACTCGCGGTCGTGCAGGTGCAAAATCGCACTCGCGGGGACGGCGGAGTGCGTCTCCGGTTGCTTGCCGTAGAAGGTTGCCGTAGCGAACATTCCAACCCGCATCTGGCCGGGATTCTTTATTTCCAGACGCACCTTGGTGGTGCGCAGGTTGGGATCGAGCACCGGGAGAATGTTATCGACGCGGGCTTTGAAGACCTGGTTGGGATAGGCATTGAGGCGGATGTCGGCCGAGTCGCCAATATGCACCGCGTCGAGATCGTTCTCGTAAACGTCGCAGATGATCCAGACGTAAGAAAGATCGGAAATGGTGAAAGGATTTGGACCCGCCAATCCTTGCACGCCAGCGGCGTTGGTGACTTGCTGGTCGGTGATGACGCCGGAGATGGGGGCGACGATGTCGACGATGCCGGAGGGATGATCTTTGTCGATGCCGAGAGTGTGCAACTGCTCGGTGGCGGCGTTCAGATCGGCCTTGGCGTCGGCATCGGCGGCCTGGGCTTGTTCGAGGGCGCTCTTGGCGACGGCGCCTTTGTCGTAGAGAATTTGCGCGCGTTCGAGTTGCACGCGAGCGAGGCGCTCGTCATTCTCGGCTTTGAGGTAGGTCTGGTACGCGCCGGAAACGTCGTTGCTGCGAACTCTGAGCAGGAGTTGACCTTTTTCGACGACATCGCCGAGCCTAGCCTTGAGTTCGACGACGCGTCCGGCAGCGAGTGAAATCACGGGGACGGCGCGGGTGATATCGGGTTGCACGACTCCGGTAGCGTTCAGGGCAGAAACGGCCTTGTGTTCGGCTGCCGTAACGAGCGGAAACTGGTCGGGGTGGTCGACTTTGAAATTGTTGGCGTCGAGATCGGGCTCGACGGTGGCCTTGGGCGGAGCCTCGGCACTGGGGTCGGCCTTGCCGCTGCTGCAGGAGGTGAGGCTGAGCGATAGCATCAACCCTGTGCACAGCGCCGCCGATAAAAGAAATTTGAATGGAGAAGGAATGCTCATGGGATAACCTCGCGGCCTACCGACATGTTCATTTGCGCCGCCGCAGTGAGATAGGCGCCGACCAGATTCACGTAACTCAGTTGCACGGTGCGGTAATCGCTTTCCGCGTTCAGAAAGTCCAATAATGACGCGCCGCCATGCTGGTAGGAAAAGAGAATGGTGTCGCGCACCCGGACGGCCTGCTCCAGATAGTGGCTTTTGTATGGCTTCAGAAGAGTAATGTTGCTGTTGAGAACGGCGTAGGCGGAATCTACGTCGCTGTAGACCTGGGTTTCGGCGGCCTCGCGCAGCTTCTCGTTGCGCTTGATGTCAATCTTGGTGCGCAGCTTTTCGCCCTGGTTAGTATCGAAGATGCGCAGTGGGATGCTGACGCTGGCTCCGAGAGTGTTCAGGGCGTCGGGATTGTTGTAGGAACCGTTGTGGGTGTACCAGAGGCTCACGGTGGGATCGGTGGCCCCGTTGGCTTCGGCCAGTTTGTAGTTGGTTTCGGCCTGCTGCACGGAAAGGACGGCGGCGCGCAGGTCAGGACGAGTGTCGAGTGCTTGTTTGCGATAGTCGTCGAGAGAAAGCAGGTTCTCGGCGAAGTCGAACGGTCCGTCGACGTCGTAGCTCTCGACGGGCCGGTGGTCATTCATCATGGCCAGCAGGTTGATTTTGGTGGTGCGCAGGTTGACCAGAGCGGTTTGCACATCGGATTCGTACTGCAGACGTTGCAGCTCGAGGCGGTCGAGGTCGATCTGGGCAATGTCACCCGCCTGGTAGCGGTCGCGGCTGATCGTCGAGCACCTTGTCGTAGTAGTCGAGATTATCCTGCGCCAAGCGCAGGACGGCCTTGGCCTGCAGGACGCCGACGAAGGCGCTGCGCAGATTGAAAATCAGAGTGCGTTCGGAGTCGGATTGCTGGGCCGCGCCGATGGCGGTGCCTTGCTTGGCAGCCTCGTAGCGTAGCCCGCGCTTGTTGCGGCGCTCGAATAAATAGCTGACGCCGGGGGAAATAAAAGTGCCAGCGAAGGGCTGCCACACGCCGTGACTGGGGGCGATCTGGGTTCCGTCGGCCGAGAAGGTGAAGTCAGGATTGGGGCGGAGATGGGCGGTGATCTCGTCCGCTTTCAGTTCATCGATGTTTAAGAAACTGGCGAGCAGTGTGGGATTGTTGGTCTCGAAGCGATCTTTGACCTGGTCCCACGTCCAGAGCTGCGCGGCGGGCGGGGACGCGGCCTGGGGCGGGGTCTGGGTCTGGGCGAGCAGACTCCCGGTTCCAAGAGTCAAGGCGATACTCAACAATCTCCACCGCATTCAGAACTCCATCCGGCTATCCAATGTTGGCCGGGCATGTTGGGTCGGCCTTGGGGGAGGGCTTCGACCCGGCGGTTATGTCCCGCCGTCAATTTGGGCGAACAACACTACTATCTCGTTTTCCGCCTAATGATTTCGTAAAGCTTTAGATGCTGCTTCGCCGCTTTTTTCCTCTACAAACAATCGGGTGAGTTTAGGGACTACGCTTGGAGGGATTGGGGAGGAGCGCGTCCCGGCCTTTCGATAGCAGGCGTGGCTGGCATGAGCAAGCAGGGGATCAGCAGAGAGAGCTGCCCCTCGGCATGATTTACAGAGACAGAAGTCGTGGTCGCAGTCAGGGCCGGTGGGCTTTGCGACTTCCAGCCCGAAGCCTTGTCGTGGCTCGCCTGGCGGACGCTGCGTTTGCCGGTCGGCGATTCCTCCATTTCGCTGCGCATGGCGTGCAGGTCGTCGGTGGCGGAAATCACTGGGAATAGGATGACCAGCATGCAGCCCAAACAGAGCAGGCACTGCAGAGAAGTGAACTTGCGGCTAGCCGGGGCGGTTCTAGAGTTGCGCCACAGCCAATACGCCGGCAGTGCCATCAGCAACCAAGCGAGATTGAGCAGCAGTTCCATGAAACCGACAAGCGGACCACTCCCGGAAGAGCTAGTTTGTCAGAAATCTCAAATCCAAGTCAATGTAACCATCGTCAGGGACGGGTAGGCTGCATTGCAAGATCGCGGGAGCGGAACATTCTTAAACGAAAGTGGGAGAATTGTGGGAGGACTAGGAAAATCCCGGTGTGGGGTCGAAGAGGGCGCTGGTTTATCCTGACTGTTGATCCTGACTGGTTTCATGTTGATTTTGAGGTGAGAGATGACGAAGCGGCGAAGGGCGCGGTGGGTTGCGGGCCTGTCGATCCTATTGGCGTGCGCGGTGGGGACGGCGTGCCAAATCGGGTTGGCCCGAGCGGGCGGCGAGCAGGCCGAGACGCAGGACGCGCCGGCGGCGCACGAAGAGCGGGGGTTGCTCATCGAGAACGATTCGGAGTTGCCCGACACCTATCCGCACGCACCGTATGAGATGCGGTTTCACGCGCACGGGCGCATTTCGGCGCTGCACTGGAAGGTGGAAAAAGGAGCCTTGCCACCGGGAATCAAGCTGGAAGATGACGGCCGGTTGCATGGCAAGGCCGACCACGTAGGTGAGTTTCAGTTTACGGTTTCGGTGACCGATGGCGGGCGGGAGCGAGCGGTGCAGAAGGGATTTGTGCTGCGCGTGACCTCGGCCCTGAGTCTGAACTGGAAGGCGGGGGCGCATGTGAACGGAAACCGGATCGAGGGCAGCGTGGAAGTTCTGAATACGACTCGCGACAACATCGATTTGACGTTCTACGTGCTGGCGGTGGCGCAGAATGGCCGGGCGACGGCGATTGGGTATCAGCATTTTGTGCTGCATCGGGGCACGGTCCCGGTGGAATTGCCCTTTGGCGAGACTCTGCCGTATGGGAGATATAAGGTCCACGTGGATGCGGTGGGCGAAGTGGCGCCGAAGAACTTGATTTACCGCGAATACCTCGACACGCCGGGACCGCTTGAGGTGACGGTGGGGCCCTGATCGAGGGAACAGCCGAACGGTAGGCTTGGGTATAGGGTACTTAAATCACAAAGATTAGTGATCCAGATCACGCAGCGGTGTGTGGGAAATAACCCAGAGCAGCGGATCTGTCTGTCTCCGCGCATGCGTTCCAATCTGCGAATACGGCGGCCAACTGTCCTGTTGTCTATCACATAAAGAAGATTGTACAGAACGGGCGGAGATGAGGCTGAATTGGCTGGCAGCGTGCCATTCCCAGGTGTGGGTCGAGGCAAGGCGCCGACCGGTTCGGCGACTCCCGGCTCAAGGGAGGTAAGGTCATGCGAGCTCCTTACGGTCTGAATATTCTTGATAACTGCCTCACCTGCCCGGTGAGGACGGAACATCTTTTTTGCAATCTTGCGCTGCAGGCGACACAGCGGCTGAACGACGTGAAGTCAACCGCGGTCTATCCCAAGGGAGCGATGCTGTTTATTGAAGGGCAACAGCCGCGCGGGGTGTTTGTTCTGTGCGTGGGGAAGGTAAAACTGTCGACTTCTTCGCGCGACGGCAAGACCATCATCACGAAGATTTCTGACGACGGAGACGTTCTGGGATTGAATGCGGTGGTGTCGAATCGGCCCTACGAGGTGACCGCTGAGATGATGGAGCCTGGGCAGGCTAATTTTGTTCCGCGCGATTCTTTTCTGCAGTTGCTGAAGGAGTTTCCGGACGTAGCCGTGCGCGTGGCGCAGCAGCTGAGCCGGAATTATTACACCGCGTATGAAGAGATCCGCACGCTGGGTCTGACGGCTTCGCCGTCGGAGAAGTTTGCCAAGCTGCTGCTCTCGTGGTCGAGCAAGACCGCGCAAGACGATGGCTCGGCGCAGGTGAAGCTCACGCTGACACACGAAGAGGTCGCCGAGATCATTGGGACCACGCGCGAGACGGTGAGCCGGTTGTTCTCCGAGTTCAAGAAGAAACAGCTGATGCAGATGAAGGGCGCGACGCTGGTGATACGCAGCCGGTTTGCGCTGGAGAAGATTTGCCAGTCTTAGGAGGGGCCGGGGCCGGCGCATAACTGACCGACGCGTAGAGTGAGGGGACGATCCTGCCGAAGCGCTGGTCGACGAGTGTACTGGGGATTTTGCAAGAACGAGCGTGAAAGGTTGGTCTGACTAGGGGAGCTAGCGGCACGTTGCCCTTCGCATCCCCGACCCAAGACCGACGAGCACCGCGACGAGCACTAATGCGGCCGCCTCGTAATACCAAGGAGCCGAGAAATGTTCGGCCAGTGATTGGACGACGATTACGGCGGGCACCAGCAGCCAAATGGTCCGTTTCTCAGGAGTCGCCTTTCGCCAAGCCGCTTTGGCTGACCTCAGACCATCACGTACGGTTGTCGTGAATTCCCTCGCTAGGCCGAGGTTCTCTTTGAATTGCTCAAACAACAATTAACCTCCCGTTGGTTCTCGTCTGCGGTCTTCAATGCGATTACTTTACGCCTAATTGCGGCCAGATTCCATGACGACCGTCGAAAGAAGGCCATGACGCTCGCTGAGAATTGCTTCATCCTAATGCTCAATGATCGTTTTGCGACGGGCTGCGTGGAGTGACGGATAGAATTCTGGAAAAGGAATTTGGCGGCGGGCTTAAGCCGGAACTGCACGCCGCGTCTGAGTTCGGGTGTAAACTTGGCGTCCGGTCCCACTTCTCGCGCACAGGACGCGCGAGAAATGGGGCACCGTTTGGCCACCGGACGAAGAACGCTATGGCCGAGAATATAAACTCCAATCCGAATCGGGCGCGCGATCATCTGGCGAATGAGCGGACGTTTCTGGCGTGGGTGCGGACTGGGGCGGCGATTGTGGTGTTTGGCTTCGCGATTGGGCGGTTCGCGATTGCCATGCGGCAGTTGACGGCGCTCGAGGGGCATGCGGTGCGGACGGCCGGGATGTCGGTGTGGATGGGGTCGATTGCGATTGTGGCGGGTGTGGCGTTGGTGGTGGCGGGGCTGGTGCGCTATCGCAAGACGCGGGTGCAGCTGGATTCGGGGACGTTTGAGCCGGCGGGGTTTGTGCTGGATCTGATCACGGTGTTGATGGTGGTGTTTGGGATGGTGCTGGCGGGGTATTTGATTTATACGGAGAAGGTTTTGGGGTGAACGGCATTTTCCTCTATGGAGAGGAAAAGCAGGTTCCTCGTGCCAGGAACAAGGCGCTCGGAATGACAATCGGTAAGTTGGACTGGCGTCGCGAGCGATAATCGGAAGCGAAAATCGGAAATCCTGGGCTTCAAGCCAAAAAAACATGGCGAACGATCTGGGGAAAAACGATCTGCGGAAAAGCGATCAGGAAAAAGAGGCGGCGGCGCGGGCTAGTTTGCGGTTTGTGAAGGATGGGCAAGTCGTCGGGTTGGGGACGGGGTCGACGGCGGCATTCTTCATCAAGCTGCTGGGCGACGAAGTGAAGCGCGGGCTGCGGGTGCGCGGGATTCCGACTTCGGTGCGGTCGGGGGAACTGGCTACGAGCCTGGGGATTCCGCTGACTACGCTTGACGAGTGTCAGGAGATCGCGGTTACCGTGGATGGGGCGGATGAAGTGGATCCGCAGATGCGGCTGATTAAAGGCGGCGGTGGGGCGCTGCTGCGGGAGAAGATTGTGGCGTCGGCGACCAAGCAGCTGGTGATTGTGGCGGATGAGTCGAAGCGGGTTCCGGTGCTGGGGAAGTTTCCGCTGCCGGTGGAGGTGATCCGGTTTGCGCAGGCGCTGGTGGCGAAAGAGATTGCGGCGCTGGGGGCGCAGGTGTCGGTGAGAGTTGGCGCCGACGGGAAGCCGTTTGTGACCGACGAGAACAATCACATACTGGATTGCCGGTTTGGGCAGATTCCGGATGCGGATGGGTTGGCGCGGCAGTTGAGCGACATGCCGGGGGTGGTGGAGCATGGGTTGTTTATCGGGATGGCGAGTGTGGTGTTGTTTGCGCGGGGGAGCGAGATTGTGGAGTTGAGAAGATAGGCGAGGAGAGCCAGCCGAACTTTGCTCGGCCTGTCCGGGTCGGAGACCCGGACCCACAGCCGCAGATTCCTTGCTTCGCTCGGAATCACAGAGACTATATAAGGATCCAATGGCCACTGGAGTACAGGTTCGAGGATGGAGTGGGCCGTCGCGGAGGCGGGTGCCGCGGTTTGAGCTGCAGGCGCAGCTGGATGTGACGGTGCTGCGTTCGGGGATTCCGGATACTGTGCCGGGACGGTCGGTGAACGTGTGCGAGCGCGGGATTGCCGCCATGCTGGCGGGGGAACTGGTTCCGGGCGAGACGGTGGGGATTGAAGTGAAGCTGCCGCGGGGGCCGAGTGCGCTGCGCATGCGGGCGATGGTGCGGCATCAGGACAGGCTGCGCTGCGGGCTTGAGTTTTTAGGATTGTCGGCAGAGCAGCGGGCTGCGATTCGAGATTGGGCGAAAGGATCGAGAGCGGAGACGGAGATGGGCGAGACTGGGATGCTGGCGTTGGCTCCGGCAGTGGCTGATGCGAAAGAAGCCGATAACGTCGGGAGTGGAGAGGCGGCGGGCGGCGCGCTGCCGCCGCGTAAGCCGAAAAAGACGTGGCGACTTGTGACAGTGGCCATGGTTCTTGTATTGCTGGCGACTGCCTCAGCGCTGTTTTGGTGGAAGTGGAACCGGGGATGGGACGAGTTGGAGTCGGGGTTGACGGGCCCGGAGGCGGCTTCGGCCGAGAAGCCGCAGGCGCAGGTTCCGGCGGAAGTGATGGAGAAATTGCTGGTGCATAGAGTTGAGCCGGTGTATCCGGCGGATGCGCGGAATGCGAATTTGCAGGGGATTATTGCGTTGGATATCGTGGTGGGACGGGATGGGTCGGTGGTGAGCATGCATGCCCTGAATGGTCCTGAGGTGCTGGCGCAGGCGGCGATGGATGCGTTGCGCTGGTGGAAGTTCGAACCTTATCGGGTAAATGGTGAGCCGGCGGTCGTAAAGACGACGGTGGCCGTGGAGTTTAAGAAGTAGGCTTCCGGCACTCGGCTTTCGGCTTCCGGAAATTCTTGCTGCTAGCGCAATCTCAAAAGGCACCAAGGAATACTCAAAGCTCGTGGAGCGCCCAGACAGGTGTCTGAAAGCGTGTTCGAAGAGCCGAGAGCCGAACGCCGGGAGCCGAACGCCGATTTAGACCTTCTTCTTGCGAAGTGCCTGCAGGATGACGACGCCGCTGATGGCGAAGCAGCCCACGGCTCCGAGTGCGGCGACCAGCATCAGATTGGCGGTGGCGTGGAAGACGTCGGCGAAGACGGCGCCGAGGGCGAAGACCAGTCCCAGCACATTGAGCCAGAGCGGGGCGCGCACGCGGGGGCTGACGTCTTTGCGAAAACGGAGTTCCAGCAGGAGAGCGGCGAGTCCGATGGCCGCCACCACGACCAGCGCCAGCGGGCTGAAGAACGCGGCCCGGCTGGTGTAGATCACGACCAAAGCGAGCGCGAGCAGCAAGAGTCCCGCGGCGATGATGCTCCAGCGGCGGGGCTTGGCCGGTTGATCTGGCGCGGGCTGGGCAGGGGCCGGGTTGGAAGCGGCGTCGGGCAAGAGGTTCCGTCCCAAGTTATACAGGGCGGAGCGCGGGGTTTTCAAATGGGCCGCGGTCGACTTAAGTACCCGACCAGCAAAAACAATACTGACTTTTGGTAGCGATGTGGATTCGGAAGAAGGTTCGTATCAGGCATGCCTTTCAGGCATGCCACTCCCTTACAGAGTTTCACCCGAGGCTTTAGCCGCTGCTGAGCCGCGCCCAGCGGCTAAAGCCGTGAATTCTCAAGTCCCTTTGGCGGCATCGCTAAAGCGATGCCCTGATACGGATCACTCCTCAATCGGAAGACGTCACGCGTTCGGTAAAACGCGGCTGGCGCCGGCCAGCCATTCGGCCTGGCGGGGATCTCCGTTATTGACCGCGTAGAGGACGAGTTCAACGCGGGTGGAGATGCCGAGTTTTTCGAAGACGCGGTAAAGATATTTCTTGATGGTGTGCTCGCTGAGGTTGAGTTCGCGGGCGACCTGGCGGTTGCCCATGCCTTCGGCGACGAGGGCGACGACTTGTTCCTCGCGCGGGGTCAGCAACGAGGAGCCTCCGGAGTTGAGCACGCGTAGCGAGGGGACTTCGGAGATGAGGTCCATGAGGTAGTTGAGTTGTTCGGTGTTGGCCCAGATTTGTCCGGCGGCCACACACAGCAGACACTTGCACAGCAGGCGTAGGTTCGCCTCAGTGATGGGGAAAATTCCGCGCGCGCCGGAGCGGAACGCACTGACCACCAGTTCGCGGTCGCAGGTGTCGACGAGCAGAACCTTCGGAATCTGAGGGTGCGAGAGATGAAAGCGGCGCAGAGTCATCACCGTTCCGGCGACATCGGCGGGTGAGTGTACCGAAAGGACGGCAATCTGGGGCGGTTTTGCGCTGACCGCCTGCAGGATGGAGAGGGTATCCATTGGGCAGATGGTGATACGGAACTCCGGACGGCGGCGCAGCGCGCTGGTGAGCAACTGTGCTTGCATACGATTGGAGTCCGCGATGAGGACACCCACAGTATTGGAAGAAGCGGCGGACGAAAAACGCGTCAAGCAGGGCTCCCAGAAAACCTAAGAGAAACGATGCCGCGATTGTAGGGAGGGAAAGACGCGTCCACAAGGAAACACTGCACAAAATCCGGGCCGAATCTCAAATCGGGAATCGCGATTGCTGAGACGGCGTTTGGAGGCGGGCTTGGCTGCGGGTGTGGAAGGAATGGACGTTGGGCACCGCGTAGGGGCTCAATCGGGCTCGCGCTGTGATTGCGATCACAACATTCTGTCTCAAGACGGGAATGCACGAGGTATGCGTCTTTGAACCGTTGTGACATGGCAAACATGCAAGTCCACTTTTGTGGGTACTCCTGTTGGAGACTGTCCACGAGGCGGGATCCCTGCGGTTTGCAGGGAAAAATGTTCGCAAAGCGCTGATTGGATACGACTCTTGGTGCGGCGGGATCCTTTTCCCGGAAGGGGAGGGCAGTCCACTTTTGTGTACGGTACTTACCATGTCTTGTCGCGCTCCAGCAGTAAGCCTAAGTTGGCGAAGTAAGTTGGCAAAGCAAAGCGTCACGCCAGCCAGTGGCGCTCAGCGGGAACCGTGTGCCGCAAAGCAAATGAAACGCGAATTCATGATCGTTCGATTCATTCCAATCGCCCTGTTGATTGTTGAGCTTTGTTCGGCCGGCCTCGCTCAGAGCGAGAAGACCGATCTGAGCGGGGGCAAAGAGACTTCCCGATCCAGCTTTACCGGGGCTGGAGTGGGAGGCAGTAGCATAACGGCCGCAAAACCCGGAGGAGCGGATGGCCCAGGAAACTCCTTGCTCGGAGGGCAGCGCCATCCGCTCTACCGGTTACGACCCAGCGACGTGGTGGAGATCAGCTTCACCGTCGCTCCGGAATTTAACCAGTCCCTGACCGTGCAGCCCGACGGCTATGTGATGTTGAAAGACGCCGGCATGTTGGAGGTGGAAGGGCTGAACCTGCAGCAGTTTGGCGAGGCGGTGCAGAAGGCATATCAGGGATATCTGCATGATCCGCAGGCGGCGGTGGTGCTGAAGGAGTTTGAACACCCTTATTTCATCGTCGGAGGACAAGTGGGGAAACCGGGGAAGTATGAGTTGCGGTCCGACACGACCGTGGCTGAAGCAGTAGAGATTGCGGGAGGACTGACGCAGCAGGCGAAGCACTCACAAGTCGTGCTGTTCCGGAGAGTGAATGACGACCTGGTGGAAACTCGGCTGCTCAATCTGAAGAAGATGCTGAAGGAGAAAAATCTGAAGGAAGATGCGCATCTTCGGCCGGGAGACATGGTATTTGTCCCGCAGAATACGATTTCGAAGATCGACCGCTTTCTGACCAAGCCTTCCCTGAGCATGTACGTGAGCCCCACTCAATTCTAAGAAAAAGATTTTCACATGCGCATGCCCCCAGACGAAGACCCAACGCGCGGACGAGAAAGGACAGCAACGCCGACGCTGCGGGAACTGGCGATGGTGCTGTTCCGCCAGCGGAGGGTTTTCGTCGCCGCTTCGGGAGCGGTGATGGCGTTGGCGATCTTGTATGCGTTCTTCGGCACGACTTATCAGGCAAATATGAAAGTGCTGGTTCGGAAGGGGCGTGCCGATGCGCCGGTGAGCGCGGCGGAGGACGCTCCGATTGACCTGACGCGGATGGCGATCACGGAGGAAGAATTGAATTCCGAGGTGGAGTTGCTGCGCGACGATGAGGTTCTGCGGAAGGTGGTGGAGCAGACCGGAACAGGCCGCGACTGGTTTCACTTTCTGCGGCTGGGCGAAGGGAAAGCACAGCGAGTGGAGCGGGCAGCACGGCACCTGGCCAGGAAGCTGCAAGTTGAGCCAGTGAAGAAGACAAATTTGATTGCGGTCAGCTATTCGGCAGACGATCCGCAGAAGGCCGCGAAGGTGCTGCAGGCCCTGGCGAGTGTGTACCTGGAGAAGCATATGGAGGTGCATCGGCCCTCCGGCGAGTTGCGCTTTTTCGAAAAGGAGACGGGCGAGTCGAGGCGACAACTGGAAGAGTCGCAACAGAACCTGCTGCATTTCACGGCGGGGCATGGAGTAGTAGCAGCGGCGCAGCAGCGTGATCTGGCGCTGCAGAAATTGAGCGAGGCCGATGCCAGCTACCGGCAGACGCGTGTTGACCTGGCTGAGACACAGCAGCGGGTATGGGAACTCAGCGATCTGTTAACCAAGCTTCCGGAGCGGACGACCACGCAGGTTCGCATAGCGGATAATCCGGAACTGCTGAAGGCACTGAAGTCGAGCCTGCTGGATCTGCAATTGAAGCGAACCCAGTTGCTGACAAAATTCGAGCCCAGCCATCGCCTGGTGCAGGAAGTCGACCAGCAGATTGCGCAGAACGAAGCGACCATCACGGCGGAGGATGCTTTGCCGCTGCGGGACGAAACCACCGACAAGAGCGTGCACTACGAGTGGGCGAAGTCTGAATTGGAGAAGGCGCAGGTGGAATTGAAGGGCCTGCAGGCGCGGGAAGCCGCCACCTCGGCGCAGGAGGCCGCCTACCAGGCGATGGGCCGGCGACTGGGCGAGGACGCGATAACCCAGGATGACTTGGTCAGTACAGAGAAGGCCGCCGAGGATAGCTATCTGCTGTATGTGAAGAAACAGGAAGAGGCGCGCATGGACGACGCGCTGGATGAGCGGGGCATCGTGAACGTCGCGATCGCGGAGCACCCGGTTGCTCCGGCCCTGCCAGTGTGGTCTGCGTTGGGGGTGCTGGCGGTTGGATTAGCCGCGGCGGGCGCGGCGGGCACAGGCGCGGCGTTTGCGGCGGATTATGTAGACCCGGCATTTCGCACTCCGGATGACGTGCTGGCGTACTTGCACTCACCCGTTCTGGCGTCACTGCCCCGAGGGGCGCGAGGGAGGCTTTCGGCATGAGGGAACAGGTCATGAGCGGGGCAGTTCTGTTTCCGCGGACGAGCGCGCGGGCCGAAGTGAGTGGGCAGGAGAGGAATGCGCCCGAGGCGGAAGGATGGAATCCCGAAGACTTTGCGAGGGAACAGATCCGGGGCCTGGTGCGAAAGGTCTTCTTTTCGAATGGCGAGCGCCCGGTGCGGCAAGTGGTATTCAGTGCGCTGGACGGAGCGGCGGACGTGAACAGCATCTGCCGCGGCGTCGGTGAGGCTCTGGCGATGGAGACGGTGAGTAACGTCGCCGTCGTAGGCGAATATCCCGAGGTTTTGCCGGAAGCAGAAATCTATCCGGCGGAATTGAGCGGTCGCTTGTCTGGCAATACAAGCACGCTGCAGCACCGGGCCGCGAACCGCGTGCGCGGCAATCTTTGGCTGGTGCCAGCTGCGGAAACTCATGGGGACAGGGGCGCGACTGCGTTACTGCACTCGCATCTGGGTGAGATGCGCAGGGAGTTCGAGTTCTCCATTGTGGAGGCACCCCCTGCCGGAGAATCGAACCAAGCCCTGGCCATGGCCCAGTTCGCGGATGGAATCATTCTAGTGTTGTCGGCGCATCGCACCCGGCGAATTACGGCGTGCAAGACCGTGGAAATGCTCGAAGCGGCAAAGGCGCACATCCTCGGCACCGTGCTGGCCGACAGGATTTTTCCGGTTCCCGACAGGATTTATCGACGGTTGTAGAGCCGAGGTCGTAATGGGGCTCGCAACCAGGGAAAGTTTGTGATTTCGACCGAGTGCAGAGTTCGAGTTCAAGGTTACGAAGTGAAAGCGACTTGAAGTGTCCTCACCATTCCTAAATCCAGAGCAACAGAAACCGGCGGGAAGCGACTGGGCGCGGCTGATTCCCGGAGAGATTCCTGCATTTCGCGGCGACGGGAAGAAGCCCGTAAGGTCGGTTAAGCCGGTCGCCACAGAAACATTGTCAGAGATCGGGTTCGAGGCTCCGACTCGCAGACGCGACAATGCGCTCACGTTTCTAATGCCGGGCCCACTGCAGAGTCGCACGGCATGGAGATGGGTACGCGGCACGGCCGCGGATTTCGCCCTGGTTGCGCTGAATTGGCTGTTGATCGGGGCGTTGCTGGTGCCGCTGCGTGTGTTGTTCCCTCAAGTGCGAACGTTTGCCTATGCGGCGGGAGCGCCGGTCTCTCTCTTGGGAATTGCCTTGCTGCACGCGGCGTTGATCACCTTAATTGGAAACACCGAGGGAATGTCCGAAGGCGGCGATCTGCGGTCGCAGGCGCGAATTCTGGGCAAGTCAGTGCTATTGGCGACAACGTTGATGTGCTGCGTTTACGGGTTGCAGGGGGCTTCCTGGGCCACAACTGGTCTGTTCTGCGGCGCGGGTGTGCTGCACTTTGGGGCGCTCTGGGCGTGGAGGTGGCAGAGCGCGAAGCAGAACCATCGCGCACCGGCCGGCGAAGTGCGCAACGTATTGATCGTGGGAGCGGGCGGGGTGGGCCGGCGTGTGGCTTCATATATGGAGCAACATCCCGAGGCGGGGCGCAGAGTGAGCGGATTTCTGGACGACGATCGGGCGCTGGGGAATGGGGTGATCGGGCGGGTGAGCGAACTGGCCCGGTTGGCTCGTACGGGCTTTGTCGACGAGATAATTCTAGCGGCGCCGCGCGACCGAGGAGTCACCCTGCAGGTGCTGCGCGAGGCTCGGCGTTTGCGGCTGGACCTGAAGATTGTTCCTGAGCTGTTCGGCTGCAAACCGGCGGGATGGGATTTCGAGCGAGTGGGCGACATACCGGTGATTTCGCTGCATGCGGAGCGATTGCCTTCGGCGGGACTCATTCTAAAACGAGTGGTGGACGTGGCTGGAGCTGACCTGGTGTTGACGGTGCTGTCGCCATTGCTGTTCGCGATCGCGGGGCTCATCAAGCTGGACTCCCGTGGTCCTGTTCTCTACTGCGCGCAGCGGGTGGGACGAAAGGGGCGGCCGTTCCGCTGCTACAAGTTCCGCACAATGGTGAGCGACGCCGATGCGCTGAAAGCCAATCTGCGGCGGAACAACCAGCGCTCGGGGCCGTTCTTCAAGATCGCCGGTGATCCGCGGATCACGCGGCTGGGACGCCTTCTGCGGCGCTACAGCCTGGACGAGCTACCACAGTTATGGAACGTCGTGAAAGGAGACATGAGCCTGGTAGGGCCCAGGCCGCACCCGCTGGACGACGTTGCGGGTTATGAAATCGAACACTTGTCGCGGCTCGATGTGACGCCCGGAATCACGGGGCTGTGGCAGGTGACGGCGCGGCGCGACCCATCCTTTCAGCGAGGCATGGATCTCGACCGAGAGTATATCCGGACGTGGAGTCTGCGGTCGGATATGCGGATTCTGCTCAGGACGTTTCTGGCTGTGGTACAGGGGAGCGGGCAGTGATGCCATCGATCTCTCTGCGAGATTCAGGCTCGGGGACGGCGGTCGAATTTCCGGTTTGGGCGTGTCGAGTCTTTCTCAGCCCGCTGCAAGCGCTTATGGCGGCGCCTTCCCTTCTATTTCTGGCGGCGTTGACGGCGATGCTGCTGCGGCACCCGGATGTTGCGTTTTATGAAATTGACCGGGTGGCGTTTGGGCTGCTGGTCCTGGGAGTGGTGGGCAGAGCGGTGGTTCTGCGCCAGCGGATATTCGTTCTGGAACGGGCGAGCTGGCCGATGATCGGGCTGACCGCGCTGGCCGTTGCCAGTGTTCTTGGGCAGCCGTTCGACTGCGAGGCCTGGAGTCTGCTGGCGTCGAAATTCATTGTGCCGTTTGCGCTGTTTCACCTGGCAGGGTTGGTGTTCACGACCGAAGGACGGTTCCGGCAGTTTGAGGTGTTTGCGCTGGTGGTGCTGGCGTATCTGAGTTTTACGGCGATTGCTTTCCTGGTGGGAGCGAAATCGCTGATCTTTCCGCGATTCATTCTCGATGAGAGCCTGGGGTTTCATGCCGACCGGGCGCGCGGACCCCTGTTGCAGGCGGTGGCCAACGGCGTGTCGCTGAACCTGCTGGGTGTGCTGGCTCTGCATGCCTGGCGGCGGGGAAGCGTGCGCGGAGTAAAGGCGGTTGTGGTGCTGGCATCGTTGCCGATCGCGATTCTGGCCACGATGACCCGCGCGGTCTGGTTGTCATTCACGGGAACGGTGCTGGCGCTCATCTTTCTCTCGAAGAACCGCACGCTGCGGCTGGCGTGCGTGGGGCTGGTCGTGGTCGCAGGTCTGGGATTGCTGGTGGTTTTGAGCTCGCCTGAGTCCGCGGGCGCACTGAGCGACCGGCTGGAGGAACGGGGCCCGGTGGATTATCGCCAGGCCGTTTATGCGGGCGGCTGGGACATGTTTCTGGAGCGTCCACTGGCGGGATGGGGCTTTCACCAGATGCCCGCTGAGTTGCCGCGGCATGTCAGCGGATACCACGAGAAGTTGCTGTATCCGCACAATACGTATCTGGAATTGCTGGTGGAGCACGGAGTGGTCGGCCTTGCACTGTACGTGTGGCTGATGTGGGAGATGTGGCGGCTGGGCCGGGGTGCGATTCCGGCTGAGGAAAAGCGCGGGTTTCTCGATCCGCAGTTCCATCGCATGTGGCCGATTCTGCTCGCGGTGTATTGGGTGAACGCGTCGATGGTGGTCATGAGCTACCAGTTTGTGAATGGCTTGCTGTTCACCATGGCGGGGATGCTGGCCGCGCAGAAGCGACGGGCGGAGGTTTCGGGATCATGCTGACGGTAGCTTACCTCGCCAATCGGTTTCCGTCGGCCGTCGAACCTTATGTGATGGAGGAGATTGAGGAACTGCGGCGGCGGGGAGTTCGGGTGATTGCGGGGAGTGTGCGAGAGAAGGGAATCGATGACAGCTTGTTGACCAGGTGCGCGCCAGAGGTCGTGTTGCGGCGGCTGTCGATAGTCATTCTGCTGAGGGCGCTGTGGCTTTGTGTTCGGCGGGCGAATCGACTCTGGCCTTTGATTGCGCCGGTTGTTCTTCGCGGCCGAGAAGGGCTTGTCCAGCGGTTCAAGGCGCTGGCCCACACGGCGCTGGGGGCCTGCTACGCGGCGATGCTGGAAGGCCGCCGAGTCGATCATATCCATGTGCACCATGGATATTTTGGGTCGTGGATCGCCATGGTAGCGGCGCGGCTGCTGGAAGTGGGGTTCAGTATGACTCTACACGGCTCGGATCTGCTGCTGCACGGAGTCTATCTCGATGCCAAACTCGAGGGCTGCACCTTTTGTCTGACTGTATCGGAATTTAACCGGCGTTACATTTTAGAGCGTTATCCCAGGGTGAACGGGTCGAAAGTGGTAGTGGCGCGGCTGGGCGTGGAAATATCCGAGCGAGCGGCGCTGATGGCCCCGACGGCGAGAAGGGAAGGTGCTCCTTTGCGGCTGCTGGCGGTGGGACGGCTGCACGCGGTAAAGGATCACGCATTTTTGGTGCGGGCTTGCGGGCAGCTCCGTGACCGCGGTGTGCGGTTCCAATGCTCGATCGCAGGCGAAGGACTGGAGCGCAAGAATCTTGAATCACTGATTCGACAATGTGGCCTGGACGAGCACGTCCGGCTGTTGGGACACGTGCCGCGCGGGCGCATGAACTCATTCTACGAATGGGCCGACGTCGTCGTGCTGACCAGCAGGAGCGAGGGGATTCCGCTAGTGCTGATGGAAGCGATGGCCCGCGGGACGATCGTGCTCGCGCCGGCGATCACGGGGATTCCGGAACTGGTGATTCCGTGCAGGACTGGATTTTTGTACGAACCTGGGTCGCTGGAGGGTTTTGTGCATCGCCTGCTATTTGTCAGTGCGCTGATGGAGGCGAGTCATCATCCTGCCGGGGAAGCATTAGCGGCCGGAGGTTTGGCGGCGCGGCAGTTGGACTGGGTGCGGCATGCGGCGCGAGTGCACGTCCGCAACAATTTTAACCGCAGAGAGAATCTGGATTCCTTCGGCGACTTATTTATGCAGCGGATCGCCCCGCAGAGAGAGCGCCATCCTGATGAGAATCTTGTACTGCAACAAATATAACTATCCCTTCAGCGGGACGGAGGTCTACCTGTTCGAGCTGATGGAACTGATGCGGGCGCAGGGCCATGAAGTAGCGCTGTTTTCGATGGCCGATCCGCGCGGGGAAACGACACCTTACGACCGGCATTTCGTGCCCCACATGGATTTCAAGGAAAAGGTGGGGTGGTGGCAGAAGGCGCGGCGGGTGGGGCATGCAATTTATTCGGTCGACGCGCGGCGGAGGATCCGGGCCATGATCAAGGAGTTTCGGCCGGACGTGGCCCATGTACGAAATATTTATCACCATCTATCGCCGTCGATTTTGTGGGAGTTGAAGGCGCAGGGCGTTCCCGTGCTGTATCACTTGAACGATTTCAAGGTGCTGTGCCCGAGTTACAACCTGGTGGCGCAAGGCGAGGTGTGCGAGGCGTGCAAGGGGGGCACGTTCTGGCACGCGGTGAAGCAGGAGTGTTATCCGGGGAGGGGCGCGCGCGTGGCGTTGGCGGCCGAAGCCTACGTTCATCGCTGGTTGGGCACGTATCGCAAGTGCGTGGACGTTTTCCTTGCACCCAGCCAGTTCGTACGGGACAAATTCGTGGAGCATGGATGGGATGGCGGCAAGTTTGAAGTGCTGCAGCATTTTCAGGAGATTCACCCGCTGCAGCCGAGAAGTGAGGATCGACCGGTGCTGTACTTCGGCAGACTGTCGGCGGAGAAAGGCGTCGATGACCTGCTGCGGGCGATACAACAACTTCCGCAGATGCCGCTGATCATTGCCGGGGACGGGCCGCAGCGCGCCGAGTTGCAGGAATTAGCCGCTTCGCTGAGGTTGTCGAACGTGAAGTTTGTGGGTCAAGTGGGGCGCGCGGAACGAGATCGGCTGATCGCCAAGTCAAGGTTTACAGTGCTGCCATCCCGCGCATACGAAACCATGGGAAAGACGATTCTGGAATCCTATGCCGAAGGACGCGCGGTGGTGGCATCGGATCTGGGATCGAGGCGGGAATTGATTCACGACGGTGAAACCGGATTGTTGTATCGAACCGGCGACGTGAATCAGCTCGTGGAGGCGATTCAGTTGCTGGGGTCGAGTCCGGCGCTAGCGGAGAAGATGGGGCGTGCGGGGTGGGAGATGGTGCGGGAACGCCACATGCCGCGAGCACATTATCAGAAACTTCTCGGCGTATACGAAGGTTTGGTCGCGGGGAAGAGCAGCCGGAGTCGAACTGCCGCTGTAGTTGGCGAAGCGCAGGGTCGGCAGACACGGACTGAGAGCGCGGTGGCGATGGAGCGGCGGCAGCTGAGGGTTGCGTTTATCGGCGGGCGGGGAGTGATCTCGAAATACAGCGGGATTGAGACCTATTACGAAGAAGTGGGCCAACGGCTGGCTCAGATGGGACATGGAGTCACGGTCTACTGCCGCAACTACTTCACGCCGGCGATTGCGGAACACAATGGCATGCGCCTGGTGCGGCTGCCCACGATCCGATCGAAGCATCTGGAAACGGTGATTCACACGCTGCTCAGCACCGCCCACGCGCTTACGCAGGGCTATGACGTGGTGCACTATCACGCGTTGGGCCCGGCCCTGTTTTCGTTTCTGCCACGGTTGTTGGGAAAGAAGACGACCGTGACCGTCCAGGGGTTGGATTGGCAACGCAAGAAATGGGGACGGCTGGCGTCGGCGGTGCTTCGGATGGGGGAGCGAGCGTCGGTGCGATTTCCTAACGGGACCATGGTCGTGTCGCAGACTCTGCAACGACGGTACCGCGAGACTCATGGGATTGAAGCATTCTACGTGCCCAACGGCGGCGTGCTTCGCGAACGGAACGAGCCGCGAAAGATCCTGGAGTGGGGGCTCGATCCGGGGAAGTACGTACTTTTTCTGGGAAGATTTTCGCCGGAAAAAGGATGCCACGTGCTGGTCGACGCGTTTGAGCGGATCGACACGGATGTGAAGCTGGTGATGGCGGGCGCATCCAGTTACTGCGACGAGTACAGCCGGGAGTTGCGCACGCATGCCAGCGAACGCATCCGCATGCTCGATTGGGTTTCGGGCGAAACGCTGGACGAATTGCTGACCAATGCGATGGTGTTCGTGTTGCCGTCGGATCTGGAGGGGCTGTCCCTGGCGCTGCTCGACGCAATGGGAGCGGGTGTGTGCGTGCTCACGAGTGATGTTCCGGAGAACCGCGAAGTCGTCGACGGAGCGGGATTCACGTTCCGGACCGGGAGTGCGGCGGACCTGGCCGACCGTCTGCGCTTCCTGATTGCGAATCCGGCAGTGCGCGAGGCCGCGGGGAGAATGGCGAAGAGGCAGATCGAAGAGCAGTATCAGTGGCAAAAGGTGGCCGAAGAGATTGAGAAGGCATATTTCAAAGTGATGGGAAAAGAGCCGGAGGAGCCGAAGAAGAAGCCCGCCGCGAGGGTTGTAGCAGTCGGTGAGAGCAGTGGCTCGGAACGGCGGGCGGGCTAGTATCTTTTTCTTTTTTAGACCAGCGGGGAAAATAGTAAATATCAACATCGACGGAAGGACGGGGGGAACCCCGTCCTTTTTTTATTACAATCAAAGGCGAGCGCGCTGCAGGGACGTTTACGCGGCCACGGCTGTGAGCTGCCACATTTCTCATGAAGTGACCAGTGGTAGCTTGATCACGGCGGCCCAGGTGGAGGCGATCGGCGGAGCCATGAAAAACAGCAGCTACGGCGTTTACCTGCTGCAGCTTTTGCGGAGAAGGTGTTTTAAGTAAGAGGTTGCGGTAAGCGAAGGACTGGGGAACCACGACAAATGAAAGCAATGATTCTTGGCGCCACGGGACTGCTGGGCAAAGCGCTCGTGCGCGAATGGGATGGAGACGAAGTCGTTGGCCTCGGATCGAAGGACGTCGACATTCGTGACGCCGGCCGAATCCGGGAAGTGGTGGCTAAGGTTCGTCCAGAATGCATTGTGCTGGCGGCGGCTTACACGGATGTGGACGGCTGCGAGAGTCATTCTGATCTGGCGTTCGCGGTGAATCGCGACGGTCCGGTGCATGTCGCCGAAGCCGCCAAGAGGATCGGCGCCAAGCTCCTCTTTCTGAGTTCCGACTATGTGTTCGACGGCAAGAATACTTCGCCGTATGAAACGCAAAATGCGCGCAATCCGCAGAGCGTCTACGGACGATCGAAGGCGGAGGCAGAGGTCCGGTTACTCGAAGTGCTGCCGCAGTGCTGCATTGCGCGGACTTCGTGGTTGTTCGGGACGGGCGGGAAGTGCTTTCCAGACACGATTCTGAAACTCGCGGGGAGCCGGCCGGCGCTGGATGTGGTGAATGATCAGCGCGGCTGCCCGACGTATTCCGTTGATTTGTCGCGGGCGATCGTCGGGTTATGCCGCAACCAGGCCAGCGGAATTGTGCACGTCACGAATGCCGGGGATTGTTCCTGGTTCGAATTTGCGCGTGAGATCGTGAAAAGTGCCGGGCTCGCCACCGAAGTGCGCCCGGTAAGCAGCCAGCAAATGGCGCGTCCGGCGCCGCGTCCCACTTACTCCGTGTTGTCGTCCAAGAGCCTGCATCCGTATGGAATCGCCATGCCAACATGGCAGAACGCTCTTCAGCGATACATGCAGGAACGCGCGGGCTGATCGTAGCATTGAACGACGCACTGCGCATTGCTTCATGCGATCCGGGGCTGTTACGATGCGGGTCTTGACGGGAGCAAAGCCGACAGATTGATCCGCAGTGAACTCACACCTTTGGAGTTGGTTGCTTGATTGGCGCGCCATTTCAGCCCGGCGAAGAGTTTGCTGTGGTGATGGATGCCCGGGACCCGCTGGCCCATTTTCGGGCGCGCTTCTATCTTCCAAAAACTGAGAGCGGCGACGACTGCATTTATTTATGTGGGCACTCGCTTGGCCTGCAGCCGAAATCTGCGAGTGCGTATCTCGATCAGGAGCTGCGGGTCTGGGCGGACCTTGGCGTGGAAGGGCACTTTCACGCCGAGAACCCGTGGATAAAATATCACCGATTGCTGACGCAGCAGACCGCGGCGCTGGTCGGCGCGGAGCCGGCGGAAGTTGTGGTGATGAATTCGCTCACCGTGAACCTGCACCTGATGATGACGTCGTTCTACCGTCCGACGAAAGAGAGACACAAGATTCTGGTCGAGAGCGGCGCCTTTCCTTCCGATCAATATGCGGTGAGCTCACAAATTCGCCTTCACGGGTTTGAACCCGCGTCGTCGCTGCTCGAACTCGCGCCGCGGGCCGGCGAGTCTTCAGTGCGCGATGAGGATATCGACACGCTGATCGAGCGGGAAGGAGATTCGATTGCGCTGATCCTGCTCGGCGGAGTGAACTACGCGACCGGACAAGCCTTTGACATGGAAGGAATCACGAAGGTGGGACGACGCAAAGGATGCGCCGTGGGATTTGATCTGGCGCATGCGGCTGGAAATCTACCGCTGCGACTCCACGACTGGGGGCCAGATTTCGCGGCATGGTGTAGTTATAAGTATTTGAATGGCGGTCCGGGATGCGTTGGCGGATGTTTCGTTCACCAACGTCATGAGCGCGCGTGGGACCTGCCGCGCCTGGCGGGTTGGTGGGGTCATGACGAAGAGACGCGATTCAAGATGGGGCCGGACTTTCATCCGATGGCGGGAGCGGAAGGCTGGCAGTTGAGCAATCATCCGATTCTGGCGTTGGCGCCACTGCGCGCCTCGATGGAGATTTTTTCCGAGGCCGACCTCGAGCGCTTGCGCTCTAAAAGCGTGTCGCTGACGGGATACATGGAGTTTCTGCTCGGCCTGCACCCATCTGCAAAGTGTTCCATCATCACTCCGAGAGAGCCGGAGCGACGAGGTGCGCAGCTTTCCATTCGATTGCCGGGCGCTGGCCGCGAACTTTGTGACCGGCTGGCGGCGCAGGGAGTGATTGGCGACTGGCGCGAGCCGGACATTTTCCGGGTTGCTGCAGTGCCGCTATACAACTCATATCAGGATGTTTACCGCTTTGTGCAGCGCTTTTCAGCTGCACTTTAGTTTGCCAAGTGCCACTTCCGTCAGACTTTTCCCGGTTACTCTGGTAACACGTGCGCCGGTTCCAGCAAACATACAATCTTAACGTGGGAAAATCTCCGCTCCAGCATACGCGGAAGTGGACGGCGATCGTGTGCGCCGTGGTGTGCGCGCATGTTTTGTTGTCGCTTCTGGCCCCGCGCGGATTTGCCCTCACCGCCTTCGGCGACATCCTGCAAAACGTGCTCTTGCTGAGTGCGACCGTCGCATTTCTTTCCAACGTAAGAACGGCGGCGCCGAAAGCCCGGCTGTTTTGGGCGCTCATGGGCCTGGGGCTGGGCATGTGGCTGACCTCGCAAGTCATGTGGACGTATTTCGAAGTCTACTTGCGACATGAGGCGCCCAATCCGTTTGTTGGAGACGTGATTCTTTTTCTGCACATTGTTCCCATGATGGCTGCAGTGGCGCTCCAGCCCCATGTGCAACAGGATGATCGTTCGGTCCGTGCCGGAACGCTCGACTTCGCCCTGCTGCTTACCTGGTGGCTGTTTCTTTATCTCTTCATCGTGATCCCATGGCAGTATGTGCACCTGGCCGAGGCGACATACGGCAGGAGCTTTGATCTGCTTTATGTGAGCGAAGAACTGGTGTTGGCGGCCGGGTTGGTGCTGGTGTGGCGACGGAGCCGGGGATCGTGGCGCAGAATCTACTTTCATCTTTTTGCGGCAACTTTGCTCTATTGTGTCGCGTCGCTCATGGCCAGCGAGGCGATCGATTTGCATCTTTATTACACGGGCAGTTTGTTCGACGTTCCGCTGGTGGCAGGAATGGCGTGGTTTGTCCGCATCGGCTTTTTCCCGCGCGAAGACGCAGAGCAAGATCCGTCTGGAAGACGCCCCCACGCGCAGCTACGGAATCTGGAAAGCGCGACTGGCCATGGTTGCCGTATTCGTTACGCCGCTGATGATGGCGTGGGCGCAGTTCGGCGGAAACGCGCCGCAGAATGTTCGCACCTACCGGCTGCTGTTGACCGTGGCAGTCATGACTCGTGATGGGCGTGCTGGTATTTCTGAAGCAACATTTGCTGGATCAGGAATTGCTGAGCCTGCTGCGTTTGTCGCGGCACAACCTGGACGAAATGTGCAGGCTGAAAGACGAACTGGAAAACAAAGAACACTCGCTGCGCTGGCATAGCCTGGAATTGCAGCGAAAGAATCTGGAACTGCAGGAGATTTCTTTCACCGACGTGCTGACCGGAGTGTGGAACCGGCGTTATCTGGAAGAGATCCTCACGGCCGAGGCCGGGCAGGTGCTGCGAAATTATCAGCGAGCGCGGGGAAGCGATATCCGCAAGTTGGATCATCGCGACCTTGTGTTCATCATGGTCGACGTGGATTTCTTCAAGGAAGTAAACGACCGGCACGGGCATCCGGCGGGAGATCGGTTGCTGCAACTGGTGGCGCAAAGGCTCTCAGCGGTCGTGCGCAAATCCGACGTGCTGGTGCGGTGGGGCGGAGAAGAATTTCTGATCATGAGCCGTTCGACGGATCCGTCGGGAACGCCGGCATTTTGCAGCCGCGTTCTGCAAGTGATGGCGTCGGAGCCGTTCGATCTGGGACACGGAATTTCGGTGAGAAAAACCTGCTCGGTGGGCTGGGCGGCGTATCCCTGGAGCCGCAACGGCTTTGATGCGCTTTGTGCCGAGGAGTCGATCGCGCTGGCGGATGCGGCCTTGTATCGAGCCAAGGCTTTCGGAAGAAACATGGGAGTCGGGATCGTGGCGACCGATGTCGCAAACCAAAATCCTGAGGAGATTGACCTGGCGTCAGTCTGCCAGGGGAATCCTCCGCTCGCACGAACCATACGCACCGAGTGTCCCGGCCCTGAGGCGGTATTGGAAACGCCTCTTGAGGCTGCGGAACCAGTGGACCATTCCAGCGAATAGCAGCACTGTATCCGGCAACGATATCTCAACGCACCCTCGCTCCATACGCAGGCGCTTGACCTGTGCGAGCGCGTTGACTACATTGAGTTGCTGGCCTCGCGGCCGCCGAGGCACAACTACTCATGAGTGCAAAAATTCCTTCCCGCAAAACGGGCCTTCGTCAAAAGGCGCAACTGATGTCCGCATCTGAAATTGAGCGCACGCTGGTGCGGCTGGCGTATGAAATCGTGGAAAAGAATGGGGGCGTCGACGGCCTGGGATTGGTCGGAATTCGCCGCCGTGGAGTTCCAATCGCCGAACGGCTGGGCAAGATCATCACGCGCATTGAAAACGCCAAGGTGCCCGTGGGAACTTTGGACATTACGTTTTATCGCGACGATCTCTCGACACTGGGGCCCAAGCCGGTGGTGCAGGAAAAAGAAATTGGATTTGAGATCGAGGATAAGAATATTGTGCTGGTCGATGACGTACTCTATACCGGGCGCACTACGCGGGCGGCGCTGGACGCGCTGTTTTCGCACGGCCGGCCGCGGCGGGTGCAACTGTGCGTGCTGATTGACCGCGGACATCGCGAGATTCCCGTCGAGGCGACCTTCGTCGGCCGCAATGTGCAGACCACGGATAACGAAGTCATCGAGGTCAAGCTGACCGAGATTGATGATGCGGAAAAAGTCTTGCTGATGGAAAAATAGCGCGCGATTTTGCGCAACGAATCTTGATCGCGACAAAAAAAGGACGGTGGGATGACCCACCGTCCTTTTGCCTTTGGGCACAAGCCTTGAAGCGATTGCTGCTTAAGCGATTCGCGTGCAGACCGCTTTCGTTTGGGTGTAGTTGCTGAGCACTTCGTGTCCCATCTCGCGGCCCCAGCCCGACTGCTTGTAGCCGCCGAAGGGCATGGCCGCATCGAAGATGTTGTAGCAGTTAATCCAGACGGTGCCGGCGCGAAGTTGCTCCGCCATGCGATGCGCCTTGCCGATGTCGCGTGTCCACACCGCGGCAGCCAGGCCGTACTCGCTGTCGTTGGCGCGAGGGATGATTTCTTCTGGATCGGTGAAGGGCATCGCCACTACGACCGGCCCGAAGATTTCTTCCTGCACGACTTTCATGTTTTCTCGCGCGTTTACCAGCACGGTGGGCTCGACAAAGTATCCGGCGTCGCCGCCCTTGTGCCCGCCAGCGATGGCCTTCGCGCCTTCGGAGAATCCAGCCTCCAGGTATCCGCAAACACGATTCAGTTGCTCTTCTGAGACCAGCGGTCCCATCTGCGAGTCGGGATCGAGACCCGAGCCGACTTTGATTTTCTGGGCATGGTCGGCGACTCCTTCGACCACCTGATCGAAGACCGGCTTCTCGACGTACAGCCGTGAACCGGCGCAGCAGCATTGGCCGTGGTTGAAGAAGATGGCGCTGGCAGAGCCGGGGATGGCGCTCTCGAGATCGGCATCTTTGAATACGACGTTGGGAGATTTTCCACCCAACTCCAGCGACACTTTCTTCAGGTTGCCGGCGGCGGCGTGAACGATCAGTTTGCCGACTTCGGTCGATCCGGTGAAAGCGACTTTGTCGACGTCGGGATGCGCGGCCAGAGCGGCCCCCGCCGTCTCGCCGTAGCCGGGGACAATATTTACCACGCCCTCGGGGAAGCCGGCTTCCATAATCAGATCGCCCAGACGCAGCGCGGAGAGCGGAGTTTGCTCGGCAGGTTTCAGGACGACGGTGCAGCCCGTGGCCAGCGCAGGGCCAAGTTTCCACGCGGCCATCAGCAGCGGGAAATTCCACGGGATGATTTGCCCGACAACTCCAATGGGCTCGCGCAGCGTGTACGCCAGATACTTTGCGCCCGGCGTATACGGGACCGAGAGCGGAATCGTGTTGCCCTCGATCTTGGTGGCCCAGCCCGCCATGTAGCGGAACAGGTCGACGGCGAGCGGAACGTCGGCGGCCTTGGCGATGGTGAGAGGCTTGCCGTTGTCGAGACTCTCGATGTAGCCGAACTCCTCGGTATGCTGCTCGAGCAAGTCGGCGAGTTTCCAGATCAGGCGGCCGCGCTCGGAGGCGGTCATCCTGCGCCAGGGGCCGTTGTCAAAGGCATGGCGAGCGGCCTTCACGGCTTGATTGATGTCTTCGCGATCGCCTTCCGCCACCTGAGCGAGAACCTCGCCAGTGGCGGGATTGTACGTTGGAAAAGTCTTGCCGGACGCGGCATTTACCCAGGCGCCGTTGATCAGCATTTTTCGTGGTTTGTCGATGAACTCCGCGACTTGCGGATGAATTTGCGGGGAAACTGCGATGCCCATACTGTCCTCCTGGACTCACTAACTGCTCTGACGAACATGGTCTGACGAACGTGGTCAAACAGACGCGTGCAAGCAAGAATGATGCCGGGCGAATAAACGCGACCGAGGTATGCTAGCGCCGGGCCGCGACAAATGCAATGGCTGACCTGCGCGGCTATTCGCCGTACGGCACCCAGATGTTTTTCACCTGAGTCGCGTGCTCGAGGAACCACCGACCCTCCGCAACTTTCGGGTCGAACCAGTCGATGATGCGGCCTTCGTTGGTCCAGACCTGCTTGAGGTTTCCTGTCGACATTGCTTTCGCGGCGGCGACGGTGGCGTCGTCTCCATAACACCAGAGGGCGTCAATGTCGTCGTGCTCGGCCAGCGTTTTCAGGAGTTGCGAGGCGTAGCCCGTCACGATGTTCACGGCGCCACCCGGAAGATCGCTGGTGTCGAAAAGTTGGTAGAGATCGGCGGCGATGAGGGGATATTTCTCCGATGGAACGGCAATTACTGTGTTGCCAACGGAGATCAGCGGCAGCACGAGTGATAGGAAACCGAGCAGCGGCGTATCCGCAGGACAGATCACGCCGACGGTTCCAATCGCTTCATTCATTGCGATGGCGATATTCCGGAACAGCGGATTGTGCACTGCGCCGTCGAACTTGTCGGCCCATGCGGCATAGGAGAACATGCGCTCGATGCCGAGTTCGACTTCCGCTGCAGCTTGCTGCTCGCCGACCGCGGCTGCGAGTCGATGAACGATCTCTACTTTTCGTTGGGCAAGGTTCTCAGCGCAGTAATACAGAACTTGCGCGCGATTGTGCGCTGTAGCCCTCGCCCAGGATTCGGCCTTGCGAGCGGCTTCCACGGCGTTGCGAATATCTTTGCGATTGCCCAGCGGAGCTTCACCCAGCAGGCGGCCGTCGGGCGAGCGTACTTCCATGCTGTAGCCTGAGTCGGGACGCGCCTGCTTGCCGCCAATGTAGAGCTTTACTGTGCGGTCGATGGCCGGGGCGCTGGTGTCGAACCTGTCGTCTGTTTGTGCGGGTACTTCTGCTGCAGCGGTGGCGATCGCTGCCGGCAACGTTGGAGCATGCTTGAACCACGAAGGCTCCATGTATTCGAGCAAACCTTCGCGCCCGCCTTCACGGCCGTATCCGCTCTCGCGGTATCCGCCGAAGCCGCAAGCCGCGTCAAACATGTTTGTACAGTTCACCCAGACCACGCCGGCTTTGATTTGTGCGGCCACGTGCAGCGCGACGTTGATGCTCTCGCTCCACACGCACGACGCCAGTCCGTAGACCGTGTTGTTCGCGAGCTCAACGGCTTCCTTTGGAGTGCGGAAAGTCATGGCCGCCAGCACTGGGCCAAAAATTTCTTGTTGCGCGACGATCGAAGCAGGATGCACGTTGCTCAACAGCGTCGGAGGGTAATAGAAGCCATGCGCAGGCAATTCATGTTGCGGTTGCCAGCAAGTGGCGCCGTCCGCGACGCCTTGCGCCACCATGCGCTCGATACGGTCCAACTGCACGCGCGCGACGATGGCGCCGATGTCGATGCCTTTGTCTAGTGGCGGCCCCATGCGCAAGCTGCTCATGCGGTCGCGAATCTTCGACATCAATGTTTCGGCGATGCTTTCCTGCATCAACAGCCGCGAGCCCGCGCAGCACACTTGCCCCTGGTTGAACCAGATTCCATCGACCAGGCCTTCGACTGTGCTGTCGAGGTCAGCATCTTCGAAGACGATGAACGGAGATTTTCCTCCTAGTTCGAGAGAGAGACGTTTATGGCTGGCTGCAGTCGCGCTCCGAATCGCGCGTCCCACTTCCGTCGACCCAGTGAACGCAATCTTGTCGACGTCAGCGTGCTTCACCAGAGCTTCGCCGGTTGAGCCGTCACCAGTCACGATGTTGACGACGCCCGCGGGCAATTCCGCTTCCTGGCAGAGTTCGGCGAACACGAGAGCGGTGAGGGGAGTAAATTCGGCCGGCTTTAGAACTACCGTGTTTCCGGTCGCGAGCGCCGGCGCGATTTTCCACGCCAACATAAGAAGGGGAAAATTCCAGGGAATGATTTGACCAACGACGCCGCATGGTTCGTACGCGGGGAACTCCTGTTCGAGCAACTGGGCCCAGCCTGCGTGGTAGTAGAAATGCCGCGCCACGAGAGGGATATCGATGTCACGGCTCTCGCGAATGGGCTTGCCGTTATCCATGGTTTCAAGAACCGCGAGCAGCCTGGAATGTTTTTGTACCAACCGCGCGAGTGCGTAGAGATAGCGTGCACGGACATGCGGAGTCAGAGCGCGCCACTTTGGAGAAGCGGCACGCGCCGCGCGAACTGCGGCATCAACGTCCGCCGCGCCGCTTTGAGCAACGGCAGCCAGTTTCTCGCCGTTCGATGGATCGAGCGTGTCGAAATATTTTCCGTCCACGGGCGCCCGCCATGCTCCACCGATGAAGAGTCCGAAGCGCCGGCCGTGGCGCTCCAGCCACGCTACCGCTTCTTTAGGATCTTCGGGAGCGGGTCCGTACTCCATGGTGACAAATTTGTCGGCAATGCTCATTGGGCTCGGCTCGCTTTATTTCGCTGCATCAAAACTCTTCTGCCACTACTTCTCGGTTATGCAATCGGATGGCGATACTCGGCCGAGTAGCGTCCGGTTGCATGGTGCTCCAACTGCCGCTCGATGTCGCCTAGCAGGCTGCTCGCCCCGAAGCGGAACAGGTCTTTCCGCGTCCACGACAGGCCGAGTTCCTCTTTCATCATGGCCAGCCAGTCGATGGATTGTTTGGCCGTGCGGATTCCTCCCGCCGGTTTGAAGCCGATGGCCATGCCAGTTTGCTGCGCGTATTCGCGGATGGCGCGGACCATGACGAGGCTGACCGGAAGCGTCGCGTTCGTCGGTTCCTTGCCCGTCGAAGTCTTGATGAAGTCCGCGCCGGCCATCATGGCGACAACGCTGGCACGGGCCACGTTTCGCAACGTGAGCAGATCGCCGGTGCCGAGGATGACTTTCATGTGTGCCGTTCCACAGGCGTGTTTGAACGCCGCCACTTCGTCGTAAAGCGCCTGCCATCGTCGCGCCGAAAACATGAGCGCGCGTGATGACGACGTCGATTTCATTCGCTCCTGCTTCAGCCGACCGGCGAATTTCTGCCACGCGCTCGGCAAACGGCGACAGGCCGGCGGGAAATCCGGTGGAGACGGCGGCAACCGGAACGCCGCTGCCTTCCAGGGCATGCAACGCGGTCTCGATGAACGTGTGATACACGCAAACTGCGCCTACCTTGATGCCGAGTTCTTCGATGCCGAGTTTCTGTAGAAGCTCCTGCTGGATCGGTTGCCGCGCCTTCGCGCAGAGTCGACGAACGCGATCGTCGGTGTCATCGCCAGACAGCGTGGTCAGGTCCATGCATGTGATTGCCCGCAGAAGCCATGCCGCCTGCCATTCCTTCTTCACCGTTCGGCGAGCGACTTGAGTTTGGGCGCGGCGTTCAACGGCGCTTGTGTTCACCCGAACGTCCTGCACCCAATTCAGATCGAGGGGGATTCCGGAGTTCGCGAGGAGCGGTCGTCCGGCGAGCGTCGCGATTGCGTGGGAAGGTTCGCCGTCGCGCTCCATGGACGAGAGTTCTCCCATTGATTTGCGGGCGATGTTGGGATAGTCGCGATCGACCGACATTGCAGCCTTGCCTTCCGGTATTGGATGCGCCCGCCTGCCGGTGAGGCTCGACCTCCAGGCAGATCGCATGAGGTGCAATTGTACGGCAGGGAATCTGACAAGGCGAACCGGAATTCTCCGAACAGCGCTCAGGTCGTGGGCAAGAAAAAAGCGGGAACTCCCGCGAAGGGTTTACAATGGCGCACGATTCGGCGGCTCAGAGCGCGAATTTGCCTGTGCAGCGCCGTACTTCATTATGCCCAAGAAGACAGTCTCTGCCAAAACGCGGAAAAAGCTGGAGCAAGCAGCCATCCGAGTGATGAAGAATGCGCATGCTCCGTACTCGAATTTCCACGTGGGAGCGGCGATCCTGCTGACGAACGGCAAAATTTTTTCGGGCTGCAATGTAGAGAACGCTTCTTACGGAATGACCAATTGCGCGGAGCGAACAGCAATTTTTTCGGCGGTTGCCGAGTTGGGGCCGAAGATTGAAATTCGGGCCGTAGCCGTCGCCAACGATCACGGAGTCGCGTGTTCGCCGTGCGGGGCGTGCCGCCAGGTCATCTACGAATTCGGCCCTGACGCGACTATTTTTTTTCAGGGCGCCACCGGCCCCAAGCAGGCGCACATCACTCAACTTCTTCCGGAAGGATTCCGCTTACAGTGAGCCAACGGATTGTGCCGCCGACGTTCCGCGCCTCGACGTTCCGGGCCATCGATGTGATCCGCAAAAAAAGGGATGGAGTCGAACTCTCGCAATCGGAGATCGAGGGCCTGGTGAACGCCTACACGGAAGGCAGCATTCCCGACTATCAAGTTTCGGCGTGGCTGATGGCCGTGGTGCTGAAGGGGATGACGCGAGCCGAGACGGCAGCGCTGACCGACGCGATGCTGCATTCGGGCGATGTACTGGATCTTTCTTCGTTGCCGCGCAGAAAGGTCGACAAGCATTCAACGGGCGGCGTCGGCGACAAAACTTCTCTGGTTCTAGCGCCGCTGGCGGCCGCGGCTGGCGTTGCGGTGCCGATGATCAGCGGACGCGGTCTCGGACACACTGGTGGAACGCTCGACAAACTGGAGTCGATTCCCGGGTTCAATGTGAATCTGCCTGCGGCGGAGTTTCGCCGTGTGCTGGAAATTTGCGGCTGCGCGATGATTGGGCAGACAGCAGAGATTGCGCCCGCCGACCGCAAGCTTTACGCATTGCGCGATGTTACCGGCACGGTGGAGAGTCCGTACCTGATTTGTGCGTCGATCATGAGCAAGAAACTGGCGGAAGGCATCGACGCGCTGGTGCTCGACGTGAAGACTGGTTCCGGCGCTTTCATGAAGAGCGAGAAGGACGCGGCCTTTCTCGCCGAACTCATGGTCGAAACCGGGGAACGGATGGGCAAGAAAGTTGTCGCGCTGATCACGGATATGGATCAGCCGTTGGGGAACATGATTGGCAACGCATTGGAAGTCGTCGAGGTCGTTGAGATTCTGCGGGGCGGCGGACCCGAAGATTTGCGAGAACTCTGCCTCGAACTCGCGGGATGGATGCTGCATCTCGGCGGCGTTTCGAAAACGGTTGTGGAAGGGAAGCAAGAGAGCGCGAAATTGATTTCGTCGGGCAAGGCGCTGGAGAGATTCCGGCAGATGGTGGAACTGCAAGGTGGAGATGCTGGCGTCATCGACGATGTCAAGCGTCTACCGCAGGCGCAGCACGCCATGCAGGTTACGAGCGCAAAGACCGGATACCTCGAGTCGATGCAATGCGAACAGATTGGCACAGCATGCGTGATTCTGGGCGGCGGACGCGAGCGCAAGGAAGATGCGGTTGATCCCGCCGTGGGGATTGTGCTGCACAAGAAAGTGGGAGATCGAGTGGCTACGGGCGAAGCCATCGCGACGATCCACTATAACGGGGAAGCGCAAGCGGCGCGTGCGCGGCAACTTATTGAAGCGAGTTGCGTGGTCGCGGATGCTCCGCCGGCGGTGAAGCGGTCGCTCATCCACAGAGTCATCGGGAAATAGGCTAATCGGAAATTCGGGGAGAAAATCTGAATGGGACGCTATACGGGAATTCTTGGTCTGTTGACCATGCTCGGCCTCGCCTACATTTTCTCCACCAACCGCCGCGCCATCCGTGGAAAAACCGTCGCCTGGGGGTTGAGCCTGCAAATTGTGTTCGCGATTTTTGTGCTGCGAGTGGATGTTGGCCGTCGAATGTTTCAGGTCATCGGCGACGCCGCAAACAAAGTGCTCAGCTATTCGTTCGTGGGCTCCGAGTTTGTCTTCGGACCGCTCGGGAAGCAGTCTTCAAACGTCGGGTTCATCTTCGCTTTTCAGGTGCTTCCGGTCGTCATCTTCATCTGCGCGTTTTTTGCAATTCTCTACCACGTCGGCATCATGCAGATCGTGATTCGCATCGCGGCCTGGTTGATGATCCGTGTCATGGGTGCGAGCGGCGCCGAATCGCTTAACGTCGCGGCCAGCATTTTCATGGGACAAACGGAAGCGCCAGTCACGATTCGCCCGTTTCTTCCCGATCTCACGCACTCGGAACTGATGACGGTGATGACGAGCGGGATGGCGCACGTTTCGGGCTCGATCATGGCCGCGTATTTTGCATTCGGCGCCGAGCCAAGACACGTGCTCAGCGCCGTGATCATGACCGCACCGGGAACGATCCTGGTTTCGAAAATGCTCGTGCCTGAGACAGAGCAACCGAAGACCGCCGGTAAAGTCGTGATGCCGGAAAAGGAAGAGAAGAGGGAAGCAGAAGAAAATCTTCTTGGCGCCATCGCCCGTGGTACCGGCGACGGACTGAACATGGCCCTCAACATCGGCGCCATGCTAATCGCTTTCATCGCGCTGATCCACTTGCTCGATGGCATTATGGGCGGCATCCATAACCACGTTGGCTGGTTTCCATCGAGTGTCGAAGGGCCCCTTGGCGTCCTCTTCTCGCCTATCGCCTGGCTGATCGGAATCCCGTGGCACGATTGCCCCGCTGTCGGCAACTTGCTTGGCACGCGCATGGTTCTCAACGAACTCGTCGCGTTTACTATGCTTGGTCCGCAAAGGGCGACGCTCGATCCGCGTTCTTTCACGATTGCGACGTTTGCGCTGTGCGGGTTTGCGAATCTCAGCTCGATCGGGATTCAGATCGGCGGCATTGGTGCGCTCGCGCCGAATAAGCGAGGCGAACTGGCTCGGCTCGGCTTCCGCGCCATGCTCGCTGGAACGATGGCCAACTTAATGTCGGCTTCCATTGCCGGCATGCTGCTTTAGAATCCGTTCAACCATTTCCAAGTAAGGACTCTTCCGATGAAACGATTCTTCGCAAAGTGTGGCGTCATTCTGCTCGCAGCGCTTTCTTTTATCGTGACCGCACTGGCACAGTCGCCGCGGCGCGTGATCATCGATACGGACCCCGGTGTCGATGATGCGATGGCGATTCTGCTCGCCCTGAACTCACCGGAGCTGAAAGTCGAAGCTCTGACCGTCGTGCCCGGCAACGTCGACGGGCGCCAGGGATTGGAGAACGCGCTCAAGTTGACGTCGCTGGCCGGACGGTGCGATTTGCCGGTGGCTAGCGGAGCGCAACATCCGCTCAATCAGAAGTTGATCACGGCTCAGTTCTGGCACGGCAAGAATGGACTGGCCGGAGTCGAACTGCCAGCATCGAAGTGCAAAGCCGATTCGCGTTTCGGTCCCGATCTGATTATCGAATTGATCCACAAATATCCGCATGAGGTCACGCTGATTCCGGTTGGACCACTCACGAACATTGCGCTGGCCGTCTCGAAAGACCCGTCCATTGTGCCGTTGACGAAGGACATCGTAATCATGGGCGGCTCGATCACGGGCGGAAATGTGAACGGAGCGGCAGAAGCGAATATCTATAACGATCCGGAAGCGGCGGCAATCGTTTTCAACGCGGGCTGGATGGTGACGATGGTTGGTTCTGACGTGGGAGAACGTACCATCATCACGCGCAAGTATCTGGCGGATCTGCAATCCCTGCACGGCCCGGAGAGCGACTTCATCGCGAAGCTGGCGGACTTTTACCTGACACGTTCCGAGAAGAGTGGGTATCAGGGCGCCGCGATGTATGATCCGCTGGCGGTGGGGGTTGTGATTGATCCCACGCTCGTAACCCTCAAAGACATGCACGTGGATGTTGAAACCAAAGGCGAGTTCACGCGCGGAGAAACCGTCGCCAATCGAATGGGATCGAACGAGAATAACGTGCTCCACGGCGATCACTACGAGATCGAGGGTGTGATTGACCTGAAGCCGAACGCGCGCGTCTGCCTGGCCTCCAATGCAGACCGGTTCTTGCAATTGTTCATTGGCCGCATCAAAGGCAAATAGATTTATGTGTTTCGATCACCCATTCGCGTGCGCGACGAGCAGGATTGCGAGCCCGTAGAAAACGAACATCAAAGCAAGATAAATTTTGGCGATCCTTCCCGAGCCATCAAATTCTTTCCATACCAGCACTCCCCACAGCGCCGCGACCATGGGCGACGATTGGCCGATGGCATAGGAAATGGCCTGCCCTGTCAGCTTTCCTGCCGTGAGATTGAGCACCGTCCCCAGGCCCCAGATGCAACCGCCGATCAGGCCGAGCAAATGTCCGGAAGGAGGTCCGGTGAAGAATCCGCTGAAGCTTACAGGATCACCAACCAGCGGCTTCTTCATGAAGTAGATATTCCAGACAAAACATGAAAGCAGCGCGCCCAGCGTGAGAAACGTGGTCGCACTGTAGGGAGTGAGTGAGTTACCGCGAGTCATGGCGTAGGTCATGAACGGGCTCCACAGTCCCATCAGCGTGCCGGAGACCACGCACAGAATGATGCTCTTGCGCGAAGTCCCGTGCCCGGCGCGGGGCAGACTGCCATAGGCTTTGCCATCGAGAACGACTGCGATCAGTGCGCACGCCACGCCCCCGGCCAAAAGCAACACGCTGCCCTTGGGCTGGAGAATGAAGTTCAACACCACGCCGACCACGAGTGCGATTCCAATGGACACGGGAAATGCGACCGCAAGGCCAGCCAGGTCGACAGCGGCGACGAGCAGCAGATTCGCCAGATTGAAAATGGCCCCGCCGACCAAAGCTGAGACGATGTTGGAATGATCGGCGGCCTGAACGTTATTCACGAAGCTTGAGGAGTCATGGCCGGTGCTCCCCATCGTGAGAGCGAGGACGAGAGCACTCAGGAAAATACCGATCGCGTAGTCCCAATAAAAAAGCTCGAACCGGTAATTTTTTACGCCCTTGTAAGTGATGGCCCAGGATCCCCAGCAGATGGCGCTGGTAATCATCATTACGAGCGCAATCGTCAGACTCTGCGGCGTGAACATGTTTTCTCCCTTTTGAGAAATGTTTGCGGCGACGACGGAAAAACTTAGCCGTTTATTTGTGCGTAAGTGGCGCGGCGCAGAAATTCTCCCTGTCCCGCGCGTCCCAGAAATTTGTTGTTTTCCACCACAACTCTGCCTCGTGAAAGAACCACGTCAGGCATGCCGGTGACCTGGATGCCCTCGAACATGGAGTAATCCACCCGCATGTGATGCGTGGCGGCGCTGATGGTGTGCTTGCGGTGAGGATTGAAAATCACGAGGTCAGCGTCGCTGCCGACGGCGATGGTTCCTTTGCGGGGATACAGTCCGAACAGTTTCGCGGGAGTGGTTGCAACGAGTTCCACAAAGCGGTTCGCATTGAACCGACCGCTGGCCACGCCGCCGGAGTAGATCAGGCTCATGCGGTGTTCCACGCCCGGACCTCCGTTCGGAATTTTTGTGAAATCGTCGCGGCCCATTTCTTTTTGTTCCTTGAAACAGAACGGGCAATGATCAGTCGAGACGACTTGCAGATGATCGTGCTTCAGTCCGTTCCAGAGTTTCTCTTGATTCCATTTCTCACGCAGCGGAGGAGTAAAAACATATTTCGCTCCTTCGAAACCGGGCGCATCCATGTTCTCAAGAGACAGGTACAAGTACTGAGGGCAGGTTTCGGCGTAAACGGGAAGTCCGCGGTCGCGGGCCTCGCGAATTTTCTCGAGCGCATCGTTGCAACTCAAGTGGACGATGTAAATGGGCGCGCCCGCCATCTCGGCCAGCGCGATCGCACGACCCACGGCCTCAGCCTCGGCGGTTGTGGGGCGAGTTAGCGCATGATATTTCGGCGCTCGCTTTCCCTCAGCCAATGCCTGTTGCACGATCACGTCAATCGCGCTGCCGTTTTCGGCGTGCATGCAAACCATCCCGCCATTTTTCGCCGTGGTCTGCAGAGCTTTGAAAATGCTGCCATCGTCGAGCATGAAGACGCCGGGATACGCCATGAATAGCTTGAAGCTGGTCACGCCCTCGTGCACCAGATCGTTCATTTCCGAAAGCTGTCCGCCAGAAACGTCGGTGACGATGCAGTGGAACGCATAATCGCATACGGCTTTGTTCGCGGCTTTGCTCATCCACGTGTCGAAGGCCTGACGCAAGGGCTGGCCTTTGTATTGAATCGCGAAGTCGATCAGCGTGGTTGTGCCTCCGAAGGCCGCGGCCCGGGTACCTGTTTCGAAGTCGTCGGCGCTGGTCGTGCCGCCGAAAGGCATGTCGAGGTGAGTGTGAACATCGATCCCGCCCGGAAGGACGAGCTTGCCCGTTGCATCAAGAATCCGGCCCGCGTTCTGCGACGGCAGATCCGTTCCGATGGCGGTGATCTTCCCGCTCACGATGGCGATGTCCGCCGTGTAAGTATCGGTTGCCGTGACCACGGAACCGTTTCTGATGATCGTGTCGAAACCCATCGAGTCCTCCGTCGGTTCGGCGCCGCGAGGTTGGCCGAGATGCGAAAAGCATTCTATGCTACACTGCGGCACTTTAGTCATCGCATCAGCACAATCCGTTCCTCATAAGTTTCTCGACGAAGGGGACCAGCCATGCATTTCGGGATCGCACTGAAACCTGACATCTCGGTCGAACGAATCGTGGGCCTGACACGACAGGCGGAAGCCGCTGGATTTGAATACGGCTGGATGTTCGATTCCCACGTTTTGTGGAAGGAGCCGTATCCTCTGCTCACGCTGATGGCGACGAATACGAAACGGATGCGGCTGGGCACGTGCGTTACCAATCCTGCGACTCGCGACTTGACAGTGACGGCCAGCTTGTTCGCGACCCTTAATCTGATTTCAGGCGGACGGATGGAGCTTGGCATTGGGCGCGGCGACAGCTCGCGGCGCGTGATGGGCAAGAAGCCCGTCAGTTGGTCGCAGTTGGAAGCGGCCGTTGCGGAGTTCCGCGACCTGACTTCCGGTAAGGAAGTGCAACATGATGGCCAGCCCACTCGCCTTAGTTGGGCGAAAGATTCTCCGCGAGTTTGGATCGCCGGATATGGGCCCAAGGTGTTGCATATGGCGGGGCGAGTGGCCGACGGAATCATTCTTCAGTTTGCCGATCCCGCGCTGATTGCCTGGTGCATGGGTTTCGTGAAAGAAGGCGCTCTCGCCGCCGGGCGCGATCCGAAGCAGATCGAAGTGATGGCGGCCGCGCCGGTGTGGGTTTCGGATGACCTGAGCGTCGCTCGCGAACGTGTGCGCTGGTTCCCGGCCCTGGTCTCGAACCATGTGATGGATCTGATCCGGCAATACAAGCCTGAAGAGCTGCCGCCGGCGCTGACTTCGTTCGTGCAGGATCGCGGCCACTACGATTATCAGCATCATTGCGAGGTCGGCAGCGACAACGCAGACTTCGTTTCCGACGAAGTGATCGACCGCTTCTGCCTGGTCGGCCCAGCCGAGGCCCACAAAAAGAAACTACGCGAACTGGAAAGCGTGGGCGTGACCCAGTTCAATATTTATCTGATGTGCGGGGACGAAGAACAAACGCTCGAGGTTTACCATCGCGATGTGCTGCCGGAGTTCCTGGCGAAGTCTTGAAAGGCGCTGCCAAAAGCCGTGCCCTTTCAAACCTCGCGCGAACGCATTAACCCGTAATACGCCAGGAACGAAACTAGAAATCCGACGAACCACGAATAGTCGTACAAGAACCGCACGGAGGGGATCACCAACCCGGCCAGCGCAGTGCCCGCCCCCAGCGCCAGAGCAATGATCGCTCTCCAGTTGAATCCGCGCGAATATTCATAGAGCCCGCCGCGAAGATACAGATCATCTACCTGCAGCACCCGCCGCCGAATCACGAAGTAGTCGCAGATCATGATCCCTGCCACGGGCCCCAGAAAGGCCGCGTAGCCGCCGAGCCATCCCATGATGAACGTGCTGTAGCTGGAGAGCAGCTTCCACGGCATCAGAGCGATACCCATGAAACAGGTGATGATGCCGCCGGTGCGAAAGCTGATTCCGCGTGGCCACAGATTAGAAAAGTCATTCGCGGGCGAAACCACATTGGCTCCGATGTTGACGTTGAGTGTGGCCAGCAAAATTGCAACCAGCGAGATGACCACGGCCACGGGCGAATGGAAGCGGCTGAGCAGTTCAACCGGATTCCAGATTGCGGTTCCGTAGATGATTACTGTTGCCGATGTCACGACGATTCCGACGAACGCATACAGCGTCATTGTCGTAGGCAGAGCTAAGGCCTGCCCAATCATCTGCTCGCGCTGATTGCGAGCGAATCGGGTGAAGTCGGGAATGTTCAACGAAACCGTGGCCCAGAAACTTACCGTGCCGTTCAGAGCAGGAATCAGGAACTTCAGGAAATCGGGAAAACTGGTGAAGCGCGACGGCACCGATAGCATGGGTCCGAAACCGCCAGCCGCGCGATAAGCCCAACCCAAAAGAAGTAGTCCCACGCCGAGCAAAATCGGCGCGCTGATGCCCTGCAGAATGCGGATGTATTCGATTCCCTTGAGCACAACCGCAAGATTAATGAGCCAGAAAAGAAAAAAGCAGACTGCGGGGCCGTATGGGAAATTTTTCCAGGCGGGAAATAGCGTTGCCAGCAGGGTGCTGATGGCTTCGCCGCCGATCCATGCCTGAATGCCGAACCATCCGCACGCGACCAGGGCGCGCAGCACCGCAGCGATGTTTGCGCCCAGCACTCCGAAAGAAGCGCGGGCCAGAACTGGAAACGGAATTCCGTACTTCGCGCCGGGATGCGAGTTCAGCAGCATCGGCCCCAGCACGATTACGTTGCCGATAAAGATTGTCGCGATTGCCTGCTTCCAGTTCATCCCCCCTTTAATCAAACTTGCAGCCAGCATGTAGGTGAGAATGTTCACCGACATTGAAATCCAGAGCGCCGCGAAGTTGTAGGTTCCCCAGTGGCGACGCTCGGCAGAGGCCGGCGCAAGATCCTCGTTGTAGAGAGGGCTGGATTCAATGCGGGAGAGAGTTTTGCCGCTCAGTGTCATGAAAATTGAGTAATTGGGGAATTCAGTAATTGTGTAATTGAAAACGGTCCGCGCTTGAGCACGGGATCAATTACTCAATTTCTCAATTCCTTAATTGCTAAATTTCTCAATTACCCCGCTCTGGGTGGTGATTGGGCCGTAGCTGTCTGGCCTGCGATCGCGGAAAAACTGCCAGACTTTGCGCACCTCGGCGATCATGTCGAGATCGAGATCTGCGACCACTACTTCGTCTTTGTCGCGGCTGGCCTGGGCGATGATCTTGCCCCGCGGATTGCAGAAATAACTCTTGCCGTAAAATTCGCCAATGCTCCACGGCTTCTCAGTTCCCACGCGATTGATCGCGCCTACGAAATAGCCGTTGGCCACGGCGTGCGCCGGCTGTTCGAGTTCCCACAAATATTCCGAAAGTCCAGCCACGGTGGCGGAGGGATTGAAAACGATCTCCGCACCGTTTAATCCCAGAATGCGCGCACCTTCGGGAAAATGGCGGTCGTAGCAGATGTATACGCCGACGCGGGCGTACTTGGTTTCGAACACGGGATAACCGAGATCGCCGGGAGTGAAATAAAATTTCTCCCAGAATCCCGGATGGCAGTGCGGGATGTGATGCTTGCGGTACTTGCCGAGATAGCGGCCGTCGGCGTCAATGACGGCGGCGGTGTTGAAATACACGCCTGGCATCTGCTCTTCGTAAACCGGAACCACGATCACCATACGGTGTTTCTTCGCAACTTTCTGCATGAGACGCGTGGTGGGGCCGTCGGGCACGCGCTCGGTCAGTTCATACCAGCGCGCGTTTTGCTCAGCACAAAAATACGGACCGTAGAAAAGCTCCTGCAGGCAGAGGATTTGGGCCTTCTTACGCGCGGCTTGTTCGATCAGCTTCATGTGCTTATCGATCATCGCCTTCCTGATCTGCGCGAGCGGGCGTTCGGTCGAGAGCGCGTTGCTGGCTTGAATCAGGGCACAGCGGACATTGCGGGGCATGGGATCCTCCCAGAACCCGACCACTCCAAACCAACGATCGAAACGGAATGATCGAGGAACGAAACTATAGCAGAAAGGGCCGTCTCCTCTTCACGACCATCGCGATCGCGGTTGACACATTCTGGGTGCGCTCAATAGACTCGGCCTTCCTCAACGTTTTCGGAGACAGCGACAAACGGTTATGGCAAAGCGCCCTCGAATTGCGGTAGTTGGCAGTGCCAACATCGACCTGACGACGTTTACAAATCAGTTTCCCAAGCCGGGCGAAACCATTTTCGGACAGAAATTCGATCTCGGTTTTGGGGGCAAGGGCGCGAATCAGGCCGTGGCCGCGCGTCTTTGTGGCGCGGAAGTTTTTATGGTCGCGCGCGTAGGCAGCGACCTCTTCGGTCCTGCAACCATCGAAAATTTTCGCCGGCAGGGAATCGACCCTACGCATGTGAAGCAAGTCGAGGGACTCTCGAGCGGAGTAGCGCCCATCTTCGTCGAGCCCAACGGCCAGAACCGCATTCTGGTGGTCAAGGGAGCCAACGATGCGCTCAAGCCCGCTGACGTTGACGCCGCCGCCGAGATGCTGAAATCCGCCGACTGCATCGTGCTGCAGTTCGAGATTCCGGTGGAGACGGTTTATTACACGATTCAATTTGCGCGCACGCATGGAATCCGCTGCATCCTGAATCCTGCTCCCGCGCAGCCCGTCGACCTGGGTGCGCTCAAAGATCTCGACTATTTTGTTCCGAACGAAAGTGAGGCTGAGACGATCACCGGGCGCCCGGTGAAAAGCGTTGAAGACGCGAAGAAGTGTGCCGAGCAACTAGTGACTGGCGGCATCCGCCGAGTGATCATCACGCTGGGGGCGAACGGATCTCTTCTCGCCGGCCGTGACGGCAGCGAACACGTGCCGCCGTTTCCCGTCAATGCAATCGACAGCACCGGCGCTGGCGATGCTTTTATCGGCAGCTTCGCCGTATTTCTTGCCGAAGGAGTTTCTGAAAGAGAAGCGGTTCGTCGCGCGAATCTTTACGCAGGCTTGTCCACTACAGGAGTGGGAACACAGAAATCGTTTTATGATCGTTCCCGTTTTGATCTCGAGTTGGCCGCTCGGTCCTGACGCTGGCCCGCAATTCGCGTGTGAAAAGTGAGTTCTCGCGCCTGGCAAGGGTTTTAGTCTGCAGGGCGCTCCGAATAGTTTGCCGCAGCTTTCAACAATCAACATCGGGAAGCGGTTTTTTGCATGATTCGTTGCCAAAGAATGACCGCGACCAAGGCCTCAACCCAACGAAAATTCTTGACTTAGCCGTAAGCGGCAATTTATAAGCCGTGTCTGCGGTCCGGGCGCCTCCCAAACTTCACGGGAAGAGGGAGGGTCTTTTTCTTTGCGCGGCGGCACTCATGAAAGGGGTTCAAGCAATGTCGAACCAGAAGGCGCGTTTCGCGGTGTTTGTCTGCACGCTGGCATGTCTGTTCAGCCCGCTCCTGCACGGCCAGGCGACCGGCAGTTTTTCGGGCACAGTTTCAGACAAGGCTGGCGCCGTGATCTCGGGCGCGAGCGTGAAGATCACGTCGCAGGCCACTGGGTTGACCCGAGAAGCGAAAACGGATGACACCGGGCACTACACCGTGCCGCTGCTGCCGGCTGCGTTCTTTACAATCCACGTCGAAATGCAAGGTTTCGGTCCGGCCGAGCAAAAGGGCGTGCGCCTGCAAGTCGATGAACAGCGCGAAGTGGATTTCGCTCTCCAGCCCGCCTCGGTGAGCACGAATGTAGAGGTGAACGCCACTGAAGTTGCAGTGGAAACGACGACGCCAACGCTAGGCCAGGTGATCACCGCGGAGCAGGTGTCTGAGCTTCCCTTGAACGGGCGCAACTTCGTGCAATTGGCAACGCTCACGCCAGGGACGACGCAATCGACGAATCCAAACAGCTTTTTTACCAGCGCGGCGAGTAGCGAGGCCGCGACTCGAGGAGCGTTCTCCCTTTCGGTCGGCGGTTCCCGCGAGCAGAGTACCGATTGGCTGCTCGACGGAAATGACAACAACCAGCTGGATGAAGGCGGAATCGCAATCTTTTCGGACATCGATGATATCCAGGAATTTAAGGTACTCACCTACAACTACTCGGCTGAATATGGTGAGCGCGCCGGACCAACAGTCCTGGTGACGACTAAGTCCGGATCGAATCAATTTCACGGTTCGTTGTTTGAATTTTTCCGCAATACAAAGCTGGACGCAGGCAGTTATTTCGCGAGCTCAAAAGAGAAATTCAATCTAAATCAATTTGGCGGGGCCGTTGGCGGGCCGATCAAGAAGGACAAGACATTCTTCTTTGTGGACTATCAGGCGAAGATGCAACGCAAAGGTGTACCGTTCACCGGTTTTGTCCCGACTACCGGAATGACCACTCCGGATGTGAATGGGAACTACGATTTCAGCGGCGCCGCCACGGCTAAGCAACTGACTAACCCATTCCCGTATCACACCTCGCCCACCACTACCACCACGGGTCCTTTCATCTGCGACACCGCTACGGGACTCCCAGTGGCTCCGGCTACAAGCGGTCCAGATGCAGGAAGTCAAGGTCCAGTAACTGCAGGGGTGTCACAGCCTTGCAACATCATTCCCGCCGCAGTGGTCAATCCGGTGGGCGCGAAAGTGCTTCAACTTTATCCCGCTCCGAATGCCCCCGCCAACGCCATCGGTTACAACTACGTCAACGTGCCGGTTCGGAAGCTGAATGAAGGCACATGGGACATTCGCCTCGATCACAACTTCTCTACGAACGATTCGATCTTCGGCCGGTTCAGCTATGATCAGGCGACGAATTTCGTGCCGGGCGGCTCGCCTAGCTGGACGGAACAGAACGCTTTCGGGAGCAACCAATACATCGATAATCACGGCCGCAATGCGGTTGTGTCGGAAACGCACGTGATTTCCGCCAACACGATCAACCAGGTTACTCTCGGCTACAACCGCATCTTCAATCACATCCTTTCGTTCGGTACCGGCACCTGCGAAGCCGCCACGATTGGAATCCCGGGCGCGGACCTTGGATCGAAGTGTGACTCAGTCACGGGATATCCCGCGAGCCTGAACCAGTCGAACAAAGACTGCATCAGTTGCGGCATGACCTCGTTCCTGATGGCCAATTATTTTGCGATCGGCGACCGTGGATACGCGCCTTACCAAGGCGGAACCAACGTCTACTCCGTTTCCGACACGCTGGATCTGATTCGTGGGAAGCACAACATCCGCGTGGGAGCTACCTTTCGCGACAGCCAGATGAACGTGAGGAACAACGCGTTTCAGGACGGGTTTGTGGTCGAGAATGCGGCGCTGACGGGGGATGATGCCGCCGACGTGCTGCTGGGCAGTACGGGCATCTTCGCAGCTCACGATCAGACCTTTCTCGGTGGGACGACAGGGCGGCGGTGGAAGTTGTTTCGTCCTTTCGTACAGGACGACTGGAGGGCGACCAACAGCCTGACGGTTAACCTGGGTGTGGCGTGGGCGTTAGCAACGCCCACGACCGAGGTACAGAATCGTCAGGCGGAGTTCGATATTCAGACTCTGAAGTGGTACGTGCCGAAGGGCAGCCCGACATTATCCGCTTGCGCCATCTGTGTGGCAACCGATGGACGAGCCGGAATTCAATTCGACAAAACGGCCATCGAACCTCGCATCGGCCTATCGTGGAAAGTTATGGGAAGTGACAAGACTGTCATTCGCGCGGGCTACGGCATCCTCCATGATTCGTCGTGGAACCAAGGCGGGCAAGGCTTGTGGCAGAACCCGCCATACTATGCTGAGGTGGATCCCTGCCCCAGCGACTTCTGTCTCGGATACAACAGCGCGTTCGGTTCGCTCTCCGGAGGTTTCCTGGTTGACCCCTCCACTCCTTCGAGCACTCCGGTGGCGGGTGGTGCAGTTTTATCCGGGCCCGTGAATCCTGCCAATTACACCGGAACCATTCAATCGATGAATCGCAATTTCCGGCAGGGCTTGGTTCAGCAGTTCAACCTGAACCTGGAGCGTCAGTTGCCTGGGAACGTCGTGCTGACCGCCGGCTACGCCGGCACGAGGAGTACGCGCATCCTGGTTGGTCAGTCGAATGAGAATCTGAGCTCTCCGAGTGCATGCGGAACTCCCGGCTATACCGTCGGATGCGGATTTCCCACGTACCCGTATGCGGCGCCCTTCCAGCAGGTTGTGGCGAACAACAGCGTTGGCAGAGCTCGCTACGATTCGTTTGAGGCAAAAGCGGAAACCAAGAGCACACGCAACGGTTTGTACGCATTGCTGAGCTACACGTGGTCGCGAACATTCGATTCCGGCATGCCCGACGGCTTGGGCACGAACCCGGGGGCCATCTACTACCCCCTACCCGGTTACCAGAAGCTGGATTGGGGTCTGTCGCAGCTCAATCTCAACGACAACTTCACCGCTAGCGTGCTGTACGATCTGCCCTTTGGAAAGGGCAAGCACTTTGGTAGTAACTGGAGTGGAGCAACGAATGCGGTTCTCGGAAACTGGCAATTGAACGTGATTGAACACGCCACCTCTGGATTCCCATTGTTCGTCGTGGATAGCGGCGATGGGTCGGGGGTGTTCTTCTCCTATAACGGAAACACTTTCCAGCGCCCGAACCAGATCAGCAACCCGTATGCTGCAGGAATTGTTGCTGGAAATCCAAACACGCGCTGCCAGTTTTTCCCGGAGCAAACCGATCCCGTGTCGATGAAGCCCGGTCTTGCACCGCATAAGATCCATACGGTCGGTGCCTGGTTCAACGGCTGCGCATTCGCACAGGCTCCAGCGGGCGAACTCGGCACCGCCGCTCGCGCTCCCATCTACGGCCCGCGTTTCGTAAACACTGACTTCTCAGTCGTGAAGGACTTACCGTTCTCTTTCCGAGAGGGCACGAGTCTGCAATTCCGCGCTGAGTTCTTCAACCTGTTCAACCACCCGCAGTTCTACCTGGGAGGCACCGGGGGGAGCGGGGAACAGGACATCAACGCGTTGGCCACCTTCGGAGTCATCAACAATACGGTGAACAACGCACGCTTGATTCAGTTTGCCCTCAAACTGAAATTCTAGAGCAGAATGAGTGAACCGTCTTTTCGGGCAGACTGGAGACCAACCAGTCTGCCCAGCTTTTTCTGGCGACCCCGACCATGGCGCAGGACCCGGAGAAATAGGAAATGGACGCTCGCAAGATCGCTCTGACTGCGCTGCTTCTTGGGCTCGCTGGTGGATTGGCTTCCGCACAGGCCCGGCGCAAAGTCATCATCAACGAAGACTGCTCCGGTCCGGGCGGCAGCAACATGCAGACGCTGATGCTGATGATTCAGTCTCCGCAGGTGGAAGTGCTGGGCATTACGGTGGTGAGTGGAGATCAGTGGCGCGACGAAGAAGTGGCGCATACTCTGCGACTGCTCGAAATCATGGGCCGCACCGACATTCCTGTCGTGCCCGGAGCAACGTTTCCGCTAGTCCGCACCCGCGAGGAATCACAACTCTGGCAACAGCGTTACGGCAAGGTCGCTTACGCCGGCGCGTGGGATGAGCGCTGGTGGCACGAAGCTTCGGTCGTGCCTCCGCTGCCGGAGGGCCAGCCCACGACGAAACCTGCCAGCGAGGATGCGGCGCATTTTCTGATTCGCACGGTGCATAAATATCCGGGCGAAGTCACCATCTACGAGGGCGGGCCGATGACTAACCTCGCGCTCGCGATTTCTCTCGACCCGCAATTCCCGCTACTGGCGCGGGAACTCGTGTTTATGGGCGGCAGCCTGAGTCCACAAACCGATAATCCCGAATTCCAGGACAATCCGCGGCACGAGTTCAATTTCTGGTTCGATCCGGAGGCGGCGGAAATCGTGTTGCGCGCGCCGTGGAAGAAAATCGTCTGCACGCCCGTCGATATTTCCGTCAAGACTCACATGACAGCTGCGATGGTGAAGCAAATCGAAGCCAGCGGCACGCCACTGGCCCGCTACATCGCCCGCTTCGCGATGCTCACGCCCGGAGCCGACATCATGTGGGACGAACTGGCCGCGGCCGCGTGGATCGATCCGACGCTTATCACGAAGCGCGAGACTCGCTACATGAGCGTAGACCTTGATCACGGTGCGGGATACGGCAACACGCTCACCTGGGAAAGCAAAGACAGTTCCCGCTCCAACGCCCAGCCGGTTGAAATTCAATTCGATCTCGACACGGAAAAGTTCTACCGGATGTTCGCCGGGCTGATGTCCGCGCCCACACCCGCGCTCGCCCCAACACATTGAACCGCCGCCTCGCGCTGGCACCGAAATTGCGAACAGCATACAATAGTGGTTACGATTCGCCCAATATGTCTCCCATTCCAGACGACCTCTCTACACTCAAAGATGACATGGTAGCCTTCGTTGAAGGCCACGGCATGCGCCGCTTCCACGGCTACGTGGATTATGACGAAGTGCAATGCGTGATGTGGGAGACCGGCGGCAATCCTGACGGCTGGAAAGATTTCGTCGAACTGGCCAAGGCAGCAGGCGCAGCTTTTCTGACCATGCACTCCTGGACGCTCGAGCTTACCGAGTTGGATGAAATGGTACAGCGCCTCACCAACTCGGAGTTCACTGACACCGACGACGTGGAAGACGCTCGCTGGCTCCGCGCCCACATCGGCAAAGTGGGATTTCTGCAGCTGGGCTGGGCCTACCAGGGATCGATGTTTCTCTGTGAAGTCAGCACTGAGTGGTACGACCGCTACCAGCATCTGCTCGAAGTCTCTGACGAATTCGGCGGCCTCACCATGGACGAGCCGGATCAGGACGAAGAGAACTAAGTCGTCGATGCCCGTAGTGAACTCCTTTTCATCCCGAGTGAAGCGAAGGACCTGCGCAAATGCGTGAAGAGTAGGGATCCTTCGCGCCAAGAACGCGCTCAGGATGACAATGCCTATTTATGCGGTGGATTCAAAAGACAACCGATCAGCATCCGGCCGCGCCCCTAATCACGGCTTTGCGCAACGATCCCGCACTGCGCGGAGTTGCTGACGCGGCGCGCATTCTCGCGCCGCTGCTGGTGAGGCGCGGTATCAGTAATGCGGAATCGGCCAGCGCCTTTCTCTCGCCATCGCTCTCCCACCTTCACCTCCCCGATCGCATGACCGGCTTATCCGCAGCCGTCGAGCGCATCACCGCCGCCATCGAACGCAAGGAACCGATTCTCATTTACGGCGACTACGACGTCGACGGCACCATGGCGGTCATTATCCTGAAGACGGCGATCGAACTGTGCGGGGGCGCCGCCGATTTCCATGTGCCGCACCGCATCCGCGAAGGCTACGACATGCGCGACGATGTGATCGAGCGCGCCGCCGCCGCGGGCATTCGCCTGATTATCAGCGTCGACATGGGCATTCGCGCCTTCGCGCCCGCCGAAACCGCACGGAGACTCGGCGTCGACCTGATCGTCACTGACCACCACCTGCCCGGTCCCGATGGCGTGCCCAACGCGCTCGCCGTCGTGAATCCCAATCAGAATGGATGCGAGTATCCCTATAAGCAGCTGTGTGGCGCGGGCGTGGCCTTCAAACTCGCCCAGGGCTTGATGCAGCGCCGCTTGGACGCGAAAGTTCAGAACAAACTGCTGATGTCGTTCATGAAGATCGTCGCGATTGCGACCATTGCCGACGCCGTTCCGTTGACCGGAGAAAATCGTATCTTCGCCGCGCTGGGACTCGACGCATTGCGCAAGGCCGTGAACCCCGGGTTGAAAGCGCTGCTCGAAGTGGCGCAGATTTCTGCTCAGCGTCCTCCAACATCAGGCGAAGTTGGTTTCCGCATCGCCCCCCGCATCAACGCCGCCGGGCGCATGGATGTGGCTCGCGACGTGATCGAACTCTTCAGCGTGAAAGACCCGGTGCGCGCCCGCGAACTGGCCGCCAAGCTTGATCATCTCAACTCTGACCGCCAGGAAGAAGAGCGGAGAATTCTGCGCGCGGTGGAAGAACGTTTCACGGCCGATCCCGCGCTGTGCGACGCCAGCTGCATTGTGGTGGACGGAGAAGGCTGGCATCGCGGCGTCATCGGCATCACGGCGACGCGCGTCGTCGAGCGCTATAATCGTCCGGCCGTCGTGATCTCGCGTGAAGGTGATGAGGCGTTCGGCTCGGGACGGTCGATTCGCGCGTTTCACTTGCTGGAGGCGATCGAGTCGTGCGGCAATCTTTTTTCGCGCTACGGCGGCCACTCTCATGCGTGCGGATTCGCCATGCCCGCGGCCAATATTGCTGAACTCCGTTCCCGGCTCGATGCTTTCGCCCGTGCCCGCCTCAGCCCGGCGGATTTCGATCCCCTTCTCGATCTGGATGGAGAACTGGAATTGTCCGAGGTCACGTACGATTTGTTTCGTGCGCTGCAATTGCTCGAACCCTACGGTATGGGAAATCCTGAGCCGGTATTCGCCGCGCGCGCCGTCGAGTTAGCCGCGCCGCCGAGGATTCTGAAAGACAAACACGTCAAGCTGAAAATCAGGGCAGGCGAGTCGCCGGAACTTTCCGCGGCCGCCATCCTGGCGACTCCCAGGTGCCATCCCGACGGCGCCGCGATCCGCCGCGAGGAAAAAGCTGCGGCCATCGCCGAAGGTTATGCGGGCAACGAACTGAGAACCGAGAACCGAGAACTGAGAACTGGGTTCGCGAGCAAGATCACGTTCGACGCCCTGGGCTGGCACATGGCCGAGCGTCTGCAACAGACCCCGCTCCTCGCGGGCGATGCGATCGACGTTGCCTTCACCATCGGCCACAACGATCATCCCGAATACGGCGGGCTTGAACTCTCTCTGCGCGACTTCAAGATGCCGGTCGGTTGACGACTGCGCGCGGTCACCACAAATGATAGTGGCCGTCACGCCGCGCCATCTCCACGCTGACTCGAAACAGCGCGGCCAGCCGCTCGACCTGCAGGATTTCTTCTTTCGGTCCGTCGGCCACGATTCGACCGCGGTCCATCAGCACGACGCGTGCGATCTCGGGGACGATGTCCGCGAGTTCGTGCGTTACCAGAATAATCGCCGTGCCCGAGTTGGCCAGCGAGCGCATGGTTTGCCGCAGGCTGTGCTGGGCTGAGAGGTCGAGGGAGTTGCACGGTTCGTCGAACAGCAATGCGCGCGGCTTGTGCACCAGAGCTCGCGCGATCAGCACGCGTCGCGCTTCGCCCGAAGACATCTCGCAAACTGGACGGTCTGCCAGATGCTCGATCTTCAGTTCAGCGAGAGCGGCATCAGCCAGTTTGATCTTCTCGGCATCGACTGTGTGATTCGGCCAAACGGCTGTGCTGCTGAAGAAGCCCGACAGCACGACGTCCCGGCCGTTGGCGTCGCCGGTGCACGATAGCATCAGATCATTGGACACGATGCCCATGTGCTGGCGCAGTTTGAAAACGTCCCAACTCTCATGTCCGAGCAAACTCATCCAGGAGTCTTCCCGCGCCACCGGATAGCACTCGCGCGCAATGGTCTTGATCAGCGTCGACTTGCCGCACCCGTTCGGCCCCAGGATCGCAACGTGCTCGTCGGCCCCAATGACTAGGCTGAAATCGTCGAGGGCAATCTTCTCACCGCGCATCACGCGCAGGTTATGAAAGTCGAGCAGCGGCGGCTTTTCGGTGGTAATGGTCATCGCGTTGTGTGCATCTAAGTGTAGATGAAGTCTGTTTCGTCATCCTGAGCGCAGTGGACGTCCGCGAATGCGGACGAGAACGCAGCCGAAGGATCCCTATCTCGGCATGGTCGCGTGTCAGTTGGGTCCGGTCACATCGGAGAATTCGTTGAATCGCCAACATTGGATTTGCCGGCAGGGATCCTTCGACTTCGCGGCTGGCCCGCTTCGCGGACCAATCGCTGCGCTCAGGATGACAAATGGAAATGGAGGTTGTCGTTGCGAGTGCCGGGCGCTCAAGGTGCCACGACTAACGCGCAACGACTAGCCTGCATTACACTGAACCCAGATGCCGCTCAAAGTCTATCGTTTGCGCCGCCTGCTGGCTGCGACCGCCGTGGGGCTCACGCTGGTCGTGGCGGGGATGTATTTCTATGCGCGCTGGCGGGCGACCGACGTGCTGAAGCAATTTCCGGGCAAGATCGGGATCGAAATCAGCCGGACGGCCAGCGGATTTCAGCTTTCCAAATCCGATGGCAAGCGCACACTCTTTACCGTTCAGGCCAGCAACGTCAAGGAGTTCAAACTCAACGGCATCGCCGAGTTGCGCAACGTTAGCATCGTGCTCTACGGCCGCGATTCCTCGCGCTTCGACCAGATCTACGGCGACGATTTTGCTTACAACCAGAAGACTGGTGACGTCGTCGCCAAGGGCGATGTGCAGATCGATCTGGTGGCCAACCCCACAGGCATCGTCAGTCCCGATCAATCCACGCCAAAAGAATTGAAGAATCCCATCCACCTGAAGACGCGCGATCTGGTCTTTAACAAGGACAGTGGAAACGCCGCCACCGAGGCCCGCGTCGAATTTCGCATGCCACAGGCTACCGGCTGGGCTGTCGGCGTGAAGTACGCCGGCAAGAGCAACACGCTGACCCTGGCGTCGCAAATTCATGTGGTGACCAATGGCCCGGACGCCGCCGTCATTGAGGCCGAGCACGGCATCATCACCAATGATCCTCATGAAGTTGTGCTCGATCGTCCGCATGTCACCCGGCCGGGAGGAACGTTCCAGGCGGATCAAGCGGTGTTGTATCTCGGACGAGACAACGAGGTCGAGAGGATTCTGGCTACGGGCAACGTCACCAGCGACACACGCGCGGAAGCCGCGAAGCGATCGCGTCGTGGACGCGCTCGAAATTCAGCGGCCCTAAGTCAAGCGGCTGAAAAGCAGCCATCGGAAATGCATACTGCGGCCGACCAGGCTGAGTTCCTGCTCGAAAGCAAGCAGAACTTGCTGCGCACCGCAACCATGACCGGCAACGTGCACATGGAACAAAGCGGACCGCAGCCGATGCGGGGCGACGCCGGGCGCGTGATCATGAGCTTTGCCGGCCAGAACCAGCTACAAAAAGTTCATGCCGTCGACGGAGTGCGCTTGACTCAGAAGGCGGCGAGTGGAAGCAAGCCGGCAGGGAAGGGCGCAGCATCGGGTCCGCAGGATTTTGAAATCACCGCGCCCATCATTGATTTCGCGATTGCGCAAGGACATATTCTGGAACACGCCGTAACTTCCGGCGCCGCTCAGATCATGATCACGCAGGCGCCGGCAGCGGCCCCCGCCCCGTCGCCGAACTCCGCGGCGAAGCCGGCTTATCTTCAAACTACGGTCGTAACCGCGGACAAGTTCGATGCACAGTTTGGCTACGCTGACGGGCGTGACCGGATCACCGGCGTTCACGGAGCACCCAACGCCCGCATCGTCAACTCGGCTCCCGGCCAGCCCGACCGCGTCAGCACCAGCGACTCGGTCGACGCCGTTTTTCTTCCCCAGGGCGGCATCGATTACGTCACGCAACTCGGCAACGTGGTCTATACCGACGGGCAGCAGCCCGATAAGCGCATGCAAGCCTGGGCCAACTCTGCGCACTACACGCCCTCGGACCAGATGCTGGTGCTTACCGGCAACCCTCGCGTCGCGAACGGCGGCATGGCGACGACCGCCGACAGCATTCGGATGAACCGCATCACCGGCGATGCGCTGGCTCAGGGCGACGTCAAGAGCACCTACAGCGACCTGAAGGAGCAGCCGGACGGCGCCCTGCTGGCGTCTTCTTCCCCGATCCACGTGACGGCGCAAAGCATGACTGCCCACAAAAGTCCAGGGACGTCGCTCTACTCGGGAAACGCTCGCCTCTGGCAGGATGCCAACATCATCGAAGCGCCGACCATCGAGTTTGACCGCGACCGGCGCTTCGTGACCGCCCTGGGCACACCCGCCCAGCCAGTGCAGACGATTCTGGTCCAAACCGACAGAGCGCAAATCGAAAAGGCGCAGGCGGAAAAACCCGGGACCGGAAACGGCGCGGCGATTCCATCCAACAGCAGAAAAAGCGGAACTAAGGCCAGTCCGCTGGGCCGATCGAGTCCCATCTCTATCACCGCGGCGAAGCTAACCTACGCCGACTCCGAGCGCAAAGCCCACTACGAGGGTGGGGTCCACGCCGTGGGCGCCGATTTTACCGCAACCGCCAAGACTGCCGACGCCTACCTCGTACCCCGCAGCCAAACCTCGAATAAACAAGGATTTTCCGGCCCCGGCCAGCTCGATCACATGGTCGCCCGAGGCGACGTAGTCGTCCGCCAACCCAACCGTCGCGCCGACGGTCAAACCCTGGTTTACACTGCGGCCGACGACAAGTTCGTCCTGACCGGCGGGCCGCCCAGCATTTTTGATGCCGAACAGGGCAAGATTACCGGGGTTTCGTTGACTTTCTTTCGGGGCGATGATAGGGTGCTCGTAGAAGGCGAAGCGAGTACTCCTGTGGTAACTCAAACGCGAGTGGCCAGATAATAAGACAAATGGCAAGATAAATGCGTACCCTGGCCACAGAAGAAATTGGCAAATCGTATCGTGGCCGCCGCGTTGTGAATGGTGTCAGCCTGACGGTCGAGCAGGGCGAAGTGGTTGGATTATTAGGCCCTAACGGCGCAGGCAAGACCACCACTTTTTACGCTATCGTTGGCCTGATCCCTCCCGACACTGGCCGCGTGTTGTACGACGGTCAGGACATCACTGACGTTCCCATGTACCTGCGGGCGCGCCAGTATGGCATCAGCTATCTCCCGCAAGAAGCTTCGGTTTTTCGCAAACTGACGGTAGAAGAGAACATCCTCGCAGTGTTAGAGGCGCAGCCGATGTCCTGGCACGAGCGCCGCGAGAAGATGGAAAAGTTTATCGACGAACTGGGACTGGAGCACATCCGGCAGAATCGTGGATATGCCCTGTCGGGCGGGGAACGGCGGCGCGTGGAAATTGCACGCTGCTTGTGCATCAACCCCACATTCATTTTGCTGGATGAACCGTTTTCCGGGATCGACCCCATTGCCGTGCTCGACTTGCAGAAAATTATCAGCAGCCTGCGCGCCAGCGGCATCGGAGTCCTGATCACCGACCATAATGTGCGCGAAACGCTTTCGGTCACCGACCGGGCTTACATCATCGACGACGGCAGAATCTTCCGTCAGGGACAGCCCAGTCAGTTGGCCGGCGATCCAGAAGTGCGCCGCGTGTACTTGGGCGAAAGCTTTTCTTTGGTGTGATTTTTTAGTTTTGTCATTCTGAACCGGCGTTTTTGCCGGTGAGGAATCTGCTGTGGCGGCGCCAAGCAGATTCCTCGGCCCCTTGCGTTCGCTCGGGGTTCGGAATGACAAGAAGGATTTAAGGAAAAGAATCGGCCGAACGCATGGTCTTACTGCAGCACAAACTCAGCGTAAAGCTCTCGCAGCGCCAGATCCTTACACCGGGCCTGGTGCAGATGGTCTCTGTCCTCGCGCTCAACAAGCTTGAGCTGAAGGACATGATCACCGCTGAGATGGTCGAGAATCCGGTGCTCGAAGAGCTCGAAGAGTCGGTTCCGCTGCTCGACGAAGTCGGCAAGAAAGAAGAAGACCGCGAACGCGCTGCTGCCGCCACCAACGAAGAAAATCCCATCACCGCCGTTGAAAAGAAAGATCCCTTCGAGGAGATCGATTTCGGTTCGTTCTTCCAGGACTATCTCGATCCCGGCTATCGCACCCACAGCGAGATGGAGGATATTGAGCGTCCGTCGTTTGAGAATTTTCTTTCCAAGCCGACGAACCTCACCGACCACCTTGCCTGGCAGTTGGGCGCGCTCAGCCTGCGCCGCGAAGTGCGCGAAGCTGCCGACCTGATCATCGGCAACCTGAACGAAGATGGATATCTGATCGCCAGCGACGACGAGTTGCTCGGCGAGGCTCCGCCTGCGCCGCCTGAAGCCGACGCCGAGACGGCAAAGAATATCGTGAGCGAGGCGAAAGCCCTCGGCTTGGCCGAAACCGAGCCTGCGTCCGGGGTGGAAGAAGACGAACCTTCTTCCGTGGGCGGGATCGCGGATTCAGCGGCGGTGGAAAACGAAAATGCAAGTGAAGCTGATCCTGTTCTCAACCACGCGGAGAGCGTTGAGACTCCCTACCGCGACGTTGCTCCGATCGTGCTCCCTGCTGAATCGGTTCAAGAGCCCCGATCGGAAGCATCGTTCTCCACGCGTTCCGGAGACTCCGCGGCCGCGGTTGCACCCGCGCCCACAGCCGCGCCTCAACCCGGCCCTCAACCCGCCCCAATCTACAAACCAAACTTTACTGCTGTCGACCTGCAGGAAGCTCTCGAAGTAGTCCGTCAACTCGACCCTCCAGGCGTGGCCTGCCGCGATTTACGTTCTTGTCTCATGTGCCAGCTCCTCTATCACCAGGCGCAGCTCGCGTTGCACAAGAATGGCAACGGTACGGAGCAAGTTCTGAAGGATGCAATGGCCGTTGTCGACCAGCATCTACGTGGCCTGCAGAACAAGCAGCACAAAGAAATTTCCAAGGCGATCGGGCGACCCATCGAAGCGGTGCAGGCTGCCCTCGACTACATTCGCACTCTCGATCCGCGACCTGGCCTGCGCTACAACAAAGTGATGCCGCGGCTCATCGAGCCCGACGTCGCTTTCGTCAAGCATGGCGACGAGTGGCTCGTGATCATGAACGACGAAGACCTGCCGCAGCTTCGCCTGAATCCTGCGTACAAGAAACTGGTCACCCGCGACGGCACCAACGAAAAGAGCACTCGCGATTACGTCAAAGAGCGCTACAAGAGCGCCATTCAGCTCATCAAGAACATCGAGCAGCGCAAGCAGACCATCACCAAGGTCTGCTATTGCATCGTCGCCCGCCAGCAGGATTTCCTCGAACGAGGCATCGATCAACTCAAGCCCATGATGATCAAGGAGGTGGCCGAAGAAATCGGCGTGCATCCTTCCACGGTAAGCCGTGCTGTGGCCAGCAAATACGCGCACACACCACAAGGCGTTTTCGAGCTGCGATATTTCTTCAGCGAGAGCGTGCAGGGCCCCGAGGGCGGCGGCACTTCGCTGCTCATCCTCAAGCGCCGCGTCAAAAAACTCATCGAGGAAGAAGACCCCAGCCGTCCGTTGACCGACGAGCAGATTACCCGCATCCTGCAATCGCAAGGCATTCAGGTCACTCGCCGCACTGTAGCCAAGTACCGCGAAGACATGCGCATCCCCAGCACGCACCAGCGCCGAGTCAAGAAGTAATCCGGAACTAAGAAGTCGGAACGAAAAACTTCCGCGAGGCGGGAAGGAGTGAGTCGATCCGAATGGTCGTTGCGCAAGAGACGAGCACGCCGGGAACAACCCTCCTCAGTTCCAACCTGCAACAAAAAAACATCCCTTCGCTCGACGGGCTGCGCGCGATTTCCGTCGCCCTCGTCATCCTGCTTCATGACGGCGTTCCTTACGTTCCCAACACGCACGGTGTTCTAACGTTCTTTGTCCTGAGCGGCTTCTTGATCACCTGGCTTTTGTTGAAGGAATCTGAGCGAACGGGCGCAGTCTCCATCAAAGCTTTCTACATTCGGCGCACGTTGCGAATTTTTCCTGCGTTCTACGTGTTCTGGATTGTCTCAGTGTGTTTTTATCTGTACACCCGAGGAATGCCCACTCGCGACGCGGTTCTTGATTATCTCGCTGCCTTTTTTTACTTGGGCGACTATCGCCACACAGTCGGTCACATGAGGCCAGTCCTGGGCCATACCTGGTCGCTGGGAGTGGAGGAGAAGTTTTATCTCCTGTGGCCGTGGATCTTTCTGGTTTTTCAACGCGATCTTCGCAAGCTTACCGCCATTCTGGTGGCCCTGATCGCTGCGATTTACGTTTACCGTAATATTCTGTTTTTCGGATTTCACGTGGGCGAGGGTCACCTGCATTTCGCGTTCGATACTCGGGCGGATCATCTTTTCATTGGGTGCCTGTTTGCCGTGCTGCTCAAGCGAGGAGCCTTGCGGAGCTTTTGGAGCGCGATCACATCAAGAGCGTGGGCGCCGGTTGTAACTCTGGCGCTGCTGGTCGGATCCATCACTCTGGGCAATCTTTACCACTACAGCTACAAATATGCGGTGGGATTTTCGCTGGACGCTTTTCTGATTGCAATTTTCCTGGTCCAGGTGGTCGCCCTCGGCGAGTCCAGGCTATGGGGATGGCTGAATTGGCCGGTGACCCGATACATCGGAATCATCTCGTACCCGCTCTATCTTTACCATCAACTCGCCGCCGAAGCTACAGCGAAGTTGCTGCACGGCTACCGGCAGCGTTGGATCACGCCGGCCGGCGTCATCGCTGCCCTTTTGCTGGCGAGTATTTCATACTTTGTAGTCGAAAAACCGTTTCTAGCTTTGAAGTCTAGATTGAATCGCGGGGAGGCGTCATGAACGTCGAATATACTGGCAGACATTATGTAGTCACTTCCACCATCCGCAAAGAAGTAGAAACTGGCCTCACGAAAATCCGAAAGATTTTAGGAGACCGATTTGACAGCAAAGTCATTCTCGCCGTCGAGAAGCACCGCCACAAAGCAGAAATCACCATCAGCCCGCGCAATGGCCCGCTAGTCGGCCTGGCTCAGGCCAAGGACATGACGATCGCCGTCAACGAGGCCCTCGACCATCTCGAGAAACAGGCGGTCAAATACAAAACCCGCTGGCAGTCGAAGAAGCGCTCGGCGCGTAAGAGTGAGGAAGTCAAGAAGTGGAACGGCCACTCTCCGCGGGTCGATGAGAACCTGTCGCAGACCGATCTGCAAACCGTAGTCGGCACATCGGAAACGACGGCTGTCCCCGTCATGGTGCACAAATATCCGGCCGTCGCGAAAACCACCGAAGTCCACCTGGTGCGCTCCGACGACGCTGTTGCCATGCGCCCCATGACACTCGAAGAGGCCATCAAAGAGGCCCACTTCAAAGACCGTGATGTCTTCGTCTTCCGTGATCCGAAAGGCAAGCTGATGATCCTGCACCGCACCCGCGAAGGAAAAATGGAGCTGATCGAAGCTCCGTAGAATGCAGTTTCGACCCCGGCATCGTAGTTTGTCATGCTGAGCGAAGCGGCTGATTCTCGAAGAGAATCAGCCACGCGTTCGTAGGATCCCTATCAACCCAAACTGCGCACAAGGCGCGATGTTTCCGAAAACGAAACATGTTCTTGCTCGTGGGTGCCAAAAAAAGATCCCCGCATTGATACGTTTTAATAGAGCGATTTGCGTGCTAAAATTCGCCGCCGAGGGAGATCGCTCTATGATAAAGACAATTTCGGCCTGCAGACCTTTCATCTTCGTAATTCTGATTGCGTGCGCGGTTTTGGTTGCCCCTCGCTTCAGTCGAGCGCAATCTGGTTCATCGACCAAGCTCTCCGTGCACTGGGAAGAACTCACGGCCTCGGATTTTCGCGAGGGCATTCATCGTTCGCAAGGGACCTGCCTGCTCCCGTTCGGAATTCTGGAGAAGCACGGTCCGCACCTGCCGCTCGGCACCGATCTGCTCGATGTTCGTTACGCTGCGCTGCACGCCGCCGAACAAGAATATGCGGTCGTCTTCCCGGAATATTATTTTGGGCAAATCGCCGAAGCGCGCCACGAGCCCGGCACCATGGCCTACAGCCGCAATCTGCAACTTGCGCTCCTGCAGGAGACCACTGACGAGATGGCGCGCAACGGCTGCAAGAAAATTCTGATCGTCAACGGCCACGGCGGCAACGACAGCCTGCTCCCTTACTTCGCGCAAACGCAACTCGACAAGCCCCACGACTACGTCGTCTACGTTTTCGACGAACGCACACCTCAGCATGGTGGTCCCGCAAAGAAGACGAAGATCGACATGCACGCCGGCGAAAGCGAAACCTCGAAGATGATGATCTCCCGCCCCGATCTCGTGCATCAGGACCGCGCCGCGAGTGAGTCCGGCGCAGATCAGGCGCGCCAGAAGCTTCCCGATGACGTCTACACCGGCATCTGGTGGTACACGCGTTTTCCCAACCACTACTCCGGCGACGGCTCCGCAGCGACCCACGAACTAGGCGAATATCAGATGAACTGGTGGATTGATTCGGTAGTAAAAGCGATCCGCGCGGTGAAAGCCGACGACGTCAGCCTGAAACTGCAAAACGAATTCTACGAAAAAAGCACGCACCCGCTGGACACGCAGCCATGACGGCATTGCTGATTGTTGATTTCCGATTGTTGATTAAAAACCAGCGGCAGGTCGCAGACAGATTCTAAGAGCCGCTGCGCGCGACTTTTCCAATCAAAAATCAACAATCAGCAATTTTCACTGGCCCCCATACTTCCCGATCAGCATGCCGGTGATAAACACCAGCACTCCGCCCAAGCCGACCTGGAGGGCGGCCGAGATCCAGGGCGTATCCATGTAGCGCTTGCGCACCCAAGTAATCACGCCCAGCTCCGCTAATACCACAATTCCCGCCGCCCAAAGAGCCATCCGAAAGTCGCTCAAAAGAAATGGTAGCGTGTGACCGATGCCGCCCAAGGCCGTCATCGCGCCGCAGATCAACCCGCGCACCCAGGGATGTCCGCGCCCCGTAAGGCTGCCATCATCCGAAAGCGCCTCGGCGAATCCCATGCTGATGCCCGCTCCCGCCGATGCCGCCACCCCCACCAGAAACGCGTCCCAGCTTTTCTGCGTGGCGAAGGCAGCGGCAAACACCGGCGCCAGCGTCGAAACCGAACCATCCATCAATCCCGCCAGACCGGGCTGCACAATCTGCAGCACGAACAGCCGCCGCTGCGCGACCTCTTCGTCGGCTTTCACGCTGTCCGGCAGTTTCTGTTTGTCGAGTTCCTGGGCGCGTTCTTCGTGCTCGCGCTCCTCTCTGGCCAGATCATCGAGCAGCTGCCGGATGCTCGCGTCCTGCGTGCGCGCGGCGGCCTTTTCATAGAAGCGCCGCGTCTCAACCTCCATGGTCGACGCTTCTTTACGCACAGCTTCAATCCGCAGCGGCCGCACCAGCCAGAGCGCCGGCCGGTCCACAAACCCGCGCACGTCCTGCCGCCGGATCAGGGGAATATGTTCGCCGAATTTCTTCTGAAAGAGTTCGAGCAGGCGCCGCCGGTGTCCTGACTCCTCTTCGCGCATGCCCTCAAACATCGACGCCGTCGCCGGATAGTCCTGCCGCAGCCCCTCGGCAAAGTCGGAGTACACCCGCTCGTCCTCTTCTTCCAGGGCAATGGCCAGGGCCAGCACCTCGCGCTCCGTCAGTTCTTCGAACTTTTTCATGACGCCATAGCTTACAGGCCCGTGAGGCGCGGAGACAAATCTGGATTTCCGATTTCGACGATCAATCGTCAGGCGAACCAGCCGGAGGCCTGAAACCAGTACCTCAGTCGGCAATCCGTGACCCGAAGCAACGGCCACACCTTGGATGCTACTATCCAATTCATGAAGTCCCGCAGGTCCGCCGGCCAGCCCAGGACACCTTCGATGAGTGGAGCACGAAAGAGTCGGGGAAAAAAGCAGGCGCACGTTGTGCAGCCCTCGCCGGAACTGGTCATCATTACCGGCATGAGCGGTTCGGGGAAGGCTTCGGTATTGAAGGCCTTCGAAGATCTGGGCTACTACTGTGTCGACAACCTGCCAGTGCAACTCATCCCGCAGTTTGCCGATCTGGCCGTCCAGTCGAGCGAGATTCGCCGCACCGCGCTGGTCGTGGACGTGCGCGAAGGCTCCAAGCTCGATGAACTTCCTAAAATACTAAAAGCTGTCGGACGCATGATCCCGACCAAGGTCGTCTTCCTCGAAGCCTCCGATTCCGTTTTGATGCGCCGCTTCAGCGAGACCCGCCGGCCGCATCCCCTAGGCAACGATTCGCCGGTAAAGTCGGCTCTGAAAGCGGAACGCCGCCACCTGGGCGCGATTCGCAAGGTCGCCGATCTCGTCATCGACACCTCGAAGTTCAATGTGCACGAATTGCGCGCTCACATCACCGAACGTTTCCAGGCTCAGTCCGCGGAAAAAAGTATTCTCGTGTCCATCGTGAGTTTCGGATTCCGGCAAGGCGTTCCCGAGGATGCCGACCTGGTCTTTGACGTGCGTTTCCTGCCCAACCCGCATTTCGTCCCAGAATTCCGTCCGCTGACCGGGCGCGATCCACGAGTCGCGAAATACATTCGCTCGTTTCCGCAGAGCAAGGAGTTCATCTCGCGCATCTCGGACCTGCTGGTCTACCTGCTGCCGCATTACATTCACGAAGGCAAAAGCTATCTCACGATCTCGTTCGGATGCACCGGCGGGCAGCACCGTTCCGTCATGATTGCCGAGGAAGTCGGCAAACACCTTCGACACGCTGGATACCGCGTTAAGGTCGTGCACCGCGACAGCCCAGGGTAACCGCCAACCGCCGTGTGCGGAGCGGTTTTAAGACGCCGGAGGTACGACCCTGTCGGAAGGCTAGGAAAAAGGAAAAGGCATTCCCACAGCAAACGACTCAAGTAGAATAAGGCCTTGCACTTCATGCCCATTCGAGCGGCGGCAAGCGCCGGCGGCCTGTGCGGCGCGGGAGTCCCATGCGGCAACTGACGCGGTTGGTCCGTTATGTGCTCCCGTTTCTCCTGCAGTTGGTGCCCGGAGTGTTGCTGCTCGCAGCCGTCGGATTCCTGGAAGCCTTTCGGCTGATGCTGCTCAAGCCGGTGCTGGAGCGGGTGCTGAATCCCGCGTCGGGATCGGAAAACATTCTTCTCTTCACGATCCCGAAATTAAACAAGCCCATCTATCTTCAATCCTTCGTTCCCTCGCATCTGCACAACGCCTGGAATATTGTGGCCTTCGCGCTGGTAGCCTCGACCGTGCTTAAGGGACTCTGCGACTATTGCGGCACGTACCTGGTGAACCACGCCGGTTTTGGCATGATCACCAACCTGCGCAATGAGCTGTATAACTCGGTCCTGCGACGTTCAGCAGCGTTTTTTCAGAAGCACGCGACCGGCACTCTTATATCGACGATCATCAACGACATTGAGCGCGTACAGTTCGCCATGTCGAGCGTGTTGTCAGAGTTCTTGCAGCAGTTCTTTACCTTTATATTTACAGCCGGTCTGGTGATTGTGCTCGGAGGCCAGCTTTCCTGGGTGCTGGTGCTGTTTGTCCCAGTCATCGTCTTCTCGGCCGTGCGGATTGGCCGCCGGGTGCGTTCGACCACGCGCACCGGTCAGGACCATCTGGCAGGGGTGCAGAACATTCTGCATGAGACGATTACCGGCAACCGCATCGTGAAGGCCTTCGGGATGGAATCATGGGAGGTGGCACGATTTCGCGAGGCCGCGCAGCGCCTTTTCCGCGCAAATCTGCGCTCGGTGGCTGCGGCTTCCATCAGCTCTCCGCTCATGGACATTCTGGGGTCGATCGCCATCGCTCTTTTACTTCTTCTGGGCAGGGAACAAATCGTACATCACCGGCTCGACCTAAGCGCGTTCATAACTTTCGTCGCGGCCGTGCTGACGATGTACAATCCGGCGCGGAAGTTTGCCGTCTTCAATAACAGTTTTCAGCAGGCTCTGGGCGCCTCGTCGCAGCTGTTCAAATTCATGGATGCCGAGGATGTCGTCATCGAGAAGCCCGGCGCCAAGGCTCTGCCCAGGTTTTCGCAGAGCATCCGCTTGGAAAGCGTAAGCTTCTCCTACCTGGAGGATGGCGACGAGTCGCGGGAGATCCTGCGAGGCATCGACCTCGAAGTGCGGCGCGGCGAAATTCTTGCGGTCGTCGGCTCAAGCGGCGCGGGCAAGAGCACACTGGTTCACCTGATCCCCCGCTTCTTCGATGTAACTAGCGGACGCATCTTGATCGATGGCCACGACGTGCGCGACGTGACTCTCGCATCCTTGCGTTCTCAAATCGGCATCGTCACCCAGGACACGATCCTGTTCAACGACACTGTCCGCAACAACATCGCCTACGGCCAGCCGCAGATTCCGCAGAAGGAAGTCGAGGCCGCGGCCCGCGCCGCTCTGGCCCACGATTTTATAATGTCTCTTCCGGCGGGGTACGATACTGTGATCGGAGAGCGCGGCGTGCGGCTTTCCGGAGGCGAGCGACAACGACTGGCGATCGCGCGCGCGCTCCTGAAGAATGCTCCTGTTCTGATTCTCGACGAGGCCACTTCAGCTCTCGACAGCGAATCCGAAGCTCTGGTGCAATCCGCGCTGCATAATCTGATGAGCGGCCGCACCGTCTTCGTGATCGCGCATCGCCTTTCGACCGTGCGCCGCGCTGATCGTATCGTGGTAATCGAAAACGGAACTATCGCCGATATCGGCCGCCACGAAGAGTTGATGACGAAGTTAGGTACATACCGGCGTCTTTACGAATTGCAATTCGCCAACGCGGATTCGACTCGAGCCGTCGCTGAAACTTGAGAACACGGTCCCTATGCCCATACGCTCGATGACAGGTTTTGCGCAGGTGAGAGGCGAGATCCAACGCTCGGACAGTGCCGCGGTCCACGGCAGCACGGTCAATTCCAATGGCCGAATGGCTTTCGCTCTCTCGCTGAAGTCGGTGAACCATCGCTTCCTCGATCTGCATTTCCGGCTGCCATCAGGAACCGATTCGCTCGAGATGCAACTCCGCCGCCTTCTGAAAGAAAAGATGGGGCGCGGCCATGTCGAAGTCTCGCTGAGCCTGGAGCGCACCACGAGTGAAGCGTTCTCGCTCAACCGCGAGATTGTCGGCGGTTACATTGCGGCGTTTCGCGCCGCCGCCGCCGAGTTCTCGCCCGCTTCCGAGCCCGACCTCAACGCCGTTCTCCGCATTCCGGGCGCGCTCGACTCTGCCAACGACAGCGCCGACGGCGAAATTGAATCCGCCGTCATGGCCAAGGTCGGTGAGGCTCTCGATCGCCTGAACCAGATGCGCGAGGAAGAAGGTCGAGGCATCGCCCGCGAACTGCGCGACCGCATGGCCCACCTGGTCGAGGCCGGCAAGAGCGTGCAGCAGCATCGCCGCGCCGTTCTACAGAACTACAGCGAGCGGCTGCAATCGCGGTTACAGGAATTACTGGGCGCGACTGTCGACAAGGATCGCGTGTTGCAGGAGGCCGCGCTGCTGGTCGACCGCAGCGATATTCAGGAAGAAATCGTTCGGCTCGAAACGCACGTGCAACATTTCCTGGGACTGCTCGAAGCCGGGGGAGAGATCGGCAAGAAGCTCGATTTCCTGCTGCAGGAAATGAATCGCGAGGCCAACACGCTGCTCTCAAAAACTTCTGGTCTCGCGGGCGAGGCTTTGAAAATCACCGAAGCAGGCCTCGCCATGAAGGCGGAAATCGAGAAGTCGCGCGAGCAGGTGCAAAACCTGGAATGAAAGACAGCAAGCCCATCGTCTACATTATCTCGGCGCCCTCCGGATCGGGCAAATCGACGCTCGTCAATGTACTGCTCGCCATGACTCCGCGTCTCGATTTTTCCATCTCCTACACGACTCGCCCGGTTCGCGGCAGCGAGCAAGACGGCAAGCAATACTATTTCGTTTCGCGCCGGGAATTTGAGCAGATGATCGCCGACGATGAATTCCTGGAACATGCCAGTCTCTACGGGCGGGATTACTATGGCACGGCCCGCCGGTTTCTGCGCGAGGCTGAGCAGAAAGGGCATGATCTGCTGCTCGATATCGACGTGCAAGGAGCGGCACAAATTAAACAGAAGTTACCCGACGCCGTCAGCATTTTTGTGTTGCCGCCCGACCGCAAGACTTTGGAGTGGCGCCTGCGCAAACGTGGTGAGGACTCGGACGAGGTGATCGATCGCCGCCTGGATGCTGCCCGCCGCGAGATCGAGAACTACGACAAGTACGACTATATTTTGATCAACGACAAGCTGGAGGAATCGAGCGACAGCTTGCAAGCCATCGTTCTGTCGGAGCGCCTTTCGCGGTCGAAATCCGCCCTGTCCACCGACGATCAGAAAATCGTGGACCTGGCGGACCGCCAGCGGCTGGCGAATATGCGCAACCGGGTGGTGCCGATCCTGGCGTCCTTTCGTACCCTTCCACCTTCGGCACGCTCCTAGATTTCGCGGTATCATTTTAAGGACGCCGGAATGGTGTCGAAAGCCGCTCGTGAAATGAGAGCGGGATAAGCCTGAGAGTTGGCCGTGTTCCGCCGAACGCAGAGCTTGAATTTATGGCTAGGTTCGGCACTGATAGACTTCAAACTTGATTTCTTGAGGGAGAGTCCCAATGAAGTTGATCGAAGGCTTTGACAGCAACTACCGGTACATTTTGGTGGCGGCGCGGCGCGCGCGGCAACTCCAGTCCGGCGCGCCCCCGGTGGTCGACACGAATTCCCGCAAGCCTTGCCGCATCGCGCAGGATGAAATCCGCGCCGGCAAGGTGAAGTGGGAGATTCCTGAAACCCGCACCGCCGCCGAGCAGGCGGAAGACGCTCTCGACAAGGCGCTGGGTCAGGACTGAAGGAATTGTTGATTTCGTGATTGCTGATTGTGTGATCGCGAAACCGCAGGTCGGCGACCAGCGGTCTTGAATCACCCATCAAAAATCAACAATCAAAAAATTGTATGAAGATCGCCCTAGGCGTTACCGGCGGTATCGCGGCCTACAAAGCGGCAGAAATCATTCGTCTGCTTCAGGAGAGAGACCGCGGCATTCGTGTGCAAGTCATCATGACGCGTGCCGCCCAGGAGTTCGTACGTCCTCTCACTTTCGCAGCGCTATCCGGAGAGAAAGTTATCACCGGTATGTTTGCTGGTGAAACGCCTGAGACAGGCGAAGAGCATGAGCCGAATCTCGACTCTGCCATCGAGCACATCGCCGTCGCGCAGTCCATCGATGCGCTCCTGGTTGCACCCGCCACGGCCGACGTTCTCGCCCACTTCGCGCAAGGCATCGCCAGCGATTTTCTGACCACGCTTTACCTCGCCACAACGGCGCCGGTAGTCGTCGCGCCCGCCATGAACGTCAACATGTGGAATCACCCCGCCACGCAGGCCAATCTGCAGATTCTGCGCCAGCGCGGCGTGAAGATTGTCGAGCCGGGCGCGGGCTACCTGGCTTGTGGAATGACGGGCGCGGGGCGCCTCGCCGAAAATGAAACCATTGTTGCCGCCGTCATGGAAGCTCTCGGCGCCTCTCAAGATTTGAGCGGCGAGACCGTCCTGATCACCGCCGGTCCCACGCGCGAAAAAATCGATCCCGTCCGCTATCTCACCAACCGTTCCAGCGGTCGCATGGGATACGCGCTCGCCGAGGCTGCCTTGCGTCGCGGCGCGCGCGTGCTTCTGGTCAGCGGACCCACGGCGCTCACTCCGCCCGGAGCCGCGGAAGTTACGCGAGTCGAATCCACCGAAGAAATGCGGGACGCGGTCCTCAAACTCCTGCCGCAAGCGACCATCGTAATCAAGACCGCTGCCGTCTCCGACTATCGCCCAAAGAACACGGCAGGCCAGAAGATCAAGCGCAAAGGCCCCATGACCCTGGAACTCGAGGCTACGCCTGACATCCTGAAAGAACTCTTGCGCCACAAGGGATCCCAAATCGTAGTCGGCTTCGCCGCCGAAACCGAAAACGTTCTGGAAAATGCGCGCCAAAAGTTAGTTTCGAAAAATCTCGACGCCATCGTCGTCAACGACGTTTCGCGCGAAGGCGTCGGTTTCGATTCCGACCGCAACGCCGTGACCATCATCAGCCCCGACGAGGTCGTCGAAGTTCCGGAAACCACGAAGTGGGAAGTGGCGCAGCGCGTCCTCGACCAAGTCGTCCGCCTGCGCCAGCACCGCAAGTCGGCCGTGAAAGCCTGACTTCTTTATTCCTGTGTCATTCCGAAGAGCGCAGCGACGAGGAACCTGCTTCTCGTTGCCACCGCCACGAGCGTATTGGCCTACCACTGCATTACAATCGTACAGTTGATGCCAAACACCCTTGACCCAGACCTGCGCCGCGCGCTCGCCGAGCGAGTTCGCTACTGTCACGAAATGGGCATCTACGATTTTTACCGCCGCGAAATACGAGTCGCTGAAGGCGCGATAGTCGAATCATTCGTTGCCGCAGTTGACAATCCGTCTTCCACATTCCCGCAGCAACGAGAAGAAGAACAGCGAGAGGAAATGGCCGCAAAAAAGTCCGCTGCAGTCGCCAAGGTTGCCTCCGAAAATATTCTCGAAGTGCTCACGCCAAAGCCAGAACACGGCGTCGCCGATCCCATAGCCGCGCTCAAATTGATTCGCGAAGACCTGGGCGACTGCACGCGCTGCAAGCTGCATAAGCAAGGCCGCAAGCAAATCGTCTTTGGCGTGGGCAATCCCCGCGCCGAATTAATGTTCGTGGGCGAAGGTCCCGGCGCCGACGAAGATGCACAGGGCGAGCCCTTCGTGGGCCGCGCCGGTCAGTTGCTTAACAACATGATCAAAGCCATGGGCATGCGCCGCGAAGATGTCTACATCGCGAACGTCGTGAAGTGCCGTCCGCCGGGCAATCGTACGCCCGAGCGCGACGAGTGCGAAACCTGCTCACCATTTCTCATGCGACAAATCGCCGTCATCAAGCCCAAGGTCATGGTCGCGCTCGGCGCGGTCGCGGCAAAAAACCTGCTCGCCATGAACGCCTCCATGTCGGAACTTCGCGGCCGCTTTTACGACTTCTTGCCCACCGGTGCCCGCAGCAGCGATCCATCCTGGCAGGGCACGAAACTCGCAGTTACCTACCATCCGGCATTTCTTCTCCGCGACCCGCGCCAGAAAGGCGAGGCCTGGAAAGATCTGCAGATGGTCATGAAGTACCTGGGGCTGGAGCCTCCCAAAAAGAGTGAGTAAAACTGGCGACCCTATTTGCTGACCGGAGTCGATTGTTCGCGAAGCGAATGATCGACGAAGTCGAAGCATCCCTACCATCAAGAATAGTCCGTCACAGCTACGAATGACCGGACCGAACCGCTCTAGTTTATCCTTCCAACCAATGCCTGAATTCTGTGACGTCGCCGTGCCCGTCCCGTTGGACATGGTCTTCACCTATCGTGTTCGCCAGGACGCCGCGCCGGTCGTCGGCGGCCGCGTGCTGGTCCCATTTCGCCAGCAGCGCATGACGGGCATCGTCGTCGAACTGCACGACCGCAAACCTTCCGTCACCACGAAAACAATTCTCGCCGTCCTCGACACCACACCGGTGCTCGACGACCAGTTGCTGCAACTGGGCCGCTGGATCGCCGACTATTATCTTGCCCCGCTCGGCGAAGTCTTCCGCACCATGCTGCCGCTGAACGCCGAATTCAAGCGCGCCATCGGCTATCGCCTCACCGAAGCAGGCCAGATGGCTCTGCATCAAGCCGGCATCTCCGGATCGTCCGCCCGCTCCAAGCGCACTCCTGAAGAACAAGCCGACGAATTCCGCGTGCTCGATTATCTCGCCGCCTGCATTCCCGAAGATGTGGTCGCTCCAGAGGGTCAGTTTGAGCCCATGGCAACTGGACAGACTGAAGTCTCCAACGACGAGACCGGAAACAAAGAGCCTGAAACAGCGGCTGGGAGCCCCACGAACGGGAAGGGCACGGCTTCAGCCGTGCCGTTAGAATCCGCTACGAACGGGGCTTTAGCCCCTGAGGCCGTGGCACTCGTTCGCGAAGAGACGCTCCGTTCTGCCACTCGCGTGTCGAAGTCCATTCTCTCCGGAATGACTCGCAAGAAATGGTTGTTGCGCGAAGACATCTCCGCGGCTCGGGACGCCACCCGCACCATCAAAGTCGCGCGGCTGAAATCTGCCGATGGCAAACTGAACGACAACCAAAGAAAACTGCTCGACACTCTCGCCGGCTCAGGCGGAAGAGTTGCAGTGGCCACTCTGCAATCACTAGACGTTCCGCGAACCACGCTCGCCACGCTGATTCGTCGCGGGCTTGTCGAGATTCACGAGGAGCCAGCAGGGTTCTCCGTCTCGCACTCCAAGCCGCGCCCCTCTTTGTTTGACTTCGATTTAAATGCAGCCCAGAAATCGGCGCTGTCGCGTGTGCGGGAAAGTGTTGCAGCCCGCAAGTATTCCGGCATGTTGTTGCATGGCGTCACCGGATCAGGTAAGACCGCGGTATATCTGGCCGCAATGCGCTCCGTGCTCGAAGCCGGCCGTTCCGCCATCCTGCTCGTCCCTGAAATCGGTCTGACACCGGCCGTGGCTGCCGACTTGCATCAGATCTTCGGCGACGAAGTTGCCATTCTGCACTCCGCGCTCTCCGACCGCGAACGCGCCGAGCAGTGGCATCGCATCAAACGCGGCGACGCCCGCATGGTGGTCGGCACGCGCTCGGCGGTCTTCGCTCCGGTCGCCGATCTCGCGCTGATCATCGTCGACGAGGAGCACGACTCCTCGTACAAGCAGGAAGAAACTCCGCGCTACCACGCCCGTGACATTGCCGTGGTGCGCGCGCGAATGGCGAATGCCGTCGTCGTACTAGGTTCGGCAACGCCGTCGCTGGAATCCTATTTCAACGCGAAGAAGAATAAGTACGCGCTGGTCGAATTGCCCGACCGCGTAGAACAACGTCCGCTCCCCGAAGTTGAAATCATCGACATGCGCCAGGAGTTCCAGGAAACTGGCCACGAGCAAGTCATCTCGCGCAAGCTGGCCGCCGAAATCAAAGAACGCCTCGACCGCCCAGGACCCATCAAAGAGCAGGTCATGGTCTTGCTCAACCGCCGCGGATATTCCCCCGTCGTCCTCTGCCGCACCTGCGGCAAGAAACTCGAGTGCCAGAACTGTGCCATCGCGCTCACCCATCACAAGCGCGAGAACAGAATGGTCTGCCACTATTGCGGATTCACCGCTCCCGTGCCCAAAGCCTGTGTCCACTGCGGCAGTGAGTACGTTTATTTTCTCGGAACGGGTTCGGAAAAACTTGAAGAGTTGCTGCACGGCATGTTTCCCCAGGCGCGCATCGCCCGCCTCGACCGCGACACCGTCCGCAGCCACGAAGACTTCGAGCGCGCACTGAACGCCCTGAACGACGGCCAGCTCGACCTCCTCGTCGGCACGCAGATGATCGCCAAGGGTCACGACATTCACGGCGTGACGCTGGTCGGTGTGGTCGGAGCCGACGTCGCTCTCGGCCTGCCCGACTTCCGCGCCGCCGAGCGCACCTTTCAATTACTCACCCAGGTTGCCGGACGCGCCGGACGCGGCCAGACTCCCGGCAAAGTTGTGCTGCAGACTTATTTCCAGGACCACTACGCTGTGCAGTACGCCGCCCGCCATGACTTCATCGGCTTCTACGAAAAAGAACTGCAATTCCGCAGCTGGATGCACTACCCTCCCTACTCCGCGCTGGCCAACGTGCTCGTGCGCAGCGACAAACTCGACGACGCCCTGCAATGGTCGGGAACATTGGGCAAGTGGTTCGACTCAACTCGCCATGAGGGCGTGCGCGTGCTCGGCCCCGCCCCCGCTCCTATCATGCGGCTGAAGCGCGACTATCGCTACCACTTCGTGCTGAAATCCCCCAGCCGTGAAAAACTCAACACGACCCTCCGTGCCATGCTGGCCTACGCAGCACAAAAAAAGATTCCGCGCACGCAAGTGATTGTCGACGTCGATGCACTTTGGCTAATGTGATTGTGCTCGTCGATAATTCTGACCCTTGGCGATTGAAGCGAGCGAACGCCGTGCCGCAGACACAGAAAAAGGTGCGGCACAGGCCGCCCCCCCTTCCGCAAACCGCCGTCTACTGCGCCGGAATAAACGCCATCCCGTGCGGGCTTACCATTCCGCTCACCACGTTGGTGATCACCCCAGTATTAAAGTCGAGACTCCCGACCGAGGTAGGTGCCGCAGTGTACGCCGCATCCGGAGCGAAGATGTCCTTGGAAATCGCGTAGACGATTCCGGCAGCTCCCGCATCGCGATCCGAAACCAATATGATTCCGTGAGTCGAGGTGGCGAAGATCGTATCGTCCACCTGGGTCGGCGCTCCTTTCAGAGTCAGCCCGAGGCGGTAGACGCTCTGGTTGGGGAATCCGACACGGTGCACAATTATCAGCTCGCCGTCGGCTTGACTATCCAACAGCAAGTCTCCGAGCGGATCGAAAATCATCGAATCCGGGTCTTGCAGATTCAGGGTGACCGGGGTGTCGGTGCGCACATTCGTAGCGATCGCGCCCGCGTTCAACGCCTCGGTAACATTAACGACGCTGCCGCTGATCGTTGCCTTCACCACCGCGGGGGCAAAATTCGGATTGTTCGCCGGGTTCGACGCGCTCAGAAACACGTCGTTGCCGCGGAATGCGATGTCGTCGTACCCTCCCCCATGCGGAGTAGGTCCAAAGGTGTAGACGGTCTGCGTTCCCGCGACCGGGTCAATAATCACCAGGCTCGGATTGCCGTCCTCGTTCTGCATTGCCCACAGTTGCTTGGTCTGCGGATTCACTCGCAGCCCGTCGTTATGGCCGAGCACGCTATAAGTCTTTACCACGTCTCCATTCATTTGGTATTCGACAATGGTGCTGCTCTTCCCATCGGAACCGTCGGGCGCGCCTCCATTTCCGTAGCCGATGAAGATATGGCCGTTGAGCAGCGTAATCGAATCGGGTGCAAAGTAAACGTTGGCCACACCTGTGGCAAACACTGAAACCGTGTACGGGACGGAGGCGGTAACCTGCCCGGCCGCGGACAAGGATGTCAGCAGCACGGCATACACAAGCAATCGCGCGCGTTGGTGCAATTTCATGGTGTTTCCTCCTGAGAGACTAGTTCGGTGGATGGGACTCAAGCCTAGCGCCGGAGGACTGCCTGGAAGTTAATCGAATGTTAAAAGTGCGTGAAAATCCGCTACGTCGCGTGACTATCGCATCAAGTTCTGAAAAGGCGAAATCGTGAAGGTCAGCGCCATCATCATCACCGCCAGGGCAGCCAAGGGCCATCGACTCGCGGGAAGCAGAGGATATTCCGGGGCCTGTTCCTGCCGATACGTGAGCAGATTCATGCCGACGAGCAGCCCAGCCCAGATCCACCATACATAGTTGACTCGGCCCAGGTAGACCAGCGCGAGCACCGTCATCCACGAAATCACGCGATGCGCCCGCGGCGCCAGCGCAAACACAATATGTCCGCCATCCAGCTGGCTGCTAGGCAGCAGGTTTAACGCGGTCGCAAACATGCCCACCCATGCCGCCACTGCCGTGGGATGCAGATAGACACGGGATAGCGGCAGGGCGGCGATCGCGTGATTCGGATCGACCACGCGCAGCGCGCCATGCATGAGGTGGAAAATCTCCGGAAATCCCAACTGCAGATCCGACGGGCCCATGCCCGGCACAAGCGGTTTTGAAAGCGTCAGGGCAACGGCCAGGATCGCCACGGCCACCACGAATCCCGCAATCGGCCCCGCAATGCCGATATCGAACAACGCGGCCCGCGACCGGATCGGCGATTTGATCCGAATCACCGCTCCCAGCGTCCCAATCAACGTCGGCGCCGGAATGAAGAAGGGAAGCGTCGCGCGCACTCCGTAATACCGGCAGAAAAGATAGTGCCCCATCTCATGCGCCAGCAAAATGAACAACAGCGTCGCCGAAAACGGAATTCCAAGAAGCAGCCGCGACGGGTGCTCGGCCACCCATCCCAGCGGAAAAAACGGCAGCCGTTCTCCCTGGTAGGCAAACGGAGGCAAATTGTGCAGAAAATTAAACTCCATCCGCGCTCCCACCACCAGCGTGGTGAACACGGTGGCCAGCAGCAGTAACGCGTGCAGCCAGTAGCGTTCCTGCGGCCGTCGTCCGACCGGCCTCGGCAGCGCTTGGTAGTACTCAATCGTAGACGTAGAAATCGGGGAATTAAAATCCGACATGATTCTCGGCCAGGACCAGAAGCGGGACCCTTCCTTGATGCTACTACATGGCCGGGAACTCCCGGGCAACCGCCGCTAGAAGCTAGAAGCTGCTCCTCTCAATCGATCGACTGCAGTTCTTTCCCCGGCTTGAAGCGCACGGCCCTTCCTGGCGGAATGGACACTTCGGCGCCGGTGCGCGGGTTGCGCCCGATCCCCGTCTTGCGCGGACGCACGTTGAACACTCCGAATCCCCGCAGTTCAATGCGATTCCCGCTGGCCAGCGCCTTCTTCATGCTCTCGAACACGGTTTCCACGGCCAGTTCGGCCTTGGTCTTGGTGATGCCGGTCTTGGCCACCACTTCGTTGATGATGTCGAGCTTAATCACAGGCGGCTCCCGCGTGCAGGGCTAAGATGGTCCCTCAAGTGATTGATGCTATGGGAGATAAGTAAGATTGTCAACGGGAGCATCTATCCCGTAAACTGGCGTGCACCATCAAGCCAGATTTGCCATCCTGAGCGGAGCCTGATCGTCCACGCGGAGATAGGTCGTATACTCCTGATCCTCGATCGCCGTAAACGGCAGCATTTTCATCACCCCGCCAGACGTCTCGATCTGCCAACTCTGCGGCCCGGTTTTCTTCGCCGCCAGCAATTGCGCCCGCGTCACCGCTGACAGCGAATCCGTGACGGCAAACAGCACCACCGGCCCCACCAGCAGCGCCACAGTCTCCGAATGCTGTGCATCAATCGCCTCGAGCCGCGCCCTCAGCGGAAGTTCAAGCTCCATGCGGTCGCCATCCTTCCACTTCCGCAGCACGCGCGCAAAACTTCCAGCCGTGGCCGGTTCGCGTTTCCCATTCACCGAAACCGAAGCTTCCTCTGCCCATGCTGGAATCCGCAGGTTCACCGCAAACTCCACTCGCTTCGAGGTCTTCACCTCAAACTCCAGGTGCGCGTCGTACGGATATTCGCTCTTCTGCGTCAGTTCGACCTGCGCTCCGCTCTGCGCCCACTTCAGCGTCGAAGGAATGTAGAGATTCACGTACACCCCGCGCGCATCGCGGAAATAGGTATTGATGCGGTAATCGGCCGCGACCTGCGGCAACGTCCCCGAGCAGCATGCCCAGCGTTGCTCGTGATAAATCTTCCGCCCCTTGAAGTTGTAATCCGAATAGTAATAAGTCCGGCCATCGGCTTCGAGCGGCAACGATCCCAGCACCGTGTTGTACATCACCCGTTCCATGCTGTCGCCGTACCGTGAATCGCGAGTCACGCGGAGTAGATACCGCGTCAGCTTGAAATGCGCATACGAGCCGCAAGGAGTTTCAAAACTCGCATGGCTGCCGGTCAGGCTCTTATAAATTTCCGGACTGCCGGGAGCGCGCAGCGTCTCGTCTGCTCCCCATCCGCCGGTGGCGAAACTCTGCGCAGCGACGAAATCGAACCCGTTCTTCGCCGCCCGCAGATGTTTTTCGCTGCCGAGCGTCAAATACGCCTGCATCGCAGAGCACAGCGAATTCACGTGGCTGTAGGCGTGCCGCCCTTCCAGATCGCTGCGGCCCTCCGCCAGCGGGTCGTAATAAACGTCGTCAAGATACTGCGTCGCAAGCTCGCGATACTGCTCTCCCGCCCCGCGCCGGTAGGCCAGAAACAGATTCTCCGACATTGTGTACGACTCGTCCCAGGTATAGGAATCATCCGGATGGTTCGGGCGCCAGTTCTGCCCGTGTTCAAGCGCTTTCCCGGGCAAGTGCGGCATCGCCGCCTTGGTGGTCTCATCCATGATCGCAAATGCGTCCGGATCCCCGACGTACTGGTGCGAGTCGATCAGCCCGCAAACCAGTTTGTCGTAGCTGTAAGCAGGGAAGCGTGTGTTCTCGTAAAAATCGCCTCCTATCGTCTTGGCGTACAGACGATTCAGCCGCAGCACTTTCTCGCGCGTCTCGGGCGATCGATTGATCGCGTAAGAACGCGCCAGCGCCGAAACCCACTGCCCAAACGTGCATCCCGGTGCGAACCCGATTTCAAAAAGATGATCCTCGTTGTGGGCGTCGTACTGGTACCATCCGCCCAAGTCCTCGCCCGGCGCGGGTTGCCCCACCATCTGCCGAAACGGCTTGAGCAGACTTTCTTCGCTCAGGCTCATCAGCAGATCATGCGTCTGCTGCAGTTGCCCCTCGTGCCGGGCGCTATGCAGCGTGACATCCCCGTACCCGAATTCCTCGAGTGGACTAGATTGGATTGGACCAGATTGAATTGGATTAGGCTGAACTGGATTAGATAAAAATGGGCCGGAGCGCAGAGTGAGGGCCGAATTCCGCAAGCCAGGAATTACACTTGCCGCCGATGCCAACGTGACCGACTGCAGAAATTTTCTGCGGGAGACTGCCTGCGAGGGAGACATTGTTCCTCCCAACCTTGAGCTTTTTTGGTGAGTTGACGAGAGACCGGGTGCCCCATTTCTCGCGCGCTTTTTGCGCGAGAAGTGGGGAATCTCTGGAAAGCTGTTACCGCTGGTTCTCCCCTTCTTTGAACATATACTTGATCGCCGGCTTATAGATCATCAGATTCGCGTCGCCGTTCTCCCGGTTCACCTTGATGCAATTCCGGTCGTACCATTCGATGATGCCGCGAACTTCCTCGCCGTCGCGCAGCACAATCACCATCGGCGTCCGCGACTGCATCTGCTTCTGGTAGTAGAAATTTTCGGCGTTCGTCTGCTCGGGCGGCGCAGGCTTCTTGCCCATGCCCCCGCTCATCGGACGATCCCCTCGGTCTGCACGCTCCATGCGTTCTCCGCGCTCATGCCGCTCCGGCCGCTCGCGTTTTTCCTGCGGCATCGCAGTTGCGTTATGGGTATTGTAATTCTCCGCGCGCGGCAGCGTCGGCCGAATCAGCTTGCGGTTGGCAAAATTGTCCTTCTCGGAGAGTTCGGCCGGCACGGAATCCATGGTTTCCTTCATCGTGGCGCTACCTCGCTGGCGCTAACTGGGTCGCACTAACATTCGGATACACGCCTTCGCGCAAACCGCCGCACCCAGGAGCCCTTGGAAGTATTCAACGAAGGCGTGAAATTTTCACCTAAGCTAACACAGGAACCTCTCGCTGACAATCCTTCCTTCGTGCGATAGCTCGCAGTGTGCCAAATCTTGCATACCCCTACAATATCGATTCGGCTTCGCTAATTCGTACTCGACAGGTCCGCCCCGCGTCGTTCTCGGCCGCTCCACGTGACCACCGCCACCAGGCTCGCCACCAGCAGCACTGTCCACGCCAGCACCGGCGCAAAGCTGCCGCCATAGCGCTGTTCCACCAACTTCGCCTGCAGCACAGAATTTTTGGAAGAAAGGAAATTTCCCAGCTGGTACGCGAGCCCAGGGAACGTTCCGCGTACCGCCGGCGGCGACAGTTCGTTCAAGTGCGCCGGAATCACGCCCCACGCCCCCTGCACCATGAACTGCATCAGGAACCCGCCCAGCGCCAGCATGGGCACGCTGCGCGAATACGCCCACAGTGGAATCACCGGAATCGCCAGCAGCGCGGCAATCACAATCGCGCGCCGCCGCCCAATCTTCTCCGACCACGTGCCGAAAAGTATCCCACCCGCCAGCGCCCCCAGGTTCGCCACCACCGCGACAAACATCACCGCCTGAGGTCCCAGATGATGCCCGTTGGTCAGGAACGTCGGATACAGATCCTGCGTCCCGTGGCTGAACGAATTGAACGCAAACATCAGCACCGTCATCATCGCAAACGGACCAAGATATGTGAGCATATTCTTTCCCGGACCGCTCTCCGTTTTCTTCGCAACTTTCTTCGCAGCTCGCCCCTGCAGCCACGCCGGCGATTCATCCACGTGCGACCGAATGTAGATCACCAGAAACGCCGGCAGCGCCCCGATCACGAACATCCCCCGCCATCCCACGAACTGAAACGCCGTCCCGAAAACCAGTGCAGCCATCAGGAAACCCACCGCGTACCCTTCCTGCAGCAAGCCGGAAAAGAACCCGCGTCTCTCCGCCGGCAGCGTCTCAAACGCCAAAGCCGCGCCCACGCCCCATTCCCCGCCCATGGCAATTCCGAACAACGCGCGCGTAACAATAAACACTTTCAGCGATGGAGCGAACGCCGACGCCAGTTCGAACACCGAATATGCAATGATGTCGATCATCAGCGCGACCCGGCGCCCGAACCGGTCGGCCAGCATTCCAAACAGAAACGCTCCCACCGGTCGAAATGCCAGCGTGACGAAGACCGCCTCCGTCACGGCCGAAACCTTGGCCTGAAACTGCGTAGCCAGCGCGCTGATGCAGAAAGTCAAAATGAAGAAATCAAACGCGTCCAGCGACCACCCCAGAAAGCAGGCAACAACGGTATTCCGCTGCACCGCGGTCAGCCGACGAAAATTCCGAATCAATTCCATAGATCCTTCCAGCCCATTCGTCGAATACGATCGGGAAGGGCACGACTGCCAGTCGTGCCCTTACGAGGTCCCTGTATCGGGGGCTTCAGCTTGAGGGCCCTAAGTCTCGCCGCGCGCGCCGGCGGATGCTAGCATATTGGTTTCAATCAGCGATCGGCAATCAACAATTCTCCCATGCCCGACCTCGAACTCCCGCAACGCCAGGCGCCCGACTCGCTCATGCTCACCGGCTTCTGGTATCGCGCCCTCCCCGCCGATCAGGTTCACCGCAACCAGTTATACAAAGCGACGCTGCTCGAAATCCCTCTCGTTCTCGGCCGCGACCGCCTCGGCCATCCCTTCGCCCTCCGCGACGCCTGCCCGCATCGCGGCATGCCCCTCAACTGCGGCCACTTCGACGGCGAGAATCTCGAGTGCGGATATCACGGCTGGCAGTTCGATGTCCACGACGGCCAGTGTCAACTCATCCCCTCTCTCACCGCCGATCAGAATCTCAAAGTCGATCGCATCTACGCCGGCAGCTATCCCTGCGAAGAGCAGGACAGCTTCATCTGGGTCTTCATCCCCGATCCCGGTCCGCCCGGCACCGGTTTCGCCCCACCCGCCGAGCCCACAGACGAAGCGCCGCAAATCGAAAAATTTTCCGGCAAATACAAGTCCGCCTACCTGCAAGCCGAAATGCCCGTCAGCATCGACCACGGCATTATCGGCCTCATGGATCCCGCGCACGGACCCTTCGTTCACCAGGCCTGGTGGTGGCGCAGCCAGCACAGCATTCACGAGAAGAAAAAAAACTTCGAACCCATCCCCAACGGCTTTCGCATGAGCGCGCACACTCCCAGCTCAAACTCCGCGCCCTACAAGCTTCTCCGCCTGTACGCCGACGCCGATTCCATCACCACCACCATCGATTTCGTTCTGCCCAACCTGCGCACCGAAACCATTCGTGCCGGAAAATACTGGTTCTCCAGTCTGACCACGGTCACGCCGATCTCCCGCAGCCATTGCCGAATCGATGTCGTCGCCGCCTGGAATCTCTTCCGCTGGGTGCCATTCGTCCCCGACGTGTTGAAATTTGTTTTCGCGAAATTCGTCGAGCAAGACCGCCGCACCATGGAACTGCAAGCCGAAGGCCTGCAACACAACCCGCACCTCATGCTCATCGACGACGCCGACCGCCCCGCCAAATGGTACTTCCAGCTCAAGGCTGCGCATCTCGAAGCCAAGCGCACCGGCACCGAGAGGAAGCACCCGATGCCCGGCCCAGTCACATTAAGATGGAGGAGTTAAGAAGGTCGTGGGCGCAGGCGACTCGTCCGCGCAGCCGCAAGAGTTTGTCCTGACCGGGATCGCGGAGAATTGAGGCTGACCGAAGCCGCGGAGCGTCGAATGAATACAGCCCACGGCGCAAGCCGTGGGTAATGTGGAGTGAAAATCAATCAGCCCCGAAGCGGCAAGAGAAAAGCAGTTTACCCCTGCGCGCCATCCCCCACAAGAAACTCCATCGCTTCTTCCCGCGTCTTAAACGTCGGCAGTTCCCGCTGCGAGAAGCTCTTGAAGTGTTCGTAGAAAACGTGCGGCAGACTTTCCGTGCCGACCCAGGCAGATCGTTTCACGTAAGGACGATCAAACACGAGAACCTCCTTCGCCCTCGTCGACACTTCCTTATCGAAATGCGCTTCCGTGACATCCGTCAAAATCAGCAACGATCCCGGCGCATGCCGAGCCACATCCGCGCGCACCAAATCAAGCAGCACTAGCATCTGTTTCGAAGTACAGTGACTGAAATCCGTCACGTAGATGGGATGGCCTTTGTGCTTGATGAAATGCAGACGTTCATCGAGCGGCTCACCGGATTTCACGCTGGCGTTCACTTTAAGATTTCCTCGACCACGCCGTAAGCCCCGTCCAGAGCGGCATCCAGCGCGGACGCATCCTTGCCCCCGGCCTCCGCCAGGTCTGGCCGCCCTCCGCCCTTGCCGCCAACTTTCTGCGCCACCGGACCGATCACCTTGCCGGCCTGCACCCGCCCCGTCAGATCTTTCGTGACCCCGACGATCAGCGCGACATTTCCATTGGAAGCCGAGCCCAGCACCACAACTCCCGATCCAATCTTGTCGCGCATTTGATCGACCAGCGTCCGCAACTGCGCCCGCTCCAGATTGTCCACCCGATGCGCCAACACCTTCACGCCCTTCACTTCCCTGACCTTGTCGGAAATGTTTGCGGTCCCGATTGATGCCGAGGCCGACTTCATCCGCACCTGATCCAGTTCGCGCGTCAGCCGCTTGATCTCGCTGTCCTTCTTCTCCAGCTCCGCCTTCAACGCGTCAGCTGGAGACACCGTCTCGGCGTGGGAAGAAATCTCCTCGTCAACGGGTGCCCCATTCTTGCGCGCCTTTTGCGCAAGAGTGGGAACCACAAACGCCGACACTACGCCTTCCAATTCGTGATCCCTGCGAAAGTGCGCCAGCGACCACAACCCCGTAATCGCCTCCACCCTCCGCACTCCCGACGACACGCTGCCTTCCTTCAAAATCTTAATCAACCCAATCTCGCCCGTTGCCGCGGTATGCGTGCCGCCGCACAACTCGGTAGAGAAGTCCCCAATCTTAACCACGCGAACTTTGTCGCCATACTTCTCCCCAAACAGCGCCATCGCATGATACGTGTTGATAGCCTCGTCGATCGGCACGTCGGCAAGCGTCTCCACTTTCACATTGCGCAGCAATTCCTTGTTGATCAAATCTTCAATATCCTGCAACTCTTCATCTTCGACGGCCGTGAAATGCGAAAAATCAAACCGCAAATGATCCGGCGCCACCAGCGACCCCGCCTGCTTCACATGCTTCCCCAGAACCTCGCGCAGCCCAGCATGCAGCAAATGCGTAGCCGTGTGATTCCGCATGGTGGCTGTCCGGCGGTGAGTATCCACCACCGCGTCAACTCTGTCCCCGACGCGAAGGGTGCCCCATTTCTCGCGCGCACTTTGCGCGAGAAGTGGGGATTTCGGCTGGGACTTCACCACCACCTGATGCGCCCGCACCCCCTGAATCGGCGAATAGCATCCCGTCACCTCGGCGACCACAGTATTGTGATCATCCGAATAAAACCATCCCCGGTCCCCCACCTGCCCGCCCGACTCCGCATAAAACGGCGTGTGATCCAAAATGACCTCGCCCGATTCGCCAGCCTTCAGTTCCTGCACTCCCTGCCCATCGTGAATGATGGCCAAAACTTCGCACCCGTCCGACCGCGTCTGCCGGTATCCCTCAAACACAGACTTCGGCAGCTGCTGATAAGCTGGATTCGCCGTCTGCTTAGCCGCGCCTTTCCACGAAGCGCGAGCGCGAGTCTTCTGCTCGTCCATCGCACGGTCAAAGCCACCCCGATCGAATACGACACCCTGATCGCGCGTTGCATCCTGCATGAAGTCGAGTGGCATCCCGAAAGTATCGTAGAGCTTGAACGCATCAGCACCCGAAACACTGGTCCTCTTGGCGAGGGCTGTTTGGACACGACGCTCAAGCTCGTCGCCGTCCTCGAGGCCAAGAATTGGCCTTAGCTGAGCCAAGAGAAGCGCACGATTCTGCAGAGGGTCTACTGTAAAAACACGGAACACCTGATCTGGATAGGGTTTGCCGTCCCGCCGCCATTCCGCGGCGACCTCCTGCAAGCTCTGGGACCGATGTTCCGCAGCGGCTGCTTTTATCAATCCCTCGAGCTTCTCTAGGCCCGCTTCAAGGGTACGAGAGAAGCGAATTTCTTCGGAGTCTATGACCTTTGATACCCTATCTGTTGTTTCCCTCAACTCCGGATACGCATCCTCCATCAAATCGCGGACGACGAATACCATGTCATGCAGGAATGGCTTCGTCTGCCCGAGCAGACGGCCATGCGTAATGGCGCGGCGAATGATTTTTCGCAACACATAGCCGCGGCCTTCGTTCGATGGTGTGACTCCATCCGAAATGAGAAATGTCGCTGCCCGCGAGTGGTCGGCGATCACACGCAACGAGGCAAGTGTTGAGGGCTTCCGGACTGCGGATCATTCGGTCAGTTCGAAAGCACGATCTATGAGGGGCTTGAAGAAGTCAGTCTCGTAGTTCGAGATCTTTTCCTGCAGCACCGCTGCGACTCGCTCCAGCCCCATCCCCGTATCAATCGACGGCTTAGGCAGCGGATTCAGTTTCCCGCTGGCATCGCGGTCAAACTGCATGAACACAAGATTCCATATCTCGACAAACCGTCCGCAGTCGCAGGCAAACGCGCAATCCGTATGCCCCTGATCCGATGCCGCCACGCCCATGTCATAGTGAATCTCGCTGCACGGACCGCAGGGCCCGGTGTCGCCCATCTGCCAAAAATTATCTTTCGCGCCCAATTCAAAAATGCGTTCTTTGGGCACACCCTGCGCAACCCACAAGTCATAAGCCTCGGCATCGCGCGGCACTCCACCTTCGCCGTTGAAAATCGTTACGTAGAGCTTGTTCGGATCAATCCCAAACCATTCCGGCGAAGTTATCAGCTCCCACGCGTAAGCAATCGCATCTTTCTTGAAATAATCGCCAAACGAAAAATTTCCCAGCATCTCAAAAAACGTGTGATGCCGGTTAGTGAACCCCACGTTCTCCAGATCGTTGTGCTTGCCGCCCGCCCGCACGCACTTCTGCGACGTCGTTGCCTTGTTGTAGTCGCGCTTCTCGAGCCCAAGAAAAACGTCTTTGAACTGATTCATCCCCGCGTTGGTAAACAGCAGGGTCGGATCATTCGCCGGCACGAGCGACGACGAATGCACCTCCCTGTGCCCCTTCTGCACAAAGAAGTCCAGAAATTTACGGCGAATCTCAGAACCGGTCAGCATGAGAAATTAATTCTAAACGAAAACCCCGTCCGCCCAGTGAGCCGCAAAACCCTAAACCACAGAGGACACAGAAAGACACAGAGAGATTGTGAATTCCTCCGTGCTCCTCTGTGCCCCCTGTGGTTAAGGTTGTTGTTAAACGTCCTCGCTCTCCAGCGCGCTCAAAGTCTCATCATCCACATCCCACTTCTTAAGAATCGTGAAGATGGTTTTCATCCCAAATCCCGCGCGCATCAGTTGCCGAAAAATGCGTGCCGTCTGCTTCTGATCTTTCGGCTTTACCATCCGCTTCTTACGCAGAAATTCCCGCGCCTGCTTCTCGTCGCTCACGCCCTCATACGCAGTTTCCACGGCCTTCTCGATCACCGACCCATGCACCCCGCGCGTCTTCAACTCGGTGATCACGCGCATTCGCCCCACTTTCTGGTTGTCACGCCGCAGCGAAGAGTAATACGCGGCGTATTGCGAGTCGTTCAGATATCCCTGATCCTTCAGCCGCCGGACCACCAACTCCACCAGCGTCTGGGCATACTCGGATTCCGGTTCGTCGATCCGCGCCCGCATCAGCCGCTTCAATTCGGCAACCGTCCGCATGCGCCGCGACAGCGCCGCCACAGCATATTCGTACAACTCATCTTCGGAATAGCTTTTTCTCTTAGGACGCGCGAACGCCATACCGTAACGATAGCGCAAATCAGGCCGTCATACCGGAATACTCACCCAAAGAAAAAAGGGCGCGTTAGGCACGCGCCCATCCCAAGGAGACAACAAAGATTCGGAAGCCGAGAGCCGAGAGCCGGGAGCCGCTCCTACCGTCCTCCAAACCCCGCCGACTGCATCGATTGCCGCGAAATGTCGGCCGTCGATGCAATACCCGCCATGCGCAGTTTGAAGTCGTCGGCGTTGGAAGCGTTCTCCACTGCAGTCTCGTAATTCACCAGCCCCGCCTGGAACAAGTCCCATAGCGACTGGTCAAAAGTCTGCATGCCGTACTGCGACGTGCCCGCCGAAATCGCGTCGCGAATCGACCGCGTCTTTTCCGGCACCAGCACGCACTCTCGAATGTAAGCCGTATTGATCATCACTTCCACAGCCGGTACGCGTCCGTCGCCGTCGCAGCGTCGCACCAGTCGTTGGCTGACGATCGCCCGCAGCACGGCCGCCAGCTGCATGCGAATCTGTTTCTGCTCCGGCGGTGGAAAAATCGAAATCACGCGGTTAATAGTTTCTACCGCGTCCAGCGTGTGCAGCGTCGAGAACACCATGTGACCCGTTTCGGCTGCATGCAGCGCGGTCGAAATCGTTTCCAGGTCGCGCATTTCGCCCACCAGAATCACGTCCGGATCCTGACGCAGAGAAGCGCGCAGCGCCGCCCCGAACGACGGCGTGTCCACGCCCACTTCGCGCTGGTTCACATATCCTTTTTTATCGCGGTGCAGAAATTCGATCGGGTCCTCAATCGTGACAATATGTTCCGCGCGCGACGAGTTCACCCGATCCACCATCGCCGCCAGTGTCGTCGATTTACCCGAACCCGTAACTCCCGTCACCAGGATCAGCCCGCGCGGCATGTCGCAAATCTGCTCGACCACCTTGGGCAGAAACAATTCGTCCAGCGCGCGAATCTTTGTCGGAATGACTCTGAGCACCAGCCCCACGTTGCCGCGCTGCTGGAAAATGTTCACACGGAACCGACCAAGCCCGGCCACGCCGTAGGCCATATCGATTTCGGTGGTCTCTTTGAATTTCTGCTTCTGCCGCGCTGACATCATGCTGAACGCCATATTCAGCATGTCTTCGGCGCTGATGCGCGCCTGGTCGGTCAACGGCACCAGCTCGCCGTCAATGCGCAGGTGAGGATAGTTGCCCACCTTCAAATGCAAGTCGCTGGCTCGCCGTTCCGTCGCTATCCGAAGCAGATCATCAATATTCATGCGGTCGTTATCCCCTGAGGGAACGTCGAAACATCGCCCTCGCGCTCTTCACATCATCGCCCGAATCGTGACCTTCCCCAAGATGACCTAAGTAATGTCCATCGCTTGACGACCGGGCACCACTCTTAGTGAGCTGGCACATTAGAAGCGAGTTTCATGAATCGGTTTGGGAAGGGCACGGCTTCAGCCGTGCCGTCGAGGCTTCGAAAACAACGTGACCGCCGGCATCAGCGCTTTCGCTTTTGTCCGGTCGCGCGCTTCTTCCGCGGGATCGTTGGTGGTGAAACAAATTCAGGCATAAGCCTGCAAAACTTCTGGTCGAGCTTTGATGGCCTCGTTCCAATTCCTCAGCGCAAAATTCCAACGGTGGTTCTCATAGTCGACCATCCCGCTCTCAAACGTCCGGCCGCCGCCTTCGACGCGGTTGTCATCGACAATTCGCCCACGCTGGCTCGCTCCACCGCACGCACCGAAATCGCCGTTGCACTCAACATTGCCGCAAGACAAAAGAGAGCGAAGAATATTCCGCGGATTCATGGGGGCTGTCATCCTCTCCCCCGATGTCGTCAGCTACGTGCCGCGGTTTCAGGGAGTTCATTCCCGTGCTCATCAACGACTTTCCAGTCGCTCTGACTCGTTTGTAAGAATTGTCTTGCTTTCGCGCAATCTCCTCCGTATAGTCCCGCCTAGCCGAAAGAGCCCACCGACGGATCTCCCCCAGATCCGGTCACGCAGCAACCAACTCAATCCCAACTTACTTGCTACTGCCATTCGCCAGGTTCTTGGCAGTGCCAATGTATTCGTGTCTCTCAGTTGTCGATCAAGGTCGCGCGTTTGCTGGAGATGCTTCTTCGGATGCATCCCCGATGCACGTTCATGATTGCAGCAGGATTGAATTCTCGATTCAAAAGGAGCGCAATGCGCAACGATTTCCATTCTTCGGCTGAAACGCTCGCGGGCGTTCAGGGATCCCTGATTTGTTCTCTGATTGTTTTGCTGGCTGCCGGCGGCATCGGATGCAATATCGGGCAAAAAACAACCGTGCTGGCCCTCCAGACAACCCCTTCGTCGATTTCGGCGGGGACGCAAGTTGTCTTCACCGCATACATCAGCCACAACAACGGTAACTTCGCGGGCGCTACTTGGACCTTGACGAGCAGCGGGACCGCCTGCGCGCCTGCTTGCGGAGCGCTGACCAATCCGACAAACAGCGGCAGTGCGGGAAATGGCGACACCGCGACGATTACTTACACAGCACCGGGCACGGCACCAAGTCCCAATTCCGTTACCATCACCGCCACATCGGTTGAGAACACAAACTCCTCCGGGGCAGATACGTTCACCATTGACTAAAAGTGACTAGCCCAACATCCTGGAATGTCGATTCGGGGATACTGCCCTCGGGGTCTTTCGCACTCGCGGGCAGTATCTTCCCCGGAACCAAGCCTGCAGGGCAACTATCGAAGTTAGGCGGTTGTACTTTTTTGGTAGCTACGCGTGTGCCCGCGTGCGCGCGGCGTGACCAGCAGTCCCATGCCCGCCCGCAACCTCTTCCCCTTCGGCGTGCCATTTTCGCGCCAGCCCCTCCAGTTGTGCCAGCACCTTCTCAATGTCCTTCATGCGTTCGGTAATGCCGTAGGTCACGGCCGGAGGAATCGTCGGCTCGTAATGCCGGAACACGAATCCCTTGTCCTCCAGCATGCGCAGCCGCTCGGTCATCACTCGCGACGAAATGCCGGCCACGTTCTTACGCAGCACCCCGAACCGCATTGGCCCGTTCGTGCTCAATGACCATAGAATGTGCAGCGTCCACGGCCGAGTCAGCAGTTCCAGCAGTCCCCCAATCGCGCAGGGAGACGGATTCTGTTTCGATCGCTTCATAACGTATTCACCAGAACCTGTTTCAGAGATCGCTTGAAGAAGCCCGCTTCAAATTGAAAATGCCCGATACAACTCGCTTTGAGAGAACCCGCTGCAAGCCGCTTTGAAAGAACCCGCTTCAAACGGCTTTTGAAAGGGCGCGGCTTCAGCCGCGCCACTCACGGCCAGGAAAGAGACTTGGGCTTTAGCCCCTGAAGTCCCCCTGAATGCTGCATGCCTTCCAGTTACTAGGTTACTCCAAAGTGCCTGCTATGAAAAGAGCTAGCAGTTATTTATTGTAACCATTGCCAAGGACAGCTCATCCAAAGCAACTGTATTAGGAGGGTCTCAGATGAAACTGCTTCGCATCGATTCCAGCGCGCGCCGCAGCTCGGTTTCCCGCCAACTGACCGGCCGCTTCGTCGAAACCTGGCAGCACGAGCACCCGGACGGAACGGTCATCGAACGCGACCTGGCCGCGACCATTCTTCCTCACATCACCGACGAATGGGTGCAAGCCATCCACTCCGATCCCGCCACCCTGACCCCCGAACGGAAAGTAGAGCAGAAACAAGTGCTCGCCATCTCCGACACACTCGTCGACGAACTGGTCACAGCCGACACCATTGTCATCGGCGCGCCCATGTACAACTTCGCCATCGCTGCGCCCTTGAAAGCCTGGATCGATCAGGTCGTGCGCGTCGGCAAGACGGTCCTGTTCGCCGCCAGCGGACCGCAAGGCACGCTGAAAGGCAAGAAGGTCTACGTCATCACCTCGCGCGGCGGCGCCTACCGTCCCAGCACGCCCACCCAGCGCTTCGATTATCAGGAGCCCTACCTGCGCCACATCCTCGCCTTCATTGGACTCATCGACGTGACCTTCATTCACGCCGAGAACCAGAAGCCCGGCCCGCAGGCCGAGCTCGCCAAAGCCGCCGCCATCGCGCAGATCCAGCACCAGGCCGCCGAAGGTACGAGCACAAGCGCCGCTGCTCAAGCCTCTTATTGATCTTGGAACAACCGATTCGATCCACTTTCCTAAAGGAGAAAATTATGGCAACTGCTGCTGCATTCCCCAACCGATCTCAATCCAACCTCTCCGCAGTGACCCCGCAGGCGTCCGCGCTCACCGCGCCGATAGTCCTGCTGGGCCGACTGTTCTTCGCGCTGATCTTCGTGGTCGCGGGCGCGAATCATTTTGCCAGCCAGACCATCGCCTACGCGGCGTCGCAAGGCGCGCCCCTGGCTTCTATCTCCGTGCCGCTTGCTGGTGTCCTCGCACTCGTCGGAGGACTATCCATCCTGCTCGGCTACCGCGCCAAGCTCGGCGCGTGGCTCATCGTCCTGTTCCTGGTCGGAGTTACGCCCATCATGCACAACTTCTGGGCAGTCACCGATCCCATGATGCGCCAGATGCAGATGATCATGTTCATGAAGAACGTCTCCATGTTGGGTGGCGCTCTGCTCATCTCGCAATTCGGCGCCGGCCCCTGGAGCCTCGACGCCCGCACGAAATAATATCTAGCTTAAAGCTATTTAACAGAAACACAAATTAGCTACTGACAAAGGAGAACACATGTCCGATCCAACCATTCAGGTTCTACCCAAAGGTCCTTACCTGGTTGCGGGAAAAGTCAATCTGGTCGACGCCAGCGGCAACAAGATCGAAGCGGGAGAAAAAATCGCCCTCTGTCGTTGCGGCGCTTCCAGCAACAAGCCGTTCTGTGACGGGACCCATTCCAAGGTCGGCTTCGAAGCCGCCGCCATCGCGGTCCCCGGCAGCGCCGAGTAAGCATAAAAAGGAAAGCCGCCCACGCGTGGGCGGCTTCGCGTTTTCGAAAACGACTCGACCGACGCCTAACGACTACGCGGCCGTCTCTTCCGAAACGGGTGGCTTGAAGGGCTCGTCGAAGCTGCCGCCGTAAATTGACGGGACCTTCGATCCCATGGGCCGCAGATACGTCGCCAGTTCGCCGCGGTGATGGATGCTGTGGTTGTTCAGAAAGGTCAGATAGAAAACCGACGGCATATTGAACACGCCGAAAAAGTTGATGGGCGTGAGCAACTGCTCGGCTGACATGGCTTCGACGCGAGCGACGCCGCGCTTGGCATGCTCGTCGTACCAGGCCACGACTTCAGCCGTGGTCTGCGGCTTGTTCTCCGGTGCGCCCGTGCTGAACTTCAGGTCGGCAATTCCATCCAGAAACTGGATGTCGCTGTTAGCCAGGTGCCACGCCAGTTCCTTCGCCGTGCGCGCCTTCGGATCGGGCTTGTAATCCGACTTCGCGTCAGGAATGGCTCCGATTACTTTCTTGGTGATTTCTGCTTCACGCTGGAAGCCGTCGAGCAGGAGCGCTCGCAGGCCGAGGGCAAATTCAGGAGTGATCTGGGACATTGTGTTCTCCTTCAGGGTGTTATGTTTTGGGGCCGAAACGGTTCAGTTCGAAACGGTGAAAAGGGGCGCTGGTTGCGCCCCTCCGCATAGATGACGATGCAAATCCGAACGGTGCAAATTATACGCCGACCGGCTGCTTGCTGCCGGCTTTACTGGCGACTGGGACCGGCGTGAGCCAGTTGTGGCGGTCGCTCTTCTCGCCGCGCACGATGGCGTAGAACTCTTTCTGCAGCGCCTTGGTGACGGGGCCGACTACGCCCTTGCCTACTTTGATTTTGTCGACCGAGCGAATCGAGGTGACTTCCGCGGCGGTGCCGGTGAAGAACGCCTCGTCGGCGATGTAGAGCATTTCGCGCGGAATCATCTGCTCGACGATCGGGATGCCCAGGTCGCGGGCGATCTGCAACACCGAGTCGCGGGTGATGCCGGGCAGCACCGAGTTGCCGAGCGGCGCGGTGATCAGCTTGTCGTGATGCACCAGAAACAGGTTCTCGCCTGAGCCTTCGCTGACGAAGCCGGCGGCGTCGAGCGCGATGCCTTCCACGTAGCCGTTGACGATGGCTTCCATCTTGATGAGTTGCGAGTTCATGTAGTTGGCGCCGGCCTTGGCCATGGCGGGCAGCGTGTTGGGCGCGAGGCGCGTCCAGGAAGAGACGCACACGTCGCAGCCCTCAGCCTCGCCGCCACTCAAATATTTTCCCCATGGATAGTTGATGATGTAGACCTCGGTCGGCGAGTTGAAGGGGTTCACGCCGGCCTCGCCGTATCCGCGAAGAATGATGGGGCGGACGTAGCAGGGCAACGCGCCGTTGTGGCCGACGGTTTCGAGCATGGCCTTGACTAGCTGCTCGCGGGTGAAGTCGACGTCAATGCGGTAGACCTTGGCGGAATCGAGCAGGCGCTGCATGTGCTCGTTGGCCCGAAAGATGGCAGGGCCGGTGGGCAGGTCGTAGCAGCGCATGCCTTCAAAGACCGAAGAGCCGTAGTGGATGACGTGCGACATCACGTGGATGGTCGCGTCGTCCCAGTTAATCAGCTTGCCATTGTGCCAGATCTTGTCGGTCTTCTGAATTGCCATGCGGACTCCTTGGAGGTGGCTGCGTTACTGAACAATTATATCCGAGGCGTGTAGGGTGCAGGTTGTGTGGGGACAGCTGCCCCCGGCTGTGCGGCGGCCCAGGGGTATCGGGCGGCGGAGGGGCTGGAATTGGCCTGAAAACGTTCCTGCGGGAGCATAACTGCGATTTTGACATAACGTTCCTGTAGGAACATATTAAATACAATAATGTACGTACAAATAATGCTGTACATGTGTAAACGGCTTGGATTGTTGAGGTTGCGGGCTGCCGAAATATCGGCAGTGTGCCCAGAGGGCGGCAGGAGGGGTAAAAAGTGGCGCTCGAGGTGCATCGTTTTGAGACGGAAGGGCACGAAATCAAAGTCCCCACCCTGTCGCAAAGTCCGCGACAAGGATGGGGCACCCCTAAATTGGATTGGAGCGAAATGCGTTGAGGAACTGGCGCGGAGTGACGATGGAAGTGGATTTGTAGGTTCGCAGGGCCAGGAGATGGCGGTCGCCCGAGATCAGGAAAGATGCGTTCGCAGCCAGGGCGCATTCAAGGATGCGGTCGTCGTCTGGATCGTCTGGGACTGCGCGGACTGCGAGTTGAGGTGAAACCAGTTCGCCTATGTTCCACAGAGTCGGCAGGATTTGCTGCAACATAGCTGGCGCCCAGTCGAATTTTTCCGCCAGAATCCGCCGGACTTCGGCTTGAATGGCTTCGGAATAGAAGAACTCGAATCGTCCGGCTTCGGCCAGTTCGAGGACAGCGCGCGGCACGCCGCCGAAGACCAGCGCCGACACGATCACGTTCGTGTCGAGGACGACGCGAGTCACTTCTTCGTCCGTTTATCCGCGGGCGCAGTGGCCGCGCCGGCGCGGGCTTCGTGGATGAGGCGGTCGACGTCCTGTTCGCGGATGCCTTGGCGCTCGGCTTGGGCGCGGCCGTAGGCGTTGACGTCGTCCCACCAGGAGCGGCGTTCGTAGTGGCGGAGGGCCTCGCGGATCAGTTCGCTCATGGTGCGGCTCTCCTTCTTCGCAATGGATTGGGCGCGCTTCAGCATGTCGGGAGGAAGGGTTACGGAGAGGGTTCTGGTGTTGCGCATGGTGATATTGTATAGCAGGACTTGGCAGGATTTAGCGGGATTCGAGGCGACCCACTTTTCGATGGCGTCGCTCAGATATAGTTGTCAAGCAAACTTATTACCGCTTGATATGCACCAGCCAAATCTCGCGCTAGGTCATCCCGCTCTTTTGCTCTCAAGTATTTGGTTGGGGCTCCGGTTTTTGTTTCATATGGGTGACTCGTAGGGATTCGGTTTCTCCTTTCATTGCCTGCGCGCAACGGCGTTGCTATCGCGGGATAGGTTTTGACGAATATTTTCTGGGGGTCGAGCAGGGAACCAAAGGAGATCTGCTCGCCGAACTTGTTTGTGACGGCGCAGGCACCCTGCAGACCGGCCCCTTGCAGGTGACCTTGAATCGAGCGAAACAACGCATCGTTAAAAGAATTTTGCCACGACAACCATTCAGATTTGTCGGAGAGATATTTTGCCTCCGCTGACAGGAGGAGTTGAAGCGCGTGCGAGTACTGCAGTGCGAACAAGTCCCGCCATTTTCGCCAGTAGGGAACCTCGTATCTATTCCGCAGGATGTCGCCGATCTGGTCGAATCGGTCGACCGCCGGCTGTGTAATGATTCCTAGTCCTTCGAAGGCGTTCCGAACCTGCGGCGCCAGTTGGCTTGCTTGGACTCCTGCCGATTTGAGACTAACGTGTCGACCTACGAGCTCGCCGCTGATCACAAGGCCCGCGTCAGACTCTCCCGATCGAAGCATCGCGCCGATGAGACCATCGCGGCGAAAATCAACGTCTCCCAGATACGGGACGACGAGCGACTGAAGATATGGGTCTGCGGCCCGAACACGCCTTGCCATGGCCGACCTCGGATAAAGTTCGAGGCGCGAACTCACGACTAGGAACGGCAGAAGGCCTCGGTCTAGGGCGATGGAGCGATCCTTCTGTTTGCACAGTCGCTTTGCGGGCCGCAGCATCTGGCGAAGATCGGACCGTTTGCCTATCGCTGTTGCGATTTGCCACAGCTCGCCCTGGACATAGTCGTAGGGCCCGCCCTCCCGCAGGAGAGAAATCACTTTGGTCAGGATAAAGTTCGAATGCGAATACTTGGAAAGGTAGGCGACGAACGCGTCTATGTGCTCCGGATGCCGCGGGAGGAGGTCCAGGGTCCAGCGAAGTAACTTGGGGGACGGAGAGGCGCGGTACAGAACATAGCGCAAGCGAGTCTTGTCCTTCACCTTGAGCGGCTTGCCATGCAGAGCCGCTCTCATCGTGTGCTCCGCTTCGAATCGAGTTAGCTCGGGTTCGCCCTCTTCTGTTCCGGTTGATTCGGCGATGCTCGGCAGGGCACCGAGCGCGTCCTCGAGGGTCAAGGCTTTTCGAACGGTGAATTTCGAGCTCTGGGGTATGAGGCTCCATTTTCTGCACTCCAGTTCAAGAGCGATGGCAGCGCGCCGGACTTCTTTCTGGGATTTTGCGAGGACGCGAATATCGTCGACGTAACGGATGTATTTGACGCCGGAAACTTTCATCGCCTCATCGACGGGAAGAAGAAAGGCTTCGGCCAGAAAATCGGAGGCCAGAGGGCCCTGGGGGATTCCATGGTCAACTCGAGCTCCCGTCTTGTCCGACGTCCATATGCTGAGCCAGTCACAAACCCTAGCCCATAGCTCTGAGTTTCCATGTCGGGGGGTAACGATAGATTTAAGAGCGCGGTGGGAGATGGTTTCGTAAAAGGCCGCTAGGTCAAAGTGCGCGATCCACCGGTTGCCAGACTTTAGGTGGGTTTCCAGCTTAGCTTTGAATCCTGAGTAGGTCGATCGCCAGTCCTGAAGAAAGAAGATCGAGTTGACGTTGGATTCGAGGCAATTGCTGAAGACCAGCCTGCGCTCGACTTTCTTGCGCCTCTGGAAGAGATGGCTGGCGACTTTATTGGCCACCGCCTGTAAGACAATCTGATCTTCGAGGCTCAGGAGGGTCAATGGTCGTAGAAGGCCAGAGGGTTTTGGTAGGTAGATGCGGATTGGCGGAGTGGCCTTCCAGCCGCCGCTCAGTTTTTCGTGAAGTAAGGAGAGATTGGCGTCCAATCCAGCTTCATATGCGCCGTACAGATGGCGGAAGAACCGCTTATGCTGAAGGTTCCTGCCCGTCGAGATGCGAAGCCATGCGAGTTTCAAGTTCCGCTTCGCAATTAGCGAGGTCATCGTGATCATTGCATTCCTCAGGTACCCTGAGCGAAAAAAAGGGCCATGGCTTCGCTGCGCCATGACCCCCTCATAGACGCGTCCTTTTTACACCTGTGGGGGAGGGGATGCCAAGTGGGTTGGCGGGCACGGTTCTCGGGGGCTGAAGGCTGGTTCTGGTTTGGGGGGTTTACGCGGCGCTGAAGCGGCGCTCTTCCACGGGGGTGCGGACGTCCACGGCAAACGACGCCGACGTCCACGGCAAACGAAGCTGGCGTTGCGGGAGAACTCCCTGCGACGGCTTGCGAGGGTATCGGGTGGGTAGGGGTCCTTCGACTGCGGTTGGTCTTTGCGCTGGGGCGCAAAGACCAGTCCTCGCTCAGGATGACAAAACCAAAGTCAAAGGCAGCGGACAGGAGTGTCTGCTCCACACCATCACAATCTAGTTTGCCGGCGCTAACGCGGCTTGCGTTGTGGCTACGGGGAGTTCGTCGCCGCGGAAGTATTTCGGGTCCTTGGGGGCTTCTTTTCCGGCGTCTTTCGAATTCTGATCTGGCTTGAAGTTGGCTGACTTCATTTCGGGCATGGCTTCGTAGGGCTTGGAGTAGTCGTTGGCGGCGTTCCAGAATAAGAATCCGATGCCGCCTTTGGCGCGGGCGGTTTCGACCTGAATTTTTATGTATTCGGGGGAATAGGTTTTGGTGCGCCAGTGGAAGGCTTGCAGCCAGGGGCGGATGACTACGCCGGAGCCTTTGGTGATTAATTCGAAGCGGTCCATGGATTCGCCGATGAAGTGGGCGGGCTCGTCGCCGGGGTGCTCGATGTTGTCCATGCCGAAGAAATGGCTGGGGTAGATCATGGGGCTGAGCACGTCGCAGTAGTGGGCCATGCCGACGATGTCTTGTCCGGTGTGGGCCAGGTCGACCTGGCGCTGCCAGGCCATTACGCCGAAGACGTCGAGGCTGAGCAGGACGCCGGTGGGGTGGAGTTCGGCGTAGGCTTTTTTCAGGAAGGCGGTGATTACGTCGGTGCGCTGGGGGCCGGGGGGGGGTTCTATGGACTTTGCCGGTTGATGTTTTTTGGTGGCGGTTTTCTGGGGCGGTTGTGATCCCGTTGACTGTTGTGGCGCTGCCGACTGTCGTACGGTCCCTCCGACGGCTTGCGCCGTCGTCAGGATGACATCGGTTTTAATGACATCCTTTTTAATGACATCGCTTTTTGCGGCGTTGTCTGAGTTTGCTGAGTTTGCCGCGGCGGGTGTGGGTTCGGGCTGATCTTTCTGGTAGGCGAACTTCGCGTCTTTTTGGTCGCCTTCGGCGGGGAATCTTACGTAGTCGAACTGGATTTCGTCGACGCCGAGGCCGGCTACGTATTTGGCCAGGGCGATGTCGTAGTCCTGGACTTTGGGATTGCTGGGATCGGTCCAGACCAGCTTGCCGTTTTCGCGCCAGGCGGTTTTATTCTGGCGGGACTGGACCGCGAGTTCGGGATGGTTTACGACCAGGCGCTCGTCGCGGAAGATGGCGATTCTCGCGATGGCGTGCATGTTCTGCTGGTGCAGGAAGTGGACGAGTTTCGGCACGTCGTGGATGTAGACCGGGTGCTGGCCGAGCAGCGGGTGCTCGAAGGGGATGGTGACGCTGCCGTCGGAATCTTTGATGTCGAAGACGACGGCGTTGCCGCCGACTTCACGCCAGTGCTTGATGATGCGGATGCCGTGATCACTGCCGGCCATGAAGCCGGTCAGGTAGATGGCGCGGACTTCGAAATCTTTGGCGACGGGGATGGTCTTCTCGGTGACGGGCGCGGAGAGGACTCCGGGAATGATGATCTGTTCGTTATTTTTGAGAATGTTGGTGGTGTCGGACTTATGATTCACCGCGCGGATGGCTTCGGCGAGTTCCGACGAGGTTAAGTAAGAGGTCTTGCTCAGATAGCGATGGGCGATCGTCGGGATGGCTTCGCCTCTTTTAGCGGTGTAGACTTCGGTGCCGGGAGCCGCGACCAGTTTGGGCTGGGGAATGTCGGCGGGCTTGGCGGTTGTGACTACATTGGCGTTGACGATGTGGGGTTGCGATGCGGTGTCGGCGACTGCGGGCTTCGCGGTTTGGGCTTCGGCCGTGAAGGCAGAGGAAGCGTTGGGAGCCATGCGCCATGCGGCGGCAGCGAAAAAGAGACAGGAAACTGCAGTGATGATTCGAACTGACGTGAGACGCAAGCGTTCCTCCGCGAAAACCTACCGTTGCGATACTAGCCGCGCGCTGCGCGAGTCGCTAGTTACGTGTGGAGTAACACGGTTGGTAGAAGCGAGTTGCGAGCAGCTAATAGCGAGATCGGGCTTGAGCCGGTTGCTTAGATGCTACTCGAGTGTCGCGGGGTCCGTTTGGTTTTGCTGTCGCGCGATGGGCGAGGCGCCCGTCGCCACATGAGCTTCTCATGAGATGAGGTTGGCGGTACAGGTTCCTTCCTTGATGGTGCAAAGGTTTTCTCTTCGGGTGTATGCGGTCAGTGGATTGGTGGGTGCGAATTGGGGTAGGTTGGCGCTAAACCTCGGTAGATGTGGGAGTTGCAGCTTCTGGGGAACAGGCCGGCGGCGTGGCCAGCGGGTTGCTTATCCCCTAGGCAAGGTCGAACGAAGAACGATCCTATGAGAACAAACCTGGCAACAGTGCTTGATCCGAACCGTCGCAGCAACGATGCTGGAGAATTTGATGCCGCCCTGCGCCGCCGCATTGTGGGGCAGGATGCCGCTGTCGAAAAGGTCGTTGAAATTTATCAGATGTTTCTGGCGGGGCTGAATGCGCCGGGGCGTCCGGTGGGGAACCTGCTGTTTCTGGGGCCTACGGGATCGGGCAAGACGCGGGTGGTCGAAGCCATGGCCGAGTCGCTGTTTGGGGATGCGCGGGCGTGCATCAAGATTGATTGTGCAGAGTTCCAGCATTCGCACGAGATTGCCAAGCTGATCGGCTCGCCTCCGGGATATTTGGGGCACCGGGAGACGCATCCGCTGCTGACGCAGGAAGCGTTGAATCAATGGTTTACGGAGAAGCTGAAGCTCTCGATTCTGCTGTTTGACGAGATTGAGAAGGCGTCGGATTCGCTCTGGCAGCTGCTGCTGGGGATTCTGGACAAGGCGACGCTGACGCTGGGCGACAACCGGCGCGTGGATTTGTCGCAGTGCATCATTATTCTGACTTCGAACCTGGGCGCTAGCGAAATGACGGATCTGGTGGATGGCGGGTTTGGGTTTGCTCCGAAGGCCGTTGAAGTGGATGAGGCGTTCGACGACAAGATTCAGCGCACGGCCGTGGAAGCGGCGCGGCGCAAGTTTACGCCGGAGTTCATGAACCGCATCGACAAGACAGTGGTGTTCAAGACGCTGCGCGACGAACATCTGGCGCAGATTCTGGACATTGAACTGGGGATGGTGCAGCAGCGCGTGTTGATGGCTGCGGGCACGAATCAGTTTGTGTTCAACTGCACGCCGGCGGTGAAACAGTATTTGCTGAAGGAAGGCACGGATCCGCGGTACGGAGCGCGCCACTTGAAGCGGGCGATTGAACGCAATCTGGTTTTTCCGCTGGCCAATCTGGTGGCCACGGGACAGGTAAAGCTGGGGGATTTCGTGCGGGTCGACATGGCTTCGGAAAATCAGATGATCTTCGTCAAGGAAGCCGAGAACAGCCTGGCGCCGGTGCTGCTGGAGCGTTACGGAGCGGCGGCCGCGAGCCAACCGGTTGCGCGCGTGGCGCGCACGGCGGTGAACAATCGCCGCGGCGGCGACTTCGGGGTCAATCCGTCGCCGTCGGTGGCGGAGAGCAAGTAAAGTTGTTTTGAGTTTTTGATTTGTGGGTAGGAACCTCTCGCTTGACCGCATCTCGCGAGTTGGAATCACTGCATGGCGCCGGAAAATTTCCGGCGCCTTTTTTTGTTTGCAAAGTGGTGGACATCCGTCGCCTCGGTTGGCCGCTGTCATTCTTTTGTCATCGTTAGTCTTGTGAATCATAAGTTTTGTGATCATAAATTTTGTGATCTAATTCGGTCTCTGGTCATCTGAGTGTTGTGTAGGTTCTCGCTCGAGAGGAGCGCCCCTTTAAACTCTATGTTTGGTTCGACTCCGAATCGACCGCGTGCGTGGAAGAAGATCAGGTTTGTCGCAGGAGTGATCTTGTTTGGCGCAGCACTTTTGTCCACCCGCTACTACATGGTGGATGTGCCGGTCTATCACTTTTTTGGCGGCGGCGAAGGGCCAGACCCACCGGCGTTGCACCTGCGCGGGGAATTCGTGGAAAGCAATCTGGGCGCGGCGGAGGGACCGTCGGGAGCGCTGACCGTGCGCATGATTGCGCAGCAGTTTGTTTTTGTGCCGCAGTGCGTTGAAGTGCCTGCCGGGGTTCCGGTTACGTTTCGGATAACCAGCGCCGACGTGGTGCACATGTTGAGCTTCCTGGGCACGGGCTATGGGCTGAAGGCTGTGCCGGGAGCAGTGACGGAAGCGACCTTCACGTTTCCGAGGCCCGGCACGTTCAAGATTCCCTGCCATGAGTTCTGCGGTGCGGGCCATTATGCGATGAGAGGCCAGCTGAATGTGGTGCCGCGAGAGCAGTTTGCCGGAATGCTTCCGAGCGAAAGGCGGACTTGTGAGCTACGCTAGTCGGGCTGCGCGGGCGCGAACGGTGTGGTGGGTTGGAGCGCTGGTGGCCTTGTGTGCGATTGGACTTTTGTTGACGGAAAGGAAATCTTCCGCGCAATCTTCGGCAAACCCAGCCACTGCGAACCCAGCTTCCATAAAACCAGGCCCTGCACAATCAGCCTCAGCGCAATCGGCTTCCCCGACGCCGGCGAGTTCCGAGCCTCCGGTTCGCATCCCTTCGAACGTGGCCTGGACGGAGGAAACTCTCAAGATTATTTCCCGAGGGGATGCGTTTCGTGGACTGCTGCTGGGGCGGCGCTGCAACCATTGTCACGGCGAAGAAGGATTCAGCTCCGTCGCTGCGTTTCCCAACCTGGCGGGCATGGACCCGTTGTCATTCTGGAAACAGATGCAGGATTTTCGATCGGGCAAGCGGAGTTCGCCAGTGATGGAGCCTATTGCCCAGGGGTTTACTGAGCGTGACTCGGCCGACCTGGCGGCTTATTTCGCGATGCTGCCGACCGCGAGTGATGCGCAAGACAACCGGGCGTTTCCGCAGGCCATGCATGATCCGGCGCGGGCCGCGATGGCGATCCGGCTGATTGTTTTCGGAGACGGGCAGCGCGGGATCCCTCCCTGCCAGTCGTGCCATGGTCCCGTGAATTCGGTGAAGGGAGCTCCACCACTCTCGAAGCAGAACGGCGACTATCTGGAACAGCAGCTGGAATACTTTTCGAACGGATTTCGGAGCAATGATATTAATGTTCGCATGCGCACCGTTGCGAGACAGTTGACTGAGGAGGAGAAGACGGCGCTCTCGGAATACTACGGCGCTGGTCTGGGGCCGGCAGTACACTAACGTTCAGCTGCTTTCGGAAACTTTGATGACGCCTTCGCACGATTCCCCAGAATAGGATTTGAATTGACAATCCTCACAAGCGAAACACGGCAGGCGCTCGTCCAGTGGAAGAACCTGCTGGCGGAGTCGGGATTGGAGCGCGTGTTCGTGCGCGATGTGGGGAGCGAGGCGCCGCGGATTGTGGAGAGACTCCGGCCGCTGGTGCGGCTGTTCGGCGAGGGCCAAGGCCAGAGCGTGGAGGGGCGCGAGTTCGACGCGTGCGTGCCGGAGGAAGTGCGCGCGACGGTGGAAGAGATCGGGCTGGTGAAGCGAGTTGAGGATTGCGTGGCGGCGGGATACAGGCTGGTGTTTCATCTGGGACTGTGGTTATTCTGCGAATGGAAGTCGCCGTCGGCAAAGTTTTACTACGGGAATGATTCAATTTTGCTGAGCCGCACGCTGGACGGAACGGTCGCGGGTAATGCTCTCGACTTGTGTTCGGGCGTGGGTACGCAGGCATTGGTGTGCGCGCGGACGGCGGCGCGGGTCACGGCGGTCGAGATCGAACCGCTGGCTGCGAAGCTGTTCTGGGTGAACGCGGCCATGAACGGGCTGTCGGAGAAGCTGGAGCTGATCAACGGCAATCTGCTCGATCCGGTGGCGGGACAAAAGTTCGACGTGATTTCCTGCAATCCTCCGTTCATGCCGGTGCCGAAGGGGGTGCGCTATCCGCGGTTCGGCGACGGCGGGGGCGACGGGCTCGACATTGTGCGGCGCTTGATGGCCGGGCTGCCGGAGGCGCTGGCGCCGAGTGGACGCTGCGAGGTGATCGCCGCGGCGCTGGGAAATCGCGAGCGGCCGGATCTGGCTCCGTTCCAGAAGATGGCGGCGGATTCGTGTCTCGCGATTATTGTCGATTGCTGCACTCGGGACGAGCTCGAAGGCGAAACCATGAAACGACTGGTTGCGTTGAGCAGCATGGAAGGCGATGGCGGGAAAGATGTCGATCCGCAAGAAATTGAAGAGGCGTTTCGGCGGCACTTCGCCAGTTTGGGCGCGACTCACCTCTATTGTTACGTGCTGCATGCCACGCAATCGCCAAGCCCGATGGTGTGCGCGTCTTACCGCGATGAGGCGAGTAGTTCGGTTTGGATGACGCCGGTGGGCTGAAGCGTCTTTGATGCGGTAGGGATGCTTCGACTTCGCTGCGACGAATTGCTTCGCATTCGCCGCGGCTGCGCTCAGCATGACAGGAACGCTTTCTCCCGCAAATCTCCCTTTTTACTTGGCGCGGTAGACCGTTTTGCCTCCGACCACGGTCCACAGGACTTTGGTTGCGCGCATTTTTTCTGGGGAAATCGTTAGGACGTCGCGGTCTAGCAGGACCAGGTCGGCACGTTTGCCGGGGGCGATGGTGCCGATGGAGTCCTGCATATTCATGGCGCGGGCGGAGTTGCGGGTGTAGGCGTAGAACATGGCTTCGCGGGGCATGGCTTGCGAGGGGTCGAGGACGCCTTCCGGGCCCTTGCGGGTTTCGGCCTGATAGATGGCGTAGAAAACGTTGGCGGTCGAGACCGGCCAGTCGCTGGCGCCGGAAATAATGCCGCCGTTGTCGAGGATGGAGCGGGCGGGATATTGCCACTTGTAAATTTCGGGGTCGAGGTAGGGCTTCACGATTTCGATGGTGTCGTTGCTGGCTTCGGCCCAGAAGAGTTGTAGGGCGCTGATGACGCCGAGTTCGCGGAAGCGGGGAAAATCTTCCGGGCGGACGAACTGTTCGTGAGTAATCGTGTCGGGCAATCCGGAATTGCCGTTGGCCCGGCGGGCGGCGGCGATGCCGTCGAGCGCGGCTTTGACGGCGCCGTCGCCGATGGCGTGGACGTGGATGATTAATCCTTGCTTGTCGGCGGCGATGCAGAGCTCGGCGAAGGTTTTCGGGTCGAACAGGAGTTCACCGTTGCGGCCCGTGTTTTTATAGGGCTTGGTGAGGTTGGCGGTTTGCGAGGGGAATTCAACTACGCCATCGGCGAAGATTTTGATGCCGGTTACGTGGAGGTTGGGAACGTCTTTGTAGACGTCGCGAGTGTGCTGGACGGTGGCGAGGTCGGCTGCGGGATCTTTGGCAAGGACTTGCGGAAAGGCTACGATTTGCGACTTTAGCTCGCCGTGATCGGCAAGCAATTTGTAGGCTCGCAAAACATTGTCGCTGGCCAGGGGATCGAGCCAGGCGGTAATGCCGAGACGGTAGTTATATTGCAGGGCGGCGCGGGCTGCGGCCAGCAAGATGTCTGGAGTGGGCTCGGGCAGCAGAGGCTCGATTTTTTCGAGGCCGGCGTCGACCAGGAAGCCGTTGGGCTGGCCGTTTTTTTCTTTATCCGTAAATATGCCGTAGTAGCTGCGCTGGTCGGCGGAAAGTTTCTGCAGAAAATCGACAGTGATTCCAGCGCGCTGCAGGAGGGCGCGATTGGCCCAGGCGGTGTGGCCGTCCATGCCGCGGAGCAGGACGGATTGCGTAGCGTAGGCGCCGGTGCTGAAGTCGGCATTGAGGACGTCGGGGTGCGACCAGAATTCAAGGGGCAGGCCTTGAATTTCAAGAATGTCGCCGCGCATGCCGCGGCGCGTTTTCTTCGCGTTTTCGACGAATGGTGGAAGTTGCGGGAGCGTGAAGACTTTGTCGCTGGCGTCGGCGCCGATCAGGCCGAGTCCGCCGTCGATGGAGTGACTATGCGAGTCGATGAAGCCGGGAAACAGGCTCTTGCCCTCGAGGTCGATGCGCTCGGCGGCGGCGGAAACGGACTTGGCGATTTCAGAAAGGTTGCCGACCGCGACGATTTTGTCGCCGCGAATGGCAACCGCTTCGGCGTAGGGATTCTGCGGGTCGCCGGTGAAGACCTTGGCATGGAAGAAAATTCGTTCGCCGGAATTTTCCTGGGCGCGGAGTTCCTGAGCCTGGAGCGGGGAACCGGCTGCGAAAAGAAAGAATGGGGCAGCGAGTAGCAGAGCGAGAAAACGGCGCGCGAGTTGTCTCAATCGATCTCCATTTCCGAGCAGCCTGCAGCGGGATTCAATCATGTGGAAGCAACACTATACACAAGTTGGGAATTGCGATGAGTCGAGTTGCTCGCAACTTCGCTCCTCAGCGCACAGGAGCCCCGCCAGCCCAAAATTGGCGAATCCAGGATGACGCGGGTATAGGTCAACGACACCGGCGGCAAAACGTTACACACATTTCGCGGCCGGCAGGGGTCCCGACCCCCCTCTTTTTTGGGGGGTTCGATTTCAAAGCGGGTTTCGATTTGGCGGCAAAATCCATTGTGGCAAGTATTCCTGAAGCTTCGCGGGAGTGACCTTCGTAATCGCCGGTGGTCGTTACCGCATTGCTGCTGCTGGGGGGCGCTCCTAGAATCGGTGGAGGGTTTACTCCGCCTGATTCCGCATGCCTGAGATCACAAGACGACCGGACCGAGCCGAAATAGGGAAGCGCGTGGAGCGCGCGGAGAAGCTTTTGCAGAAAGGCAAGACTCCGGAAGCGCTCGACGAATATCTACTTGTGCTGCGGGACGATGTGGAGAACGACGTGGTGCGGCAGCTGGCTGCGGATCTATGCCTGTCGTTGAGCCGTAACGCCGACGCAGTCAAGTTGCTGGGTGATCTGTTCGAGCGCCAGGTGGGGGCCGGGGACGCGACTCGAGCCAGCCTCACCTACAAGAAGCTGGCGCGGCATGGGAGTCCGACGTGGCAGCAGAAATTCCGCTTTGGCCAGCTGCTGGAGGGCTCCAATAAAAAGCTCGCGCTTGGCACTTATGAAGCTGCGCTGTCAGATGTAGTGAAACTCGGCAAGAAGCAGGAAGCGGCTGAGATCCTGGACCGGATTGTGGCGCTGGAACCGAACCGGGCCAACCTGCAGCGTGTGGCCGAACTGGCATCGGAGCGGGGAGACCGCAGATCCGCGGCGCTGGCTTTTCAGCAGGTGGCACAGCTGGCCACGGCCGATGGCGGCGACTCGGCCCAGTGGTACGAGCGCGCTTACCAGGAGGATGCTTCGGATCAGGGTATCGCTCTGGCCTATGGCAAGACTTTGCTGTCGCAGGGGCAGGCGGGGGCGGCCATCTTCATTCTCGAATCGCAAATGAACTCCGGGCAGGTGACGGTGACTTTGCGCGAAACCTATGCCGACGCGCTGCTGGCGGCGGGCCGCAACGCCGAAGCCGAGCCGCTGGTGTGGCAGCTGTTTGAGCAGAATCCGGGGCGGGTACAGCAGGTGATTTCGCTGATTGGAAGCCTGCTGGATGGCGAGCAGGATGATGCCGCGGTTGCGCTGGCGCGCAAGCTGGAACAATTCCAGCGGCGGCGCGGGGAACGCCGGCAGTTTATTGCCATCATGGAAGACATTACGGCGGCGCGCCGGGCCTGCCCGCCGATGCTGGAGTTTCTCAGCGAACTGTATAACGCCTCCAATCGCGAAAATGATTATTGTCAGACACTGCTGAAATTGTTTGATCTGTATTGCAGCACGGAAGAGTATGCCAAGGCCGCCGAATGTCTCGATCGGGCCGCCGAAGTGGATCCCTATGAAGCCGGACACCTGAAGCGGCTGGATATGCTGAAGGGCAAGGTAGATGAGGGACGATTCAAAGTTATCTCGTCGCGCTTCAGCTCCGCCAGCAAGACGCCCGAACCGGCTCACGTGGAAGGGCCGACGCTGGGGGCTTCGACGCTGCAGGATCTGATGCTGCAGGCGGAAATCCTGGTGCAGTACGGGATGCGGAACAAAGCGGTTGAGCGGCTGCAGAGAATTCAGGAATTGTTTCCGCGCGAGGAAGAGCGCAACGAGGACTTGCAGCGCCTGTATATGTCGGCGGGAGTGACTCCGCGATATGCCGGGTCGGCGCCGTTGCCTCCGGCGCCCGTTCCGGTGGCTGCGGCGGCTCCTGCTCCTGTTGCTGCGCCCGCACCAGATCAGGCGACCGATGTGCGGGCGTTCACTCGCGTGGCCGAGATTTCCCGCAAGCTGTATCACCAGGGAACGGCCCCGGCGGTGCTCAGTACCGCGGTGCGCGAGATTGGAACGCATTGGGAAGCCACGCGCTGCATTGCGGCGATGGGCAAGGCCGGCTCGTCGGCGACCGCGGTGGAAGAGTTCTGCGTCGAGGGCCAGAAGAAGGCGAGTCATGCGGTGATTGGTGAACTGGTCGCAAGCCTGCACAAGGCGGTCGATGGGCACGAGCCTCTGGCCATTGAAGATGCGGCCAAAGCGGTTGCCTTGCAGGCTGCGCGCAAGGCGGTGACGGAGTTGGGAGCAGCGTCGTTGCTGGCCATCCCGCTCAGCGACGGCGAAGAAATTGTCGGGCATGCTGGTGCTGGTGCACAGCCGGCCGCGAGTGTGGCAGCAGTCGGACATGGTGGTGCTGAAGACTCTGTCCGAGCAGATGGTGATCGCGCTGAATAACGCCGGGTTGCGGCGGCTGGTGAAGAATCTGTCGGTGACTGACGAGAAGTCCGGGCTGCTGAAGCGGGCTTCTTATATCGATCTGCTGCTGGCCGAGAGTAAACGTGCCATTCAAAATGCGTCGGCGCTTTCGGTGCTGCTGCTGCAGTTCGGCAGGAGCGCCGCCATGCTCAAGGAGTATGGCGAAGCCGAAGTGCAGGCGGTGATGGAGAGGTCGGGACAGTTGATTGCCGCTAGCATCCGCACCAACGATCTGGCGTTTCGCTACGACACCATGACGATCGCGATTCTGCTGGGCGAGACTGCGGAAAAAGAAGCCATGCTGGCGGTAGAGAAGCTGCGCAAGATCATTTCCGAAGTGCGGCTGCCGGCGAAGGATGATGGCAGCCAGGGACACAATGCGCAGTTTTCCGCCGGATTGGCCGAGGCCGTCATCCGTACTGAATACGATCCGGTCGACGTGGTCACCGAAGTGATCAATCGCGCCGAGCATGCGCTGGCGCAGGCCATGTCGCAGGGGCCGGGAAAGATCATCGCGCTGGGGCCGGCGCTGGCCGCGGGCGCTGTGGCGTAGGAATTGACTCATTGACTCAATGACTCATTCCGGAATTCTGATGGTTCCATCTTCGGCGATCGCGAAGGATGGATTCCACGCAACCTCCCAGAGAAAACCGTCCGGGTCAGAAAAGTATCCTGAATAGCCTCCCCAGAAGGCTTCCTCGGCGGGCTTGACGATCTTTGCGCCGGCGGCGGCAGCTTCGTTAAGTACGGAGTCGACTTCCGCGCGAGTGCGGGCGTTGTAGGCCAAAGTGATTCCACCGAAGCCGTGGCTGTCGGCGGCGACGTTCGCGTCTTTGGCGAGTTCGTGCCGGGGATAAAGGGCGAGGGCCATGCCTCCGGCTTGGAAGAAGATGATGCCTTCTGCGTCGTCCTTGGACATCGACCGGCGCCATCCCAGGCGCTCGTAGAATGCGCGGCTGCGTTTGAGATCGGCCACGCCAAGAGTGATGATGCTGACGCGCTGTTCCATCGAGGACCTCCTCGGTGGCAACCGTATCACGATATCGGTCAGGAGCGTCCAAGGCAAAACTGCTGATCCGTTTGAGATGAGCCAGTTGGGGGCAACCAGTAAGACGATCCGGATCAGGGCATCGCTTCAGCGACGCCGAAATGGGGTAGCGTGGCATGCCTGAAGGCAGGCCCTGATACGCGCCTATTCTCACACTCTACTTCCGCCGTCGGAGGTAGTGGGCTACTGTGAACGAAGCCGTAATCTTAAGTTAGTTCCGTGCTGGAAGTGACTTTCGACACTTTCGCGACTGAATGGGAGTTCCGGCTTGGGCAAAATGACGGAGCAAACGACCTCATGACCTGCAATCTGCGCAGTCAGAAACGCCGTACCTTCTGGAAGGTCATCGTAGGTGAATTTCACGAGCTGTCCGGCTCGATTCACCTGTATCCATTCATCTTTCATTTGTGCTGAATTACGCTGCTCTTTCCACCCTCCGCTGTTCGGGGGCTTGCCAGAGGGCTACTCAATCCTCCACGCTCCACAGTCGATCTGTGACGCCAGCAGCCGTGGCGGAAGACCTGCGAAGTGTACGACAGATTTTGATGAAGTTGTAGGCGAAATAATGGTGGGCCGTGGCCGCCGCGTGATTCTCCAGCTTGCGGCTGAAGCCATTCGACAGGCGAGTTATAGCGGCGCATTGCCCCTGTTGTTCGCTGCCCCAGTCATGCGGACCGTGGCGCGAAACAAGCAGCCCTCGGTGAGGCCACTGATTCCTTCGGCGCGAGTCTTAGAATCAAGGCGATTCAATAGCCCACTACCGGGTCGGGGACTCGATGGTCAAATCTGCTCACGCGCTGCTAAACTAACGAGTTTGGCTCGATCGATTGCTGATCGATTCTGGCCGAGTTCTGCCGAGAAAAGTTCTGCCGAGAAAATCATGCTGAAGCCTGGGGACATTGCCATCGTCAGTGGGGCGCGCACGCCCTTTGGCCGCTATTGCGGCAAGTTGAAGGATTTTACTGCGCAGGAACTGGCCGCTGTGGCGGCGAAGGGCGCGATCGAACGCTCGGGGATTGACGCAAAGGAATTCGATCATGCCGTGTTCGGCAATGCGCAGCAGACTTCCGGCGATGCGCTCTATGGCGCGCGGCACGTGGGATTGCGGGCGGGGCTGCCGATTGAGACTCCGGCGCTGACCGTGAATCGGCTGTGTGGATCGGGCATGCAGGCGATTGTGTCGGCGGCGCAGATGATCCAGACCGACGAGGCAAAGATTGTGCTGGCCGGCGGAATGGAGGCGATGTCGCAGGCCCCGTTTGTGATTCGCGGGCGCGATGGGTTCACGCTCGCGCCGGGCGGCAAGCTGGAAGATTCGCTGATGGTGGCGCTGCTCGATACCTATTGCGGATCATACATGGCTAATACCGCAGAACTGTATGGATCGCAGCAAGGCATCACGCGCGAGATGCAGGATGAGTTTGCGCTGCGCTCGCAGCAGCGGGCGGACGCGGCTTATAAGGACGGACGCATTCAGGAAGAGCTGGTGCCGGTGCCGCTGCGCAATCACAAGGGCGAGGCTAGTGGAGAGAACTTGACCGAAGATGATCACCGGCGTCCGCAGACCACGATGGAAGGGTTGGCGAAGCTTCGCCCGGCATTCGGAAAAAATGGAACGGTGACGGCAGGGAATGCCAGCGGGATTGTGGATGGCGGCGCGGCCGTGGTGGTGATGTCGCTGGAGCAGTGCGCTGAAGCGCGGGTTGAAGGCGCTGGGACGGATTTGCGGGTGGGGGATTGCGGGCGTCGAGCCGAAGCTGATGGGGCGCGGTCCGGTGCCGGCGTCGAAGATTGCGCTGCAGAAGGCCGGGCTGAGTTTGGACTACATCGATCTGATTGAAGTGAATGAGGCGTTCGCGGCGCAGTATCTGGCCGTCGAGAAAGAGTTGGGCCTCGATCGCGAGAAGGTGAATGTGAATGGCGGGGCGATTGCGCTGGGGCATCCGCTGGGCGCGACCGGGACGCGGCTGGTGATTACGCTGCTGTACGAGTTGCGGCGGCGGAAGAAAAAGTATGGGCTAGCGACGGCGTGCATCGGCGGCGGGCAGGGGATTGCGATGGTGGTGGAGAGTTTGAATTAGCTTGGGTGGCTTGTGGCTTTGTCCTATAATTTGGCTATGCTCACAGACGACGATAAACAGTGGATCAGCGAGCGGTTGCAGAAGGTAGAAACCGAGTTTAGCGGTCGACTGGAGAAAGTGGAAACCACCTTGCTCACCGAGTTTCATAAGTGGGCGTCTCCCGTCGAGCTGCGTCAGAAAAGCCATGCGGCTGCCCTTCGCGCGCTGGACGCTGAAGTTGAATCTCTATCAGACCGGCTTAAAAATCTCGAAGGCCGCTAATTGTTCTCTCCTGAGCGGCATACCACATTCGACCCCAGAGCTGCATGGACAAGATAATTTACATGCCGTTGATTGAAGAAGGGGTGGACTGTTGGCGCCCGGTTCGGGCCTTACAGATCGGGGCCGACATTTTCCAGGTCACCGACAGAATTCCTGAAGGTGAGAGCTGGGCGTTTGCACCCTTTGCCCGCGTGCGGTGCCGGGATAAGGTCTTCGTCGACGGCAAAGCGGGCTTGGCGATATTCGCTTACGCCATCGAAAGTCATCAGTATTACCGCGTGCTGAAGGATCATCAAGGAAAGGTTGTTCGTATCGCCCTGGCTGACGGCGAAAGCGCGTTAGTCAAGGTCACGCACGTCGACGAGGAGCATGAGGATTTTATTTGCGACCTATTGTCGACGAATCTCGGGCAGAAGTACGCCAGCGCACCAAAAGATGCGGTATACGCCGTGAAGTTTGCGGATCTAGTGACGGCGAACTTAGAGGAATGATTTTTACGTCGTGTCTCTGTGTGTCTGTGGTGAATTGATTCCGATTCAGTGAATCCGCGGGTGAAGGAACTTAAAAATGGCTATTCATAAAGTCGGCGTTCTCGGTTGCGGGCTGATGGGGTCTGGCATTGCGCAGGTTTGCGCGACGGCTGGATTCGAAGTCACCGTGCTTGAGGTTGAGCAGAAGTTTCTCGACAAGGGGTTTGCTGGGATTGAGAAATCTTTGGCGAAGTTTGCGGAGCGGCCGGTGGAGAAGGGCGGGATCACTGCGCAACAGAAAGACGCCATCCGGGCGCGACTTCACGGGACGACTTCCAAATCCGACCTCAGCGATTGCGACATTGTGATTGAGGCCATCATTGAGAATGTGGACGAGAAGAAGAAGATGTATGCGTCGATTGATGGCGTGGTGAAGAAAGACGCGATTTTTGCTTCGAATACTTCTTCGATTTCGGTGACAGAATTATTGACTTCCGTAAAACGTCCGGAGCGGTTTATTGGGCTGCATTTTTTTAATCCGGTGCCGCTGATGAAGTTGGTCGAAGTGGTGCGCACGATCGCGACTGCCGACGACGTTTACGAGACTGCTTACGAGTTCGCGAAGAAGCTGGGCAAGGTTCCGGTGCGGACTTCGGACAAGACGGGATTCATCGTAAACCGGCTGCTGGTGCCATATTTGCTCGATGCGATTCGCGCGTATGAAGAGGGCGTGGGGTCGATTGAGGATATCGATAACGCGATGAAGCTGGGGTGCGGGTATCCGATGGGGCCGTTTACGCTGCTGGATTTTGTCGGGCTCGATACGACTTATTACATTACGCATGTGATGTATGACGAGTTCAAGGAGCGGCGGTTTGCGTCGCCTCCGCTGCTGAAGCGGATGGTGATGGCGGGGTGGTACGGGCGGAAGTCGGGGCGGGGGTTTTATGATTATGCGGACCCGGAGAAGCCGCGGGCGAATAAGCTCTAAGCGTTGTCATCCTGAGCGGAGTTAGAGCTTCACGAAGTGAAGCTCTTAGGTAGTCGAAGGATCCCTTTGAGATTACGCGTCGAGGGGCGTCGCGAGGCATTCTCTCAAGGTCCGTCGAGAAAACTCCCGGCGAAGCTATCGGTCGATTGAGCTGATAGGGATCCTTCGACTGGGTAAACCGATTCGCTGGGCGAATCGGTTTACTGCGCTCAGGATGACAGAGGCGCTCAGGATGACAGGAGCGCTCAGGATGACAGAGGGTGAAGTTTTATGAACTACGAAAATATACTTCTCGAAAAGAAAAACGCGATTGCTTACGTCACCGTCAACCGGCCGAAGGTCCTCAATGCGCTCAACATGGCCACCATGGAGGAATTGCGCGCTGCCTTTCACGATATTAAGAACGATAAGAATATTCGCGTTGTGATTCTTACAGGCGCGGGCGAGAAGGCGTTCATTGCCGGGGCCGACATCGGCGAACTCGCCAAGCATGATGCGGTTTCGGGCAAGGAGTATACGCATCGCGGGCAGTCGGTGCTGAATCTGATCGAAAATCTGGGCAAGCCAGTGATTGCCTGCATCAATGGATTCGCGCTCGGCGGTGGATGTGAGCTTGCTTTGGCTTGCACCATGCGGCTGGCCAGCGACAATGCGAAGCTGGGGCAGCCGGAGGTGAAGCTGGGGATTATTCCGGGCTACGGGGGGTCGCAGCGGCTGCCGCGACTGGTGGGCAAGGGGATTGCCATGCAGCATGTGCTGACGGGCGAGATGATTACGGCGCAGGAAGCGCATCGCATTGGGCTGGTGAATGAAGTTGTTCCGCTGACGGAGTTGATTCCGAGGGCGGAGGCGATTGCGGCGAAGATTATTGCTAATGCTCCGCTGGCCGTACAGTATGCGATGGAAGCCGTCAACAAAGGCATGGAGATGACTTTAAGCGAAGGGCTTTATCTGGAGGCGGTTTTGTTTGCGGTGTCGTGTGCAACGGAAGATAAGAAGGAAGGGACTGCAGCTTTTCTTGAGAAGCGGGCAGCGCAGTTCAAGGGCAAGTAGCCAGCCATGTCGAGAGCTCTCCACCTTCAGCGATATCTGGACGCCAGTGACTTTCCCGTCTTGGAAGAGTTTCTTAGCGCGATTGGTCTCGTCCGGGGCGACGCCGAGGAACACGTCTTAGGCTTCAAAAGCATTTCGTTCGCAGCTCCTCTTGGGGGAATTTCGCTCACATCTTTTCCTGCTAAGCCGCCAGGACTTGCGCCTGCCGCGCGCGAAGCAGCCTTTCTAATTGTGATGGAAACTCCAGACACCGAGTTGATTTACAAGACTGCAAAGCGAATGAAGCTTCGCGTCGGCTTCCGAGATTCCGAGATTGAATGGTCGCCCGAAGAGCCGTTCACTGTCTCTTTGCCGGGGAAAATCATTCTGAGCGTGAAGCCGAAGAAAGGGCCGGCGCAGAGCGATTTCTCCGGAAATCTCGACGCAAGTGGCAAGAGGTTTGGCATCATCGTATCTCGCTTCAATTCGTTTATCACGGAACGGCTGTTGGATAGTGCGCTGGATGGGCTATATCGCGCCGGAGCGCAGAAGGAAGAAGTAAAAATTGTTCGGGTTCCCGGTGCATTCGAAATTCCCTCCGCCGCGCGCGCTCTCGCTGAGACGAAAAGATACGACGCCATCATTTGCCTTGGCTGCCTGCTGCGGGGCGACACGGCGCATTATGACGTGATCGTCAACGAAGTCACGCGTGGGATTGGGCAGTCGGCACAGGAGACCGGAGTGCCACATGCGTTTGGAGTGCTGACTTGCGAGAACCTGGCGCAGGCCATCGATCGGGCCGGGCTGAAGATGGGGAACAAGGGGTTTGAGGCGGCACTGGCGGCGGTGGAGATGGCGGCGTTGAAACGAGCTATCAGCTCTCAGCGGTCAGCTGTCAGCAAGAACACTCCGCCGAAAGCGTCTCCAAAAAAACGAAAGCGCTGATTCGATCCGCACTCTTTTGCCGCTTGAGCTTATTTTCCTGGCTCAACCGACTTGGTCGAATACTTCCTGTAAACTGAACCTGCAAGCCGAAGGAACTGCTCTTGAAAAGCCGAGAGCTGAAAGCTGACGGCTGATAGCTTCTTATGGGTACTCGCCGCAAATCCCGGGAACTGGCGCTCCAGATGCTGTTTCAATCGGACATGGGCAAACAGGATGCCGCCCAGGTGCGGCGGACGTTCTGGGCGGAGCATGGGACAGCGAGCGCCGAGGTGCGGGGATTTGCCGACGATCTGTTTCGCGTGGCCACCGATCGCAACGCGGAGATCGACGGACTGATTGAGAAGCACGCCGAGCACTGGCGCATGGAGCGAATGGCTGCCGTGGATCGCAATCTGCTGCGCGCTGCCGTGGCCGAGTTGATGGCTTATCCGGAGACTCCGCGGGCGGTGGTGATCAATGAGGCACTGGAGATTGCGCGGAAATTTTCCAGTCCCGAATCGGTGCACTTCGTGAATGGAGTGCTTGATAGCGTGGGAAAAGAACTGGAGAAGCCGGCGTAGGAGCCGTTGGCAGTAGGCAGTTCTCAGTTCTCGGATCCTCTAGTAGGCTGCGGAAAACCTCATTTTGGGGGCCGAGGGCAAACCTCAGGCGCTAAAGCGCGGCTGATTTTAGAGGACTTAGCGGCACGACTGAAGTCGGTGCCCTTCCCAAAATCTGTGCGCAAGGCGGTTTTTCAGCATCCGGCTAGCGGACACTTCTTGTTCTCCCTCCAACTAAGAACTCTCAGCGGAAGGTGTTCCCTCATGCTGCGTGCTGGCCGATTTCTGAGTGCAGTCAAAACTGTGAACTGACCACCGAGAACTGAGGGCGGCCCTATGGTCTGACGGCCAGCAAGCTCAGGGCGCAGGGGCCCTGGGTGGGCGTGGCGGTGCAGAAGGGGTTCAGGTAGTTGGGAAGGCTGGGGAAGGCGAGCTGCAACTGGTCGCTGCCACCGAGAGAGGTGGTGACGATGTGCAGCATGCCGTCGCTGCCCGCAACCACAATGGTGCCGGTGTCGACCGACATCTGGGCGGCGATGGGAGTGGCATTGCCCGCGAGTTCAATTCCGCTGGCCACCGCACCTGCTCCGAAATCGTAGACCAGGATGCTGGCGTTGCCCGCGGCAGCGACGTAGATTTGCGAGGCGTCGGCGGTCACGAAGAAATTCAACGGCTGCAGCGTGCCCTGGCCCAACTCGATGCGCTGCACGGCGAGTTTGGGGTCGGGGCTGGGGACGAAGGTCAGGGTCTGGGGACAGATGGTCCCGGGTAGGGCGGCCGAAGTGATGGCGGTAATCACGTCGAACCCGGTCGAGTCCAGCACCAACACGTGAGTTCCGTCGGGAATCTGGAATCCATAAGAGTCGGTGCCTTCGATGTGTACTCCGGGCAACACCTGCATGAGAAGAGGGTCGTGGGGCAGGGCCAGGACCGCGGGAACCAGAGTCGAGCTGGTTGAGACTTGGCTGTCACAATTGTTGAATGCGGTCAGATTGGCCGGGTTGCCGTTAGCGGCGGCCTCGGCCACAAAGGCGAAGGCGCCGTTGGGCGAGAACGCTGTGGTGTTGGCGTTGGCCGGGCCCGACAGGGCAATCGGTCCCTGCAGACCGTGCACAGTCGAATACACGTACATGGAACTTCCGCCGTTGCCGAAGATGAAGGAGTTCAACGCATCGGGCGAGAAAGCGGTGGCCACGGGATCGGAAATATTCAGCGGGGTGATCGCGGGCGAATTAAGGTTGGCAAGGCTGACGACGTAGGTCTGATTTACGATCTGCGCTGTGTTGGAGAAGATCGCGACGCCACCGTTGTTGGAGATGCCCAGCAGGGTTCCGGTTACCGTGCTCAGCGGGCTGTAAGGGCTGCTATTGGTGCCAAAATTTGTCGGGTTGAGGAGCTGCGCGCCGAACTCGCTACCCATGATGGCTCTATCGCCGGCGAGATCGAAGCGCAGGGAATTGGGCGAAACCGGCAACGGAAATTGATTGCCCGCTATCGCCTTGGCCGTCGAGACGTTATAGATCGAGGTGCTGCAGGTTACCGGCGGCACGGGAGCACATCCGGTGCTGGTGGCGAGCACAGAGGCCGACGTTGTAGAGCCGGTGATCAGGCCGGAGATGGCCGTCTCGGCATAAACCGGGGCGGGAATGAGTTGCTGGCACTTGAAGGTTGAGGTCGCAAAGAACGCGTTGCATTGGGAAAGAGGCGAGGAGGGGTCCGAGGCCAAGCCGGAAAGAGACGGGGGAACGTAGGGGAATCCGACGTTGCAGGTGGGCGGGCTGCATGAGGCGGTTACGGAACCGGAACCGGGCAACGGGGTTGAGATGGTGCAGGTTTGCACGCATCCCGTGCCGGCAGACAAAACCGCGGGTTGCGACGAGCTCCAGGTCAGCGGGATCTTGCTGAGGACGATGCCCCCGTTGGTCGACGGCAGCGAAGTGTAGCCCATAACGTCGGTCAGCACCGCGGTGACCGGTTCCGTGGTTCCTTTGGAGGTGACGAACGTAGTTTGATTGGACTGCTGCGATCCCGAGCCGATTGCAACCGAGACCGTCTTGATGGGACAGGTCGCAAAGAAGTCAAGCACCGGCGATGTGCCCTGCGCGTTCTGGTAAACCGGCTGCTGAAAGGAAGAACTGGAAACGCCGCCCGCGGAGGCATAGATCTGCGTGATTCCCGGAAACAGCGCGATTGCCGTGGCCTGATTGGTGGGAAGGCTGTACGGATTATTGCTGATGGGGCTGTACACAATATTGTCGATGGGGACCAGGTTCACGACCGTCCGGTTATTCGCGGAAAAAGTAAACGGGCCGACGGAAGCCGTGATGTCGGTGCCCTGGCTGAACGCATGAGCCTCCACGGTCATCGACTGAGTCTGGGAAAGGCAAGGCTCGATAATCGGGGCGCCGTTGAGGGTAGTTCCGGTCACGGTGATATTGTCGATCGGAGGGTGCACGAAGACGAAGGTTGAAGCGCTGCTGGCGCCGAGCGCCGATGCGGTCACCAGAGCCAATCCGGTAGCTCCACCCGTGCAGGTCGTGAAAGCGACGTCGAAATGGCCGGCACAGGCCACGCCATTGGGGGCGAGACTTAATATCGAGGTGTCGCTCGACGTGAAGGTGATGGGAGTGTTGATGGTAGAGCCGGAGCCGGTCTGCGCGGATGCAGTGAATACCTGTACCCCGCCCACGGCGAGCGAGATGTCGATCCCCGGCGTGAGGTTCACCCTGGTGGCAGATGGGGCAGTGCCGGGCTTGGAGGCCTTACCACATCCGCCGATGCTCCACAGACAAAGGATTGCGACCATCAACCGCCAAGCGTTCGAATGCGACCGACCCATGCACCCCTCTTTAGTTAGAAGTTAGAGCGTTGTCCCGGCCTCGCGCCCTGAAATGGCGCAGGACGAGCAGTCGAATGAATTGGAAAACTTGTAGTGTAGAGGCTGGAGACGGAATCGGCAAGTCGAGGCGCTTAGGGCGTGAGCGCGCGACCTTTGCGCGCGGGAGCCTCCTGCCGAGATCCTGAGCGTTCTTTGCGAAGGATCTCTTGCGCGAATGCACCTGTACCGCTCACGTAACCATGTCACGCAACCAAGGCTTCGCCGTGCGTTCCAGTTTCCGTCATAGTGGGATGCAAAAACACGGGTTGACGATGTTTGCAACAAATTGCTATAGTAGTTTGGTTCCGCGAGTACATCCAGGCTTGCTGTGTGCTGTGAGTTTTGCTCTGCGGCAGTGTGCACAGAGGACTTGCAGTGGAGCTATAGACGAAGAGAAATACGTTTCCGGATGAAGTTGCAGATTTGAAGTAGTTGTTTCGGAAACTTTCCTCGCTGAAACGTTCCTGCGGTGCCTTCCGCCCTATTGTGGAAGGATATGCAGGGCAAGGCTGACGAAACGGAGTGCCCCCGGAGTTTGGCCGGGCGCCACCGTCGGCAGCGCAAAACGAAGTTCTGAGGGAATCCAGAATCTCTCTGGCGCGAGTATGCGAAACGCTGCCTGCACAGTGAGAAGTAATGGTTGGCCATGTTTTGCTAAGCATTAGTTTTGCTAAGCAATAGTTTTGTTAGACATGAGCCGGCTATGCCCACGGATGCGCGTCCTAAACAGGATTGCAACAGGATTTGAGCGGTGCTGCGCGATCAGGCAGGATATTGGCAGGCTGTCGCGCGGCTGAGGAGTGACAAGGGTGCCTACGTTTAACCAGTTGGTAGCTCAGGGCCGCAAGCGGCCCCGTTACAAGACGGCCAGCCCTGCGTTGCAGGGATGTCCGCAGAAGCGCGGCGTTTGTACCCGCGTGTACACGCAGACGCCCAAAAAGCCGAACTCGGCTCTGCGCAAGGTGGCGCGCGTCCGCCTGACCAACGGAATTGAAGTGACGACCTATATTCCCGGCGTTGGCCACAACCTGCAGGAGCACTCGATTGTGCTGATCCGCGGGGGCCGCGTGAAGGATCTGCCGGGCGTGCGTTATCACGTGATTCGCGGCACGCTGGACGCGGTGGGCGTTGCCGGCCGCATGCAGGGACGTTCGAAGTACGGCGCCAAGCGCCCCAAGAAGGGTTAGAGAAGGGTTTAAGAGGAAAACGATTCATGCCTCGTAAAGGACATATCGCCAAGCGGACCGTCCCGGCCGATGCCGTGTATCAATCGGATCTGGTGACGAAGTTTATTAACTCGATGATGTGGCAGGGCAAGCGCTCCACTGCCGAGGGCATTTTTTATGAGGCCCTGGCCAAGGTGCAGGAGAAGGGCGGCGACGAAGCGCTGAAGCTCTTCAAGAAGGCGGTCGAGAACGCCAAGCCGCTGCTCGAGGTCAAGACCCGGCGCGTGGGTGGCGCGAACTATCAGGTACCGGTGGAAGTGAATGCCGACCGCCGGACGTCGCTGGGGATTCGCTGGCTGATTACCTACGCGCGGGCCCGCGGCGAAAAAGGGATGGTTGAGAAGCTGACCAATGAATTGCTGGACGCCGCCGCCGGTAAGGGCGCCGCCATCAAGAAAAAAGAAGATGTACACCGCATGGCGGAAGCCAATAAGGCGTTCGCGCATTACCGGTGGTAAGAAGAATTGAGTAATTGCGAAATTTGGTAATTGTGTAATTGTTGAAGCGATTGGGGTTTGATTTTCAATTTCCCAATTACTAAATTTCCCAATTACTCAATCAAAAACTAAGGTTGGAGCCCAGAAAGAGTTAATTGTCGTGCCCAGAACAGTCCCATTAGAACGCTGCAGAAATATCGGCATCATGGCCCACATCGATGCCGGAAAGACCACTACGACGGAGCGCATCCTGTTTTATACGGGGAAGACGCACCGCATCGGAGAGGTGCACGAAGGCACGGCCACCATGGACTGGATGGAGCAGGAGCAGGAGCGCGGCATCACGATTACCTCGGCCGCGACGACCTGCACCTGGCGCGACATTCGCATCAATATTATTGATACGCCCGGCCACGTGGATTTCACGGCTGAGGTCGAACGGTCTTTACGAGTTCTAGATGGCGCGGTTGCGGTGTTTGACGCGGTGCACGGGGTGCAGCCGCAGTCGGAAAAAGTCTGGCGCCAGGCCGATAAATACGGCGTGCCTAGAATTTGCTTTATCAACAAGATTGATAAGATGGGTGCCGATTTCGAGCATGCCGTCGATACCATTCGGAAGCGCCTGAGTGCCAAGCCCGTCGCCATTCAATTTCCCATCGGCCAGGAAGATAAGTTCCGCGGCGTCATCGACCTCATCAACATGAAGTCGATTGTTTGGCAGGACGACACCATGGGCGCGGAATACCTTACCGAAGAAATTCCTGCCGACCTGAAGAAGAAAGCCGAAGCCTTTCACGCCCAGCTGGTCGAGACCATTGCCGAGAACGACGACGAAATCCTGCACAAGTTTCTGGAAGGCGAAGAGATTACCGCCGACGAACTGCGGGCGTCGCTGCGCAAGTCAACCATCGCGCTGAAAGTATTTCCGGTGGTGGTGGGAACGGCGTTCAAGAATAAAGGCGTGCAACCGCTGCTCGACGCGGTCGTGGATTATCTGCCGTCGCCGCTCGATGTGCCAGAGACGCATGGACTGAATCCCGACAACGGGGAAAAGATTTTCCGCCATGCCGACGACAAGCAGCCATTCTCCGCGCTGGCGTTCAAGATCATGGCCGACCCGTTCGTTGGCCAGCTGACATTTATCCGGGTCTATTCCGGCCAGCTCAAGACCGGCGATTCTGTGCTGAATGTGCGCACCACCAAGACCGAGCGCATCGGGCGTCTGCTGAAGATGCACGCCAACAAGCGCGAAGAGATCAGTGAAATTCTCGCGGGCGATATTTGCGCCGCGGTTGGTCTGAAAAACGTGGGTACAGGCGACACGATTTGCGACGAAGATCATCCCATCGCGCTGGAGTCGATCACGTTTGCGGTTCCAGTTATTTCGGTTGCGGTTGAACCAAAGACCAAGGCCGACCAGGAAAAAATGGGTATGGCGCTGAGCCGCCTGGCCCAGGAAGATCCTACCTTTAAGGTTCACACCGATCCCGACAGCGGACAGACCATCATCAGCGGCATGGGCGAGCTGCATCTGGAAATCATTGTCGACCGCATGATGCGCGAGTACAAAGTCGAAGCCAATGTCGGCAAGCCGCAGGTGGCGTATCGCGAAACGATTCGCAGGCACGCGGAAGCCGAAGGCAAATATATTCGGCAGACTGGCGGCAAAGGCCAGTACGGGCACGCCAAGATTTATCTCGACCCGCAACCGCCGGGCGTGGGCTACGAGTTCGTCAATGACATCTCGGGCGGTTCGGTGCCCAAAGAATTTATCAAGCCGATCGATCAGGGGATTCGTGAGGCGCTCGAAGGCGGCATTCTCGCGGGCTATCCGATGGTCGACGTGAAAGCCACGCTCTATGACGGCAGCTATCACGACGTTGACTCGAACGAAATGGCGTTCAAGATTGCCGGATCGATGGCGTTCAAAGAAGCCGCGCGCAAGGCTTCTCCGGTGCTGCTGGAGCCGGTGATGGCGGTCGAAGTGGTGACGCCGGAAGATTATGCCGGCGTGATCATGGGCGATTTGAGTTCGCGCCGTGGACGCATCGAAGGCATGGAGCACCGTGCCGGTTCGCAGGTGATCAAGGCCATTGTGCCGCTGGCGGAAATGTTTGGCTACGCGACTCACATGCGTTCCTCGACGCAGGGCCGCGCGGAATATTCGATGCACTTTGCGCGCTATGAGGAGGCTCCGCGATCCGTCGCGGAGGAAATCATCGCGAAGGTGCAAGGGACGGCGAAGTGACTGCACGCCCCGCGGTCCGTAGTTCAGAAAGCTGATCAGAAGTTTGTAGTGGATCGAAGATTTTGGGTTGCGGACGGCCGGCGGGCAGAGTTCGAAGCCGCTTTCAGTGTGAGCGGGCCGTGGGCCAGGTTGCTGTTCGGGGCTGACGGGTATCTGTTCACCGAAGTTTGGTGTGAGGCCCCCGAGACGCGGCAGTATCGAGTTAAAGATAGTTGGGTCTGGCATCGGAACTTTGAGCGGTTTCGAGACCGGTTCCAGGCGGAGTTCGAAAGTTTTGAGAAGTGGCTTCGCTCCGAAGGGCTGACTGAGAAAGAGCAATTTCTCGGGGCTTATTACGAGAAGTTGGACGACGGCGGCGAAGAAGGTTCGGTTTAAGCTAGAAGCTAAGAGCTAGGAGCTAAGAGCTGAGTTATGGCGAAAGAAAAATTTGATCGCAGCAAGCCGCACTGCAACGTAGGAACGATTGGTCACATCGATCATGGCAAAACTACGTTGACGGCGGCGATCACCAAGGTTTTGTCGAAGCACAATCCGAAGAACACGTTCCGGTCTTTCGACAGCATTGATAACGCGCCGGAAGAAAAGGCGCGCGGCATAACCATTGCCACGGCGCACGTCGAGTACGAGACGGCGAACCGGCACTACGCCCACGTCGATTGCCCGGGCCACGCCGACTACATCAAAAACATGATTACGGGCGCGGCGCAGATGGATGGCGGGATTCTGGTAGTCGCAGCGACGGATGGTCCGATGCCGCAGACGCGTGAGCACGTGCTGCTGGCTCGGCAGGTAGGCGTGCCGTATCTGGTTGTGGCATTGAATAAGGTTGACGCGGTCGACGATCCCGAGTTGCTGGAACTGGTTGAACTCGAAGTGCGCGAGTTGCTGAAGACCTACAAGTTCCCGGGCGACGATGTCCCGGTGGTGCGGGTTTCAGCGCTCGGCGCGCTGAACGGGGAAGCCAAGGCAGAGGCGCAGATCGACGAGTTGATGGCGGCGGTGGACAAATATATTCCGCAGCCGGCGCGCGAACTGGATAAGCCGTTCCTGATGCCGATCGAAGATATTTTTTCGATTCAGGGCCGCGGCACGGTGGTCACGGGACGCATTGAGCGCGGCAAAGTGAAGGTTGGCGAAGAAGTAGAAATCGTCGGCTTCCGCGAGACTCGCAAGACGGTCGTGACCGGCGTTGAAATGTTCAAGAAGCAATTGGACGAAGGCATGGCGGGCGACAACGCCGGCTTGCTGCTGCGCGGCATCGCGAAAGAAGACGTCGAGCGCGGCATGGTGTTGGCGAAGACGGGTTCCATTACTCCGCACACCAAGTTCAAGGCCGAAGTCTACATTCTGACCAAAGAAGAAGGCGGTCGGCATACGCCGTTCTTTAAGGGATATCGTCCGCAGTTTTATCTGCGTACAACGGACGTGACGGGCGTGGCCGAATTGCCGGCGGGCACCGAGATGGTGATGCCGGGCGACAACGTCAGCCTGGTGATTGAGTTGATCACGCCGGTGGCGATGGAAAAAGGCCTGCGGTTTGCCATCCGCGAAGGCGGGCACACGGTAGGCGCCGGCACGATCGCAGAGATTGTGCAGTAAGTAAAAGATTGTGTGGAGCGGGCGCTCTTGCCCGCTGGTTTTTCGGCGCTATAAGCAAGCGGGCAAGAGTGCCCGCTCCACACAGGCAAAAACAAAAGCGGCTTGCTTCCTGCCGCAGGTTCTTTCCTTCCGCGGATAGCGGGAGGGGTTAGAGAGATGACACAGTGATTGGAAAAGAAAGAATTCGCATCCGGTTGAAGGCTTACGACTATCGCATTCTGGATCAGTCGACGGGCGAGATCGTGGAAACGGCGCGGCGCACCGGCGCGCAGATTGCGGGACCGATTCCGCTGCCCACGATGAAGAACAAGTACTGCGTGCTGCGTTCGCCGCACGTGGACAAGAAGTCGCGGGAGCAGTTTGAGATCCGCACCCACAAGCGCCTACTCGATATTCTCGAGCCGACGCAGCAGACGGTGGACGCGCTGATGAAGCTCGATCTGCCGGCGGGCGTGGATGTGGAGATCAAGGCGTTCGGGAAAGAGCACAAGTAAGTCACTGGAGTTGACAGGTGCATAGGTGTCCGAAGTGCGGCTATCGCGAGCGGTTTGATTGGCCCGCTGTTTTATTCGGCGTTAGCTGCGGCGTCCTGTTTCTTCTGTTGACGCTCGCCGAAGACTACGTACCGAGGACTTATCGGATTTGGGTGATTGCGATCGGACTGTTTGGTTTTCTTCTATCCGTCGCGGGCACGTTGTGGAAGGGGTATCGGGACAGGATGGAAGATGTCCAGTATTCGAGGTCGCAAGAGCTTCAGAAGTTGAACTGAGAAAAAGAGCGAAGGCGTAGGCCCGAAGCTCTCCAGCCAATAGCCGCCATCAAAGATGACGAGCCATGCTGGATGGAGAAGGAAATGGCAACCAAGGTCGCGGGAATTCTGGGCAAGAAGATCGGCATGACGCAACTGTTTGACTCCAAGGGCGACGTTCGCCCGGTCACGGTGCTGCAGGCTGGTCCGTGCGTGGTGACGCAGCACAAGTCGGCCACGAAAGACGGCTACGAGGCGGCCCAGATTGGATTGGTCGAATTTGTGAAGCAGTCGCGGTTGACCAAGCCGGCCCAAGGACATCTGGCGAAGAACAATCTGCCTCCGGTGAAGTTCATGCGCGAAGTGCCGCTCGAGGTTGAAGGCGCGCCCGATGGGGACGGTTCGGTAAAGGTTGGCGACCGCGTGCTGGTCGAGATGTTCGAAGGCGAGCGTTTTGTCGACATCGTTGGAATCAGCAAGGGAAAAGGGTTTCAGGGTGTGGTGAAGCGGCATCATTTTGCCGGTGGTCCGAAGTCGCACGGGTCGATGTTTCAGATTACCGGTTCGATCGGCTCGTCAGCGTTTCCGTCGCGCGTGTTTAAAGGCATGCGGATGTCGGGGCACATGGGCAATGCTCGCGTGACTCAGCGCAACCTGCGCGTTTTAGGTGTTGACAAGGACGAAAATCTGCTGGTGGTTGAGGGCAGCGTGCCTGGGCCCGAAGGCGGGTACATCGTGATTACGAAGGCGAAGAAGCCGCCACGAGAACGGCGCGGATTTGCCGGGTCGGCGACAGTGGATCCGTTGAAGGCTGCGAAGCGAGCGGCGAAGAAAGCATAGGTCTTGTGTGGAGCGGGCACTCTTGCCCGCTGGTTTTGAGATGCTGCAGGCAAGCGGGCAGGAGTGCCCGCTCCACATAAGCTGGCACTACACAAGCAAAGAAGAAGACATATGGCAACGATCGACATACATAATTTGAGCGGCGAGAAGGTTGGGACGATGGATCTCGCCGACGAAATCTTCGGCGCGGTCAACGAAGATCTGCTCTGGGAAGCGGTGAAGCATTACCGCGCCAGCCAGCGCGCCGGCACGCACAAAACCAAGGGCCGATGGGAAGTTTCCGGCTCCGGCAAAAAGCTCTGGAAGCAGAAGGGCACGGGCCGGGCCCGCATCGGATCGATCCGGTCGCCGCTGTGGCGGCATGGCTACACGGTACATGGGCCGCAGCCGCGCTCTTACGATTACGCCTTCCCCAAGAAGAAGCTGCTGGGCGCGTTGCGTTCGGCGCTGGCCGCGAAACTGGCGGACGGCAAGCTGATCGTGGTGAACACGTTCGACATGAAGGAAGCGAAGACCAAGGAATTCCGCAAGTCGCTGAATTCGCTGAAAGTCGATAAAACGGTTCTGATTATCGAAGAGCCGAAGCACGAGAATCACAACCTGGCCTTGAGCGCCCGCAACATCGCGGGGCTTGAGATGCTGTTGAGCAACGAAGTGCATCCTTTTCATCTGCTGAAGTATGACCGCGCGATTATCTCGCAGCCGGCGATTGAGAAGCTGCAGGTTTCGCTGAAGTCGTCGGTGTCGAAGCGGCAGCACAAGCCGAAAGCGAATGAAGACGAAGGCACGAAGAAGGCGCACGGCGAACGGCGCAAGCGGACGCGGCATGAAAAAGCGGCGGAGGTAGCGTAGAGAAATGAAATCCTCATACCAGATTATTCGCCGTCCCGTGATTACCGAGAAGGGTTTGGCCATCAAGGAAAACCAGAACACGCTGGTGTTCCAGGTGGCGCCCAAGGCGACCAAGACGGAAATCAAGCAGGCCGTGCAGACGATTTTCAAGGTGAAAGTGCATTCGGTGCGGACGGCCACGTATCCGGGAAAAGAGCGGCGGCGCGGCAAGTTCGCCGGCTACCGTCCGGACTGGAAGAAGGCGTACGTGCGGTTGCGGTCCGGGGAGAAGATGCCGGAGTACGCGCAGAATTTGTAAAGCAGCTATCAGCTCTCAGCCGTCAGCTATCAGTAAAAGCGACGGTGTGAAGCTGAGAGCTGACAGCTGAAAGCTGAGAGCTTCTATGCCAATTAAGACATATCGACCGACGACGCAGACGTTGCGCTATCGCACGACCCTGGTCAATGACGACATTACCAGCACGAGTCCGCACAAGCCGCTGCTTGAACCCAAGCCGCGCACCGGCGGACGCCGCAACTCGGGCGACACCACCATGCGGTTCATCGGCGGCGGGCACAAGCGCAAGCTGCGCATCATCGATTTCAAGCGCGACAAGACTGGGATTCCGGCGACGGTGACCACGATCGAATACGATCCGAACCGTTCTTCGCGCATTGCGCTGCTGGCTTATGCCGACGGCGAAAAGCGTTACATCATTCAGCCGGAAGGGCTGAAGGTGGGGCAGAAAGTTGTGAGCGGTCCCGACGCGGACATTCTTGTCGGCAATGCTTTGCCGCTGCGAAATATTCCTCCCGGCACGCAGATTCACAATCTGGAATTGAAGCCGGGCAAGGGTGGACAGATGGTGCGGTCGGCGGGAGGTTCGGCGCAGTTGGTTGCGAAGGAAGAAGAGTACGCGCTGGTGAAGCTGCCTTCGGGCGAAACGCGAAAGATTTCGCAGGACTGCATGGCCACGATCGGCCAGGTCGGCAATCTTGATCACGAGAATGTGACCATCGGCAAGGCGGGACGGTCGCGGTGGCTGGGTAAGCGTCCGCATAATCGCGGCGTGTCGATGAATCCGGTCGACCATCCGCATGGCGGCGGCGAAGGCAAGACTTCTGGCGGACGGCATCCGGTTACGCCGTGGGGCCAGCCGACGCGCGGGCTACAAGACGCGCAACAACAAGCGTACGGACAAGTTTATTGTGAGCCGGCGGTCGAAGTAGCAGCAGGTTCCTCACCCGCGCTTTGCGCGTGTTCGGAATGACAAAGTTTGAATGAGCTGTCAGCCTAAAGCTGACGGCTGAAGGCTGAGAGCTAATTTATGGCACGTTCAACCAAGAAAGGCGCGTTCGTCGATGCTTACCTGCAGGCGCGGGTAGACGGCATGAACGCGCGCAACGAGAAGAAAGTGCTGCGCACCTGGTCGCGGCGTTCCACGGTGATCCCGGAAATGGTGGGACACACGATCGCGGTGCATAACGGCAAAAAGTTTATTCCGGTGTACGTCACCGAAAACATGGTCGGCCACAAGCTGGGTGAATTCAGTTTCACCCGCACGTTCAAGGGCCACTCCATGCGAGCGGCGACGGAAGTGGCGGCCAAGCCGGCCGGCATCCCGGGCGGTCCGGGCGCGATCACCCCGGCGGCAGCGCCAGCGGCACCGAAGGCATAACACCGCTGTTGGCTCTTGGCTTTTGGCTTTGGCCAAGAGCGAAAGGCCAAGAGCCAAGAGCGAGATTACGACTATGGAATTTCGAGCTGAAATGCGTTACTTGCGCGTGTCGCCGCAGAAGGCGCGGCTGGTGCTGGAATTGATTAAGGGCAAACGCGTCGAAGATGCGCGCAACACGTTGGCATTCACCAAGAAGCGCGTGGCGGCGCCTGTGGGCAAGCTGCTGCAGTCGGCGCTCGACAACGCGAACTTTTTGAGCGCCGAGAAAAATCTCGACGTCGAGATCGACAACCTGTATGTGAAGAGCGCGATCGCCAACGACGGGCCGCGCATGAAGCGCATCCGTCCGGCGCCGCAGGGGCGCGCGTATCGCTATCAGCGCCGCATTGCGCACATCACGCTGATTCTGGCGGAGCGCGGCAAGAGCGGGGACTCCGGTCCGAGACACGCTGGCGATGCCAGGACGGCGGAGGCAGCTCCGGCGAAAGGCAAGCGCAGAGTTGCAACGGCAAAAGTTTCAAGCAAGAAGAAAGTGAAAGTGGCCGCGAAGTAACGGCAACAACAGGTTCCTCACCCGGGCTTGACGCGGGTTCGGAATGACAAAGTTTTAGGTTCGATTTAGGAGAAGCAATGGGACAAAAAGTCCATCCTTATGGTTTTCGCCTCGGCTTCACCAAGCCGTGGAAGTCGCGCTGGTTTGCCGAGCGGGATTACGACAAGCAGCTGCACGAGGACGTCAAGCTGAAGGCCGAATTGAAAGACAAGCTGAAGTCGGCGGGCGTCAGCTCCATCGAAATCGAGCGGCCGGGCAACAAGCTGCGCATCATTATCAAGACGGCGCGGCCGGGGATCATCATCGGGCGCAAGGGCGCAGAAATCGACAAGCTCAAGGCCGAGCTGCAGAAGAAAACAGCGGGCAAAGATATTTTTGTCGACATCCAGGAAGTGCACAAGCCCGAACTCGATGCGCAGCTGGTGTCGGAATCGATCGCGCTGCAACTGGAAAAGCGCGTAGGATTCCGGCGCGCCATGCGCAAGGCGGTCGACTCGGCACTGCGCTTCGGATGCAAAGGAATTAAAGTCCGCGTGAGCGGACGCCTGAACGGCAATGAAATCGCGCGCTCGGAGTGGTATCTGCAGGGGCGTTTGCCGCTGCACACGCTGCGCGCCGATATCGACTACGGCTTCACCGAAGCGCGTACGACGTATGGCGTGATCGGTGTGAAGTGCTGGGTGTACAAGGGCGAAATTCTGCCGCAGAAAAAGCGTGAAGCCACGACGGCGGCGGGTGGGTTTTAGCCGCGGGAGAAGCAGGTTCCTCACCCGCGCTTTGCGCGGGTTCGGAATGACAAAGGTTTTGGGTTTTGCTGAGAGCTGAAGGCTGAGAGCTAAGAGCTGACTTTATGTTAATGCCAAAGAAAGTGAAGTATCGCAAGCAGCAGCGCGGGCGCATGACTGGCAAGGCCTGGCGCGGGTCGACGCTGGCGTTCGGCGATTTCGGGCTGAAGGTGCTGGAGCCCGGCTGGATCACCGACCGGCAGATTGAAGCCAGCCGCGTGGCCATGACGCGTTTTGTGAAACGCGGTGGAAAGATCTGGATCCGCGTGTTTCCCGACAAGCCGGTCACCAAGAAGCCGGCCGAAACCCGTATGGGCAAGGGCAAGGGCGCGCCCGATCATTGGGTCGCGGTGGTGAAGCCGGGCAAGATTCTGTTTGAGATGGAAGGCGTTTCGCTGGTCGACGCGAGCGAGGCCATGCGGCTGGCGTCGCACAAGCTGGCGCTGCGCACATCGCTGGTAAAGCGCGAAGGCGCGAAGCATTAAAAAGCTGTCAGCTTTCAACTGTCAGCCGTCAGTGACGGCGCAGATGATCTAGCTGAGAGCCGAAAGCTGAGAGCTTATTTTATGAAAGCAGACAAAATCAGAAACCTGACTGAAGCGGAGCTGAGCCATCAGGAGCGCGAGCTCGCCGACCAGCTCTTCAAGCTGAAATTTCAGCTGAACATGGGCCAGACGGAGAGCCTGAAAAAGATTCGCGGTCTGCGCAAAGACATTGCGCGGGTCAAGACCATCGTCGGCGAGCGCGAGCGCTCGGCCGGTGGTCAGAAGAAGTAACGGAGAAACTTATCATGGCGGAAACACGAACATCGAGCCAGGCGACGCCGAAGGCGCAGGGCCGCCGCAAGGAAGTGGTGGGCGAAGTGCTCGCCAACCGCATGCAGAAAACGATTGTGGTGCAGGTGACGCGCAAGAAGGCGCATCCGTTCTACGGGCGCGTGGTGGCGCGGAACAAGAAGTTCTACGCGCACGACGAGAAGAACGAGGCGCACGTGGGCGACGTGGTGCGGATCGAGGAAACCCGTCCGCTGTCGAAGCTGAAGCGCTGGAAGCTGAAAGATATTGTGCGCAAGTCGGCGCTGGTGCCGGAAGCGGTTGTGGAACCGGTGGTCTAGAGCCTTGCTGGTGTCGGGAAAAGCAGGTTCCTCACCCGCGCTTTTCGCGGGTTCGGAATGACAAGATTTTTAGGGAGATTGCTATGGCTGTGATGATGAGATCGATGCTCGAGGTTGCCGACAATTCCGGCGCCCGCAAGCTGCAGATGATTCTGCCGCTGGGGGGCTCGACCGGATTGAATGCCGGGCTGGGCGACATAATCACGGCGGCCGTGAAAGAAGCGGCTCCCGAGGGCCAGACGAAAAAAGGAACCGTGGTGAAAGCGGTGATTGTGCGCACGCGGAAAGAGTGCCGGCGACGCGATGGAACCTATATCAAATTCGATTCGAATGCCGCGGTGCTGATCAACGATGCGGGCGAGCCGGTTGGGACGCGCGTGTTTGGTCCGGTAGCGCGCGAATTGCGCGAGAAGAAATTTTTGAAGATTGTGTCGCTGGCTCCGGAAGTTATCTAGGGCTGGGCTGGAAAATTGAGTAATTGGGAAATTCAGTAATTGAGTAATTGAAGCAAAGATGGGTTGGGTTTGGATTTTTAATTCCCTAATTTCTCAATTACCAAATTACGAAATTGGGTTTACAACATGCGAACTGTAAGCACTGAAAACAAGCGAGTGGATCTCCGGCGGAACGACACCGTGAAGGTGATCACCGGACGGGACAAGGGCAAGGAAGGGCGCGTGCTGCGCGTGTTTCCGAACGATGCCAAGTTGCTGGTTGAGCACGTGATGATGGTGAAAAAGCACGTGCGTCCGAACCCGAACCGCAACATCAAGGGCGGCATCGCCGAGCAGGAGAGCCGCATTGCGATCTCGAACGTGCAGCTAGTATGCGCGGCCTGCGGGCCGGTACGCATTGGCCACGAAGTGCGCGGCGACCGCAAGGTGCGCGTGTGCAAGAAGTGCGGAACGACATTGGATAAATAGCTCTCAGCCATCAGCTTTTAGCTTGTGGCGACAATGCGAGCGGCGGATACGAAATTTTAAATCTCACGACGGGTGGATGCAGGGTTTTGAACTGAGAGCTGACGGCTGATAGCTGACAGCTCCCCGTGAGAAGGATTGAAGGACATGGCAAAAGATAAAGACAAAAAGGGACAGAAGGAATCGCAGGAGCAGAAGGCGCCCGACCAGGCTCGGCATAGCGCGAAGGAACGTCCTCGGCTGCGCTCGAAGTTTGAAAAGGAAGTCGCTCCCGCTCTGCTGAAGGAACTGGAACTGAAGAATGTGATGGCGGTTCCGCGCCTGCACAAAATCGTCGTGAACATGGGTGTGGGCGAAGCGACGCAGAATTCGAAAGTGCTCGACCCGGCGGTGAACGAACTGGGGCAGATCACCGGGCAGAAGCCGGTGGTGACGCGGGCGAAGAAATCGATTGCGGCGTTCAAAGTGCGCCAGGGGCAGTCGATTGGCGCCATGGTGACGCTGCGCGGCGACCGGATGTACGAGTTTTTCGACCGGCTGGTGAATATCGTTCTGCCGCGGGTGCGCGATTTCAAGGGAGTATCGACCAAGTCGTTCGACGGGCGCGGCAACTTCACGCTGGGCCTTCACGATCAGCTGATTTTCCCGGAGATCTCTTACGAGAAGGTCGATAAGCAAAAGGGCATGAACGTCACGATTGTGACCACGGCCGCGAATGACAACCAGGCGCGCACGCTGTTAAAGCACATGGGCATGCCGTTCCGGGCGTGAGCAAAGTTTCACGATTTAAGAGTTTTCAAGGTTTCGAAGAGTTAGGAGCTAACGTTGGCGACAACAGCAAAACGAGTCAAGGACGGCGTCGGGCTGCATCAGAAGCCGGAAGACGTTAAGAAGCCGAAGTTCTCCACGCGCAAGCACAACCGCTGCAATTTGTGCGGGCGGCCGCGCGCGTTTCTGCGCAAGTTCGGCATTTGCCGCTTGTGCTTCCGGCAGCTCGCGCTGCGCGGGGAGATTCCTGGGGTTTCGAAGTCGTCGTGGTGAATTGGTCCAGGTAGGGAACGCCAGCGCCGCGGTTCGATTGCTGGGGCGAGTTGCGTGCAGGTAGAGATCCTTCGCGGCAAACAACGCCGCTCAGGATGACAACACGAAGATGACAACACGAAGATGACAGCACGAAGATGACGACGCGGAATTGATGACGAACGAGATGGCAAAGCTGTAAGGAAACAAGCTGCCGCAGGTTCTCCGCCTCACGCGGAGCGAACGGGTGGCAAGAGGAGAAGCAAACGATGAGGTTGACCGATCCGGTCGCAGACATGCTGACGCGAGTGCGGAATGCACTCCAGGCCCGGCACCAGAAGGTGGACATTCCGGCTTCGCGGCTGAAGCTGGAGATTGCCCGCATTCTGAAGGAAGAGGGCTACATCTCGAATTTCAAGCCGACGGAAGAAGAAGGCCACAAAGTCATCCGGATTTACCTGAAATACGGCGCCAACAACGAAGCCGCGATTTCGAAGGTCGAGCGCGTGTCGCGGCCCGGCTGCCGCGTCTACGTGCGCCGCAGCGAGATTCCGCGCGTGCTGGGCGGCATGGGGATCAACATCCTCACGACGCCGCGCGGCGTCATGACCGGTCGCCAGGCCCGCAAAGAGGGCGTAGGCGGGGAGTTGCTGTGCCAGATTTACTAGAAAAAAGCTATCAGCTATCAGCCATCAGCTTTCAGTAAAAGCTACGGGGATGAAGCTGAGAGCTGAAGGCTGAGAGCTGAGAGCTAAGAACCTATGTCACGAATTGGAAAAAAGCCGATCCCGATCCCCAAAGGGGTGACGGTCAAAGTCGAAGGCAACACGGTCGCGGTGCAGGGGCCGAAGGGCAAGCTGGATACGGCTTTGCCGGCCGGCATCAAGATCGAACAGAAGGACGGAAACATCGTCGCCATCCGCGAGAACGATTCGCAGGCCGCGCTGCACGGACTGGCGCGCGCTCTGGTCAACAACGCCGTCGAGGGCGTGACCAAGGGCTGGACCCGCGAACTGGAAATCGTCGGCATCGGCTACCGCGCCGAAATGAAGGGCAAGTCGATGGTGGTGTTCAACCTGGGCTACTCGCATCCGATTGAATATCCGTTGCCCACGGGCGTGGATGCGACGGTCGATCCGAAGCAGACCAAGATCGCGCTGACCGGCATCGACCGGCAGAAGGTGGGACAGGTGGCGGCGGAAATGCGCTCGCTGCGTCCGCCCGATCCGTACAAGAACAAGGGCGTGCGCTATGCCGGCGAGCGCCTGAAGAAGAAGGTTGGAAAGACCGGGGCAAAATAGCTTTCAGCTGTCAGCTATCAGCTCTCAAGTAACTTCGTATCACTCGAGGTTCATGGCATTCGAGGTTTGGATCATCGAAGTTTCTGCGAGCGGGATTTGCTGAGAGCTGACGGCTGATAGCTGAGAGCTTAATCATGCTGACACGAATCACAAAGAACGAGAAACGCGGGCACGTACACGACCGCATTCGCAAAAAAATGCAGGGGACCGCGGAGCGCCCGCGGCTCAACGTGTACCGCTCGCTGAATCACATTTACGTGCAGGTGATCGACGACCTGCACGGCAAGACGCTGGTTTCGGCCAGCACCGCCGAAGGTCAAAAGGCCGAGGGCAAAAAGGCGGAAGGCGACAAGAAAGCCGCCGCACGGGCGGCAACGTGGCCTCGGCCAAAGCCGTGGGCAAAACTATTGCCGAGCGCGCCAAGGCCAAGGGCGTGACCAAGGTCGTGTTCGACCGCGGCGGCTACATTTATCACGGGCGCGTGAAGGCCGTGGCCGACGCGGCGCGCGAAGCGGGATTGCAGTTCTAGAGACAGCTCTCAGCTGTCAGCTCTCAGCTATCAGCTGGAGCGGCACGCTGATAGCTGAAAGCTGATAGCTGAAAGCTGGGTTTAAAGAATGCCAACAGTAATCAAGAAACTCGATGCCAATTCGTTTCAGTTGAAGGATCAGGTTGTCGCCATCAACCGCGTGACGAAAGTCGTCAAGGGCGGCAAGAATCTTTCGTTCGCGGCGCTGGTGGTGGTGGGCGACCCTTCGGCCGCGGTGGTGGGCTACGGTTCGGGCAAGGCCAAGGAAGTTCCCCAGGCCATTCGCAAGGCCATCGAATCGGCCAAGAAGAATCTGGTGAAGGTCAATCTGACGCAGACCAGCATTGCGCACCTCGTGCTCGGACGTTACGGTTCCGGCAAAGTGCTGCTGAAGCCGGCGCCGGAAGGCACGGGCGTAATTGCGGGTGGCGCGGTGCGCGCGGTCATGACTTCGGCGGGCGTGCAGAACGTGCTGACGAAATCCATCGGCACCACCAACCCGCACAACGTGATCAAGGCGACTTTCGATGCGCTCAAGCAGTTGAAGAGCCGTGAAAGCGTTGCCCTCATGCGTGGCAAGACGGCGCAGGAGCTGTAAGGGCTGGCCCTCAGGGGCTAAAGCCGGTTCGGGACGGCACGACTGAAGTCGTGCCCTTCCCCAAGACATTGAAGTTTGCGATATTGAGGTTTATGAAATGACGGCGAAGAAAACGAATTCGGGCAGCGGAAAGATTCACCTGAAGTGGGTGCGCTCCGCCATTTGCGCCCCGGTGAAACAGAAACTGGTGATCAAGGGCCTGGGATTCACCCGGCTGAATCAGGTGATTGAGCGTCCGGACAACGGCGCCATCCGCGGCATGGTGGCCAAGGTGCCGCATCTGGTCGAAGTAGTGGAATAGGTTTGGTGTGGAGACGTAGCTTGCTACGTCTCTGCCGGCGCGAAGATTCTTGCCGGTGGAAGCAAGAGACGTTGCAAGCAACGTCTCTACGAAGGAAGCGAGTCATGAATTTATCGAACATTCGAGCACCGAAAAAGGCGACGGAAAAACGCAAGCGCGTGGGCCGCGGCATGGGCTCGGGCATGGGCAAGACGTCCACCCGCGGACACAAGGGGCAGCGTTCGCGCACCGGTTCGCGCATGATCCGCGGATTTGAAGGCGGCCAGATGCCGCTGCACCGCCGCATGCCGAAGCGCGGCTTCACCAACATTTTCCGCAAGGAATTCAACATCGTGAGCCTGGAACGGCTGCTGGAAATGGGCGAGGAGTTTCACGGCGAGCCCATCACGCCCGAAGTGCTGCGCAAGGCGGGCGTCATCAAGACCAAGCATCCGGTCAAGATTCTGGGCGACGGCGAGCTGACGATTGCGATCACGGTGCACGCGCACAAGTTCTCCAAGTCGGCACAGGAAAAGATCACCAAGGCGGGCGGCAAGGTTGAGGTCATAGAAGTAAAGGCGGTAAAGCCGGTAGTGAAGGCGGAGAAGTAATGTTCGACAAACTGGCCAACATTTTCCGGATTCCGGATCTGCGCAAACGCATCCTGTTTACTCTGGCGATGCTGTTCGTGTACCGGTTGGGCGGACATCTTCCGACGCCAGGAATTGATACGGCCAAGCTGGAGAGTTTCTTCACGTCGAGCGGCACCAGTGGTTCGCTGCTGGGCTTTGTCGACCTGTTCTCGGGCGGCCAGCTGCGCCGCATGACGATTTTTGCCCTGGGCATCATGCCGTACATTACGGCATCGATCATTCTGCAGTTGCTGACGGTGGTGTATGAGCCGCTGGCTAAGCTGCAGAAAGAAGGTGAACTGGGCCGGAAAAAAATCACGCAGTGGACGCGTTACATCACGGTCATTCTGAGCGCGGTGCAATCGTTCGGCATCGCCGTCGGTTTGGAAAAAGGCGGCTTCGCGCTCGCTCCTGGCTGGAGCTTCCGGCTCATGACCATGCTGACCCTGACCACGGGCAGCGCGTTCATCATGTGGCTGGGCGAACAGATTACCGATCGCGGCATCGGCAACGGAATGTCGCTGCTGATTTTTGCCGGCATCGTGGTCGGCTTGCCGCGCGGCGTCGTCGACTTGATCGATAAGGCCAAAAACGCAGCCTGGGGTGCGATGACCTTCCCGCTGATGGTGGGCCTGATTGTCTTCATGATCGCGGTGGTGGCGTTCATTGTCTATGTCGAACGCAGCGAGCGGAGAATCCCGGTGCAGTACGCCAAGCGTGTCGTCGGACGCAAGGTGATGGGCGGGCAGTCGACGCACCTGCCGCTACGCGTGAACGCGGGCGGCGTGATGCCGGTGATCTTCGCGTCTTCGATTCTCACGTTGCCGCAGACGGTCGGCTACGGACTGCGCAACAACCGCTATTTCGGCGACCTGTTCCGCTGGCTCGGATTCGGCGAGCCGCTCTACACCTTGCTGTATGCGATCGGCATTATTTTCTTCGCGTATTTTTACGTTTCCATCGTGTTCAATCCCAGCGAAGTTGCCGACAACATGCGCAAGTACGGCGGATTCATTCCTGGCATTCGTCCCGGCAAGCGCACGGCCGACTTCATCAATGACGTGCTGACCCGCATCACGCTGGTGGGCGCGCTGTACCTGATTCTGATTTCGTTCATTCCGGAGTGGATGATCACCGGCATTCACCTCAACCATCTTTACGGTCCGGTCGGGAGATTTTTTGAGGGGCTGCCGAACTGGGTGACCAATGGTTTGGGCGTGAGCTTTTATTTTGGCGGCACGTCGCTGCTGATCGTAGTGGGCGTGGCCATGGACACGGTGCAACAGGTCGAGGCGCAGCTGATCATGCGCCATTATGACGGATTTACGCCGCGCAGCGGCCGTATTCGCGGCCGCCGCACCTGGTAGTGCGTGGGCTGGCAGTGCGTGGGACGGACTTTGTGATTGTGGGGTTGCTGCACCTTTGCACCTCGGCCGCGACGCCGGGGAGACTGAGCTCGGGAGGCTTGGGCCAATCCGATGGCGCAGGAAACCTCACGTGAGGTAGGTCCCGTGGTATTGCTCGGCCCGCCGGGTGCCGGAAAAGGCACCCAGGCCAAGCGCATCATGGAACGCTACGGAATTCCCCAGATTTCGACCGGGGACCTGCTGCGGGAGAATGTTGCCCGCGGCACCGAGCTGGGCCTCGCGGCCAAGGCAGTGATGGCCCGCGGAGAATTGGTTTCGGACGACGCGGTTTGCGGAATGGTTCGCGAGCGGCTGGTCGAGCCCGACTGCAAGCGCGGCTACATTTTGGATGGATTTCCCCGGACTGAGGCCCAGGCCGGTTGGCTCGATGCTCTGCTCGACCACGAGCTCTTTGACAATTCGCGTCCCACCCGGGCCTGGCCGATTGTGATCCGCCTGGACGTGGACTATAATCAATTGTTACTCCGGATTACTGGACGCCGTTCTTGTCCCACCTGTGGACGAATTTATAACGTCCACCTCCAGCCGCCCCGCGTGGATGAACTCTGCGACGAGAGTCACGCAACGAAGCTGGTGACCCGCAATGACGACCGGTTGGAAGTGCTTCAGCCTAGACTCACTGCATATCAGGAGCAGACTCGTCCGGTATCGGACTATTACCAGCGTACCGGGCGGCTGATCTCGATCAACGGCGATCTGCCGATGGACGACGTCACGGAGCAGATTTTCCGGATTTTGGAAGATCATCACGCTTGAGGCTTACGCTGCAGAATCACGAAGGGGCTCCGGAACTACGAACGAGCTCTAGAACGAAGAATGGCGATTGTCTGTAAATCGGCGGCGGAGATCGAAAAGATGCGGCAGAGCGGCCGCATCGTACGGCAGGTTCTGGACCATGTCAGAACTCTGGTGGCGCCGGGCGTGTCGACCATGGACCTGGAGCGCGCCGCCGAGAAGAAGATTAAAGAGCTCGGGGCCAAGCCGGCGTTTAAGGGATACTACGATTATCCCTGCGTGTTGTGCACGTCGGTGAATGAAGAGATTGTGCACGGCATTCCGTCGGAAAAGCGGGTGCTGCAAGAAGGCGACATCGTTTCGATCGACTGCGGCGTCGTGCTCGACGGCTATTACGGCGACGCGGCCATCACGGTTCCGGTGGGCGACGCGCTGAAGCCGGAGTTGCAGAAGTTGCTCGAAGTTACTGAGGCTTCGTTGTACCGGGGCATTGCGCAGGCGCGCATCGGCAACTCGGTGGGCGATGTGGGCGCGGCCGTGCAGGAGCATGTGGAAGCCGCGGGATTCAGCGTGGTGCGCGAGTTTGTAGGGCACGGCATTGGCACGCGGTTGCACGAAGAGCCGCAGGTTCCAAACTTTGGGGCGCGCGGTCACGGTGCCCGGTTGCGCGAGGGCATGGTCATCGCGATTGAGCCCATGGTGAATTACGGCAAGCCTGAGACGCGAGTGCTGGGCGACAAGTGGACCGCGGTTACGGTCGACGGCAGTTTCAGCGCGCACTTCGAGCATTGCGTAGCAGTGACGAAAGATGGTCCGGTGATTTTGACGCAGTGAGCTGCGAGTCGCGAGCTACGAGCTGTGAGCAGGTTGAGCTTGCTCGAAGCTCATAGCTCGCAACTCGAAGCTGACTTAAGGAGTCGATGAGCAAAGAAGACGCGATTGAAGTGATGGCGGTGGTTCTGGAACCGCTGCCCAACGCCATGTTCAAGGTGGAACTGGAAAACAAACACCAGGTCCTGGCGCATGTTTCCGGCAAGATGCGCAAGAATTTCATCCGCATTCTGCCTGGAGACAAAGTCGCAGTGGAGCTTTCGCCCTACGACCTGAATCGCGGACGAATTGTGTATCGCTACAAGTGATTTTTGTTAGCTGACAGCTAAGAGCTGACAGCTGAAAGCTGGGTTATGAAAGTACGAGCATCGGTAAAGAAAATTTGCGACAAGTGCAAGGTCATCCACCGCAAAGGTGTGGTGCGGGTGATTTGCGTCAACTCGAAACATAAACAGCGCCAGGGGTAGAACTTAAAAATCCCCATTTCTCGCGCAAAAGGCGCGCGAGAAATGGGGCACCCGGCAGAGGGTTACGAAATATGGCACGTATTGCAGGCATCGATCTTCCGCGCCAGAAGCACATTAACATCGCGTTGACGTACATCTACGGCATCGGACATCCGCGCGCCAGCCGCATCCTCGATGAGGCCAAGGTCGAGCCCATGAAAAAGGTGCAGGACCTGAGCGAAGAAGAGGTCAACCGCATCCGCACGGTCATTGAGGCCGAGGGGTTGGTGGAAGGCGATCTGCGCAAGGAAGTTTCGATGAATATAAAGCGTCTCATCGAAATCGGCTCCTATCGCGGATTCCGTCACCGCCGTAACCTGCCGGTCCGCGGCCAGCGCACGCATACCAACGCCCGCACCCGCAAGGGCCCGCGCAAAGGAACGGTCGCCCAGAAGAAGAAGGCGACGTCGAAGACTTAAAATCTGCAGTTGGCTTTTGGCTCTTGGCCTTTGGCTTGGAGCGAAGAGCCAATAGCCAAGAGCTAAAGGCGAATCATGGCAAAACCAGCAGCAGCGGGCGGCACAGCGGCCGCACCGGAGAAAAAAGGCAAGAAGAAAACCTTCAAAAAGAAGGAGCGCAAGCACGTGCCGCATGGGCTGTGCTACGTGCAGGCGTCCTTCAATAACACGATCGTGACCATTACCGACATGAATGGCAACGTTCTGTCGTGGAAGAGTTCGGGCTCGCTCGGCTTTCGCGGATCGCGCAAAGGCACGCCTTTTGCCGCCCAGCAGGCCGCATCGAATGCCGCGAACATGGCGCGGGATCACGGTGTGCGCAGCGTCGACGTACGGGTCAGCGGACCAGGGTCGGGCCGCGAATCGGCCGTTCGCGCGCTGGCTGCCTCGGGAATTGAAGTACGGTCGATCCGCGACGTCACGCCGATTCCGCACAACGGCTGCCGTCCGCCGAAACGTCGCAGAGTGTAAGCCGTAGAGACGTAGCTTGCTACGTCTCTGCCGTCGGCGCCAATGATTTCGGTCAGCGCCTCGAGTGTTAAAGCAGCAGATTTAGTGGTGAGAGAGACGTAACAAGTTACGTCTCTACGTATTGTCCGGGACGAAGGGTGAAGCCAAACCCGTAAACCGGTCATCTAAAGGAGAAGAAACTTGGCACGTTATACCGATGCAGTCTGCCGTCTATGCCGCCGCGAGGGCATGAAGCTGTTCCTCAAAGGCGCAAAGTGCTTCAGCGACAAGTGTCCCATCGAGAAGCGCAACTTCGCTCCCGGACAACATGGCAAGGACCGCAAGGCCAAGATTGTTGGCTACGGCCTGCAGTTGCGCGAGAAGCAGAAAGCCAAGCGCATCTACTTCACGCAGGAAGGCCAGTTCCGCAACTACTTCGAAAAGGCCGCGCGCTCGCAAGGCGTGACCGGCGAGAAGTTGCTGCAGCAACTGGAGCGGCGTCTCGATAACGTCGTCTTCCGCCTGGGCTTCGCCCAGTCGCGGCGCCAGGCGCGCCAGCTGGTGCGTCACGGACACGTGGCGGTCGACAATCGCAAGGTCAACATTCCTTCGTATGAAGTGAGCGCGGGCGAAGAAATCGCGATTCGCGAGAAGAGCAAGAAGCTGACCGTGCTCGAACTGGCGAAGGAATTCGCCAGCCACGGTACGACCGTTAGCTGGCTGGAAGTCGATCGCGACAATTACAAGGCGAAAGTTCTTTCGCTGCCGAAGCGCGAAGATATTCAGCTGCCGGTCAACGAGCAGCTGATTGTGGAGCTGTACAGTAAGTAGAGTGAAACGAAATTGAGTAATTGGGAAATTTAGTAATTGAGTAATTGAAAAGCAAGACGGAGCGAGGTGTTTGGGTTTCAAATTCCCCAATTACCAAATTTCCCAATTACTCAATGTTGTTGGTCCGGTTTTCGAGCCAGATCAGCCTCTGCTGACGTTTAACCTGAGTCCGGACCGATTCAGGGAGTCAGCTCTGAGCCAAACGGCCGAAGGAGAAACACATGCTTTGGAAGGGTTTTCAGAAACCGAAACGTCTCGCCACCGACACCTCCAGCCTCACCGACAAGTACGGCATGTTCTGGGCGCAGCCGTTTGAGCGCGGCTTCGGCACAACCGTGGGCAACGCCCTGCGGCGCGTGCTGCTGAGCTCGATTGAAGGCGCGGCCGTCACCGCCGTGAAAATGGAAGGCGTGCTGCACGAATTCCAGTCGATCCCCGGCGTGGTCGAGGACGCGACCGACATCATCCTCAACCTGAAGCAGATTCCGTTCAAGCTCTCGGGCGACGCGCCCAAGGCGATTTACCTGCGCGCCGATCAGCCGGGCGTGGTCACCAGCGGCATGATCGAGGCCGACGGCGACGTCGAGGTTCTCGACAAAGACGTCTACATCGCGACCGTCAGCGAAGGCGGCAAGCTCGACATGGAAATGCGCCTGAAGCGCGGCCGCGGCTACACCTCCGCCGACAAGAATTTCGACGAGGATCTGGGCATCGGCTTCATTCCCATCGATTCGGTGCACTCGCCCGTACGAAAATGTAATTACACGGTCGAAGCCGCGCGTCTCGGACAGATTACCGACTACGACAAGCTGACCCTCGAAGTGTGGACCAACGGCTCCATCACGCCCGCCGATTCGCTCGGCCTGGCCGCGAAGCTGCTGAAGGACCACATGAACATCTTCATCAACTTCGAGGAAGAAATCGAAACCGGCACGTCGTCATCGGACGATCGCAAGCCCGAGATCCACAACGAGAACCTCAACCGTTCCGTCGAAGAGCTCGAGCTTTCCGTGCGCAGCTACAACTGCCTGAAGAACGCGAACATTCAGACCATCGGAGAACTCGTGCAGAAGACCGAAGCCGAAATGCTCAAGACGAAAAATTTCGGACGCAAGTCGCTGAACGAGATCAAAGAAATTCTCTCTTCGATGGGCCTGAGCCTGGGCATGAAGATTGACGAACACGGCAATGCCGTGCCCGGACCGACGTCGAATGTCCCGTTGCCCGCGTCCGCTTACGGACCGGACGACCAGCTGTAAACGGCTTCCGGCGCCCGGCTTCCGGCTTTCGGGAGTCGGGCAGCCAGCAGTCTGAAGAACTAGATCTTGATCCTGAGCTAGCAGCTAAAAGCTAGAAGCTGAGGTTTCCCATGCGTCACAAAGTTGCAGGCTACAAACTCGGACGGAACACCGCGCACCGGCGCTCGCTGCTGCGCAACCTGGTCACTTCGGTCATTATCGAAGAGCGCATCGAGACAACCGTTCCCAAGGCAAAGGCCGCCAAGCCGCTCGTCGAGAAGATGATTACGCTCGGCAAGCGCGGCGACCTCGCCGCCCGCCGTCTGGCCGCCGCCTACCTGATGACCGATAAGGCCGTCGTGAAGCTGTTCGACACCGTCGGGCCTCGCTTCGGCGATCGTGAAGGCGGCTATACCCGCATCATCCGCACCGGGTGGAACAAGGGCGACGGCGCCGACAAGGCTTTCCTCGAACTGCTGGGCAGTGAGAAAATCCTCGACGAGAAAAAAGAGAAACGCGCCGAAGCTCGCGCCAAAAAAACGGCCGAAGCCAAGAAAGCCATGGAAGAAGCCGAAGCGCAGGCTCAGGTCGAAAGCGAATCCGCTCCGGTCGAAAGCAAAGAGGAAGACAAGAAAGAGTAGGCGTCACAGTTTTCTGAGAGGCGCAGCTTACGGGCTGCGCCTTTTCTTTTGTGGGTCGTGTCCTTGATCACGGCGCCGTTTTTCGTGGGAAGAGCCCACTCGTACATGCCCTTCCGTGTCTCCCACTGGTAATCTTGCGGCCCGTTTCGCTGTTTCCCTAAACTTCTTTTAATGGCATTCACGCGCACACAGATCGGCATTGCCGTTGGCACCGCGGTTCTGCTCGTGGGAGTCTTTGTCGGCTACCTGTGGTGGTTGAGCGATCAGCCGCCAGTGCTGGCGCGGTCGGAAGATCACGATCCGCTGACTGGACTGCCCGTCAGCATCGAAATGAATCCGTTGCGCGACCGCTCGACCGAAAAAGCTGCCAACAAGTTTCTGCGCGAGATGCGCGACGGCCACTGCGACGACCTGCTCTCCAAATGGGAGCACGACTACCATAAAAAATACGCCCATTACATCTGCAAGTCTGAGACGCAGCACCCGCTGCTCTCCTGGCAACTGGTGGACTGGGAAGACGCGCCGCCGCTGGTGGTCCTCCACTATCGCGGCAAGCGCCCCAGCAACGCCGACCCCTCGCAGCCCGGAATCGATCAGGACCTGTTCACGGTCACGGTCGAACACAAAGGGGGCGACTGGGTCGTGACCAAGTACGACGCGATGTACTGAGCTCTGCAACCGGAGCAATGGAGCGGGACACATTGGGGACGATCGGAGACTGGGGCGTAATCCTTACGATTTCAGTGTTCGTTGGCCTATACGGGTGGCTTCGCGACATGGGCCACAAACCCTACATCAACAAAATGCGCAGATCGTTGGTGGGCTGGATTCTGGTCTGTGGTGCAGTCGGCATCTGGGAGACTTTTCGTTCGCGGGCTTTTCAAGTTCCGCTCGTATTCATCTTCGTTCCTGTCGCCGTGGCCGGCGTAATTCTAGTCTATTCTGCCAGACCCAGAGGCCGTCAACCGGACACAGCGGAACAGTTAGCGGATAAGCACAACCCTTAATCCAGTCCCATTGGGCGTTACCGAACCACAGACTCGGTACCGCTCCACAAAATCTTCGAGTCCGCATGATAAAAACTAATGAATGCCCCCTGCCACATTTGAACCGCAACCGTCCGCCAAGCGCAACGTTTACGTTTTCGGCATTACGTCGCTTCTGAACGACACAGCTTCGGAAATGGCGTACTGGGTGCTGCCCGCGTTTCTGGTATCGCTGGGCGCGGGGCCGGCGCAGTTGGGATTGATTGAGGGGCTGGCCGAGAGCGTCGCGTCGTTCGCCAAACTTTTCTCGGGATATCTCACCGACCGCATCGACCGCCGCAAGCCGCTGGTGGTGGCGGGATATTTTGTTGCCAACGCGGTGAAGCCGCTGCTTGCAGTGGTGAGCGCGTGGTGGCAGATTCTGCTGATTCGCTTCAGCGACCGGCTGGCCAAGGGAGTGCGTGGCGCCCCGCGCGATGTGATGGTGGCTGAATCGGTGCCGAAGGAGCGGCTGGGATCGGCCTATGGCCTGATTCAGTCAATGGACTCGGCGGGTGCGATCCTCGGGCCGTTGGTCGCACTTCTTCTGCTGGCGCATTACGGAATCCGCGGCGTGTTTTGGGCCGCAGCGATTCCGGGTGCGCTGTGCGTGCTAGTGGCGCTGTTCGGCGTCCGCGAGACCAAGCAGCGTGTAGCGGGCGACGCCGATCCCAAGTCCGTGAACGATGCTGTGGATGCCGAGACAAATCCCCACTTCTCGCAAAGGACGCGAGAAATGGGGCACCCAGCCGCGTCCGGCGCAGCTCTGCCCGGTTCCTTCTACTTTGTTCTGATTGCGGTGAGTTTGTTTTCGCTGGGGAATTCCAGCGACATGTTTCTGGTGATGCGGGCGCAGAACGTGGGCATTCCGTGGCGCTGGCGCCGTTGCTGGGGCTGGTCTTCAATATCACGTACACGCTCGGCTCGTGGCCCGCGGGATGGCTCAGCGACCATTTCTCGCGGCGCGGGATCGCGGCCGCCGGGTATTTGATTTATGCGGCAGTGTATTTCGTGTTCGGGCGGGCGCCCTCCACGCTCGCCATCTGGATCACGATGGCTGTCTACGGTTTGTATTACGCCCTGACGCAGCCCGTGCTGAAGGCGCTGGTGGTTGAGACCGTGGGCGCAGGAAGTGCGCGGGCGGGCGCTGGGTGTGTACGCCTTCGTGACCAGCGTGGCCACGCTCGCCGCCAGTTTGATCACGGGAGAACTGTGGAAGCATTACGGCGCGGGAGTGCCGTTTTATTTTTCCGCGGGCTGGCGGCGGCGTCGGCGGTGCTGTTGGCGGTTTCAGGAATGACGCGAAACTCTAACCGATATAAGTAAATAACCGGTTAGCAAGGGGATCCGGCCCTGTGCAACCATCTAAAGAAAAGATTGCAGGTTAGGTTTTTAGCGGCTTGCCGGCACGCCGCCTCACCCACAACAACACTAAGATCTGCGCGGCGATTGCGGCGCAGGTGTCGAGGACGACGTCGTGCGACTGTGCCGGTGCGCGACGGGATGAAGCTCTGGTGCCACTCGTCGAGACTGGCCACCAAGGCGGTTCCGAGCACAGCAATATTCGCCCAGCGCCACGTCCACTTCGGATTTCCCAGCGCAGGCAGAGTCTCGCGCCAGGCGCGAAAGAGCAGGATGCTCAGCAGGCCGTAGCCGAAGACGTGGCCGCCCTTGCGAATGAAGAAGTGGAAGGGCTCGAATCGTTCCAACTCCATGCCGAAGAGATAATGGAGCAGAGGATAGAGGAAGCGGCTGGTGTTGTTGGCGGACGCCATGGCTGTCGACTCAATGGCGATAACGATCAGCCACAGGATTGCGGCGATCCAGGCTTTGAGAACACTGTGACGGTCGGCGGTCAAGCGGACGTGGTGCCCGCAGTTTCGTAATTCCCACCCTTCGCACAAAGCGCGAAGGATGGGGCACCCAGTTTCATCTCGATGTCAGGTAGTACTCGCGGGCTATTCGATGGCATAGTTCGGGGCCTCGCGGGTGATCATGACGTCGTGGACGTGGCTTTCGCGCAGGCCGGCGCCGCTGATGCGGACGAAGCGCGTCTTCTGCAGCAGTTCGGGAATCGTGGCGCAGCCGCAGTAGCCCATGCCGGATTTCAATCCGCCGACCATCTGGTGGACGATCATGGCGACGGAGCCGCGGTAGGGAACGCGTCCTTCAATGCCTTCGGGGACGAGTTTGGCGAGGCGGTTGGCGTCGCCGTCGCCGGCGGAGACGGCGGCGGAGGAATCGCCCTCCGTGCTCTGGAAGTAGCGCTCGCTCGATCCCTGGGCCATGGCGCCGATCGAGCCCATGCCGCGATACGACTTGAAGGAGCGGCCTTGATAGAGAATCAGTTCGCCGGGACTTTCGTCGGTGCCGGCGAAGAGCGATCCGATCATGACGGCGCTCGCGCCCGCGGCCAGCGCCTTGGTGACGTCGCCGGAATACTTGATGCCGCCGTCGGCGATGATGGGGACGCCGGAATCTTTGGTGGCGCGGTAGGCTTCGGCGATGGCGGTGATCTGCGGCACGCCGGCGCCGGTGACGACGCGCGTGGTGCAGATCGAGCCAGGACCGATGCCGACTTTAATGCCGTCGGCGCCGGCGCGAGTCAGTTCGCATGCGCCGTCGAAAGTGGCCACGTTGCCGGCCAGCAGTTCGATGTGGGGCAGTTTCGATTTCACCAGCTTCACGGCGTCGAGAACTTTTGTGGAATGGCCGTGGGCGCTGTCGATGGCCAGCACGTCGACTTTGGCTTCGGCGAGTTCCTGGGCGCGCTCGAGAAAATCTCCGGTGGCGCCGATGGCTGCGCCTACGCGCAGGCGGCCCTGGGAATCTTTGGCGGCGTTGGGATATTTCAGTTTCTTCTGAATGTCTTTGACCGTGATTAGGCCCTTCAGGTTGTACTTGTCGTCGACGACGAGAAGTTTTTCGACGCGGTGCTCGTGCAGAATTTTCTCCGCCTCTTCGAGCGTGGTGCCCACGGGCACGGTGATGAGATTTTTCTTGGTCATCACTTTATCGATGGGAATGTCGAAGCGGGTTTCAAAGCGCAGGTCGCGGTTGGTGAGAATGCCGACCAGTTTGCCGTGCTCGGTGATGGGCACGCCGGAAATCTTGTACTTGCGCATGACTTCGAGCGCGTCGCTGACCCGGTCGGTGGGCGACATGGTGACGGGGTCGACGATCATGCCGCTCTCCGAGCGCTTCACCTTGTCGACTTCGTTGGCCTGCTGCTCGATGGTCAGGTTGCGGTGAATGATGCCGAGGCCGCCCTGCTGCGCCAGCGCGATGGCCATGTGCGATTCGGTGACGGTGTCCATGGCGGCGCTCACGATGGGAATGTTCAGGCTGATGTTGCGGGTGAGCTGCGTCTGCGTGATGGCCTGCGCGGGAATTACGTCGGAGCGAGCGGGCAGCAGCAGGACGTCATCGAAAGTAAGAGCCTCAGGAACGGGAAAATGAATCATAAGTTTCTCGGAACTTTTCTCGGCACTCTCCCAGCCGTTGGGGGATTCTTCATTCTAGAGAGGGCGGAGGGTTGAGGCAAATCGGAGGAGGGAGAAACCGGCAGAGCTCGGCGGCGACGAAGCTGGTGCTAAATCAGCAGGCGTGACAGCAGGCTCTGCTTCGACTGAGGCATAGGGACGCCCGACTTGAACGAAGTTTCTTCATTGCTGAGGCGGACCCAGACGTCCTTCTCGCCCGGGCTTAAGGGCCGGCGCGAAAATCGCTGGGCATTGGCAATCGTTTCTGGCGGCTTGATGATGACGGTGCCGGTACTTTTTCGGATACGTAGCGGAGGCGGAATCCATCGCGATCGTTGCTCGAGTTTTCGAGGATCTGGGCGTCGGTAGCTGCAAGCAGGGAAGCCATATCCTGGTCCAATGCCGTCATGAGAGCCGCGCGATCGGCGTAATGCATCACGAGTTCCTGATCGACACTTTTCGAATGCGTGGCAAAGCCGAGACCGGCGCCCGCTGAGTTGCCGCTGGACCCAGTGCTCGAATAACTGGAATCCTGGAAGCGAGCGAACACCTGTTGGGGGCTGTAGGCTCGCAGGAACTGGGACTGCATTTCAGGAGCTGCGTAGACGATGAGAGCGTGGTCGACAACGGCCGGTCCGACGATCGCGAGGAACAAGGCTGCCAGAGGGATGACGAGGAGCAACCGCCGAGTGGTCATGAATTCAAGACCTCCCAACCGTAAGTAGACTTCTGTTATAGCCTAGCCCTAATCAGAGTTCCGCTTCGGGGTCACATCGAAACGCTAGTATATCGCGAGGGCGGCAATTCTGAGCGTTGCCCACCGCTGTCGCCCGTCGGACGTGGTGGAGATTGAGATTCCTCCGCGCGTGAAGCAAGGCACGCGCTGTCGGAATGACAGGGCGCGTTTTGGGCGGGATAGGGCCGCTTACCGCGTTTGTCTTTTAGTCACTCGGGGCGTATATTAAGGAACTGAGAACTGTTGTGTACTACCGGCATTTGGCGAAGCACACCAGTGGGCGCAAGCCCACTTTTTAGTTTGGGCCCTCGGTTGTTGCTGCCATCGCCTGTAAGCTATTGGATTCATGGCGCTTGACGTTGAACGTGTGCGGGAAATCGCGGAGCGGGTGGCGGCCTCAAGCGGGCTGGAAATTGTCGAAGTCGAGTTCCTCGGCGGAGGCAAGGCGCGCATGCTGCGGGTGTTTCTGGACAAGCCTGCGGCGGGGACGGATCCGCTGGCCGGAGTGACGCACGAAGACTGTGCGAACTTCAGCCGCGAGTTTGGCACGATCCTTGATGTTGAGGACGTCATGCCAGGGTCGTACACGCTGGAAGTTTCGTCGCCGGGGCTGGACCGGAAGTTGATCAAGGCTGCGGACTTTACGCGCTTCACGGGCAGCCGCGTGAAATTGACCACGCGGCAGCCGGTCGGGAACAACAAGCATTTTGAAGGACGGCTGGAGAGTTTTCACGACGGCCGCCTGACGCTGGATTTGAGCGTGGCCAGCCACAAGTCGCGCAAGAAGATGGGCGCGGCGGCGGGCGAGAAGATTGAGATTGAGTTCGCCAATGTGGAGAAGGCGAATTTGGTGCCGGAGATTTAGAACAGATTGAGTAATTGGGAAATTTGGGAATTGAGGAATTGAATGTCAAGGGCCGGATGTGAGTTGGGTTTCAATTTCCCAATTACCAAATTTCCCAATTACACAACTTTTAACTTGGTTTTCTTATGGCAAGCGAGCTCTACAACACGATCGACGCACTCAGCCGGGAAAAAGGGATTGATCCGCAAATTGTGGTCAGCGCGGTGGAAGACGCCATTGTCATGGCCACGCGCAAGTACTACAAGTCGCAGGAAAATCTGCAGGCCAAGCTGGACAAGGAAACCGGCAAGATCAACGCCTTCGCGGTGAAGACGGTGGTGGAGACGCCGGAGCAGGTGGAGGATCCGAACCTGCAGATCACGGTGGAAGATGCGCGCAAGGTCGATCCGGCGCTGGAAGTTGGCGGCGAGCTGCAGATTCCCAAAGTGACGGAAGGAATTCTGGGACGCATCGCGGCGCAACTGGCGAAGCAGGTGATTTTCCAGAAAGTGCGCGAGGCGGAACGGGACACGGTTTACAACGAGTACATCGGGCGCGTCGGCGAAATCGTGAATGCCACGGTGAAGCGGGTTGAAGGTCCGGATGTGATTTTCGATATCGGCAAGGCGGAAGCGCGCATGCCGCGCAAGGAACAGTCGCGGCTGGAATCGTTTGCCATCGGCGAACGGGTGCGGGTGGTGATTGCGCGCGTGGAGCGAGCTTCGAAAGGGCCGGGGGTCGTGGTTTCGCGGGCGGCGCCGGACCTGGTGCAGCATTTGTTCCAGACGGAAGTCCCGGAGATTTACGACGGAACGGTGGTGATCCGCGCGATTGCCCGCGAAGCCGGCGAGCGCACCAAGATTGCGGTCATGTCGAAAGACAAGGACGTGGACGCGGTGGGCGCTTGTGTGGGCATGAAGGGGATGCGGGTGCAGTCGATTATCCGCGAGCTGCGCGGGGAGAAGATCGACATCATCGAGTATCACGAGGATGCGGTCACGTTTGCCGAGAAGGCGCTGCAGCCGGCGAAGGTGAGCCGCGTGACCATTGTCGACAGCGGCGACAAGCACCTCGAAGTGGTGGTCGATGACAGCCAGCTTTCGCTGGCGATCGGCAAGAAGGGGCAGAACGTCCGCCTAGCGGCGAAGCTGCTGGGATGGAAGATCGACATCAAGAGCGAGGAAGAGAAGCGGCAAGAAGTTGAGCTGCAGATGGCCGCGATGGCTCCGCAGGCGACGACTCCGCTGGAGAACGTTACGGGCCTGGGTGAAGGGCTGGTGGAAAAGCTCAGCGCCGCGGGCGTCACCACGGTCGAAGCGCTGGCCGATATGACGCCGGAGCAACTTGAGGCCATCGAGGGCATTGGGCCGAAGACGGTGGAAAAAATCAGTCTCGCGGTGAATAATTACTTCGCGAGTCTGGAGCCGGGCGAGGCGGTTGTCGCCGAGGGCGAAGTCCCGGCGGAGGGCGTGACCGCCGAAGGTGAGGCTTTACCGAAGAAGCTGCGCCGGAAGCTGCGGAAGCCGTGGAGGGCGAAGTCGCCGCCGAAGGTGAACCGGCAGCGGCTGCCGAAGCGACGGCGGAAGAACCGCCTCACACGAAAACGAAGAGCATGAGCCGAAAGATGGCTCCGCTCCCGAAACAACTGAATAGTCATGCTATGCCAACGCTTGCACGCGCGGATATTTCGATGGCGTGCGAGTGCAGGACGCTGACTCCGTGAGGCTGCAATGAAGACCTAAGCACAACGCGGAGCACAAGAAAGGCCGGATGAGTAAGGTTCGAATCAACGATCTCGCCAGGGAGCTGGAAGTTAAAAGCAAAGCCATTCTCGACGCGCTACCCCTCGTCGGGGTGACGGAGAAGAAGACCCATTCCAGTTCGCTCGAGGAGCATGAAGCGGAAAAGGTGCGGATCCATCTCCGCGGCTCGTCCGAAGCACAGACATCGTCTGCGCGCGCCGCACGGCCGCTGCGCGGCGAAGAAGAAATCAAGACCAAGATCGATTTGTCGCACATTTCCCGGCCGGGAGATGTGCTGAAAGCCATTACGCAGCAGAAAGAAGCGGTAGCGCCGCGGCTGCGCGTCCGGCGGCGCCCGCGGTTGCGCGGCCCGCAGTGGCGCCGCCGGTGGCACGGCCAACGCCGCCTCCGGCTACCCCCTCGATTTCAGCGCCAACTGCAGCTCTGGTTATGCCGCTGGGCGCGGTCCGCCGTGATTGTCTCCTATCGCGGGCAGAGGCTGCAAAGTGTAACTCCGACGGTGGCGGCGATTTCGCGGCTTCAACGGCGGCTCTCTGGTTGCTGCACCACCGCGGCCAACG
>CAVWLI010000025.1:0-14354 GCA_963755795.1 uncultured Acidobacteriota bacterium | reverse complement strand
TTTATGTATTTACTAAACGAGTTACGTGTATTGCTCGATTTCTCATCCCCGAGCGAAATTCCCGGAATCGATTTCACCGGGGCCAGGGCCGCCTGCCGTGCCACATTTCGCCGCGCAAATTCCATAGTCACGCTGCTAACCAGCAAGACCGCGGTGTTAATCGCCAGCAGTAGCCACGGCAAATCCACCCGGCCCCAGTCGCGCACGTAGCTGTTGGACGCACCGTCAAACGTCCCCAGTCCCTGCCGCACGATATACGCGCTGGTAAGCGAGATAAACACCATGCACACGGTGGCAATCGCGCAGATCAACCCCAGTCGCGCCCGCCGCAGTCGCGCCCCATAATTCGGAACGTCGCCTCCGCCGCGCCCGTCGTCGCCCCCACCCGCAGGCGACGCCGGCGGCTTGTGGCCGTGCCCAACGTGATCGATGGGCGTCGTTGGTGTGTAAGTCGCCATAACTACGATTCCACTGTCATCCTGAGCGAAGTTGTCGTCCGCGAAGCGGCCAACAACGCAGTCGAAGGATCCCTACCGGTATTCAGTCGCCGGGTGCCCCATTTCCCCCATCCTGCTGTTCGAGAAGTGAAGCTTGCGTCGCATCAATGCGACTCGGCCATCGGCGGATCCGTCTGCATCACAAAATCCTTCGCCGCGCCCGGCACCCCGTACTCATACGGCCCGTGATGCACCACCGGAGTCACGCCGCCAAAATTGTCGTGCGGCGGCGGAGTCGCTGTCGTCCACTCCAGCGTAGTCGCTTCCCACGGATTGTCGCTCGCCTTCGGCCCCTTGAACATGCTCCAGAACAGGTTGATCAGGAAAATAAACTGCGCGGCGACCGTGATGATCGCGGCATAGGTAATAAACGTATTCAGCGGAATCAATTTCTGCAGGTACGCCACTTCGGTGAATTGTGAGTAACGCCGCGTCTGCCCCGCCAGGCCCAGGTAGTGCATGGGCATGAAGATCGCGTACGTCCCCGCCAGCGTAATGAAGAAATGAATTCTGCCCAACGTCTCGTTCATCATGCGCCCAAACATTTTCGGGAACCAGTAATAGGTCGCCGCGAAAATTCCAAAGATCGCGGCCACGCCCATGATCAGGTGAAAATGCGCCGGAACGAAAGCCGTGTCGTGCAACTGAATGTCCAGCACCGGCTGCGCCAGGAACGGCCCGCTCAATCCGCCCGACACAAACAGCGACACGAAGCCAATCGCATACAACATCGGCGTACTAAAACGTATGCGCCCTTTGTACATCGTCCCCAGCCAGTTGAACGTCTTGATCGCCGACGGCACGCCGATGCACATGGTCAAAATCGAAAACGCAAACGCCGAGTACGGGCTCATCCCGCTCATGAACATGTGATGGCCCCAGACCATGAACCCTAAGAAGCCAATCGACAACATGGCGTAGACCATCGCCCGGTAACCAAAAATCGGCTTGCGCGAAAACGTCGAGAGCACCTGTGACGCCACGCCCATGCCCGGCAGAATTGCGATGTACACCTCAGGGTGCCCAAAGAACCAGAACAGATGCTGCCACAACAGCGGCGACCCGCCCTTGTGCCAGGTCATTACTCCGTTCACCATCCCCTCGGGAACATAAAAGCTGGTGCCGAGATTGCGGTCCATCAGCAGCAAAATTCCCGCCGTCAGCAGCACCCCGAACGCCAGCAACCCCAGAATCGCGGTGATGAACCACGACCACACCGTCAGCGGCAGGCGCATCATCGTCATGCCCTTGGCCCGCAGATCAAGCGTGGTGGTGATGAAGTTCAGAGCGCCCATCAGCGACGCGACGCAGAAAATCGCGATGCTGGTAATCCACAAATCGGCGCCCAGCCCTTCGCCCGGCCCCGCGGATGGAATTGCGCTGAGCGGCGGATAGCCCGTCCACCCGTGCAGCGGCGCCCCGCCCACCACGAAAAACGCCGACAAGATGACCATGTAGGCCACGAACGTCGTCCAGAACGAAAGCATGTTCAGGACGGGGAACGCCATATCCGGCGCACCGATCTGGATGGGCAGCATGTAATTGCCGAATCCGCCCTGCGGCGCCGTGGTCAGCACGAAAAACACCATGATCGTGCCGTGCATCGTCATCAGCGCCAGATACTGCTCCGGCTTGATCTCGCCCACCAGCGGCAGCACCGCGGTCGGCCAAATCATGTGAATGCGCATCAGGATCGACAGAAACATCCCGACAAACACCGCCGTGAGCGCCAGAAAGTAATACTGAATGCCAATGACTTTGTGATCGAGGCTGAAAATGTATTTCCGGATGAAGCCCTGAGGAGCGTGCGCGTGAACCGTAGCCGGGGTCGCCATTTTATTGTTTCTCCGCCTCCCGTGCCGCCAGCCACTTGTCGAAATCCTCCTGGCTGACAACGTGGACCATGCCGTGCATCTTGTAGTGCCCAAGCCCGCAAAGTTCGGCGCAGGCAATCTCATACTCGCCAATCGCTGTGGGCTTGAAGTGCATATGAATGTTCAGCCCCGGGACCGCATCCTGCTTGAAGCGCAACTGCGGCACAAAGAAGCTGTGGATCACATCGACGGCCCGCAGGCTCAGATCGACTTCGCGGTCCTTTGGTAAATACATCGTTCCGGTGACCACATCGTCCTTAGCGGCGGGGTCGGTGTTGCTCAGTCCCACCGCGGCCTCACCGCCCGCGGAAGGATCCATCAGCTTAAAACTGGTCTTTCCATATTTGCCGTCCGGTCCGGGATACCGGAAGTACCAGGCAAACTGCATGCCCGTAACCTCCACCTGCACTGCGCCGGCCGCAGGAGGATCAAAGCGCTGGCTCGCCCACACGCTGCTGCCCATCAGGTTCAGCCCGATGAACAGGATCGTTGTCAACACCGTCCACGTAATCTCCAAAGTGTTGTTTCCGTGAGAATACAGGACCGGGGCAGAGTTAGGACCGTCGCGATATCTCCACACGATGTAGCCCAGCGACAGTTGTGCCGCCAGGAAGACGATTCCCATGATCACGAAGGTGAGCGCAAATTGATGGTCGATCCATCCCGTGGCGGCAGAAGCGCCCACGGGCAGCCACCAGGTTTTGGCGACAAAAAAATATGTGCTGACCAGAGTGATCAGCCAGATCAAAGCCATTAACGCGAGGCCCATTCCCCAGCCCTCCAGAACCTAAAGGACAAAAACAAACGGATTTCCCCACGGCCGCGCTTGCGCCCCACTGCTCTGTCTTACAACGCGAGCACAGTCGGCGGCGAGTGTACCACAGCCACGCGCGAAATGAACAAGAGGCTGTTGAGGAAAAAGCTTCGCCCGGGATCGGTTCTCGTACTCTCTGTCATCCTGAGCGAAGTTGTCGTCCGCGAAGCGAACGACAACACAGTCGAAGGATCCCTACCCCTGGAATAGGCCTCGCCCGCCTATGATTCACCCAACAATCCGTGGCCAGATTTTATTTCTCCACCCACTCCGGCACCCGCCCCGGAGTCCAGGGAGCTCCCGCCGCTTCCATATCTTTCTCCAGCTTGGTCAGATCAACTTCCACCAGCGTATGCAGCTTGCCGAGTTGCTCGGCAAATTCCGCAGCCGCCACGTTGTAGGAATCCAGGTGCGTCTGCGTAGGCTTGGCCAGCGAGAACCGTTCCTCGTCCATAATCGAAGTCACGCGCTGGTCAATCGAAGCCGGCACTGGCTCGTTCCGCTTCGCGATCTCCACATCCCCGCGCAGCGCGCGCAGAATCTCGCGGTCGCGCTGCTCAATCCCATCCGCCACCGCTCCCAGCTGTTTCTCAACCGCCGGAGTTTCATGCAACGCCTCGCGAATCGACTTCAATCGCGACTCCACATCTTCGGCGGAGTGCAGCGCTCCATTCACCACACGATACAGCCGCTCCGTCTTGCGCAAAAATTCCTCCTGCGCCGCACGATCGTTCGGAGCCATCGCTGTCGACCCCTCAGTTAGCACCTTGAACGACTGTGGTCCGGCCAACTCCATGACCGAGCCGGCAGTCTTCGAGAACATGCGAACCGAATACGTCCCCGAGAGCACCAGCGGACCCAAGCCCGTGATGTCCCGAAACCCTTCTCCTTCTTCTTCCTTGTCCGCGGCCGCATGCGCCCGCGCCGCCGAATATCGCAAATCCCACGCTACGCGCTGGAAACCAGCCTCGGTGCTCGCGTCCACGCGCCGAATCGGCGCCCCGCTCTCGTCATACACCACAAAATAAACTTCCGGCTTCGCCTCCTCCGCCTCGGCCCGAAACTCATCATTCGTCGGATAAGGCAGCGTCTGATTTTTCTTCGCCGCTTCCTTTTCCGCGTCCTGCCGCTTTTCTTTCTTCGTCTTGATCTTCTCCTTCAAGTACGCCGTAAACACCGCCCCATACGGCGGATTCTCCGCCGTGTAAAGCGCATCCCCTTGGAATCCCTTGCCGGGCTCACCCAGCGGATGCCGCTCCACATACAGCAGCGCATCCTTCACCGGATACACGGCCGCGGCCTGCTCCGTCGATTCCGCCCTCACCTGCCGCAAGGGCGTAATGTCGTCCAGCACATAAAATCCACGCCCGAACGTAGCGACTACCAGATCGCCCTCACGCGCCTGAATCACCATGTCCCGCACCGCAATTGTCGGCAGCCCGCCCTTCAACTTCACCCAGTGCTGCCCGCCATCGCTTTTTCCCCCATCAATCGTGAAGAACGCCCCGAACTCCGTTCCCGCAAACAACAGATTCGGATTCACCGTGTCTTCCGCAAACGCCAGCACCGGCCCGTTCTCCGGCAGATCGCCGGCAATCGAGGTCCAAGTCTTTCCCGCATCCACGGACTTCAGCAGATAAGGCTTGAAGTCTTCGTTCTTATGATTGTCAAACGCCGCGTACACCGTATTCGCGTCGTGATTCGACGCCGCCAGCCGGCTCACATACGTCATCTCCGGCACGCCGGCAAACTTTTCATACTTCGTCCAATTCGCCCCGCCATCGCTCGTCACCTGAATCAGCCCATCGTCGGTGCCCACATAAATCAGCCCTTCTTTTTTCGGCGACTCCGCCAGCGCCACAATATTTCCATAAAACGATGTCGACTGATTCTTCGCCACCGCATCCGGACCCCACACCTTGCCCATCACCGGCAGCTTGTTGCGATCGATCTGCCGCGACAGGTCTCCGCTGATCGCCTTCCACGTATCCCCGCGATCGTCGCTGCGAAACAATTTATTCGCCGCAAAATAAAGCCGCGTATGCGAATGCGGACTGATCAGGATCGGCGAATCCCAATTCCACCGCAGCGGCGGCTCGCCCTTGCCCTCCAGCGGCTGCAACGCCAGTTCCTGTCCCGGTCGGCTTGTCGTAGCGCACCAGCACGCCGTACTGCGACTCCGAATACACCGTGTTCGCGTCCACCGGATCGACCTGCGACCGGAACCCATCGCCCCCGGTCGTCACATACCAATCCGAATTCATAATCCCGTTCACATTCCGCGTGCGCGCCGGCCCGCACCACGAAAAATTATCCTGCGTCCCGCCGCACACGTTGTAGAACGGCGACGCATTGTCCACCGCCACGTCATAAAACTGCACCGTCGGCAGATTCGCCTTGAACTGCCACGACTTCGCGTCGTCCCACGTCTCATACATGCCGCCATCCGAGCCCAGCAGCCAGTGCTTGGTATCGTCGGGATCGATCCAGATTGCATGATTGTCCCCGTGATGATTCGTCTCGCTGACCTTGTGCAGAGTCTTGCCGCCATCGAGCGACTCGCGCAATTCGAAACGCTCATCACAAAAATGCGATCCACATTTTTCGGATCCGGCACTACCCGCGCGTAGTACATCGCCCCCTCATCAAACTCGTTGCGCCGCTCCCAAGTCGCGCCCTTATCGTTCGACCGGAAAATCCCGCCCTTCCCGTCCGCCGCTTCCATCGTCGCATACACCACATTCGGATCCGCCGGTGAAACCGCCAGCCCAATCCTCCCCATGTCCACGGTGGGCAGCCCCGACTTCAACTTGTTCCAGGTCGCTCCCGCGTCGGTCGATTTATAAATCGCGCTCTCCGGCCCGCCATCAATCAGCGTGTAAACATGCCGCCGCCGCTGGTAAGCCGCCGCATACATAATGTCCGGATTCGACGGATCCAGCGCCACGTCGACCACGCCCGTGTTCTCGCTGATGGTCAGCACCGCCTTCCAATTTTTCCCGCCGTCCGTCGTCTTGTAAAGCCCGCGATCCCCGCCCGGCTCCCCACAGCGGCCCCTCGGCCGCCACATAGACCACTTTCGAATCCCGCGGATCGATCACCACCCGCCCAATGTGCTCCGACTTCTTCAGCCCCAGATTCTCCCAGCTCTTGCCGCCATCGACCGATCGGTAAATGCCGTCGCCGTAACCCACGCTGCGCTGCGAATTGCTCTCCCCCGATCCCACCCACACCACCGACGAATCATTCGGATCGAGCGCCGACCCACCCAATCGAATACGAGCCCTCGCCGTCGAACACCGGAGTCCAGGTCGTTCCGTCATTCACCGTCTTCCACACTCCGCCCGACGCCACGCCCACGTAATACTCAAATTTATTTTTCGGATTCACCGCAATCGACATCACCCGCCCCGAAGCCACCGCCGGCCCAATCAGCCGAAACTTCAGCCCCGAAAAAGTGTCGGCGGTCATCCCGGCTTCTTCTCCTCCGTGTGGGGCGGACACTCCTGTCCGCCGCCTTTGCAGTTGCTCTGCTTCGTCTCGTCCTTCTTCACATCTGTTTTCGAAGGCTTCGCCGCCACCGCATTCTTGTCTGCATCTTTGTCAGTCTTGGTTTGAGCGGACGAAGCGAAAGATCCAACCAGAATGAAAACGAGAACAAGAACAGCGAGTGATTTCATAGAGAAGCTCCAATTCCAAAGTCGTATCGATGACTTGTCATCCTGAGGCGCGTTCTTCGCGCCGAAGGACCTATGCAACTTGCTCGCACGACAACATGCGCGGCCAGTGCACAATCCAAAACCGATATGTATACAAGATTTGAATCTCTCGAAGAAGCAATTTTATTCAGCCTCAGTGTCCTCTGTGGTTATCTGAGTTCCGTTGTTCAGGATAGAATTCCCGGCATGCCCCGCACAGCGAAGATCCACGGCCATGACACCCGCTATACGCAGATGCAGAAGAACTACTGCTTCGCCTGCGGCCAGAACAACCCCGACGGCATGCGCCTCAAGTTCACCCTCGACGAAGAGCGCCAAACCTTCGTCTGCAAATTCCGCCTGGGCAAGCGCTACACCGGGCCGCCCGGCCATTGCCACGGCGGCATCATTGCCACCATTCTTGACGATGCCATGGGCAAGGTCAACAAGTTGCACCACGTCATCGCCCTCACCAAAGAAATGACCGTCGAATACCTCAAGCCCGTCCCACTGCACAAACCGCTGCACGTCGAAGGCAGGGAAGTCAGCGTGCACGGCCGCCAACACATCAACGAAGCCGAAATCAAGAACGAAAAAGGAGAGGTGCTCGCTCGCAGCCGGGGTATCTTTATCGCCATCGACGCCGAAAAAATGTTCGGCAAATTCGTTGAGAGGTAGTAAAAACGTAGGACAAAATTCCGCGGGGTAACCCGGCACGGAACAAGGAACAAAAAACGGAGAGACGATGATATGGGGGAAGTTGACGAATTAGCGGAGCACATCGAGCATGCCGGCCACGCCGGAAGCCTGGGCAAGTATCTCGGCATTACCATGGCGTGCCTGGGCGTGCTGCTCGCGCTGTGTGCAGCCTTGGTCGGAGGCCAGCGCACCGAACTCATCGCCACCATGGTCGAACAAACCAACGCCTCCATGAAATACCAGGCCATCTCGACCAAGTACCGCGTGCTCTTGGCCCAGCTCCGGCAGTTGCACGCGCTGAACCCCGACGTGGAGCGCTTCAACCAGTGGGACGAGGAGTCGAGAAAACTGGTGGGCCAAATCTCCTCATCCGACGTGGCCCGCGCCGCGCGGGTGAACCGCCTGGAGAATGCCAAGAACCTGAATGCCGAGATTCCCACCCACGACGACCTGGTCGGCTTCGCCAAAGTCATCCGTGCGCTCGATACGGAAAAGGAATCTGCGCTCCAATGGTCGGAGTCCTACGAGCCCGCCATTCGAGTTCATTCCATGGCCGCCGAGCACTACGAGTGGGCACAATTGGCCTGCGAAATCGGCATCGTCGTCGCGTCCATCGGACTGTTGTTCATGAGCCGTCAGATCTGGCTCGGGGCGCTGGTGCTTTGTGCCACCGCCGTCCTCATCGTCAGCATCACGTTCATCTCGGTGTCGAGCCAGCTTCACGGCGCCGAGCAGAAAATCCAGGACGCCAGCCAGCGCTTCACCGGCCTGAATGGCGAACAACGCGACAAAGAAGCAGACGAAGAATTGTTGAAGTCCGTCGAAACCGAGAAAACCGCGAACGTTGACCCGAAATAAAGCCGATGCCAGTCATCCCGAGCGGACCCGTTCCTCAGGCGCAGAGAGGGATCTCCCGTTGTGGGGTCGGACACTCCTGTCCGACGCCCTTGACTTTGATTTTGTGCTCGCCGGGTACCCCATCCCAGCGGACTCTGACTCTGACCTTCGCCCAGCCCACCGCCGCTACCATCCGCGTCGAGCCACTCTACGTTGTAGAATAGACATCCAGGCGCGCCGCGCCCATTCTTCGCGTTCGCGAAAAGGTATCCACGGGTCCAAAACCATGTCACAGAACAACGGCAGTTCAACCAGTCTTCGTCTCAAAACCGGCCTCGCCGAAATGCTCAAAGGCGGCGTCATCATGGACGTCACCGACGCGGCGCAAGCCATCATCGCCGAACGAGCCGGCGCTGTAGCCGTCATGGCCCTGGAACGCGTCCCCGCGCAAATCCGCGCTGAAGGCGGCGTCGCCCGCATGGCCAGCCCCAAAAAGATTCGCGAAATTATGGCCGCCGTGTCGATCCCCGTGATGGCCAAGTGCCGCATCGGACATTTTGCCGAAGCCCAGATTCTCCAAGAACTCGGCGTCGACTACATCGACGAATCCGAAGTCCTCACCCCCGCCGACGAGGCCCACCACGTCGACAAGCACGCCTTCAAAGTCCCCTTCGTCTGCGGCGCGCGCAACCTGGGCGAAGCCCTGCGCCGCATCGTCGAAGGCGCAGCCATGATCCGCACCAAAGGCGAAGCCGGCACCGGCGACGTAGTCCACGCCGTCAAGCACATCCGCCAAATCGTGCAGGAAATGAAAATCCTCACCGTCCTCGGCGAAGAAGAACTCTACGCCAAAGCCAAAGAGCACGGCGCCCCCTACGAATTGATCAAGATGGTAGCCAAAGCAGGGAAGCTCCCCGTCCCAAATTTCAGCGCCGGCGGAATCGCCACGCCCGCCGACGCGTCGTTGGTCATGCAACTGGGCGCCGAAGCGGTCTTCGTCGGCTCAGGCATCTTCATGAAAGACTCGACGACTTTCGCCGATCCCGTCGAAGCCGAGAAGCGCGCGAGAGCCATCGTAAAAGCCGCCACGCACTTCAACGACCCTAAAGTATTACTTGAAGTGAGCGAAGACCTGCAGGGCGCCATGAAAGGCCTGGCAGTAGCGGGTCTGGACGAAGCCCACATGCTGCAAACCAGGGGCTGGTAGGCCCTAATGGCCGACGACGGCAAGCCGTTACCGTCATCCGAATCGAGCTACGTTCTGGTAGCTCGCGACTATCCGGACATTGCGCACCTAGAGAACCCAGGTGTAATTGAGCGCATCCTTTCACGTTCCCGAACCGAAAAGGTCGCATATGTTTCCGCGCTGCTCACTTCCGGGTTATCCAAGTATGCTCTGGCCGGGCCGAGAGTAGCCCTTGGTGCAATGGCGGCCGAGGCTCTGACCGACTTCGGACGGGAAGTCTCTGACTGGATCAAAGAGCGCAAGATCCCGGAGGATTTTTCGGGCCGGGCCTCTGGTTATCAAACTTGGGTCGAGCTCCTCCAAGAGATCGATTCAAACCCAATCGACGCAGACCGCATCAAGGCGATGAAGGCCATGTTCCTTGCCGCGAATTCTCTCAATGCGACGGAGCAGGCTAGCGTTCTTGCGTACCAGTTATTCCAGATCGCCAAGGGCCTTAGCTCAAGCCAGTTGCTCTTATTAAAAGGCGTGCGCAGTTGGCACCTGGACTACATGCGCGGCCCTAGAACGGGGGGGAGCATGTCCACAATCCAGTGGCGCGAAGCCATGGCGCACAGATTGGGGCACAAGCTATCCGCGCTGATAATACGCGACGAGCGCGCGCTGGTGGAATATGGCCTAATTGCCCCTTGGGGAGATGATCACGAGATCAACGTGCCGCTGATGGACGCTCGAATGACAGATTTGGGAATCAAATTCTGCGAGAACCTAGAGACGTATCAGGAAATGTCGAAGACCTAGTCTGGAAAGTGCAGCCAGGTTCCCATCCTTTGCGTACTCTGCAGGTGTGGGATTCCCGAGTGCCCGTCACCCAGCCTTTTTGATCGGGCAGCTTGCGTCACAGCGTAAAATGTCCTCATGACCACCGAAGTCACCGACATCCTGAAAAAGGCTCTAGCTCTTCCTCCCGAAGCGCGCGCCGCCATTGCCGGAACCCTCCTCGAAAGCCTCAATGACGCTCCAGCCGACGAGGCCGTCGAAGCCGCATGGTCCGAAGAGATTCAGCGCCGTATCGAAGAGATTGATTCTGGTGAGGTTCAGATGATTCCGTACGAGGAAGTGCGGCGCCGCCTTGCAGCCCGGCTGTCCGATGCCGCCCGCTAAGCCTTATCACTTCCACCCGGAGGCGTGGCAGGAATTCGAAGCTGCCGACAACTGGTATCGCCAGCAAAGTCCCGACTCCAGCGTCAGATTCGTGGCTGCCATTTTCGACGCTCTGGAGGACATCGCCCGCTGGGCGGAAACATGGCCCGCCTACCAGCACGGTACGAGAAGATTCGTTCTCCAAAAGTTTCCCTACGCCATCATCTATCGAGAGAAAGAATCTGCGGTTCAGATTCTCGCGATCGCCCCCGGCCATCGCCGCCCGGAATATTGGAAAGAGCGGTTGTAGTCAGCTTGGCCGACTGCGGTCTGTAATCCCGACGGTGGTAGAATCAGATTCATGTTGCGCCGTCGCTCAGCGCCGTCATCCGTAGTCGCGTTTCTGATTTTTACTCTGTTCACTTCCGCCAACGCCCAAGCTCCTCGAGCCCAAGACGCTGCCAACTCTTCAAGCCCAGGTTCGCATCCCGTCCTCGTCGAACTGTTCACTTCCGAAGGCTGCTCCAGCTGTCCTCCCGCCGACGAGATGATCCAAAAGCTGGACGAATTTCAGCCGATTCCCGGCGCTCACCTGATCGTGCTCAGTGAGCATGTGACCTATTGGGATCAGGACGGCTGGAAGGATCCGAACTCCTCCGCCGCCCTCACCGATCGCCAGGCGGCCTACGAAAGCGCACTCAAAGAGCCGAGTTCTTATACTCCGCAAATCATCGTGGATGGAACCGAGCAGATTCACATCAATTACCCGCAGCAGCAGATGACCGAGATTTTCGAGAAGGCAGCCGCCACACCCAAGGTCGCGGTGCGCATCGGTGAGGTGACCGTAGCCGCCGGCAGTCCGACCGTACTACGCGCGCACGTCGAAGCCGATGTCAATTCTGAAAAACATGGCGGCGACGTTTATGTCGCAGTTGCTCTCGATCACGTCGAGTCGCAGGTTTTGAAAGGCGAAAACGGTGGGAAGCACCTGGTCCACGTGGCGGTCGTCCAGCAGCTCACGAAGATAGGGAAGTTGCCCAAGGGAAAAAGCTTCAGCCAGGACGTTCAGTTGAAACTCGCGCCTGGCACCGATCCCAAGAACGTAAGGCTCGTCGCCTTTGTACAAGAATCCGGCCCCGGCGAGGTCCTGGGCGCAGCCCAGCGCAAGCCCGCAATCTAATCAAACCAGTGTGGAGCGGACACTCCTGTCCGCTGCCTTTGACCTTGTTCGTAGCCGTTGCTCGTCCGTGGCTGGAACGCGCTCAGCTTGTTCTCGAAAATCAGCGTTCTTCTGAAGCTGGTTGCGCGGCCGCGGCGTAGTAGCCTTTTCGGGCGTATACCTTCAGCTTGTGCCCATCTTTTTCCGCCGTGATGTCGATCTCCCGGTAGCGCCCGTCCCGCCGGAAAGCCGCCGGCTTGTACGACACGAGATAGCGTCCGCGAATGACTTGCTGTAACTCGGCCAGGCTTCCCTTGAGGCCGCGAATCGAGCCGGGGATGAATGCCGTGCCGCCAGTCAGTTCCGACAACGCTCGCAATGCATGGTCGCCCAGTTCCGCGCTCGGATCTTCCTGGGTGTAGTCCCGGGTGCTGACGGTATAGACGGCCACTTCGCCGCGTTGAGCGATGGCGATGGCCTGTTTCAGGGTGGCGCTGCTCGCGTTGTCCTCACCGTCGCTGATCACGATCAGCACCCGCGCGACCGGCTTGCCTTCCGCGCGGTCGCGAAGCTTGTCCGCTCCGAACGACACTGCATCCCACAGAGCGGTTCCACCGCCGGGCGCGAGCTGATTTATCTCGTGCGAAATCCGAGCCTGGTCTCCGCTGAAATCCTGCACCAGCAGCACCGAGTTATTCACCCCAACCACAAAAGCCAAATCATCTTTGCCCGTCACCACCGTCTCCAGGAACTTCGTGGCCGCCGCCTCCTCGAACGAGATGCGGTCCTTCACCGAATTGCTGGTGTCGATGATCAGTCCCAAACGCAAAGGCAATTGGGACTCGTTCCGGAATCCCAGAATCGCGTGCGGAGGCCGGTTATCATCACGAACCACAATGTCGGACTCGGTGAGGTTCGTCGCAGACTTTCCATGGTCGGTGGCCGCGAAGAATATCGTGACCTCGTCGACGGCCGCGCGGAAAGTTGATCCGGGCGAATCAAGGCCCGCCCGTCTCAAGACCGAGCTCGAATCGGCCGCCACGGCAGGCTCCGCAACCTCAGCTCCCGCGGTAGCCTTCGCGCTGCACTCCGCGCATTTGGCCTCCGGTTCCGCTTCGGCTTCGGCAATCTGCGTTCTTTCTTTGATGTCCTGCAACACTTGTGCAGCCTGCCGCAATTTCTGTTCGGGAGGCGGGGTATTGGTTGTGTTGAGCGACAGCGCCAGCGTCTCAGCAGGGTGTAGCTTGGCCTCGGCCTGCTTCGCTTGTTCCTTCTTGAGCTGCTCCACAATCTGGCGGATCTGGTCGGCCGATCCTGACTTCGGATCTTCCTTCAGCAGCGTTACCATTTCCTGCTGAGCTTCGACCAGATTGTTCTGCGCCGCCCACGCGCCACCCGCAAAATAATGGACTAAAGCCCCGCACCCTTATGTTTGTGCTCGTGCACGTGATGTGCAGTCTCAATTACGGCCGGATAATCGTGACTCGCAAACTCTCCATACGCGAGCGCCAGCTGCAACTGAACGTCAAGCGGCGCAATCGATGAGGCCTTGCGCAGCGACTCCTCCGCCGCTGGATATTGCTTCAGCGCCAGCTGCGCACACCCTAGATTCAAATAAGAATTCGGCAGGTGATCGTCCAGCGCGATCGCCTTATCGAACTCACCCCGCGCCTGTTCGTTCTGTTGCAGATCCAGGTATGCCGAGCCCAACGCGTTGTGCGCCGCTACAAAACTAGGATAGATCTGGATCGCATTTCCCAAATGCTCGACGGCCGCTTGCAGGTCTTTCTTCATCAGGAACTGAAAACCCTTTGCATACTCCCGTTGCGCTTTCCCCGGCGCCTTCAGGTCCAGTTTGGAAACCGAAGCACTCGGACTCTGCACCACACTCCCGTCTGGATTCTGCGTATTGACAGTGAAGATGTTGAAGTCCATTTCGGCGCCCAGAATTGCGTTCGACGCCATTGCACCGCTGCCCATTGGCGACGTCGGGAAGTTCAACACCTGAGCAGACGCCGTACTGGATATTAGTCCGAGCAGCAACCCGAGCTGAAGGAGCCGTTTCACCATCGAATGTCGCCTCATGGAAGAATGCAGGGGGAACGTCCCGCAAAGTGTAGCCTTGAAGCTGCGGGCTGGCAAGACCGCAATTTCATTGGCGACTCGCTCCACACGATAGAATTAGCCGTGACACGTTGATCCAGACGTCCGCTCGCGCCGTGAATTTCCCCGTGTCCTCTGTGATTAGGATTTTCATATGAAAATCGGTGTCCTGGCCCTGCAGGGCGATTTCGACGCTCACCGTCTCCGGCTCCAAGAGCTGGGCGCCGAAGTTGTGCTCATCAAGAAGCCTGAACAACTCGACCACATCGACGGCCTCGTCATCCCAGGCGGCGAATCCGGCACCTTCCTGAAACTCCTCGGCGAGGCAGGATTCGAGAAGCTGA
>CAVWLI010000024.1:0-167733 GCA_963755795.1 uncultured Acidobacteriota bacterium | reverse complement strand
AGTCCAAAAGGCTGCCCTGATTGGGTCGACCGGGGTACTCGGCCACAACAGGGCCACCGCGGGTCAACTCGACAAGTTCACTGGGCTGGAGCCGGCGTAGCGTTGACTACTGTGTCGCTGCTGCAGATCTGGTTGCCATCAGCCGCGAGCGTTAGAGCCAGGGCTCCGTGCAGGTGCAGGCTGTCGCTGTAGATCCGGAACCCTTCAGCCCGTTCTGGCCGACCTGGGGCAAGCATTCGGGGCATGGCGTAGACTGCATTGTCGGCAGCGAGGAGCGTACAGCGTGTCGCGAGATGCATCATAGGCCAGGCCAGTGGGGCCCACTTCCAACAGCTGCTGATTGCTCGCGACGCAGGTTGGAGTCTGGGTCGCGCTCATCACCCACACCGCGCCGCCGTGACTGAGACCGAGAACCAGCCGCTCGAATCCTCCCGTCGAGAACGTCTGGATACTGCAAATACAATGGCCAGACCTTCGGCGCCCCGCATCATAGTAACGGCCGAAGTCCCAGGGGCCGTTGATTTGCGCTTTGTTCGCGTAGGTCCAGACGGTCGGCCTTGAGGGTTGATCGCGATCAGAGATCCGGCTGCACCGTAGCCGACGTGCCGTCTTTGGTGGGCATGTTCGCCTCCAGCACGAAGCCAGCCTTCAACACGGCGAGTCCAGTGCTGAGACCGGAGCCTGTGGGAGCCTGGAAGAACAGAGTCTGCTGACCGGCGCGAAAATTAATGGTGGTGCCAGTGCCCTGAAGATTCTGGTTGTTGTTGTAGTTGGAAACCAGGATGTCACCGGGCTGCAGCAGGCCGCCGGCAGGAAATCCGGCAGGGACGAAGGCCACGCCGTAAGGATTGACGTTGCCGTTGGGGACGGTCGACACTCCGGTTCCCAGCGAATTCAAGATCGAGCTCTGCGCAGCCGCGTTGCTGGTGGAGAAAGCTACCGTCAAGCCGAGCAGGAACATTCCAGTCCGGCACACGGCTTTTCAAGGTGGACTTGCTCGTGTTCGCACGCTTGAACCGCGCCATTGACAGCGATAGATCGGTTTTCATTTTCGTTTCCTTCGTTTCTTGTTGCGCACATGGCGCTTGATTTCCGGGCTAATTCTTCCGCCACTGATAAAGGCGACAATTGAGCACGGATTCCCTCATCGGATAAAAAAAATTCGGAAGCGGATCTCGGAGTGCGGGCCGGAAAGCGACGGCGATATTTCCGGTTCTGTAACTGCGATCTGCTACGCCTGGCATCCCTGATGTTGTGGGGTATAATGCTTGCACGTTATAGGCGCTGGACGTTCGGCAAAGGGCGATCGTGTTCCCAGTGACGCGTTCCATCCGCTTTCCACCAAACCTTCCGCATCGCAAAAGAGACAAATATGGATGCGTCTCCGGATCGCCAGGAGTGACGCAGTTGCTGCGGCAATGGAGCAACGGCAACAAACAGGCTCTGGACGAGCTCATGCCGTTCGTATATGACCAACTCCGCAGGCTGGCTTCGAATTGTCTGCGCGCGGAGCGGCCCGACCACACTCTGCGAGCGACGGCGCTGGTGCATGAGGCTTACGTGCGCCTGGTCGATTCCGACGTGGAGTGGCAAGATCGAGTGCATTTCTTCGCGGTCTCGGCCCGCATGTTGCGGCGCATTCTGGTCGATCACGCCAAGAGCAATAACCGGCAGAAGCGCGGCGGGGAGTTCCAGAAGATTCCGCTGGACGAGGCGATGATCGTTGGGCCACAGAGCGACAAAGCAATTGTGGAACTGGACGAGGCGCTGCAGCGCCTGGCGGCTCAGGATCTGAGGAAGAGTGAGTTGGTAGAACTCCTATTTTTTGGAGGCCTTACTTACGATGAGGCGGCCGCCGCACTGAAGATCTCTCCCGCCACAGTCCATCGTGAACTCACTTTGGCGAAGGCCTGGCTCTACCGCGAGCTCGGCCAGGGCGCGGCATAGGAGCGCACAACATGGCTCCCTGGACACTGATGTCAGACGCCAACAATCTTCTAAGCATCTCTACTCCAAGGACCGCAAGCTGATGGCTTCCCACGCAAATCGATGGCGGCGCCTCGAGGCTCTATTTTATGAGGCTCTCGAATTGAAGCCCGAAGCACGCTCGGAGTTTCTCGAAAAGAACTGCGATGGCGACGCGGAACTGCGCAAAGAAATTGAAGCCCTACTGGATGCTGCCGACAAACCCATGGACTTTCTGCAGAAGCCGGTCATCGAGGCGGCGCAGCAGATGGTGGCGGAGACGCCTCGCGGAACGATTGCTCCCGGTACTCAATTGGCGCATTACGAAATCATTTCTCTGTTGGGGAAGGGCGGCATGGGTGAGGTTTACCTCGCCGAGGATATGCGACTCCGACGCAAAGTCGCGATCAAAATGCTGCTGTCCGACTTAACCGGCGATGAGCGTGACTTGTGTCTATTTGAACATGAAGCCCATGCGGCTTCCGCGCTGAACCACCCCAAGACTCTCTTACCATCTATGAATCTGCAGTCTGGCGGATTGCGTTTTATTGCTTCCGAGTTTATCGAGGGAGTACTGGTGCTCAAAGGATGGCGATGCCTTTATATCGCCATTCAGATTGCCAGCGCGCTCTCGGCGGCGCACGCCTGTGCAATCGTGCATCGCGATATCAAGCCCGACAATTACATTGTCGGGCTTGATATCGCGATGCACGATTCCACAGGCGTGCGCCGCCGAGAGCGCGCTGGCAATCTGAATGGCGATATCAATCGTGGTGCTCAACTCAAGTCGGCCGTTCGCCATCCTTTGGCGCAGAGTCGCTCCCTCGATAAACTCGGAAGCAATAAAACGCAATCCGCCAGACTGCCCGAATTCATAGATGGTAAGAATATTGGGGTGGTTCAGCGCGGAAGCCGCATGGGCTTCATGTTCAAATCGACGCAAGTCACGCTCATCGCCGGTTAAGTCGGACAGCAGCATTTTGATCGCGACTTTGCGTCGGAGTCGCATATCCTCGGCGAGGTAAACCTCACCCATGCCGCCCTTCCCCAACAGAGAAATGATTTCGTAATGCGCCAATTGAGTGCCGGGAGCAATCGTTCCGCGAGGCGTCTCCGCCACCATCTGCTGCGCCGCCTCGATGACCGGCTTCTGCAGAAAGTCCATGGGTTTGTCGGCAGCATCCAGTAGGGCTTCAATTTCTTTGCGCAGTTCCGCGTCGCCATCGCAGTTCTTTTCGAGAAACTCCGAGCGTGCTTCGGGCTTCAATTCGAGAGCCTCATAAAATAGAGCCTCGAGGCGCCGCCATCGATTTGCGTGGGAAGCCATCAGCTTGCGGTCCTTGGAGTAGAGATGCTTAGAAGATTGTTGGCGTCTGACATCAGTGTCCAGGGAGCCATGTTGTGCGCTCCTATGCCGCGCCCTGGCCGAGCTCGCGGTAGAGCCAGGCCTTCGCCAAAGTGAGTTCACGATGGACTGTGGCGGGAGAGATCTTCAGTGCGGCGGCCGCCTCATCGTAAGTAAGGCCTCCAAAAAATAGGAGTTCTACCAACTCACTCTTCCTCAGATCCTGAGCCGCCAGGCGCTGCAGCGCCTCGTCCAGTTCCACAATTGCTTTGTCGCTCTGTGGCCCAACGATCATCGCCTCGTCCAGCGGAATCTTCTGGAACTCCCCGCCGCGCTTCTGCCGGTTATTGCTCTTGGCGTGATCGACCAGAATGCGCCGCAACATGCGGGCCGAGACCGCGAAGAAATGCACTCGATCTTGCCACTCCACGTCGGAATCGACCAGGCGCACGTAAGCCTCATGCACCAGCGCCGTCGCTCGCAGAGTGTGGTCGGGCCGCTCCGCGCGCAGACAATTCGAAGCCAGCCTGCGGAGTTGGTCATATACGAACGGCATGAGCTCGTCCAGAGCCTGTTTGTTGCCGTTGCCCCATTGCCGCAGCAACTGCGTCACTGCCTGGCGATCCGGAGACGCATCCATATTTGTCTCCTTTTGCGATGCGGAAGGTTTGGTGGAAAGCGGATGGAACGCGTGGCTGGGAGCACGATCGCCCTTTGCCGAACGTCCAGCGCCTATAACGTGCCAGCATTATACCCCACAACATCAGGGATGCCAGGCGTAGCAGATCGCCTGTTACAGAACCGGAAATCATCGCCGTCGCTTTCCGGGCCCGCACTCCGAGATCCGCTTCCGAATTTTTTTTATCCGATGAGGGAATCCGTGCTCAATTGTCGCCTTTATCAGTGGCGGAAGAATTAACCCGCGAAATCAAGCGCCATGTGCGCAACAAGAAACAAAGGAGTAACGAAAATGAAAACCGATCTTATCGCTGTCAATGGCGCGGTTCACAGCCGTGCGAACACGAGCAAGTCCACCTTGAAAAGCTCGTTCTGCCGGACTGGAATGTTCCTGCTCGGCTTGACGGTAGCTTTCTCCACCAGCAACGCGGCTGCGCAGAGCTCGATCTTGAATTCGCTGGGAACTCCGCAAGTGCTTTCGACCGTACCCCCCAACGGCGACGTCAATCCTTACGGCGTGGCCTTCGTCCCTGCCGGATTTCCTGCCGGCGGCCTGCTGCAGCCCGGTGACATCCTGGTTTCCAACTACAACAACAACCAGAATCTTCAGGGCACTGGCACCACCATCGTAGATTTTCGCGCCGGTCAGCAGACTCTGTTCTTTCAGGCTCCCACAGGCTCCGGTCTCAGCACTGGACTCGCCGTGTTGAAGGCTGGCTTCGTGCTGGTCGCCAACATGCCCACCAAAGACGGCACGTCGGCTACGGTGCAGCCGGGATCTCTGATCGCGATCAACCCTCAAGGCCAGACCGTCTGGACCTACGCGAACAAAGCGCAAATCAACGGCCCCTGGGACTTCACCGTCTATGATCAGGGCGCGAAGGTCACCGTGTTCGTGTCCGACGTTCTCAACGGCACGATCGAGCGGCTGGTTCTCGGTCTCAGTCACGGCGCGGTGTCGGTAATGAGCGCGACCCAGATCTCTTCCAACTATTTGCATCGCGGCGATCCGGCAGCTCTGGAAGTGGGCCCCACTGGCCTGGCCTATGATGCATCTCGCGACACGCTGTACGTTGCCTCCGCTGCCGACAATGCAGTCTACGCCATGCCCGATGCTACCCAGGTCGGCCAGAACGGGCTGAAAGGGTTCCGGATCTACAGCGACAGCCTGCACCTGCACGGAGCCCTGGCTCTAACGCTCGCGCCTAATGGCAACCTGATCTGCAGCAGCAACGACGTAGTCAACGCTACGCCGGCTCAGCCCAGTGAACTTGTCGAGTTCACCCGCGGTGGCGTGTTCGTGGCCGAGTACCCGGTCGACCCGAATCAGGGCGGCTCTTTTGGACTCGGCTTCGGCATCGTCAACGGCAAGACCACCTTCGCTGCGGTCGACGACAACACGTCCTCGCTGGAAGTTTGGACGGTGAACTAACGCTACGCAAGGAACGGCGGTATTACCCCGGTCCAGCCCGCCTGGATTTCCGAATCCAGGCGGGCTCTTTTTCACACCTTCCGACGCAATCAGACTTTCTGCTGGCGTCATTTGCGGGTCCGCAACTCCTAGCAGAAATCGTCCTGGCGCAGTTGGTTTTGGCCTCGGTGGTGCTGGTGTAGGAATCGGCGCTGGGCGTGATCCGCTCGCGAATCACTCACTCCAGCGATGAGGACGAACCCCAGCGCGGCAGACAGTCTTCGCAAATTCCATCTTCATGGCTAAACTCAAAGGCCTCATCCCTGCACGCAAGACCGCCCCTATTTGAGGTAGCGAAAGCCACGCCCAGAGACTGGCACGGCGGGCAGAAATAGTTCTCACAAATAGGCAGACTGGCGACACAATTCCCTACCCCAAAGCGATAGAAGCGAACCGGAGCTGTGGTACTCTGTCGTGGCAAGATCAGCCTTCCCTCGCCCCTGCTGGTTCAATGACCGCCGAACCCATTCCCTCGCGCAACGTCACCCAATTACTGCTGGCTTGGGGTGAGGGGGATCAGTCTGCCCTGGAACGGCTTACGCCACTGGTCTACGAGGAACTCCACCGGCTTGCCCGTCGACAGATGTCCCGGGAGAACGAGGGTCACACCCTGCAGGCAACCGCGCTCATCCATGAGGTCTATTTACGGCTGGTGGAGTTCCAGAATGTGCGCTGGCAAGATCGCGCCCACTTTTTTGCGGTCTGCGCCCGGCTGATGCGGCGCATTCTCATCGACTTTGCCCGTTCGCGCGGCTCTCTGAAGCGAGGTGGAAACGAGTGCAAGCTGCCTCTCGAGGAGGAACTCATTGTTTCTGCTGACGTGCCCGCCGAGTTGTTGGACCTGGAACAGGCATTAATCAAACTGGCCCTGGAAGACCCAAGAAAGAGTGATGTGGTGGAGCTGCGCTTTTTTGGCGGCCTCAAGGTGAAAGAGATCGCCGAAGTGTTGAAGGTTTCGCCCGACACTGTGATGCGAGACTGGAGCATGGCCCGCGCATGGCTGTTGCGCGAAATGGACAGGGGGCAGCCCGATGCATCCTGAGCGCTGGAGCCGCGTGGAAGAGCTCTATCACGCCGCGATGAAGCAAGACGAAAAGCAGCGGGCAGCATTTCTCGAGCGCTCGTGCCCTGGCGATCCGCCGCTTCGCGCGGAAGTTGAGTCGCTGATTGCATACGCGAGGCAAACTGGACGAATCATCGACCAGCCCGTCATGGAAGTGGTCGCTGCCGCGATCGCCGGAGATCTTCGTGCGGAGGACGGCGTCGCAACCGACAGGATGTTGGGCACACGAATCGCGCAGTACCGGCTCGCCGAAAAACTGGGCGCGGGCGGGATGGGCGAAGTTTACCGCGCGATCCGGGCCGACGACCAATTCGAAAAACAGGTCGCGATCAAGCTGGTGCGGCACGGTCTGGACACAGAATTCGTTTACGCCCGCTTCCGGAAAGAACGCCAGATTCTAGCCGGCTTCGAGCACGAGAATATCGCTCGCCTGCTGGATGGCGGAACAACAGAAGAAGGTCATCCCTACTTTGTGATGGAACTCGTCGAAGGCAAGCCCATCGACGAATATTGCGACGAGGGCCAGCTGAGCACGGATGCCCGCATCCGCCTTTTTCAGAGCGTTTGTTCGGCCGTGCAATATGCCCACCAGCGGCTGGTGGTGCACCGCGACATTAAGCCCAGCAACATTCTGGTGACGGCGGATGGAGTGCCGAAACTGCTCGACTTCGGAATAGCCACGATTTTGAGCCCGGAAAACTATTCTCCCGGAGCAGATCCCACGGTTACAGCGCAGCGCATCATGACACCGCAATATGCCAGCCCTGAGCAGCTTCGCGGCGAAATCATTACGACGGCAACTGACGTCTACTCGCTGGGCGTCGTTCTCTACCGCCTGTTGACCGGACAGTTGCCTTATCGCCTGGATACGAACTCCCCGTATGACTTAGCCCACGCCATTTGCGAAGTTGAGCCGGAGAAGCCCAGCACGATAGTCCGCCACTCCGGACAGCGGAACGGGAATCCGGAAAAATTACGGCGGATGCTCGCTGGCGATCTGGATCACATCCTGCTGAAGGCGCTGCGCAAAGAGCCGCAGTGGCGCTACTCCTCGGCGCAGGACTTTGCAGAAGATCTGCGTTCGTATGCTGTCGGTTTGCCGGTGTCCGCCCGCCGCGGCACGTTCAGTTATCGCAGCGGCAAGTTCATCAGGCGCCACAAACTCTCTTTGGCCGCAGCGGCGGTCTTTGCCCTCGTCGTCATTACAGGGGGAATCGCGATTATGCGGGAGGCGCGCATCGCACGAATCCAGCAGGCCCGCGCCGAACGGCGTTTCGAAGCGCTACGCAAGCTAACCAATTCGATGCTGTTCGAGTTTCATGATTCCATTGAGAACTTGCCTGGTTCCACAGCCGCGCGCGAACTGGTGGTGCGCCGGGCCCTGGAATATCTCGATCAAATCGCCGCGGAGGGGCAGAACGACCCCGCGACTCTGCGTGACCTTGCAGCCGCCTATGAGCGCATTGGACAAATCCAGGCTGAGGCGGGCCATCCACACCTGGGCGGCACAGGATCGGCTCAACAGGCAAAGGGTCTCTATGAGAAGGCCCTGGCAATACGCCAGAGCCTGGCTGCCGCCCAACCGCAGGATCTGAGCTTGCAACTCGATCTGCTCGGGTCGATGGCGAACATTGCCGGGATCTACGATCAGCTCGGAGATCTCAATCATGCGCTAGATCTCCAGCAACAGCGGCTGGCGATCGAAGAACGATTGGCCGCAGGACACAACTCCGAGGAGCTACGTTACAATATTGCCGCCTCGCTGATCGGCATCGGAGCGCTGAAAGTCTGGCTGGGCGACTACAAGTCTGCCCTTGACAATGAACAGCGGGCGCTCGCCCTGAGCCAGGCCTTGCTTGACGCCAATCCGGAAAGCGTCCGCATGCGTCGCAGCGTGTGGCGCTGCCATGGATGGAGCGCCTGGGCTCTGAAGTTTGATCGCAGGTTCAGCGAGGCCGCTGACGAGTATCGCAAGGCGCTGGCGATTTCGGAGCAACTCGCCGCCCAGGATCCGAACAATACTGACTTCCAACGATTCCTCATCTCAGATAACGGGAATCTGTGCGAGTCCCTGGCTTATGCCGGTTCTTTCTCCGAGGTGCGAGGACTCTGCCTCAACGCAATTGCGATCAGCGAAAACATGGTGAAGTCCGACAAGAAGAACGTGCAAGCCATGGCGGATCTCGCCAATTCCAACATGACGATGGGGCTGGCTCTTTATCTGAAGCACTCGCCGCGAGAGTCCCTGCTCTATGAACAGCGCGCCGCTTCCCTCTATCGCAACCTGGCGGTGCGCGATCCGGATCCTCTGTCGAACGCCATCGACGACGCCGAATCGAACATCTACATGGCAAGGTCTGAAGCAGATCTGCATCAGCCTGCGTTGGCCCGCAACGATCTCGAACACGCGCGCGAGGCCCTGGAGCAACTGACGAAACGCAGCCCGCAGAACCGGTATTTCTCGAACACGCTGGATGAAGCCCGCGCCGCGATCAAAGCCCTCCCGTATGACACCGCTCCCCTCGCCGTGCATTGAGGCCAAACGCCGCCGCACGATCTGGTGATCGCCCCTGCCTCAGAACGTGAACCGCAAAGCGAACTGCATGAAGCGCGGCGTGGTCAGCGTTCCAAGGTATCTGCCGAACTGTGCCGCGCCGTAGGAGAGCGAAGGTTGCGCGCCGCGTACGTCATAGCGAACCGAATTAGTGGCGTTGAACGCTTCCCACTTAAACTCCAGACGCCGCTGTTCACCCAGCGAGAATCCCTTGGCCACACCGGTATCGAGATCGAACATCCCTTGGCCGATGACGCTATTGCGAACCCCGGATTCGCCCGGCCATTCTGGACGGTAAGCCCCCAGCGCGGCGGTCGGATCCTTGAAGATATCGGGGCCACTGACGCCATCGACGACTACGTTCTTGGGGTTGGACGCGACCGGCGGCGGCCCGTTAGGCTCGGCATCCCCTTCGATATTCCAGTTGGTGGCCCACGTGAAACCGTTGTCGATGGTGATAGGGAAACCGCTGGTCAAGCGGAAAATGCCAGAGACGTGCCAGCCGCCAACTAGTTCGTTGAGGAGCGGGCTTGCACCCCCTCCAAAGCGTTGACCTTTTCCGAAAGGAAGCTGGTAGACGATGTTCGCGTTGAATTGATTATAGGCGTTGAAATCGGAGAGCCCGCGCAACGCCAGCGGATCCCACGAATTGATGACGATCCCGCCGCCGTTCAAGTCGTTGCCCGTTCCGCCGGTTCCTTCATACGGACCGATTCGTGCGGCGGCCGAGGCTTCGTCGAACGATTTCGAAAACGTGTAGTTGAACTGCCCTTGCAGGTTCGCTCCCCAGCGGGCATTGTAGGTCACCTGCAGCGCGTTGTAGTCGGAAGTGCCGATGTTGCGCCACGCAATAAGCGAACTGAACTGGTCGTGGTAGAAGGCGTACGGGCCGAGCTTGCTGTTCGGGAGCGCGGCAGGGAAATTGTTGATTGCATTGGGCAAATCCAGATATTTCAAAGTTAAGGTTTCGTTATGCGGGGAGCAACTCCAGATCTGATAGATATTTTGTGTGGCTGTCGGATTGGCAGGGAGTGCACCGGACGATGTTGGCCGTGCTGCAATTCTTGGACTGTTGGTCGAAAGTGCTTGCTGCGTCGCCGTCCCGGCCCAGGCCGGAAAGAGATTCTCGAAAAATGGTACGGGCGTCACGTTGTTCACGTCCGTGCCGAGCCCCGTTACCGATTGCGAGTTGGGAACAGCAGCCAGCTTCGACAGCATGGTAGCTGCCTGGAAATATCTGGTGTTGCTCGTCGGATCGTTCAAGTTCGTGGGCATGCCCATATCCACTTGCATCGGCAACCGCCGCCCGACACTGCCCACATAGGCAATTTGGAGCGAGGAGCGGAGGTAATCTGCCGCGCCAGCGAGAAATTGAACATGTGCGTATACGGCGTCTTCACCGACTGGTCGAGCCCCCAGTTGATGGCGAAGGCGCTATTGCTTGGGGTAGTTGGGAAACCGCCCGTCGGCGGGGGGCCGAACAAACATCCCGCGTCGTTTAAACTCGCGCACGGCGCAGGCAGGCAGGATTGGCCGGAAGATCCCGGAGTAAGACAGGTAAAGCGGGGGGCGTTGGCGGCCGTCACCGAACCAGCGGAGTTTCCGAGGCGCGTGGAGAGGCCGAACGAGCCATTCTGGTCAAAGCTGTTTACGACGGCAACCCCAAAGTGGTCGTACACAATGCTGTAGCCACCGCGAACCGTAAACTCGTCCTTTTTGCCAAGGATCTTCGAGACCCAGCCCTCGCCCGTATCGGGCGCCCAAGCCACGGCAATCCGAGGCGAAAAATCCTTGTGGTCCCAATTCCAAAGGCCGGGGCCGTGGTTCTTGGGCCCACCCAGCACGAAACTAATTTCCCCGGCGCTGTTGGCCGGCTGGCCAGCGGTGGCCAGCTGGGCGCTCTTGTTGAACCAGTCAGCGACGTTTTGATTGGTGCAGCCGCCGCTAGCCGCCTCTATGCAAGGTGCGACCTGATAGCCGTTGGTTTCGTAAGGCGGAGCTTCCAGCACCCAGCGCAGACCATAGGAGACGGTCAAACGGCGGTTTACTCGCCAGCTGTCCTGGCCAAAGAACTCGTAGTCATTGATGGCATAACGGCGGTTGATCGCCTGGCCCTGGGGAAGAGCGCTGCCGTCGCGCGCGTAATTATAAATACCGTCCCCTTCGGCAAAAATACCCATTGCGATCGCGATCGCGTTGTCGTAGTTCGGACCGAAGTTGCTATCCACCTTCGGAAAGCCATTTACAGGGTTGCCCGGATCCAACGGGCTGTTGTCGTTGGCGATTCCTCCCGTGTTGAGATAGACCACGTTGGTCTGAACGTCGGAGAACGAGTTCAGGTAGCTGATGTGGTTGTTGCGAATCAGAAATAGGTCGGTTCCGAACTGAAACGTGTGATTTCCCCGGGTCCAGCTCAAACTGTCGCTTATCTGGTTTACCGGAACAAAGGCAGTCGTGGGTCGAGTAAAGGGAACAAGGCTGTCGATCCCATTCATAAAAACCCCCGGATACACAGAGGTACCACCGTATTGCTGCCCCTGGCGGATGAAGCCCCAGTGAAAATCGTTGATAAGCCTGGGGGTGAGGATCGAGGTGAGACCAATCGTCACCCCCTTGCTGTCATCGAGGAAGTTGTTAGCCGCGGGCTCCTGAGGAAACTGTTGCACTCCCGGTTCTTTGAAGTTCTGCGTCTGTCCGCGCGCAAACAGGGTTTCCGAACCGTTCGATGTGATGTGGTAATCGAGGCGGGTAATGTAGGTGTTGAAGCTGCGGTCAACGCTTGGGGCGAAGCGAAACCCGAAAGTATTCGAACCATCGCCAGCGGTGAAATCATTTGCTCCCGGATACTGCTTGAGGAGGCTGTGGACCGCCTGATTGTCACCAATACCCAATGGGTCCATCTTCTGTATGTCGCTAGGCCCGAGCAGCCAGTAGCCCTGCGGGGCTGTGTAGTTGTTTCCGTCTAAACCCGTTACGCTGTTTCCCGAACAATCCGTGGGCACCGCACATAAGTACTGGAGAACGCCGGCGCGTAGTGTCGCGCTCGGCACGTTCCGCAGTGTGCTGCTGCCCTCGGCATCGCGCCGCCCCTCATAGTTCGCGAAGAAAAAGAGGCGGTTCTTCACGATGGGTCCGCCGGCCGTTGCGCCGAATACGTTGCGCAGGAGTTTCGGCGCCGTGTTGGATTGTCCTTCGGTTAACTGGGAGTTCTTCAAGAATGGATCATTGGCGCTGAAGATGGTGTTGCGGTTGTACTCGTAGGCCGACCCATGAAAAGTGTTGGTGCCGCCCTTGGTGACCAGCGAGACCTGACCGCCGCTGGAGTAGCCGGAATCGGCATTGGAGTTGGCGGTGGTGACCCGGAATTCCTCGACCGAGTCGGGCGGCGCATTCAGGACACTGGTAAAAGCATATCCATTGTTCTGGTCGTTGACCCCGATGCCGTCGAGCGTGACGTTCGATTGGTCACTGCGCACGCCATTCACCGCGCCGCTCCGCGTATCCGTCGCTTGATTCTGCTCGGCAGCTCCTCCCAAATACGCTACTCCAGGCTGTAGGCTCAGGAGATAAGCCACGTTGCGGTCGGCAATTGGTAATTCCGAGATCTGCGAGTTCTCGAGAACATTGCCCAGCGAAGCGTCAGTTCGGTTGATGAGCGGGGCTTCGCCCTCGACCTCTACAGAAGTTTTCACGCCCTCCACCTGGAGCTGAATTTTTACCGTGGAAGGTGTTTTCACAAGGAGCGTGACTTTGGCTGCCACAAACGGTGCAAAGCCCGTGGCCGCCGCTTCCAGCCGATAGTCCCCTGGTGGCACATCGAGGAACTGGTAGAGCCCTGAGGCATTGCTTGTGGCCGTCCGCTGTGACCCGGTCGCCGGTTCGGTCAAAGTAATCTTGGCGCCGGCAACGGCCGCGCCAGACGGGTCAGTCACGCTGCCGTTGAGCGAACTGGTGGATTGGGCCATCGCCAGCGAGGTCAGGAGCGCCAACACGGCGAACACACAAATCGCGCGCCATGTTCCGCGTTCACATCGAATGCCCAACTCATGCCACCGCTCGTGCTGCTTGCCGGTCACTTGCTGATGGATTCGTGTCATCGACATTGCCTCCGGGGAAGAAGGCTCCGCCAGCGCGATCACGTTCACGGGAAACCCGTGTATTCTGGCCGCGCCTGGCAGTGCCTTTCATTTCCAGTGTTGTTCTTGAGTCGGATCCCGCAAGTCCCGTCCAAGTGCCGCGGATTATACCTGAAGATCGTGCCAAGGTTCATGCAGAAAAATGCGCCCGCGGAGCCGCCTCTTTTCGAAGGCGTGAAGGGCGGCAGGCAGCGCAAGCCTTCGAGCGCCGACTCCTTGATGCAAGTCAAACGTTCGGCAGGTGCAAGAACGTGATCGTTACTTTTAATCCGGGCCTTAGCGCGACATAAGAAGTTGCACTTCGCTTTCAATCTCCGAAATCGCGATCGGAGCGAGGCTCTCTTCGCGCAACTTCTGATTGAGCTGCAAAAGCTTGGTTCGCTTGAATTTGGACCACTCCGCGATGCCTTCTTTGACGTACTGGCTCGACTCCTTGTAGACCGCAATCGCCTGGGACGGGACGGCACGATCCCCGCTCTCGACCACACGCAGCGCTGAGGCAAGTTCGCTCGACCCGCTTTGCAGCCCGCCCGCCGGCCGTTGCCCGGTAACCTCAGTGTTCACAAGAATTTTTGAAAGCTCCGATTGAGCATCGGCCAAGGCCGACTTGAGCGTGGGATTCTTTTCGCCAAGTTTTTGCTCAGCTTCACCCAGCTCCTTCTGCACTGAGTTGATCTCGGCGAGGGCGCGGCGAGCTTCGAGGGCTTCGGCGAAGATCTGTTGACCGAGTCGCAGCTGTTGTTGAAGGACGTCGGGAGTCGCGGGCGAGCGCGGATCCATATTGATCTTTAGACGCTGGTCCTGCGTTCGCCCGTCGACCGTGAGGCGGACTTGATACATTCCAGGCACAGCTTTGGGCCCGGTGAGATTGCGGGATTCGGATGCTTCATCCGCCGCTGGTCCGCCCGAACTCCAAGTGAGGTTCCAGACAAAGCGGTGCATGCCTGAAGTTGTTTGGAGGAATTCTGGCTTGGGGAACCATCGCTCCGCGATTGGAAGTAGTGGATGCTTCTCCGGCTGTTTGTCTTCGCCTTTATCTTGCGACGAGAACTTGCGAACGAGTTTTTTTTGTGCATCGAAAATCTCCAGCGTGACGCTGCCGGCTTCGGACTTGAGGAAGTAATCGAGAATGGCACCAGCTGGCGGATTCTCAGCGGTTGGTTCCTCGGGAGGAAGTGGGGTTCCTGAAAAAGAGTCGTTATCAATTCGAATTGCAGGCGCGGGCTCGTAGAGCCAGAATGGATCCGCCTTTGCGGCTTTCGCAGCCTGGCGCAGCGGCGTGATGTTATCGAGGATCCAGAATGATCGCCCGTGGGTTGCAATCACGAGATCTTCCCCGTGGATGGTTAGATCGCGCACGGAAGTGAACGGCAGATTGAGTTGCAACGATTGCCAATGGTCGCCATCATCGAACGAAACGTAAACGCCGGATTCGGTTCCGGCAAAGAGAAGTCCCTTATTCTCAGGATCTTCATCCTGGCGAATGGCGCGCAGGAAAGAGTCTGGCGCAATACCGTTCGTAATCAGTTGCCAGGTGGCGCCGTAGTCGCGGGTGCGATAGAGATAAGGCGTGCGATCCTCAAGACGGCTGCGGTCAACCGCTGCAAACGCAACCGAAGGATCAAAATGCGATGCTTCGATCAACGAGATTTTGCTCCAGGCGCTCAGGCCCTGAGGTGTTACGTCCTTCCAATTCTTGCCCCCATCGCGCGTGATGTGAATTAATCCCGTGTCGCTGCCCGCCCAGATTAGATCGCGATTTAACGGCGATGGCGCAATGGTGAACACGACACCATACCCCCGCTGCTTCGCATTTTCGATGGTCGGCGGTCCTTGCGATTTGACCTCTCCCATGGCTTGCGTCGATCCGGTGAGATCTGGGCTGATGGTCTCCCAGCGCAGGCCGCCGTCTATTGTTTTCATTACATATTGCGTCCCGAGATAAAGGGATGTTGGATCGGCGCGGGAGAAGAGCAGGACTGGAGTCCATGGATCTCTATACTTTCGCTGATTAATCTCCGAGCCAAATGAGAGTGCTGGCCATGGAGTAACGTCCTGGCTGAATCCGGTCTTCTTGTTGAAGCGGTCAACACTCCCGTAAGTTCCACTGAGATAGATGATGTTCGGATCCTTGGGATCGGGAGCCATGTATCCGCTCTCGCTTCCGCCGGCGGGAAACCAATCGCGAGGCGTGATCTGCCCATGGTCAGTGCGGCTTGGAACCGCGGCGCTGCCGCTATCCTGTTGCGCGCCGTACACTACGTAGGGGAACTGGTTGTCGGTGATCACATGGTAAAGCTGCGCCGTTGGCTGGTTGTACCACGTACTCCAAGTCTGGCCGCGGTCGACACTGACTGTTGTTCCCTGATCTGTTCCGAGAATCATGCTGGCAGAATTCTTCGGATCGATCCAGATTTGATGGTAATCGTCACCGCCAGGCGCGCCGCGAACGATCGAAATCGTCTTCCCTCCGTCTTCCGATCGATAGAGAGCGACGTTCGGCATATAAATAACATCCGGATTATGCGGATCGATGGTGATGCCGCTGAAATACCAGGCACGGCTGGTGAGACGCGGGTCCGAATTTTCAAGCTCCCAAGTTGTGCCGCCGTCATCGGAACGGTACAGGCCGGCTTTCTCGGCCTGGATCAAGGCGTACACGCGTTTGCCGTCTGGGGCCACGTCAATGCCAATGCGCCCCCAATCGCCGTCGGGTAGTCCATTGCCCTTGAGGCGGGTCCACGTCTTGCCCGCATCTTGCGAATGATAGAGACCGCCTCCGGGGCCATCGATGGGAGCATAGGTGCTCCAAGGAGCACGATGGCTGTTCCAGGCGCCCGCAAACAAAATCTCCGGATTGCCGGAGCAGATCGTTAAGTCCGAAATTCCTACTTCGCGTCCCGTGTCGAGGACCTTACTCCAATTCGCCCCGCCATCGATGGATTTGTAGACGCCGCGCTGTTCGTTCGGTCCGTAAGCGTGACCGAGGACCCCCACATAAACCACATCCGGATTCTGCGGATCAACCACGATCCGGCTGATCTGCCGTGTATCGTCCAAACCGAGGTGCACCCACGTCGAGCCGCCATCTGAAGATTTGTAGACGCCATTGCCGGAAGACAAATCCGAACGAATGTCGGACTCACCGGTTCCGGCATAAAGGACTTTGGAGTCAGATGACGCCACAGCGAGCGCCCCGATGGAACCGATCGGTTGACCATCAAATATAGGGTTCCAGACCATTCCGGCATCGGTGGTTTTCCAGATGCCGCCGTTCACGCCGCCAAAATAAAAAGTAGTAGAGTCGCCGGGCACCCCCGCCACGGCGACTACCCGGCCCCCACGGAATGGCCCAATCAGGCGCCATTTGAGCCCATCGAACAGTTCCGGAGAAACCGATTGGGCAATCGCGGAGGCACCCAGCAACAACAAGAGAAATAGCCTGACGGCACGAAAGTGAGAACGTGACTTTAGCTTGAGCAAGTTGGCATCCTTCGTTGGATCGGTTAGGAACTCTGGAGCATTATGGTAACTGAAGGCTGCCGATGGACAATCGACCGGGCACGGAACTTTGAAGGCCCGATCGACGTATCTATATCTGTGCTTGGGGGTTATTCGGCATTGGAGTGCCCCAAAGCGCAAAATGCGACATTAGCTGGAACTTCGGGGGCGACTGATGCAGCTTTGGCACGCTCTTTTAGTCAAAATGTCGTGTTTTTGTAAACAACTGTGCATCTAAAGCGTCTTAGAAGTAGATGGTGAGTCGACGATGCGGACAGTCCTGGACATCTTCGAGCAAATCTTTCGCAACCTTTGGGCGCACAAGTTGCGCTCATTTCTCACCATGTTTGGAATCGCCTGGGGCGTGGGTTCGTTACTGCTGCTGGTAGGGGTTGGCGAAGGTTTCCGCTCGGGCAATAAGCGAGAACTGGCTGAGTTCGGCAAAGACATCATGTTTCTGTTTCCCGGCCGTGCGCCGGCGGTATCCGGCAATATGAGCTCTGCGCGTTCCTACCTGCTCACCTATCAAGACTACCTCGATATCCGCCAAGCCGCATACGTCCGCAATGCCTGCCCCGTCATTTCCCGCGAAGATCTGCACGAAGTCAGCGAGTTCGCCACAGGCAGCGGCGAGATTATGGGCACCGAGCCGCAACTGAACGTGATCAGTTACCTTCCCATCAAAGACGGCCGCTGGCTCAATGAACTCGATGGTGTGCAGCGGCGAAATGTAATTGTGCTGGGGAACGAATTGCTCAAGGTGCTGTTTCCTGGCCGCCCGGCGGTTGGGGCATTCGTTCTGCTCAACGGCATCCGTTTTGAAGTGGTGGGCACTCTGCCTCATCTGGGCCGCGGCGACAACATGTGGCTCAACATGCGCGGCTACATTCCATTCCAGGTCATGGCCGCCAATTTCCCAATCAAGGGAGAAAACCATCAGAACTCCATCTCGTTCGTTGAGTATCAGCCGCTGGTGACTGCCGACCACGTGCTGGCGCAAAAGGACGTCCACCGAATTGTCGGACGCAATCACCAGTTCGATGCCAACGATCAAAACGCATTCGACGAATGGGATTCGATCCAGGAATCAAAAATGGTGGGGACTATTTTCGACGTGATGAATATGTTCCTGGGAGCCGTGGGCATGGTCACATTAGCCCTGGGTGCAATCGGAGTCATCAACATCATGTTGGTTGCGGTCAGCGAACGCACCCACGAGATCGGATTACGCAAGGCGCTGGGCGCCACCAACCGCAACATCTTGTTTCATTTCTTTCTCGAGGGATTACTGCTCACGCTGGGCAGCGGTCTGCTGGGCATGTTTTTCGCGGGCGGATTGATGGCGCTGATGGGAGGAATTCAAGGTCCGCAGGGCTTCGATCCGCCCAAATTGGTGCCCATGTCGGCCATGCTGGCCATCTGCAGTCTGACTCTTGCTGGCGTAATTGCTGGCCTCTATCCCGCGCGCCGGGCGGCCATGCTGCCGCCGGTGGAAGCGCTCCGTCAGGAGTAATCAGAACTGAGGCAACTGAGTTGAGGAAATATGTTCCGTGATCTGCTCCAGGAAGCTTATGCGGCCATGCGCCACAACCGCCGCCGCACCGCGCTCACCATGCTGGGCATGGGATGGGGCATCGCGACCGTGGTCATGCTGCTCGCCTATGGCGATGGTTTCGGCCAGGCCTGCGCCAACATCTTCGCTAATTTTGGGACCAAGCTCGTCATCGTGGTGCCGGGCAAAACCTCCATGCAGGCCGGCGGACAGAAATCGGGGGTGCAGATTCGTTTCACTCAAGATGATGTCGACGCGCTCTCGACCAATCTTCCGCAAATCACCCGCATCACCCCCAGCGTCGACAAGCAAGCCAACGTGCAATACGACAACCGGGATTTCTCCTTTACTGTCACCGGTAATGATCCCAACGTATACGCGATTCGCTCGCTGAAACTCGATCAAGGCCGGTTCTACAACATGGAAGATCAGGGGCAGCGCTCGCGTGTCGCCGTGATCGGATCGGAAGCCAAGGAGAAGCTATTTTCCGGGCGCAACGCGATCGGCGACTACATCCGCGTGGACGGCCTCAGTTTCGAAGTCGTTGGCGTTTTAAACGCCAAGATGCAGGAGGGCAACGACGACATTAACCGCGTGGTCTACGTCCCGTTCACCACCATGAGCGATCTGAAGGACACGCACTATCTCGACACCATCTGGTTCAACTTCGAGACTCCGGAGTTCGAGCGCATCGAGCCGGCGGTCCGCGCCATCCTGTCGACGCAGCACAAATTCAGCCAGAGCGATCGTGAGGCAGTCCGAGTCTTCAACCTCATGACGCAGCTGCATCAGTTCGAAATCATTACACTCGGGCTAAAGATCCTAATGGGATTCATCGGCACCCTGACCCTGGGCATTGGCGGAGTCGGGCTGATGAATATCATGTTGGTTTCGGTGACGCAGCGGACCCGCGAAATTGGCGTGCAGAAAGCCCTGGGCGCACCCAGGCATTACATTCTGATGCAGTTCCTTGCCGAAGCGCTGACCATTACCTTCATCGGCGGCGTCTTTGGAGTGATCCTGGCTTACGTGGTCGCACTCTCGGTGGGAAGGCTCACCTTATACAGCGCGTTCGCGAAAAACGGGGAGGCCGGTGACATTCGGTTGATCATTGCTCCGGGAACTCTGATCGCATCCACCCTCATCCTCGCCGCAGTGGGACTGATCAGCGGCATGATACCGGCCTTTCGTGCCTCGCGCCTGAATCCCATCGAAGCTTTGCGGCATGAATAGTAGCGCTTTCGTTCTCGCGCTATACGAAGGTCTCGGCATCGCGAAGACGGACGCCGCGCTGGTCTTTCGCCGACACGATGGGGTCGCCTTCCAGTTCCCACTCGATCTTCAGCTCCGGATCGTTCCATATCAGCGTGCGCTCGTGTTCCGGAGCATAAAAGTCGGTCGCCTTGTAAAGAACTTGTGCCTTCTCAGAAATCACGAAAAATCCGTGCGCAAAACCCGGTGGTATCCACAGCATGCGTTTGTTCTCACCCGACAGGCGCTCCGCCGCCCATTCACCAAACGTCGACGAACTTCGGCGCAGGTCTACCGCGACATCGAGGATCTCGCCTTCTACCACGCGCACCAGTTTTCCTTGCGCCTGCTTGATCTGATAATGCAGTCCACGCAACACATTCCGTTGCGAACTGGAGTGATTGTCCTGCACGAACCTGGATGAAATCCCCAGTTCCGCGAAATCTTTTTCGTTGTAACTCTCCAGGAAGAATCCGCGCTCATCGGCAAATACGCGCGGCTCCAGCACTACCACGCCCGGTAGCGAAGTCGAACTTTTTCGAAACGTCCCCATTGCCTAGGCCTGCCCTCCATCGTTGTCAAAACACTTTCTCTCGCAAAAGCTGCAGCAGGTAGGCGCCATAGCTGCTGTTTTTCATCGTGCTGCCGATCGCTTCCACCTGGGCCGCCGCAATGTAGCCGTAGCGATACGCGATCTCCTCCGGACACGCTACCATCAGTCCTTGCCGCTTTTCGATGGCCTGAATATATAGAGCCGCATCCATCAACGATTCATGGGTGCCCGTGTCCAGCCACGCCATCCCTCGACCCATCACCACCACTTCCAGTTGGCCTTTCTTCAGGTACGCCAGATTGACGTCGGTAATTTCCAGTTCGCCGCGAGCACTCGGTTTCAGCGATTTCGCCGTCTCCACCACCTGGCTGTCGTAAAAATAAAGCCCCGTAACCGCGTATCGCGACTTCGGATGCTTCGGTTTCTCCTCAATGCTCAGCGCGCGTCCCTGTGCATCAAACTCCACCACCCCGTAGCGCTCTGGATCATGCACCGGATAAGCGAACACTCGCGCTCCATGCACTTTCGCCGCCGCATCGCGCAGATCTTTCCCCAGATCGTGTCCGTAGAAAATGTTGTCGCCCAACACCAGCGCACAAGCACTCCCGTCCAGAAACTCCTGCCCCAAAAGAAATGCCTGCGCAATTCCCTCCGGTTTGAGCTGCGCCTGATACCGCAAACGAATTCCGTACTGGCTGCCGTCGCGCAGCAGCGCCTGAAGTCTGGGCGTATCTTCCGGCGTGGAAATCACCAGAATGTCGCGAATGCCCGCCAGCATCAGCGTGCACAGCGGGTAATAAATCATGGGCTTGTTGTACACCGGCAGCAGGCTCTTGCCCATGACCTGCGTCACCGGATAAAGGCGCGTGCCCGACCCTCCCGCCAGAATGATGCCCTTATATTGCGTTCCTGATTGCATTCGTCAATCGTCCTCGTTGAATTGTCTTCACCTCTAGCTGGAATAGTGCGTGGCCACCCACTGGCGGTAACTTCCGCTGGTCACTTCCATCACCCATGCTTCATGCTCAAGATACCAGCGAACCGTCTGGCGAATGCCGCTTTCAAAAGTCGCCTTCGGCTTCCATCCTAGTTCGCGCTCAATCTTGCGCGCGTCCATGGCATAGCGGCGATCGTGCCCCGGCCGGTCTTTCACAAACGTGATCAGCTCACGCCGCGAGCCTGCCCGTCGCGGCGCCAACTCATCCACCAGGTCGCAGATCGTCTGCACAATTTCAATGTTCGGCTTCTCGTTCCAGCCGCCGATGTTGTAGGTTTCTCCCGTGCGCCCCCTCTGCAGCACGGTCGCAATCGCTTCGCAGTGGTCCTCCACATAAAGCCAGTCGCGAACATTCTTCCCATCGCCATACACCGGCAGCGGTTTCCCATCGCGCGCGTTGAGGATCATCAGCGGAATCAGTTTTTCCGGAAACTGAAATCGCCCGTAATTGTTCGAGCAATTCGTCGTTAGTGTGGGCAGTCCGTAGGTGTGGTGATACGCGCGCACCAAATGATCAGACGCGGCTTTCGACGCGGCATACGGGCTGTTCGGAGCATACGGAGTAGTCTCGCTGAACGGCGGGTCCGCCGGCCCCAGCGAACCGTACACTTCGTCAGTAGAAACATGCAGGAATCGAAAGCTTTTTCGCTCTGCGTCGGGAAGCGCGTTCCAGTACGCCCGCGTCTCTTCCAGCAAGGCGAAAGTTCCGTCGACGTTGGTGCGAATGAAATCCTCCGGCCCGCGGATCGACCGGTCCACATGACTTTCCGCCGCGAAATGCACAATCGCGCTCGGCCGGTGCGTTTCCAGCAACTGCCTGACAAGTTCCCGATCCCCAATGTCTCCATGAACGAATTTATATCGCGGGACCGCTGCGATGTCGTCAAGATTGCGCAGGTTCCCCGCGTACGTCAGCTTATCCAGATTGACGACCGCAGCCGACTCATCCCGCATCTGCTGCAGGATGAAGTTCGACCCGATAAACCCCGCCCCGCCCGTGACCAGAAGATTATTTTGCATGAGAAATGTGGCAGGCTCCAGAACTGTGGCCCCGAAAAACGTGGCCCCGCACCGCGCCCGCCTTTGATTGTAATAAAAAAAGGATGGGCTCCCCGTCTTTACTCAATCTCGCTATTGACTCAGAGCATTCTTGTCGGTTTCGCCCTCCGCTCGAACGCGCACGCCCGGAGGTTTGATAGCGAAAATCCGGCGCTGATTCAAAGTGCCTAAAACGGGCCCCGGCGACGATGCTCATTTTTCAACCTATTGATAATGCAGAGGATCTTGGCTTCGTTTTGCGGAATCACTTTTATCCTCGTGCGATACACGATAGGTTTAACTTTATTACTGAAGTTCCTAAAGTTTTGCCGCGAAACAACCATTTCGATCGAATTCCAAGGGAGCGAGCATCACTTCGAAGGATTCTGGAAGAGCATCCAGAAATCCAGAGATCCCTGGACTGGTGAGATCGGGAGATCACGAAGGGCATACCGGAAGAACTGGCGGGCGCACTCCGAGTCGACTTGACCGTTCGTCGTATCCGCCACGAACAGAGCCGTGGGCGTAAAGGTCAATCCCTTTGTCCCTGAAACGATTGCCTGGGCGGGATGACCCTGGGTCCGAATCTCGCTGACGTTGGGCAGCACCCCGGTGCCGCTTCCGATCGAGTAGACCCAGATGTCGGACGAATCCCAATTATTGACGTAGTCTCCGCATCCACGTTGATGTAATTCGGCGCCTGCCCGACTGGGAAAGACGTTAGCGGGTTCACCTGGGTCAGCGTCCGTGGATCGGAAAGATTAAGGACACGCTCAGGTGTCCCTGTTGGAGGCTGCGTTCCGCATCAATCGGATTCCGTCCGATCCGGGCTCCGATTTCTTGAGCGGTACTGTGAACTTGATTGGCGACAGCGGCCATCTCTCGGAACAGGGATGTCGAATCGGCTTTCGACTCTTGCTGCAGTCTTTTCGACCGTGTCAAACAGTACAGAGTTAATTCCTAAGCGAGCTGCCGCCTCGACGTTTTCCGCGCGATCATCCAGGTACAAGATGTCTTGCGGGGCCGCTTTGAGCAGTTCGAGACAATTTCGATAGATCGCTAGCTCCGGCTTTATGGACCCGTAGTCGCAGGAATAAATCAGGTATTCAAATGTAGAGAGGCTCGGAAAGAACTTGGTCACATGGCGACTGAGTTCGAGCGGCATGTTTGAGAGAAGGGTTAAGGGGTAGCCTTCATGGTGCAGTAGCTCTGCCCATTGCACAGCGCCTTGATTTGGTCGAGTGATACTCTCGCTATCGAGCTTGACTAGCGTTGCTATCTGATCTCTGCTCAAACCCAGTTCTTGCTGGCCAACAACCGCTGTCCAGTAGGCGGGTCCATCGATATCACCCCGGTCGTAGGGCGGCCTCAGCTCCCAGTAAAGTTTCGAGAATCGCTCATGGGGAATACCGCACACGAGCGCCATACCTTTCATATCGTCCAGCGTTTGATCGAGGCAAAGAACGTTTCCGTAATCGAAGACCACTGCCCGAACCGAACGCTTTTGGGAAAGACCTTGTATGGCGCTACACCTGGCAGTATCATGCATAAATCGGATAATACACGTATATGCGTGCATAACAAAGTATACTCGTGCAAAATGGGGCCCATGAAACCAGAAGCGGAAGCAGGCCAAATCGCGCTAAAGGAAGAGCGCCACCAGTACATCCTGGAGCTGCTTGGCAGTGAGGGCCGAGTCCTCGCCGCGGACCTGAGCAGTCGATACCGGGTCTCTGAAGACACGATTCGTCGAGATCTGCGCGAATTGGCGAGTTCGGGAAAGATCCAGCGAGTACACGGCGGCGCCCTGCCTCGCCGTGCCGAGGCCGTTCCTTTCGTGTCTCGCCAACAAATCGACATGAAGAGCAAGATCGGAATTGCTCGTGCGGCGGCTGACATGATCCGCGACGGTCAGGTGGTGCTGATTGATGGAGGTACCACTACTCTAAGAATTGCGTCCCACCTTTCAAGAGAGCGTTCGGCAACGATTGTTACGAACAGCCCACCGCTTGCGCTGGCGTTGGCGGATCATCCGAAGTTGAGCGTGCTGATGCTTGGAGGAAATTTTCTGAAAGAGGAGCGGGTCACGACAGGCATCGAGACCATTCGTCGAGTCGAATCCATTCGCGCTGATCTATGTTTTCTCGGAATGTGCAGTTTGCACCCGGAGGTCGGAATAACCGTCGGCAACCGAGAAGAAGCGTACGTGAAGCAAGCTATGATAGGGGCTTCAACGGAAGTGGTTGGCCTGATTTCACTCGGGAAAATGGGGACATCTCTGCCTTACCTGGTCGGTCCCGCTTCCCGACTGACACGTTTGATCACCGATGCATCAGACGAAGATGTCCTGAATCCCTACCGCTCCCAAGGCATAGAAGTCACAAGTACGTAAACCGAAACCTTCGACACTTCTATAGGTACGCAAGAGGAAATTATTCATGCATGAATACCGCTGCGCAAAGGAACACGCAATAGCTCGAACCTTTCATAAGGCTTTCCGAGTGATAAAGAAACATTTGCTGTTGGGACTGATGGTCGCAATCTCGCTTGAAGCGCAACAGAGTGTTCCATCGGTCCCGGCCTGGACTGGTATCGTACGCACGGCTGCCGGCGAACCTGCGGCCGGAGCGAAGGTGACGGTATACGCACCCGGCGCCAAAAAGAACCCAACCGCAGTTACAGGAACCGACGGAAGGTTCGCGATTGCGGACATTCGATTCGGGTCCCACAAAGTGAGCGTGCAACTGCCCGGACGAGGTCCGACAGCGCCGGCGGCAGTGGACATCTTAGGCCTAACAGTTGTGCTGACGGTCTCCGATCAAAACGTGCTGTCGATTGCAGCCAGTCCGCAAACGTCAGCAGTAGGAGTCTCGCATGGGAACCCGAACACAACTTCGAACCCGGCTAGTACAACAGACGGAGAGAAACTCTCGAGCGAAAAGGTAAATGAGTTGCCATTGAATGGACGAGACTTCAGCGCGTTGTTGTTGTTAGCAGCGGGCACGATGACCGACGTGAACGGGCAGACGAATTTCACACAGCAGTTCGCCATCAACGGACAGCGCGGCGTTGAGGCCGTCTTCGCGATGGACGGTGCGGATGTCAGCGATCCAGAGATGGGCGGGAGTACGTTCACGAATTTCGACGTGGACGCGATACAGGAATTGCAATCAAGCTCAGGCTGGATGCCGGCGGACATCGGGCGCGGTGCGGCGGGCTTTACCAATATCGTTACACGATCCGGGAAAAACGGTTTTCACGGGTCATTCTTTGAGTTCTTAAGGAACTCCGCTCTCGATGCGCGGAATTATTTCGATCACCCGTCGACTGCGGAGCCAGGCCGGATCCCTCCGTTCCGCCGAAACGAGTTCGGAATTACGAATGGCGGGCCGGTCGTGTTGCCACACGTGTATGACGGACGCGACCGCACGTTTTATTTTGTGCAGTATCAGGGGTTCAGGCAAGTGCTTGGAACGACACAGGTACTGGCCGTGCCTACAGTGGCAGAGCGAGCGGGCCAGGATGTGGTGACGTATCCTGACGGCAGCACGGACACGCTGCAAATAGCGGGGAGTTCGAACAGCCCGGGAGTGAATCCGGCAATTGCTTCCATACTGGCGCGCTATCCACTCCCCAACAACCCAACCGGCGCGTATGGTGCGCGAACCTATGCTGCGCCTTCAAACGTGAACACGGACACGGATCAGTTTTCTGTTCGCATCGATCAGAAAGTTGGCGCAAAAGGACAGTTGTTTGGTCGATTCAATTACGACAATCTGACGGGACCGACAACCAATCCGGATCAAACGCTGCTCGATCCGAGCTTTGGCGTGCAGTACGTGGATCGGCAGCGGAACGGGGTCATCACTTACACGCGCACCGCGTCACGGCGCTTTCTCTGGTCGACATCGTTGAGTTTTACGCGGACGACACCTTCGTTTGTGACCCCAAACCACATCGATCCGGCCCTCAAGTTCAACGATGGTCTGTATGAGGCGTACAACAGCGCGGCGGGCTCGGTGATGTCAGCGTTCGGGAATTTATTCCAGGGACAACTGAATTTTACCTGGACGACTGCGCGACACGCGGCGAAATGGGGTGCGGAGGCGCGACTTAATCGCGACACGACATACTTCGGAATCAGTCCCAATGGCGAATATGATTTTGGTGGTGGAACAGTCTATTCGCCCGTGTTCATTCCTTCTGCGAGTGGACAGCATGATGTGCTGCCGGATCAACCTCTGCCAGACACGATGAGCAGTCTGTTACTCGGCTATCCGTATGGATACACGATCGCAGTCGCGCCGCCCTACGCATCGAATGGCGCGCACATTGGGCCCGCGGCGATCAACCGGAATGACGTGAACGCCTACATCGAGGACACGTGGAAAATCAATGCCCAATGGACGCTGGAATATGGGCTGCGATATGAGCTCTACACGCCAATTTCGGAGCGGGCGCACCGAACGTCGAGTTTTCTGAATTCGTTTCCACCCGTGGGCGTTGGGCAGGAATACTTGATCAATCCGCAGCCTACGTATCAAACCGATTGGAACGGTTGGGGGCCGCGTGTTCAGGCTGACTGGAACGCGCCCCACGCCGTGCATGTGCACATGGGCGGGGCGATTACGGTGATTCCTCCCAATATCTGGCAGGACAATCTTCTGACAGGGTCAACGCCTTACGTTGTTTATCCACGCGTAAATGCAGCGCAGAACGGAGAGATTGCCTACGGATTCCAAATCACACCGGATGAGTTGCCGCCCGTCTATAACACCGCTGGCGTGAACGTGTTGGCCAGCGGCGATCCGAAAAAAGTGCCGGCGAATACGGTGATAGACGTAAATCGATACCAGCAGGATTTGGCGACGCTGGCGCCGAGTCAGCAGCTCTCGCTGCTGAGTCTGGCCGGGATCGACCGGCGCTTCGGCAATGGGTACTTGCAGACTTGGACGCTGGGGCTGGAACGGGCTTTCGGCGGCCTCACGGCCGATGTCGCGTATGTCGGAACATCGGCGTTCCGACTTCCCAGAATGTCATATCCAAACGCGTATCCCGGAGCGGATCCGGAATTTGCGCGGTTTACAACCTTCGACGGCAGTGGAGCGGTGACGGGTGGTTTCGGATTTGAGTCTGTGCTGACAGGGACGTCGCACTCGTCGTACAACGCCTTGCAAACCTCTCTGTCGGGAAATGTTGGGCATGGCGGTCCGTCATTGCAGGCAGGCTACACCTGGGGCAAATCGCTGGATGATGTCAGCGGCGTTATCGGAGGAGCGGGATCCGCCGGCGCTGTGACGTTGTTTAGTCCGCAAAACCCGTTCGATACGCAAGCGGAAAGAGGCCCGTCAAGCTTTGACGTGACGAACGCCTTCACCTTGAGCGCGGCCCAGAACTTGCATTTCGAGCATTTGGGACTTCAGTCGGATCGAACCCGCCGGTTGACGAAGGGCTGGGAGTTGCTGAGCATCACGACGATCACCAGTGGTTCGCCGTTTACGGTTTATTCGGGGATCCAGCAAACGGGTGCGGGAACGATTGGCGCGGACCGGCCCGACCAGATTGGCACTCCGGACCTCTCGAGCGCCGGCGGTTCAACGCGACCGCGCGATGATTATTTTGGGCGGGGCGCGAACAACGCAAGCTTCTTTTCCATCCCGGTCGGGATCGCGGGTGGGACCGGACCAAACTCTGGGCGCTTTGGAACACTCGGCCGTAATACATTCCGCGGCCCGGCATATTATGATTTCGATTTTGCGCTCATCAAGACAACTCCGATTGGCCACCGGGAAAGTGGTTTGGAACGAGCGGACGTGCAATTCCGCGCAGAGCTATTTAATCTGTTTAACATCGTCAACATGGGGCTACCCGCGAACACCATCGAGGGTACAGGGTTTGGCATGATCAGCAAGACCGCGGGAACCTCACGGCAAATTCAGTTTTCGCTAAAGCTCATCTATTGAGGCACGTCAAGCAGTGACTTAGGTTTGGGGGACGACATGTTCTTCGAAATTGACGCCTCGCCGCTAGCTAAGCCGGTAGAGGTGAGAGACGGGCTAAAGCAAAAATCATTCCGGGACAAACAATTTCCCTCCCAGAACGAAAACCTGCCGCCGCAGGCGAGGAAGTGCCGCGTGCCACGCCAGCGTTCATGGGACTTAAGGGTGTTACATAATAACCGAAAGACTTTTCAGGCCTCGGAGTCCGAAGGTAGAGGCCCACTCTGGTCGCGGGCCCGCGAGTTTCATATTCGGAAAACGCTGCACCAAACTGCGCAGCGCAATCTGTCCCTCTAAGCGCGCGAGTTGGGCTCCAATACAAAAATGCAGGCCGGCGCTGAATGCGAGGTGTTGGTTGTTCAGCCTCTTCAGATCTAATCGATTTGGTTCGTCAAATTGTTTGGGATCCCGATTCGCTGCACCGAGCATGCACAGAACCGTCCACCCCCTCCGAATCGGCTGGCCGCAAACTTCGATGTCTTCCTTGAGCACGCGAGCGGTGAATTGTACGGGGCTCTCGTAGCGCAAAAGCTCTTCCACTGCTGGGCGGATGATCTCCGGTCTCTCTCGTAACTCAGCCGTCTGCTGCGGGTTCTGCAAGAGTGTGTACATTCCGTTGCCGATCAGATTTCGGGTCGTCTCATGTCCGGCGAAAAGCAGCGCAATACATTGCGCGTAGAGCTCTTCTTCGGTCAGTACTTCTCCTTCTTCCTCGATGTCGATCAAGAGACTGATCAGGTCGTTTCCTTTATTGCGCCTGCGTTCCGCTACGGTCTTTCGGAAGAAATCAGTTAACGCAATCAGAGCATCTTGAGCGGCCTGAGCCTCTTCTACCCCACGATTCGGATTTCCTCGAAACGCCGCAATGGCCCGCGACCAATCGACGAAAGTGTCGCCCAGTTCTTGAGGAATACCGAGCATTTCCAGAATAATGCGCACCGGCATGGGATTCGCCAACTCGCGCATCAGGTCGATTTCCGAGCCCTGCTGGAACGGCTTCAGCATTTGATCGACAATGGCCTCTACTTGCGGACGCAAGCCTTCGACGGCCGCGGCCGAGAAGCCCTTGTTCAGAAGCTTGCGCAACCGGGTGTGCTCGGGAGGATCCATGAAGATCAGCCACAGGCCGAACATGTGCGCGAGTTCCTTGAACTCTGCTTGGCGGCTGATGGGCAGCGGCAACAACATCTGCTGCGCCCGCTTTGCAGAAAGCCTGGGGTCTTTGGCGATCGAGGCGCACTCGGCGTGGCTGAAAATCGCCCACACTCCCCATTTGTTGCCTGCTTCCACGTAATGCAACGGCCCTTCCTCGTGCATGCGGGCATACGTGGGGTACGGGTCCTGTAGAATTTCGCCGCTGAAAATAGATCTCTTGACCGGAGCACCTACGTTGGACACCTTCACCTGCTTCGCAAGATCGGAATTTTAGTCAACCAGAATCGGGCAGCCCGTCGGCCTTGATTTTAGCATTCTCCGCTTCCCTGCTAGGGCACAGGTGGCCTGCTTAAAAGTCAACGCCGTCTTGAGAGTCCCTGAATCAGGACCCGACCGGCGGGCGCTGCCAAGTCAATTCCATGGCTTGAATTTTTCCGTTGACCATGGTCGGTGGAGTAATCAATACAAGCTGATTACCATCGAATTTGATATTGCGCACCAGGTCCTTTCCAACATAGTTCTGGATCGATGAGATTTCGATGTGGTGGGTTACCTTGTCACCGCTGAGCGTGTACCGTCCCGCATAGGCCAAAAACGTATTAAACGCCTCAGCCTTTTCTTCCGTTCGACCGGTGATGGAGAGCGCCTTTCGCTCGCCATAGCTGATCAGGGAGGTCACTCGGCCATCCTCAGAATAAGTGAGCAAGCCAACCGGGTTGATGCCGTAAGGAGTGTTGTTTCGCTCCCCCTTCGGGGTTGTGCTCGAGGCGGACACCAGCTTCCACGTACCCACAAGTTTGTCGCTTGTACTCACGAACGCTCCAGTTCAACGGTAGTAAACTCTGAGGACAAATGATACCGTGGGCTTCTTGAGTCAAACCGCGATTTGCAGAACGAAAAAGAGAAGCATACTTGACACTCGCCCGCTTGCTCACTGAGGGTATTTGAACACACGCGTTGGAGAAAAGCTTCTCAAGAGCCACACCGCGGATCTTTGAAAGCTCTGACTCGGGAAAAACTATGGCAACAGGACTGGAAAGCAAAGTTGGGCTTATTACAGGCGGGACGTCGGGCATTGGCCGTGAGACCGCCATACTTTTCGCCAAGGCGGGCGCCAAAGTGGTGGTGGCAGGCCGGCGAGAGAAGGAAGGCGAGGAAACCATCGAACTGGTCCGAGCAGCCGGCGGCGATGGCCTGTTCGTGAAAACCGACGTGTCGAAAGCCTCCGAAGTGGAAGCGCTGGTCCGGCAGACGGTTGGGAGATTTGGCCGCCTCGACGTCGCGTTCAACAACGCCGGAATCGAAAGTGTCCTAGCGCCCATCGTCAGGCAATCCGAGGAAGACTGGGATCGGACAATTAGCATCAATCTTAAGGGCGTCTGGCTCTGCCTGAAATACGAAATCCGGCAGATGCTCAGCCAGGGCGGTGGCGGAGCCATCGTAAACATGGCATCCATTAATGGCCTCATCGGTGCCATAGGCGCAGCAGCTTACAGCGCGAGCAAACATGGAGTGATAGGGCTGACCCAGACTGCCGCGCTGGAAAATGCCAAAAGTGGGATTCGCATAAATGCGGTGTGCCCGGGATTTATCGAAACGCCCATGGCAGATCGGATTTTTCGTGTCCCGGGGCTCCAAAAATATGTTCTTAGTTGTCATCCGATCGGCCGTTTGGGAAGGCCGACAGAAATCGCTGAGGCTGTAGTATGGATGTGCTCAGACCGCGCATCTTTCATGACGGGCCAGTCCCTGGTTCTCGATGGCGGCCTCCTGGCAGGGCCGAGTTCTCCGAAATAGCTGAACGTGTCATGCCCAGAGGAGGTGTACCCGCGGGTTCGCGGGCGGTCCCGGTCACGTCCGCTGCAAGATGTCCGCGATTCGATCACCGGCGCGACCATCCCACAGGGGAGGCTTGATGCCTTTCTTTGGGTTGCCCGCCAGTATCTTCACCAATTCAGTGGTTAGGCTCGCCCGGTCGTCGCCGACCAAGATATTCGTCCCATGAGTCACCGTGATTGGACGCTCGGTGTTGCGCCTCAAGGTCAAACAGGGCACTCCCAAATAAGTTGTCTCTTCTTGAATGCCCCCGGAGTCCGTAATCACAACCGTAGCCCGGCTCTGAAGGGCAAGGAACTCAATGTACGGCATCGGATCGAGGAAGCGCAGTTTCTGAGAATTAATCCCAAACTCGGCGATCCGATTACGGGTTCGAGGGTGCACCGGAAAAATGACCTCTAGGTCCTTGCTCGCTTTGGTAAGGGCCTCCAATATCCCTCTCAGAGCGTCGACATGATCGACGTTAGAGGGTCGGTGGAGTGTGACGAGAGCAAACCTCTCTGGAGGTTGATTTGTTGAACAACTCCTCGCAGCCGGCAAGAGTCGCAGAAGCGAGTCGATCATTACGTTGCCCACGAAGTGAATTCGCTCTTTTGCAACTCCTTCGCGAAGAAGGTGGCCATCGGCATCCTCAGACGGTGTGAACAGAACATCGGAGAGGCGGTCGGTCACAGTCCGGTTGATCTCCTCCGGCATCGTCCGATCGAAAGACCGCAGTCCCGCCTCAACATGACCTACCGGAACCAGCAACTTCGAACATACCAGTGCAGCAGCAACAGTAGAATTCACGTCGCCATAAACCAGAGCGATGTCCGGCTTGCATTCCAGTAGCACTGGCTCGAATCGGAGCATGATCTGCGCCGTCTGCGTAGCGTGGCTTCCCGAGCCCACCTCCAGATTGAAATCTGGCGCCGGAATCTCGAGCTGGGTAAAGAAAACCTCCGACATGTTCCGGTCATAGTGTTGTCCGGTGTGGACCAGCGTCTGCTTGATGCCCCTTTGCGAGATGGCGCGCAACACCGGCGCCGCCTTAACGAAATTCGGACGTGCTCCAACAACATGGAGAATGTGATTCACGCAGACCATTCTATCCGCACACTGAGCCTTGGAATGAGTCGCGGCCAGCTGCACATCCCGAGGACACTTTTGGACGGAGTGCGAGCTTGCGGTGGAAATCGCGGAGGGCCAATCGCAAGCTCTGCCACCAGACGGATCTATTGCGAGTGGGCCGCTGCCCGACAGAGAGGATCTGAGCTTGAAGGAGCCGAACCAGCAGTTGCTTTAGGCGGAATTGGCGCCATCGTCTCGTTCGACGAAACGCTAATTCGTTTGCTCGCATTGATCGCCGTCACCACGTAGTAGTAGGTGGCGTTGTCTAGCACGAGATCATCCACGCAACCAGTGCCGACGACGGGCGTTGGGTTAACCTGTTCGCAATCGCTGCACGTGGGGTTCTGTTTTGCGGCATTCCGTTTCTGGCTCCTATAAAGACAATACCCGACCGCCATACCATCGGGGCCAGGAGCGGGAACACTTGCGTTCCAGGTGAGGATCACCTTATGGTGACCCGTCTGCGAGGAGGGCTGTAGCATTTGAAGGCCTGCTGGCGGGCACGGAGGAAGAATCGGGCTGCTCGCGCCTGGAGTCAGCCTGACTGAGTTGGTCATTCTCTCTGGCGGCCTCTCTGACGGTAAAGCCTCACCCGAAGAAGGAACCAGGAACCGAAGGGCGATGATTGCAACGAAAAACGTCCCGACGCTCATGAGGAGTACACCCAAAACAATTCGCGAATGCAACCTCATTCCAAGAGGCCTCCCAGCGTGAGTCGACCCAACCGGCGCGTAGCATTTGTGACCGACCCGGGAGGGAGTCCGGCCAATCAACAGTCAGTCATAGGGTACACGAGCCTCGATGTCGCAGATGTTTCTAAGGTTGAGTCCGCGAGATCACCTGAGGATGAGACGTTAATTCCCCGCTCAGTGCGAGTACGGCGTAAGCGGTCGCAGCATCGTTCATAAAGTGCCCGATGTTCGAGGATGGATTCCGACGCTGGCTCAGAGAAACGGATGGCCAGCAGCCCTCCGCCTTGTTTTGATTGCTCATCAGCCACGCCCGTCCTCGACGCAATCGAGGATCGTCCGGGGGAATCCCAGACTGTCGCAGAACGAATGTCATCAGGCCCGTTGCGTAGCCATCGCTCTTTCTTGACTGGGTTGATCCATCGGACCGCAGCCACTCGTGAATTAGCGAATGCACGAAACGGTCTCTTGGCCAGGCTATTGGTGCCAGCTCCCAACCGCCATCCGACTGCTGCGCATTAGAAATCTCTTTGATGATGGACTGCTGCCGCCCCTCCGAAACCAGTCCCGGCAGTTTTGTCGACGCCCACAGCAGGACGGCATGGTTGATCGTCGACTGCTTTTCGTATTCGCGATTGAGATAATCGTCCAGTAGGGCGAGCTTCACTTGAATCTCGGGAGGCGACCGGTAGTTCTCTGGAGCGCTGCCGACCGCTATCGCGGCCAGGGCGGCGCCATAGTACTGCGAGTCGCTCGCCTCGAATGGTTCCATTCCGAACTGAAGCCAAGCCCATGCGCCCTTGCCACTGCCTTCCGTCAGCTGCGTTGCCCACATATCGCCGAACGCGGCCCGCGTGATGTCACTCAGATGCCCATTCTGTCCATCATAGTTTGCCAGGATCAGCGCATTCAGCACCGCCTCAGTCCCCCGAGATTCGGCGGCTTTGCTGCCCTGGTATTCCTTGTCGCTATAGTAGGGATCGGTCACGTTCCAGAGCTGTACACGCTTCGTCACATCGTCCAGGAGCTTGCGCTCGGGCACGGAAGGAGCATTTTCAGCTAGCGTCCCACGTAGCATAGGTCGCGACATGATGTACGGCACGGTGGTGTGACATGAAACACAGAAAGTATCGTGATCGCGAGTGGCACCCGGCCATTCCATCCACGTGATCTCTCGTTGGTCGAGGTAGGCCGCCGCAGCCTTCGGATCCCAAGACTCTGGCACTTTGGCTTGAGTCGCTTTCGCATGTGAACAGGCGGTCACCGCTCCTGTAACCAGGATCAGTGCCAGAAGCTGTATTTGTCTCATGCCGAACTTCACGTGTACATCTCCTGCCGATAATCGAGAAATAGACTGTCGTTCTTAGGGACGCCGCTGCGGAGCAACGATTGACGTATAGGATAGCGCGGAAGACCGATGAAATGGGGCGGAAAAACACCGCTCAAGTCCGACATAAAGTCGCGAGCGGGCTATCGACTTTCCAGCAACTTCTCGAGGCGCTTTCGCGGGGCGAGAAGCGGAAGCCCCGTTTCCGCCCAGTCTTCCTTCGTCTTGGACATTAACGAAGAACTGGGAAGCGACATTTCGCGCATCGCGCTTTTCGACGTTGCGTTAATGATTCCAACCGACAATGACGAGGCTGAGGGCGCAGACACAAGATCCTGCCCGTCTCCCGATGCAGACTTCGCATCCGTCGACGGCGAAGTCGTAAAGCCTTTCACGAATTCTATGTCGTGGGGCAGGTTCACACAGGAACTCAACGCCCAATTCAGCGTGTCCTGATCGCGAATGTCAATGTCTTCGTCCACCAGGTAGATGAACTTCAGGCCGGAATTGAATTTTGCCAGTAAGCGGCCGATGCGATCGCTCTGCGACACGTGGCCTTTTTCGATTTGAGCTACCAGAATGGATAGGCCAGCGCTGCCACGTGCAATGGCCAGATTGCGGATGCCTTTGACTTTCAGCTTCTGCGTGAGATTGAACCAGAACGGCCCGAGGACCCCCAATTCCATGACCAGATGGCCATCGGAAGGAGGCATTTGCTGAACAAAGCCGTGGTGCACGGGTGCACTGCGGTGCGTGATCGCCGTAACCTCTACCACCGCAGCGGGGGCCGCTCCATTCACGTAGCCCAGATATTCGCCAAAAGGGCCTTCTTCTCTACTTGAACCAGCATGCACCGACCCTTCGATCACGCATTCGGCACGAGCGGGAACGAGCAGGTCTACGGTCTTCGCACGGACGACTTCGATGCCCGACCCGGCGAGCGCCCCGGCAATGCTCAGTTCATCCACACCATAGGGGAGCTTGGCCGCGGACGCAAACGTTATGGTGGGCGCTGCGCCGATGACAGCGGCGATCGGCATGGGCTGTCGGCGCTCCGCGTATTTCCTCATATGAATCGCGCCGTGTTGCATTCTGCCGCCGAAGTAGAGTCCCGCATGCCTTGAATCGTGTATCTGCATGCGATAGATCCCCATGTTCTGAATGCCGGTATCGGGATCCTTCGTGATGACGTTCGCCGCGGAAAGATATGGGCCAGCATCTCGGCCCGGAGTCCATACCGGGGCAGGAATCGAGAGTAGATCGGCGTCGGCAGCGAAATGCGTGATCTCCTGCACGGGGCCGAAATTCACTGCGACCGGGCTGATGGGCCTCGCCAGCGATTTTGCCCAATGTTGCAAAATTTCGTCCGCTTCGATTCCGAGCGCGGAGCCATACATCTCTGGAGTCGAGAAAAGGTTCACCACGACGGGAAAGCAGTGGCCCTTCACATTTTCAAAGAGGATGGCGTAGGCATCTTTTTCGGCAGTCGACTCCAGTGACCAGCGCGCGATGCAGGCCAGTTCCCCGTCTTTGTCTACAGGCTTGGAGACGCGATGAAGACGGCCGGAATGTTCAAGAGACGCGAGAAAGGAACCCAAGTCGAGGAACGGAGGAGAGCCGCGAGTGGCGGTCATGGCGTCCGCCTCGTTTAATCCGACACCCGGAGCATGGCCTGATAACTGGTGTGATTTCAATGGAATAGCCTGCTTCCGCGTGGGGGGGGTACGCTCATCTCAGCCTGGCTAGAAGTATGCCAGTCAATGCAGGGCTGGCGTGTGACGAGAGTCGCATCCTTCGGTGATGTCCGTCACATACTTCGCGACGTTAAAGCCGCAGAATGCAAACAAGCTTTGGCGCCAGCTTTTTCTGCGCCACCCCCAAGCCCTAGTACTCCCCCTTATCCCCTGAAGCGCACGACCGCGCCGTTGTGCCATCACAAGCTGTGAATCAAGCGAATCCGGTTGCAACGCATCGCAATCACGAACAAGCACCAGCCATCGCAAACTGAAAAGGGTGAAAGGAAGGTTCCCATGGGGTTTCCAGCACGAAGACTGAGAAGGTTGCGGCAGAGCGAAGCGTTTCGAAGCCTGGTCCGCGAAAACAGGCTTTCGGCGAGCAGCTTCATCCTGCCGATGTTTGTGGTTCCCGGAAGCAAGATCCGGCAAGAAATTCCGGCCCTGCCGGGGAACTATCATCTGTCGGTCGATTGCCTGATTGAAGAGGCCCTTGCGGCGCGTGCCGCGGGCATCTCGACGCTGCTTTTGTTCGGCGTGCCCGAGGCCACGAACAAAGACGAGCAGGGATCTGGCTCTTACGACGAACATGGAATCGTGCAGCAGGCGGTTAGGGCTTTAAAACATACTGTTCCCGAAATGCTTATCGTGACGGATGTCTGCCCGTGCGAGTACACGTTGAGCGGGCACTGCGGCATCCTTCGCAACGGCTATCTCGACAACGATGCGTCCCTCGACGTGATCAGGAAGATCACACTTTCCCATGCCGAAGCTGGCAGCGACATGGTCGCACCCGCGCCAATGTTAGACGGCCAGATTCAAGCCATGAGAGAGGCTTTGGATTTGCAGGGATTCCACAATCTTCCGATCATGGCCTACTCGGCGAAATTTGCCTCGAAGCTCTACGACCCGTTTTTTAAAGAAGGAACGCACTCCGCGCTCAGCTTCGGCGACAAGCGGACCCACCAGATGGACTGCACAAACTCGAACGAGGCGATGCGCGAAATCGCCCTCGACATCGAGGAAGGCGCGGACATCGTGATGGTGAAGCCGGCACTCTTCTATCTGGACATCGTCTACCGGGCGAAGCAAGAGTTCAAAATGCCCCTGGCCGTGTACAACGTGAGCGGAGAGTACGCGATGATCGACGCAGCCGCTCGGCTGGGACGTCTGGATCGGGATGCCATCATGCTGGAATCTCTGAACTGCCTGAAGCGCGCGGGCGCCGACATCATCATCACCTACTTCGCCAAGCGGGCAGCGGACTTGCTGCGACAGAACGAGTGGGCGGAGCATGTTCAAGCTGACCACGAATTCCGCCGCGAGGAGTTGGCCTTACCACGGTGACCAGCACTCTTTTGACCGATGCACGGTTGCAGGAGCGCCGTTCGGTATTCGATTCGAACAGTGCTGAAGCGACCCTTGCAGGCACGCCGCAGGAGCAGAGCCCGCGCCTGCTCCCCGATGTGCTCCGAACGGCCGCGAAGGCCTGCGGCGGTGGAGTTAAGGTTGTGAGCGGCACGGAGCGGCTTTCTTACGCTGAGATCGACCGATACTCCGATCGCCTGGCCAGCCGGTTGATGGCACACCACATCCGGCCGGGCGATCGGGTCGTGATCGGACTACCGAATTCAGCAGAATTCATTATTGCCTGTTTCGCGGTTTGGAAAGTTCGCGCCGTGGTGGTCGCGCTCGATCCCTGCGCCGTTGCGGCTAATCTGCGAGGTATCGTGGAGAAAATCGAGCCCACCGCGCTAATTGCGGAACGCGGGTTCGCCGAGAAGATATTAGAAACAGCCGCGGCCCTGCGATTTTTTCGTGCATTTTTTCTGCAGAACGACCGCGGAAGTCCGTTGGCGACTGGCCCGATCGCCGTCGAGCCGATGCAATCCGCGACCTTGAGTGAGGCAGGTCCGGCGAGGCTTCCCGCAGGCGCACAGCCTGACGAATTGGCCACCATCACCTTCACCAGCGGCTCCACGAATGTACCCAAGGGCGTGATGCATACGCACGGGAGCATTCTCGCGTGCGCTTCGTTTACGCAGTCTTACCTGAAACTCTCGCAGCATGACGTGGTGATGCTGCCGCTTCCTCTGCATCACGTTCTGGCCTTCCGGCGTTTTATGACTTGTTTTCTGGCGCAATGTGAATTGGTCCTCGTGCCCGGCATTTTCATCATGAAGCAATTCTCGGAAACGTGCCCCACCGGAATAGTGCTGGTTCCCTCGGCGTGCAACATTTTGATCGACAACTTCGCCCCGTTCTTGCGCAAAGCCGGAGAATACCTGCGCTACATCGAGATCGGTTCAGAGCCCATGTCGAGCGAACGGCTTCAGGCGCTGCAAGCGATTCTCCCGAATACGCGCATCCATTTGACCTACGGACTAACCGAGGGGCGCGTCGGATACCTCACTGCAGGGTCGAACGGAACCTTCGATCGTTTGGATCGTTCGAACCACGGCCTGAAAATCGAAGTCGTCGATGGAGACGGCCTCCCCGTCAACCAGGAAGAAACGGGGGAAATCCTGATCTCAGGCGCGGGCCTATTTAAAGGGTATTGGGGAGACTCGACCGCGAAGCAAAATGCGGTAAAGTTGCATGGTTTCCGCACCGGCGACCTGGGCATGATGGATGAGAATGGAAGAATCCGGCTCATCGGGCGTTTGGATGACATCATCAAAGTCGGCGGCCACAAGATTCACCCGCGCGAGATCGAGGCCGTTTTGCAGCGGCACCCGAGCGTGGCAGAGGTCGTTGTTGCGGGACACCGTGATCCGGCAGCCAGCCTGGGATCTGTGCTGCGCGCCTTCGTGGTTCGCAAAAAAGGATTCGTTGTGTCTGACACCGAGCTTCTGGCCCACTGTCACGAGCACTTGGAACTGTACAAAGTGCCCGCTACCATCTGCTTTCGCGAGTCGTTTCCGAAAACAGCCCTTGGCAAGATCCAACGACGTCTAGTTGCCTAGGTCACCTTAAGATTCATGTCCGCAGCGGAGCGCCAGCCGCCAGTATCCGTATTTGCCTCATGCTAAACTTCACGTGCAACTCCCTGCCGTTAACCGAAAAACTACTGCCGATGAAAGATAGCGTGGTAACCCGATGAATGGAGCAGAAAATCTGATTCGGGCGCTGCTCGCCAGTGGCGTTGACACCTGCTTCGCGAACCCCGGCACGTCGGAAATTCATCTGGTCGCCGCGCTTGACCACATCCCGGAAGTGCGTTGCATATTGGGCCTTTTCGAGGGAGTTGTCACCGGAGCGGCCGACGGTTACGCGCGGATGACGGAAAAACCTGCGTCGACCCTGGTCCATCTCGGCCCCGGCTTCGCCAACGGCCTCGCCAATCTCCACAATGCCAGCCGAGCTCAAGTGCCAATCGTCAACGTCATTGGCCAGCATGCCACCTACCACCTGCGCCTCGATACTCCGCTCACTTCCGACGTCGAAGCAATTGCGCGACCTTACTCTAAATGGCTGCGGACGTCTCGCTCTTCTGCCGAAGTGGGCCTCGACGCAGTCGAAGCAGTGACTGCGGCCCGCTCTGCGCCCGGCCAGATTGCGACGCTGATCGTGCCCGCCGACATCGCGTGGAGCGAGGCCGGATCAGTTACCCCACACCCGCTGGTTTTGCGAACAGTGCCTGTTCCCTCTGCTAACGCGGTCGAGCAAGCCGCAGCCATGCTCCGGTCAGGGGTGCGCACTGCCATTCTGATGACCGGAAATGCGCTTTATGGCAAAGGGCTAATGACGGCGGGACGCATCGCCCAGGCAACTGGCGCCAAGTTGCTCGCCCCGTATCCGGTTACACGACTGCAGCGCGGCGCGGGCCTGCCCGCAGTGGACCGCGTGGCTTACGTCCTTGAGCAGGGGGTCGAGCAATTCAAGGAATTTCGTCGGCTGATTCTGGTTGGAGCGCGGGCTCCCGTTGCGTATTTTGCTTACCCGGGAAAAGACGTTGCGTTTGCTTCGCCTGAATGCAAGATCCACGTGCTGGCGAGCCCGGGCGAAGATTATGTCGGCGCACTCGAGGCCGTCGAGGCTGCGCTGTCCTTGCCGCAAACGCAGTTTGCCGGAGAAAAGGCCGCGCGACCCCAGTTGCCTGACGGCAACATTACACTGCCCGGCCTTGCCGCCGTTGTCGGCGCGCTCCTGCCAGAGAACGCGATCGTGGTGGACGAATCCATGACCTCAGGCCGCGGCCTGATGGCGGCCACGAAGGGCGCTCCACCGCACGACTGGCTGGGCAACACAGGAGGCTCGATCGGGATCGCCATGCCGCTAGCCGTGGGCGCAGCGGTGGCATGCCCTGACCGGCGAGTCCTGTGCCTGACCGCCGATGGCAGCGGTATGTACACACTCCAAGCCCTGTGGACCATGGCGCGCGAGAGCCTCGCGGTCACGACCGTGGTATTCGCGAACCGCGACTACGCGGTCCTTAAGCGGGAGTTTTCTTATCTGGAAATCGGCAACCCGGAGACCCGGGCGCTGGGAATGTTCGAGATCGGCCGTCCCGATCTCGACTGGGTGCAGTTGGCCAAGGGCATGGGAGTGCCCGCCACCCGCGTCACTTCACTGTCCGAGTTTGCGAAGGCATTGCGGGAAGGTTTTGCGAGCGAGGGTCCGATGCTGATCGAAGTTCCGCTATAGCGGCGAACCGATAAACGCTGCTATGACACAGGACCTTCCGCGAAGTCCCCCGCAAACCACGGCAAGATTGTAGTTCGCTATTAGTTGCGCGCCTGAGAAAACTCTGCTGCGCCGGAACGCTTGCCTTCTGCGATCTTCTGAAGCTCGCCTTTCATAATCTTCCCCGTTGGAGTCACCGGCATCGCGGAGACAAGTAGAATTTGGGACGGTCGCTTGTAGTTTGCAAGATGAAGGGCAACGTGTTGTGCCAGCTCAGCGCTAGTAAGGTTCGAGTCGGGCAGCAGTTGAACGAAGGCCACCACCTCCTCGTCGCCTTCTACGCTACGGCCGACGACTGCGGACTGAACCACTTCGGGATGAGCATTTAGTACCGCCTCGACTTCTGCAGGGTAGACGTTGAAGCCACGATGGACAATCAAGTCTTTGGTGCGTCCGACGATGAGGAGATTTCCATCCTCCAGGCGGGCCAGATCGCGAGTATTAAACCATCCCTCGGCATCGATCGCAGCAGCAGTCTCTTCCGGCGCTCGGTAGTAGCCTTTCATCACGTTGGGGCCACGGACGTGCAATTCACCAATGCCGCCTTCTTCCACCGGCAGCCCGTCACTGCCGATGAACTTCAACTCCATTCCTGGAAACGGCGGACCGATCGAAGTATCCTTGCGTGGCGCCTCTGGACGCGTCATGGCAATCGTCGGAGAGCACTCCGTGACGCCGTAGCCGTTGTGCAGTACCATACCGAAAAGACTTTCGATTCCGGCTTTCGTTGACGGGTCGAGCGGCGCCCCAGAGGACGTGATGATTCGAAGATCGGGAAACGAAAGCGACGAGAGTTTTCTGAGCTTGGCGTATTGCAGCAGCTGATTAAAAATTGCCGGTGTTCCATACAGCAGCGTTATCTTTTCCTTCTCCAACATGGTACGTGCGGTCATGGGGTCGAACCGTGGCACCAGGGAGACGGATGCGCCGGCTGTCAGCGAGCCCAGTAAAACCGTGGCAAGACCCACAGCATGCGACATGGGAAGAACGCCGCAGACCCGGTCCTGCGGATTCACCGATCTCACCTTAGCCGATCCCTCCGCCATGAACAGAAGATTCCTGTGGCTTAGCATTACGCCCTTGGGAAGTCCGGTGGTGCCGGATGTGTAAATTAGAGCGGCGACGCGATCCGATACGTTCAGATCAAGCGCCTCAGGTATTGCATTTTCCCGCATGGGACCAATGCCAATCGATCCGAATTCTCTCTCTTCGAGGACTGCCCCGGCTTGCTTCGCATGGTCGGACGCCTGTTGAGAAACGCCGACTGTGTAAAACACGCGGCGCGCTCCGGAATGCTCCTGAATCTGCGCAATCTCGCGGGCGGACAGACGGGCGTTAGCGAGAACGGGCCATGCATCGAGTTCGGCGGTGGCCAGCAGAATCGTCACGAACGCGCGGCAGTTTTCACCAACGATCACGACACGATCACCCGGACGCACATCCAGCCCCCTCAGCCACGACCGAGTTTCCGAGATCGCGGCAGCGAATTGTCGATAGGTCCAGGCGCCCGTGCTTTCGACCAGAGCTGGGTGGTCCGGCGACTGCTCCGCCCACACCTCAACCGCGTCACCGATGCGAGCCAGGGCGGCGCCCACAGTTCCTGTACGTCTTTTGTCGGTCATCGAGATTCGGACGTCTCTCGTCGTTAAGAGGAAGGGCTAGGCGCCGATTTTCCTGGCGACGTACGCGACTAAGTTCTGAATCGTGTCCAGATTGCTCGGGACTACTTCATCATCTTCGATGGTGATGCTGAAATGCTCCTGCAGGTAGCCAACCAGAGCAATGACTCCCATGGAATCGATCACATCTCCCAACAGGGAGCCATCGGGGCGCAGCCTGCTGGCATTTCCCGCCAGAAATTCCTGCACCACAAAGTTCCTTACATCGCGTTCGATATCGGTTGCTGTCTGCATGGAACGAATTGCCTCCTCTAGATAAGTTTGACTCGGTCTGTCTCTACGTCTTAACTCGGCGCCTCTCAACAAACCTCGGTTCGTTCGGTCGCTGACGGCTGAAAAGCCAAACTCTGCGCTGCGAGCTCTTCTTGCCGGGCTAGATTGAGGGGTGCGGCAGGATTCGAATACGAGGGCCGTATCAACGTTGCATCTCCGTCAAACGGACACGCATACCAGGCTTCCCCATGGCTGAGTTCCGCGTGGAGCTTCGGATCGGTAGCCTTGAAGTAGTAAGGGTGCGCCGGATACTTTCTCTGATAGGGGAGCCACTTCGAACTCATCGCTCGAATATGAGGCGGGAACCCTTGTATCTCGAGTATGTCGCTTCCAGCGCGCTCCGCGGATTGGTAGGCTGCTATCCAAAGCGATTGGATCACTCCCTCATCGTCCTCGCGGGCTATCATATCCGCGATCATTGACTTTCGAAGACCGCTCTCTGGGTCGACGTCATTTCGGACGACTGCATAGCCTCCCAACTTTCCGTCCTTGTGACAGCACAGCACCCGAACCGAGCCACGATCTCCGGGGATTTCGAAATGCCAGCGCAGAGCTGCCGGAGTGCGGTCCGCAAAAAGCCGAGGTGTCTCAGACTTTTCTTCCAGCTTCTCTGTCCAAAGCTCCTGAAAATCGTTGCTAATCACATCGAGGCCTGCTTCGGTTACCGCTTGAGTAGCGTCCGTATGCCTTGGCTTGCGGTGTCGCAGAGCCTTGTCGCCGCTGACTGCCAGCGCAGCGAAAACTCTGCTAGCCGGAGCTAGGAGCGGGCGCACATCGAGCTTCTTCATCAGGCCCCTGGCAAAAGAATAAGGGCGTAGCACCCAGAAGAGCACGGTGTCGTAGTCGGCCTGAGGGAGAGTTGAACAACGGAAAGCGAGAGCGATTTTGCCGGACGCTTCAATCGCTGACGTTGAAAGAAAGAGATCAACCGGTTTCTGTCGGTAAAACGCGGCGGCCAGACTGACTGCGACCGCTCGGTAGGGAATATCGACGGCAAAGCCGTGAGACGCAACCACGTTCAACGTGCGGTAGCCGAAGCGGCATTGCAGCGGGATGGTTCCCATATAGCCGACCACGCCACCGTTTGCTTCCAAAACCCAGCCCATGGAGCGGGGTTTGTGGCCTGCGAGGAAGGCGGGATTGCGCCGCCACAAACGGTCCCAGTTTTCGACGGAATCCGCGGCCATGCCATTGCGTTCTTTGAGTTTCGCCACCTCGTGGAAGTCTGCAAATGTGACTTCGCGAACTTTGGCTGGCGCTACCACAGCAGTCGGCGCGAGTGGACGCCGGCCTACCGGGTGGTTCGGCTCTCGCCTTGCCCGGATTCTGGCCAGGATCGATGTCGCGATCTTTTCTTGGAAGGATGCCATCTGTGCGGGACTACGCGATCTCGCTGTCGGCCACAGAGGACCGCGCGGCGCCTACTGGCGCTATTACCGCGAACACCGAGGTTTGTGTCTTTTTCGAGGCTATGAACTGCAACCAGTTCCTGTATATGCTGCTCGCGGAGTTGTACCAGCTGTTTTGAAGGCCGGCGACAACTCCGTCTTCCGGGAATCTGTCGATCATCTCTTCTCGCCGGTCTGTCACAGCCGCTTCACGAAAGGCCTTCAGAAGCTGAGTCACCTTGTCATGGAAATATCCCGCCGGCATCGTCGGATACGTTTCCCGCTCTCGCCGCAAGAAGCGCTTGACGTCGCGTCGATATTCCTTCAACAGCGCCTGGCCGCCGTATTCTGGGTGTCCTTGAAAGTGGACGAACAGACTTTCTTTCCTCTTTTTCACGAACAGATCAAGGCCCGCTTCGCGGGACTCCGTGAGGATGGAGTAGCCGCTTTCCGTCAACTCCTCCGCTCGCACCTCGTTCCAGCGCGAATGTGGGAAATGGATTTGGTCAGCCAATGAACTGGTCAGCGGGTGTTCCGACTTCTTGACGGAATCAAAAACTCCGAACATCTTGTCCGGCAGACGATGGCGCTTTATCCCATCGCAATGCAGGACGCTGGCGTGCGCGGCCAGGCACGACAGAACGGTCGAATTGGTGTTGCGAGCGGCCCAGTCGAACACCTGCGTCATCAGGCCCCAGTACGGCTCATCCTGCAAGTTGGGATGGTGGGGTTCGGTACCCGTAATGATCACACCATCGAACCGATTTTGCCAGAGATCGTCAAAAGGAAAGTAGAAGCTGTTCAGATGCCGCTCGCCGCGCTCAGCCCGAGGCACTCCCGTGAGCGAATACAACTTGATGAGAACCGGCACATCCCCGGACGCCACATCCAGCAGGTCGAAAAACTGTAGTTCGGTATCTTCCAGCGCCGCGTCAGGCATGTTGTTAATCAGCGCCAACTGCAGGCAATCCCGGCGGCGCGTGCGACCGTCAGCCGAGACGGGCCGCGGAAGTCCTCTCTCTCCCCAGCGAGTCGGAACTCGTCCGCCATCAATGATTAGTGGCATGTCATTCCCTCCAGACGATCGCTTCCTTCGCGTGATCTTCTACTGCTTGGCTGCTTCAAGTGCCTGCGACAGGTCTTCCAGGATGTCGTCGATGTGCTCAATCCCCACGCTGAGCCGGATCATCTCCGGTGTGACTCCCGCTTTCTTCTGTTCTTCGGGCGTCAGTTGCCGGTGAGTGGTCGATGCGGGATGGCACGTTAACGACTTTGCGTCGCCCATGTTGACCATCCGCTTGAAAAGTCGGAACGCGTTGAAGCACTTCCTGCCGCCTTCGTAACCACCCTTCACTCCAAAAGTCAGCAGCGAACAAAAATTGTTCCCGAGATATCGGTGGGCCATCGGATAGAGCGGATTATCAGGAAAGCCGACGTAGTTCACCCATTCAACCATGGGATGAGCGCGGAGAAACTCTGCGACCTTCCGGGCGTTTTCGACATGGCGCTCCACGCGAAGTGCCATCGTCTGAATTCCTTGCAAAAACAGAAAACCGTTAAAGGGAGAAAGCGTTGCTCCAGTATTGCGTTGACATACGGTGCGACAGCGCGCCACGAAAGCGGCGTCGCCGAAGTGATCGACATAGACCACGCCGTGATACGCGATCTCCGGCTTATTGAACATGTAAAACTTCTCCGGATACTTCCTCCAGGGAAACTTGCCGGAGTCGACGATCATTCCACCAATGCTGGTGCCAGCTCCTCCAATGAACTTGGTCATAGCGTGTACAACAACATCCGCCCCGTACTCGATCGGCCGGAGGAGGATCGGCGTGGCAACAGTGTTGTCGACAATCAGCGGTACGCCATGTTTGTGCGCAACTTTCGCGATGCCCTCAATGTCGGCAACGTTTCCCGCCGGATTTCCAACGCTCTCGCAATATACCGCGCGCGTATTTTCATCGATCAATTTCTCGATTTCTTCGGGGCGATCAGTCAGGGCAAAGCGCGATTCGATGCCGCGCTTCGGAAAGATGTGTGCGAGAAGCGTATAGCTCGCTCCGTAAAGCTGAGAAGTGGAAACGACGTTCGTTCCTGCTTCCGCGACATTGATCAGAGCATATTCAATCGCAGCCATTCCTGAACTGACGCTGAGACCGTCGACTCCGCCCTCCAGGGCAGCCACCCGCTTCTCGAGCACCGTATTAGTAGGGTTGCCGATCCGCGTGTAGATATTCCCCTGCACTTCGAGATTGAACAACGCAGCCCCATGCTCTGCGCTATCGAACTCGAACGCGACCGTCTGATAGATCGGGACAGCGACCGCCTTGGTAGTTGGGTCGCCGTCGTAGCCTTCGTGAATTGCAATCGTCTCTAGCTTCATGTTTTGTCAAAATGCATGGAAGAGAAACTTACTTCGAAGCGGTTGCTGCCTCTTTGGCTTCGAAGGGTACCGACTCCCGAGCGGCCGATCTTCCAACAGCTTTGGTCACTGTGCGCGCAGCAAAATCAGCTCCGAATGCGAATCTCATGACCGGCCCAAAGCTATTAGCCGCAGCCAGTCCCACGAAGTACAGACCCCCAACCGACGATTCGAAAGCGGACGACAGTGCGGGAGATCCCAACACTGTCTTGATCCTGGATCGCGTATCGTCGCTCAGGAACTTCAGCTTTTGGAGATTCACTTTGTACCCAGTGGCCGCAATCACATGGTCCACTGTGACCTCGCGCTTTTCACCGGATCCGTCGATCAATGCGAGACGCACTTTGCCATCCTCGATTCGCGCAGCGTCCAGCGAATACCCGACGAGCGTCGGAACTTTCCCCTCAACCTTATCTCGGATGAACGCACCTCCGGCGGGCCCCAAAACTCGTCGAACCGCCTCGACTCGCAGGCCTTCCGGCAGATAGTGGAACACGTTAGGGTAGTTCGCAAAGAAGAAGGACTTCCAGCCGGGTCCCAAGCCCGAGGGAGGCCGCCAAAGAGAATCCCACCACGGACGAGGCTTGTCAATCTTGCTGTGGAACTTCAAAGGCTTTCGCGCAATCAACTGGACGTCAACCCCCGCTTCATGCATCAGTCCGGCAAGGTCGAGCGCCGACGAGCCAGCACCCATAACGGCAACACTTCGACCGCGCAACCGCGCAACATCGGAGTGTTGCGCGCTATGAGACACGTATCCTGCCGGAAGATTGGCCAGCGCCTCGGGAATGTATCCGAAATGCGTAACACCGATAGCCAGAACGACATTCCGGGTGCGAAACGTTTCGCCGGTATCAAGCCCAATGCTGAAACCATCGCCGTCCGGATCAATACTGACCACGGTCTTATCTTCCAGTTCCGGTACCTTTCGGTCCCGAAATGCCAGCCCGTAGGACGCGAAGGTCTCGCGGCTAATAGGAATACCCCTGTCACGATAAGGGATACCCTTCTCCGCGCAAAACTGTCCCAGGGTATAGTCACTGTCCGGATCGGAGATATTTGAAGCGAAACCGTCGGATTTCAATAACATACCAGTGGGCATGTGCGAAACCCAACTATCCATGGCACGTCCGAAGATGCGAAACGGGACTTTGGCGCCTCGCAAATGAGCAGCCAAAGAAAGCCCATAGGGACCCGCTCCAACGATTACAGTGCTCGTCATAAGAGTGTCAAAACCTTTTCAGGACAGAGTTAGTTAAGGAAAAAGGCCGTCGGTAGAAAGCGAAGAAGGCCTGAGCTTGGGGGATTTCGGGGAAGGGCTTGATTATACCAAGTATGGAACCGAGGGTCCAAGAGAAAAAATATAGATTACCTTCGTTCCGGGCAAGATGAGAATGATTAATCTCGTTTCGGAGCGGACAGAATAGTGAAACGCCGTTTCTGAGACGAGGCTTCATTCTCGATGAAGTCCTTGATCGTGGCGATCAGGTGCGGGGAAGCAACCGGCGAAATACGCTCAGTTTCTGCGGCTGTCAAGGCATAATCGAGCTTTTCGGGCAAAGCCTCTTCATCGTCGGCGACGATCACACGACCCAATTCGCTAAAGTGCTTAGCCGCTGCAACTTGATGATCATTGCGTGTTTCCCGGAAACACGCACGGCGAGGCATCACCACCAGGGGCTTCCCCAGTTCCATCGCTGTTAGGATCGATCCCATGCCGGCATGTGCCACCAATACCTGCGCCTCTGATACGAGTTGCCTGAACTCAGAAGGATCGACGAATTCGGTAAACTTGATGTACTGAGGTCGATAAGTTCCTTTTGCGATCTGCGCAAAAACATCGGATCGCTTCCTCGAAGTTGCCCATGCATCAACCGCACGAATCAATCGATCGAATGGTGCCTGAGAACCTACCGAAACCAGAATCACAGGACGGCCCCCGCGTATTGCGGCCCGTTGGGCTTGGCCAGATGCGGCCATTGCGTCAGCCACAAGTCGGCATGTCGGCCGACGAGGGATCCAGACATCGACAGACGATCGATGTTGGTCACACTGTCTATCCAGATTGTTTTCGCTCCGAACAGGCGACCAAACCACAACGCGAAGAATCCTGGCGCCGCACCGGTAGAAATGACGACGTCGGGCCTCTCTCTTGCCACGATCGTACCTATCCGAATTGCTAGCGCGACGAGTCCCAATTTATTCCAGCGATTGGCATCGTTTACGCAATAAAACCTTTTGTCGGGCACTTGACTGCGATAGGACTCCGAAACCGTCACAAATGAAACGTCGGACGAATGAAGCGCAGGCATTATGCGCAGTAACTGTGCCCAATGCCCCCCACCGGACGCCACAGCCAATACCTTCGCCCTGCGACTTGACGCTTTCACTTTCTATATCTCTCCTAATGTCACGGTTTTGATACCTTCCGCCTTGGCCAGGTTCAATAAAGCCGCGGTCATGGCCAATGTGTAAGCGTTTCTTTCTTGAGAACGTACAGTCAATGCTCCATCGTGCATCAGCACGATGCCTCCGCCTTCGTCACGAAGCTTATCCGTAACTGTTTCCTGCGCAGGGAGAGTGTGGTTGGAATCTCCCGAATCGATCGTCCACCACCAGATCTTGGCGCCTTTACGCAGGACTACGCGCTGGGTTGGCAGCGTAATCTTGCCGTATGGTGGACGAAATGCAGCGTTCCGGGGGATCCATGAACCAAGGTGCTGATATCCAAGTTCGATATCCTTTATGGCTCGCCATGGAAACACTTTCCATGCGTTCAGATGCTGATCCGAATGACATCCCACCTCGTGCCCTTCTCGGATAACCCTGTCGACGATTTCGGGATGCTCTTGAGCGTTCTTTCCGAGCATGAAGAACGTTGCATGAGCTCCATAACTCTCCAGCAAGTCAAGCAATTCTGGGGTCAGAGTCCCGTTCGGGCCGTCATCATAGGTTAAAGCGAGTGCTCGTCGTGTCCGCAAACTCCGATGGATGATCGACATCTTCCATTGGCGCCAAATCCACGGCGAGAAATTGAGCGATCCCAAACCGATAATCCCCGTCGCGACAATCGAAGGCAGGGACAATAGAGATTGAAACGCAATGATTTCCATATTTGTACTAAGCAGCCGAACGTGAACTGTTGTCCCGCTCCCAATTGCAATGTTTACTCTCGAGACGCTGCCGAGCCTGGCGGCGCGCAAGGCTCATCACGAAGCAATAGACGGAAAGGCTCAACCACAACTGGGGTCGGGCAAAGAGTCGCAAAAGAGATCTGTTATTACTCTCGCCTCGGTTCTCCCATAAGTCAGGAAATAACTGTCTCAGCTCAAACGAACCATAATGAGCTCTAGTCTTTTGAGCCATCAGATCGTGTAGCGTCCGCGGAGCAAAGACCGTCGAGTACACGTAAGGCAACGTCTTTCGCTCATGCGGCTGGAATTGGATGCGGACATAACCATCGTCCGCGGTTACCGCAGGAAACTGCCGAAATCGTAGGCGGCCCTTCTCCGACAAGGCATACACACCCGAACCACCTATCCCTTCTTGGGCGGAGGGCAAAAGGGATCTGATCTCGAAGAACGCGCGGACCAGCCACGAACAACCTCGCAGGTCGTATTGCCCAGTCGGTGCGACGGCAAGAATCTCCGCGTCTTTCAGTGCGTTTGCCAATTCTCTGATTGCATTTATGGTGAGTACTACGTCAGCATCTATATAAACGCGTGGAAACCCGTATGCCGCTTGATCCCCGAGGTTTAGGGCGTTAGTTTTGCCGGAAACCGGAGTCTCAATCACTCGTACCGGGCTGCCAAAAGACCGGGCAACCGATGCTGTTCCGTCTGTGCAACCGTTACAAACAACCACAATGTCCAATTCATCCTGCTCGGAGCCGTCGAGAATAGCCTTCAAAGTGCGCGCGATCACGGCACTTTCATCATGAGCCGGAATGACAATGGAAATCATGTAGGAGTGCCCTGGAAATTCCGCCGCCAAGAGTGTGACGGATAAGACCTTGTGAGATGGTTGTTAGTTCGCTTGTCTGGAACTATGTATTGGCACGGGTAGCGGGCTTCCTGAACACTGCCTCCAGGCTCGGCCCTACACCTGCGACAGACCCGATGAACGCGGCTGGTTCAAAAACTGCTAATCGAATCCCCTTGCGAACCGCTCTCCAGGGAATCGACCGTTGTTTTGGACGCGACTGAGGAGTGGGCGAACCTCCAACTCTTTCGAGAGCACTCGAACACAGATACCCGATACTGCGCTCTACGTACGAGACTGGCGGAGTTTTTACCGAGACTTTTTCGAAGCCGACCGCGGTCATGAGGCGCTCAAGAGATCGAGGTGAAAAATGGGTAAGATGCCTGGGCAACTCAAGCCCGTACCAATGACTCCCAAACAGTCTCGCCTCCCACGACTCGATGTTGGGCATCATCGCGTAGTAGATTCCCCCCGGTTTCAACCACTCGAACACCTTCGTCAGAAATTCCCGCGGGGAGTATACGTGCTCGAGAAGATCGAAAGAGGTAATGACGTCAAAAGTGTCAGGCAAGAACGGCGCTGCGACCGCGTCGCCCACGAATACGTTAGCTCCGGTGTTCGCTCTGGCCCTTTGCGCCGTGGACTCCTCCATATCGATTCCATAAAGCTCCCAGGAAGATCCCTTCATCGTGCTCAGAAATGCTCCGGAAGAGCAGCCAATATCGAGAATCGCTCCGCCCTGCTTATACTGGCCAATTCGTCGCCGAGGATGTTTCCACCGGCTCGCGACATCCCCCTCGCCCCCCGCCATGATGCCCTTGTGGTAGTCCTCCGTATAGTGAAGCCCCATTTCTTCCGGCTTGGGCGGACTGGCGAGCCAAACCCCTGTGCACGACGAGCAGCGATCCAGTCGATACCTCTCCTTACGCAGATGGAATCGATCCGGCGCCACGAGCAATTGAGTTACCTGTCTGCCGCCGCACAGCGGACACGTCTCGGGTTCATCTGCTTGACCGGCGATGTTTACCCTCTCCACGTTGCTCGCAACCTCGATCGTTTTAGGCATTCGATTTCACCCACTGCCCGCTTTGGGGGTCATACGATTTGATAAGCTTTGCCGGGCTGCCGGCAATTATGCTAAACGGGGGAAAGCTTCGGGTTACAACGGAATTCGCGCCCACAACACTGTTGCGCCCAAGATTCAGATTCCCGTGGCCGCACACAATTACGGCGCCGTGGCCGATCCAGCAGTTCCGCCCAATAAAGATCCGTCCGCCACTTGTAACGCCCTGCGCGTGAATTGGCTTGTCCACGTCCGAGAACTCATGGTTGTGGTCCATGATCAAGACTGAAGGGGCCAACAGAACATCTGCTTCCAGGACAATACTGTTTTTGGCAGATATCGTTGAGCGCCTCCCAATCCCGGACCCACTTCCGATTACGATCTTTGGCCCCGGGCTTTGTGAGCCACCAACGACATTGAGCCAGACGTCGGGACCTAAATATACTTTGTCGCCAAGAGCAATCCCTGGCGACATGGATCTCTTTATGTCGCACGAACAACAAACTGCCGCACTCCGTCCGAATTCAGCAAAACGATAAGTGCGTCGCAGCCAGATAGTATTGAGTCTTGTTGCAACGCGCGAGATCAGATCTAGAGGGTCCTCGTTGACTTCGACAAGATTTCCTTCCGTCGCAATCATGTCAACTAACTGAGACCTTCCGCTTGCCCAGCATCCATCGTTCGAGGACGGAAGAGACTCAAGATCGCTTTTCCTTCTCCTCCCGATATGGACCTGGTTAGCCAAAGCGCAGGCCACACCGCAAGAAGGCATCCGAGGGAGACTTTGCCCAAATCCAGGAGCGCCCGCACTCGACCAGTAGAAAGGCCCGGAAGGGGCATCCGTGTCGCGATCGCACCAGCCGCTAAAACCAGCACCGCCGCCGCAGTTAGTTTCAAAGCATCCGCCAGCAAAGCCTTCGGCCGAAATGCCTGAAAGGTCTTGCCGACCGCGAACAACATGAATGCCATTCCGATAAATTCCGTTACGGCCAATCCTGCTAGGACCTTATAGAAGCCCCACCGATGTGCGAATAGAGCAATCGAGAACAGGCACACGATTCGAATGACCTGCCGTATGTTGTCGAGAAGCGCCTTTCCCGAAGTCCGGTACAACACCAATCCTAGTATGGAGAACGCTTGAAAGAAGCCGGCCGCGCACACCAGCCACAGTGCAACCGGCAAGGAAGAGTCGGTGCGACCGGTCCATGCGAATACAATCTTGGACCCGAAAACAGCAATAAACCCTAGCGGAAATAGACACAGGCCAAGAGTAATTTTGAATGATTTGGTAATCAGCTTTCGCATCTCCTCCTGGGAGCCCGACGCGTGGACCATTGCTCCACCGGAAAGGATCGGCAGTAGTAAGGCGTCTGCCAGCATCACCGCTGAACTGACCAGCCTAATGGCTAATGCGTAGACGCCGGCTGCATCAGCCCCGAAAACCCTAAGTATTGCAATCGGAAGAATCGATGCGTATAGCACCTCCAGAACGTTGACCAGTTGATAGCTTCCGGCGAATCGAATCAACTCCGGTGCTACACTCTTTGTCACGAACATCCTGCTGACGCGGACCTGCGGCAAGATACGCTTCGAGCTGACATAGCAAGAGAGCACGAATCCGACTTCCGAAGCCGCCATAACCAACGCCATGGCAAAGAGGCCATAACCGAAATGCAGAAGAATGACAATGGCAATTGCTTCAGCCACCGTGAAGAAAGTCGTGAGGTTCCTGGCTAGATCAATCCGGTGGCCACCCATCACGATAGCCTCGTACACGGCGCCGACGTTTGACAGAACCATGATCACCGCGAGTGCCGATATGGATTCTGCCGCCGAATGTAAAAACTGAGGCGGTACGCCAGCAGCCCGCGCCAGTACGGTCGAGAACGAAGCTACCGGAATCAAGACCGCGACTGACAGCACCAGCATGGCCGCACAACCGGTGCTCAGCAGCTTATTTGTCTTTTCGTAGTCGCCGTTACCAGTCGCCTCCGCCACATATTTCTGGAATGCCGACTTGATACCGATGCTGCCAAAGCGCATATAGGCTGCAGCGGTCATGATGATCGCCCAGATGCCGTAGCCGCCCAGCCCCAGGTGGGCAATCACGATCGGAATTGTCACCAGACGAGTTGCTACCTGGGCAAATCTGGAAATGATTCCGAAAACGGTATTTCGCCCGATCGTGTGCGCAAGATTGCGCCCGGCAGCAGATGAAGATGTCGTATTCATTTGTACTTTCAGTGGTCGATTCGAAGCTCAAGCCGATTGTTCGGCAAGCTGTGAGAGCGAATCCTCTTCGGCAGTAGGTGCGAGCGGCGCCGGGTTCAAATCCTTCTTCGAGCGAACCGTGGCGCCTGCGGAAATTGCGGCCAGGAGGCAGTACCAAGCCACTATTGTTTGATCGAAATAAGAGATGCCAAAAAATGCTACTACATTGGCAAAGAGCGCCGACCCGAGCGCCCAGATGAAGAGAGCCTTTTGTTTGTCTCCTCCAGCCAAGCGTCTCGCCCGTCCCACGTACTTGAACCCATACACGATGATCGCGAGGAACAGAATGAAGGGAAGAAGCCCGGAGTTGTCACAGGTGCCGACGTACTGATTCGCCGTGTCCCACATGTCCCAGCCCCAAACACTGGTGTCCTTCACGCCCAACAGCCACCAGTCTCCAAAGTGCCGGATGCACTGATCAATCAGCATGTACCGGTGGTAGGACGATGAACCCCCCGAGATGTCGATCTTCTCGATCAGGCTCCAGACCGGCCCTTTCATCACAATATGGAGAAGGACCAGTACGCCCACGATGCTCCAGCGCAGGATTCTCATCCGGCTGCGCAAGGGCCACAGGCAAAGAGCCAGAATCCCCGCCGCATACGCCAAAATTGGCGTGCTGGAGTTACAGGCCAGAGTGATGACGGTCGCCGAGACGATTCCCACGGCCGCGATCTTTCGATACTTCTTGCCCTTCCACCACAGCGCCACGAACAAAGGCAGCAGGACTGCGCCAAAGGTTCCCGCCAGGATGGAGTGCGCAAAAGGGCCCTGGGCTCGAACTTTATCGTCACGTATCGCCAGGGATGCATAACTGGAAGCTCGCGCCCCGCCTAGCAACGCGTACGGATTGTGCCCGGTCGAAACTTCGTAAGTCATAATCACCGCGATCACGGCGACGATGCAGGCGAGCGTCTGTATCGCCCGCACGATATCTTCCTCATCCCGAATCAAGAATCGCAACAGAAAGTAGACGCCGAAAACCGTGTACAGATTCCCCAACTGGTTGACGACAGCTGCGGATTCCTGGAACAACAGAATTGAATTTAAGGCTGTGAATACAGTCAGCAGGATCACAGCGATATCAATCTTGTTGACTCCCCCACTGAATATCCGCGACTTCGAACGAACCTTGTCTTTAATAATTCGAATGAACCCGAACAGGGCCAGCAGACGAAGCATGGGAAAATGCAAGGATCCGATCAGCAGCACCTGGTCCATCGGAATTAGGATGGAGGCCAACAGAAAAGGAACCACCGCCCTTCGTCGCGGCCAAAAGCAAATTAAAGCACCGGCGATGAGAATCAGGATCAGGACCGCAGGGTTGAGGACAGTCTCCGACACCCCCCCGCCAAATTTGAGGTTTTGCGGTCCTTGTTCAGGCTTCATAGTTTAAGCGCTCTCATTGGCTCTGGGATGAAGGCTACCGCATCCTTAAAGCCGAGCGCTAACGTTTGGCTGGAATTGTGCAGGTATTCTCGATCGTTTCGTCCCTTGACGGCAATGCACATCGAGGGGTCTGATCCATCGGAATAAGTATCGCGGCACAAACGAAGGCGAGCATCGCCTTGTTTCTGGAGCTAAGGTTCGGGGCACAACCCGAGGATCAAGACGAGATGCAGCACGATCTCAGAGACCCCGCTTCCAAACTTGGCGCAGTCCACTCGTTCCCCGAGACTGCTGGAAGAAGATTAAGGGAATACGCATGTTGGAGGCACCCAAGCTCATTGCACAACAGCGGAAAGCCCCGTAGGCGGATTCGGTCCCGAGCCGGCCGCGCCATACTGGAAAGCCCCCGAATCCCACTTTGTACCTCGCTGCAACATCGTCAGCGTTGGATAGGTAAGGATGCCGCCATTGTCCGATGCTCCCCCACTGGTTCCGCCACATAGCTCATTGTCGGATGATGCAATCGAGCATAACGACGTCTCATCCGTCCCGGCTTGCAGAGTCGCACAGGTGGCCGGAGTGCAAGACGATGCAGGGGAATCACTGACTGGAGATTCTGACTGGGTGTATCCTTGCGCTCGCGCGGCTGAGGTCGTTTGAATCACGTTTCCACCAAGATCGTTTACCGTGTAATTAAATGTGCCACCACGACCGGAAAATAAAGACGCCAAACTAGAGTAGCCGATGAGATGGTTGTTCGCCGCGTTGATTGGCCCGTTCCATCCGATACCGAAACTGTTCCCATAATTCGATTGATTGCCGTAAACGCTGATAACGCAGCCATCGCTCGCACCGCTGGAATTATCGGTGTCGGCGTCGAAGGTGTTGTTCACTACATATAGAGTCTGCGTACCGCTTGACTGGGCATTCAGGTTCCAGCAATTTTCGGGAATTGCGGAGTGGTTGTCATAAAAAACGTTGTTAAATATCCAGGTCGCGCTCCCGCCGCTAGTTCCGGTGTAAAACTGTTCATCAATCCAGTTATGACGTATGACGTTGTTGTAAAACAGCATGAACACGCCACTAGCAGAACTGCTGCCGTGGTAGTACATGACCGCATCATCGTGCTGTGATCCCTCAAAACTTCCCTTCGGAGCCGAGGATTGGTACTCAAAGGTATTGTCGTGCACCAACTGAACGTCCTCGCAAACTCCGGCCACTCGAACATAACGAAACACGGAATTTTCAACGACGGAACATCGAGGGTACATACCTACTCCGGTGGTACATGACGTAGTGCCAGAGCAGTTGGAATTCCCAGCGGGCCAATGCGGGGCGTCAGATCCATCAAAAATATCGTGATCGAAGGTCACATTTGAGGAATTCGACGTCATTCCTAGTGTGTCATTCGCGTTGCTCGTCATGGTCCAACCGTGCCACCAGTCGTTCGAGATGAGATCGTTCGATCCCGTATTCACCATCCCCGGATTCCCCGATATGACATTGCTCCAGCAGACTCCGGTGATCTCAAAGTTATCGAATTGAACGTACGAAGCAAGATTGGCGATCGCCTTTACAGGACTGCCAAAGTCATGGGCGCAGGATGAGGGCCACGCCCCATTGAATACTGGGTTGTCGCCACTAAGGGTTGGCCTTTTCCAAGAAGAACTGGAGTACCATGTCTGATCAACGCCAAGATAAATCAAGTTTCCGCTCGATCCAGAATGGCTGAAATTCCAAGTTCCGCCCGTGTACGGACTAGCAGATGAGTTCCCGAAGTGCCAGGTGTCGCCGCCACGAAAGATGAGTTGATCGCCGGCTTTCGGGGTCGTGGAAGCACATGTGCTCGTGCAATTCGGCATGCCGGGCGCATGCAGCCAGGGAGTAGTTTTCGAAGTGCCGTTATTGGAATCGCTTCCATTGGCCGCGATGTAATACGTGGTCGCAGATGCGGTGGTGCTGATCACGCTAGCTGTCAAGATAAGGAGGGCGAGGCGAAAGAAACTTTTCATGAGTGGGGGTCCCCAATGTGTTCTGTCGCTTGCTTACTGCAAGACTGTACACAGGGTAAACGCCTACCATGAATGAGCCAAGGGACCAGAAGTACATGAACCGCTCACTGCCAAAATCACGCCGAAACTCCGCTAGGGACTTGACCTTTCGGATGACGGTCTTGGACCCCTACTTCAGCCAGCACGTCTTGAACGGTGAGAATCCGGCTGCCACTGCGCACCGCCAAGGACACGGCAAATTCGAAAAGCGCCGGAGTACACCCGTAAACGGATGGGCTGGGACGAACGTCGTGGGTATAAAAAATGAGCCAACTCTTCTCGACCACGTTTTGCCGAATCAACGCCTCCACCGCTCTCGACTGATCGACATCGCCATAGAGCCGGTTCGCCTTGAGCAGATTCAGGTCGACGTCGGGTCCGTTGCAACCAGCAAAATTACTCCTGGAACTGGCAAGAGTCGGTCCTAAGGTCTTCTTTGAATTTAGGGTGGCATGGCCGTACGGATATGCGAAATTAGCGGGATCGACTCCTGTTAGTTCCTTCAGCGCTTCCCTGCCCTTCTCAACGTCGGCCTGGAATGCCGCGAGCGAGATCGTACGCGACGAACTGTGGCCGAAGGTTTGGCTGCCCAGTTCATGACCCTTTTCCAGCAGAGAATGAATATCCTCGAGATGACACTGTTCGCCCAGTTCGCCGGAAGTATCCATGAGGCCGGCGGCAACGTAGTATGTCCCGCGCGCTCCGAACCGTTCCAGGATCGCGCCCCCGACTGAATAAGCGCTGCGCGGGAAGTCGTCGAAAGAGAACGAGACAATGGGGCCGAGCGTCCCCAACGGAACTGTGCGGCGGTGAAGCGAGCACAGGACCTTCCGACGTGCAGCTCCAAGAAGTGATCGTAGATTCATGTTCGGCTCGCCGAGCCTTTTATGCGATTGTGGACTCACGGTCAACGCTTGGCAGTGTTCCAGCGGTCAAGGTTCGATCTTTTGCTTTCGCGACCCACCCCAGGATGGCTAGACTTCTGTTCAGCTTCAAGAGAGTAGCGGCTCTCTGTGATGGCAGAAAAACGTATCTCAAAGTGGAACCGGAGAGTCGGATCAAATGATGGATCGCAAGAATCAGAAGGTATACTGTTCCTCCAAGCCAGCCGCGATGTTTTCGCCAGAGTTGCCAATCCGCGCGACACTGCTCCAGATAGAACCGAATGGGCGCATTGGACGAACTCGCTCCGCCATAGTGAATTGCTACGGCGTCAGCAAAGAAAACAACTTTCTCTCCGGCTTGGCGGAATCGATAGCACCAGTCAATATCTTCTCCGTACATGAAGAATTGCGGATCCAGGGGGCCGACGTGCTGGATCGCTTCCCGGGGCGCAACCACGAACCATCCATTCACTACCTCCACGGGCATGGTCGTCTGATGATCGAAGTCGGCCATCATAAAACCGCCAAACAGACGCGACCTCTTGAACACAACGTCGAGCCCGAGGGCCCGGCAGAAGTAATTCCAGGGCGTCGGGAAACGCATCGTGGAGCGCCCAACGCTTCCAGTCGCCAATAGCATTTTGGGGCTAACCAATCCCACGTTAGGATTGGCGGCAAGGTAAGCCAGTAGTGGCGAAATACAGTCCTCAACAAACTTGACGTCTGAGTTCACCAGGCAAATGTAGTCTCCTGAACTTAGCGACATTCCGATGTTGTTGGCTTTGGCGAAGCCGTAGTTTTCAGGATTCCGAATGAGCTTGAACTCCGGGAATATCTCGGCGACTATCTCCGGAGTCCCGTCGGTCGAACAGTTATCCACTACGATCACTTCTGTATAAATGTTCTTGCAATGTTCCCGCAAGGAATCCAAGCATTCCAGAACGTATTTCTTCGCATTCCAGACCACGATGACAACCGAAACGGTCGCTGGCTTGAATGATCCCGTGGGTAGCACTGCTGCTTCTCTTTCCACGTCGGCTTTCATACGGATCCCTCGGCGCGAAGGAATGAATTGCCCCGACGAATTTGGCAGGCCAAAATGGTTGAGCAGACCATAATGTGAAAATTATATTTCATGCGCTGTGCTTGTAGAGAATGCGGCCCGCCACCGAAAGAACCCCGGCTGGCAACTGCCCCAGCACATACCTTGCCGCATTCGACATCCAGCTCGAATTGTTCAGATCCAAAGAATGTGTGGATTCATTCGCAAATCCATACCGACAATAACTTAGCGGCGACTCTGTCGCTCCCCACCGGTTCTTGAAGGTAATTAACCCCAGCTGATCCGCATCGGTCCGGCCAAGATCGAAGAATCGGCAGTTCATCTTCTTGGCGTCATCGATCGCTCTCCAATAAAGCGAAGGCATGCTGCCGAGGTTGTTGTAAGCCGCGTCGGAGCAGCCGTACTTGTAGAACATGGTGTCCTTATGATGGATCGTAATCATTGCCGCGACCGGACGATCATTCCTAAACACGACGCGTATCTTCAGTTTATTCCCAAAAGTTTCCATAAGATTGCCGAACCATTTCCGTGGTGGGGGGGGCACCCGGTGACGTTTTCGGGTCAGCGCGAACAGCCTGTAGAAATCCTTCAACAATGCTTCGTTTGATCCCTCGAGATACTTCAGACCCTCTCGCTCGGCGCGGCGAATTTTCCGTTGGATAGAGCTCTTGTGAAGATTCCTGAAAATCGTCGGCAGGCCAGGAGAAAGGTCAAGCCGATGGAAACTGTACTTCAGGGTCGTGCGACGGAGCGAGGTGGCGAGGTCGAAATCCGTCAAGGGACGCAGTTCCACATATCGCAACTGACACCGCCGAACGTCCTGGTCCAACATCGCCGATAGCGCCTCCATATCCTCTTCTGTGTCGACGAGTGGCTCGCAGTGGTCGGAGAACGGAAGCGAGACCAAGCGTCGTCCGGTCAGCCAACTATCGACGCGACAAAAAACAATTCCATTGTTCAGGGGTTGGTCCAAAGGCGACGTTGTGTAGGCCACCGGTGTGTAGCCGTAGGCCTTGGATAATGCCTCTAGCCACGCAGAGGAGTGAAAGACAGACGCGCGACTGTGTCTCTGCACGAGTTCATGCCAACGAGGGTCTGTAAGCGGGTCGATGCAATAGGCCATCCTCGGCGTAGCCCGGACAGTCGTCACTTCGTCAAGCTCAACCCGTGTGGGAGAATAGATAGCGGTCGCGATGTTGTTTCGCTCCTTGAAGTACCTGCGCCCTGGCGCATTCCAAAATGAATCACTCCTGAAAGACATCGGATCGAACGGTCAGAAACCTTAAGGGTTCCCGAACGTTTCCGATACGCTATTCCCCAACTGAAATTCACGATGGATACTGACAAGCGCTGCCTTCATGTCTCCCTTGGGCACGACTAACGAAAAAGTACACTCGGTTGAGCCTTGGGCGATCGCCACGATGCTTACGCTTTCGCGATCCAAGGCGGAGCATGCCCGCCCCACAGCTCCGGCGACGCCGCGCATGTGTTGGCCTACGACGGCAATGATGGCAACCGTCGGATCGACCGTGATGTGCTCGGCTTTCTCGTGCGCGAGATCGTGGGAAAACTCGTGGTGCAGAGCTTCTACGGTACGCTTCGCGAGCGCAGACGGAATCACCAGGCACAGGTCGTTTTGCGAAGACGACTGCGAAATCAGCAGCACATCGGCGCGAACCGTGGCAGTGGTCCGCAGGGTGCGGCCCAAAACATCCTGCACGCCCACCATTCCCGGGCCTCCAATGTTGATCAGAACAACGTCATGGATCGCCGTAACGGCCTTGACCGCTCCGGCTCCCGGCTGGCCGGCTGGCGTAATTCTTGTCCCAGGCCGTTCCGGAGTAAAAGTATTGCGAATCCAGAGGGGAATGCCGCATTGCATGACCGCGCGCAGCGTCTTGGGATGAAGCACCTTGGCGCCGAAGTAGGCGAGTTCAGAAGCCTCGCGATACGAAAGTTCGGGGATGGTACACCCACCGTCGACCAAGCGTGGGTCAGAAGTTTGTAGGCCGTCGACGTCGGTCCAGATGATCACCTCGTCGGCCTGCAGCGCCGCTCCCACGATCGTAGCTGAGTAATCGGAGCCGCCGCGACCGAGAGTGGTAAGTACGCCGTCCTCCGTCGCGCCAATGAATCCGGTCACAACCGGGATAACATCCTGGTCGAGGAGAGGGCGCAGACGGGCTTCGCAGCGCTCACCGGTTTGATCCATCAAAGGCTCGGCGCTGCCATGACAGGTGTCGGTAACTACGAGTTCCGTCGCCTCGATCGCTTCACTCGTCACACCGCGCTCAGCCAGGGCCGCCGCAACCAGGGGAGCAGAAAGCCGCTCGCCGAGACCCGAGATTGCATCCCGCGAGCGCAGGGTCAATTCGCGGAGCATGCTCGTCCCTTGGCAAAAGCGTTCGCCATCTTCGAGAAGCTTCTTCACTATGGAATCGATGCGGGCTCGCTCGGCTGCCGAGTGGATGAGAGTCGCGATTGCCTTTTCGTGTCGCTCACGAATCAAATCGAAAATCGCGGCGACGGAGGCATGCTGCCCCTGTTCCGATTGTGTGGCAGCCGCGACCAGCTGGTTGGTGACTCCGCTCATCGCGGAGACGACGACCACGACCTGGCTTTCTCGCGAAGCGGCACGAACGATTTCGACCACCCGGGCAATGCAGGACGCGTCGCCCACCGACGTCCCGCCAAATTTCATCACTCGCACCGGCTTGTTTAGATTGCGGCGCGCGTTGGTTGGCACGTTCGCTTGAACGGGGGCCTGAACCGACGCCTGAACCGACGCTTGGACCGGGACTTGCACAGAGTGATGCTGTGGAAAGTGACGGCTCGGCAGGACGGCACGTAGGGAGCGATTGTTCATTGGAATTGTCATGAGCGAGGAATGCGGGCCGTGGAAAGTGCCGGCAATTCTTGTTGCTGGGAATCATGCGGAGTTTTAGTTTCCTTACTTTTGCGAAGGCAGGCACGAAGCAACTCGGGTTCTTCCCAAGGGACATCGTGATACCCCGAAGTCAGGAACGGGCTCGCCAGGTCGCGCATCCACTCTTGAGGAAAGAGCGTTATCGATCTCCTTCTCCGTGATCTTCGGGGCTGCGTGGAAAGGCTCTCCGGACACCGCGGAGTACAAAGCCGCCGGCAGATCGTGTCCGGCCCCGAGTGCGAGATGCCCAACCTGGGTCGCGCGCGGATTGATTTCGATCAGATGCGCGTTCCCCGTGTCCGCCTCCAGCATAAAGTCGAACCCGACGATCCCGGAAAGGCCGAGCCGCCGGACCATCTTTTCGGCCGCCGCTGACATTTCGGGGTTTTCGATCAGACGCAGGACGCTCGATGGCCCCACAGAGCTGCGTTTATTGACCACTTCGAAGTGAAGGCTGGCGAGGATGGATCCCTTCCAGCACGCGACTGTAGTGGTAGCCTCGTGCCCGGCTACCATCACCTGCGCATTCACGACCGATCGGCGGCGAAACAGCGAAGGCCAGACTAAACTTTTGTCCTGGTCGACCACAGCCCGCTTGATGGCCCGCGCCATGAGAGGAGGCGCTTGCAGGGCGCGAAAGGCGCGCTCGGCCTCTTCCAGTGTATTTGCGACCCGGACACCTTCACCGCCCGAACTGCCGTCGGCCTTCAGAACGGTTGGAAGCCCGACCCGCGCGACCCATTTTCTGAGTCCGTCGAGGTCCGTGATGATCTCGGCTTGCGGAGCACGGATGCCCTCTTCCCGGGCCATGTCGATAAATGGCGTTCGCGCATAAACGACGGGAAAACTCTCCGGCGCACCCAGCGAACGCTCAATCAGCTCGCAAACCCAGAGACCAGCTTTCCCTCGTCGACGTTCACGCGTATGCAGGTCGTGGAGGTGACTGGTGGCCAGATCATCCCCGGGAACGATCAAATCCGGCCGTGCTGCGGCGATCACTGCCGCAAACGAATGGATTGGCATCAAGCCGCGATAGGCGTAGACCCGGCGCACAGTGCGCATTCTGCCCAGCGGATGTCCAGAAGGACAAACGGCGTCCACCAGGCATCCCGCCCCAGCCAGGGCCATGGCCAGCCGCGCCGTCGGGAACCAGCGAGACGTTGTGACGATCAGAACGGTTGGTTTCATTACTGTCCGAGCCTCCCGGCCTGGTCACCTGCCGTCAGGGACTTGGTCAAGTCGGCTCCCAACTCTCTCAAACTGTTGTTACGACGTCCGTCCACCATGCCTCCACTCGTTCCGCTTCCATTGGATTGGAGCGGAGACCTGCGAGCATTTCCATTCGGGGGAGTGAAGACCAGAACGCGGGGGAATTACCTTGCCTTGAAACTGCTTATCTGTCCGAGTCGCGAGACCCAGAAGACGATGAGGGGGAGCCGTACCGCTGATAGTAATCGCTATGGGCTGCATCTGTCGAACTGTTCACCAGGGCGCCAAGCAGTTTCGACTTCTCGAGCGTAGCCAGCCCGCGCTCCAATTGGTGCTTCTCAGTCACGCCCGGTCGAGTCACCAGCAGAATCCCGTCCGCGAGCCGGGCCCAGACACTGGTGTCGGCCAACGGAAGCACTGGCGGCGAATCAATCACGATCCAGTCGAACCATGCCGTCAAGTGCTCCATCAGGGCTCCGAGTTTCCCCGACTGCATCAACTCCAGAGGATTCTCGGCAGCATTTCCTGCCGGCAACACCCAAAGATTCAAACTCTCCAGGCGATAGATGTTCATGGCCGTACCTTCGCCGTGGAACCATTCACTCAGGCCAGCAACTCGGCCCAACCCGAATCGCGTGGCGAGAGTCGGACGGCGCAGGTCGCCCTCGAGAAGGAGCGTCTTTTGCGGCTTTCTGCGGGCCAGCGTGCAGGCCAGATTGGCCGCCACTGTACTCTTGCCTTCCTGCGGAATCGTGCTCGTAATGAGGATCTTCTTTAGCGGCCGGGTTTGGCGCATATGCCGTAACCGAACCGCCAGAAAACGAAATTTTTCGGATCCTAGACTGTCTTCTTTCTCAATCGACACCAACCGGCTGTCGGTAGGTACCGCCACCGAGAGACAGGGGCACTGCTGAAGATCAACCGGGAAGAATGGATCCTGGTCGTTACTGGAACGCTCCAATTCATTCCCGACTTCATTCCCGACGACAGCCACTTCTCGGACCACTTGGGGTTCGTTCGCAAGCGCCACCCGCATCTTCTCCTCGGCGGCCTGCAGCAATTCCGTCGCGAGGGAAAACGACGACTCTTCCGTCCCCGAGAGCTCCGATTCAGACCTTTGTAAAGCATCAAAAATATGACTCATATTCGATTTGACTCGTTCCCCTTACCGCGTCCTGAATTCCTCCTCCCGCGACTGCTCGTTTCGCAGGATGGCATACAGCTCGAGCAATGTCCGAGCGGCTTTCTGCACGTTCATAGTCTCGGACGCCGCCAGGTCTTCCGCCGGGCGCGTCTCCACATCAAGACGGAAATCCATTGCGATGGAATCGATAATCCTCGGAGTCACGCTCGGGGCCTGTCTGGAATAGGCCGCTATCAACGCGTTCTCGCAGATCGTGTTGATCAGTCGGGGAATGCCCCGGCAGTGCCGATAGACGGCAAGGATCGTCTCCTGGGGAAACAAATTCGCGGCATCGGGATTTCCTGCCAGCCGCAGTCTCCGCTCGATGTAGCCCTTGGTTTCATCCAGATCGAGAGGTGCCAGATGGGATCGCAACGCGATGCGCTGCTTCAACTGCCGTAACTCCACCGAGTCCAGCTTGTCGTCGAGTTCCGGCTGCCCCACGAGAAGAATCTGCAGCAGCTTCTGGTCCGCAGTCTCAAGGTTGGTCAACAGCCGGATTTCCTCAAGAATGTCGGTCGACAGATGGTGCGCTTCGTCGACCACCAGCACCGTGGTCAGTTGCTTCTGGCTGCGCCCGATGACGTACTTGGCCAGCTGCAGCAGCAGTTCGCTCTTATTCTTGCCGGAGGAGGGCAAGCCCAAGTCTCCGGCCACATACTGCAGGAACTCGACCGGAGTCAGCTTGCCATTGAATACGTAGGCATAAGCGACATCATTATTTTTTTTCAGCAGTTGCAGCAGGCAGCGCAGCAGAAGAGTCTTGCCCGTCCCGACTTCTCCGGTCAGAACCACGAAACCCTTGTGCCGTCTCACCCCGTAGTACAGCGCCGCCAGAGCTTCGTTGTGTCGCTTGGTCGGACACAGAAACGAAGGGTCCGGGGTGATCTCGAAGGGGTTGCGCTTCAAATTGTAGAAGGCCTTATACATAGCGCGATGCCGTTAGCCTCGCAAGTAGCTGAGAGCCGACCCCGCTAGAATGGTACCAGAAACCAGTGCTGCCACGGCCCATCCCAGCCATAACTGTCTTCGTGCCCGGCGCTCGTCTTCAGGACGCGCAATCGCCGGAATTTCGGCGATCACACCCATCGGCAACAGCTTCTGCAGCGCCTTTTCGTCGTGGATGCGATCATCCATCATTTCGAACGCCCCTGCAAACACCACGCCCAACGCCAACCCGGCCCCTAAGCCGATGCCGCAAAACTTCAGCCGGTTGGGAAAAGCCGGCTTGATCGGCAAGCTGGGAGGATCGATGATGCGGAACCGCTCGCCCTGTTGCAACAGTTCCATGCTGGTGGCCATCTTCGACTCGTTCTTCTTCTTGAGCAAATCGTCGTAATTCGCCTGCGACTGTTCGTAGCCACGAGTCAGGTCGGCCAACTGCTGCTCGCGGATCGGCTCTTGATTCAAGCGCCCCTGGTAATCGTCCACTTTTGCCTTGAGGGACGCGACGGAGTGTTCGCGGTTGGTGATCTCGAGCTGATTGGATCGCAGCTGACTTTGGATCGGAGCCATCAGCGTCGCCTGCGTCGGATCTCCACTCTGGCCGGCTGCTTCGGCCCCATCGCTCGTGCCCGCGGTATCCTTTGTTTTCAAACCGGCAAGGAGTTGATCGCGCATCTTCTCCGTCTTCGCGATCTGATCTTTCAGCTTACGAACATCCGGATGACGATCGGTGTAGCGCGAGCTCAAATCCGCGAGTTGAGCCTTGAGCTTATCTAGTTCCTGGTCGATCGCCGGCAGTCCCATCGAAGGACCGTTACTGTCCGTGCCTTTTGAGGACCCTTGCAGGGCCCGATACTGATCCGCCAGGGTTTGCAGATAAACTTGCTGTTGCCGGGCGGAATTCAGGGCATCTTCTTCATTCTGCAGCTGGGATTGCACACCCTGCAGAATCTGCAGGTTGCTCGCCAGTTGACCAGGCATTTCGCCCACGTGCTGCCCCTTGAACTCGCGGATCCTCTGTTCCTGGTCAGACAGGCTTTTGCGGGCGGCTTCCAGTTGAGTCTCGAGAAACTGAGTGGTGTCTTCCGACTGCTGCTGCCGCACTTCGAGGTTCTCGTTGATAAACAGATCGGTCAGTTCGCTGGTCACCTGCTGGGCAATTAAGGGATTCCGCGACGAGTAGGTGACATTAAACGCCGTGATGCGATTGCGCTCATCCCGCACCAGGTCGATGGTGATGTCCTTGCGCATCAGTTCCACCTTCTGGTCGGGCGATCGTTGGGCGCGGCCAGAGTAAAGCTTGAATTCGTCGATGATGTGCAACAGCCGGGTACGGCTGAGAATCTGCTGCGTGATGCTCTGCATCCGCTCCTGCAAATCGTCATTCACGTTGGGCGTGACGTAATCTTTCGGCATGGTGGGCTGCTCCACCAGAATCAGCGTCGTCGATTCGTAGCGCTTCGGCAGCACCCAGCTGGCTCCCCACACGATGGCCCAACCCAGAAACAGCGGTATCAGGAAGTAGAGGTGCCGACGGCGCACCACGCCCAGGTAATGCTGCAGATTTAAGCCTTCGGATTTCTCTTCGAGTTCTTCAACCATAAAATTTATCTTCCCAAAATTATCGTCCCAGCGGTCTGGAGAATTGATAGGACAGCGAAACAAATTCGCGGTTGGTGTCAGGCGTCGTGGAGATGGCAGCGACGTTGTAGGTCTGATGAATTCGCGAGTATCCGAGTTGTGCATTCAGATGCTCGCCGAACATTCGTTGCAGCGCGGCAGTCCCTGAGACTGAATGTCCGTTGGTGCTGCCAGCCACCGACTGCGGCAAGTCGCCCAGGACTGTGGTTTGAAAGTATCCGCCCGTCAAGGACGCGGTCAGCGCGCGACCGACCTGCTGACGGATGGAGGCATTCGCGGCGTTCATCTCGACAGCGCCGATCAGCCCGGCTCCGCTGGCAATCGTATGGGTATAACTCAAGGCCAGGCTGGTGAACTGTCCCTGCCAGTTGACGCTGGCTCCGCCCGCGGGCGTCCAGGATCGCGAACCGGACTGCGGTGCACTGACGCCCACGATGAATTGAGGACCGACATCGGAATACTGCGGGCCGCCGAACATCGAGATCGAGAACCTCTTCGACGGCGAGAAGACGTAGAAAGGAAACACCGCGTCTGTCTCGGTTTCATTCTGTCCCTGCGTCGGAAACGACAGCAGTCTCTGATACTGGTAGGTCACGCCGATATAGTGCACCGCGGAAATACGATACGCGTAGAACCCCGAACCGCTCTGCGATTCGGAATCAAACAGGCCCGGCACCTCCGCCTGATTCGGATAATGCAGATTCGTGAAGCTGCCTCCCGCTCCAATCATGGCGTTGGCCGCGAATTGGTAGGTGATGCCGACGGTCCCGAAATTGTGCAACTGGTCGGTGAGGGGCGTGATCACGGAAAAATTATCCCCCTGGGCGCCTCCGGATACCGCTCCCGCCGATGCCAGGTCCGGCTGGTTGAATACGTTCGAGCTCTTCTGGAAGCTGTCCACCGCGCTGAACGTCACATGCGGGCTGACGCGATACTGGAAGTTGATGGAGGCGTTCTGGTCCTGCTCATTGCGCGCACTGGTGCGCTGGTAAAAGGTAAATCCGGGCGCGTAGTTGACCGTCCAGTGCAGCCGGGTCGTGGTCTCGTCCAGTGCCAGGATCGGCCACACCGAATAACTCACATCGCTTACCGGCGCGGATGTGGCTGCGGTCGAACCCAGAACGTTGTCGCTGTAGGCGCTCAAGAAAGTGACTCCCCCGCGCAGGTAGTTCGATCGCTCCTGCGAAACCGGCGCCACCGGATACGATTGACCACTCACGGGAGGCGGCGTCAGCATGGGAGTTTCACTGTTGTCGATATACACGTTGTTCGCGGGCGTGTTGGTGTTCGCGGACGTGGAAGTCTGGGAGACGCTGTTTGCCGGCGCCGGCACGCTGGTGGGATTGTCCTGGGCCCAGGTCGGCACTCGGGCCAGCAGCAAAACCACTCCGAACCAGACTGTGTTGGCGATTTTCATGATCACGAAACTAGATTCATTAGGGGACAATAATCGTGTCGCCGGGCTGAAGCTTCACGTTCTGTGACATATTCTTGCCCTGGCTCACATCTTTGTAATTGAAGGCAAGACGCACTTCCCCGCCGGCGCCGCGGCGCAGAACATATATCGATTTCTTTTTCGCGAAATCCCGGAAGCCGCCCGCCAGCGCAATCGCATCCAGCACCGTCGGGGAATTGGCGATTACATACGATCCCGGTTTATTCACTTGTCCCAGAACATTGAATTTCTGGCTGTTGACCTGCTGCACCATCACCGTAACTTCCGGCTCGGAAATGTAACTCTTGAGCTTTTCGGCGATATCCTTTTCCAGCTTCAACGGAGTCAACCCGGCTGCCTGGACTTCCCCGACCAGCGGCAGCGAGATCTTCCCATCGGAGCGCACTGGAATCGAGCGCGAGATGTCGGGCTCTTTCCAGACATTGATCGCCAGCACGTCGTCGTTGCCAATCACGAAACTGTCGTCGTGCGGCTTGTCACCCGACGTCGCGGCATCGTGTCCAGGCGCCGTTGCGGGCGCGGCTTGCGCGCCGGCCGAGCCGATTAGAGCGCCGACCAAGACAACGCTGACCGACAGAACCGCCATTCGTTGAGTCCACCCGCTGCTAGCCTTCGTGGTCATGGCCAATCCTTGGAGACCTTCTGAATTGTTCTTGTGCGACACGGTTAACTTGCCCGCCCGTTGCCCTTGACTTCGTCATATCCCGAGAGCTCTGCGGCCAGCGGAGGAAGATAAGGCTGCGGAGCCCGCATTTTGTACTGCTCGATCTTGTACAACATGGTGCGGTAACTAACCTTCAACAGGCGCGCCGCCGCCTTGCGATTCCAGCCAGTCCTTCGCAGCGCAGCCGCGATGGCGTTGCGCTCCGCTTCCCACTTGACGGCCTGGATCATCGACTTCAACGAATCCGAGGATTTCAACGAATCCGATTTCAGCGAATCCGGCCTCGCTTTCGCTGGGTCGGTTCCGGTCTGTTCTAACGGAGTCGCGCCCAGCGTCACCGGACTCGCGATCGGATCGCTGTCACTTATACCGTTCGAGTCCATGACGTTTTCACTGAAAATCGACTCGTCGCCGGCCACCAGGTAGCGTTTCACGAGGACTTCCAGTTCTCTCAGGTTTCCCGGCCAGGAACGACGCTGGCATGCGGCCACCATACCCGCGGACAGTCCGCGCTCCGGCAGTCCGTAGTGTCTCGCCAGATTATGCATGAAATAGCGCAGTAAAGTGGCGATTTCATCCTTCCGCTGACGCAACGGCGGAACCTGAATGGTGAACGCGCTCAGGCGATGGTACAAATCCTCGCGCAGCCGCTTCTCCGCCAAAACACGGTCGAGGTTGGCGCTGCTCGTGGCCAGGATCCGCACATCGACCGGCATTCCCTCGGAGCCTGCAGGTGCGCGGTGTTCGTTGTTCGGCAAAACGTTCTGCAAAACCTGCAGCAGCCTGAACTGCACTCCGGCCGGCATCTCCGCGATTTCTTCCAGCAGAATCGTACCCTTTTCGCCCGCCGCAAATTTTCCCAGACTCGTCTGCCGTGACCCAGAGATGCCCTCGCCGCCAAACAATTCGGCTTCGAGTTCTGCCTCGGGCGTGGCCGCGCAGTTTACCCGGAGGAGCTTGAATCCCGAGCGCACCGAAAGTTTGTGGATCAGGCTCGCGACCGTGTACTTTCCCGCCCCGCTCTCGCCGACGATGAGCACCGGGACATCGGTCTTAGCCAACAGAGCGACCTGGGCATGCAGCTTCTGCATCATCAAGCTGGCACTGACGAAGCAGGTGTCCTGGCCAAGCTGTTCGATATTCTTGCTGGCCGAATCTGCGTGGCCGTTTCCAGAATGATTTAGATGCCTGCGAATGATGCTCGCAAGCTGTTTCGGGTCGAACGGTTTGATCACCAGGTCTTCCTCGCCCATAGCGGTTGCCTCCTTCACTCTGCCTGCATCATCCGGAGAGCAAAGCAGCACTACGGGAAACTCCGGCCGAAAACTTCTCAGCCAGCGCAGGAAGTGCATGGGTTCGCTGTCTTTGAACGGAACATCGAGGAGCGGAATATCCAAAAGCAGAACGTCGGAGGCCGCGCCGGACTGCATGCGCTCCATCGCTTCCCAACCGTTGGAAACCGTTTCCAAATGCCAGGCTTGAGACGCTTCCCGAGGTCCCAGCAGACGAAATGCGGCTGGTTCCCGGCTCACGACGAGCAAGTGAACGATGTTGTTGGTGTGTTCCGTCAAAGGTGGGTACATCCTTCCCAAATGGAAAGACTGCGATTTAACGCAAGGAGAGTTTCAAACCGCTTCGACTTCGTATCCTTCTACACGCACCGCCAGAGACCGCTGGATCGCATCCACGGAAATCACCAGCGTGCGGTCTCCGTTGCGCTGCACCAGCACGCCCTCTACACCATTCAGCGCTCCGCTGCGGATGCGTACCCGCTGGCCGATCTTCAGAAAAGGATGAGAGGACCAGGGCAATTGCCCGTCGATCAGGGAGCGGACCGCATCGATCTGCTCATCCGGAATGGGGACGCCTTCGCCCCGGGCGCCGACCAGGCCGAACACGCCATCCACCCGAAGAACACGCAGGCGCTCCGAACGGTTCGGCACAAACTTCGCAAACACGTAACAGCTGAACAAGGGTAGTTCGACCGACTTCTTGCGATCGCTCCAGCGACGCACCTCTGTGACCAGGGGCAGAAACGTGGTGACGCCTCGTTCCTGCAATCGCTGGGCGACAATCTTCTCGTGCCGGGACTGGGTGTGCAGCCCGTACCAGGTTTCAGTTCCGGCTTCAACCGGCGGAACCGGCTGCGCCAACTCCCAGGATAATGCGCTTACGGCCATAGCTTCGCCCTCTAAGTCACACTTGCAGAGTGACCCCAAAAGAATGAACATCTTCCAGACAAGTGCTCTCGATCTCAACGATGAGATCTTTTGGGGGAGAACTACCCAGGGGGAGACTTACATACCGCGCAACACAGCAACTTGTGAACGACGCCCCTACCGGCCTTTTTCCGGGGAGGAAAGTAGCTACGTCGCCATCATCCAATCGCTCTCAGTATCGCTACTCAAGAGCAAATCGAGTGCCAACTTTACAGAGGCCGATAATCTCTACTACTTCTATATAGATTATAGCGCATCTGCGAATCATGTCAATGCGAAGAATCTTTAGGCTCTACCTACACGGAACACTCTCGGCGAACCTGAGGGCGGGGGGAGAAAAGAACGCCAACCGATCGTTGGCTTGCCCTGATGGAATAGAGCTTACACGCGATTGCAGAACATTGCAAGCGGTATGAAGTAACCATGGCTGGGAGGCTCGCGCACCCGGGTCCCGCCGGGCGGACGATTCTACCTCCGACATTCTGGACCTTCGATCTCAGCTGTGGCAGGTTCGAGGAGCACGTCCTGCTCAGCTTCATCAGCTAAGTGCACAATTTTTGTTAAACTTACGATGATCTCGCCGATGGAATCGAGGCTGAGGAAGTGCCGCGAGGACGGAGCATCATGCAACCTGCCAAGCCCAGCCGCGACTTTTGGTGCGAGTGCAATAATTTGCACTTTATGTCTAAGAATTGCGACATTGCCCAGGGGTCAAGGTTGCAGCTGGTTGCACAGCGCAGGGAGGTCTCGTTGGCCCGGGAGAGGCTGGGTTACGGACCGGGGGGAGCCGAAGACCTCGAGGGAAAAAATCTAACGAGGCCGATTCTTAAACGCTACTCGGTTTGGCGCAAGCGTGCCTGCCGCCGGCTCCTGAAGATCCCGGTTGCCAGGCAACCCAATGCCACAAGCGACAGGTACGCAAAGGCAGTCCCACCTTCGGGAACTGCGGTGCATTTGCTTCGGTCGTTCCGCCCACGGGCAGCGCATCCATTGTTGTCGTGATGGCCGGAGTTGTTGGGCGTCAATACGAGCAACCCGGGTAGCGCATGGACGGAGACCGCGCTGCTACTTCCAGTACTGCCGCCGTCCCCGCTCTGACCGAGCGCGCCGGGCACAAAACACAGCAAAAGGATGAACATTGCGGAAGCGAGAGAAAAGGAAAACCCGGATCTAATCTTGGTCATGAAAACACGTCTCCAAAAGGAATGCAGATAAAACCTGGGGGAAGGGCTGCAGGGGGATGAGGTAGAACGGGGTTCCGGCAGAGTGCCGTTATGTAACTACCTCAGTTACTCTAGCCTGAAGCTTGAACCTGTGCAAGGCTGATAATTTTTGCGCCCGGTTGCAGCCAATTGCAACTATCGCTTCGCGACTGCAAATTAATTGCGGAGCACCCACCGTCCCACACAATCGGATGGATTCCGCTTGGATGCGGTGGAGCGGTGCATCTAAACATTGCCAGGGGGCTGTTCATAGCAATCGGGGTATCACAACGGAACCTGTTTGAACTGGGCGTCGTGAGCTTACTGATTGCCATCGCCTCGGAACTCCGAGCCCACGACTCCGTTAGGAAAGATTAAAAGATAAAGAGATACCGCAAGTCTTGACCACTATGGTTTCACACGTTCGCTGAGTTCTAATTCCTTTGCCCCGATACTAGCGGGCAGAGGACGTTTGGCGCAGTAGCACTACGTCGCTGTCGTCGTGGGTCCGCAGCAAGCCCAGCGTCTTGCCGTCGCCGCTCCAGTGAAAGTCCGCGATGTGATCCGTTTCAAACTCCGTCACCCGATGACCGGGTGAGCCATCCACCGGCGATACCCACAGCGCATATAAGCCGTTCTCCCGAATCGGGTAGCCGATCGTTTTGCCGTCCGAGGTATAGCGAATCTCGCCACCCGCGCGCGGGTCGCGTTCGATGATTTTCACTGGCTGCAGGCTCTCAAAATCGAGGATCTTAATAACGACCGGGCCCCCGGTCGTCGGCTGAGTTTGAAACGCCAGATACTTTCCGTCGGGTGACACGTTGACGCATCCGCAGGTCAGCAATGCGTCCGAAAGCTGCGTCGGAGTTCCTCCATCTACGGAAACTTTCTTGGGCACAAACTTGCCCGAATCGTAGCTGGCGTAGACCAGCCACTTCCCGTCCGGCGAGCACATGGCCGGCGTATCGTCGGTGCCGGTGGTGAGTTGCTTCAGATTTCCGCCCATGGCATCGGACCGCCAGATGTTCATCGAGTTCCCGCCGCTGCGAGAGGCGGACGCGAAAATCGCATAGCGCCCGTGATCGCAGGAGATTGGGCCGAACGAAGGAAAGTCATCATGCAGCAACGGCACACGGTTCGTGCCGTCGGCATTCATTTGAAAAATCCCGTTCTCCTGCTCCACCAGCAGTTTGCCGTCGGGCGTCCAGCCGAACCAGTTCGTCGGCGGACGGCTGCTGATCGTGACCGGCTTCCCGGCCATCTTGCCATCGTAGGTTGCGGTTTCCAGCGTTCCCACATACTGCGACTGGATGGTCGCGATGGTCTTGCCATCCGCCGAGAGACTGATGCTCGGATAAGAATTGGTGTCGTTCGTGATCGGCCGGTAAATTCCTTGCGGATAAGACATTAAGCCGATCTGACTGCGATTGAAATTCGAATCGCGACCGCTGCCCACCACCAGGATGCCACTTTGATCAGGCAACCAGAGGGCAGCGGTCAGATACATGTCGGACTTTTTAAATACCTGTTTCTCGCCCGTCGAAGCATCAAAAAGATCCAGTGCGGATAACGCCGATTGGTCGGCCATGAATTCGGTCGCCACAATCCATTTGCCGTCAGGTGACCATGCGGGAGAGTTCAATCGAGTGCTCTGCTTCGATATGAGCTTCTCGCCGGAGCCGTCCGCGTTGGCGATGATCAGATCGCCTTCGCCCTCGTTGCGTTTCTTACGGATGAAGACGATGTGCGTGCGGTCGGGCGAGAAGCTCACAACGCTCCCGATATCGTGCACAATGCGCTCCAGGCTCCCGCCCAACACGGGCGCGCGATAGAGGCTGAACACGTTCTTCTCCGCCTTTTCATCCTTTGTAAAATAAATCGAATTCCCGTCCGGCGAAAAATCAACGCTGTAGTAGCGGTCGTCAGAAGGCGCAACGATCTGCGTGTTGCTCTTGGTGGGAATATTCCGCAGCCACAGGCTCTGCTGCCCTTTGTCGCGCTGCACGTTCAGAATGTAATTGGCATCCGGCGACACCGCGGCCAGCGACGCCTTGCCCGTCTCGGTGACTGGCGTGACGGTAAAGCTTTCGAAGCTCGCGGATTTCTTGCGCGAAAGATAAGAATAGATCCCAAAACCTGCCGCCGCGACCAGCCCCAGCAGAATCACTGACGTAAGGACAACTCCGAATTTGTGCTGCCCCGCCACCTGCCGCACAGAAGAAGAGGAAGCCGACGAGGCTTGCGCCGGTCCGGACGCAGAGGACACCGCCATCGCCGGCGTGGAGCCAGACAGCGATGTGGCCGCACTCGCCGACGCTTGCGATCCGCTGCTGGAAGAAACCCGACCGGACGAGTCGGTTTCGCGCCGCAGGCGTTTCAGGTCCGCCCGAATTTCAGCGGCGACCTGGTAACGCATCTCGCGGTCTTTTTCCAGCGCCTTCTGCAAAATCTCGTCCAGCTTCGCTGGGATTTCCGGATTGCTGCGCGAGGCCGGCGGCGGAACGCGATTCAGGATTGCTTCAAACATCACGCCGCTCGTATCGCCGCGAAACGGCAGCAGGCCCGTGCTCATTTCATAGAGGACTGTTCCGAACGAAAAGAGATCGCTGCGCGGATCCAGTTCTTTGCCCCGCACTTGTTCCGGCGACATGTAGGCAACTGTCCCCACGGCGGTCCCGGGGCTGGTAAACAGATCTGCTACATCTCCTGACGTGGCGGTCATGCTTCCTAGGGTCATTGTGCCCAGGGTTACTCCCTCAGGCGCGCTGCCGGGGCGTGCGGGCATGAGTTTTGCGAGACCAAAATCAAGGATCTTGGCGTGACCGCGACGGGTAACAAAAAGGTTGGCCGGCTTGATGTCGCGATGAATGATTCCCTGGGAATGCGCGGCGTCGAGAGCGTCCGCAATTTCGATGGCGATATCGAGCAGTTGGTCGAGTTCGAGAGGACGACCCTTGATCAGATGCTTCAACGTTGAGCCATCGAGAAATTCCATGGCGATGAACGCCCGGTCATTCTCTTCGCCAATGTCGTAGATAGTGCAAATGCTGGGGTGGTTCAGCGCCGACGCGGCTTGGGCCTCGCGCCGGAAACGACCCAGGGCCTGCGGATCGCGAGCGACCTCATCGGGCAAAAACTTCAGCGCGACGAAGCGGTGCAGGCGCGTGTCCTCGGCCTTGTAAACCACTCCCATGCCTCCGCCGCCGAGGCTTTCCACAATGCGATAGTGGGAGATGGTTTGGCCGATCAGAGAAGGGGCGTCGCTCATGTGCCCGCGATTCTAGTGTGCGTGTAGCGGCAAGTCAACGATTCGAGCGCCGTCCGAACGTTTTATAGTCAGGACACAACCAACGATCCGGACAGTTCGCTCTTGGCGTGTGGGTGCAATCGTCCGCACCCGCGGAAAAATTGGAGGGGGCCCCTGAATCTGACCCGGACCCCATCCTGCATGCCCTTAGTCAAGGCTCGCTTACATCCTTGCCCTTAATGGGTGGTGAAGTAAATGTACGTCTGGGCCAAGTGATTTCCACCCAAATCAGACAAATAAGGAGCGTAATACCCAATGTACATGTAGTACATTACGCCACCGGCCGTCAGGTTCGTCGTAGGCTGCAAAGTAGCCGTGGTGTAGTTCGCCGAGAACATGATGGTCGCGGGCACCACCTTACCGGTGGCCGCGTCATACAGTCGGAAGCTGGTGTTCGGATCGAAAGAGGCCGGATCCATTGGCTTGCTGAATACGACCTGGATCGAACTAGTGTTGGCCACGTTCGTCTGGCCGTTGGTCGGGTTGGTCGACACCACCGTGGGCGTGACCAGGTCGGTTCCCGTCCCCGTGGTGAATGACGACGACCCGAAGCTGGACTGCGCGTTTCCGGTGATGTCCACGACTCCGCTCACGTTGATGGTGTAGACCGTGCCGGGGGCCAGCGGCACCAGGGGAAGCAGTTCGATGCCTTGGTCGCCGTCGTAGAGGAGGGTTGTAGTCGGAACAACCGTGCCACCCTGATTCAACGTCACACCTGCGAGGGAAGCTCCCGAGATGGGCTCGTTGAACAGGATCTCAACGGGAGCATTAGTGGGAACTCCTGTGGAGGCGCTTGGCGGACCGACCTGCTGCACAACCGGACCAGTCGTAACGGGGCCGGTTCCGGCATAGAAGTTCACGTTGAAATTTGGACTTTCTGGGTTCCCGGAAAGGTCGGTCACGTAGTAGGCGCCGAGCTGATAATACTGGCCTGCGGTGAGGCCAGCCGGCGTGAGGAAGATGGTGGTTAGATCTGCGCTGTAGCTGATCGTGGGCGACAAGTACGTGCCTGTCGAGTTGTCGTAGAGGTACACATCGGTGTTGACGCCACCTGGATTGACGGAGCCCGGATCGATCGGTTCGTCGAACTGCATGGCGAAGACAGCGTTCGTGCCTACTATCTGCCCGTTGGCCACGCTGGCATTGACCACGTAGGGTCCGACGAAATCGGCGCCCGCCGAGGTGTTGAAAGTTGTGCTTTGGCTGGTGACCGGCACTCCCGCCTCGCTGGTGACGCCGCTGATGGCAATTGTCATCTGCGTGCTCGGCGGAAGCGGAGCTTGAGGGGTAATCATGGCGCGCTTGTAATCGGTCGTGAAGCTAACACTCGATGGCACCTCCGTGACCCCACCCCCGCTCAACTGGATGGAACTGCCAGTCACCGACACCGGGTTGATGGCCTTGTTGAAGTTGACGGAAACGCCGGCATTGGTCGCAATGTTCGGCGCCAAGTTCGGAGGAGCGACCGTCAGAATGGTAGGCGCGACACTATCCGCTGCGGAGCCTGTGGTGAAGTTGTAAGCGTAAGCCTGCACCGCAACACCGTCGGTATTGGTGACGTTGCTGTTGTAGTCCACATAAACCTGATACTCCGATGCGGCAGCGAGAGTGCCTGGGTTCATCGTGATGACCCCGCCGCTTACCGTGCAAGTCGGGCTTAGGAAGGTGCCCGTGGAATATCGGTAGAGAGTCACCGATCCCGAACTCCCGGTGCAGGTAACCGTGCTGGCCAGCAGTGGCTCGTTGTATTCCACCTGAATGACCGTGTTCAGCGGCACATTGGTGGCACTCGGGACTGGGTTCACTGCTTGTATCACGGCCGTTGTATTCGTTAGAGATCCAGCCGTCGTGAACTGCCCGGAGAACGACGATAGGCTGTTGCCGTAGATGTCCTGGGCTGTTGAATCGAGGAAAACCTGGATCGTCGCGCCGGCAACAAGGGAGCCGTTCGTGAATTCGATGCTCTGGCCGTTGCTGCTCACGGTAACGGTGCCCGAGATGATCACTCCGTTTTGTGAAACGTGCAGAGCGCCGGGGAGCGTACTTGCATTCATCGGAGTGTTGGTAAACAGCGTGATCGCCGTGGTGGTCGGCACGTTGGTTGCGCCGCTAACCGGGCGCATATTGATTACACTCGGCGTCGAGGTTGACGTTGCTGGCATCGTGGTGAACTGGCTGGTTGTGTTGGCCAGCGCGTTGCCGGAAAGGTCCGTAATCAGGCTTGTGGCTGTAACGGTGATCGTGGCTCCGGCGGGCAAGGCTGTGTTGTTGTAGTTGAGGACTACGGTGCGATTGTCATGCGAGATAGAAGTGGCAGGGTTCAGCGGCACGTCTCCGTTCAGCAGGTTGACGCTGCTGGCGGTGATGGTCGCCGGGTTGATCGACTTCGAGAATGTGAGCACGACTTCCGTATTCAGGCCGGCGTTGGTGCTGCCATTCGTAGGCGAAATGGTCACCGTTGGCGGCGTGGTGTCCGCCGTGTTCGCGGTCGTGAAGGTGTACCAATACTGAGTGTCCGAATTTCCCGCTTCATCCTTCAGCCCGTACACTCCTATGTACATCAGAGTGGAGGCCGGGTACGGGCTCAGAGGCGTGAAGGTCACGGTGTTGCCGCTGACGTTGAACGATCCCGCCACGTACACTCCGGCAACGCTGTCATACACAAGTACGGTGCTGCTGTTCACCGAAGCCGGATTGATCGGGTTGCTCATGGTGATCGTGACCGGACTGGTCACTGATATACCAATAGCTCCGCTAACCGGACTGGTCGAAAGCACAGTGAACGAACCGGCGGAGGCGATCCCAGTCGTAAACGAACTGGGGAAGGTCGTCACGGTATTACCTTCCGCATCTTTGAAGCCGCCCACCGAAACGCTGTACGGGGTCGAAGCCGTCAGGGTTGCGGCCGGCGCAAACGTGAGAGTAATGCCGTCGCTGGCCAGCGTGACCGTTCCCGCAATGGCGCTGCCGCCTGACGGCGTGACCGTGATGGAGCTGTTGGTAACCGTGGTGGGATCGATGGAGTCACTCATCACCGCGATCACCTGCGTGTTCAGCGGCACGCCCGCTTGCCCGTTGGTTGGGCTGATGGTGCTCACCGTGGCATGGGTGGTGTCGGAACCGCTGCCCGTGACGAAGCTGCTGTTGAATCCGACGCCACTGTTGCCGGCGACGTCGTAGTAGGCAACCCCTTGATCTCCCACATAGATTTCGTAGGAAGTGTTCGGCTGCAGTGGAGAGGTCGGTACGATGGTAGCCGTCAGCCGGTCTGCCGACATGCCCACCGTGATCGGTACCCACAAGCTGGTAGCGTTGTTGTACAACGCCACGGAGCCATCGTTATACCGTTCATTGGAGCTGGTGACGACGCTGAGCGGGTTGAGCCGTTCGCTGAAGACAAGGCGTGGCTGTACGTTGGTGCCAACGCCGGTCGTAGCGTTGGATGGATCTACCAAACTTACGGACGGGTGAACCAAATCAAAGGTTGGCCCGGTCGTGAAAGTAGTCGTGACCGTGGTCGTCAAAACATTGCCGGCCGTGTCGGCAACTCCAGTAATGGTGAGGGAGTAGCTGGAGTTTGGAGCCAACGGCAGCGTCGGCGTCAGTACCAGCAACTGGTTGGCGTCAGTGAACAAGGACGTGAATGCGACTGGAGTGCCCCCAGACTTCAGTGTGATCTGGCTAATGCTCGTCGGATTGATCGGCTCGCTAAACAATATCTGGACCGGTGTATTCACCGGGACTGCGGTCTCGCTATTCTCCGGGCTGGTGTTCAACACCGCAGGCGGAGCGCTGTTGGAGACGAACGAGGTCGTGAAGCCGATACCGAATCCCTGCTGTGCGTTGCCATCGAGATCCGTCAGGCCATAGCTCGATAGATAGTACTGGTGACCCACGATCAATGGGCTGGACGGTGCGAAGAAAATTGTGGTCTGGTCGGAGCTCCAGGTGATGGTCTCCGGGATGCCGTTTCCGTTCGCGCTGTCCCAGACATTGACGTTGTCCACCTCCGCGGCGAGCGTGCCGATGTCCATCGGCTTGCTGAACGTCATGGAGAACGTGGAGTTGACGGGAACGTTAGTCTGTCCACTGGTTACACTGGTATTGGTCACATAAGGTGCAGTGAAGTCCGGCCCGGCCGCGGTGGTGAATCCCGTGGTAGTGGTGGCGACCGGCACACCCGACTGGCTGGTTACACCGTTGATTGCGACCGTCACTGGCGTGCTCACGGGCAGGGGCGCCTGGGGCACTATTGAGACCCGCGTGTTGTTGTTGCTGAAGCTGATCGTCGAGGGGACCTCGATGGTCCCGCCTGCGCTCAACTTCATGGTGCTGCCGGTCACTGAAATCGGGTCGATGGCCTTGCTGAAGCTCACCGAAAGCGCGGCGTTGGTCCCGATGTTGGTGGCATTGTTGGTGGGAGCCTCCGAGATGATGGTGGGCGCGGCGTTATCCACCGCCGTGCCGGCCGTGAAGTTGAAGGCGTAGGCCTGCACCGCAACGCCGTCAGTATTGGTGACGTTCGAGTTGTAGTCGACGTAGACCTGATACTGCGATCCCGCGAGGAGCGCCGTCGGGGCAATCGTCATTACGCCGCCGCTCACTGTGCAAGTCGGAGTCAGGGCTATGCCTGTGGCGTATTCATACAGTCGTACCGATCCCGAGCTCCCGGTGCAGGTGACCGTGCTGGCTAGCAAGGGCTGGTTGTACTCCACCTGAATGACCCCGTTCAGCGGAACACCGGTGGCGTTCGGCAACGGGTTGAGCGCCTGTACAACGGCTGCGGTCGTCGTCAGCGATCCCGCCACAGTGAACGAACCTGAGAAGTTGGTGAGTGGGGCGCCGGTCGAACTGGTTGCCGCCGGACTCAGGAAAACCTGAATCAGGTCGCCGGGATTGAATGCTAGGGACGGCTTGAATTCAATCGCCTGGCCATTGCTGAATAGCTGCACCGATCCGGAGACCGGGACGCCGTTATCGGTGACGTTCAGAGCTCCGGCGATAGTGGAGGCATTCATGGCCGAGTTCACAAACAAGGTCACGACCGTGCTGGCAGAGACGTCGGTTGCGCCGCTTCCAGGACGCATCGAGATCACCGACGGCGAGGTGCCGTTAAGCTCGGTAGCCAGGGTAAATTGGCTGCTGACAGGCACCAGAGCATTGCCCGACAGATCCTGAATGCCGTTGCTCAGTTCAACCGTTATGGTTGCGCCCGAGGCCCATGCGCTGCCACCCGCATTAATGACGACAGTACGATTATCGGTAGAGATCGTAGAGCTGTAGCCGATCGAAGTGTCGCCGTTGAACAGCGCCAGCGAAGTTGGAGTAATCGTGGACGGATTGATCGACTTCGAGAACGTGAGCACCACTTGCGCGTTGGTGCCGACGTTGGTAGTGCCGTTGGCCGGCAAAATGGTCACCGTGGGCGGCGTGGTGTCTGCCGTATTGGCCGTCGTGAACGAGTACCAATACTGAGTGTCCGAATTCCCCGCTTCATCCTTTAGACCGTAGACTCCCATGAACATCTGAACGTTAGCCGGGTACGGACTCAGCGGCGTGAAGGTCACGCTCTTCCCGTTGACGCTGAATGAACCCGCCACGTAAGCACCGATCGTATTGTCGTAGACAAGAACCGTGCTGCCACTCACCGACGCGGAGTCGATCAAGTTGCTCATCGTGAACGTGATCGGACTCGTCACCGAGATGGCGGTGGCTCCGTTGACCGGGCTCGTCGAAACCAGGGTGAAGGAGCCGCTGGCGTACGAGGTTGTGTCGGTGATGAAGGAGGTGGGCGGAAGGACAGCGACGGAATTGCCGTCGATGTCGTTAAAGCCGCCGACCGATACGCTATAGGAGGTGGAAGGAGCAAGCGCCAAAGTGGGCGCAAACGTGAGAGTGACGCCGTCGCTGGCCAGTGTGACCGTTCCGCCGATGGCGCTGCCGCCTGAAGGCGTGACCGTGATGGAGTTGTTGGTGACCGACGTGGGATCGATTTTGTTGCTCATTACCGCCACGACTTTGGCGTTCAGCGGCACGCCCGTTTGAGCATTGGCTGGGCTGATGGTGGCGACCGTGACGGGACTGGTTACGGCGCTGGCGCCGGTATAGAAGTAGAAGTTCAAGCAACTGCCGTTGTTGCCCGCGATGTTCGTGAAGCCACAGACATACAGGTTGTAGTAGTTATTGGGCAGAAGCGGAGAGCTCGGCGTCACTGTCGCCGTCAGACGGTTCGCCGAAACCGTCACCGTGGCGGGGACGATGGTGTTGGGCCCAATCTCATCCGGCAATTGCAATGAGATGGCGGCCGGAATGGTCAATCCATTCACCGGCTCACTGAACGTCACGTGTGGAGTCACATTCAAACCCACCCCAAACGTGTTGTCTGCCGGATCGACCAGGATCACTGTTGGAATGGCCGTGTCGCTGGTAGTCCCGGCCGTGAAGCTGAAGCTACCCGGGTTGGTGAGCGGAGTGCCGGTCGTGTCCGTGATCACCGTGCTGTAGCTGACGGTGTAGGTAGCTCCCGCAGTGAGCGCGCTGACCGGCGTAAAGGTAATCGTTTCATCGTTCGCGGAGTAAGTAAAGTTCCCAGATACCGGGGTGCCGCCGGTCGCCATGGAGAAGCCGTTCTGCACCGTGATGGGATCAATCGGTGTGTTGAACTGCAAGACAACCGGCGTTCCGCCAGTCGCGTTCCCTTTCAACGGAATATTCAAATCGCCGTTGACCGGACTGGTGCCCGTAAGGGTCGGACCTGCGGTACTGCCGTTGAAAGCGGTGGTGAAGTCATAGGCCACGCTGTTCAGGTTGGTTCCGCAAGCATCCTGCACGTAGTCGTAGTAGCTCAGGTAGACCTGGAATTGCCGGCCTGCGGCCAGGAACTCGATGGGCGCAATTGTCGCAATCGTGCCCGATGCATCCAGGCTGATCGTCCCCGGCACTTCCTGGTTAATAACCGTGTCGTGGAAGTAGATGGTAGTACCAGTCGTGTTGCCCAACGAGAACGTGCTCCGGTTCATGGGCACACTGAACTGTACCTGGACCTGCGAATTCAAAGGCACGTTGGTGAGACCATTTGCGGGGCTGATCTTTACCACGGTCGGTGCGGTTGAGGTACAGGTCGCGATATACATTCCATCATTGACCGTAAGGGTCTGCGCTCCGGTCTGGATTTGCACGGTCGTGAAGCCGGTTGGAGCACCAGATGTGACCAGATTTGCGGTCAGAGTGGTGGCGCTGTTGACGGTCACCGGACCGAACGTTCCGGCGGGCGCCCCTCCTACCGCAATCCCGGGACCGAAATTGGCTACGGTCGTCCCGTTCACCCAACTGGTGAATACTCCGGTCACGGTCACGCTCTCGCTCTGCGTGGGTTGAATGGTGTTTGGATTGATCAAAGTTACTTGCGGCGTTCCTGCGATCACAGTGAACGTGGCCGTCGCAACTTGTGCGCCGGTGGTGATGGTTACACTGCGAGCGCCGAGGGCCGCCACGTTATCAATCGTGATCGGAACCGAGGCACCGGTTGGGCCACTCACGGTCACCGCGCCGGGCGTGATGTCGTTGCCAAAATTGACCGTCGTGGTCGATCCGAAGTTGGTATTGGTCCCGGTAATGAGAATAGTTTCAGAACTGCCTTGTTGAGCCGAAGCCGGGTTGAGGACGGCACTCGGGCCTGCGGCGAGTACAGAGAAGCCGCCCGCAATGCTGGCCACTTGCCCGCCCGTAGTGACGGTTACATTCCGCAAACCAAGCGCTGCGGTCAGACTGATGTTGATGCTGGCAACGGCGGTGGTCGCGCTGGTGACAGTCGTCGAATTGACCGTGATGTCGGAACTGCCAAAGTTGGCCACGCTGGTTCCGTTCACGAAATTCGTGAACAGGCCAGTAAGAGTGACGTTGAGGTTGGTTGCGCCCTGATTACCGGTGGGCGGCGTGACGGCGATGAGTTGCGGAGTACCCGGGGTCACGGTGAAGCCGCCGAGGATCGTGGCCACTTCTCCGCCCGTAGTCAGCGTGACGTTATATGCACCTAACGCCGTCGAGTTAGGAATAGAGATATTCACAGTGGCGGAAAGCGCGCTATTGACGGTGATGCCCGTAACCGTAATGCCTCCGCCGAATGCAGCGCTAGTCAAGCCGCTGGCGAAGTTGGTCTGGCTGCCAGTGACAGTCACGGTAGCGGTACTGCCTTGTGCGGCGGACGCCGGGCTCAGGCTGGCAATTGCCGCCGGGCCGACCGTCACCTGGAAAGCGTTCGCGAGGGAGACAACTTGCGTCCCCGTGGTAACTGAAACATTCCGGGAACCCAGCGCCGCGGTCGGCTGAACGGTGATGTTGGCGGTCGCGGAGGTTGCACTCGATACGATCACCGAGTTAACGGTTATACCGGCGCCGAAGTTAGCGGTAGTAGTCCCGTTCACGAAGTTCGTGAAGTCCGCCGTGAGGACTATGTTCTCAGTTTGTCCCTGCACCCCGCTGCCCGTGACGACCGACAGCAATTCCGGCTGCGTCTGGCCAATCGTAAAGACATTGATCCCGGTGGCAATTTCGCCCAGGGTGGTCGCCGTCACCGACACTTCTCCCGCGGGTGCAGAGTCGGAGACCGTGATGTTGGCGGTGATGGATTTCGGCGAGTTCACCGTGAAGCTGTTGATGATGATGCCGGGGAAACTGAGTTGCGTCGTTCCCTGGATCCAGTTGGTGTTCGTTCCGTTGATCTGCACTGCGGGGAGGTTTACGCCCTGTCCACCGCTCGAAGGACTTAAGTCATTGATAACCGCCGGGCCCGGACTGATGTAGACAGCATTCGGGATGCCCAGCACCTGGGTGCCCGAAGTGACGGTCAAGTTGTAGGGGCCGACGTAGGCGTAAGGCGATACAAAACCATCAACTGTCAACGACGTCGGGCTGGTGACGTACACATTGGTCAAGGTGATTCCGGGGCCGTAAGAGACCGTGGGCGGATTGCTCATCGACCAAGTCGTCGCCTGGCTCAGGATGGTGAAGACGGCGGCGCCTTGCTGCGGCACGGAACCTGGGCCGGACGACAAGAGCAGGGGCGTGCCCGCCAGAACTACGAAGCCATTGGCGAGGTTGGCGACTTCTCCCCCGGTTTTGGCGCTCACGTTCGTCGGTCCCTCAGGAGCGAGAGCAGGGATCGAGAGCGTCACGGTGGCGTCGGTGTTGCTGTTCACAGTCGCGTTGGTCACGCTAATGCCAGCGCCAAAAGTGAACGTGGTGGTCGAGTCCCAATGCGTGTTCTGGCCCTGGACGTCGACGGTGATGGTTGTGCCCTGCGGGGAGACATTAGGCATGACCAAGGAAATCAAAGCCAGGCTCGGAGTTACCGTGAAGCCTGCGCCGCTGACGGTCACGTCTAGGGAGTTGGTGGCATCTGGTGTAACCGCAATGACTTGGCTTCCCCCCAACGGCGCCAGTTGATCGATGCTGATGCTCTGGGTCGCAATGGTGGGCCCAATGATCGTCGGCGGCCCGTTCGTAGTGATGCCGGGGCCGAAGGTGAACGTAGTGGTGTTGTCGAACACCGTGTACTGGCCGAGAATATTGACCGTAATATTCTGCGCGCCCTGAATCCCTGAGCCCGGATCGACAATGCTCAGAGTCGGCTGTTCAAGCACCACGCTGAATTGGGCATTATCCACTTCTTGCGGGATGACCGAGTTCGTGGTCAAGGTAAGGTCGCTGACCGACGCAGTAGGCGTCGGACTAATGGTGATGTTGGCGGTCGCCGTGGTCGGGCTGGTTATCTGGAAGCAATTCACCGTGACTGCGGCGTTGAAGCCGGTCAAGGTCGTGCCCGTCTGGCCGCAAGCCGGACCCGTCCCAGGATCCCAGTGTGTGAATGCGCCATAGAAGGTGACGTTGAACGTCTGGCCAGGCAGACCCGAACTGGGCGACAGCAGCCAGATATAAGGCGTCGGCGGGGGTGCAGGCGCGGTCACCAGGAAGTTGCTGGTAAGGCCCTGTGCTCCCGTCTGGACGACGACGGTTCGATAGCCAAGCTGCGCGCAACCCGAAGGTATGCCCGGACTGGTGCATGCGGGCCCGATGTCGATCACGGCTTCGATATGCGAAGAATCATCCACCTGGAACGATTCGACGGTGATGCCGGGGCCGAAGGTGGGCACGCTGGTCGCATCCCACTGCGTATAGGCGTTGCCGTTGATCACGACTTGCAGCCCGGTGGTTCCCTGCAGACCGTTGTTGGGGCTGAGATACGTGATCACTGGAATGCCGCCGGTCACTACGAACGCGCCGCTGTCGGTGAGTGACTCGCCGTTGGTGACCATGTAGATCGAGCGCGCTCCGGCGGTCGCCGTCGGAGAAATGCTCAGGTCGACCGTCGCGCTGGTCGGGCTGTTGACGACCACGGAGTTGACAGTCAGATCGGAACCGACACCCGCCATGTAGAACTGTGTGAAGTTCTGTTGCCAGTGCGTATTCGCACCGGTGACGTTGAAGATCACTTCCTGGCCTTCGTTGCCGGTGTTGGGCGAAACGTTGGAGATGATCGCCGGACCCGGAATAATCGTGAAGACGCTGGCCGTGATGACTTCACTGCCGGTACCGGTGGAAGTGCCGGGCGTGCAACCCACGTAAGTGACATTCGGAGCCGGGTTGGCGGGCTGATCACTGCACGGCACGTTCGGCGTGGTCACCGTGACTACGCGGCCGCCCACATAGGCCAGCGGGTCAATGATGATGGTTGCATCCACTTCGGTTGAACTCACGAATGCGACCGACTGCACTGCGACGCCGGCGCCGAAAGTAGCTGTGGTCGATGAGCTGAAATGGGAGTACTGGGCGAGCAGCCGGACAAACGGGGCCGGGCTAGGTGAGAGCGGCGCGCCTGCGCCCTGTTCGGCCTGGTTCGGAATCGCTTCATTGACCGTAGCTACGGTCGGGATCACCGAGAACGCGTACTGCTGCGATGCAACTTGACCGAGCGTAGTAACTGTGACGGTCTTGAAGCCGTTGGTTGCCGAGCTCGAAACCGCCACCGGAACCGTCAGGCTCGTGGCATTGATCACCTGGATTTGTCCAACCGCGAAGTTGGGATCGCCGAAGCTGACCTGTGTCTCTCCCGGTACGAAGTTGGTAGCCGAACCCGTAATCGTTATGGGGAACGTGGATCCCTGGCCGAGCTCGGTAGGAGTGACATTGGTGATTTCTTCTGCGCCCTGCGCGATGCAGAAGTTTCCGGGCAGACCGCCGACCTGCTCGCTGCCCGTGGTGATCGTGAGCGTGTGACCGCAGATAGGGCTGAAGTCTACGTAAGATAGCGGGCTCACCGTGATGTTGGCCGTCATGGTTTGCGAATCGATCACATTGATCGAATTGACCACGATGTCCCCTGGGAATTCCTGGTTGAAGGCGGCGTTCGTGGTCGTCTGGGTGAAGTGCGTGAAGCGGCCCAGAATTTCCACTGTCAAGCTGTCGCCCTGTTGGGCTGCAGTGGGCGAGATGGCCAGAAGCTGGGGCACTCCAGATTCGATATCGATCGCCTGTGGCAGGCTCACGACTTCGCCGTCAGTGAATGTGGTGAGAGTGGCGAAGCCCACCGGCGCACTCGACAGCACGGTGATCTGAATACTGGCCGCGGTCGGGCTGCTAACCGTTAGTGCATCGACCACCACGCCCGGACCGAAGCTCATCGTGGTGCCGCCCTGCAGCCAGTGCGTGCCCAATCCGACGATATTCAGCGTTATGGTCTGCAGTTGCGCAACCACATCCGGCGGAGCTGACGATCCTCCGCTGCCGCCGGAGCAGGGAATTAAGTTCGCCAATACGGGATTGCAAGTGATGTTAGGACTGACGCTCACGATCGACGCAGGGCTCGGAGTGACGCTGAAGCCGGTTCCGCTGTCGATCTCAGAGCCGGTAATCATGATCACGCTGTTGCCGCCCACCGGAGCCGTCGGGAACACCGCAAGGGTCGCCGTAGCCGAGGTTGGACTGTTGATGGTCAGGTTCGAGACGCTCACGCCCGAGCCCAGAATGGCTTCGGTAGTACCTTGCACCCAGTTGGTCAGCGACCCGGTAATGGTGACCTGCACGGTCGCGCCCTGTGGAGCGCTCGGCGGGAAAACGCTGAGGATCGTGGGAGTGGCCGGGGTATCGACTGAGAAACCGCCGATCAGCATTTCCGATCCCGTATTGACGTAGATCTGCTGCCATCCGGGCGGAGTCGCCGTCGCGACACCGCTGAGGGCATAGCTGGTGGTGACGTTGGCAACGAGGTCTGTCGCGTTGTTGACCGTAACGCTGTTCACCGTGATTTGCGGCCCGAACTGTACCGTGGTCACACCTGACGTAAAGTGCGTATTCAGACCAACGATCTCGACGTTCTGCGTGACGTTTTGCGGCGCGTGATCCGGCGAGATGCTGATGATGCCGACCGGCGTGGACGTAACGTTGAAGTAGGTGGTAACGATCTCACCGCCCGTGGTGAAGGTGACCAAACGCGGACCGACGGCGGTGGGAGTTCCCTTAAAGGCCACGGCGATGTTTACCGTCGCGGTCGCGCTGGTCAGGCTGGTGACGGTGAAGTTCGTCAAAGTGACGCCTTCGCCGGCGATGACCGGCAGAGTCGTCGAACCCCAGTGCGTGAATTGGCCAGTAAAGCTGACGCTGAAGCTGTTCGCCATCATTCCCGTTGGAATCAGACCGTTGGCCGGACTCATGGTCAAGGACGGCGTGTTGGCGAAGACGTTGATCGACGCACTCACGATCTGTCCGCCGGTAGCCATAAAGAACGGATAGGATCCGGGGGGAGTGGTGGTGGGAACAGAGATGTTCAGATTCGCGCTGGTCGGGCTATTGATCGTGATTTCATTCACGCTGGGGGTTGGGACCCCGGCGGGATAGAAGGCAGAGGTGGTGTCGGCCTGGTTCCAGATTGTGTTCAAGCCGGTGACGGCAAGGGTCACCTGCCCGCCTTGCGGCACGCTGTTCGGCACGACGCTGACGATGGAAGCGCCCGAAGGCGTCACTGTGAAGCTGAACGGGAATAGAGTCGTGCTGCCCGTTGGACCGCTGATCAGATTCGCGGTAATGCCGCCCACGTTGGCGTCAGAGGCGATGGTGATGGGAATGGTCACCTGATGCGGCGAGTTCACAGTAACGGTGGGGCTGGAAATGTTGCCGTCAAACTCTGCCGAGATCTGTCCAGCAACGAAATTCGTAAACGAGTTTCCGGTGATGACGACGCTAAGTGATTGCCCTTGCTGACCCGAACTTGGCGAGACGGAAAGCAGGGCCGGAGTAGCGCCGGTAACGGTGAAGCCGTTGTAGAGCGTCGCGATTTCGCCGCCCGTCGCTACGGTCACATTCTCGGGACCAAGAGGCGCTGCGGACGGCACGGCGACTTGGACGATGGCCGTCGTCGGGCTTGTCACCTGCACGTTCCCTACATTGACGCCGCCGCCAATCGTGACCGTGGTCGCATTCTGCAGGAAATGTGTCCCGGTGGCCGTGAGCGTCATACCTGGCGTTGGCACCGTCGCCCCCTGCGCCGCCGTATTGGGGCTGACGCTGACCAGGGTCGCGTTGTTGGGCCCGATCTGGAAGATCGGATTGCCGGATGGCGACAGGACAGATGTAGCAATCTCGCCATTCGTGGCCAGAGTGATCGTGCGATAGCCGACCGGAGTGGTGTTGCTGATCGTGATGTTGGCCACAGCGTCGGTCGCGTCGGTGATGGTCAGGGAGTTGATGGTGACGCCCGCACCGAAATTGCCGTACGTCGTGCCTGCGAGGAAGTGTGTCCCCACGGCCGTGAGGGCAACATTCAGCGTCTGGCCCTGTATGCCGAAAGCCGGAGTCACGCCGGTGATGGTGTGCGTGTTCGTAGGATTGGCAATGATGAAGGCGGATTTCAAACTCGCAGTTTCGTTTCCTCCGCCCGAGAGCGGGGTAACAACTTTGATGTTGCACGCACCGTACACCGCACCGCTGATCGTCAGCGTAGCGTTGATCTGGTTGGGGCTAACCGCAGTAATACTGGACGCAGCGATGTCGCAGAGAATCGTGGGAGCGTTCGTCTCAACGAAGCTGATAGCCGAGACAGAACTGAAGTGCGTGAAGCCGTTGCCGGTAATGGTCACGGGCAGCACAGTTCCAGATGCTCCCGCACCAGGCGACACCACAGATACAGCGGCGGGCGGATTGGTGGCTGTCGCCGACCCGGTCAGCGACACCGTTAGCGGTAAGCCGCCGGGCGCTGAATCCGTGACCGTCAGCGAACCCGTGCGCGTGGTTGGCGTGGTCGAACTGGGAGTGAAGTTGATGTTGATTACGCAGGAGGACTTCGCGGCAATCACACCCCCAGGGCAGTTCGAGCCGTCGGTGTAGTCGACCACTCCGAGCGTGGAAGTCAGCCCTAGCGCGAATGTCTCCGGTTGAATCTCGTTATTGGTCAGCGCGACAGTCTTGGTGGCGCTGATGGTGCCAACCAGCTGCGCTGGGAAAGACAGCGTCGTCGGCAAAATGGTCAGCGGAAAGGTTCCTGTGCCCTGGAGATTGACTACCTGCGGGCTGGTCGCGGCATCGTCATCCAACTGCAATTGGCCGTCGCGCGTACCGCCAATGCTGGGATTGAAGGTTACCGAAACTGTGCAAGTCCCACCCGGCGCTAGCGTGGCGGGAGAGATGGGGCAGGTCGTCGCTGTCTGTTCGAAGTCGCCGCTGAAATCCAAGCCGTAAATGTTCAGTGCTGTCACTTGCGCGTTCCTGATCGTGATCAGCTTGGAGGCGCTGGTGGTCCCAACTTTCGCCGTGAAGGTAGTAATCGAGTTGGTCGAGAGGGTAACGGGCCCGTTGCCAGAACCCTTCAGAGTGATTGTCTGCGGGCTGAACAGGGCATCGTCCGGGATGCTCAGCGTCGCCGTTCTCGTTCCCGTACCCGAAGGCGTGAAGGTCACGGAGAGCTGGCAACTGGCTGGCGCAGCGGGGAGGGATGTGGGCACAAAGGGACAGCTGAGGTCGTTGACCTGGAAGTCACCGGCGTTGGGTCCCGTGATCGAAGGCAGAGAGATATTCAGCGGAATGTTTTGCTTATTAGTGATCGTGACCGTCTTGGGCGCGCTCATCGTTCCCACAAGTTGAGCCGCAAATGTCAAGGAAGTCGGCGCGAGTGCAACCGGGGCGATTCCCGTTCCAGATAGCGACACCGTTTGCGGGCTATTCGTGGCATCGGTGGTGATAGTCAGCGCGCCTGCAGGCTGAACTCCCAGGGTTGCGGGCGTAAGGGTGAGGGCGATGGTGCAGGTCTTCCCCGCCAACAGCGCACCGGGGTTTCCGCACGTCGTCGCGGGACTGAGGGAATACGGGCTTCCCACCGCCAACGAAAGAATGTTCAGCGTGACCGCCTGGGTGTTCTTGAGGGTGACTGTCTTGGCAGGGGCGCTCGTCTGGTCCACTACCACACCGCCAAAGTTCAACGAAGTGGCGGAGAGCGTGGTCTGCGCCCTTGCAATAGAGGAAGAGAACAGGCAAAACAGCGCCGTCAGCGAAAGCGCAGCGATCTTCTGAATCCTGGTCGCCGCAGTCATCTTCATCATTTCAGGGATTGACATTTTGATCCTTCCACACTTTCGCCGGCCCCCGCCAAGTGGCCGAGGGTGGTTGATTCTTCGTTTTTGCGCCGAATGCAGGGGCTTTGAATCACAGAATTTCCGCGCTACCCTGCGGAATCGTTACGACTTGGCCGGGGCGACCCACGCCCAATAGCAACCACCGGTTAAAATCGCAAACACATGATGATCGGGGAAGAAAATGTGGGGGAACGAACGGTCACGGATTTAATCAGACAACATTTACAAATGCAAGCCCTTTTTTCGCACTGCTACAAAAATGCAGGCCCTTGGTTGCATCAACGATCCCGAATTGGGATCTGTTGATGCTCTGCACGCGACGCTCCACTCCCCCTGGCGCTGGTGCTCCAGAAACGATGCAGTTCGTGGCTAGTTGAAATCGAAGAAGTGCACAATTTTGCGCACAACAGAAACCCGAGTTCCTTCACTGGTTGATAAAGGGGATGGGGTGTGCAAAATCTTTCAGCAATCTTGCGGATCGCGCGACGCCGCGACGCCTCAACAGCGAAGGACCTGGTTGACGCACATACGTGGTTTCTCCAAATCAATTTTATTATCTATTCACTTGACGGATGTTTGGGAACGACTGTACCCTCGCAGGGTCTTTGCCCCGATGAACCCTTTCCCCCAAAGCTGAGGAACGCTTGTAAGTCCGCCTGAATGGAGTACGAAGTCACCAATCTGGAAATCTTAATGTTCCCCATGATTTGCCGCATCGAGAAGCGTTCGTTTGAACCGGGCGGCCTATGTCCGCTGCGCCCGTGACTTATGTTCCGGTGCTTAGTTTCACGACCTGACGGGCCGAGCCTAGCGCCTCTTAAGGGAGGCCCGCGATCTTAGTTGGAGGTTCCAATGCGCATCGATCGTCCGAAGGTATATGCAACTCTTATAACGTGCCTGGTGGTTCTTGCCTCAGCGACATATGCGCAGGCCAGCAGCTTCACCATCGGTGGCACCGACTCTGGGCTGATCAGCGGCCGCTCTGTCACGCTGCTCGACAACGGAACCAATGCGCTCACCGTCACTGCCAACGGCACCTTCACGTTCACAGCAGCGCTGGCCAGCGGCACCGCCTACAAGGTCACTGTGGGGACGCAACCCATCGGCGAGACCTGCACGGTGACCAACGGCACGGGCACGGTGGGCTCGGCCAACGTGACTAACGTCGCGGTCGCCTGTACAGCCAACACGTATTCCATCGGCGGCACAGCCTCCGGGTTGATCACGGGCCGTTCTGTCACGCTGTTGGATAATGGCGGGAATGCGCTGAAGGTCGCGAAGAACGGTGCGTTCACTTTCACCACCAAGCTGGCCAGCGGCACCGCCTATGCCGTCACCATCAGCGTGCCAGCTGTGGGTGAGAGCTGCACGGTCACGGCGGGTTCGGGCACGTTGGTTGCCAACAACATAACCAGTGTCGCGCTCGCCTGCACAGCGAACACATACACCATTGGCGGCACGGTTTCCGGGTTGATCAGTGGCCGCTCTGTGACGCTACTCGACAACGCCGCCAATTCGCTGGCCCTAACGGCCAACGGCACATTCACCTTCACCACAGCTTTGAACAGCGGCACCACCTATAAGGTCACCGTCGGAGCGCAGCCCACGGGCGAAACCTGCACCGTGACCAAGGGAACCGGCACCGTGGTTTCCACCAATATCACCACAATCGCGGTCGCCTGCAAAGCCAACACCTACTCCATCGGCGGCACCGTTTCCGGGTTGATCACCGGCCGATCGGTCACCTTGCTCGACAACGGAGCCGGCGCGCTGAAACTAGCAGCGAACGGGGCGTTTACTTTCGCCACCAAATTGGCCAGCGGAACTTCCTATAATGTGACGGTGAGCGTGCAGGCCAGCGGCGAAACCTGCACAGTGACAAACGGCTCAGGCCCGGTGGTTGCGGCCAATATCACCAATGTCGCCGTAGCCTGCGTACCCAAGACGTACACCATCGGGGGCACAGTTTCCGGATTGCTCAGCGCTCGGTCTGTCACTCTGCTCGACAACGGCCGAAATGCGCTTACCGTAACTGCCAATGGGAAATTTACCTTTTCTACGGCGCTGGCCAGCGGCACTGCTTACGCTGTCACCGTCGGCACCCAGCCCACGGGCGAGACCTGCACGGTCACGGCCGGATCGGGCACGGTCGTCGCCGCCAACGTGGCCAACGTTGTGGTCGCCTGTAAAGCCAACACCTACACCATCAGTGGAACAGTTTCCGGATTGAATGCCAGCACTTCTGTGACTCTGCTCGACAACGGGACCGATGCCCTAACGGTCACCGCCAACGGCACGTTCACCTTCACGACTGCCGTGGCTAGCGGGAAAGCCTATAAGGTTACCGTCAGCGTCCAACCCACCGGCGAGACCTGCGCAGTGACTAACGGTTCGGGCACAGTCGGTTCGGCCAACGTGACCAACGTAGCGGTGGCCTGCGCGGGCGCAAAAACCTACACCATCGGCGGCACCGTCTCAGGGCTGAACACCGGCGCTTCTTTAACTCTGCTCGACAACGGCACCAATTCCCTCAAGGTAACTGCTAACGGCTCCTTCACCTTCACCACGGCATTAGCGAGCGGCGCCAAGTACAGCGTCACTGTCGGCACCCAACCCACCGGCGAAACCTGCACTATCACCAGCGGCTCGGGCACAGTTGGCTCAGCCAACGTGACCAACGTTGCAGTCGCCTGCACCGCCAACACATATACGATCGGTGGCACGGTCTCCGGCTTGATCAGCGGCCGTTCTGTTACCGTGCTCAACAACGGCACGAACTCTCTTACCGTGACCACCAATGGTTCATTCACCTTCACCACGGCACTGGCCAGCGGCACCACCTACAGCGTCACCGTCGGTACGCAACCTACCGGCGAAACCTGCACCGTGACCAACGGTTCAGGCACGGTGGGTTCCGCCAACGTGACCAACGTCGCGGTCGCCTGCACAGCCAACACCTATACCATCGGCGGAACAGTCTCCGGATTGAACGCAAGCACTTCGGTGACGCTGCTCGACAATGGTACGAACTCTCTTACTGTAACTGCCAACGGCGCGTTCACCTTCACCACAGCACTGGCCAGTGGCACCACCTACAGCGTCACCGTCGGCACCGAACCCACCGGCGAAACCTGCACCGTCACCAATGGTTCCGGCACTGTGGGTTCAGCCAACGTGACCAACGTTGCGGTCGCCTGCTCCACCGCCAAAACCTACTCCATCGGAGGAACCGTCTCTGGCTTGAACGCCAGCACTTCTGTGACTCTGCTCGACAACGGCACCAATTCACTTACGGTGTCTGCTAACGGCTCCTTCACCTTCACCACAAAGCTGGCCAGCGGCGCAACTTACAACGTCACCGTCGGCACGGAGCCCACGGGCGAAACCTGCACCGTCACCAACGGTTCCGGCACCGTGGGATCGGCTAATGTGACCAACGTCGCGGTCGCTTGCTCTACGGGTAGCGGCGGAGGCGGCAGTGCGTATTGGATCCCCTATTCCGCCAGTGCGATCCCGTCGGCAACGCCGCCTGGAAGCACGGGCTTGTTCATCATCCCGTCGGACAAGCTGTCATCGTCGCCCGCTCCAACTTTTGTAACCACCGATGCGACCCAGCTTCTCGCCATCGGAACCCAGGTGTCCCTGAAAAATGGGGTAGCGACGTATTCGCCGCAGGTCATGATGTATGCCGACACCAGCTCCGCCGGGATCACCAAGATCTATGGCCTGATGCTGGCTGGTACGTCGACCGTCCCCACGCCGACCCAAATCAGCAGCTTGTCGTTGCCTTCAGGCCAGCAGATCTGCGAAGTCAGTTCCGACTCGGAGACCGACATCAGCAACGCGGATTCGGTTTTTGTGGTCATCCAGGTTGGCACGGCATCGCAGTGCATCTCCACTGGAGGCACCTACGAGGTCGTCCATTACACCGATTCAGCCACCACGGCGCCGGTAGTCGTGAACCTCAATACAACCGTGATGAATGGGGTGTACCAGAACGGCAAACTGGTCGGGTTGCTGGTCTTCGATTCAGCCACCAACTCCCTTGATCTGTATAGAGACGACACCTTCACGTCTCCCACGCAGTTGATCACTGGTTTAAGCAACACGAACTACGTTTCCGGGGTATTAGACGAGGCCACCTTAAGCACGACCGGAATCTTCGAGTCGGCGACTACCACCGCAAGCGCGACTTCCTTGTACCGCATCGACGGTTCCACGTTGGTGGCCACTCAAATCCAGAACCTGGCGACGGGAAGCATCGGCAACGTCGCGCAGGACGACAACAACCTCTACTACATCGTCCTCACTCCCGGCACCGGCAGCACGATTACCGCTACCTTCAATCAGGTTGCGCTGACTGGCGGAACTCCCAAGCTGCTGTACACTGCGCCAACCCTCACTGAGAACGGGACTGCGGTCACGGGCTATCAACTCGTGGGCAGCAACGATTCCCTTCTGGTGTTCGAATACTATTCCGTTCCGTATACCAGCGGCATTGAGGATCCGACCAAGGCCACGGCCACGCTTTACACCGTGCCGGTTGGAACAACCACAACCACCCCGACCACGCTCGCGACATATCCCGCCGGCAACCAGCTATTTGAGGTGTTTCTAGCTCCGCCCAGCGGCAGCGGAATTTCGAGCAACGTCCTGTTCGCGACCGTCCGGAATGCCACGGGATCAATTACAACCCCAACCATCGCTTACTCGGCTGTCTCAATACCGCTCAACGGTGGTACCGCTCCGGCTGCGATAAAGAATTCCCTTTACGCGCCCTTGGCTGTGATCACGGCCCAACTCAGCTACACCGTATGGCAGGTGACCGGCATTACCGACACCGATGGGGGCTTCGGCGGCGGCACCGCCAATACAGTAAATGTGGGCACCCTGGCCGATACTCCGTTCACCACGACTGGCGGCGGAGACTATGTGTTCGGGGCGGGCTTCCTCGGAGGACTTGAGGCGCTCTCAAGCAATAACGTTGCCGTCGGCGTCTTCGAGAATGAACCCGGGCTCGTATACCACGGCGCTACGCTGCAGGAGATCGGGGCCGCGGTCGACTTAACCTCGAACTTCCTTTACCCGATCGTACTGACGAATACTTATGTCACGCCGTATTAGGAGGCCATACCGAAGAAGACTGCCCGCTCGGTGCGCCAAACCGCTCTGGTGCGTTTCTTTAGTTCCCCACGACGCGAGAGCACATCAGCACCGACGAGGCTTTTCGCTGGTTATCGCTTGATCACTGCCGGGCAGTTTCTCCTGGCGGTCGATACCTGGCAGCGGCAAGCGCTTGGCCAATCTCCGAAGATTTTCGCTGACACTACGAAACTACGAGTACCTTCGTAGCGGCGAGCGAGCGCTGGCATCTTCCGTGTCCAGGAAGTTGTTCGCGATTACCAACCCATTTGGCGCATCCGCTCAAGGATGAGCGCGCTGTATTTATTCGTGCGCTCGGGCCGTCGCTTCAGGGGAGCTGGCAGAATCGCGGCGAGCCGAGCCGCCTCTTCCCGGCCGATATTTCGAGCCGGGATTCCGTCGTAGTAACGACACGCCGACTCTGCGCCATAAATACCAGGGCCCCATTCGACGACGTTGAGGTAGATCTCCAGAATGCGCCGCTTGCCGAGGACGAATTCGGCCACCGGTACCAGTGTGAACTCCGCACCTTTGCGAAGGACCGAGCGGCCCGTTCCGAAAAATAGGTTCTTTACAAGTTGCTGCGTGAGGGTCGAAGCTCCGCGAGTGCGACCGCCTTCCAAATCGTCTTCGGCGGCGATTTGGATCTCGTGCCAATCGAACCCATGGTGCTCGTAGAAACGCGCGTCCTCCGCGGCGACCACAGCATGCTGGAGATCGGGCGAGATTTGGTTGAGCGGAATGAATTTGTAGCGTTCGTGATACGGAGTGCGGTGAATCCAAGCCTGCAGGCGGCGCTGGATGTGTACCGCGGTTGAGGGTGGGTCGATCCACCGGGCAGCCAGAAGGATCAGCGCGGCAAGCAACCAAAAAAACACCACGCCGATGACAAGCCATCGAACACAGGATCGGATAAGACTCTTGCGAAGCGACGTCTCGGGGGCTGTGTTTGGGTTCTCAATCACATCTCAGAATAATAGCCTGAGCTGGGTTGCTATTGATGGCTGATTTCTGAGCACGAACCCGGCGCTCTCAGAAGTGCCCGCGGGGAATCACGACCAATATCGTTCCGAGCATGTATTGCTCCCTTCTTCTTTGCGAAGAGAAAGGCGCGTTCGGTTAAGGAATGGGAGGTTTGTTAGTCCAGTCTTCCGCTTCTGCCATGACATCCCCGTTCTACGGGGTGGCGGCCACAGTCGATACCGACCCTGCGGACTTCAACTGGTCCAACGACACCAGCACATGCTGCCAACGAAGTGGGTCTTTTTTTGTTTCGATCGCAGCTGAGGGGTCGGAATAAAACTGCAGGATGTCAGCGCGCAGGTCCGGCGAGGTCAAATCGAACTTCCGCTCCGACAATTGAGTCAGCAACTTTGCGTAAGCCTCGTCGGTGAGCGAGTACTCCGCTGCTTTAGTCGGCTGGCCACTATCGAGATCGGTGTTTGGGAGTACAACTTTGTCGTTCCGCACTTCTTCGAGAAGCGCGCGATACTGGTCGACGGTTCGGTTGATGCTCTTGAAATAAAGATCCTCAGTTTGAGGAGTCGGATTATTGAACGATAGTCCCCTAAAGGGACCTACTCGCGGAATATATCGCAGGAGCGTCGACAAAATACGTGTGCCAACACCCGGCTTCACGTAGTCTTTTCCCCACTGCCTCTCGTAGTCGGACCGCGAAAGACGATACAGGAACTTCTTTTTCGCGAAGTCCGGCGTCTCGCGCATCATGTCCTTCTTGTGAGTTTGCAAGGCGACCTGGGTCATTTCCGGGATCATGCGGCTAACTGCGAAACGGTACGATCCCACCGCCAGATCTTCGTGGGTGAGCACATCTTTCAACTGAATTCCGTACACGACGGGAAAGACTCGCTCCAGCAGGGGCTTCGAGACCTGGAATCCGATGAAATCGTGGTACTGCTGCGAGGCATAACGATTCTTCGCAACCTGCACGGTGTCGAACCCAAATTCCGTTTTCAAGTGCGCCGTATGGTTCTGGGCATACCGGACGGACTTTCCATATTTTGCGCGAAGCTTGGGGTACTCGATGGCTACGGCCTGGTTCACTGCCGGATGGCCGGCGATATCCGATGCATAGTGCGACAGGGCGCCGAGCGCGAAAGCATATTCATTGACATCTTGGCTTTCGAGCAGCAACTCACGAACGAAATCTCCGCTCCGGACGTAATGCACGAGATCGCTGAACTGCCTGCTTCCGAATGGGTAGTAGCCGAGATCCTGAATGACCGCGCCCCCGTAGGCATAGGCGTGGGCTTCCTTAAGCTGCTCGTCCGACAGGGCCGGAAAGCGCTTGAGAAGGAGAGGCTGGATCTCATCGGTCCAAAGCAGGTCTACGATCTCTTCGTGCGTGAGAACCGAGTACGCGGACGAAACACCGCTGCACATAAAAACGATCAGGAGAGAAGCCGTCGCACGGAGAGAAAACAGGCGCCAACTCTTCCATGAGATGACGCCTGTCGATGTGGGCCTGTTCGGCATGGTTCAAATCCGGCCGAGAACCACCAGAATAATAACAATGAAAAGGACCAACCCCAAGCCGCCGGTGGGAGCGTAACCCCATTCGCGACTGTGCGACCACCGTGGCAGCGCTCCCAGAAGTGCCAGAATGAGGATTACGATCAAAATCGTTCCAAGCATGCTTTCCCCCTCTCTCTGCGACGAATAGAAAGGCGCGAGCCACCGCTGGCCTAGCGCCGATCATGGGTTTATGCGGCTATAGCGTGACGGTGAGCGCGAGGTTGACGCCGGGATAGCTCGCGTTGCACAGGTAATACACGCCGTTCACTTCGACAACATAAACGTTTTGCGTGTAGAGCCAGTTGCTGGGCCAAGCGTCAACGAATCCAAATGAGTATCCACCGTATTGGAAATGGTGATTCCGGTAGTCTCCTTCGGTAACCCGAAAACTATGTTCGCGTCCAAAATTGGTTTTGAAGCGGTCGGCCGGAATGCGGCCGCCGCCGGCATGTTCTTCCTTCTGCTCGGGCCTGGATTGTTGGGCGTGTTCTGCCTGCGCGTTTTTCTCTTCCGGCTTAACGCTCTTCTCATCCTGCCGCGCGTTTTTCTCGTTCGTCGTCGCAGTCTTTTCCGGTTGTGCCTTCTTTTCTTTTTCCTGTGCTACCTTGTCCTTGTTTTCATCCTGTTGTTCGTGCTGATCCTGCTGTGCGTAGGCCGGAATACCAATTCCGAGGGACAAAGAGAGAACTGCTGTGCCGATGGCTCCAACGAGTTTCATAAAGTGTTGCCTCCGCTATCGAGTCGCTGTTTATTCTTGGCTTACTGCAAGCTTCCTGTGGTTGCATTGACCGGGCTGCCGATGGCGTCGCCGGACACGAGAAGTTCCACTCTGCGATTCTGCTGGCGGCCCGCGGATTTATCGTTGGAGGCCACTGGCGAGGTGTTGCCAAAACCTCTGGATGAAACCGAGTTCGTTGCCACTCCTTGTTGCACAAGATAGTCGCGGACCGAGCTCGCACGATTCTCAGACAGGGTTTGATTCATAGCATCGCCGCCGACGTTATCCGTATAGCCGCCGACCTCAATGTTGAGTCCCGGATAGGCGAGCAGGATGCCGGCAACTTTTGCCAGTTTCTCGCGCGCGCCCGGCTTCAATGAATACTTTCCGGTGTCGAACAAGACATCGGACATGCTGACGATGAGGCCACGCGCGCTGTCGCGAGTCTGAAGAATCGAATTCAACTGCTCGGACAACTTTGCCCGCATAGCTGCTTTGTCAGTTTCCGCCTGTTGCTGCCCCTGTTCCGCCTGTTGTGCAGCCAGGCGGGATTGATCTGCATCGGCCTGGGCCGCGGATACCGCACTCGCGGATTCAGCCTGGCTGTTCGCCATGTCGGATTGAGCCTTCGCCGTGGCTGTGTTTGCATCCGCGGCATCGGTGCGTGCCTTGGCCGCATCGGATTGGGCCTGAGCATTGGCGGCCTGCGCATTTACCGCGTCAGCTTCTGCTTGAACTTTGGCGGCCCGATCTTTTGCTGCATCGGCTTCAGCTTGTTCCTTGCGCCGGGTCGCCTCTTCCGCCTGCTGTTGCGATTGTGCCTGGGCGTCCGCCGAATCCTGACGTTCGTTGGCCAAGCGTACTTCGTCCATCTTCTTAACTGCGATTGCGCGCGCATCTTCGGCAGTCTGCACCGCTTCGCGGGAAACTGCGATCAACGGCTTTTTGTCAATGTGCCTGTCTGTCGCATAGCCATCGGCTCTGTTCATAAGCTTGAGGGCATGCTGATAGCTGTCGGGGGCATATTGCTCGGCTCCCTCGGATTGAGCGATGCGCAGCGCATTCCGCGCTTCAAAGAATTCGAGTGGCAACTTGATATTCAAAATCACGGGATCAAACTTGTAGCCGGTAGGGATGTAGCCGCCACGTTCCATCAGTTCGTACTTTGCGTTTACCGCCTCGGTAGTTCCCTTGGTTTCTTCCCGAACTACGTTTTCGAGAATTACCACATTGCTGGGCTGCCGCACGGCATAGTAAGGTTCCGCGGTGACAATCAGAGCGAAGGCCTGAAGGTCGGTGGTCACATTCAGCTTGCTGCGGTGGTTGCCGCCGAGCAGCACTTCACCCAGGTTCACGGCCCGCCCTTCCGGCGAAATTGCCCACAGAACGTAAGTCAAATACTCATTGCCGAACGTCGTCGGCTTCTGCAGATCGCCGAATTCCGCTTCGATGGCGATGGATCCGCGCTTGCTGTTCACTTCCGCTACGCCATTCGCAGAAGGCATCAGGTCGGTGCCGGCAAAATCCACCTTCGAGGATCCGCTGCGATGCTCGTAGTTGATCGCTTGCACGCTGCGGTTGATGACGGTGACGCGGAAGGTGGGGGTCGTGCTCATGGGCTCGACTTTCAAGGTTGCTTGAGAATCGGTCTGAGCGACTGCTGGTAAGCTCAGCGCGATGGCGGCGACGAACAGTAATGTTTTCTTCAAGGGAATAACCTTCTGGCAGATACCTGCCGCAATGCTTTGTAAATTTAGGTGGATTGTGAGTTTTGTGAATTAATGTATTCCTGAGTGGCTGCGTGGGACCTCACCCTTTTCCGACGTGGATATTCGAAAGGTTGCTAAAAAGTCCAAAAACATTCAGGAGCCACAAGACCACGGCGATCACTACCACGCCGTTCAGGATGGACTTGATTGTTCCCTGCATGGGGATGAAACGATTCACCAGCCACAGGAGGACACCCACTACGATGAGAACTTCCAGGAGTTGAATTAACGGCATGATCTTTAACCTTCCTTTTGACGAGCCAGATTTCCGTGGGCTTACGCCTCTCATCCGCCTGGAGGTGTCGCCCTGATTTCGATTCCAAGAAGACTTAGGGTCAAATCGTGTTCTGGCGCAAGGTTTGGCGGCATACACACGGATGAAGAGTGCTGATTCGCTGGATGTGGCCGCTTCGTACGTCCTGTTCGGGACGAGACGACAGCGACCTGAAGGTAAGAGCTGCGATTCAGCTTCGCCGCTCCGTATACACACTCAGAAGATAACTAAGAATGACAGCTCCTGAGTTGTGCGTCTGAGCAAGATAGCTCACAAGTGAAAATCGCGATTCGAGATCGTCAGCACGCAGGATGTGGATTCGGTTTGGAAACGAGAAGTGTCAGAAGGCATGTGGCGCATGCGCGTCTGGCAAGTCGAATTCCCGTCCACAGTCGAAGCATACCCGGTATGTGCGGTTTTTGATCGTGAAGATGCGGCTCAGGTGACGATGCCGGCAGCCAATCACAAACTGGATAATCCAACGCAGCGGATTCATCAGTCCCGCGCTTGCTGGCGCCGCTCGCAACTTCCGTTGAGGTCCAGCCAATCCAGCAGAGTGCGAACACTGGCTCGAGCGAGGGCAATCGCGCAATCCGCGGCTCCGTAATAAATATTGAGCGTGTCACCGTCAGCGTCCATCGTGTATCCACACGGGAACACCACATCGTCAACGTCGCCGTGGCGCTCGTACTCCGCTTCCGGACCGAAGATCCAAGAATCTCCTCGGAGCAAACATTTCTCCGGATTCTCGAGAGCAAAGAGGGCCAATCCCAATCGATACAGACAGCCGGAAGGCGTATGCCGCACCCCGTGGTAGAAGACCAGCCATCCTCTGGAGGTCTCGATGGGTGGCGGCGACAAACCGATTTTGTTTGCATCCCACCAGGCGCCGCGGCGTGCTTCCAGCATAAGCCTGTGCCGGCCCCAATAGCGCAGGTCGGGAGAATAGGAAATCCACATGTGCGACCCGAGATTTGACATGGGACGATGAATCAGAGCCCAGCATCCGTCGATTCTCCGAGGGAGAAGCGCCGAGTCTTTATCGTCGGGTGACATGATTACGCCGAACCGTTCAAAGTTGCGGAAGTCTTTGGTCAGAGCCAGGGACACGCCGGGACCGCCGCGCGAATAGGAAGTGTAGGTGACAACGTATTGCTGCAACTCGGGGACGAATGTGATGCGAGGATCTTCAATGCCCCAGATCTCTTCGGGATAATTCTTCGGGTCGGGCATCAGTGTGGGCTCATTATCGATCTGCCATCCATCAACGCCGTTGCGAGAGCGCGCCGCGCAAAGATGCGACAGCCCGCGGCGATCTTCCACGCGGCAAAGCAGTAGCGTCGTGCCGTCCGCCAGTACCGTCGCGCCTGCATTGAACACGCTGTTAATGGGATATGGCCAGTCTTTACTTGTCAGGATCGGGTTCGAGGGATGGCGAAGAAGCAATGGCTCGAAGCGAACGCTCAATAGGCTCGCTGGCTTTTCTGCGGGTACGGTCATGAAAGGATTTCCTTTTGTGCTGGTGCTTGCAGGGATCGCATTTCTAGGAGTGCCATCAAGAACGATAGCGTTGATTCTGCACCCTGATTTTCATTGGCGCGGTCGGGATGCAGGCCGTCCCGGCAGCCGCCGGTGACGGAATCATAAAGAGGCAGTTGAAGATCGTTGTCGCCAAGGAACCAGTTAAAAGCCGACCCGGCTTCGCTGCGCCAACGGCTGTCGCCAGTGACGCGGTAAGCTTGCAGGCACGCCGAAACCGCGCCAGCAGCTTCGAGTGGCTGCTGATCGAAACGCGCCTTCTCGCCATCCTGGCGATAGAAACCCTGCGAACCGATCGGAACAAAATGGCGATTGATTTCGCAAAGTTGCATTTGCGAGAGCCAATCTAACGATTCAAGACCGGCGGAGATCATTCGATCGTCTGAGCAAGCGGAACCTACTAACAGCAGAGCCTGGGGCAATCTCGCGTTGCCGTAGGCCAGAACGTTCTCGAACCATTTCCAATCCGGCCTTCGAATGGATTCATACATTTCGAGTAGTCGCCGGCTGAGGGCGGATCGCACCTTCTGCGCGTCGCGATCTCCGGGATACGAGGTGAGATACTCCTGAATTCCGAGGAGAGCATAGGCCCACGCTCGCGGACTGCTGAACTCAACAACCGCTGGGAGAGAAAACTCGAGCAAGCGCCCTGCGGCACCTCTCAATCCCTGATCTTCGGATCGGCCTAGAACTGTTCCAAGGGCCCATAATGCACGTCCATGGGAGTCTTCGGAACCGATCGGTTCGTTCCACCGGCGATCGTAGCGAAGGAAGTTCTTGAATCTGGCCTTCACCGGATTGAATGCATGCTCCAGGAATGCCGAATAGCAAAGAGCTGATGCTTCCGTGGATGCATCCACCTTCCCATGCTGCCGTTTTTCCTCTTGCCCCAGCAGCACGGCAAAAATGAGCGCGCGCGCATTGTCGTCCGTGGTGTATCCCTCCCTGCGGTTCGGGATCGTGAAGATCGCGTGCTGCAGCATTCCGGTGTCGTCGGTCATGCGACTAAAATGATCCAGCTTCAATTCCGGCACCTGGTCCATTGATTTTTGAAGCATGCGCGCTGAGAACTGGACCTTTGGAGTCGCCATACGGTCGCCGCGCACACGGGCGAAGCTCTCCATGTAACCCTGCGCCACTTGTTTCCATACCATCTCCCGCGCGAACAGATAAGCGCGTTTGCGCATCGCGTGGCGAATCGCGGGTGTATCCAGCAGTTCGATCGTCTTCTGCGCAATTGCGCCGGGATTTTGGAATGGGACCAGCGCGCCTCGGCGGTCGTCCAACAACTCGATCGCGTGCCAATACGGAGTCGAGATGATCGCCTTGCCGGCCCCCAAGGCGTAGGCGAGCGTGCCGGAGACCACCTGGGCTTCGTGCCTGTAAGGCGTGATGTAAATGTCCGCCGCGCCAATGAACTCGAGCATTTCTTCGGGACTGACGAAGCGGTTGTGGAAGATGACCTGCGATTCCACTCCCATTTCCTTCGCCAAAGCCTGCAGGCTAGCTCGATACTTCTCTCCCTCGCGCCGCAGAATGTGAGGGTGAGTGGCGCCAGCGACCATGTAGACAACGTTCTTGTGCTTGGACAGAATATCCGGCAACGCCTGAATTACGTTTTCGATTCCTTTGTTCGGCGAGAGCAGGCCGAACGTGAGCAGAACTGCCTTTCCTTCGACGCCAAAGCGATCCTTATAGAAATTCGGGTCTAAGAACGGCAGATCCGGAACGCCGTGCGGCACCATGTCGATCTTGCTGCCAGGCACCTTGAAAATTTCCTGCAGAAACTGAGACGACAGCTGGCTCATGACAATCAGACGGTCCGAAAGCTCTGCGATCTCGTTCATGACCGTCAGTTGATTGGGATCCGGCTCTCGCAGCACCGTATGAAGCGTTGTCACCACCGGCATTTTCAGGCCGCGCAGCAGGTGCAGAATATGGCTTCCGGCGGGACCGCCGAAGATTCCATACTCGTGCTGCAGGCACACCATATCGATGTTGTTGAAGTTCAGAAATTCAGCGGCGTCCTCATACGACTTCACGTCGTCCTGAGCGAGCGACCATCGCACCCGGGCTGGATAGTCGTATCCTTCTTCGGTGTCGTTGACTGGGAGCGCCAACAACCGGGCCGTCCCGTACTCTGCGGCAATGGCGCTACACAGATCGGTGGTGAATGTGGCAATCCCACAGTGTCGGGGAAGATAGTTCCCGATCACCGCGATCCGGCTGGGCAGAGATGGCTTCGATTGCAGTCGTGTGCGCAGCGCTGTGGCGCCGACTCGACCCGGGGGCCTGGAGCCGACAACTTCCAAGAGGACCTTGGGTAGCACGGTGTTTGGTAGCGACATAATTCCTATTCCGGCGGAAACGGTGCTGAAAGGTCCCAGCTTCCAGTAAGTCTTGGATCCTAGGCGGCGACCTCGACGGGCACTAACTCGGGGATGCACCGGGAGTTTTGGAGTGATTTGGCAGCATCTTCAGCCGTAAATTTTCCCATCATCAGCGCCAGTTTTCGGTTGGTTGTCATTTGGACGGGAATCCGATCAATGCGCTGCACATAAGCAGGGGCGCGAGCACCGCCATGAGTCACCTTGACAACAAACTTGATGTTCGCCATGTATTCCAGAATACCGACATCGTGCTTGATCGAACTGGTCACTATTGACCATCTTCTAGGCCTGCAATGGTGCATTGTTGGGAACATGACGCCCAAACAGAAACTCGCCCTGTCGGTTCGTTGCCCTACCTGTGGTGCAAAGCCAGGTGAAAAGTGCGAGCTGAGTACTGGCCTACCCCGCACCGAACCTCATCGGGACCGGCGCTTAGCGGGCTCGGAAAAGTGAGGGTCTGGTCGGCCCTAGGCCGGCACCGGTTCGGCGAGCGCTGAGCCGAGACGATCGAAGGCGTGGTTTACCGACGCGGAGGCCGCCGCGATTTCCTCTAACGAGGGCGTGGATATTTGAAGCAATCCCTGCCTGCCAAGGTTCGGGGGCAGTACGAACGCATCCTGGTGCTGCATGATGAATCCCAGAATGTGCGCCAATCCCTCAGACTGGTATCCATTATCGAAGCTGATTCCGGTGCTGTGAAATGTGGAAGGCGACATCCAATACTCGCAAGCCAGAAGCCAATGGCCGCGGGTTAGGGATGACCAGACCTTTAGATAGTCCAAGGTGCCACCGGGAGCAAAACCGTATTCAATATGGATCAAGCCAGCCTCGGTTCCGCGCATCAAGTCTGCCCACGACATCACAATGGCTGACTCAAGAACTTGATCGAGGCTCTGGTCTGGGCTATCCGCCATAAATTGGTCTCCTGGCTCTCTTAGCTGAGCTCATCCTCTGGCCCATTCCGCATTGCGCTGGAACGTCTGTCGCGCCGCGGCGCTGTCGAGATAGCAGCTCTGTTGCATATGGCGCGAGTGCGCGGAAACGGTTACGTATGGCACCCCGAGGAAACGACTGGCGACGATTTGAGTTACTTCCAGCCCATTGAACTGTTGCTCTTTTACTTTCCCCAGAAGCCGCTTCAACGCGTTCTGGATTTTCGCGGCGCCACCCGAGCCAAAGAACATCACCTTGACTTCTGCGGCCATGAAAAAGAAATTCCATCCGGCAGCGTGGATTTTGCGATCCAGGGTGAAGCCATCCAGAACTTTGAGCAGGCTCCATTCGCCAGAACAAGGCTCGCTCTCCAGCCCAAGAAGTTGCGTCATCCCAGGCCATTCCTTCATCAGAATCGAGCCGACTTGAACCGTTGATGGCATAACCCTCAGCTTCGCCCACTCCCCGTTCGAAATACTGTCCAGAATTGCTCACTTCACCAATATTAAAAATGCCCCATTTTATGCGGTCTTGAAGTGACATCCGACTATAATTATTGGAGATGAAACTCGCGTTAGCAGCCAAGAAAAACGGCGGATTCGATCCTGACACTTTCCTCGCCACGATCGGCGATGGCAGGAAGATTCTGTCTGTTCCGAAGAAGCAAATGATATTCGCTCAAGGGGACGACGCGGACGCTGTCTTCTATGTTCAAAAAGGCAAGGTGCGGCTTTCTGTCGTTTCCAAGATCGGCAAGGAAGCGACGATCGCCATCGTGAACGAGGGCAACTTTTTCGGTGAAGGTTCGTTGGCAGGTCAGCTTCTGCGTATGGGCTCAGCGGCGGCCATGACAGATTGCGAGATTCTTCGCGTCGAAAAAAAGACGATGATGGATGCTCTTCATCGCGAACCTACACTTTCTGAAATGTTCGTGGCGTATTTGCTGGGACGGAATATCCGTTACGAAGAGGATCTTGTCGACCAGCTATTCAACTCCAGTGAAAAACGGCTGGCACGCGTCCTTTTATTGCTTGCTCATTTCGGCAAAGAAGGCATTCCGGAGACTGTCGTTCCCAAGATCAGCCAGGAGACGCTGGCCGAGATGGTTGGGACTACCCGGTCCCGTGTGAGCTTCTTTATGAATCGATTCAGGAAGCTGGGCTTCATTCACTACGCGGGCGGGACCGAAGGCGCTCTGCAGGTCCACAGCTCTCTCCTGAACGTCGTGCTGCACGATTAGAGTTTCGGTGTCGCCGCGTCACGAGACGCACTTGTAAAACAATCGGGCGCCCTGATAATCGGGGCGCCCGTAATTGTTGAGACCTTGTTAGTCTTCCGCGCGGTCACATTCCACCGTGCTTCGGATTCGCTCGCTGGACTTTGCCCTGTATCTTCTGTTCCTGCTGAGTTTGCTTTTGCTGCAGCTTCTGGGTCTGCTGCTGGTGCTGCTGTTCCAGCCGTTGCTGGCCAGCTTGATTCGTCATCTGGGTCGCTTGACGTTGGTGGTCCTGATTCTGCTTCTGCTGAAGCTGCTGTCGTTCCTGGTCCTGCTTTGCAATCAGCTGAGTGTGTTGCTGTTGGAGTTTCTGGTCCCGCGCCGCATTCCCGGTGTTCGGGGCGGTAAACGGTTGTCTGGCCGGCAGGTCGTTGGGATGCACGACGGGGCGAGTCGCTGCATTCTCCGGCCTAGAATTCTCGGGACGAGCGCTCTCGGCGCGAGCATTCTCTGGACGAGCGTTTTCTGGACGAGCGTTTTCTGGACGACCCGCGGCTGCAGCCGGGCTGCCGTGAATCACGGAGGCCCGCTGTTCCGGGTTAGCACGGGCCGACTGGGCATGTTCATTCTGAGCGGCCACGGGCTGGATATGCCGCTCCCGCGAGAAACTTTCTTCCTGCGCCGTAGGACGCCGGTCGATGCCGCCGCGGCCTCCGTTGTAGCTGACCCGGTTTTCATTGTTGCGGATCACCGTGGTGTCATAGACATTGCGAGTGTTGGTGATGTTCACGTTGTTGACCGAGCGGTTGTAAAAGAAATGTCCGTCCTGCCAGCGTCCGCCTTCATAGCCATCGCCAAAGTATCCGTTGCCGTAGCTGACTCCGCCGTAGAAGCCGACGTGCAGTCCCCAGTAGCCTTCATTGAAAGCATAGCCGTTGTCGCCCCAGCCCCAATAGCCCGGAGTCCAGAGATAATCCGCTTCCGGAGGCATGACCCATGCACCCGGCACCCAGTAATAACCGGTGTCGGCGTCAGCGTAGGCCCAGTATCCGGGCGTCCAGAGATAACCATCGCCGGGACAAAGCGGTTGCTCGTAAGTGGGCAGTTCAGGCGGGGCCAATGAGATCGAGACGCCGATTTGAGCGAAGGCTGAGGCCGACACGGTCAGCACCACAAACACAAACAGCGCGGAACGGATGGAGGATAGAATACGCATGGTGTTTCCTTTTGCCCGATGATCCTTCGCGTGCCCGGTGCTACTGTGCTGCTGCGGGTTGCGCGGATGGAGAGGCACGATTTCTGAGCGGGACTTTCGAGTTCGATTGGCTGAGACTCGGTCGCGCTCACAAATGGTTTCGGGCGCTAGCTTCTCACGTCTACGGTCTCGGAATCTGAGCAAGAATGCTCAGTTCGAGCAGGTGTCGAACCTCCGCTCGGAACCGCTCCTGAAACTAGCGCATTCATGATTCACATTCCTGAGCACTATTGAGCATTTTTCCCGCCTCAGGTGTGGAGAATGGTGTAGAGAATGAAGAGGCGTGAACTTGAATCGTACGAGGGGGGATCGATCAATCTCTCTCCGCCGACAAGGAGGAACTACTATGAAGATATTTCTGGTCGCAGGTCTGCTCCTGGTTGTTCTCGGCATCGCATCCCTGGTGGTGCCGATTCCTCACAGCGAGACGCAGGGTCTAAAAATCGGGGATGCGAGCATCGGAGTGCAGACCACTCACAGCGAGCGCGTGTCACCCATTATCAGTGTGGTGCTGCTTGCGGGCGGGATCGCGCTGACCATTTTAGGCGCGCGAGGAGGGACGTCGAAAAGCTGACGCGGGCCTTGTACGGGTCGCTCAATGCAGTTCTGCACGATTGAGTTCTTCCGCGAAAACGGCCGTGGGAAGCCGGGCGTCCATCACATCCACCGGATCCCATGCGATCGGCAGTAGATGACGCACACGCGCCGGCTCGGTTGCCGTCTCCTGCCGATGGCCGCAAGACAGGCAGGTTGGCGTTCCTACTCGCCGTATGCCGGTTTCTTTCGATATTTCATTTTCGCGAACCGCGGTCGAGCCGGCAATCACTGGACCGGCGCAGGTGTCACAGGGAAAAGCGGAGAGGTGAAGGTAGTGTTTTTTCACTGGGGGATTCTCCCAACGAAGAAGACATATTCTGTACGATCCTAGAGTTTCCGCATGAGAAAGTCTGATCCGTATTGCTCGGTTTTTCATCCTCGAGTCACAAACCGCTTATGAGCAATTGTGGGCAGAATCGTGGGAAATGGGGGTATATACCTAACCGGCATGGCAACCAACAGTACCCTGCTTTGTATTCACCGGGATCCGGCTCAATTGAGTTTGTTGCAGGAAAACGGATACGAACTGGTCACCGCTGCCAGCGGCTCGGAGGGCCTGCGACTTTTGATGTTGCGGCCTGTGGATGCAATTGTTCTGGAGTACCATCTGGGCTTGCTGGACGGCGCTGTCGTAGCAGCGGAGATCAAGAAGGCCAAGCCGCAGCTGCCAATCATCATGCTGGCCGACCACCTGGAATTGCCGGAGGGAGCGCTCAAGTCGGTTGATGCTCTTGTGACCAAGGCCGACGGGGCTCACTTTCTATGGGCTACCATCCATTTCGTGCTGAATGTCAAGCCAGCCAAACGCGCAGGAGATCTAAAAGCACGAACACGGACACACCTTCGTCGTCCAAGCGGGTCAAGAGATTGGTTGGACCGTGGCCGGGCCAACTCTCCTCAGACGGCAATTAGCAATCGGGATGCGCCTTTCTCGCTCAGTGTGTGGAAAAAGCATTAGGGTCGGGAGTATCGAATTCTAACCAACCGCATTATGCCGGTCTGCGTCGTTTGCGCCTGACTCTTATTTCTGTTTTGGCACAGGCGTTCGGCAAACGAGCAAAATTGACCATTTTCTAAACTCTGCGACGTGAATACTTGGAGTGTGGAGATCCAGCCACTCACGCAAAGACGGATATTGTCGGTGCGGTGCCCGGTGTGCAGGGCTCAGCCGAAAGAGAAGTGCACGCGTATGACGGGACACCCGTCGAATAAGACGCATCTGGCCAGAGGTCTGGCTGCCGCTAAAGCTCCGCGCCCTGAGAGCTCCGGCAACGCAGCTTTGCGATTCCTGTGGACAATGACAAGCCGTGGCTTTCGCGTCCTGTTTCAACACAAGTAGGAGACACGGTGCCTAAACGAAATGCCCCCCCAAATCGGATGTCGTTTCAAATCCACAAGAACGGCAGCGCGGTCGATGGGGTCAGCTATCCCAGTCTGGAGGAAGCCTCGGCAGCCCTGGAGAAAGCTGCACAAGGAGGCGAAGTAACGCAGGTAGACAGGCACGACCAGGTCGTGCGGCGCTATACGTTGGACGAATGCCGGAATGCGCGCAACCTTTGGAACAAAGCGTGAAGCTCCAGGATCAGCTCCATCGGAGACCGCCTCAGGCCGTTCCGCGGCGTCCGCTAATCAAATTGATGACTACCATCACCAACGCTACGACCAGCAGCAGGTGAATCAGGCCGCCGGCAATGTGCAAGCTGAAACCCAACAGCCACAAAATCAAGAGCACAACAATAATCGTCCAAAGCATGGCAATCTCCTCGTAATTTGTTCCTGATTTATTCCTGATGCGCAACCTTCGGCTCGGCTTGAACCGCCCGGAGCGGCTTCCCACATTCCAAGCACAACCTTCCGGCTCGCGGCGTAATCAGTCCGCAAAACGGACACATCCTTTGAAGTCGGACTTCCTGGGCCTGCGGTCTGAGCATGGCCACCAGCCCTCCAAAGGAGCGCGTGATCAAGGCCAGCCGGCGGCGAAAAGAAGGACGAAACCGTCCCATCGATTTCATCTCTTTCATTTTCCCCGCCGCTTGAGCCCGCGCTTCGATGTTTAACTCTGGTTAACAATGACAGGACATGGGCTGCGATTCTGTACAGGATTGCTCACATTCCCCTGGTTTCTAGACGCAGCCATTGCGGAGAATAGACTGCGCAGTTTGAGGACTGAGCAATTCAGATCAGCTATTACGTTCGCGGCTGAGCGATCATGATTTCCAGAGACGAGTCAGACGCAGGCCAACGGGTCAAGACCCGAAGTAGTTGTTCCATGAAGTTGTCGCAAAAGGGCTTATGGCTGGACGGAACCGCGTCGCGGTTTCGGTCAGTGCAACGAAACTCTGTGGTGGAATCTCGCGGGTCATAATCTTCAGGAAGGTGAACAAGATGAAGACCAGTCTTCGGAAACGTCTCTGGGCACAAGCAGCCTGCCTTAGTCTCTGCGTCTCTCCGATTCTGGTGCTGGCTCAGTCGTCTGAAGTCGGCCAGAATCTGGAGGCCTGCAAGGCTGGCCGTGAAGCCTGCGATCGGTGGAAACTGAGCGTCCCTCAAGCGGCGGAGGTAGCTCTGGCCGCTCACGGGCGAAACGTTGCGAACTGCAGGAATCACTACAATTCTTGTGACCGCTCGAAACTCTCAGAACCGGAAACTGTGGCGCTGGCAGTGGCCGATCACCAACGGAATGTGACCGACTGCAACGATGGAATGCAGTCCTGTGACCGCTCCAAGCTGACTCCATCGGAAGCGCGTGAAATGGCTGCAGCCGAACAGCAGCGCAATGTCACTTCCTGCAAAGAAGGGACGGGCGCTTGCAATCGCTCCAGCCTCACTCCCTCGGAAACCGCGGAAGTGAACACTGCCCGGAGCCAGCTCAATGCATCCGATTGTGAGACCGGCGCCGGGCTATGCGACCACGCCCAGTTATCCCCTTCGCAAACTAGGGACGCGACCGCCGCAGAACACCAGCGCAATGCTCAGAATTGCGAGAACGGATGGGACGATTGTGACCACTCCAAACTCACTCCGCTGCAGGCGAAACAGACAGCCTCCTCAGAACGCCAGCGCAACCTCTCGGCTTGCAAGGACGGGCGGGACACTTGTGACTACACAACACTGACGGCCTCGGAGGCCAAGATCCTCGCCGACGCCGAACACAAGCGGAATTACGCGGCTTGTCTGAAAGGATACGGCTATTGCGACGCCTCCCGACTTACCGTTGAGGAAGCTCGAACAATCCATACTAGCAACTAATCCCTCGGCTTTGACCCAGTGGGACTGATTCCAGCCAGCTCTCGTTATCCGATCTCTGTGCGACCGTTGCAAAAGTGGAGACTCCAGAGATCGCTAAAGCTTCTCCAATCACACGTTCGATGATCAAAACCAATTCTTCTTTCGTATTCTGATCTCTGAGCACAGGTTCAATTCATCGCCAGGACGGTGCTTCGTGCCACAAAATGAAAGGAGCCTCCAGCGGCACGAACGCTCCTACGTGCTGCGGAACGAGGCGCGGCGTGTAGTCAGCGAGTGGGCGACTCGTTGGAACAGAAGCACTGTAGGCGAAGGCACCTGTGGCTCCGACCAGATGTTCGCCACGATTCATACTGAGCGTGACTGGGGCGCCGTCCTTCTGCGGATCCGCGTACAGTTCGACCCGCACGGCATCGGGATCGATATCATCAAGAAAAACCTGAACGTGAAATAGATATTGCTCGCCGTGTTGCTCGACGGTCGTGGAGCCGAATCGCAGCGCTGACCAATGTTTCGCCAGTTTGGCCTGCCAGGCGACGAGATCGGCTCCCACTGAACCTTGATTCTCGGCGCGCTGGCGAAAAGCTGCTGCCGCCAAGAGATAGTGTTCTTCGGTATATTGGCGCACTGCGCGATTGGTCGAAAAGGTCGGAGTTAAGCGGGCCATACTTTCGCGCATGCGGGCAACCCAGGCGCGCGGAATTCCATGCTCGTCGAGGGCATAGAAGTCTGGGATAACTTCTTTTTCGAGCGCCGCGTAAAGACTTTCGGCGTCAGATGCATCCCAAGAAGGATCATCCCCATGTTCGCGCCCATCTCCGATCGCCCAGCCTACTTCCGGCGAATACGCCTCCGCCCACCAGCCATCGAGTTCCGAAAGATTCAACCCGCCGTTCACCAACACCTTCATGCCGCTGGTGCCGCTTGCTTCCCAAGGCCGTCGCGGAGTGTTCACCCAAACGTCCACGCCTTGCACAAGATGCTCCGCCATAAGAACGTCGTAATCCGAAAGGAAGACAACCCGGGATCGAACTTCAGGGCGGCGCGCAAACTCAAACCATTGCCGGATCATTTCTTGCCCCTCGGCATCTTGGGGATGAGCCTTGCCTGCGAGCACGAGTTGAACGGGGCGCTCTCGATTCATCAGGATGTTGAGAAGGCGCGCAGGATCGTGAAGCAGAAGGTTCGGGCGTTTGTACGTGGCAAAGCGGCGAGCAAATCCCAACGTCAAACTATTGTCACCGAGTATCAGTGCAGCCTGAGCGACCTCTTCCGACGACGCTCCCCGAGCTGCTAATTGACGCCCGTAAAGTCTTCGGACATACGCAACGAGATTCTTGCGGCTATCTGCGCGGAGTTGCCAGAGGTTGGAATCGCTGGCTGCACGAATATCTCTTTCCGTGCCTGCCAGTGCTCCGTGCCAGCAATGTTTTCCACACGTAAGCTCCCACAAGCGGTCTGCTTCAGCAGAGTCCCAAGTAGGAGTGTGTACTCCGTTGGTCACGTACGTTACCGGCACCTCTGCTTCAGGCCACCTGGGGAAGAGGGGCTCGAACAGTCGCCGGCTCACTTGACCGTGCAATTTGCTGACGCCGTTGATGGCGCCGCTGCCGCGGATCGCCAAATACGCCATATTGAACGGTTCGGACGAGTCCTGGCGATCGCGTCGCCCCAACGCCAGAAGATCGTCCACCGAAATCGACAGTTTCTCCTCGGCATAGTTCCTGAGGTATCGCTCGATCAGGCTGGGAGCAAAGCGATCAAAGCCCGCCTCCACGGGAGTATGAGTCGTAAAAAGGTTGCCGGCACGGGTGACGCTGAGCGCGACGTCGAAAGGCTTGCCATTGTCTTCCATGTACGAACGCGCCCGTTCGAGCACCGCGAATGCGGCGTGACCTTCATTGAGATGACAGACCTCGGGCTGCAATCCCAAGGCTCGCAGGAGCCGCCAGCCTCCAACACCGAGGACTAGCTCCTGTTTCAGACGCAACTCCGGACCGCCGCCGTAGAGTTCAGTCGTAATGCCGCGGAAGGACGGAAGGTTTGCGGGATCGTTGGTGTCGAGCAAATACAATTTGACCCGGCCAACCTGTACTTGCCAAACTCTGATCCACAACTTAAAGCCAGGCAAAGCGATGGCCAGGCGCAGCCATTCGCCGTTGGGTTCGCGCACCGGTCGAATCGGAAGCTGGCCAGGATCGTTGAATGGGTACAAAGCTTGCTGGTGGCCTTGTGCATCAATTTCCTGCCGAAAATAGCCTTGTTGGTAGAGCAAACCAATTCCGGTCACCGGAACGCCCAGATTACTTGCGGCTTTCAGCTGATCGCCGGCAACGTTTCCGAGCCCGCCAGAATAAATCGGCAACGCCTCGCTCAACATGAACTCCATCGAGAAATACGCAATCGTCGATACGCCTGAACGGGGATGCGCCTTTTGAAACCATGCTTCCGACTCTTCGACGAGCGTTTTCTCGCGGTGCACATCAGTCAAAAGTTTTTGGAATCTCGGGTCGGCGGTAACCCTTTGTAGTTTTGCCCGGGAGACGGTTTGCAGCATAACCCAAGGATTGTGAGTCAGTTCCCAGAGTTCTGGATCGAGTTGCTCCCAAAGGCGGTCCGCCGAGTGGTTGAACGACCATCTAAGGTCCAAGGCCAAGTCGGTGAGGGCATCTGAAATCGCTGGATCAAGGGGACGATCACCGATTGTTCGATCAGTGATTGGTCGATCAACAATTGGAGGGCTACTCATAGACAAACTCCCGTCATCTTTACTCATTATCGGCCGATGCTTACCGGCTCAGGCTGCATCGGCACTGCGAGCCAGGGTTTCCGAAACAATGGTCTGGGCTTCCTCCTCGATCTGTTGTAGATGCTTCTGACCGAGGAAACTCTCCGCGTAAATCTTGTAAATTTCTTCCGTGCCCGAAGGACGCGCTGCAAACCAGCCATCCTTGGCAATCACTTTGATTCCTCCAATTGGGTTGCCGTCTCCCGGAGCGGTATTCAGAATCTTCTCGATCGGCTGACCGCCAACGTCAGTAGCGTGAATGTCGGGCGGGGACAATCTTGCCAGAGCGGCTTTTTGTTCGGGCGTAGCGGGAGCATCGATGCGTTCGTAGACGGGATCTCCGAGTTCGCGAGTGAGCTCACGATAAATCTCACCCGGATCTTTGCCCACACGCGCCGTAATTTCTGCTGACAGTAAACAAGGAACGATTCCGTCTTTATCCGTGGTCCACACACTGCTGTCGCGCCGGAGAAAGGAGGAACCGGCGCTCTCCTCGCCGCCAAAACCCAAGCGGCCGGCGAGCAATCCTTCGACAAACCACTTAAAGCCCACCGGAACTTCACAAAGCCGCCGCCCCAGGCGAGCGCTCACACGATCGATCATGCTGCTGCTCACTACGGTCTTGCCAACGGCGACGTCCTTACTCCAATTGGGCCGGTTCGAGAACAAGTAGCTGACGCACACTGAAAGGTAGTGATTCGGAGGCAGCAACCCGCTTCCTTTGGTCACGATGCCGTGGCGATCGTGATCGGTATCGCTGGCAAACGCAATGTCGAACTTGTCTTTCAACGCGATGAGTCTCTGCATCGCATAAGGCGAGGAAGGATCCATGCGAATCTTTCCGTCCCAATCCACGGTCATAAAGCGAAATGTTGGATCAACAGATTTGTTGACGATCGTGAGGTCGAGACCATACTGTTCTGCAATTCGCGGCCAATAATCGATGCCCGCTCCGCCGAGGGGATCCACGCCAAGCTTGATCTTCGCGTCGCGCGCCGCATTCATGTCGACAATATTATTGAGATCGTTGACGTACGAACTCAGAAAATCATGCTTGTGGGTTGTCGGTGCTCGCAGCGCTTTGGAAAACTGCGTGCGCTTAACACCATCGAGGCCACGCTCGAGAAAAGCGTTGGCTTTGGATTCAATCCACGAAGTCACGCTCGAATCTGCCGGTCCTCCATGCGGGGGGTCGTACTTAAAGCCTCCGTCATCGGGAGGATTGTGAGACGGCGTGATTACGATACCGTCGGCAGGCCCTGACTTTCGCACTCGGTTGTAGAGCAAAATCGCGTGAGAGACGGCTGGCGTCGGAGTATAGGGTGTACCTTCGGAGAGCATTACTTCAATGTTGTTTGCGGCGAGCACTTCGATCGCGCTCGCAAATGCCGGTTCGGACAGAGCGTGGGTATCCATCCCAAGGAACAGGGGTCCGTCAATGTTCTGGAGCCTGCGGTAATCACAAATCGCCTGCGTGATGGCCAAGATGTGCCATTCGTTGAACGCCACGTCGAAAGCAGATCCGCGATGGCCGGACGTGCCGAAAGCAACCCGTTGTTTGGGATCGCTCGGATCGGGCCGCAATTCGTAATAGGCCGTCACGAGCTTCGGGACGTTCACGAGAATGGATGGATCAGCGGGCTTGCCGGCGGCGGGATTAGTAGTCATGCAGCACCTCGCCGCTATCGGTCAAGAGAATTGCACTGGATCGAGGCTCCAGCCGATGACCGATTTGGCCCTGCAAGGACGGCTCTTTCCCAGGATCGAATAGATCGTCGGGGGCGGTTCGGGAGGTATCGACCGCCAAGCGCCAGATCTTCCCGGCCGGCAAGGCAGGAATGGAAAATTCAACTGAGCTTGTGTCGGCGTTAAACAGGAGGAATACGTCAGGCTCTGTCTGTCCTAGAATCATTTGCCCCAGAATGAGACACGCAAAGGATTTCTGCCGCTCGTCCGCCCAGTCGGGAGCGGCACCGTTGGGCGCGAACCACTTTATGTCTGCATCCGTGTAGAAATTTTCTTTTCGTAAAACAGGATGCGCCCGGCGAAAGGCGATCATTCCTCGAGTGAAGCGGTGGATCTCTTTGTTCTTTTCGAGCAGGCTCCAGTCAAACCAGCTCACCTCGTTATCCTGACAATAGGCATTGTTATTGCCGCGCTGGGTTCGGCGAAACTCGTCGCCGCCGAGCAACATGGGAAGCCCTCGAGAGATAAACAGGGTTAACAGGAAATTCTTGATCAAGCGGTTGCGCATCCGTTCGACGAGTGGATCGTCGCTGGCCCCTTCCACACCGCAATTGTCGCTGTAGTTGGCATCGGTTCCATCACGGTTGAACTCGCCATTTTCGATATTGTGCTTCTGCTTGTAGCTGACCAAGTCGTTCAGCGTAAAGCCGTCATGGGCAGTGATGAAGTTGAGGCTGCTCGCTGGGCCCTTGCCTGAGCTTTGGTACAAATCCGAGCTTCCAGCGATGCGGCTTGCGAATGATCCGAGCATGCCCGCGCCGCCAAGCCAGAAGCGGCGCACATCGTCACGGAAACGGCCGTTCCATTCCGTCCAACGCTTGGTGGAAAAATCTCCCACCTGATAGGCACCGCCTGCGTCCCACGCTTCCGCGATAATCTTTACGTCACGCAGGATGGGATCTTCGGCAATGCCTTCGAGGAGCGGAGCGTCGCGCAAAACGTTCCCATGCTCATCTCGACCCAGGACAGAAGCGAGGTCGAAGCGAAATCCGTCAACATGCATGTTCATGACCCAGTAACGGAGCACACTCGTCACAAACTCTCTTACGATGGGGTGGTTGGCATTCAGGGTGTTGCCCGTGCCGGTAAAATCTTTGTAGTACCGTTGGTTCTCTTGCAACATATAGAAAATTGAATTCTCAATGCCGCGAAGGCCGATCGTGGGTCCCAGTTCATCGTTCTCAGCTGTGTGGTTCAAGACGATATCCAGGATCACTTCGATGCCGGCACGGTGAAAAGCCTTGACCATCTCCCGGAATTCCACGGTTTGCCGCCACTGCGATCCTTCAAAGCTGTAGGACTGCTTCGGAGCAAAGTAGGCGACCGGATTGTAGCCCCAGTAATTCTTGAGTTTCTCACCCGTGATTGGATTGAGCCGTTGCGATTCATTTTCGTTGAACTCGAGAACGGGCATCAGCTCAATGGCGGTCACTCCTAGGTCTCGGAGATAAGGGATCTTTTCGGTCAACCCGGCGAAAGTTCCGGGATGCACCACCCCCGAACTGGGATGAATCGTCAGGCCGCGTACGTGCGTCTCGTAGATGACCGTGTCAGATGCGGAATGCTTCGGAGGTGAATCCATCTCCCAGTCGAAATGGTCGCGGGTAAAGATGCATTTCGGCGTGGTGCCGGCGTTATCAACAGTCGAAAAGCTTAAGTCGGTTAGTCTGCTGAAGGAATCGTAGCCGCGGGCGGCAACAAAATCCCAATTCTCGACGCCGGCGATTGCCCTTGCATACGGATCCAGAAGCAACTTGTGTGGGTTAAAGCGATGGCCCCCTTCGGGTTGATAGGGCCCTTCGATGCGATAGCCGTAAAGTTGACCAGCGGGAATGCCTCGCACCCACACATGCCAGACGTCGCCAGTTCGATGACGCTCAGGATCAAACTCAATGATCCTGGTCGGAGAAGAATCGTCCGGATGTTGGTAGAGCTCCAAGCGAACACAGGTCGCGTGACGGCTGAATAAAACAAAATTGACTCCGTCCCCGAGTTGATGTGTACCCCCGATCGGAAGCGGATTTCCCGACTGAATTTCATCTTCCTCAGGCGATGCCACGAAACCATTCGCCAGCTTCTGGTTCGTCGCGGATTCAGTCATTGACATAGTTTTCCATCCTCATGTCTTACTGGCAATTATAGGGATACAGGTTCTACCGGTCGTTGAGGATATTCGCGATTAAGCCAGACGGGTGCGGATAAGTCTATTAGACAATGGTATTGACCGACAGCTTCGCAAGAGCCGCCTAAAGACACAAACATGGCGGTTACGCATCAAGTGCGTCCAGCGAAACGAGCGCCACCACACATTAATTCCTGACACTTCCGCCATGCCCCCGGCGTGCGGCGATCGACTGCACGTGTCGCGTTAATTTGGTGCGCGCTCGATGCAGCCTCGCCTTTACTGTCCCCACAGGCAATTCCAGGATTCTTGCTGTTTCTTTCGCCGACAACTCTTGCACGCTGCGCAGGCGTAAGACCTCAAGATAGAGTGGTCTCAATTTCTTGAGTCCTTTCTCAAGCAGAACTCGGCCTTCGTTGAACAAGTATTCCTGTTCCGGGTTCGGCCTCGATTCCACCAAATCAAATCGCGCCCGAGCCTCTCCTGTTTCAGTTACCTCATCAAGCGATGTTTCCCTTTTTCTCCGGCTGATGCGCAAGCGCATCAAGGCCGCGTTCATCGCGATGCGGGTGAGCCATGAGGAAAATCGCGAACGCCCGCCGAAGCCATTCAAATTGCGAAAAGCGTCGAGAAATGCGGCTTGAACGGCATCCTCGGCATCTTCGCGATTGCGGAGAATCCGTTGCGTAATACGAAGAAGAGCGTCCCAGTGCGGCATGACAAGACACTCGAATGCTGCAGAGTCACCGGCTCTGGCAGACTCCAGGAGGGTTGCTTCTTCACTTGTGATGAATGATGGCGCTACGGTCGCTACATTGCTCAGTTCATAGTTCGTTGCGGCTGACATTGTATTCCCTCTCGCTTTCTTGATTTACTCAATTGCACGCTTCGCGGTTATTTGCGAATCCAGGTGCGATTAAGCCAGAGTCGACGAGAGGAATCTATTGGACGATGGTATGGATCGATACCTTTGTATAAATTGCGCAGAGCGGACTTTGTCGGAGGGCGCCGGTCCTAACTTACTTCTTCCGTGCAATCGAGGTCGCTTCCTTTCTGGCCTGCTTGTCCCAGCCGTGGAAACGCGAAAAATCACCCGCATTCCATGCCTTGCGGAGTCCGGGTTTGCTCAGGTCCCAGTCTGGGCGGATTTCACTCGTCACGACACGCAGATCGTGCCAAAGATCGATCACCGATGGACGCCCCCAGAACCAGTAGCCGTTATAGATGCTGTAAATCACGAGGCCCGGCTTGAGCACGAGCGTATGCGGGATCATCGGATTGTGCTCGGGGTCGGTGTACTCCTGGATGTCGAGATCCTTCTGAATCGTTCGGTCGGGGTCCGAAAGGAAGGTCCACTGGGCTCCGACTGACGCACGGAATTCCTGCAGAGTATGGTGATCGTCGGTGGCGATCGTGGCGATCTGAGTGTACGCCACCGCGATCTTCGGGTAGAACGCGGCGAGTTCCAAATGCTGCTGGTGCTCCTTTGGGCAATAGTGGCCGCGCGCAAGCGTGAGGATTAGCGGATCGTCGCCCTGCAGCTCGCTCAGCTTGCGCAGTGTGCCCGTGTGATCGGGCAGCTCGTAGTTGGGGAAAATGCCTCCGGGCACAATATCAGAACGCATGATTCGACTCCTTCCGTTTCTCTCAAAAATCTTCTCTTAAAGATCCAGAGTGACACCCGCGTTTGGCTGGGAACAGCATACGAGCACGTTCCCGGCAGCGGGCCTCTCCAGCGGCTCAGGGTTATAAATAATCGATCCGGCAATCAGGCCAGTCATGCAGGTATGACAGACTCCAGTCCGGCACGACCATCTGACCGGAACATCGCACGCTTCCGCCAGTTCAAGCAAGCTCGCGAATTTCGGATCCCAAGAGGCGGTAATCCCGCTACGCGCGAATGAGACTGGGGGGCCAGATCCGGGCGGCCCCTGTGGCAGGTGAGGAGTGTGAACAACCTGCGCCATACCAGGGGTAATAGCCTCGAGAGAACCGAAGATTTCCGTGTGCACATTTCCGGCGAGCACACCCCAGTTTCGCAGCCCATCGCACATGTTCTGCAAGAATGAAGATGGGCCACACAGATAGAAGTCACTATTCTGTGACACTCCGATTCTCTCCAGCAAAGCTGTGTCAATGTGCCCGGGAGCATCGAAGTCTGCCCCGACTTGGTCGATCGCAGCGGGCCTGCTGTACACGATGTATCCTCGTCCGCGAGAGAGCTGTTTCAGTAATGAACGCGATTCTTCTGCAAATGGATGGTCGACGCTATTGCGCGCTCCATAGATCCACCAGATCTCTCGTTGCGATTTTTCAGCAGCGAGTGCGTGCAGCATCGACATCACGGGCGTTGCGCCCACTCCAGCGCTCAGCAGAACCACAGGACTCTGGCTCGGACGCAGAGTAAAGCTTCCGCGCGGCGCACTAACATCCAATAGATCGCCTTCTCGTTCACGGTTGCACAGAAATGAACTTCCAATCCCATTCAATTCGTTTTTGACGCTGATGCGGAGATGATCGGCAGCCGGCAGATCAGACAACGAATAGCTGCGAAGAACCGGCGGTTTGTCCGGATCGACGAGCAGCCGCAAAACAACAAATTGACCCGCCTGGAAGAGAGGAAGTGGCTGCCCATCGATTGGCGCCAGAACGAAGGAAGTTACGCTATCGCTTTCCTTATGGATATGCGCGACTCGCATCTGTCGAAAGCCGGGCCATGCTGGCGCTTGTTCCTCATAGGCGAGTCCCGGATTCCCCGCCGCAGTTTTGGAGCTCAAGTCTTGTTGGAGCATTGCCTGGAACGAACTCTGCCAACCCTTGCTGAGTGCAGGAATCCGTAGCGCTCGTTGCAGTTGCTCGCTGGAATGTCCTGGCAAATACAGAAGGGCGTCAACGTCGGCCACGCTGATTCGCTCTGGACCGTCCGCAATTTTTACAATGTCATCGCCTGCACCAACTTCTCCTTCCTGCAACACGCGAAAGTAGAATCCTGGTCTGTGATGTGCTACGAGCAGGGCTGGCATGCGAGGTTCATTCATGCGAATGCCGACGCGGTAGCACGTCACGCGTGGCTGCGTTACTTCAAATATCGCACCACCGATGCGGTATCGATCGCCGATGCACACCTCGTTATCAGGAAGCCCCTCGACGGTGAAGTTTTCTCCGAACTGGCCGAAAGAAAAATCGGTGCGGCCCAAAAAGCGCTCCCAGTAATGGTAAGAATCTATCTGGTAGACGAATACGGCGCGGTGCTCACCTCCGTGACCCGCCAGATCGGCTTGCGCATCGCCATCGATATCGAGCTTGCGCACCATTCGCCGTCCATCAACTGGAGATTTCCAGACTGACGTTCGGACGATTTTGCCGTTCCATGTCACGTCGCGCGGAAGGCCGACATTTACTGAAAGCAATCGGGGCATGCGTACCTCGTCGAAGTCCAGCGTCTGGTTAGCATCCTTTTATTTTTTACCAACGACGAGCCGGAGCGGCGCCATCCACGTGGAGTATCTCTCCGCTCACATGGCCTGCCTGTGCCAGGTAAAGAACGGCATCGACAATATCCTTTACCGTTGCCTTTTTCATAGCCGACTGCGACGTCGAGTCGCTGGGATCATTCCGATGCATCGGGGTTTCCACTTCGCCGGGAGCTACGGCATTAAAGCGAATGCCATCTTTTGCATACTCGATTGCCAGATTCTGGGTTGCTGAATTCAAGCCACCCTTCGTAATCATTGAAATCGAGCCATTTACGCCAGCGATTGGGCGATCGGCAAGCGCCGCAGTGATGCTCACAACGCATCCCGATTTTTGTTTCAGCATCTCTCTTACAGTGCGCTGAGTGATGTAGAAAAATCCAAGCAGATTGGTCGAGACAAGGGCATCGAAGTCCTCGGCAGTGAAGTCAGTGAAAGGCTTTTTTAGGAAGATGCCAGCGTTATTTACCAGAACGTCGACGGTTCCGAAGTTGTTAATCGCCGCCTCGACAGCATAGGCAGCCGTTTGCTGGTTGCCAATATCGCCATCAAGCAGAATCAGGCTGTCCGAGCTAGTCAGCTTTCGACTGGCTTCGCGAGACGTCGCGACGACGTTATAACCTTCTTTCAAGAACCCATCGACTAAGCCCGCGCCAATACCCCCCGATGCTCCGGTTATGATTGCTGTTTTCTTGCCAGACATAAACAACCTTTCGGTTCAAAGGTTCGGATCCAATACAGCGCTGCGCATCGTCCCTCTCAAAAGCGCCTTCACCCTGCTAGCCGCGCCGCAGAGCCCTGGCGTGAAGAACCGACGAATCCTTGGACCAGTGCGGCGATTTCGTCTGCGGCGGTGTCCAAGGCGAAGTGGCCGCCATCGACGATGTGGACTTCGGCTTTGGGGACATCGCGGCGATAGGACTCCGGCTCGGAGGGGTCGAACGAAGACTCATACTTACCCCAGATCACCAGCAGGCGCGGCTGCTTCTCGCGCATCCATGCTTGCCATTTCGGGTAGGAATCGACGTTGGTGCGGTAGTCATAAAAGAGGTCGCTTTGAATATCAGCCTGGCCGGGCTGATTTAGAAAATAAAATTCGTCAATCCAGAGATCGGGGTTATGGCGTTCCACGTTGGGATCGTTCCCCGCGTGGCGGGACTTCGTGGTTGCGAGCGACAGGAGATTCGTGCGCAGCGCGCTTTCGTTGGCATCGCGATCGGCCCAAAAGGCGCGCCGCGTTTTCCAGTTCTCGCCGAGACCAGTATTGTGTGCTACCGCGTCCTGGACGATGAGAGCTTCCACTCGGTCCGGGTGGGCCAAGATCATGCGAAAGCCGACCGGGCCACCGTAATCCTGCATGTAGAGGGCGAAGTGGGACAGACCGAGCGCTTCGGTGAAGTGATTCATGATTTCCGCGATGTGATCGAAGGTGTACGCGAATTTTTTCGGGTCCGGCCAGTCGCTGTGACCGAAGCCGGGGTAGTCGGGAGCGACCAGGTGATAATGATCGGAGAGCCGTGTGAAGAGCGGCTCGAACATTCGCGAAGAAGACGGCAAGCCGTGCAACAGGAGAATCGTCGGGGCGTCTTTCGGACCGGACTCCCGGTAGAAAATTGACAGCCCATCGATCTGTGCGGTGCGATAAAAAGTCGGATACTTCATGGTTTGTTCCTCTCGTCGTTTTCCACTGGTGTCAGCGGAAGGCTGGCCAAGCCACACACCACGCGGCGAGGCTTCCGGTCTTGTCTGAAAACTTCGCGCCAACCTCTCAGTCCGTTCTGCTATTGCTTTCAACATCAAGGTGCATAACGACTAAAAACAAGGTCGCTCCGTTTAGTCTTCTCGTGGCAGGGGAAGCAGCTTTTCATAAACATCGCGTCGCCAGGTTTGCCGTCCGCGAAGTGACCGAACCCCCATCCGCCCGTCGCGGCGTACTTGGCTGAGTCCTTTACCATAAATTGAATGTTCGTGCGGGCGCCGGGAACGAAAGATTGAGCCTGGCCAAAGACTTTGTTGTTCTCCTCGGACGGGACGTTGCGGTAATGCAAAGCAGCAATGATCGTGCCGTCCGGGAACGGAAGCTTCCCTGCGCGGAAGGCTTTGATCGCTACATCGTTGCCCAAGACCGCGCCTAAACTGTTCAGGTTGCCTGCTTCATGGGCCGAGGAGATCCACTGCCAGTCGCGATACCCGTGAGGGATGTCGGTAACATAGGGAGCGGATTGCCCGCCCGCGTGGCTGGCGGCGGGCCCGATGAGCGCGACAAGGCCAACGGTTGTTGCAAGCGCAATCAAGAAGAACGTGAAGCGTTTCATAATGGTTCCTTCAGTTAATATGCTTCGGAAAACGAAATCATTAAACTTTAAGTCCGATATCGGCGCCTCTTCATCGCAAGAGTGGTCTCTTTCTTAGCCATGAGATCCGACCAGAAGTGCGGGTGCGAAACAATTGGACGATAGTAAAACCGGATCAGCCTCTCCATCGGAGCGTCCAGAGGCGTGAGCCATGTAGGCGAGCACGCCAGTCAGCGCTACAACTGCAACCAAGAAGTAAGCAAATCCTTTCATACGACGTGCCCCGTTCCGAGATGCTTATTTGTCACGTGTAGCTGAGGCCATCTTATAATGTTCGCCGTCGCAACAGATGCACCGGACGATTCGGGTTGTGGCGACTCCGATTGACTTCGGTCGACGCGAGTCATCAGAACAGAAGCTTGGGAGATGAACAATTGGACGATAGTATCGTCGATACCTTCGTATGGGTTCTGCGCCACCCTCCCGGGCCCCCAGCGGCGATCGGAGGCACTTCACTGGTTCCTTGACGACGAGATTGTGTCGAATGTCGACCCCTAATGGCCCCAGTTTCCCTTTCGGTTTAGAATGCCTTGGTCGTGTAAAGCTCGCAAAACATGACCGCTGAAAGACAACCTGCACAGACCGGCCCTGAACGAGAGGAATCTGCCCTCCGCTACAGCGAAGAGAACTATCGCCTCGTGGTCGAAACGGCCCCCGATGCCGTGATTAGCATTGACGAGAGCGGTGCGATTCTGTCTGCCAATCCCGCCACTGTGAGGATCTTTGGTTATCGTCCGACGGAGTTGATCGGGAAGGCGTTGACCCTATTGATGCCGGAATTCCTGCGAAAATTGCACGAGAATGGGTTCAGCCGCTATTTGGCTTCCGGTCAGCGACACATCAACTGGCAAGGCACTGAACTGACCGCGCTGCGCAAGAATGGTCAAGAATTCCCCGTGGAAATCTCTTTTGGAGAAGTATCTAGAGATGAGCATAAGGTATTTACCGGCTTCATCCGCGACATCAGCGAAAGAAAGCAGGCACAACAAGCTTTGCAGATGGCGCAAATGGAGCTGGCACGGGTTTCCCGACTGACAACCATGGGCGAACTGGCAGCGTCCATCGCCCATGAAGTCAACCAACCTCTGACCGCCGTAACCAATAACAGCAGTGCGTGCTTGAGACTGCTGGCCGCGAGTAATCTCAAACCTGAGGTCCTCCGCCGAGCTCTCGAAGAAATCGTTGCCGATGGAACTCGCGCAAGTGCCGTTATAGCTCGGATCCGCGCCTTCATAAAGAAGGCTCCTGCCGAAAAGAACGAATTGGATATAAACGAGGTGATTCGAGAGGTGCTGACTCTAGCTGACCGTGAGCTCTATGAGAATCGAGTTCTGCTCGAACGCCAATTGACGCAGGCTCTCCCGCTGGTGTTGGCTGATCGAGTTCAGATGCAGCAGGTCCTGCTGAACTTGGTCATGAATGGCATCGAAGCCATGATTGCCGCTAAAGATCAACCTCGGTCACTCTGGGTGGAATCCAGGGTTGACGAATCTGGTGACATACTGGTTGCGGTACGCGACTCAGGCACTGGCCTTGGATCGGCAGCAGATCGCGTCTTCACGCCCTTCTTTACCACTAAAGCGAACGGCATGGGAATGGGTTTGTCGATCAGCCGATCACTTGTTGAAAACCATGGAGGGCGGCTCTGGGCCACGCCGAATTTTCCCATTGGTGCTGTGTTTTCCTTCACTCTGCCAGTAAGTGTTGGGAGTCCACCGTGACTAACGCTTCCATCGTCTTTGTTGTCGACGACGACGCATCGGTACGTTCTTCGCTCAAATTCCTTTTAAGCACTGTGGGGCTTCAGGTTGAGAGCTTTGACTCGGCCGACGCCTTCTTGCATAAGAAACTACAAGATGCCCCGAGCTGCCTTGTGCTTGACGTCAGACTGCCCGGATTGAGTGGCATCGATATTCAGCGTGAGCTGGCAGCGAGAAATATTTGTATCCCCACAATCTTTCTCACCGGCCACGGCGACATTCCAATGAGTGTTCGCGCTATGAAGGCGGGAGCAGTCGAATTCCTCACCAAGCCGTTTCGCGACCAGGATCTGTTGGACGCTGTTCGCATCGCACTGGAGCGAGATCGTGCGAGGCGTGAAAAGGAGAAAGAAGTCAGGGACCTCCAACAGCGCTTCGACTCGCTGACTTCTCGTGAGCAGCAGGTGATCTCGATGCTTGTCTCGGGCATGCTTAATAAACAAATCGCCGGTCAGCTCGGCACTGCAGAAAGTACCGTGAAAGTCCAGCGCAGCAGGGCGATGGAGAAGATGCACGCGGAATCCCTTGTTGATCTGGTAAGAATGATCGAGAAGCTCAAAGGGCCCTCGGAAAAAGCCTCGTAAGCGAAAGCTTATCCGCATCATCTTTTTTTGGATCTAAATCTACCAACGCCCAATAGATTCTTTCCTCCGCTGCGAATACGTTGAACGCAGTGAGGGATTCAGAGTGACAGAGAATCTGATCTCGGTAGTCGACGACGATGAGTCAGTTCGCAGGACCACTACACTACTCATCGAGTCCTTCGGCTTTCGAGCGGCAGCTTTTGAATCTGCCGAAACTTTCCTGAGATCCGGGCATTTGCACGATACCTCGTGTCTCATCGTCGATGTGCAGATGCCGGGCATGAATGGACTACAGCTTCAAAGCCATCTCGCTGCCGCGGGCTGCGGCATTCCCATCATCTTCATCACCGCTTACGAGAGCAGCGATTCCCGTCAGCGAGCGATGCAAGCCGGCGCTGCCGCTTTTCTGGGCAAGCCTTTTAGCGATGATCAGCTTCTACAAATCATTCGTTCAGCCTTAACGTTCTTTCAGAGGAACCATTGCTGAAGGCAAACTCAGGAGTGAAACATGAGTTTAAATCACGCAATCTGCCATGAATTTGGGACACTACCGAGGTTGGGCATGCGACCAATCGTGTTCGTGGTGGATGATGACATCTCCGTGCGCGAATCGCTGGAATTATTGATCCGCTGCTCAGGCTGGCAGCCGGAGACCTTCTCTTCCGGCCAAGAATTCCTTGCCCGTCCACGAGCTCGCGTTCCGAGCTGTTTGGTGCTGGATGTTTCTCTTCCAGGAATCAACGGTCTCGAGCTGCAGAAGCGCATCGCTGTCGAACGGACGGACATGCCGATCATCTTCATCACCGGCCATGCCGACGTGCCGACGACGGTCCAAGCCCTCAAGGCGGGGGCTGTCGAATTTTTGACGAAGCCAATCGGTGAAGATGCGCTGTTGAGCGCCATACAGGACGCCCTCGAACAGAGCCGCGTTGCTTTGAGTCGGGAGGCGGAGATGCGACTGCTCCAGGACCGTTACGAGTCTCTTTCTTGTCGTGAACGGCAGGTTATGGCGCTGGTGGTCTCTGGCCGGTTGAACAAACAAGTTGGTGGGGAGCTTGGCATCAGCGAGATCACAGTGAAGGCGCACCGCGGCAAGGTCATGCAAAAGATGCGGGCCGATTCTCTCGCCGACCTGGTGAGAATGGCAGCGAAGCTCCGGTCCGCACCAGCAGCAAGGGCTGCGGCCTAATAGCCGTTTTTACGGTCGTAATGATTAGTGAAGATGGCCGGATTCGCAGACGCCGTCCGGCCCAAAGCGGAGGAGCGTGTGATGGCTGTTGTGAACGCTCGAGCTTTCGAAGCTCGTAACTGTACAGATGGGGGTGAAAGCATGATTAACTTTGTCAAATCGCATGATTTTCCACTGGACAGTTCAGTTCCAACCGCCTCTTTGGAATCGATCCTCTGCACCGAAGAGTTGCAGAGCCGCCCATCGCGTCCGCCCGATTATGAAAAGGAGAACCAGGCCCTCGTGAAGTTGATGAGTGCGTTAGCTGACTCGCCGATTACCATCTTTCGGACACTTGCCGAGACGATCCAAGATATTACGCAGTGTGACTCCGCCGGCCTGAGCCTGCTTACGAAGGACGGCAAAACGCCACATGTTGACGGCGAGAGGTTCTATTGGCCAGCCATCTCCGGCATGTGGAATCCCCACATCGGTGGTGGAACCCCGCGCGATTTTGGGCCCTGCGGAGACGTGCTCGATCAAAATCGCACGCTGCTGTTCACCCACTTCGAACGGCGTTATCACTATTTGATGTCAGTCAATCCGGCAGCCGAAGAATGCCTACTGGTCCCGTTTTACCTCGACGGCAAGGCGGTGGGAACCATATGGGGAATCATGCATAGCGATCGCCGCAAGTTCGATGCAGAGGATGACCGGGTCATGGCCTCTCTCGGGAAATTTGCGTCTTCCGCGTATCAAGCGTTGACACACATAGAAGAGCTCACGATTCAGGTGGCCGAGCGTGAAAAGGCAGAAGCAGAAGTCCGTCAGCTGGCGAGTGGTTTGGAAGCCAAGATTCGGCGTCTGGTCGAGGCCAATGTTGTGGGAATTGTCATGTGGAATTTCGAAGGTGCAATCACCGGGGCCAACGAAGCATTTCTCCGCATGGTGCAATACGACCGTGAAGATCTAGACTCCGGTCGCATACGCTGGGCGGACCTGACGCCGGCCGAATGGCGCGGCCATGCCGAACAGGCGGTAGCTGATTTGAAGGCGACTGGCATGTTTCAGCCCTTCGAGAAGGAGTACTTCCGGAAAGATGGCAGTCGAGTGCCGGTACTTCTCGGCGGCGCATTCTTCGAAGGAAGTGGGAACGAGGGTGTCGCTTTTGTGCTCGATTTGAGCGAACAAAAGCGAGCCGAGAGCGCTTTGCGGCGCAGCGAGGCATTCCTGGCGGAAGGTCAACGTCTCGGTCAAATCGGTAGCTTCTCCTGGCTTGTGGTGACAGACGAAATCACGTGGTCAGCGGAGCTCTATCGCATCTACGAGCTTGAGATCGGCGCGCCCGTGACGCTCGAACTGATCCGTAGCCGAGTCCATCCGGAAGACGTCAGTTTGATCGAGAAAATGAAGATGGTGGACCAGGCACGACAGGACCGCCACGACTTTGAATGGCAGTACCGCTTGCTAATGCCGGACCATTCGATTAAGTACATGCATGCTGTCGCTCATGCGACCCGAGACCAGGATGGTCGGCTGGAGTACATCGCCTCGGTGCAGGATGTTACGGCGCGCAGGCTGGCCGAAGCGGCGCGCGATAAGGCTCGATCGGAGCTTGCACATGTGGCCAGGGTGATGACCCTCGGAACGCTGACGGCATCGATCGCCCACGAACTCAACCAGCCGCTGTCAGGCATCATCACTAACGCCAGCACTTGTATGCGAATGCTAGCCAACGATCCTCCAGACGTCGACGGGGCGCGCGAGACCGCCCGGCGCACAATTCGCGATGGCAATCGTGCCTCTGAGATGATCACTCGGTTGCGTGCTCTTTTTTGCAAGAAGGACGCCACGACCGAATCTGTGAACTTGAATGACGCTGCGCTGGAGGTAATTGCCCTGTCATTGGCGGACCTACAGAAAAACGGTGTAATCCTAAGTCCTGACCTTGCCGATGACCTACCGCTGATCACAGGAGATCGGGTACAGCTTCAGCAGGTCATCCTGAACCTCGTCCTAAACGCCTCAGACGCGATGAGCGGTGTGGACGATCGTCCGCGGCAGTTAGTGATTAGAACCGAACGAGAAGATGATCGTGCGCGATTGACGGTGCAAGATGTGGGCGTGGGCATCGAAGCTCACGGTGTGGAAAAGCTGTTCGAACCGTTCTATACAACTAAGAATGGCGGTATGGGAATCGGGCTATCGGTCAGTCGCTCCATTGTCGAGAGTCATCATGGTCGCCTGTGGGCGACGGTGAATGATGGTCCGGGAGCCGCGTTTTCGTTCTCCATTCCTCGAGCGCCCGCGGACTTTGCTCACTCCGATCCGGATGTGAGGGATTAGGGACGGTCCATGTTGGCGGCATATCCTAATGTCGTGGAGTCGCTAAGCCTCCCAGAAAACAAAACGCCCCGTCAGTTCAACCTGGCACCGAGTCCAGTTGGTGACGACCAATCCGGTCAGTGCAGTCGTCAATCACCTTAGACACGATGAACCTTACTGCCGGTAACTTCAAACCGATACCAAAGTGTAATTGACCCGCTCCATGAAGGCGAGCATGCTCTCGTCACGGGGCGTGAATAACCTGTGATGATCAGGCGTAAGCTCGTATCCGTGGTTGATAACGATGAATCCGTGCGGGAGTCGCTGCCCGACCTAGTGCGAGAGTTCGGGTATTCGGCTCAGGCCTTCCCGTCAGCGCAGGCGTTCCTGGCATCCGCTTACGTCGACCAGACTAGATGTCTCATCCTAGATGTCTCCATGCCCCCAGGCATGTCCGGACCGGATCTCCAACGGGAATTGTCTCGCCGCAGGCTAGAGATTCCAATCATCTTCATCACCGCTAGCACCGATAAGACTGTCCGCACCCGACTACTCCAACGAGGAGCAGTGGAGTGCCTGTTTAAGCCATTCAGCGACGCGGCGCTGCTTGAGGCGGTTAATTCGGCACTTCACCCGAAGTGAGCGTTCCACGCTTCTTTGATTGCGAGGCATAGAATGAATGCAATGTACTTTGCGAGTCACTTGGTGACCGGCGGTTTTCGATCGCGTTGCCCCCTGTCACAAGCACTACCGGAGGCAGGCAAGCGTGAGGGTGTACCAACCGCGACCGTCTTTCCATGCTTCTCTGCTCTCAAAACCAACCTCTTCGAGCAGGCTACGAATGCCCTCGTCTGTAAACTTATAACTATTTTCGGTGTGAATAGTTTCGCGTCGCATGAAGTGAACATCAAGGTCACCATACTCGATGCTTACATGCTGCTCTTGCGTGCTCTCGAGGTGCATCTCGATCCGAGACTCAATAGAATTCCAAAACGCGCGATGACGGAAGCGAGCGGCGTCAAAGTTAGCTCCTAGTTCTCTGTTGAGGCGATGCAGGATGTTTAAGTTGAAGGCTGCGGTGATTCCTTCGTTGTCGTCATAAGCAGCCAGGAGCGTGCATTCATCTTTTACCATATCTGTACCGAGCAATAGCGCATCTCCGGTCTGCAGCTGACTACACAAATTTCGCAGAATAAGTCGTGCTTCCTCAGGCGAAAAGTTGCCGATACTCGTGCCGATGTAGAGTGCGAGCGTAGTGCCGTCGAAGGCGTCGAGTTGGAGCGGGTGAGTCACATAATTCCGGACGATGGGCCGCATGCGCACTTCCGGCAATGCGCATGCAACGTTTTGGCACGCCAACTCAAGCGCGTCGGGGCAGACATCAACTGGCACGTAGGCGACATCGTCCGAAACGCGCAAAGCAGCTTCGAGCAGAATGCAGGTTTTGGAGGCCGTGCCGGCACCCAACTCGACGAGGCGCAACGGCAACGATCTATCGTCGTGAATTGCAGCGCCGTGAGCGGCAGCGATGATCGCATCTGCGTATCCCGCCAGGATGGCCCTTTCTGTGCGGGTGGGGTAGTACTCAGGAAGCGTAGTAATGCGCTCGAAGAGGCGCGAGCCCTCCGCATCGTAAAACATCCAGGGTGAGAGCGAGCGGGGCCGCGCGATCAAGCCGCGCCGCACTTCGCGAGTCAGGGCTTCGCGAGTGAGTGCTTCGCGCTCATCCGCCGGTGCAAAATGTCCGATGTCGACTGTCTGAACGTAGGTTGCCATTTTTAACGAATCCTTTCAGCGTGCCAAGCGAATCCCGGAGAACTGCCATCTGGTTGCCGGTGGAAAGAAATTCCGATAGGTCGTCCGAATTTGACTCGCAGGAGTGACGCACGACCCCCCGCGCAGAATCATTTGGCCGGACATGAACTTGCCGTTGTATTCACCGAGCGCGCCCGGAAGAGGCTTGTATCTCGGATAGCCGGTATAGGCGCTCGCGGTCCATTCCCAGCAATCGCCGAAGAGTTGCTTGATACCTGGACCTTGTGCTGCAGTGGGATGGAGTTGTCCGGCGTCGAGCAGGTTTCCCTGGACCGTTGTTTGGCTCGCCACGTATTCCCACTCCGCCTCAGTCGGAAGCCGGCAACCCCTCCAACGCGCGAACGCCTCGGCCTCGAAACAACTTATGTGGCATACGGGCGTATCAAGCAGTGCCGAAAGCCCGTGCCAACCCGTCAGTGTGAACACGCGCCAGCCGGTCTTATCGCCTGCATCACGCTGCCAGTACAGAGGCGCCTGCCAAGCCGCGCGCTTCACGTTATCCCAGCCCTCGGAAAGCCAGAGTTCAGGGCGCGCGTATGCGTCATCCGATATGAATTCCAGGTATTCGCGGCAGGTAACTTTGCGGTTTGCGATATGGAATGGTTCTAAAAAGACGTTGTGGCGGGGAGTTTCGTTATCAAAGCAAAAATCGAGAGGATCCTCTGCCCGAAGTGGATAACCGATCCTCACCAATCCGGCGTCAAAGCTGCCCCAAGCTAGCTCAGAAACTGGAGAAACCTTCTGTTCTGAGAGAGGGTGCGCCGCATACGAGGGGTACAGTGGATTGGAAAAAAAGGCATGCTTAATGTCCGTCAGGGCGAGTTCTTGGTGTTGTTGCTCGTGATTCAGGCCCAACACTATGCGTCGAGTTGCTTCCTCATCAGCCCCGTTCGCAAGAAATCTGTCCATCTCCCGATCAATATGTGCGCGGAAGGCAAGAATCTCATCGAGCGAAGGTCGTGAGAAGACTGAGCGCAGGCTTTTCTCCGGAATCTCCCGGCCGAGCGAGTTGTAATAGCTATTGAAAAGCCAATGGAACTCTTCCCGAAAAGGCCTGTAATCCTTGAGGAATGGACGCAGCGCGAACGTCTCAAAAAACCATGTGGTATGAGCCTGGTGCCATTTCATGGGGCTGGCTTCCGGACACGACTGCACCATCTGATCTTCAGCCGACATACTCGCGGCCAGAGCACTTGTCGCCGACCGCACGGCCTTGTATTTGGACCGGATGGCGGTATCTCGCAGTTCGCTTCCGACTCTGCGATGAGCTGGTATAACTCCTACTTGGCCTGGCGCCGCGGTGATACTGGTTTGAGCCATAGTGTGCTCCTGAGGATTTCGCACCCTGCGCATAGCGGATTTTGATCCCTACAGGCTGAATGCATAAAAGCAGAGGCATCACAATGAGGCAATTGGACGATGGTATTGGGGATACGTTGGTATTAGCTCCTAAAGTGCTGGGCGACGGGCGCTCGCGGTACCACGTAACGTCGACTCGGCCTCGGCATAAACGAGGCTGGTATTCTTACCAACCGGCACAGTCGTCAGACCGACAGTCATAAATCCTGCGGAGTGGTGCCCACTTTATTCCACGGGGCCCCCACCGAGGTATCACCGATACCATTGTCCAATTGATTCGCCGGGGCACCTCGGGTGTAATCGGTGCATGGCAGCCGATTTAGTCGGAAGCGCGCCATGGGCTACACTGCGTTCGCCCTGTAGCCAAGTTCAAAGAAAGGATGACAAAGACATGCCGGAAGCGACCTGGAAACCTCACGAGAAACACGGACGCCTGACGACGCAGAGCGACTTGCCCGACAGCGTCTACGCATTTCCGAAGCAGCGTAAAGAACCACTGACCGACGCACAACATGTCCGTAATGCGGTCGCGCGATTCGACCAAGTCATCGACGTTTCCGATGCAGATCGCGCTTTGGCGTTCGCCAACATCGAGAAAGCTGCACGCTACTACGACGTGAACCTCGCGGAAACGTCGTGGCAGCAACTGGGCATTCATCCTCAAAAGAAAGCGGTGACTCGTTGAACGTATCGTGAGGGAAACCTCAACTTGGTAGTGGAACCTCGCCTCTCGCCAGTTCGCGTGGAAGGATGATTGTGGGAGTTATGCAGAGAGATAAATCCATTCGATCAGGTTGGCGATGTGCCAGTTGCGGCCAACTTGTACCAGATCTGCAGGCGGGCTGGGTGGAGTGGCTTGCGGCGGAGGACACCAGAGGAAAGCCAAAAGTAAGCGGTCTACGGTTAGTGCACCGTCGCGACACCAGCACAAGATCGCCAGAGCAATCCGGATGTCGATACAATCCGCGAGACGAATTCAGAAAAAACCGGGGCATCGTAGAGGGTTTAGCTCTTGACCGCTTCGCAGGTCCCGACGGGCTTATGTTGCTGCTTTCGATGATTGCTGAACGGGAACTTCCGCTGCAGGAACTGATCGAGCTCGCCAAGCGAGTGCAGATCCCGGGTTACGAAGCAGCATACGAGCTGGTTCATGATGCCGTTAGCGAAGGAGTGATAGCGCCTTGCATCTCGTCGGGCTTTTACTTGCAGTGCGAGATCTGGGATGTGCTGAAGTGGGCGAAATGCCGAACTTCGGCGAAGACGGGCCATGTTGAGCACCAGAATCGGTTCGTCGTTTCTCACTAAATTGCTTCGAGTTCTAGCTCCGCTCATCTAAGTTTCGTTTGTGAACGTTTACTGCACAGCCCGAGGAGATCAAATATGAAAGCAATCGTTGTCCACCAATATGGCGGTCCGGAGATGCTCAAATTTGAAGACTATCCTGATCCAATACCCGGTCCGGGCGAGGTGCTGGTGCGGGTCGCAGCTGCGAGCGTGAATCCGATCGACTACAAGCGACGCGCCGGGTTAACGAAGGATTTTTACCCCATGACGTTCCCAGGGCTGATAGGCGTCGATATGGCCGGGACTGTCGTCAAGATTGCGCCGGGAGTGGCGGGCTTTTCCGTCGGCGACCAGGTGTTCGCGATGGCAGACAATACTTACGCCGAATTTTGTGTCGTGAAGGCAGCGGTCTTAGCGAAGGTGCCGAAGGGTCTCGACTTGATCCAGGCCGCGGCGTTGCCGCTGGTGACGACGACCGGCAACCAACTCCTTTCCGCTACGGAAATCAAAGCCGGCCAGACGGTCTTGGTGGTCGGTGCCATAGGAAATGTCGGGCGTTCGGCGGTATTCACTGCCAAGCAACGGGGAGCGACCGTGATTGCGGGGGTGTTAAAGACCCAGATGGATCAAGCGAAGACCATCGGCGCAGACAAGGCAGTCCCGACCGATGATGACACCGCAATTGCAAATCTTGCGGCGCTCGATGCGGTGGCGGATACGGTCGGCGGAAGAACCGCCGAGAAGCTGATCGCCAAGGTGAAGCCGGGAGGAGTCTATGCATCGGTTGTAGACGTGCCGCAGAACGCCGGGAAATACCCGTCTGTAAAAGTGGTGCACGTATTCTCGAAATTCGACCGGAAAACGCTCGAGTTCATGGCCGAAGCCGTGCGCGATGGCAAGCTGGTTATCCCAATTAGCCAGAAACTGGCACTCAGTGACGCGGCCAAGGCTCAAGCAGCGGCAGAAAAGGGCGGTGTCGGGAAGATCTTGCTGGTGGCTTGACATTGCTTTGCGGACGGAGGACACGAAAGGAAATCGGAAATGAAAGAGGGTCTGCACGGAGTCAACCCTGCGTCGAAAGCAAAGAGCCTGTGACGTGCCGGGAGTCGACACCTGGCACACAAACGGGCTTTTAGCTTCGGATGAATCGGCTTTCGAGCATCTTGAAGGGGGAGGAATTGGCCGTGAAAGCAGCCAGGATTCATAGCTTCGGACCGCCCGACGTCGTGGTGGTCGAGGATGTGCCGACGCCGTCGCCGGGCCCGAACGAAGTTCTGGTGCGCGTGATGGCCGCGGGCGTCGCTCCCTGGGACGCGCTCATCCGTGAGGGCAAGAGCAAGGTTAGCCCGCAACCTCCTCTCACCCTCGGTTCGGATTTCTCCGGTGTCGTCGAGAAGGTCGGCCCTGGCGTCACGAGCTTCGCGCCGGCCGACGAAGTCTATGGCGTCACCAATCCGCAGTTCTGTGGCGCCCAGGCCGAGTTCGCCGTGGCCACGTCCGGGATGATCGCCCGCAAACCGCAATCCCTGAATCACATTGAGGCGGCATCGGCTCCCGTTATTGCGGTGACCGCCTGGCAAATGCTGTTCCAGTATGCGCAGGCGATGCGCGGACAAACGGTAATGGTAGTCGGAGCCGCGGGGAACGTCGGGGCCTACGCCGTGCAAATGGCCGTAGACGCCGGAATCCACGTCGTCGGCATCGCCCACCTCGACGACAAGGACCTGCTCCGATCATTGGGAGTGAAATCCATCATCGACTCGAGCAAGCCTGCGTTCGATCAGGATCTCCCACCGGTGGATGCAATCCTCGACACGGTCGGGGGCAGTACGTTTCAACGCTGCGTCGCTGCGTTGAAACCCGGAGGCAAACTCGTCACCTCGGTCTCGACGAAGCCGCTCCCAGCAGGGGCCATTTTTTTCTACGCTGAAGTGACCACGGCGCGCCTGCAGACACTCACGACGTTGTTTGAAGCGGGCAGAATCACACCGCGCGTGGGCTCAATCCTGCCCCTTGCGGAGGCGCGCCAGGCGCAACGCATGCTTGCGGGCGCACCACACAAGTCCGGCAAGATCGTACTGCAGATCGGGCACCCGTAGCAGGACCTACCTGCACGGTTCGCGAATCGCGGCACACCTCACAGCTTGCGGAAAAACTCGACCTTGTGCTTGCTTTTGGGTGGCGCAGCGCTTCAGCGCTGCGATAAGTGCATTGTTTTGAGTGCGGCTTTAGCCGCTGAGGTGACGCTTTCTGACGAGGAACTAAGTTTTTCCGCAAACTGTTCAGCGCACCGTTTTCTCTATCCGAATCGAAACTTACGTAGAACCGATGAATCCCACGGTCGCTTTGCCTGGATCCACGACCCGGATGAGAACAAGATTGGACTCTAGCAGCGCTGCGCACAAAGCTCTAACTCCAGCACCAAGCGTCTGTCGATCGATCAGCTCAGTAAATGACCGGCGAGCCAGGAATCGACACTGAACTTTCCCGGACCAGAACAGATCAGCCACAGAAAGAAGAGCACGTACAGGACCTCCGGAAGGTAGAGGAAATCGTCGAGCCAGTTAAGTGGCGAAAGTCCTTTAGGCAGGGTGGAGACCGCGCTGGTCAGGGTGGCGACTGCCATATCGACCAATAAAGCCACGCAGGCTGCGCTCGAAAGAAACCCCACGGTCAGCAAGGACCCGCAAACGAACTCGACACCCGCGACGAAATAAGCCGTCTGGCGGGGAAACGGGACTTTGGCTTTAACGAGCGTTTCGTAAACGGGTTTCGTGCCGCCGGCGACAAACAATTTGTTAGCCCCGGAGATGGCGAAGAACAGCCCGATCGAAACGCGTATCAGCAGGATGGCGTAATGTTCCAAATCACTGCTACCCAGCAATGCAAACTGGAATAACCGTTTCCAATCCATCTCTGCCCCTCCGACCAAGGATGTGCTCTAACCATTGCCGGTATCGTGCAAATTCGGCTTCTCTGCTGGCCGCGGCCGAGCGTCAACCGTTCGTGTCGCCGGTGCTCTGTCCGACCTCGATTATGTAACGGTCAGGATCGCGGATGTAGCAGCGTATTTTGCCGTTTTGGGTATCGGTTCCGTGATGAACTCGGCCGCGACTTTTCCATAACTCGTTCTGGGCGTCTCCGATTCTTACGCCGCTGAAACCACTTTCTTCCTCTCATCGAGTGCCGGTAGAAGAAGGTTTATAAGCGCTTGATCAGAGAACGGGTTCTGGCCTGAGATCAGCTCACGATCCTGAACGACATAGCTCGTCCATGGAGCGAGCACACTTACCTTACCTCCCGCCGCACTCAGGGCGAAGTCCGGGTAGAAGAGAACCTTGCCGCCAATCTCCTGCGGTTCCCGCTGCTGCTCTTCCGCTGTCGAAAAGATGGTCATCTTATATCCGGCATAGATCCAGCCTTGAGCCTTTGCGCGTGCCCCGGCGGCATCGCCCGCCGCCAGCGCGGCGACCACCTCCCACGAATTTGGAAGAGCCGAGAGAAGTGAAATCGGGCCATGGCAGAGCACTGCCGTAGGCTTGGACGTTTCATGAAAGTGCCTCATCACTACGCCGGCGTTGGGATCATCGAGAAGATCGATCATCGGACCATGGCCGCCGGGGACGAAAACAGCGTCATATTGATCCAGGCCCGATGCAATGACATCTGCGATGCGGAATGGATCTCGGAGGCCAGTCAGGCCGTCGCGGAATAACATATAGTCCTCAAGCTTGGCGGCGTCCCCGCCGAAGAAATCGGCGACCTCTGAATGCACATCGACTTGGGGCGTGTTGCCTTTGGGGGTGGCGAAGGTGATTTCGTAGCCCTCGTTCATCAGGGCGCGAACCGGAACCGTCAGTTCGTTGAGGTAGTAGCCAGCGCCCTTATAAACCTTGCCATCTTTCAAGGGCAAACCGCGACCGCTCGAGACCAGCACTAAGACTTTTCCTTTTGTTGTCATTTTTGTTCTCCTTTTTGAAATCGAATCTGTTCTGCTGCCGTTGAATGTGAGTTATGCTCCCGGAAATCCGAACATCAACCATGACTGGTTGGCCACCCAATGCGGGTATAGCTCCGTCATCTGATCGAACAGCTGCTGGTCAGACGTTGCAGTTTTCTGCAGCCGATCGAAGTCCTCGAGGTAACGCTTGGTGTCCTGGATGGTCGAGGGAGAATCGGGCGCGCCAGTTTTCTTGTGACCGGCGACAACCATCGTCGGGTTCAGCGCTGCTAACCGGTCCAGGTCCGAGATCCAATTCTTGCGGCTCTCGGGGGTCGTGTCGCCGACGTACATGCGGCATTGGTTGTAGACAACGTCGCCAGCGACGATCAGGCCGATCGATGGAACGTAGAGAGATGTCGAATCGAGACTATCAGTGCGGCCCTGCTCGATAATGCGCAATTCGTGACCCTCGAGAGTGAACGTGTCGGGCTCATAGGGCTGAGGTGGAACCAACTTGGTGGGCACTTGCCCAGGAAACATACGACGGGCTAACCGCTCCACAGTGGGAGTGAAAGACATCTGCATGGCCTTCACCGTCTTGGGTGTTGCTATCGCCCGAGCGCCGGGGAAACGGTCGAGCAGAATGCTAAGGCCGTAGAAGTGGTCGAAGTGGGCGTGCGTTATGTAGATCGTCTCCAGGTTGCGGTTGTGCAGAGCGACCCAATCCGCGAGAGCCTCGGCCTCAGCCACTGTCCCCATTGCGTCCACCAGCACGGCGTCGTACTCGCCGAAGATTAGAGTCGATGTGATGGGGTCAAAGCCGAGCGCTTCGCCGAAGGGCTTTGGCCGCTCGCCGACCATAGTTTTTCCCGGAGCGGTAAAAACGTTCACACTTAGTGTGTTCGACCCAGGCGTGTTCGACCCGACACGCGCGGTCACGGCCATGGTCTCTTTTCCATTTATGCGGTCCATTTGGCACTCCTTTCGACGTCAGAGACGAGTGACTGTTCAAGGCAAATTGGCAGAAGCGCCACGACGAATCCATTAGACGAACGTATCGCGCAAGACCAAAGTACTGGCTCTACACCGCAACCCGGAAGGCCTCCAGCGAACATCCGTAACCGTTGAAATTCCGCATCCCATCCGGACCGCGCTCTAACCGTAGGTGAGATCGGTGCTCTGTCCGACCTCGATAATGTAACCGTCAGGATCGCGGATGTAGCAGCGTATCTCGCCGTACTTGGGTATTGGCTCCGAGATGAACTCGGCTCCTCGACTTTTCCACAATTCGTAACACGCCTGAATATCGGCAACGCGAAAATTCATAAAGCTGTTGATGTGATTCGGGTCGGGGACGCTGAGCGTCACCGTCGGCTTATCGGGGGTCGGGCCGCCCCCGACGTTCAGAATCATCCAGATATTCGCAAGCTGAAGATACGGAGGCGCGTTGCCGTCACCCATGGTCAGAATGCGAGCGCCGAAGACCTTTTCGTAGTAGCGAGCCGATCGCTCGACGTCAGCGACAGTAAGAAAATGCGCAATGCTGATCCCCTCGCGCGGGGGCATCTCGTAGCTCTTTTGTTCAATTTGTACCGCGTTCATTGATGGCTCCTTTTGTGCGCCGTTCATTGATGGCTCCTCTCGATACGGTGCTCATTACGAATACGATGTCCCCGGTCCCGCCCCATTCATAAAAAATCGATCGATGCCAGCTAGTGCAGCAGCGATTCCCAATTGGCTGGAACTCTCCCTGCCGGTCCAGGTGATGGCTGATTTTCCGGATGCGAATGTGGCGGAAGCAACTCCACACTCTTGATCATCCCCCGCTTCTCGTAATCGTAGAACCAGTCCTCACCCGGCTCGAAGCTGGCGACGATCGGATGCCCTGTTGTCGCCGCATGCTGGGACGCATGCTGGCTCGGAGAACTGTCGCAGCAGCCGATGTGCCCACACTTCGCACACCGACGGAGATGAAACCACCAGCCTTTCGGTGACGCCAGGCATTCGACGCACCCATCGCCACTCGGCTTTGAAGCGGGGTTGATTCCGCGCTGGTCTTTTTTCATTTCCAATCTTCCTTCCGTGTCCTGGCAACCAAGCTTGGCTTCGAGCGCGTCCCATCCGCAACGTCCGGAGTTCGGAACCGTGTCGGACGCTCCGGCCTAGCGTCCGATTTGCCCCAGGTAGTATCCGAGTCGATTTTCGACATCCCCGGGCTCATGGAAGCCGCGCTCCATCAGCGCTTTGATTCCATTTTGTGCGGCAGGTCGCCCGAGCGAAGCGATGCACGCATCCCACCCAGCGCCGAGCTCGACATCCGGCGGCAGGCTGGTGTTGACGAGCCGCTTGGTCTGAGCGATCGCCCATTTGTCGAACTTGGCGATCCGCGTCGCGAGCGCATCTACGAACGCATCTAGCTCAGTGTCGGGCAAAGCGCGATTAATGTAACCGTAAGCCTCGGCCTGGTCCGCTCTGATGTCTTCCGAGCTCAAGAGCACTTCGAGGGCGCGGTTTCGACCGATGAGTTGGGGAAGCCGAGCCATGGGGCCGCCTCCGGCAACCATTCCCACACCCACCTCCCATTGCGAGATGATGGTCTTCTCGCGGCTGGCAAAGCTCATGTCGCACGCCAGGGTGATCTCGCTGCCATTGCCGGTCGCACGGCCGCGGATGAGGGCTATGGACGCAACCGGCAAGCGGGTCAGACGCACAAGAAAGTCCGGCCAAGGCGGCAGGCCCGTCGTGCCCTCCGGAAGCGAGGTCAGCTCTTCAATCTTGGCAGTGAAATCCGAGTGATTCAGGAAGTAGTTGTCGACTGCGCTGTCGAAGACCACGACCCTGACTTGCTCGTCGGCCTCGAGAGCGTTGATGACTTCCTGGAACTGCTTGACCGTTTCTGGACCCATGACATTGATCGGCGGGTTGTCGATCGTGACTCGCCAATAGGCGGGCGACCGTCGGGTCAGGCGAATCTGTGCGGGTTTCGCGGGTGCGTTCATCTGTGTAAGGTTGCCAGGTGCGTTCAGAGTCGCCATGGAATTTCCCCTGTGACCATTCAGCCAGAACAACACGGGCCGCGCAATTGGACGATGGTATCGCCTATACTTTCGTATCGACTGCCACTTGTCCTGCCTGGGGCATACGGCTTTTCTCCATCGAGCTAGCCTGAAAGTCGATCGAAGCGAAGGAACCTCCTCCAGCACGCTCAATACGAAGGTATCGCCGATACCATGGTCCAATTGTTTTGCTCCCCTCAACTCTGGCCTAATTGCAAGCGTTCGAGAGGCACGTTGATCGGGCTTAGCAAACTCTATTTGTGAGGAGAGCACACCATGTCTGAACTTGTGACGAAATCTGTGCCGCAAGAACAGCAAGAACAGAGAATAGAAACACGCATCGCCGTGAAACGTATCGGCGACTTTACCATCGTTGCAACGGCCGTGGCAGTGATCGCCGTCCTCGGTGCCGTGGTCCTTTACGCGCAAAGTCAAGACAACGACAAGTACTCGCTGAAATCGCCGAGCGGTATCGCGTTCTCTGACTTCCGGGGGTACGAGGACTGGGCCGTCGTCTCTTCCGCCCACACCGACGAGAGGCTCAAGGTGATCGTTGGCAATCCGGCCATGATCAAGGCCTTCAAGGCCGGCGTTCCGCTTAACGGCAAGCCTTTCCCGGATGGCTCCATGATCGTGAAGCTCCAGTGGACGCCGAAGAAGAGCACGGAGGCTCCCTTCGTCGTGGATGTGCCAGACGTCTTTAAGGAAGCTTTCGTGATGGAAAAGGACAGCAAGAGATTTTCGAAAAGCGGCGGGTGGGGCTACGCGGTGTTCAACTATGATGCCGCATCGGACAAGTTCACCCCCGATGCCAAAAGTCCGTCGGACTGCGGATATGCGTGCCATACGCCAGTCAAGGCGAAGGACTACATCTTCCACCCGTACCAGAAGCGTTGAACCGCGCCCGCTCTCGACATCAAATACCTGGCGCGGCTGCCCCAGTGACACCATCAACAGTGGAACCCTAATGCGGCGTTCTGTGGCATCGCAAATGTCCACCACGCCTAAATCATAAGGAGCGGTTTGTATGTCAAACGAGAGAACAGTCGACATGACGGAACCACAACAAGGTATGGTTCCAGCACATCAGCCAGGCCAAGAGGTTTTCAAATCGGTCCTACCCGAAGAGATTAACTGGAAGCCTTTCGCGGCGTTCCCACCTCCGGTCCGCCTGGCTGTCATCGTCGGTCAGCCCTCGGATGCCGGCCCCTACACGATCAGGGTGCGAGTGCCTCGCGGGGTGAAGCTCATGCCGCACCGACATCCGGAGGATCGAGTCTACACGGTAATCTCAGGAGTTTTCTACATCGGCCTGGGCGATCAGTTCGACGCCGCCACACTGCAAGCGTACCCGCCCGGAAGCGTCATCGTTCTTCCCGGCAATACATCCCACTTCCACTGGGCGAAATCCAGTGAGTACATAACTCAAGTGACCGCGATCGGGCCGCTTGGGCTCGAATACGTCAGTGCGAACGACGATCCAAGAAAGCACAATTCTTAGGATGCATTTGAGCGATTTCTGCGACGTCCGAAGAATGCACGGTATAAAACAATCGGGGCGGCATCGCTGGCGAACGTCGTGAAGAGACTTGAGAAACCTCCGAGCGATTTGGCTGACGGCGCCGCCAAAATCGTCGACGATACCTTGCCGATGTTTTGCCTCATCTTGAAGCGATGTTCTGATCGACGCCCGCGTCCCAGCGCCATGATCGGACCGGAAGCAATATCAAAGTACAATAGATCTCTCTCGTGGAATGCCCGATCGTTTTGTCACGGCGTCCCGTCAGGGCACGAGCGGGAGTGAAGACCCGCTTCTATCTGTACTTGATGATGATGAGTCGGTTATGGTGATATTCCGAAGACGGTGCAAACCAAGAACGCCGGTGGACTCGGATTCTTAACCAAGCCGCCCCATCACGATGCGCTTGGTGAGCGATCGGAAAAAGCCCTCGAACGAAGCTGTCTTGCCTTCGAATTTGTGGGAACATGGCTCAGATTGAATTTCAATCGAATACCCGATTGCGTTCCAATGCGATTCTGAAAATCGCAGGATTGCTGTTCGCGTTGACGGCCTGTCATAAGACGTCACTACCCTCTCTTGAATCAACAATCTCGTTCACTCAAGTGCCGCAATGGGATCTCGGAGATCTAAATCGGGAAGACGTCATTGAGGGCACCGTGAGCGGTTCACGTCCGGGCCAGAATATGGTCGTTTACTCCAAGACCGGAGGTTTGTGGTGGCTGCAACCGCGGTTAAATTCGCCTTTTACGCCAATTTTGCCCGGCGGCGTTTGGCGGAACGAAGTGCACCTCGCTACCGACTATGCCGCTTTACTGGTCGATTCGACCTACCATCCAGAGGCAGTGCTGACCGAGTTGCCAAAGGTCGGGCGCGGGATCGAGACGGTCGCGGCCAGCCCTGGGCAGGAACGATCCTCGTCGTTTTTTGTAAATTTCAGCGGGTACCAGTGGCGGGTTCGAAAGGTACCCAGCGCTCGAGGAGGGACGAGGAACCCCTACGATCCGAGCAACGTTTACGTAGATCAATCCGGCGCGCTCCATCTCCAGGTTGTCAACCGCAATAACCAATGGACCTGTTCCGAGGTAAATGTGACGCGTAGCTTGGGCTACGGCACTTATGTGTTCACGGTGGAAGATACTTCGAATTTGGACCCGGCGGCCTTTTTCGCGATCTTCACCTGGGACCATTCGACCAAGCAAGGAAATCATGGGGAGTTTGACATCAATATCAGTCGTTGGGGCGACCCGAAAAACGAAAACGAGAACGCACAGTTTGTTGTCCAACCGGCATTCTTGCCGCTGAACCTAACGCGATTCAAGGCGCCGGGCGGCAAACTGCGACACACAATCGTCTGGGAAGAGGGACGAGTGACAATGCTCACTGCGCAAGTGTCGGGAAAGCTCGACCATCTCGTCTCCAAGCATGTCTTCACCGACGAGGTTCCCAGACCGGGAGATGAATCTTTGCGGATGGCCCTTTATGCCTACTCAGACCCTAATCATAAATTACCAACGATTCGCCAACACGCCGAAGTTGTGGTGGATCACTTTGAGTTTTTGCCTTAGTTGTCTCGGTCTCCGATCGCATGAAAACGCTTCTAGGACTCGTCCTGTTGCTTGTGTCGGCCAGTGCATCTTCGGGCGCCGTCGGCAGTTCGATTACGTCCAGCCGCAGCCATAGCATCTGGGATCACGCATCCGGTTTTCCCGGTGGCCATGTCTATTCCATGACACAGACTGCCGATGGCTATCTCTGGTTCGGTACGGGCAACGGGTTAGTCCGCTATGACGGCTTAAGGTTTGAATTCATTCCAAGAGGGAACTCCAACGATCTGTCGAGCGGACTCATCCCGCGCGTATTAACAGATGCGAGCGGCCAATTGTGGGCCGCAGACGACTTCACGCATCTATTCCGATGGGAGACCGGCCTGTTGAAAGGGCCGGTTCCCGATAACGGCAGACATGACTATGCCGTCAGTGTGATGAACAAGACCTTCGACGGCTGGTTGCTGTTTGTATCGGAATTACAGGGCGTGGTCGAATACAAGCATGGAGAACGTCGAGTCCTTTTGGAGCCTCGCGCTGTGCCGGGACCGCCGACAGCCGTAGCGCAAACTGCGGACGGAACAATCTGGATCGGCACTGCCGAAAAAGGCTTGTTTCAGTTCAGCCCTGAAAAAGGCGAAGCGTCCCTGCTGCAGGTGCCCAGTCTAAAGAACAAGAGGATCAACTGCCTGCTCCCCCTCGCGAATGCAACCCTGCTGGTCGGGACCAAGCAGGGCTTGTTCCTCTCCCACGATAACAACTTATTTAGCGAAGTCAGTCCCACGCCTGGGCACGATGAAATTCTGGCGCTGGCTAGCGGACTCAAGGGCCGAATATGGATCGGCACGGAACGCGATGTTTTCAAAGCCAACCCCGAAGACATTGACGCCGAGGGTAGGATTCGTCCACTTGAGCAGTTGATGGTCAACGGCAACCATGCGGTCACGGCCCTTTTCGAGGATCGCGACGGTAATCTGTGGATTGGCGAACCGGATGCGATTGAGCGGTACCAGGACAGTGCTTTCATCACTTATCGCAGTTCAGAAGGTAGTTCGGAAGGTCTGCCCTGTAGCAATTGTGGGGCGATTTACGTTGATCCCGATCAGGACGTGTGGTTCGCCCCCCCGGATGGTGGACTATTTCGCATTTCGCAGGGCAGAGTTCAGTCGATTGAAATTGCGGGGCTGCAGAATGACATAGTTTATTCGATTGCTGGAGCGGGCGATGACATCTGGATCGCGCGAAGAAATGGCGGCGTCATCCGGCTGACTATAAAGGGCAACGCCGTCCGATTATCGACGCAGCGGTCTGAGTTCATCGATGATGCGGTTTTCTCTTTGTATCGCGAATCTAACGGCACTCTGTGGGCCGGAACGCTTCACCGGGGGCTCCGCCGTTTACGCAATGGCACGTGGCATACCTTCACTACAAAAGACGGGCTGCCGTCCGACAGCATCTCGGTGATCACCGGAAATGAATTCGGTCTGATCTTTGCCGGCACGCCCAACGGCCTCGCCGAATTCAGGAATGACCGGTGGACCAGCTATCACACGCACGACGGATTGCCGCCCGGTGCGATCGAGAGCCTTTTTCTGGATAGCAGCGACACGTTATGGATCGGCACATCCAGAGGGATTGCATTCTTGCGATCCGGCGCCGTACACGTTCCGTTAGGTGCGCCAACTGCGCTCTATGGAGATGTTCTCGGGATCGCGGAGAAGAACGGCTGGCTCTGGATCGCCACCTCTGACCACATTCTGAGAGTGAGATGTTCGGCTTTGCTGAAACAGACGTACGCCGACGGTGACTACCGTGAATTCGGCATCGGCGATGGCTTGCCGAGCGTGGAGGGCGTCAAGCGCAGTTCATCGGTCGAGTTGGACACTCGCGGGAATATCTGGTTCTCTCTAAAACAGGGTATTTCATACTTACCGGCTTCGGCATTTGCTGAGCCGGCGTTCTCCGTCACGATGCGAATCGACGGAATGCTTGTGGACGGAAAACGCGTCGCGACTGGTGACCATATCCGTATTTCTTCCGGCCGACACCGCCTGACCTTCCAATATGCCGGCATCAACGTCTCAAACCCAGAGGCAGTTCGATACCACTATCGATTGAACGATGTCGATTCCTCCTGGAGCGAGCCAACCCCTCTGCGCGAGGTTGACTTTACGAATATTGCGCCCGGACGCTTCGAATTCCAGGTCGCAGCGAGCAATTCGGATGGTGTGTGGAGCGCCAATGGAGCTGCAATTGCGTTTGAAGTGGAGCCTTCTATATTTCAAACACGCTGGTTCCAGGCGGCGAGCGTGGGGATCCTTGCCCTCCTCGCCCTGGGTATATACCGACTACGGGTTCAGCAATTGCATCGGCAATTCAATATTGGACTGGAAGCCCGGGTCAACGAACGAACTCGGATTGCGCGAGATCTACACGATACGTTGCTGCAAACTCTTCACGGCCTCATGTTCCAGTTTCAGGCGGTCCGCAATCTGATGCCCCGAAGGCCCGAGCAGGCAATGCAATCTCTGGACGAAGCGATCAGCGAGACCGAGAAGGCGCTCACCGAGAGCCGGGATGCGATTCAGGGCTTGCGTTCGGAGCCCATTGCGCAGGGTAATCTCGCGGAGTTGTTGAAAATCACAATGCAGGAATTGGCGGTCTCTGCGGATGGGAGGACACCCATTTTCGATTTAATCGAGGAAGGTGAACGCCGATCCTTGGCTACCGCAGCAAAGAACGAGATTTGTCGTATCGCCCTTGAAATCTTGAGAAACGCGTTCCGACATTCGAACGCTACCCGGATTGAAGCAGAGATCCGGCACGATAACCAGATGCTTCGTCTTCGCATCCGCGACAATGGTCGAGGCATCGATCCCAAGGTGCTGAAGGAAGGGGGACGTTCCGGGCATTGGGGTTTGCAGGGTATCCGTGAGCGCGCCGAGCGGATTGGATCCCAACTGGATTTTTGGAGCGAGGCCGGTGCCGGCACTGAGGTTCAGCTCACTGTTCCCGCCGCCGTCGCTTATGAGGCGTCACCCGAGGGTATAGTGGATAGGTTGCTTCGTAGGATGAAAAATGGTGCAGAGCCCTCCTAACTTGATTCGCGTCTTGACGGTCGATGATCATCCTCTGTTGCGGAAGGGCATCGCCGCGTTGGTAAACGGTGAACCTGACTTGAAGTTGGTCGCCGAGGCATCCAATGGGAAAGAGGCCATCGACGCCTTCCGATCTCACCAACCAGATGTGACTTTGATGGACCTTCAGATGCCCGAAGTGGATGGAATCGATGCGATTGATCGTATTCGCAGGGAGTTTCCGGGGGCCCGGATCATCGTCTTGACAACATATAGAGGCGACACGCAAGTGCTTCGTGCTCTTAAAGCGGGAGCCAGAGGGTACATACTTAAGGGGCACGTGCACAAGGAACTGCTCGATGCGATTCGCGCCGTTCATGCGGGTCAAAAACGAATTCCAGCAGAAATTGCCGCAGAACTGGCAGAGCACGCAACTGATGATACGCTAACCGAACGCGAAATTGACGTCCTGAGGTTGGTCGGCGCCGGCAACTCAAATAAACAGATTGCCGATCAACTCTCGATCGGTGAAGCAACCGTGAAGAGCCACGTTACAAACATACTGTCCAAGTTAGGTGCCAATGATCGCGCCCACGCTGTGACGATCGGCCTGAAACGCGGCATCATTGAACTGTGATCTCGAAACTGATCTCCCCCAAAAGTAGGATAGCCGCCTCCCACTTTGAGGCGTTTCGATTTCGTTGCAATTCTCCTACGATGTTTGTGGGGCAAAGTTTTGCAACGACTGTTTTCGACATTCGCCAACGGCTGGCCAGGTGTAGGTCTTCTCCTCCAGCGCATTCTGACAGCGATTCTGCTCCTTCGCTTCGTGATCATCGAGCTTGCGGGCAAATCTTTTTCCCCATCGATGATTCCGCAAATGATTGCGGCCTGCGCCGGGATACTTCTCCTGGTTGGGCTATGGACCCCAGTCGTAGGAAGCTTGATCGGGGCGGTCGAACTGTGGATCGCCTTCGCCAACGGCAGTGATCCGTGGATTCCGATCGTTGTTGCCACTCTCGGCGTCACGATCGCAATGATCGGACCGGGAGCATGGTCCATTGATGCCCGTCTTTTCGGACGAAAACACATCCTAACCTGAAACAAACGTGGACCCTCTCCTCCGAAAGGCGGATTCTCTGCAACGACCATCTATTGAGTCTACAACTAGAGGATTTGGGGTTGTGGACTCACAGGTGATTGGTTCACACTGCGTCCTAGAACAAGCAATCTAAGGGAGGCAGGATATGAATCTAGCGCAAACATTTAGTCATGGGATGGTGCACCCCTCGATTCCGAGCGTATCGCCTGTCATCTATGTGGTTGACGATGATATCTCCGTTCGTGAATCGCTGGAATTATTGATTCGGTGCGAGGGTTGGCAACCAGAGACGTTCCGGTCGGCTCAGGAATTTCTCGATCGACCGCGGCCTCTAGTGCCAAGTTGTCTCATTCTCGATGTCGCACTTCCTGGCCTCCACGGACTCGAACTGCAAAAGATCATCGCGCAAGAGCGTGCCGAGATGCCCATCATCTTTATTTCCGGTTGTGGAGATATTCCAACAACCGTAAGTGCTATGAAGGCTGGGGCAGTCGATTTTCTCGTAAAGCCATTCGGCAACGACGTATTGCTGCGAGCAATCCGAGAAGGCCTCGACAGAAGCCGCGTGGTTCTTGATCACGAAGTCGAGTTGGGGTCCCTTCGGCACTGCTACCGGTCGCTCAGTCCTCGAGAACGGCAAGTTATGGCACTGGTCGTCTCTGGCTTGTTAAACAAGCAGGTCGGCGCAGAACTGGGTATCAGCGAAATCACGGTGAAGGCGCACCGCGGGCAGGTCATGCGAAAAATGAAGGCGAATTCCCTCGCCGACCTGGTGAAGATGGCCGCCAGTCTCTGGCCCGCGCGTCAGAAAATTCACTTGGCGTGACGAGAGGAGCCGGGTGCTCGGATAAGCGCAAGAACTGCAGATGACTGATTCGCCGAGAACTTGCAACGTCGATTTAAGATCCTCGCTCGGGCGCCACAGACCGCCACGCGAGGTATAGCCGTCACCATTCACGCAGAACAAAATGGGCTGTGCAATTGCACGATGGTGTCTGCCATACTTTTGGATCAATGCGAAGAAAACCTCTCCCCGCATACCTGATACGAAGGTATCGTCGACACCATTGTCCAATTGTTTCACTACCCTCAGTTCTGGCCTAATCGCATTGGTCCGGGATGCACGTCGATTCGAATTTAGAGAACTATTTTGTAAAGGAGAACACACTATGAGCAAGCATCTCGAATCGCTCTACCAGAACCTTCTCAACGGCAAGCTACCCCATAACCTTAGTTGGAGCGAAGCCGTCGAACTGATTGAACATCTGGGCAAAGTCCAGCCGCATGGAGACGATGAATTTGTGTTCCGCGTCGGCAGCCAACGCGTGTTTTTCAAGCGGCCGAGCACCCATGATCTGGGCGTGGAGGAAGTCTCTCGGCTACGTAAGTTCTTGAAGGAGGCGGGACCGAGTTCGCAGGTGGAAAAAACGACAGAGCCCGGCCGGATGATTGTCGTCATCGACCACCACGCCGCCCATGTTTACCAAGATCTCGGTGGAAGTCGTCCGGCAGACGAACATACGGTGCGACCCTACGATCCGTACAATTTCCATCATCATCTTATTCATCGAAAGGAAGCGCACTACCGCGGCGAGCGCGTTCCCGAAGAGGATTCCTTTTATGAAGAGATCGCGAAAGATATCACTCCGGCAAATGAGATCGTCCTTGTCGGTCACGCCACCGGAAAAAGCAATGCCGCCGACTTCTTGAAAGAATACTTGAAGACCCATCATCCCGACATTTCTCGACGGGTCATCACTACCGGAAGCGCAGACCTCTCGGCAGTGACCGAGCCGGAAGTTGAGGCTCTGGCAAAGCGGCACATGATCCCAGTCGTCGGACGGCGTGCTTCGTAACCGAAATTAAAAGCCCCGACAAATCGCGCCTGAAGGATCGAACGCAAACTCGGGCGTGCCGCCTTTGCTTCGTCCCGATCTCTGGTTCAATTGGTGGAACCGCTGGGGCAAAGCCGACTTCCTAGTCGTCAACGATCCAGAACTCGATGATCCAGAACTCGATTTACCGCATAGCGGCTTTACTAAGTCTGACACCATTCTCAGAATGTTTCTACCGATATTCATATGAAGCTGTCGTTTAAGTGATTTTCGGCTCTGTTGAGAATACGTAAGTTCGGGTCACCCACCTTCGGATTCCGTGACTGAGTTTAGTAACACCAGGCAATTTCCTCTAAATTGGGTCTCCGCTTGCACTACCCGCACTGGATGCTGCTCACAGTTTTTGGTCGTGCCTTGGGTCTTCAGAAGTGAAAGCCAAATTGCGTTGTTCATGCGCAGGCAAGTCCCGACACCGAGACAGGGAAGGCGCTGCCTTGTGACGCGACAGCCCGGCATTCGGTTGTTAATTGGCTCATAAGAATTCGAGACACAGGAGGGCTTGTAATGAAACAGCATGCGTTCAGTTTGTTGGCTTTTTTTCTCGCGCTGGGGTTGGTGTGTGGAATGGGCGTGTGGGCCTCCCCTGCCTATGCCGACAACCTCTACGCCAGTATTCGCGGGACGGTTGTAGATCCGTCTGGAGCCGTGGTGCCCGACGCGAAACTGACGGCAACGAACATAGCTACAGGCCTGGGTTATTCCGCGACCTCGAGCAAGGATGGGTTGTTCGCCTTCTTGCAACTGCCCATCGGAGATTATTCGGTGAAGGTAGAAAAATCCGGTTTCAAGACGTTCACCGAGGGTCACATTCATCTCGATCTCGACCAAATATTCAACTTGAGAGCAACGATGGAACTTGGCGTGGTGAGCGACACGGTTACGGTCGAGGCTAACTCCGCTCAGGTGGAAACCACCAGCATGCAACTGGGAGCCACCGTTACCGGAAGCCAGATCGACCAACTTCCGCTAAACGGACGCAACTGGACTCAACTCATGCAACTTCAGCCTGGAGTGCAGGGAGCTTCTGACCGATTCGGGACCAACACCAGCGGGGGCGGTTACTCCACCAACGGAGCGGAAACGCAGCAGAATTCTTTCCTAATCAATGGGACCGATTCCAACGATGCGGCGGTTAACACACCACTCGTCATCGTGAGTCCGGATGCCATCGGCGAGTTTGATTTGGTGAGCAGCACTCTCAATCCCGAGTATGGACGCAACTCTGGCGCCATCGTCAACGCGATCATCAAGAACGGCACCAATCAGTTTCACGGCGACGTTTTTGAGTTCTATCGCGACACATTCCTGGACGCGATACCTTGGTTTTCGTTAAACCGAGCCCTCTATCACCAAAACCAGTATGGCGGTACGGTGGGCGGGCCGATCGTTAAGGATCATGCCTTTTTCTTTTTTTCCTATCAGGGTAGACGTTCAGCAACGCCACAACCTTCTGCCTACGCGGACACTTTCGGCGGCCTCCTGTATGGTCAGGACCAGCCAATCGTTTTCAGTCAGGCGCAACGGACCGGCGATTTTTCGGCAGGTGGCGGCTCGTTTAGCAACAACCCTATTCCATTTCCGATGTACGGCGACAGCGCTTCGTCGTGTCCGGTAAGCGGCGGTGTCATGTGCCCGGCCAATGGAACCAATACCTACTCGAATCTTTTCAGCACCGGTGCGATCCCGACGCAGGATCTGAACGCGCTGTCACTCAAGCTTCTCAATCAGTACATCCCTATGCCCAATGGGCCGGGCAATGCATATCTGTTCAATCCCCTTGAGATCGCAAAGAGGGACCAGTATCTCGGCCGGTTGGACGAGAAGCTGTCGAGTAAAGATTCGATCTGGTTCTATGGGTTATACGATAAGCACATCACGAACGACGATTTGGGTTTCGGCGGCTCCAGCCTTCCTGGCTTCGCTGACGGCAACCCATCCAAGACCTACGAGTACACTACTGCCTGGAACCATGCTTTTTCGGCCACCACGTTGAATGAGGCGCGCTTTGCCTACCTCCGTTTTAATTACGATGACGTAGTACCGGCCAGTACCCAGAGTGCTTCGGCCTACGGCTTCAGCGGCATCAACAGCACCCAGGCCCCTGCCTTTGCGCAGCTTCCCGTCATGTTTGTGTCGGGCATGTTCACTCTTGGTTTCAGCGCATTTGGGCCGCAACCACGCGTGCAAAATACCTATCAGGTAGTGGACAACCTCAGCAAGGTTTGGGGCCACCACACCTTCAAGTTCGGCTTCAACATGGACCGTTTGGAAATCAACAATCCGTACTACAACAACCTGAACGGCACCTATCAGTACTTTGGGTCGGGATCTTTTTCGACGGGGAACCCCGGAGCTGATTTTCTGCTTGGACTTCCCGACGAGTATCAGCAAGGAAGCGGCGCCATCATCCGGGCGCGGGGACGGGAATATTACTCCTACGGCCAAGACCAATGGCAAGTGAAGCCCAATTTGACGCTGACCCTGGGCGTAGGTTGGGAAGTCCAAACTCCGTTCAAGAATCTCTACGCAAACGGAGAGATTCTGGACGCGTTCCATCCCGGGCAGCAATCCACGATTTTCCCCACGGCTCCCGTTGGAGTCGTCTTCCCCGGCGATAAGGGAGTGGGGGAGTATGGAGATGCCAGCATTCATTACGACGACTTCGCGCCGCGTCTTGGGTTTGCCTGGAGTCCGGGAGGTTCCGCCAAGTGGAGCGTTCGTGCCGGCATTGGTCTCTATTTCAATCGCACGGACTCAGAGGCAACGCTGCAGACGCTCACCAATGTGCCGTTTTCGACAATCTCGACGGGAGCAGGCACGATTGGCTCTCCAGGCTTTGCCAACCCTTACAGCACCGTAAATCCAGCTGCAGTGGGAGCGTTCCCGAGCGGAACCACGAACAACCCTTTTCCGTTTGCTGCACCAGCGGCCGGGACGTCCCCTAACTTTGCTGAGTTTGAACCCATCGGCATCAATGACGTCTTCTACAGTCCGCATCTGACTGCTCCCAGGTCAACGAACTTCAACTTGAACGTCCAGTACCAGGTTTCGAAATCGACGGTTGCGACCATCGCCTACGTTGGAACGATCGGGCGACACCTGGAGGGCGCCTACAACATGAATCCGGCTGGGCAAGCGTCCGGAAACCCTGTTGCAGTGACCGAGGGCGCCACCAACGATTTCAATCTGCCTGCGCTGGCAGCGAACACATACCAATACAACCCGAACGTCTATGGGGGAATTGGTGTATACGCGACGGCTTGGAACTCCAACTACAACTCTCTGCAAGCGCAGATCAACCGGCACTTCAGCAATAGCTTGCAATTTCAGGCTGCCTACACCTGGTCCCGCTATTTCGATTACACCTCGAGCCTGGAAAATGACGCCTTCAATAATCCTGGTTTCAATGCCCTGAACTTTGCCCGCAATTATGGTCCTTCGGCCAACGATGCGCCGCAGCGTTTGGTAGTCAACTACGTCTACACACTGCCGTTTTATAAATATGGGCATCGCTGGAAACGGCTGACAGATGATTGGAACCTATCGGGAATCGGGACTTTCCAGCACGGTTTCCCAGTCGAAGTATTCCAGACCGCCTTCGATGACTTGCAGGGCTCTCCTATCCAGGGGTTTTTCGCATCCCCGGATTTCGTTAATGCCACGGGGGCGCCGTTAAACATTAATCACAACCCCAGAAAGACAGTGATCATGAATGGCAACGTGGAGCAACAACCTTGGGTGAATGCTGCTGCCTTCGCAATTCCAGCCGTCGGGACCCAAGGTACCGCCAATCGCAACCCATTCTATGGACCGGGATTAAATTTCTGGGACATGGCTTTGGAGAAGAGCATTCACTTTACCGAGTCCATGTACTTCCAGTTGCGGCTGGAGACCTTCAACACCTTTAACCACGCAAATTTCGGTGCGCCGGTTAATAACCTTTCCAGTGGTGCCTTCGGGCAAATCAATACCGTGCAGCAAATCACAACCACTGGCGCCGGTCGAGTAGTGCAACTCGCCGGGAAGTTCTATTTCTAACCAGCGAAGCCGAACGCTAAGAGCAAAGAGAGGCATCCTCCAAAAGGATGCCTCTCGGCGATTAGAACTCGATGGACATATAAACTTCGATTGACGGTTCAAATTTAGGCGGAACGCCTTCCATGTGTTCTGGCGGCGAGCTTTCAGCTAAGCTGAAATAGTCATGACGGCGGAAAAAACTGCGATGGCCTTCGGCCGGCGCGTCTACGGCATCGGGGTCATGGCGCTGGGCTTGGCCAGTCTGGCGTTTAGGGAATTTGACCCGGGGCAGCGGGTGCCCGAGAACATTGCCGCTCACATCGCTCTAGCCTATGCCGCCGGTGTGTTCATGGTCGTCGCGGCCGCGGCCGTCGAGTGGCGCCGAACGGCGGCCTGGGGCGCCGCCGCGCTCACCATGTACTACGCGCTCTTGGTTGTCACCCTGATGAACGGCCGCCTGCTGTTTACCCAGTACGCCGTATTCGTCATCTACGAAGACATCGCCATGCAGCTCGCGATCGCGGCGGGCGGGCTGATCATCTATGCCACCACCGCCAGAATCGATGGAGCGCGGGCCGTGCGCCTCACGCGCCTGGGTCAACTGGTTTTTGGGCTTTGTGCGCTGGTATTCGGCGGAGCGCATTTTGTTTATATGAGCAACACGGCCTCGATGGTCCCCAAATGGCTGCCGCCTACGCAAGAGTTCTGGGGTTACGCGACCGGAGTTGGCTTCGTCGCCGCGGGCGTTGCGATCCTGACCGGCGTACAGGCCCGCCTCGCCGCAATTCTGATGACGGCGATGCTTGCGACCTTCGGCCTGCTGGCAAACGGACCCGTACTGCTGGCCGATCACTCGACTCACTGGAACTGGAGCGAGAGCGGGGTGAATCTCGCCGTGGTTGGTGTTGCCTGGGTAGTGGCGGACTCGCTGTCGCAGCATAAACGCGAGAGCAGTTTCGATTGACGGTTTGACGTTGTCGAAATCCTTCCGCCGTCGGTTCGCCTCGGAAATGTCTATCGCCATCGATCAGACCGCAGGTTCTATCTGGCCAAAACCGTCGGTGCCGATCCACGACTCGGCAAGTAGATGCAGATTCTTCTTGTAAGTACGAGTGACTGTATATCTTTTGCCCCCCCTCACGCGCAGCATGTACTCCCCGGTCGGCAACGGCTGGATCTCTTCCACGAAGGCAACATTCACCAAAGACGATCGATGGATCCTGACAAAGCCAAACAGACTCAACTTCTCTGCCAGGGTTGAAATCGACTCGCGCAGCAGGTACCCGCTTGACCTGTGTTGCAGCATGACATAATGGCCCTCGGCTTCCACAGCAATGATGTCCGCCGTGTCGATAAATAGAATCTTCTTTCCTGCCCTGATCGCGATCCGGGAAGTTGGCCCTTTGGGAGCAATCTGTAGTTGCGGTGACAGTCCTATCACGATTGCAACTCCTTTTCCCCTCTTCGAGGAATGCTGCACCTCATGGCTCGGGAAGCGACTCACTCCCTAAACCTGAGAGTCCACTGCGGAATCCACGAGATGAGAGCTCGCACCTTCAACCGCCGAGACCCACACCCAGGCGCGGGGGCCACTGTCATGAGGGACGATGCGGGCTTCTCCGTATTGTTCGAGCCGGCTGAGCACTGTCGTAACCGATCCAACCAGATTCTTCGAACACGGCAGATCGATTTGCTGTTGAATCTGTTCGCATACATTCATTGCGGTCAGGGGGCTGCCAGCCTCCATCAACACCTTGCGGCACGCCTGAGTAATTCCCCGTCGCCGTACCCCCGCTTTGCCTTTCACTAATTCGCGTAAGTCTTCAGTCAGTTCATCATCGCCGAACAGATTACATAGTCCCGCGATGGTTTGCTTGATTGTGCCAATGCGCTTCGCGATCTCGGCGCGCTGTTGAATGAGTCGCCGCAGTTCGCCGTGCGCAACCTCGATGATCACTCGAACATCCGGGACATCGCCATTCGTTAGACTCCCGTGGCTTTGTCGATCGCCGCTGACGATTTCGCCCCCCATGAACTTCCTCCGACGCGCCCTTCATCCAACGATCTCGCGTGAACGGTGCCGGGTAGGTGAGCTCTGCTACGCCAGCATCAGCCAGACCGATCCGTGCACAAAACAACGCAAACATCAATGCAGCAATAGACGTGCCAAATCCCAGTCGGTCATCGACTCCTCTCGGACTCGCGTGATGTGCGAGCTATGTGTTATCCAACATTCGTCCGCCGTTAATTGTTGACCGGCGCGAGTGTTCCGTCCGACCACATGCCGGTAAGAACCACGAATACTTCGATCCCTTCCCGGGCGAACTGTGGATTCAATATGACGGGCGATTTGGGCTGACCCGCGCCCCAAACGTCGCCGTCCATAAGTGGGGTGTAGAACATCAAGTGCGCGATGTTGTGGCCGTCGGAATCCGTAAGATAGGCTTCCTTCGACATCATGTAGCTCATGGCGCCAGGCTCCAGGGTCGGCAGCTCTTTCTTGGCGAATATCGCGATACCTTCCATAATCTGACCCTTGGATTGGCCCGCCAATACCATCTCGGTCCTTTTGTAAGTCATCGGAAGGACGGAATGCGCCGCGGGCGGGTTGAAGCAGATGGGGCCGCGAATCTTGGGGTTCCAAAACTCCGGATTGTCGAACGGAGCCATCCACCCTCGCTCCACAACGCACACGAAGCCGTTCTTGCCCTCCACTGCTGTTTCATAGCCATGCGGCCCAAGAACCAGCACCTTTGCGTCGCGGGATATGGAATCCGGAGCCGCACTTCGTGCCAGGGCTATTTCGGCATTTCGGTCCGCGATCAGGTACCGGTCAAGCGCGTCCATGCTGGGATACGGGGTTTTGGATTGGGCTCGCATTTGCGAGACCACAGTCAGCGCGACAGCAAGCAGGTAGCTTCCTAATACGACTGGCTTGCGTATCCTTCGGCCCATAACTTTCCCCCTCCGGCGCAGAGTTCAGGACGATCCGAAATCTTATGATGCGGCCGGTCCGCTAAAGCGTTGCATCGATCATACCGACGAGTATGTATGTTTGTGCAGCAAGCCTCAACGCAGTGAAACTGACCCAATTAATTTCCCTTTTGTCGTGCACCTTCGGGTGATCCGGCTCTTATGAATGCGGTCATCCCACTTGCGAACAGTATTCACAATTGACTTGCTACTTGCAAGTAAATATTGAATAATTGCGAAGCGCAAGTAAATATTGGACAATAGATGCAAAGATGGCCCGAAAGAAGGCAGGCCCGAAACGGCGCTCAGGATGCCCGCTGAACGCTTCGGTGGAAATGCTGGGTGACCGCTGGTCGCTTCTGATCATTCGCGACATGATGCTGCGGGGCGCCCGCACGTACAAAGCATTTATGGAATGTTATGAGGGGATTGCGACAAATATCCTGGCCGACCGACTGCGAAAGCTCAGCGCCTACGGAATTATTACCACAGAGCCGGACCCATCCGACCGGCGCAAGGTAATTTACTTGCTCACCAAGAAAGGGATCGATCTGGCGCCAGTTCTTACCGAGATGGTGCTCTGGGCTGCCGCCCACGAAGACACCGGCAATCAGGCACTAGTGAGGCAAATGCGCGCGGATAAAGAAAATTTTCTGGCCGCTGTGCGGCAACGCTGGGCTGCCGGGTAACGCTGCCGGGTAACAGGCATGGGTGGACGCGAAGACTTCACGGGCTGAACAAAAAATTGGCTACCCGCGGGCTGCCGCTCGCGTCCGGCCTCGTGCCGGGCGCAACGACTCGAGGTGGCCGCTCACCCTTCTTTGGCCTGACTGCATGGTCCGTGGATCCTGCGAATTCTTTCCTAGAACGACATAGCCTTCGTAGGTCGCGATCAGGAAAGTAGCCGTTTCATTCGCGTCTATATCGTTGCGCACTAACCCGCGTTTCTGTCCTCCACGCAGGGCCCCCGCCACGGCGTCGTGCCAGTTCTTAAAAAGTCTCGCCGTCCTTCTGCGGAATCCCTCATCAAGACCAGACATCTCTTGAGACAAATTAAGCAAGGGGCAGCCACGCCGAACATCTTCTTTTCTCAGCGATTCGGACTGAACAATGCGGACCAGAGCATCGATGGGGTCTTTAGCATTCAGTAGAGGCTGCACCCATTTCTTATGAAGGTCACTCGCCATGACCTCGTCCAGCACGGCATACCCCAGGGCCTCCTTGTCGTCAAAGTGGTAGTACAGCGCGCCTTTGGTGACGCCCGCTGCCGCCAGGATCGAATCCAGGTCAGCGCTCCGATAGCCCGAGTGGTATATCTCCTGGAAGGCAGCCTGCAACAGGAGCCCTCGAGTGCGCCCTGGATCGCGCGAGGTCGTCCCCCTGCGCCGCGATGTTTTTCTAACTCCCGACATACCAATTAGTATGCCCGTTCACGCGGCGAGGTGTCGAGACGATCCTCGGGGAGCAGAAATAGCCATAGACCTCGACCCTCGGATGGAACGGAAGAGCAGTCTGGATTGCCGCTCCTTCGAACTCGACGGCACTGCCGCCATCCGCGAAGGAACCTCATGTAGCCGCTCTGAATCTTGTTCTTGATCTCGCCGAATATTTCCCCGATCTTGTATTCGATGGTGTTTGGGCCGGTCGCTTTTTGCTTGAACTTCTTCAAGTAGGGAAAAAGCTTTCCGTCCACGAAATCGCGAAGATCGTCGCCGGTCAGGGCCTTGTTGTGGTCGAGTCTGCCGTCCTTATCTTTGGGCGCGGCCCAGCTTTCCCATCGGTAGAGCTTATCGAGAATGTAGGTATACTTTTTGCCGTCTAGCTCGGCCTCGGTGCTTTTGTCCCGCTCAAGATCGTCGAGGTACTTTAGAAATAAAAGCCAGGATGTTTGCTCAGTGTAATCGAGCTCGGTTGTGCAGCCGGCTTCTTTCCAGAGGACGTCATCGATATTTTTGAAAGCTTGTTCGAACATATGGTTATCTTGAAAAACACTTCACTGTGCAGGTACCCGCACCTTACGGAGAGCCCTTCGCAGGACGTACAGACGACAAGTATCGGCCTCGGTCAAAACTGAACATGGGATAGGTGGGAGAAAGAGCTCTTGATGATACCGCAGTTGTCCAGCAAAAAAGAGCTTTTTTGAAAGGTTAAAAACTGCCCCTTTCATCGTATGCCCATTCTGAAATTCGCGCAAAACCATCGCGGTGCCACGGTTAGGTCGGAGCCGCCGGTTTGTGATCGTTGCCACTTGGGTTAATCGGGTAGTTCTCGGAATTGTGCGCCGAATATTCCGTCAAGCTTAAAGAGTACGTTCAGCGAACTGGATAGACTGCGTCAGGGCGCGGTCAATACGAACAGTACAAAATATCTCTGAAGAAATGGCGCAGCTTAACTCAGAAGATTACAGGTTAGCAATCAACTTTCATCATTACCGCAGGGCGTTGCATCGACAAAAGGAATCATGCCATCGTATGAAAATGCAAGACAGAGCCGGGAATCGCGATACAGTGGCATGCGCACGAGGCGAGAGATCGATAGTTGGCGAAAAATCCCATTACACTCATCTTCCGATCAGTTTCGAAGGCTTCAGATTTTCGAGCGCGGCTACGGCGAGCAGCGTTGCGGCAACTGTCGCATAAACTAGCGCATCGAGCGGCTTGATCTCATAGCGCAAGTCGCGCATCAGATGGCCAGTTTCCAGGCTGGCTGCGAGTCCCACAACCAGACCGAGCAACGCAGGACGCTCGCGATCATCACTCAACCCCGACTCTTGAAACAAGTTGGGCAAATCTCGGATCTGCGCGTAACGCCGCAAACCTCGGATCTACTCGAAGCCAGATCAATCCCGCTGCATCGCCGTCAGCGAGACCCTGTTCAAGGGCGGTGAAGGCTTGGTCTTTTTTCCCTAAGCCAAGCAACGTGGCGGCCTGAAATGCAGGTCCGGCTTCTCCGGTCCGCGCCTTCTGGTCGAGCTCCGACAGAATCGCAGCGGCTTCAGTAGTGCGACCAGCTATTGCATAAGCATGGCCTAAATAATCAAGGTAGGGTGCAGGACGCGCATGCGATAACTCGATGGCTCTTTGAAACTCGAGAATCGCATTCGCCTCATCGTGCTCGCCTTCCAGGGCTAGTCCGCGGACGGCATGGGCGACCAGGAAATTAGGATCACGCGAGAATACTCTGCGGCATGCCGTTTCAGATTCCCGATATTCGCCCGCAAAATACAACAGATAGGCTCGGGCGGTCCACACGATTAAGGATTGGGGATCGAGCGCCGTGGCCTCATCGATTTCGGCGAGCGCTTCGACGCTGCGGCCTCGGGATGCCAGGAATTGCGCATACCAGTGATGGGCGGTGCTGTAGTTGGGGTCAAGCTCTAGAGCCTTCTTGAATTCCTGATCCGCTGCTTGCCATTTCCAGTCCCACATATAGTAGACATAGGCCAATGAAGCGTGACCACGAGCGAGATCAGGATCCAACTGGATGGCTTTTTCGGCAGCTCCTCTCGCCAGAGCCACTCCCTCTCGCCCAGGCGGATACCCGTAGTAGATGAGCAGGTTGTATGCGTCCGCCAAACCGGCATAGGCCGGAGCATAGTTGGGGTCTTTCGCAATCGAATCTTGAAAAGAGACGACAGCTTTTGTCAGTCCGTCGCCCGACCGTTTCGCCAAGTTATAGCGCCCTTGCAGGAAGGAACTGTAAGCGGCAGGATCAACCTCGCGAACGCGCGCGAAGCTCGACTCCGTTTGTGGGGTGAGCTTGACGCGGATCTCCCGGGCAACCGCCTGCGCAACTTCACCCTGGATCTGCACCAGACGACCCATGGGACGGTCGTAATCCTGCGCCCAAAGATGAGTTTGGTCATCGGCCCGGATCAACTGCGCCGTCACGCGAAACCCTGTGTCGGTCTGACGCACGCTACCTTCCAGCACATACTTAACGTGCAATTCGCTGGCGATTTTGCTGATGGATTTCTGCTGTCCCTTATAGACCATGGAAGAAGTGCGCGCGATAATCCCCAGCTCGTCGGGGCTCATCTGCCCGAGCTCGGTGATAATTTCTTCGGTGAATCCATCGCTGATGTAATCCTCGGTGGAATCTCCCGTCAGATTTTCGAAGGGTAAAACGGCGAGCATGGTTCTGGTTGCGAGGGCCGGGTTCGCGCGGTGAAAGCGGGTCCACAGCAGCCAACTAGTGAAGGCCAGACCAGCGGCCACGAATAAGATGATGTACGGCCGGATGGCGGCGAACCGAGGGCGAGCTGCGACTGTGGGAGGGTTGACTGCGGCATCGACGACTAACTCTGGCTCCTCTACTGCGACAGTGTCTGTCACTTCGATGGCAACGGACCCAGACTCAGACTTACTCGCCGCCTCAGGTTGAGATGCAACGCCGCCGACCTCTTCAACTTTGACGTCCCCGAGGAAGCGATAGCCGCGGCGGGGAATCGTCTCGATATAACGTTGCTTTTGACCACGGTCGGAGAGCGCATCCCGAAGCTTGCTGACTGCGGTGTTGAGTCCGGTTTCAAAGTCGACGAAGGTGTCGTCCGGCCAGAGGCGCTTATTCAACTCTTCTCGAGTCACCAGCTGACCGGGGCGTTCGGCGAGCATCACAAGGACGCGCAGGGGTTTTTCCTGTAACCGGATGCGCAAACCGTTCTTGAGAATCTCACCGGCCACCAGATCTACTACGAATGGACCGAACTTGAGCCTAGGCTGGCCGGGAACTTGTTCCATCTGCGTTCCCTTTTCTGGGGGAGCTCCATCTTCGGGAGTTGAGCGGGATTTTAGCATAGCTCAGTGGCTCCCGAGTCATTTTCATGCGAGCTGGTTAAGTCATTTGTATACCGTTATTTACTAGTTAAGATTTAATACAGACCAAAATCTTCTCCGGTACATTGACGTTCTCCAAGATTGCGCAGACACTCGCGGTCTGACGGGCGCAACCCCAGCTCGCCAACCAGCACCTCGCCCCTTTGGTGCACCAGGCGAGTTCATGAGATTCGGGCACAGAAAACACCTACTTCGCCGAGGTTGTCATGACCACTGCCTACCGATTCATCCAGCCCATCCGTCCCTTCTGCCGACTGTTGCTAATGATTGCCGTTGCGTTGGCATTGAATTCCCCGGAGCTCACGTCTGCGAGCTCCTCTGCTGGGACATCCGGTGGGCTGGCGGCCAGTGCTTCCGCGACGGCGCAAAGGCCGCAGTTCGTCTATGTGGGAAACCACGACTCCAGAGATTTGTCAGTGTTTCATGTGAATGCTGCCACGGGAGAGCTTTCGCCGGTAGCTGGTTCGCCTTTCCGGCTAGAAACCGCGCCCACTGTCGTAGTCGCGAGTCCGAACGGGGAATTCATATTTGTTGCGGGCGACACCAGCGCAGGCATCTTTGCCTACAAGATCGATTCTCGCGGAGCGCCCCAGGGAGTGGAAGGTTCGCCGTTTGAGACTTCGGGGAGTCCTCATCAACTGGTCATGGACCGCTCCGGCAATCATTTATATGCGACCGTTGAAGAGCCTGGAACCGTGTTGGCGTTTGCTATCGATGCTGCCAGCGGGAAACTAACAGCAATCGCCGGTTCGCCTTTCGCTGCCGGCCACGCTCCTTCTGCCCTAGCGATTAGTCCTGACGATCATTTTCTCTTCGTTGGTAGTGCGGCCGAGAGTCTCATCTCCTCTTTTCAGATCAATGAGCAAAGCGGCGCGCTTGCGCCTACTCGAAATCCCGCGGTTGAAACCGGTTTCATCCCCGAGAGAATTGCGATTTCCGCGTCGGGCAAGGAACTCTACGTCACCAATGCAGGATCGGATTCAGTTTCAGCGTTCTTGGTCGATCCAGTGGATGGCGCGCTGACTCCGGCGAATGGTTCACCTTTCGAGACTCTGCACTCCCCCGGCGACCTGTTGCTCATGCCGGACTCTACTCGTTTGCTGGTTGCGAGCTCGCAAGCGGCGGGGCTTTCCGGAATGGGGATTCACTCCGAAGGCACCATTGCGGCGGGTCAACGTTTGCTCGATGCCGCCTTGCCGATCGCGCCTCACGGCAGCCTGAATCTTGCCGGCGATGTGGCCGGACAATTCCTATTTACGGTGAATGCGGACTCGAACACCATAACCCGCTACCTGGTCGATCCTCAAACCCACAACCTCAGCGTTGGCTCGGCATTGTCGTACGCGACTGGGTCGCGACCGCGAGCGATCGCGGTGGCCAATACGGCTCTGCCACAAACAACTGAATCCATCGCCGTTGCTCTGGCCTCGGGGAGCTTGCTGACTTTCGCGAGCACAAGTGGCACGGTTACCCTTTCGGCACCAGCTGTGCAAGGAAGCGATTCCAGTTGCCTCGGCCAAGTCATTCAACTGGCGTTCAGCGTTCCCTCCATCGCAGTCATATCGACGGCAACAGAAAATCCCGCGACCAGCGTATGTGTACTCACGGGCGCAACGACCGCCTCATTCACCGTGACCACCGCGACTAGCAGCGGTTCGGCAACTTTAACCGCGTTCGCCACCGGCCTTACCGATGGCACTACTTCGCTCAGTGTGAGTCTGCGTACTATTACCCTTACACTGCCTTACACAAATATTGGAACTGGCAATACAGTGACCGGCACGGTCAAGCTTGCCAATCCTGCCCCTAGCATTCCTACCCCTGGTGGAGTCACAATTTCGCTGGCCAGCAGCGCTGCCGCAACGGCCAGCATAGCGCCCGCCTCCGTGTCCATTGCCGCCGGTGCAACCACCGCCAGCTTTACGGTAACTGGCGTTCAGGCAAATACCGCAACGCTCACGGCCAGCGTGCCGACTGGCGGCTACAGCAACGGCACTCTCGGAGTCACCGTCTTTCCGCCCGGCTTGACAATAAGTCTGCCGCATAACGCAGTGGTAGCTCCGGGACAGTCGTTGCCGTATCCCGTCAGCATCGGAGCGCCGGCTACGGCGGCTGTAAACATCAAGCTGGTGGGCAGCGGGGGGCCGGGCACGGTGACTTTTACTCCCACCACAGTCATCATTCCGATTGGGGCTACCTCCCCTGTCACGGCTCCAACCATCAACGGAGTTCACATCGGCCCGCTGAGCGTGACGGGCAGCGCCCCAGGATATGCGTCGGACACGGAAAACGCGGTCGTCCAAATTACGCTTACCTTCAACCCGAATACTCTGAGTGTGGAGACTGGGGTCACGAAAGATTTGACGCTGAGTGCGTCGGCGGTGGCCCCCACCGGCGGATTTAAAATTACGCTGGCATCAGCCAATCCATTGGAAGCCACCGTTCCCGCCACGATTCTCATTCCCGCGGGATCGAGCAGCGTCAGCGTCCCCATCAAGGGAGTCACCGCGGGAAGTACGACGATCCAGGCGACGGCTCCGGGAGCGATCGCAGGCTCTGCAGCGATTACGGTCTACTCTCCACCCGGAATCACGCTCTACGGTCCGCAAGGAGGCGGCAGCTTTACGATAGGCTATAACGGCGTTGTGGCGCTCTCGGGCGCGTTGGCAGTGGCGGCACCAGCTGGCAACCTGGTGGTGAAGCTGACTACTCCAGCCACCTCGAATCTGCTGCTTTCGACCAAGGCAACCACAGGCGGCGGCCACAGTATTACGGTCACAGTACCAGCGGGTTCGATCTCAATCCCGAGCTTCTACGCTCTAGCGAAGGCATCTTCTGGGAACGTTACCATCACGGCGACCGCGCCCGCTTACTCGAATGGAACTGCCACGGCAACCTTTGTACCTTCGGGATTCATCCTGCAGGGTGGCACAACCACCACCAGTTTGTCTGGAACCTCGCCAGTTTATGTTTACCTGGCGCAACTCGATCCGACCACTCTCGCCTACACGGGACAGACCGTAACGCTGCGTGCGGGAGCCCCGGCGGTAACGATTCACCTTACCAATACAGACACTCCGGCTGGAGTCGGGACACTCGGCAGCACTTCGGTGGTCTTGAAAGCCGGTAATTCGCACGTTCAAACCACCTTCCAGCCAGCTAATGGTGGAACGGCAACCATCGGTTTCGCCAGCACTCCTGCCGGCTACTCTGCCGCGTCGAATGACAACACCACTATCTTCACGGTCACGACACCGAACAGTTCTCTCATCCTTTGCAACATCTACCCGATCACCGGCACGGGATCAGGTTCCATCGGCTACAACTCGGCTTGCTCCAGTTCGATCAGCCTGGCTACTGCAGCTCCGACTCGGGGGGCGCAAGGTAACTCTCACCTCCGACAGCCCTAACCTGCTGCTCTCGACGAGCGCGACCACGGTGGGATCGAGCTCCATCACCTTGACCGTTGCCGCCGGCAGCACCACCGCGCCACAGTTCTATGCCCAGGCCTTGGCGTCTACTGGGTCCGCCACAATCACCGAGACGGTTCCGGGATATAACTCGACGACCGCGACAGTTAATTTCGTCCCGTCCGGATTCATTGTGGTGGGGGGCACTACGACTACGACGTTCTCGGGAACGTCGCCTGTCTACGTCTACTTTGCTCAACTTGACCCGACCACTCTCGCCTACACTGGGCAGACACTCATCTTGCGTCCAGGAGCCTCGACGGCCACGGTTGGGCTAACCAACACAGACATTCCGGCTGGAGTCGGAACATTAGGCAGCAGCTCGCTAGTCTTCAAAGCCGGCGATACAAGTCATCAGACCACCTTTCAACCGGCTGTGGCAGGATCCGCAGTCATCGGCTTCAGCGGCACTCTGGCTGGCTACGCGACTCCCTC
>CAVWLI010000023.1:0-8822 GCA_963755795.1 uncultured Acidobacteriota bacterium | reverse complement strand
GATTGCTGTTGCCTCATCTCCTTCGGAAGGCACATCCATGCTCACGCTCCCATATGCTCGTCGACACATCTTCCCCGTCATTCTGTTCTTAATTCTCTACGCATCTTCCTGCCTCGCCCAACAGCACGAACTCTCCCCCGAAAAGCGCACGCAGATCGAAGCCTCCGTCTCAAAATTCATGGCCTCGACGCACGTTCCCGGAGTCTCGGTCGCCATCGTCGAGAACGGAGAATACGAGTGGGCCGAAGGCTTCGGCTTTGCCGACCTCGAGAACAACGCCCCCGCCAGCGAACACACGCTCTACCGCCTGGCCTCGATCTCCAAACCACTCACCGCGGTCGGCGCCATGCAACTCTACGAGCGCGGACAACTCGACCTCGACGCCCCCATCCAAAAATACTGCCCGGCCTTCCCGAAGAAGCAGCAGCCCATCACCACGCGCGAAGTCATGGGACACTTGGGCGGCATTCGCCACTACAAATCCGGTGCGCCCGATGAAGCCGAACTCGGCAACACCAGGCACTTCGACAATCCCATTCAGGCCGGCATCGACTTCTTCAAGAACGATCCTCTGGTCGCCGACCCCGGAACCCATTTCCACTATTCCACGCAGGGCTACACGCTGGTCGGCTGCGTGATGGAAGGCGCTTCCGGAGCCAAGTATCTCGACTTCATGCGCCAGAACGTTCTCGTTCCCGCCGGCATGGAGCACACGCAAGTCGACGATCGCTTCGCCATCATCCCCTACCGCACCCGCTTCTACCAGCAAACCAAATCCGGCACGGTCGAGAATGCCGACTTCCTCGACTCCAGCTACAAAATTCCCGGCGGCGGCTGGCTGTCGTCCGCGGAAGATATGGCCCGCTTCGAAGTCGCCGTATTAAACGACAAGCTCATCAAGCGCACTACCCGCGACCTGATGTGGACCCCGCTCAAACCCTCCGACGGCTCGAAAGACAGTTACGGCCTAGGCTGGGGAGCAAGCGATGAAAACGGCTTCCTCGCCGTCGGACACAGCGGAGGCCAGCAAGGCACCAGCACTGCCTTCTTTATCGCACCCGCACAGCGCACCGGAGTCGTTGTCCTCACCAACATGGAAGACATCGGCGCCACCGACCTGGCAGTGACGATCCTGAAGGTACTGGTAGGAACCACCACCGATACACCGAAGAAATAAAGCCAAGCGAGTCTGGGTCACTGCCAGTGACGGTGCTCACCGCGGTGTGGGCTTTACCTTCACGTGCCGTAACCTTCGTGTGCCGAATGCCCTCAAGAAATGCCCTCCAGCTGCCGATAACGCAATTAAGAAACAACCTTCGCTATGAACAGATCGAAATGGTTGACAGTATTGGTTTGCTTCGCAACCTCGCTCGCAACCGGGCCTGCCCGTGCGCAAGGACCTGTCGATGCCGAATCGAAGGTGGGGACGCTGGAGCGTCTGTGGGGCGAAGCCGCCCAACTGCGCGACCTGAAGGCCTTAGGATCAATCTTCGACGACTCTCTGGTTTATGTACACATTGACGGCAGATTGATGACCAAAGCGCAGGTTTTGGCCGACACCAAAGCGGCCAACGCCGTCGATATTGTCGTCCAGTCTTCGGTAGCGCAAGCCCACGGAAACACGGTGATCGTCAGCGGCGTGATGCAATTAAAAGGGGTAGAACGCGGAAAGCCCTATCTGCGCCACGGCCGTTTCGTTGACACCTGGGTGTACGAGGAGGGCCATTGGTCGTGTGTCGCCAGCATGACCACGGCCATGCAGCCATGAATGAACGAAAAGTTCATCCTCGACTCCCGGCGCGTTTTCGGGGTTGGATGAAAACGATTGCGATCGTATTGGCCATCATTTGTTCAACCACCGCCATGATCCCCGGGCAGCAGATCAACTCCGACTCTGGCCTTGCGGCTAAAGTCCGCAACTTGGAATACTCCAGATTCGAGGCCCAACGACGAAAGGATAACCTCGCTCTGGATGCCCTGTTCGACAATGCTCTGGTGTTGGTGGAACCCAACGGCGCTCAGTTGACCAAAGCGGACTACCTCGCAAGCCTACGCAAGCCGAGCCTCAGCGTAGTCGAGATCGTTCCGGAATCGATGACCGTGCGCACGCGCGGAACTACCGCGGTGGTGGTTGGTATCTACCATGAACGGGGCGTAAAAGATGGCCGAGCCTACGCGCTGCGCGCTCGGTTCATGGACACTTGGGTATTCAAGAATGGAAAGTGGCTGTGCATCGCCGCGACCGCAACGTCATCGATATCCTAACCAAACTCCCCATACTGACGCCGTCGCTCGTTTCTTTACGAACCGCATGAACCGCGCTCAATGCCCCGAATGATACGGATGCCCCTTCAGAATCGTGAACGCCCGATACACCTGCTCCAGCAGCACCACCCGCGCCAACTCATGCGCCAGAGTCATCTTCCCGAGTGAGATGAGGTTCTGCGCAGCGGACTTCGCCTCGTTGCTGAACCCATCAGCCCCGCCGACAGCAAAGACCAGAGGCAGAGGATTTCGATCCTGATAATCTCCGAGAAACGTAGCGAACTGCTCCGACGAAAATTCCTTGCCCCGCGAATCCATCAGCACCAGTGTAGACTTCGTCGCGCTTGCGCCCTTCGCACTTCCACTCTTCAAACTCCCTCCGAACTTCGCGAGCAGATCAGCCTCGTCGCGCAGCGCGACTCCTTGGATCGGAGCATAACGCGAAATCCGCTTGAGATACTCGTCCGTCAAAGCCTGAATCGCCGGTTCTTTCGTCTTCCCGATCCATGCAATCCTGATCTTCACGAGGCGCTCAGTCTCTCACTTTTTCCCCGGAGCCAGCCCCGAAGCAAGAACCACCGACACTCCGAAGTCGATCTTCTCGCCGTCCGAGTACCGCCGGATCGCCGCATGCACTTCCTCGTGAATCTTCGGCCACAGTTTCGCAGGCACGCGCTCCAGCATCGGACGAAACGGCACTGAGACCGACTGCGCATACTCCCACAATTCTTCCACGGGCCCGGGCCACGTCCACGGCAGCGTCCTCGTCTGTTCCTCAACCGCATCGAATCCCGCGCCGCGCAGAACTGCCGACAAACTGCGGGGCTCGGCGTATCGGAAAGGATCCGGCCCGTCGGGCGCCAGTACAGGCCCGCCCACATGCCGGTGCACCACGCCCATCATGCTCTGCCAATACGGCTGCTCGAACGATCCCCAGGCCAGAAAGCACGCCCGAGCTCCGGGCCGCAAGACGCGCCGCAACTCCCCCAAAGCAAGAACTGGATCCCTGAAGAACATCACGCCGAAGCGCGAAGTTGCGAGATCGAAACTATCCTCGGGAAATGGCAGGCGGTGAGCGTCCGCCTGTTGGGTCGTGAAATTCTTGAGCCCGCGCGCCTGCGCCCGCTGCGCGGCGATCTCCAGAAGCCCGGCGCTCAGGTCGAGCGCCGTGACGTGCCCGTGCTCTCCCACGCGAGACGCCAGACTGATCGCGGGCTCGCCCGTCCCGCTGGCCAGGTCGAGCACCCGCATTCCCGGCGCCGGCTGCGCGTATTCCACCAGCGCATCGGTCACGGGCTGGCCCATAGCCGCCGACTTGGCCTTCCATTTTTCCGAGGCAACCAGGCGATACTGGTTTCCCCAGTCCGGCGCGGAATCTGAGCGGGAGGTCATCGGCTTAACTGAGACAGTCATCGGTTTTGGGCGCCGCGCTTTCGCGTGGCGCAGCGCTTTCAGCGCTGCGATAAAGCCTCACCTTCGGACGAGGGCTTTAGCCCCAAGGTCAGCCTTTCTTTTTCTTCTTCTTCTTTTTCGGCGCGACCGGCTTGGCTGGCTTCAGCGCAGCCGATTTTTTCTTCTTGGGAGCAGTGCTCAAATCGGCGACTTCCAGCCGCCTGGCCGTCTTCCACAGCCGCTCCAGATCGTAAAACTTCCGCGCCTTCTCCGAGAACACGTGGACCACGAAGTCCACATAGTCCAGCAGCACCCATTCCGCCTGCTTGTAGCCCTCAACGTGCGCTGGGCGTAAATTCGCAGCTTTCAGCCGCAGTTCCACTTCATCGGCAATGGCCTGCACCTGCCGCGGGTTGGTTCCGTTGCACAGCACGAAGTAGTCGGTGAATGCTCCCGACCCTTTTTCCATTTCCAGGATGCTGAGTTCTTCGGCCTTTTTCTCCAGGCAGGCTTGAATGGCGGCGGAAATTTGTTGTTTGAGTTCGTTCTTCTTCATTCCGTGATACGTTGATCCTTCTTGGGCTGGAAAGCGCCTCTCATTGTAACTGACCCGAGTGATTAACCTTCGACGGATTGAATCGAACGCGCGCCCATCGCGCGTCATTACTTCGCCGACTTTTTCGCCTCTGCCACCGCCAGTTCACGCAGCTTCGCCATAGTGGCAGCAGCCGGATCTTTGCGGTTGCTGTTCTTAGGACGCCGCTTGGTCTTGGTGCTGTAGTGATTCTGAGCCATTGGTCTCCTGCATTTATCGGCGGTTGATAAGGACGCCAGCCCTGATTGGATCCGCGAATTGCACCGGGCTCGAATGTCCCGGTGCCCTCATTCCATCATACTGAATTATTCGCGCCATTCCGCGCGCTGCGGGCCTATTTGTGTCGGCTTACTTGTATAGCCCCATCTTCCGGACGTACTCCGCGACCGGCGCATCCACGAATCGGCCCAGCGGCTTGCCCGCCGCTGCAGCCTGGCGAATCGCCGTCGCCGATGCCGGTTGGTGCAGATCGGCCAGCAGGTGGATGGTCGCTCCCGGCAGCACCAGATCTCCGGTGGCGGGCTGCTTGTGAAACGGCCGCGTCACTTCCGGCCGCGGACGCAGGCTCTCGGGCAGCGCGTTCGCCACGTCGGCCAGCGAGTATCCCGGACGGCTGGCCACCACGAACTCGCATTCGCGGAACAACGCTTCCGCCTGGTGCCACTTGGCAATGTCGGCAAACGCATCCATGCCGATGAGTAAAAACACTTTGTCGCTGGCCTTGCACGACTGCTTCACCCGTCGCACCGTGTCGATGGTGTAGTTCGGTTTCTCTTGACGGTCTTTACTGCTTCGAGCATCACTGCTTCGAGCGTTGATTCGTATCGGTGTCGCCGCGTCCTCCGGAGCCTCCAGCAGCGAAGGCACGAACGCTTTCTCCTCCGCGGTCGCCAGAGCCAGCATGGCAAAGCGGTGCACAAAAGGCGAAAGCGGCTGCCGCTGCTTGTGCGGAGGAATGTTCGCCGGCACAAAGTAAATGCGATGGAGCTTGCACTGCTCCAGCGCCGCCCGCGCCAGCGCCACATGTCCGCGATGCACCGGATCGAAGGTCCCGCCAAAAAGTCCAATATTCATGAAATGGATTCGCCCCGCCTAGTGTCACGATTTAGGCCTTGCGATGCAAGTGCGAGGCAGGCCGAAGTAACGCCTGTCATGCTGAGCGAAGAACGACCTTCGCAAAGCGAAGGTCGTTCGCAGTCAAAGCATCCCTACTCGCGCCACATGTCCGCGATTGGCCAATGTGGTTCTACACGTTCTAAAAAAGCCAGGCGCCAGCCGCCCGTGCTGGCCTAGAGATGCTTCGGCTCCGCTCAGCATGACAATCGCGCACCAGGGGTCGCGAAAGCGCCATTGCCCGCCATTGTCCAACCGGACAATCCTCTCCCACGGCTAACGGGCACTCCCACACTTCCTTTCCGGCAGAAACGGATGTACTCCTGTAACTATCTTGTTTCCCATTATGGAACTAGGATAGGTTACATGCGAGTAACCCTCCCCCTACTTCGCATTCCGGCCGCGCGCGCGCCGATTCTTCGGTACGGCGTAGCCGTACTCAGCACGGCGTTGGCGCTGATCCCGACTATTCTGCTCACCAACGTCTCGGAAAGTCGCCTCGCCCTGTTCGGCGTGGCCGTCATGGTGAGCGCCTGGTACGGGGGCTGGAAGCCCGGAGTGGTCGCCACCGCGTTCGCCCTCACCGTCGGCGCCTACTTCACGCTTGCCGCAGAACACAGCCCGGCCGAACTGCGCACCGCCATCATCCGCCTCTCGCTGTTCTTCTTCGTCGCGATGTTGATCTGCTGGCTCAACGCGGCCTTGCGCGCCGCGCAGGAAGACCTGCGCCGCTCCGAACTGAACTTCCGCTCGCTGGTCACGAATGCTCCCTACGGCATTTGCCGCTGTGATTCCACCGGCAAGATTCTCGACGCCAATCCGGCATTCCTCGAACTGCTCGGCCACGCCTCCGTCGATGAACTGCTCGGCCAGCACATATTTGGCCTCTACGCCGAGCATGACAAGTGGTTCGATCTCGCCGACTTTCTGCGCTCGGCAGTCCCTTTCAAGGGGCTGACCGCGGAATGGAAACGCAAGGACGGCGTAACCACCGTTGTCCGCATCTCCGGTCGCTCGGTGGCCAACGGGCCGGAAGGCATGGTGTTTGAACTCTTCGCCGAAGACGTAACCGAACGCCGCGCGCTCGAGCAACAACTGCGCCAGTCCCAGAAAATGGAAGCCGTCGGCCGTCTCGCCGGTGGCATCGCCCACGACTTCAACAACCTGCTGATGGTGATCTCCGGCTACTCGGAATTTCTTCTTGAACGCCTCGGGGACGAGCCTCAACTGCGCGGTCCGGCCCAGGAAATTGCCAGCGCCGCCGAACGCGCCTCGTCGCTCACCCGCCAGTTGCTGGCCTTCAGCCGCAAGCAAATGCTTGCCCCCAGGGTCGTGAATCTGAACGACGTCGCGACCGAAAACGTAAAAATGCTGACCCGCATGATCGGCGAAGACATCGACCTGGTCATCGCACCCAGCCCGAACCTCTGGAGCGTCCGCGCCGACGCGGGCCAGATCGAGCAGGTCATCATGAATCTGGCCGTCAACGCCCGCGACGCCATGCCCTCGGGAGGCAAGCTCACGATCGAGACTTCCAACGTCACGCTTGATGAAGATTACGCCCGCTTCCACGCGCCTCTGCGTCCCGGCGACTACGTCATGGTCGCCGTTAGCGACACCGGCGCCGGCATGGATTCGGAAACGCAGTCGCACATCTTCGAGCCATTCTTCACCACCAAAGGGACCAAAGGAACCGGCTTGGGGCTGTCGACGGTTTACGGCATCGTCAAGCAGAGCGGCGGATACATCTGGGTCTATAGCGAGATGGGCCGGGGAACCACGTTCAAGATCTACTTGCCGCGGGTCGCCTCGACCGGAGAAGCGGCTGTGGCGCAGCTGGCAGGCCCAGTCGAACATCGCAAAGTCGAGCCCGGCACCGAGACCATCCTGCTGGTCGAGGATGAGGCCAACCTGCGCTACCTCGCGCGCCAATATCTCGAAAAGCAAGGCTACAAGGTCATCGAAGCCGCCGACGGCGCGGTCGCCATGCAGATTGCGGTGGCGCACGAAAAGACGATTCACCTGCTGCTGACCGACGTCATCATGCCGGGCATGAATGGCCGCGAACTGGCCCAGCGCATTGCAGAAATTCGCCCCAACGTGAAAATCCTCTACATGTCGGGCTACACCGAAAACGTGATTGGACACAACGGCATGCTGGACGCCGGCATACGCCTGCTCCAGAAGCCCTTCAACCTTCGCGACCTGAAAAGCATCGTGCGCGAAGTGCTCGACGCAACTCCCCCGGAGGTCGCTATGTCCGAACATTCCGCCGCACCACTCCGCACCCCGCGCGGCCGGGAAATTCCGCCCACCCGCGCGCAACGATTCCAGCTGCACTTGCCTCTACGGTATCGCCGCCTCGGCGAGAACGATTGGCACGTCGGCACCACCGAAAACATCAGCCGCTCCGGCATGCTCTTCCAGGCCGACGAGGCGTTGCAGCCCAACTCGCAGCTGGAAATCAATCTCGTGCTCCCGCAGGAAATTGCAGGGCTGTCGGCCACAGAAGTGGTCTGCCGCGGAGAAGTCGTGCGCACCGTCGAGCAGAACGGATCGAGTCTATCCCCTGCGCTGGCGGCGCGAATTTTGCAATACCACTTCCAGCACGGCCCGCTGCCGCGGGCGTAAGCGCGGTGGAAGAGCGCGGTTCGGGTGGAAGAGCGGCGCCTCAGCGCCGCGTCAGCGCCCTCGGAATTGTCATCCCGACCGGAGCTTCTCATTCCTGAAAGGAATGAGAAGCGGAGTGGAGGGACATGCTGTTCGTCGCCAACTGATCCGACCTCGATATTTTTTTCTTCGCAGCTCCGTAAAATTCTGGTTCGATTGAAGTTAGGTCCACCAGACCCGCCGCATTCCCGGCAAAATCTTGAGCCGGAATGACTTGCACGTAAAATATTATGAAATAAGGAGTTAGCGCTTGGTTTTGCTGCCCGCGGAGTTGAGGAATTTTCGCGCACGGAGACATTGTGGGCGTTTGAGTTTTCTCAGTAAAGGTTGTTCGTCACAGGATTGCGATTTTAAGCTGTGGAAATCTGTGGGAAACCGCCGGGCTTGAGTTCGGGAAAACTGAAACTGCCGGCGGCATCGATTCCCACTCTAGCCGCAAAAGGCGCGGCTAGAATGGGGCACCCTCTTTCGTGGTGTGCCAGAATGAGATACCGCGCCTTCGGGCGGGAGATCACTAAACATTGGCTTGAGGGCCTGGTATTTCTTCGCCGACGACCCGAATCATTTTGCGAAGGCACGGGCCGTGCGCCCAGATCATCTCAGGAGAATTGGCACCTATCTTCCGCACCTGAAGCGAGTAGGCGTCTGCGGCATTGCCGTCCCCGTCTGTCATCTCTACGACACTGCGACAGATACAACATCTAAATTTAATTTGGCCGTTCATCCGGCTCTATCCTCGCCTAGCTCCTGGTGCTGCAACTTCCTTCTCCCGCAGTTTCTGTACCTC
>CAVWLI010000022.1:0-80886 GCA_963755795.1 uncultured Acidobacteriota bacterium | reverse complement strand
AAGGCTAGGGCAACGCGGGGTGCATCAGCTCAGATACCAGCGCGGTGTCAGAATTATGGTCTATGGATATTTCCAATACGGCAGAGCTATATGAATCCTCGGTAAGTCCTACCCAGAGAATGTAGGGACCGAATGTCTCACTCCAGAAAGCAATGTAGAGCCCCATGCCAAATATTCTATATTCGCCAAAAGCACTCCTACTCACGCCTCTACATCAGCCGGGAACTTTTTGATCATCTAATCAGCGTCTACTCCGTATTCTCACGCATATGGGACTTTGTACTTCCATTTAGCTTTAAGACCAGAGAGAGCGATATTGGTCACGCTCCCTTTCGACGCTCCTGCAGTTGCTCGACGGTGGAAATCAGATCGCGATATCGCGCCGCGCGCTCGAACTCCTCGGCGGCTGCGGCTTGTTCCATGCGGGTGTGCAGCGAGCGACTCAGGTCGGTCGGACGGCCTTCGAGAAACAGTTTCACGTCGCGCACTGCCTCCTGGTAAACGTCGGGCGTGGTTAAATCCTGGACGCACGGGCCCAGGCAGCGCTTGATGTAGTACTGCAGGCAAGGGCGGGGATGATACCGCGTGAGGTCGACCTTGCAGGAAGGAATGAGAAAATTGCGGTGAATCAGATCGACGATGCGATAGGCGAGGTTCGCCGGGGAAATATGGACCGTAGTAGGCGCTGCCATCCTTGCGCAAGCGGCGCGTGACGTAGACGCGCGGCCAGCGCTCGGCCAGCGTAAGTTTCACGTAGGGGTAAGTCTTGTCGTCGCGCAGCAGGATGTTGAAGCGCGGCTTGCGCTGCTTGATCAGGTTGTTTTCGAGCGCCAGCGCCTCTTTGTTGTTGGCGACGACGATGTAGTCGACATCGACCGCCTCGCGCACCAGGGTTCCGGTCTTGGCGTCTTCCCAACGGCCCTCGTGAAAATAGCTGGCCACGCGGCTGCGCAGGTTCTTGGCCTTGCCGACGTAGATGACTTCGCCTTCGGCGTTTTTGTAGAGATACACGCCGGGCTCGGTGGGGATGGTGCGGATTTTGGCGAGCAGATCCATTACTGGGAGAGCAATTGCTGGAAAGATCAATCTTATTCGATTCCGGTGTAATATCTGGTGTTGCAGCCGTGTTACACTTTATTCATATGAGTCACACACTCACAATACGCCTTACGGAGGAACTTCTGACTTGGCTCAAGGAAAGATCGCGTCAGACGGGCGTGCCCATGGGGAGGCTCGTTCGCGAGCAACTGGAGACTGCCAAAGCCAACGGCGGTAAGCAGCGATTTATGCGCCATGTTGGCGCTCTCAGCGGGCCGCCTGACCTCTCGTCTCGTAAAGGGTACTCCAAGAGATGAAGGGCATAGCTGACACAGGATTCATCGTCGCCCTGGGCAATCGCGACGATCAGCATCACTCCTGGGCTGCAGACGTCGCACGAGGAATCATTGAGCCGCTGCTTACGTGCGAGTCCGTGATCAGTGAAGCCGCGTTCCAGTTGGCTTCGGTTTCGTATGTGCTCTCCTTGGTCGAGGACGAAATGTTGCGGGTCGCGTTTGATTTTTCAAAAAATACGCCAGAACTGCGTGAGTTGGCTCGACGATATGCCGATCGTAAGCCCGACCTAGCCGACCTTTGTCTCATCCGCATGAGCGAGCTCTACCCCCGGCATACTGTCATTACCGTCGACGAGAGCGATTTCCGGGTTTATCGGAGGAATAAGAGGGAGACGATTCCCATCCTCTGCCCGCCTCGGCATAACTAAGGCGCGACCGGAATCTGAGCCGACACCATATAAATTTTCCACTCCCTGTGTGCCCTTTGCGTCCTCGCAGGCCATGCAGAGCTGTCTATTCCGCGTATTAGATTCCGCAAGCCATTGAAAACGTATATACTTACATCATGGCTTCACGGTACGGAACACTGGCATGTGCCGTGCAAAAGCAGTAGCGGAACTTGTAAGCTTTAACGGATTATTCCCAGGGCCTCAAGATTGGAAGTCTGCGCGCCGGGGCAACCCGAACGCGCTACAAGAGCTACATACAAGATCGAAACAAGGAGCCTTACCCTATGAACCGCACTTCGTTATGGAATCACGGGTTAGTTATTTGCCTGGCAGCCAGCATGGTGGCCACCGTCGGTTGCGCCAGCAAGAACTATGTGAAACAGCAGACGACGCCACTGATCAACAAGACCAACGAACTCGACGACCTGACTGCGAAAAATACCAAGGACATCAAGGACGTTGACGCGCGGGCTCAGGCCGGCATCGCGGCCGTGAACGTCAAGACCGCCGACGTGGAGCAGAAGGCGCAGGCCGCCGGCCAGAACGCAAGCTCCGCCCAGCAGATGGCGGATGCGGCCAACAGCCGCGTGGGCGTGCTGACCAACACGGTCGCCAACCTCGACAACTATCACGCCGTGGCCGAGACCTCAGTGAAGTTCGGCTTCAACAAAGACAACCTGACGGCGAAAGCGCAGGAGACGCTCGATCAGCTCGCGGCCAACATTGCTTCGACCAAGGGCTACATCATTGCGCTGGAAGGCAGCACGGATTCGGTGGGTTCGGCGGATTACAACTATGATCTCAGCCAGCGCCGCGCCAACTCAGTGATTCAGTACCTGGCCACGAAATACAACGTTCCGGCGCACAAGATCTACGTGATTGGACTCGGCAAAGATAAGCCCGTGGAGTCGAACAAGACTTCGACCGGCCGCGCCGATAACCGCCGCGTGGATGTGCGCCTGATGACCAACACGGTCGACAGCAGCACCCCGGCACCGGCGACCGCGACTCCGTCATCCATGTAAAGGATTGAATTTACCCTCCTCCCCGGAGGACTTCGCCAACCAGGCCGCTCAAAGCCTCCCCCTGAGCGGCCTGCTTTTTTTGGCCACGAGCTACGAGTCCGGAGATGTGATCAGGCAGCCAGAGGGGTACGAGCTACGAGCTAAGAGGGCAAGTTCGCTGCTCGGAGCTTGTCTGGAACGAGTAAGATTACTGGCATGTTTCCCCCAAAAGTTTCACGCCGCTCGTTTCTAGCCATGTCGACGGCTCTGCCTTGGGCCTTGCGCGGCCTGGCGTCAGGACTGGCCGGGTCGAGTTCGATTCCTGTTGGGCTGGAGCTCTATTCCGTGCGCGATTCACTCAAGCAGGATCCCGAGGGGACGGTGCGCGCGGTCGGGCAGATGGGATATCAGGCCGTCGAATTCTACGCACCATATTTGGAATGGACCGACATCCAGGCCAGGCAGATGCGTAAATTGTTGGACGACTTGGGCATCCGCAGTTACTCGACCCACAACAATGAGGACTATTTTGGTGCGGACAAGATCAACCGCGTGCGCGACCTGAACCTGATTTTGGGATGCAAGTATGTGGTGCTGGCGTGGGTCGACCCGAAAGCGACCGACCCGAAGACCGGCATTGATGGCTGGAAGGCGGTTGCCGACAAACTGAACGCCGCCGGGGAAACGCTGGAGCCTGCCGGCCTCAAGCCGGGGTATCACAACCATCAGGCCGAGTGGGCGACGGTGGGCGGGCAGCGGCCGATGGATATTCTCGCCAAGAATACGAAGCCCTCGGTGATGCTGCAATTGGATGTGGGGACTTGCCTGGAGGGGCGGGCCGACCCCGTGGCGTGGATTCGAGCCAACCCGGGGCGCATTCGCTCCATCCATTGTAAAGACTGGTCTCCGGATCCGGCCGTGGGCTACAAGACTTTGTTCGGGGAGGGTGTGGCCGACTGGAAGGGAATTTTCGCGGCGGCGGAAAGCGTTGGCGGCGTCGAGTATTACCTGGTCGAACAAGAAGGCAGCCGGTTCCCGGAACTGGAGACGGCGCGCAAGTGCCTGCAGGGATTTCGCGCGGCCCATGTTCGCGCGGCCCATGTTCACGCAGCCCATGTTTGAGTCTGTCGGTTCGAGTAAACCTGTTTGGGGGCGATGCGACGAAGGCGGTAAAATAATTCTATGCGCAGTTGTTTTTTGGTTCTGTTGCTGGTGAGCAGTGTGGGAGCATGGGCGCAGAGTTCCAGTCCTTCCAATTCCGCGTCGAGTTCAACGACTCCAGATTCGGCGTCGCCGGCGGCGTCCAAGCCGGCCCCTCCGCCTCCGAACTCGGCGCCGCCGCGGTCCGATCGGGTGAATGTCAACGAACTGGGGGATGATCCGGGCGAGAGTTCAAGCAAAGAAAACGCCATCGATTTGAGTCCTCCCGCGAACGACGCCAAGGCGCATCCGCGGAGTTCCGACATCCTGATGGACGAAGAGTCTTCCGGCAGCGGGGACATCAACGAGTTCCATCCCTGGGATCCGCACAAGGCAGCCAAAGATGTTGAGGTGGGAGACTTCTACTTCAAAGCGCGAAAGAACTACCGAGCCGCCGAGGATCGGTATCGTGAGGCGCTACTTTACAAACCAAATGACGCGACTGCCACTTTCCGCCTGGCCCTGTGTCTGGAAAAAATGGATCAGCCGGACGAGGCACGCAAGGAATACGAAAACTATTTAACGGTCCTGCCCCACGGACCAGAAGAGAAAGAAGCTCGGAAGGCGATTCAACGGCTGAAGGGCACTGCCGCCAACGCGAAGCCCGCGCGGTAAATCAGCCCGAGAAGAAACGGCTGGCATCGCGGTGCTCGTAACGCGGGGGTCGGGAAGTCGTTCACTCTGGCGTAGTTTCCTGTCTTTCGACTTTTCTTTTCTGCCGCCTCTGCTGCCATTGCCCACCCGGCTCTGCTTGCCCTCGCCCAGAATCAGATTGGACGGCCACTTGGGGCCTGATTGAGCGTGGCCTTTAGATCGCGCCGCGGAGTCGAGAATGCCATCGAAGGCGTCCAGGCAGGCATGAATCGTCTGGGTGCGCAGCGCGCCCTCGAAGCTGCCGCGAATGATCAGCATGGCCGTGCCGTGCATGAGCGACCACACGGCCAGCATCAGCCGCGTATGCTGCCGGGGAGTTCCGCCCAGACGCTTAGCCACGCGCTCGCGCATGAGATTGAAAGATGGCCAGGGCTCATGCAGTGAAGGCGGCTTGCCCACGCCGTCGAAAAGCACTTCGTAGGCGTGACTGTGTTCGAGGGCGAAATCGAGTTGACGCCTGGAAGGCCTCGCGCAGGGTGCGGGTGCGGCTGAGAGCGGCGAACAGTTCGCGCCGGGTCTGCAGGCGCAGGGCGCGGAGAATGTCGTCGCGGTCGCGGTAGCGTTCGTATACCGTGGGCGTGGTGGTGCCGGCCGCCTTGGCCACGGCGCGCATGGTGAGCGCTTTTTCTCCGCCGCGCGCCCACAGCCGGGAGGCGGCGTCGAGAATACGCTGTTCCAGATCAGGATCGGGATGCCGGGGCAACTGCTCCTCCAGAAAGTCGAAAATCAGAAATTCGATAAAATAATTACTTGCACTGCGTATTGTTAACGCTGTATACTATATCTACAGCTAGAACTGATGACCTCGCAGGGTGGGTCCCGCCGGAACCGAGAAAGAGGCAGTCCTCCCAACCGGTTCCCGGGACCCGCCTGCGTTCACCCCCAAAAAATGAAGGAGTTGTAAATGGAGTACGGCGCCAAAAAACAGATTGATATTGCCCGCCTTAAAGCGGATCTAGCAGCCGCCAGCGTGGAATTGCTGAGCGCGCACTGCGCAGCCGACCGTGTTCGCCTGCAGTATTCTACACACGACATAGTTGCATTCGGGGACCGCCGCGGCCTGCTGCGAGCCATCGCTTCGGCCGAGGCATTGCACAGTTTTTTTTCCCAAATCGAGGCCCAGATCAACCGCGAGGACAGTGCAAACCGATAGTGCGAGCTTCCGCGGCAGCTCTTCGTCCCTGATGGACGCAGTTGAAGAATCTGGAGAAAAGACTTACTTCTCCACCCGGATAAATTCACCTGAGGAAGCGTTGACGGCGACCGTCAGCTTGGCTCCTTCGCGGCTGGCGCCATAAATGACGTGCCAGACCAACTCACTGGTATTGTGGTTCCAGTCGCATACATAGATGACCGGCGTGTCGGGCGCTTTCTCTAGGATCTTGTCGCCGCCGTGTTTCTGGGCCGTGGCTAGAGCCTGGTCCGAATCGATCTTGAGGAAGGCCATGTCAAATATCTGCGTGGAAGCATTCGAAGCACTGTAACTATCTTCAGTGCCGGGGTTGACGCCGCGATCGGGCGCGCCGTTGGCCGCGCTGCCGGACCAGGTGTAGGACTTTTCCGAGCGCTGGCTCGGCGAAGCGAAGCCGGCCCGCCACACCGCCCACTTGCCATCCTGACCATTGCCGTCGCTGGTCGCCATGGACTCGATCCGGTAAGGCTTCGCGTCCTGGCTCCATCCGCGCGCCGCAATGTACAGCTTCTGAAAAGCTGAACGCGCGGTGATGAGTTCAGGACCCTTCACTTCCGGTTTCGTCTCTGCCGGCTTGCCGGAATCCGATGAGCAAGCGGCGAGCAGCGCCAGCAGGGAGAAGGCGGCAGCAGCAGTCAAACCGACGTACAACTTTCCGCTGTAAAATGTTGCGCCGTGCAAACTTCCGCGTCTGAATTCCGTGTGGGCGAGGCCAGGTGTCTGCATGACATCCTTCCTGTGATAGTTTGGAATGAGTTTAATGGTCGCGCAACATTCTAACCGAAAGTCAGGAAAAGGTAAGTGATCCGGTGGGCCCCCATCTTCAGAGGCTACGGGAAGAGATCGAGTCGGCAGCCGCAGGCCTCTCGGCCGAGCAATTGAGATGGCACCCTCGGGGAAAGTGGTGCACCGCAGACGTCCTCGAGCATTTGTACCTAACCTACACGGGAACGATAAAGGATTCGAGCGCGTGGCCGAAGCCGGCCGGTCTTTGGCCACGGCCCAGAGCTGGCGGCAGCGAGGGCGGACACTGGTGGTCGTGGGATTCGGCTACCTGCCCTCTGGCCGGGAGGCTCCGCCGGTGACCCGTCCACGCGGCCTGCCGACCGAGAAAGTGCTGGCCGAGATCGGGTCAAAGATCGCAGCGATGGATGAGATCATGACTCGTTGCGAAGAAAAGCTGGGCGCGCGACATAAACTGCTCGACCATCCCATTCTCGGACCGCTCACGGCTGCGCAATGGAGGAAGTTTCACCTGCTGCATGGCCTGCATCATGTGAAGCAGATTCGGCGGCTGCGGCGAGGCGCGCTTGCGGGGGCAAGATGAAGTGGGGACAAACTGAAAATTGCGCCAGTGAAACAAAATGAGCGCCGAAGTGTGACTTCGGCGCTCGAGTTCTTTGCCGCTAGTCGATCGTCGGTTTACGGCTCGCGCACTGAACTGGGCGTGCCAGCCTTGCGCGCGTCTTCCTGAATGTCTTCGAGCTTCTGCTTGGCGTCGTCGAGAGCTTTCTGCTTGTCGGCGATTTGCTGCTTGTACTGGGCGTCCTGCTTGTCCCAGTCAGCGGAGTTGCGCATGCGGTTGCCGGCATCGGCGTACATGGCGGCGGCGCGAATCTGGTATTCGCGCTGCAGCACGTCGAGTTCGCGCGCCGTCAAATCAATCTGATCCTTCTGCGCCTGCGATCTTGTCGCCCCATTGCTTCCATGCCGCCTGCTTGGCCGCGTCGTCTTCTTCGGCAGTCTTGGCGACGGCCGTGGGAGGTTTCACCTCGCCGGTTTTGGTTTCGGTGCCCGGCTTGACTTCGCCCGCTGCCGGGGCCGCGGGCGTCGCATTCGTACTCGTCGTGTTGTCTGACTCGGCCGGCTTCGCGTCGGCAGAGTCGCTGGGGGACGGCGTGCCTACGACTGAAAGCTTGTCGTCTTTCGGTAGGTTGTCGTTGTCGTACACTTTCGGCCTCGACGAGGTCCCCGGATCCTTGCGGACCTGGCGGGCATAAGCGCCCAGCGACGAGCCGGAGGATGAGTCTTGCGCGGCCGACGGAGCCTGATTCTGAGCGCCGGCGCTAAGGCCCGCCACGCCGAGAAACAGCACGATTCCAATTCCACTGCATGCGATATGTTTCATCACTCCCACCTTTGTGATACTGAAGTGTGTTTCACCGGGAGGCCGGCAGCGCCACGCCGGAACCAACCGTTTCCGTTCCCGCCATCAATCTATTGCATCTGCATCAATCCGATGCCATCAATCCGATGCCATCAATCCAATCCAATTAATCGGCGGAGCTACCCGCGACCGCTGCCTGCGCGGCGCGCGTGGTGCTCAAGAATCCTCCAATGGTGCGATCCAGTTGGGCCGCCTCCAGCGCAATGTCGCTGGCGAGTTGCTTCGCGAGTTCAGGGTCGCGGCTATTGGCCAGTTGCTGCGCGTAGCCGGAGATCGTGGTCAGCGAATTGCGCAACTGCAGCGCCATCTCGGCTGAGATTTCGCCGTGCAATTCCTGCTGGCGGCGAATGCGCTCCAGTTCGCTGAGGTCGTTGATGAGGCAGGCGACGCCCAGCAGGCTGCCATCGACGGCTGGGACCGGAGAAACTGTGACCGCGATGAAGCGCTTCTCGCCGGCTGGGGTTTCATATTCGGCTTGAGCGTCCCGTCGTTTGCTATCTTGCTGCAGCACGGAGCGGACCTCGTCGGCGAGTGAGACTGGTTCATCCACTTCATCTTCAGCAGCGGCTTCACGAGCGTCGACGGCCGCCTGGGCGGAAATCACCAGGGCGCCGCGGAAAATGTCGTCCGCGCTCATTCCGGTCGTAGACGCGAAGCCAAGAATCGCCTTCGCCGCCGGATTGGAAGACCGAACCAGTCCATTGGTGGCGAAGACGAGCACACCGCAGGAGAGATTCGAAAGCACAGACTGGCTGAAAGTCTCGCTGGTTCGGGCGCGGTGCTGCTCGGCCTTGGATTGCACCTGCAGTTCATGCTTCTGTTGCTTGAGCTGCTGGATTACGGTATCGAACACGTGCAGCGGCATCGTCTCCAGGGATGGCGAAGCGGTGGCGGAAAAATCGCCATCTTCGGCAATGCTTTTCCGCAGCATGCGCATAAAGATCAATCCGAGCAAAAAGGCAAACGTGCCGCAGAACAATACAACGGCGGCTCGCAGCAATATCGGGTTGGTCAGGATCTTCACCAGAGCCCTCCGTACCAGTGCAGAAACCGGTTGCCAAAAAAGAATGCGATCAGAGCCATGCTTCCCAGGAAGACGCCGAAGGGCATCTGATAATTGCGATAGACCACTTGTGCCGACTGCCATGCGCGGCGCCGAGCGGCTTGCGCATTGGCGAGGCGCTTCATGAAACGGTGGGTGCGCTTCAGCCAGACCACGAAAACCGTAGTCAACCCAAACACCGACCCCGCGATCGACGCGGTAAAAATCGTGAAAACTGTGAGCTTGATGCCGAGGAACGCGCCCACCATAGCCATCAGCTTGACGTCGCCGAAACCCATGCCTTCGGTGCCGCGCCAGCGCAGATAAACCGCTCCTGCCCCGTAAATGAATGACGCGCCGATGGCCGCGCCCAACAGGGAATCAAGCAACGACAGAAGGCGCAGCGAAACTTCACCGCTGAAGGGCAGATTCACAATCCCTGGCAGGAACTGCGAAGCCAGATCATGCACCGGAACCAAGAGGCTGAAGATCAAGCCCAACGCAAGTCCAGGCAGAGTCATCTTGTCTGGCAGCAGCTTAGTTTCGGCGTCGGTGAAAATAAGGCCCAGCAGCAGAAACGCCAGGACGCAATATTTCAGCGTGGCCAGCGTGAGCCCGAAGTACCAGTAGCAGGCCAGGAACATCAGGCCGGTGAGCAATTCAATCATCCAATAGCGGGGAGTAATTTTCGTTTTGCAATGGCGGCAACGTCCGCCGAGGATGAACCAGCTCAACACCGGAAGATTGTCGTAGGAGGCGATCGGCTGCTTGCACTTCGGGCACGCCGAGCGCGGCGTCACTACGGAGAGTCCCCGCGGCAGGCGGTAGATACACACGTTCAGAAAGCTGCCGAAGGCCAGCCCGAAGAGGAAAATCGACGATGCGAAGACAGGGTCCACGGAATCTCTGATGATCAGGCAGGGGAGCAGCCCGCGCCTGGGGAGCGAACTTCTCCCAAAGAACGCTGCATTTCCCTTTTCTTGTTGGATTATAAGGCGGTTATGATCGGAGGACTAAGGTACTGAAGTCACTGCCCAAACGGCCATGGGGCAGCAAGACATGGGCAGTGAGACATGGGGCAGTGAGACACTGACCACTGGGCACTCATAGCTCGACCAAGGAGAGTGGCACCGGAGCGCGCCGTCGCGCCCCGGAGTCACCGGTCGATTCTGAGAATCTCTAGCCTACTTCACTTGCAGGCTCTCGATGTACGCGACCAGATTGGAGATTCTCTGCTGTACCTGGGCTTCGTGACCCTGGCTGATGCTGGAGAATAGAGGGCCCCACACTGGCATTTCCTGACTGCCGTGCGACGCCGTGGTGGCCTGTCCTCGAATAACTGCAGCCACGTGGGACGACGGGAACTTTCCGCCATTGCTCTTGGCCAGAACTGTCAGGTCGGTGGGTGGAGTTTTCATGGCCGAGGCTGCGGGGCCGCCGCCCTTGCCGTCTTTGCCGTGGCAGACGGCGCAATAACTGTTGAACATCTCCTTGCCCGAGTTCGACGGAGTGTTGGTGATGGGAACATGCTTCACAGTGGGTGAGGTCTGCGCCGGGGCATCCTGCGCGACGGCGAACGCGGACATCGCGAGCACAATCAAGGCTAGATTAATGAATTTCATAACACGCATATAGTTCCTCCTGGGCTAATTGGGCCCAAAACTGCCAAACAGCAAAGTGTAGACGGGGGTCTGATGCGGGTCGGTGATCAGAATCACAAGCGCTTGTGACGGATGCTGGGCGATCCGTTTCGGGAAATATCTCTCCGGAGCGCTGGCTGTTCCAGCGAGCGCCTCAGGGGAAAACGAAGCGCAATAGTTCTCCCTCCAGCGCGAGAGCACCCGCGTCGTGCATAGGAAACCTTTCGTTCCACGCATTCCAGGATTGGGGAACGAGGCGGGTTTGCGCGGCGGGAACTTGCATCCAGCCCTGGGCTGTTTCTTCGCGCAGAAAGACGGAGAACGCGTGGCCCTCAGAATCGCAGGTATGGAACGATTCTGATTTCCATTCAAACAGGGTGGCCGCCAACTTTTCCGTCAGCGATTCGCGCGGGTCGAGGCAGAGAATCCATTCCGCGCTCGCGGATGGGCGAGCGCGCCCTGAGTTTACGGCCACGGTCCGAAGATAGTCTTCCGGCGATGCTCCCTGGCTGGCGGCTACGACCCGCGCGCCATACTCTCGCGCGATGCGCACGCTGGCGTCGTGCGAGCCATGGTCCACGATGAGAATGGCGTCGCAAGCGTAGAGCGTCTCGAGCGCGCGCCCCAGCCGCAATGCATCATTTTCCGTGTGCAGCAGCGCCGTGATCGAAGCCATGGGTTGAATCCTGCGACAGACAGTGTAAGGGAAGCGAGAGGCGCGGCAGAAGGAATTCCTGCGCCATCGTCGATTGGCGAACTCGACCGATTGTGGTCGTGAAGTTACTTGTCGCGAATTCCGTTACTGGGAATCGACGACCTTCTGGCGGTTCGCGTTCGGACTGGGAGCCTGCACTACTTCGACCGGTTCCTGCAGGGTGAAGTTCAACACAGTTTCAGAAGGCAGTTTGATTTGTTGGCTCTTGGAAGCCGCCTGCGCGCCGCCTCCTACGCCCGCGCCGGCTGCCGTGCCGATGGCCGCGCCCTTGCCGCCGCCCGCGATCGCGCCGATGATGCCGCCCAGAATGGCGCCACCACCAACTTTCTCGGCGGTACTCTTGCCCCGCGACTTTCCTTCCTTCCGATACTGATCGGTCTGGATGCTGTAGGTCTTACCGCCCGAAGAGAGGCTGTCAAGTTGTAGTACGACGACCGACTGTCCGGAAAACTTTCCCGCGCTTTTGACGTCGACGAGGTGGCCGGTGAGTTCAACGCCTGCGGGCACGGCTTCTTCTCCATCCGAAGTGAGAGCAGCATTCAGGGTGGCGTGGAACGTGTCTCCCGCCTGATTCCTCTCGCTATCAATCGGGTCGATCAGGCGAACCGTCACCGGCGTTCCCGGATCGATAATCAGTTTCTTCGGCGTCGACGGGACTGGAGGAGGAGCAGGTTGCGCCGCGGCGTTGTCCGCTGGAGTTGGAGGCGTCGGCTCCGCCGCCGCGTCCTGGGCATGAGTGTCAGTTGCGCTTATCTGATTCGCGCGTGAGTCACCATCTTTGTCTTTATCTTTGTGTTGCGCGGGATTGCCATCTGGGTTGGGATCGTTGGGAGCACTCACCTTGGCGACTTTCTTCGTTATGCCAACCTTGGGCTTGTCGGCAGGAGGCACAGTGAAAGCCGATGTCGGAACCGTTGTCGGAGGCGCGGAGGCGGCGACTGTTGGACCATCTGCTACTTTCAGATTATTGACCACCGTTTTTACGCCGGGCACGGACGCTGCCTGGCGGCTGGCGGCTTCGCGTTGGGCATCGTTGTCGACCGTGCCTGCAAGCGTGACTACGCCGTTGCTGGCCTGCACGGTGAGTTGTTTGGTTGAGAGTCCGGAATCCTGGCTGAATTTGCCTTGAATTTCGCCGGAAATCTTGGCGTCGTCGGGCTTGCGGGCGCAGCCCACGACCAGCCCCAAAACGATCGCCAGAACGAGCAACGACGCGAACCGAGAAGCGGTGTGCATACTCAACTCCTGATACTGGCCAGGGCGCATGGCGGGCAGCCCTGTACCAGAACAGTCTAGACCCAGAAACAGTTTAGATGCTGGGAGGCGCGCATGCAGATGTAAATGCGAAAGAGTGCGTCTGTTGACTGAGAAGGGCCCGGGAGGCGCTAGTGGATGAACTTGTAGTCGACGATGGAAGCCGCCAGCGCGCCATTCTCTTCCACCGACAAGTCCTTGGACTTCGGCGCATCTTTGAAGCGCATCACGCGCCCCTGGCAAACCACGTTGCTGTTCTTCTGCCCAGAAATTTCTTCGGGCATCTCAAATACCATCTCGATCAGCGCATTCATCGGAAGTTGCTGCGGCCCGTTGAACAGCACGCCACTCTGGCTGATGTTTTCGATGATTCCTTCGTACCACGTGCTGGTCTTGTTGACGCGATAGCGCAGAGGAATGTCGAGCTTCAGACGGCGCGCCCGCGGTACCCAGGACGGCCGCTTCTCCCGCGAGTGACTGCGCCGGATGTTGGTCTCAGGCTTGGCGTGCTCCACGCGCTGAGTGCGGCGCATGGTGGTCCAGTCATACTTGTATTCCGCGGCGCAGAGCAGGCAGACCTGGTAGTAGTCGCCATCCGCACCACGGCGCGGCCAGGAGAACTCGTGAGAGCAGCGCCCAAGCATAAGCACATCCATGAATTTTTGCGGCATGATTGTTACTTCCGGGTCAGAGAACGTTCGGACGCAGGCTCATCATCGCGCGAAGGACTAACTTTGGGTAGGTTACTTTCGTGCAGGTAAGGGCAGGCGAGGATTACTAAACTGCGGCGACGCGAGGCGATAGGCTGTTCGAGGAATTTGGGCGGGCTCAGCGCGAGGCCGAAAGATGACGTGCCCTGGACGCAGTCGTTCGGGGCGTTCGCTCGGTCGGCAGGGGGATAGAGGCGTCTGCCCCCATGCGAACCGTCCGTGTATCATCGCCGCATGGACGGTCCTTCCAACGCCGCAGCGTTCATCCTGGCTGGCGGCAAGAGCATGCGCATGGGTGCGGATAAGGCTTTTGTCATATTCGACGGCAGCACGCTGCTGGCGCGGGCGTTGGAAGTTGTCCGGTCCGTTACGCCGGAAGTGCGCATCGTCGGCGATGCTGGAACATTTGCCCCGTTCGCACCGGTGGTCGAAGATGTATTCCGCGAGTGCGGACCGCTAGGAGGGATTCACGCCGCGCTGCGGGCTTCCCAGGCCGAACTGAACGTGATTTTCGCCGTGGACTTGCCGTTTGTGTCGCCGGCGCTGATAGAGTATTTGATCAAGCGGGCGCGCGAGTCCGCGTCTGCTACGGTGACGGTCGTGCAGGCGGGTGGAGGCTGGCAGCCCTTGTGCGCGGTATATCGGCGCAGCTTCGCGGACGCGGCCGAGCCAGCTCTGAGCGCCGGACGTTGCAGAATCGATGCCCTGTTTGAAGCAGGGGCCACGCGGGTGATCCGGGCTGAAGAGTTGGAAGCCGCGGGTTTTTCTATGAAAATGTTTCGCAACCTGAACACGCCGGAAGACCTAGCCGAGGCGAGCCAGGGAGCCGACTCCTGAGACGTGCCAAAACAAACGAATGGGCGACCGCTTCGCTGGGTCACCTACCAGGTGATCCGGAAGGCGATCGAGGTGGGACCACTGAATCCGGAGATGTTCTGTCTTTGCTTTTTCACTGTCCCTTCTTTTTCGTGGCGCGCTTGATACCTCCCATGTCGGTGGTCAACGATTTTCTGGTGGCGGCTGCGGCCGATCAGAGCAGCAGCGGTGGGCAGTGCACGTGGGAGCCTTTTCAGTTGGACGCCGCGGAGTATGACGATCTTGTGGCTGCGTTGAGAAGGAGGCGCTTTAAGGCTGTTGCTTCGCCGCGCTGGATCAGCACGCATCGCGACTGGCTAATATGGTGCGGCGAGGTCGTCTGGGGAGTGCCGTCCCTGAAGAGGAGGCGTGTTCAAGAAAGGATCTCCAAGTTAGAACGCGCGATCGAAGAACATGGCATTTCCGATGAACAGATCGTGACGCGGCTGAAGGAACTCATGAATCTACATGTCAAAGATGCCCGCTACTTTAGCGAGCACGCGTCCCGGAAATCCAAAGTGCCGCTGTTCAAGCCGCGCTGAATTATGATTGCAGGCGATGAGTGTAGGTACGTTTATTGACTGGGTTTATCTAAAGCGATCCTTCGACTTCGTACCGTCTTCGCGGAGCGCGAAGACGGCAATGCGGTCAGGAAGGCAACACTTCTTGGGAAGATGGGAGAAATCTAAGGACCTTCCGAGTTCGGAGCTCAGAACTCCGAGCTAGAAGCTGAACCCCATGCCCGACGAAACCAAACCCGAGCCCTACGTCGAATTCAAGGCAGTCTCCAAGGCCTTCGGCGACAATGTGGTGCTCGACCGCGTCAGCTTCGACGTGTTGCCGGGAGAAACTGTGTGCATTCTGGGGCGCAGCGGCGTGGGCAAATCGGTGTCGCTGCATCACATCATGGGATTCCTCAAGCCCGACTCGGGTCGCGTCATCGTTGCCGGCCAGGACATTACCGATTACAACGAAGAGCAACTGGAGTTGATCCGCAAGAAGGTGACCATGGTCTTTCAGAACGGGGCGCTCTTCGACTCGCTCACGGTCGGGGAGAACGTGGCCTTCCCGCTGCGCGAGGCGAGTGAATTGAACACTGGGGAACTGAACGAAGAGCAGATTTACGAGATCGTTGACGGCCTGCTGCAGATGGTGGGAGTGCAGGAGATGCGCGACTTGCTGCCATCTGATCTTTCCACCGGCATGAAGCGTTCGGTCGCGATTGCGCGAGCGCTGGCCGCGCGCCCGGAGTGCGTTCTCTACGATGAGCCGACCACCATGGTCGATCCGCTCATGGCGCAGTTGCTCGGCGATCTAATCAAGCGCCTCAAGATTCAACTGAACCTGACCAGCATCGTCGTGACCCACGACATGCGTCTGGCCGAGAAACTGGCCGATCGAGTCATGTTTCTCTACGAGGCCCGGGCGATCTTCTTTGGGACGTACGCGGACATGAAAAAATCCCCCGAGCCGATCATTCAAGAGTTTCTGGAGCTGGACGAACTGAAACTGGAAGCGTAGAGCGCGGCAAGGTTGTTGTAGAGACGCAGTTCGCTACGTCTCTGCTTGCACCATCGAGGAGCCTTCGGATGGCGGCGCTGGAGGTAGAGACGTTGCAAGCAACGTCTCTACGACATCTGTGCTGGTTGCCGTTCTTCAAAACCCTTGCTGCACCAGGTCTTCCACGGTGAGCGAGCTCTCGTCGGCATCGCGCCTCATCATTTTCTCGACGTATTTTGCGATCAAGTCGGCTTCGAGATTTACGGGATCGCCGGGCTTCAGGGAATGCAGATTCGTCATCTCCACCGTGTGCGGAATGATGGCGATGGTGCAGCGATTCTTTTCCAGTTTCGCGACCGTGAGGCTGATGCCCTCGATCGAAATCGAGCCCTTGTAGACGGTATATTTTTCGATCTCGTCGGGGAGTTCGATATGCAGCCACCAGTTTCCTGACTCGGCGATGCGCTCGAACGCGAGCAGTTTGCCGACTCCGTCGACGTGCCCCTGCACGATGTGGCCGCCGAAGCGGCCGTCGGATTTCATGGGCAGTTCAAGATTCACGAGCGCCCCTTCGTGAATGCGTGAAAACGAAGTGCGCACCCAGGTTTCGGGCGCGAGATCGGCACAGAACGACCCTGCTTTTGATGATCCTGGCTTGATGTCGACAGCCGTGAGGCAGACTCCGCTGACCGCGACGCTATCGCCGGGCTTGAGTTCTCTGGGAGTATTTGTGGCCGCGATGGTGATGCGCCGGTTTTCACCACTCTGCTCGATGCTCGTAATGCGTCCAATTTCTTCGACGATGCCAGTAAACATGATGGCCTCCGGGATGAACGTAACATCATAAACCCGCCGTGCGAACCAACCACGGAGGCACAGAGAGACAGAGAAAAACAAATCAAAACGGCCTGATTTTCTCGGTGTCTCCGTGGCGAAAGTCATTCCCCGTAGGGATCGCGGAGATAGCCTTCGACTGCGAAATCTTCGCCGAAGCGGTGCAGGTGTACGTGCTTGACCTGCGCGGCCTGACTCACGGCGCGGAATCCCGTTCCGTCAGCGAAGGGAATTGAATTTGTGCCGCCAAGGATCCTGGGCGCGTAATAGAGGAAAACCTTGTCGACGATGCTGGAAGCAAGCGCATTCGCGTTTACGATCGATCCTCCTTCGATCATCACGCTGGTGATTTCGAGTTGTCCCAGACGATGCAGTACGGCGTGCAGGTCGAGGCGTCCGTCGACGCCGACCACGGAAACGCTCTCAATGCAAATTCCAAGTTGTTCGAGTTGCTTCTTCTTGGACTGGTCGGCGGAAGCGCAGAAGACCAGAACGTCATTGGTTCGTTCCGCTGCGATTTTCTGCACCAGCCGCGATTCGAGCGGAAGGCGGAGGTTCGAATCGAGAATGACGCGCAGCAACGGACGACGACGCGGGTGGCCGCTGCGATCGGTCAGTATCGGATTGTCCGAAAGAATCGTGCCGATCCCAACCAGGAGAGCGTCGTTCTGGTGTCGGAGTTCCTGCACGTGGGCGCGCGCGACTTCGCCGGTAATCCAACTTCCGGAATAGCCTTCGCTTGAAGCGGGAACGCGATCGGCCGGCGGGGGAGCGATTTTGCCGTCAAGCGTCATGGCGGCTTTGAGCGTCACCAGCGGCGTGCCATGGCGTATGTAGTGGGCGAAGGCTTCGTTCAGCCGGCGAGCCTGTTCTTCGAGGCGGCCGACTTCGACGTGAATGCCGGCGGCGCGCAGCTTTTCGAATCCTTTTCCGCTAACCTTCGGATTGGGATCGGGCATAGACGCGACCACGCGATGAATTCCTGCCGCGATAAGCGCGTCGGTACAAGGAGGCGTGCGGCCTTGATGGGCGTGCGGTTCGAGGTTGATGTAGAGAGTTGCGCCGCGAGCTTTGGTGCCGGCAGCTTCCAGAGCGAGGACCTCAGCGTGCTCCACGCCCGCGTATGTGTAGGTTCCGGTGCCAACGATGTTGCCGTGAGGGTCGGCGATCACCGCGCCGACGTAGGGATTAGGCGAGGCCAGACCGATGCCTTGTTGTGCGAGTTCGAGTGCTCGGCGCAGTAGCGTTTCGTCCAGAGGGTGAGCGGACATGCAAGGAGAAATCTATCACGGACGATTACTCAACACTTGTTATCTTGAGCGGCGTCATTTGCCGCGAAGGATCTGTGCACCTGGCGTGAGATTGCACAGGTTCTTCGCTTCGCTCGGGCATGACAACACCCAACTCTAGATTTCTAGTTGGTTCAGCCGCGCGGAGGGAAACTCTGGTACGAGTCGTCTTCGATTTCGGCGGCCGCGGCGCCGCTGCGGCCTTTACGGTTGTCCGGGATGCGCACTCCTATTCAAACAATGAATCCACAAACTCCTTCGGATCGAAGGGCAGCAGGTCGCCGGCCTTTTCGCCGACGCCGACATAGCGAACGGGCAAGCCGAGCTCGCGCGAAATAGCTACCACCACGCCGCCTTTCGCGGTGCCATCGAGTTTGGTGAGAACAATTCCTGTGACTCCGGCGGATTCGGTGAACATGCGGGCTTGCTGCAATCCATTTTGCCCGGTGGTTGCATCCATTACTAACAACGTCTCGTGAGGCGCTCCGGGAATAATGCGCTGCGCGGTGCGGCGCATTTTGTCGAGTTCGGACATCAGGCTCGTTTTAGTATGCAAACGGCCGGCGGTATCGACGACCACATAGTCGGCCTTGCGGGCCACGGCGGCCTGCAGTGCATCGAACAAGACCGCAGAGGGATCGCCTCCGGGTTTGGTCTTGATCACTTCGGTTCCCGTGCGTTGTCCCCAGATTTCGAGCTGCTCGATGGCAGCCGCGCGGAATGTATCAGCCGCGCACAGCAGGACGTTTTTGCCCTGGGAGCGGAAGACCTGCGAGAGTTTGCCGATGCTGGTGGTCTTGCCGGTTCCGTTGACGCCGACGACAAGAATGACTTCCGGCGATCCGTCGACTTTACTGACAGGGCGGCTGTTGGCCGCGCTCAGAATCGCGAGCAGTTCTTCCTTGAGCAAGCGCTTGAGTTCCTGAACGTCTTTGATCTGCTTGCGGTCAGCTTTGTCGCGCAGTTTGCCGAGAACCTCTTGCGTGGTGGTGTTGCCGAGATCGGCGCCGATGAGCGTGGCCTCGAGATCGTCGAGCGTGTTGCGATCGATTTCCTTGCCGAAGGAGACGACTTCTTCGATGCGCTCGGCCAGATTTTCGCGAGTTCGCGTGACCGCCTGCTTCATGCGGTCAAAGAAGCCGGTTTTCCTTTCTTCCGTGCTGCCGAACAGGGTCTGAATCATAAAGGGCCTAAAACATGATTATACGGGCTATACGGAGGAGGATGCGGGTTGAGGAGGGCGACCGGGCAAAGGTTCCTGAGTCCTCAACCGGTCCATAAGAATCCAAGTTGAGGCTCATTTTTCTTGTACCGGGCTCTTCGCTTGCTGCTAACGGAAACCTTGTGGGCCCGTCCGTGCGAAGATAGACTTCGGACACCACAACTGCACGGAACCCATGTCGACATCCACGCTCCGCAGAATCTTCAAAGCATTTCAATACCGCGATTTTCGCCTGATGTGGATTGGGGCCTGCACTTCGAGTATTGGTACCTGGATGCAGATCGTGGCGCAGGGCTGGCTGATCTACCGGCTGAGCCATTCGGCGCGCCTGCTGGGTCTGGACCAGTTCCTGGCGGGACTTCCCATTTTTCTGTTTACGATCATCGGCGGCGTAGTGGCGGACCGGGCTGAGCGCCGGAAGATTTTGCTGGTGTCGCAGTGGGTGCAGATGGCCAGCGCGGGGACTCTGACGATTCTGGTGGCCATGGGGCTGACGCACGTGTGGCCGATCTTGTGTCTGTCGTTCGTGTCGGGGCTGGCGCAAGCGTTTGGGGGCCCGGCTTATTCGGCGTTGATTCCGACGCTGGTCGAGACTGAGGACATGCCGAACGCGATTGCGCTGAATTCGATTCAGTTCAACCTGGCGGTGACGGTGGGTCCGGCTTTGGCTGGGATCACGCTGGCGAAGTTGGGAGAGAAGTGGTGCTTCGGACTGAACGCGCTTTCGTTTCTGGCTCCGATTATTTCGCTGTCGATGATCTCGGCGCGATTCGTGCCAGAGAAAACAAAGCAATCGATGTTGAATAGTCTGACGCAGGGGATCAAGTTCGTCTGGCATCAGGGTTCGATGGTGGGACTGATCGTGCTGGCGTTCCTGATGACATTTCTGAGCATGCCGATGCGGACGTATATTCCGGTATTCGTCAAAGATATTTTTCATCGCGGGCCGGAGACGTATGGGAACCTGCTGTCGCTGATGGGAGTGGGATCGATTTGCGGATCGCTGGCGATAGCGGGACTTGGCAACATGCGCCGCAAGGGAAGGTTCGCGCTGATGATGCTGATCTTGTTAGGCGCGGGGATTGCGGTATTCTCGCTGTCGAAATCGTTACCGGTCAGCTATGCCACGCTAGCGGTGGTGGGAGCCTCGATGATGGCGGTGTTTGCCACCGTGACCTCGCTGGTGCAATTGATCATTACCAATGAAATGCGCGGACGAGTGATGAGCGTATACAACTTCGCTTTCCGTGGAGGGATGCCGATGGGGAATCTGCTGTCGGGTTGGCTGATTCCGATGTTTTCGGCGCCCATCGTGCTGGGAGTGAACGGGATGGTGCTAATGCTGGTGGCGGTGTATTTCTTGCTGATACAGCGGAGGGTGGCAGCCCTGTGATGGCAGAAACGTGGGGCATCTCGCGATTCGGCGGCTCGCCTTATTGCGAGAGGAATGCCTTGATGGCGGCTACTCCCTTCACGATTTGCAAATGCTGCTGGTGAGGGGTTCGCACGTATAGCTCCAGAATGGACGCGGGCAGAGGCGTGGTGGTGGTCACGATCACGGTCAAGGGATTGCCGGGCTTGGAAGTCCGTTCCAGCGAAGCTGTCGTGGGCAGCGAGACTTGAACCTTAACCGCGAAAGTTAACTTCCGCTTCAGGTCTCCGCCGTGCTGTAACGCGTCGTCGAAACGCTCCGAGAAGAATATCTTATGGTCGGCACCGGGTCGCATGGACGCGTCGCGGATGATGTTCAGGATCGAATCTCCGTCGGTGCCGTGATAGAGCTCGTAAATCTTCATGGCGGTTGCAGATGATGCCACGAATGTCCGGGCTCGTCAACCGGGCTCGTCAGCAGCGTGTGGGATGGGACGATTCTAGACGCGTGTGCGTTCCAGGGTCGCGGTTTCGGAGGGAGCTGAGGCCGCGCTGGCTACGGCTGCGACCGAGACCGCCGGAGCCTCCGCCGCCGGTTGAGCAATGGGGCGTTTGATGGTGAAACGTTGAATCTTGATTTCGCCGCGAGCGTAGACCGCGAGCAGTGCTTCGACCGCCTTGGGATCGAGCCGCTTGCCGGCGAGGTTCTTGATGATCTGCAGCGCCTGATCGGGCGTATGTTCTTTCTGATACGGACGATTCGTGGTCAGGGCGTCGAACGTGTCACCCACGGCGATGACGCGGGCTAGCAATGGAATCTGATCTCCCTGAAGACCGTAAGGGTATCCGCGGCCATCGAGCGCTTCGTGATGCAACTCGATGCCGGGAAGCATTTCCGCCAGCTGCGTGACCGGGCGCAGAATGTTGGCGCCTTTCGTGGTGTGAGTCTTCATGACTTCGAATTCTTCTTCGGTCAGGGCTCCGGGTTTTTTCAGGATGTGATCTTCGATGCCGATCTTGCCCACGTCGTGCAGCTGCGCCGAGATGCGCAACGTCTCCAGAAAAGATTCGGGCAGTTTCATTTCCTTTGCAATGAGCAGGGAATAGCGCGTAACACGGTCGGAGTGGCCGCGCGTGTAGGGATCCTTTTCGTCGACGGCTCCGGCCAGCATCTGGATGGAGCCCATGAACAACTCGCGGTTTTCTTCGGCGGCGCGCTTCAGGTCTTCGACGAAATGTTCGAGTTCATCCGACATGGTATTGAAGGTGTGGGCGAGTTCGCCAATTTCTGTGCGGCTCCAGAGGTTGACGCGCTGCGAGAAGTCGCCACGCGCGAGCGCACGGCTGGACTGGATGAGCACGTGCAGAGGATTGGTGATGCGGCGCGCGGCAAAAATGCTGACAAGGATGCTCAACAGCACGGCCACAAGGGCCAGCAGGCGCGCAGTGCGCTGCATCTCGTAAACGTCGCGATAGGCGTCGCGGCTCGGCTTTTGCACAATTACTGCCCAGTCGAGCGAAGTGACGGGGCTGTAGGTGCCGAGCATCTCCACGCGATCGGACCCGACTCCGGTTGAGAATTCGCGGGTCTCAACCACCTGCGCCTTGTTGCCACCCTCGACGAAGTTGCGCACAATGTCGAGGTTCTTCATGTCCTGGCCGGTGGCAAAGGTGGGCGTGGCTGCGGCCACCAGGCGGCCCTGCGCGTCGACCACATAGGGCGTCAGGCCTCCGCGCGCGACTCCCTGCAGACGGCGGATCAGGAATTGCAGGTCAACCACGGACGCGATCATTCCCAGAAAACGCTGTCCATATCGCACGGGATAACTGACGACGAACACCGTGCGCGCGGAGGTGCCTTCCCCGACGACGAGGGCCTGACCGTTGTATTCACGGCCGTCCCGGGCCGCGGAATAAGCGCGCTCCAGTTCCCGGTTCAGGAAGGCGTCAGGAACTATGCGTCCGGTGTAAATGCCCTTGGCGTCTGAGTTGAGCAGGGTCGCGTAGGCGATTTCGTCGGACGAAGACACGAAATTTTCCAGCAGGGCGCGGAGTTCGGGCGAATGGATGTTGGTTTCGCCAATGTCGCCGCCGCTGGCCACTTGAATAGCCGACGACAGGTTGGCCAACATCATGTGCAGAGAGTGTTCGTGCTCCGCCAGGTCATCAGCGAGCGAGCGTGCCAACGTATTCTGCAGCATCTGCTCATTGGTCTTCAACCGTTCGCGATTGCTGGCCTCGACCTGTGCCGAGTAGAAATACATGGGCACAATGCTGATCGCCAGAAGCACGCCGAGAATGAGATACAGAATCGGAATGCGTGCGTGATTGTGGGCGCCCGAGGACAAGTCTCTCCCTTCACTTATCGCAGGCGCCGAAGGCGAAGTGGTGGCGGCGGCGTTCAAAGGTATCCTTAAAAATTCTATCGGGGAATGTTGCCGAAAGGGCGAAAGGACGGGGGAATTGCCATTACCGAAGTACCTTGTGGAAACCCTGTCGGGGGCGGATTTGGCACGGAAAAGCCTACGAATACCTAGACGCCAGACCTCAGACGTCCTGCCTCAGTTCAGCAGCTTCTTTAAGTCCTTCCAGTGAATGAGGATTACGTGGTTGTCTTGGATCGCTTTCTTGAATTCCGGGCTGGTGACGGCGTCGTAATCGCGCTGGCGCCAGGCTGCTCCGTAATCGGGGTAGTCCACGGTGACGGCTTGCAGTTCGGCGTCGTTATGGCCGAGATGAACAATGATTTCTGTGACGCCGGGTTTCAGGTTCTCGATAGCGTTGGTGTAGAACCTGTTCCAGTTGGCGGGGCTGACCTGGGGTCCGGCGATCACCACCGAATCCAGAATGATGTCTTTCTCGGAGAGCAGGGATCGGAGTTCTTTGGGTGCATCCGGAGTTAGCACCGCTAGAAATGGGAGCTTGTACTCGTGAGCGACTTTCACATAGGCGGCGAACAGATCGGGCCGCGCGAACAGCGTTCCCATGTGGCTGTCGATGTGAGTGGGATGGATTCCCATGGCGATGGCGTGTTCTATCTGCGCCCGAATCTCGCGCTCGACTTCCTCCGCTTTCAAGGCGCGAACCGCCGGTTCAACTTCCGGCCATAAATATCCGGAGGGATCAAGCAGGCTCGGAACTTTGTCTTTCGATTCCACCGGGCCCCAACGATATGTCTTCCACTCGGCGGTCAGCGTGAGATGCAGTCCCAAGTCCGCGTCTGGATGGGCTTTCGCGTAGTCGGCGACTTCTGTGAGCCAAGGGCAGGTCACCATTATGCTAGCCGACGTCACAGCATGTCTGTCGAGCGCGTCGAAGCTCGCGGCATCTTCGGAGTGGGCGACCGCGAGATCGTCGGCGTGGATGATGAGCAGTTTCGAGTCCGCAGGATAGCCCAGGCGTTCGGCGATGGTCTTGCCCTGTGCGAATGAAGTACTTGAGGTCGACGCAATGAGGAGAATTGCTAGTGCGAGATTGAATCCGCGCATAAGAGGCTCCGGAGATTGAAAAGCAAACCTTCAACTACGAATGACTTAAGGTACGCAAAAGAAAATCTTACGATACACCTGTCTCGCTCTTGCCGGTGCGCGACATGAGTACCTGGATGGCTTCGCGTGGAGATTTCCCCTCGTGCAGAATGGCGTGCATTTGCTCGGTGATGGGCATTTCTACGCCGCGAGCATGGGCCAGTCCAACGGCGGCCGAAGTGGTGAAGACTCCTTCGGCGACCATGCCATGCATGGCGGCGATGATCTCGGGTAGTTTTTGTCCGCGGCCGAGTTCGACGCCGACGCTGCGATTGCGCGACAAGCCACCGGTGCAGGTGAGCACGAGATCGCCGAGTCCAGCCAGGCCAGACATGGTTTCGGCGCGGCCTCCGCAGGCGACGACGAGGCGGGTCATCTCCGCCAGGCCGCGCGTGATCAGGGCTGCGACCGAATTGTGGCCGAAGCCGAGACCGTCGCAAATTCCGGCTGCGATGGCGACAATGTTTTTCAACGCTCCGCCCAACTCCACCCCGATAGCGTCGCTGTTGGTGTAAACGCGGAAACTCGGGTCGCTGAATTCCTGCTGCACCGTGCGGGCGAGCGCCGAATCCTGAGAAGCAATCGTGATTGCGGTCGGGTCGCCACGCGCGACTTCCTGCGCGAACGTGGGGCCGCTGAGTGCGCCGATGGCGGGGGCGATTCCGTCATCCCGCTTGAGAACCTCGACAATCACTTCTGTCATGCGCAGTAGGGAGCCTTCCTCCAGACCCTTGGTGGCGCTGACGATCAGCGCACTCGGCGGCATGAGCGGGCGCATGCGCTCGAACAGAGCGCGGCAATGTTGCGAGGGCATGACGCTGACCACAATCTCTGCGCCGTGAAGAATTGCGGCCAGGTCGCTGCTCGCGGTCACTGAATCTGGAATTCGACGGCCGGGAAGGAATTTCTCGTTCACCCGTTGTTGCGTGATCGATTCGCAAACATCGGCTTCGTGCGCCCACAGGCGCACGCTGTGCGTGCCTTTGCGCCCGAGCACGATGGCGATGCCCGTGCCCCAGGCTCCTCCGCCGATGACGGCGATCTCACTCATCGTTTTTCTGCGCTCGCCAGCGTCTTCGACCCGAAACGATTTTCCGTACCGGCGAGCAGGCGGCGAATGTTGGCGTGGTGCTTAGTTACGATCAAGAGTGACGCCATCGACATGAAGGCGAGAGCGGTCGACGAGTTGCCATAATCGTGCCGCCGCCAGACCAAAATTGGGAAGGCGGCTACGCTCAGTATTGATCCCAGAGATACGTAACGGAACAGTAACACGACCATAAAAAAGATTCCTGCCGCAAGCAGTACAGCTTTTGGGGCGATCACGAGGAAAGAGCCCAGGCCGGTGGCGACTCCTTTGCCGCCGCGGAATTTCAGCCAGATAGGGAAGATGTGGCCGACCACGGCCAAGAGTGCGGCGAGCGACATTAATCCGTACGGTCTAGGTGCGTCCATCGGGCCAAAACCGGCGGCCAGTGCAACGGCCGTCGATCCCTTGAGCGCGTCGAGGAGCAGAGTCACTACGCCCAGCGCCGGAGACTTTCGAGAGACGTTGGTGGCACCGATGTTGCCGCTGCCGGTGAGGCGCACGTCCTCGCCGCGAAAGATGCGGACGAGAAGATAGCCGAAGGGGATCGAGCCTAGCAGGTAACTTGCGGCGGCGATGAGGAGGAAGCGGGACACGATCTTGGAAAGCTTCGATTCTTATCATCCTACAGGTTGCGGAGGCGGGACGCCCTTCGGCAAGCTCAGGGCAGGCTCCCACGACAGCCGGCGAGACGCCGGCGTTTACTGTAAATTGAACCGCGCCAGCTTGGTGTACTTTGATCCTTTCGGTGACAGTTGGCTTTGGTACAGAAAGAACTCGCGGGCCGTCATGGTACCAAACTCTGGTGCAGGCAGGGCGGCCAGTTTTTCCTGCAGACGCTGGAAGATGCGATTGGGCGCGATCTGCTTTGCTCCGGCGCGGGGAGCCGGAACCGCCCGACGCCACGGGCCAGCGTCAGGTGCGGACTGAAGGCGCGGTCTTCTTTTGGAATTCCCAGTGTCGCCATTTTTTCGTCGATTAGCGCCGCTAGGGTCGGCGAGTTGAGGGCCGGCTTCCAGGCCGATCCAGAACACGCGCGCCGATTTCGCGGTGGGAAAGAATCCGTAGCCGCGGAAGTGAATTTCTGAGGCGCTGCCGTGGGTGTCAGACAACGTATGTTTAATTGGGTCGACGGCGGATTCCGGCTGCTCGCCGATGAACTTGAGGGTCACGTGCAGAGATTCGGGTCTGACCCAACGCGCGTCGGACGCGAAACCGTTTACGCCTTCCAGGAAGAGGCTGATGCGGTCGCGGATGGCGTCGTCGATGTCGAGAGCGATGAAGAGGCGCATAAACGCTCTTGGCTTTTAGCCTTTGGCTCTTAGCTTGGAGCTCATCGTACCGGCTGCGCTGGAAGGGAGCTCCGAGCCAAAAGCCAAAAGCCAAAAGCTTCCTTCACATCAGTTTTTTTCTCACCATATCCAGCGCCATGGTGGAGGCGAAGCGGCGGATGCGTTTTCGGTCGCCGGGAAAATTGCGCTGGATGACTTCCGTCCCCGTGCTGCTGGCCACGGCGTGAAACACCAGGCCGACGGGTTTCTCGGCTGTGCCTCCGGCGGGGCCGGCCACGCCGGTGATGCCGACGCCCAGCGTCGACTCGCAACGGTAGCGGATGCCTTCGGCGAGGGCGGCGGCCACTTCTCGGCTGACCGCGCCGTGCCGGTCGATCATTTCTGCGGGCACGCCGGCAAGTTCCGTCTTGAGCGCGTTGGAGTAGACGACCGCGCCGCCGAGAAAATAGCGCGAGCTCCCACTGATGGACGTGATGCGCTCGGCGAGCAGGCCTCCAGTGCAGGATTCGGCGACGGCCAGTGTGGCAGTGCGCATTTGCAACCAGTAGCCTACGATCTGCTCCAGCGACTGGCCGTCGCGCGAGTAGACGGCGTCGTCGAGTTCGTCTTCAACCACTCCTGCAACTTCATCGACCCGGCTCTGCGCGGCGTCCTGCGTGGGCGCGATGGTTTTGAAGTGCAGTTCAATTTCTCCCGCGCCGGCCAGGATGGTAGTCTCGACGTCAGAATAGCGCTTGTAGATGGGCGCGACGCGTGCGTCGACCGCGGATTCGCCGAGCATGGCGATCTTCAGCGTCCGAACGGCCAGAAATGCGGGAGGAACCTTGGCGCGCAAACGCTCGCGCACTTCGGCTTCGAACAGCGCTTTCATTTCGTGCGGAGGGCCGGGAAGCAACACGATTATGTGTTCGCGACCGTCGAACTCTCCGCTGAGCCATTGGCCGGGAGCTGTGCCGTTTGGATTGGGAAGAGCGGTGGCGCCCTCGAGAACGTCAGCCTGCTTCAGGTTATTCGCAGACATCTTCCAGCCGCGATCAGCGAAGCGCTGCTCCAGGCGAGCGAGAATTTCCGGATCGCGGCGCAGCTTCACCCCGAGCGCTTCGGCGACGGCCTCGCGCGTCAGATCATCTTCGGTGGGACCGAGTCCGCCGCTGAAAATCAGAATGTCGGAACGGAACAGGCCGTGCTGGGCCGCGGCCACCAGCCTGCGCAGGTCGTCGCCGACAATGCTTTTGAAAATTACGTCGACGCCCAGCAGGTTGAGCTGCTCGGTGAGGTAGAGCGAATTGGTGTCCATGCGGAAGGGCGTGAGCATCTCGGAACCCACCGCAATGATTTCGGCATTCACGCGTTAGAAGTTTAAATGAAAACGGCGAGGACGCGGGAGCGCAGCCGGCGTCGGCGAAAAGCGGGTTCCTCACTTCGTTCGGAATGACAAAACGGGAGGCTGGGCTAGGACTACTCCGGTATCAGCGGCAGGCCCTGAATGTTCCACGAAAGATGATGCACGCTATTGGTGGTCGCAAGAATGACGGAGCGGCCGGGCGCGAACGCCAGACCCACCAGTCCCTGGCCGGCAACTTCGAGATTGGCCAGGCCGTTGGGCGCAATCTTTACGATCCCGCGGGTGCCGGAGAGTGAGGCGGCCACATACAAGTTGCCGTCGACGTCGAAGGCCAGTCCCTGGGGGCGGCCCAATCCCTTGTAAAAAGTGGTGACGGTGCCGTTCGGATCAATTTTGTAAACGCGATCGTTGGGTCCGGTGACGAACAGATCGCCGTTCGGGCCGAAGGCCAGGTGATACGCCGATACGCTCAGTTCAAGTGTGGCGAAGACAAATACCTGCTGATCGCGCGAGATTTTGAAGATGGTGCCGTTGCGGTCGCCGACATAGAGACTCTGCTCGCGATCGAAGGCGATGCCCGTGGCCACTCCCATGCCTTCGGCGTAGGTGGTCATGGCTCCGTTCGGAGCCACGCGATAGACGGCGCCATCGAAGCGCGACGAAACGTACATCTGCCCCTGGCGGTCAAAGGCGATCGCCGTCGCGTTCATCATTTCAGCCACGAACGGCTTGATGTTGTAGTTGGTGTCAATCTTGAAGACGGCGACCGGAACTTTCTGTCCGCGCGAACCGGAAAAAGTCGCGTAAATGTTGCCGTCGGGGTCGAGTGCGGGACTGGTCACCGGGTGAAGACTGTCGGCAATCGGCACCGCCACTTTCACTGTATGCGGATTGCTGACGTGGCCGTCGGTCGCGACCACGACCGGGCCGGAGGTTGCGCCTTCGGGCACTCGTGCAACCAGAAAACCGTCGGAACTGACGACGATCGAGCCTTCGAATTCGCCGAATTTTACCTTAGGACGGTGAAGTTCCTGCGGGCGCAGGCCGGAGCCGGTGATACGGAGTTCGCCTCCTGCGAGCGCCAGCGAGGGCGCCACCATTTCAATGCGCGGTCCGCCATTCACGCTTTTTTTGCCGAGGATGCGGTCGGAAAATCCCATGAGAATCAGAAGCAGCTAACTGGTTAGTAGCCCAAAGTGAAGCAAGAGATGCATTACAAGAAATGCGAAAATTCCTGCCGCGACGTCATCGAGCACGATTCCGGTGCCTTCTGGAAATCTCTCCAGTTGCCGCACCGGAGGCGGCTTGACGATATCGAACGCTCTAAAAAGTATAAGACCCGCGAGAAAAGTTTTCCACGCGAGCGGGACTGCGATCAGCGCGATGAGTTGTCCGGCGACTTCGTCGATCACGACAAATTGTGGATCTTTCGCGGCCGAGGCTCGCGCCACGCGAGTGGCAGCGGGGATGCCGACCAGCGTTACCAGCGCGGCCAGGGCGATCGCGACCGGGGTCCGCAGCGAGGGCGTCAACTCGCGCGCGGCGGCGGCCCAGATCACGACAGTGGCAGCGGATGCCCAGGTTCCGGGTCCGGGACGCAAGCGGCCGATTCCGAAGAAGGTGGCGACCGTCGTCGCCCAGAGCGGGGCGCGCGCGCGCGATCCTTCGACCGCGCTCAGGGCAGGCTCCGCGACAGCCGGCGGGACGCCGGCGCTACGGTCGGGAGGCGCGGCGCTGCCGGCGGCTGAGTTGGCGTCGAGTCTCACGGCTCGTCCTCTTGATCTTCGAGGGTGCGGTCTCTGATTCCTTCCTCGGCATCGGCGGTCGGAGACGAGATCACGTAGGCGCCGCTGGCCCACTTGCCGAGATCGATGACGCGGCAGCGGTCGCTGCAGAAAGGGAAGTCGGGGTCGGAGCTCTTCACTGACTTCTTGCAGATGGGGCAACGGAGCTTCACGGTACGCTTGCGCGGCATACGGTTCTTATTGTAGACGGACGGTCGCCCAGGACGGTTTGCTCAGAGACGCCTTGCCGAGAGACGGTTTGCAGCATCGCGCCCGGCTACAGAATCCTCGCCACCAGATCGTAGTCGTGCGCCTCGGTAATCTGGCAGCGAAAGAAGTGGCCGGGCTGCGGATCGAGATCTTCCGGGAAGTCGTTGACGTAGACTTTGCCGTCGATTTCAGGGGCGTGCATGGGAGTACGGCCCTCAAGCAGAAGCTCGGTTTCTTCCGACTGGCCTTCGAGCAGCAGATCAAACTCACGCCCCACCAGCGCCTTCTTTTTCTTCTTGCTGATCTGGCGCTGGATTCCCATCAGGTGCTTGCGGCGGCGCTCGATCTCGCGCGGCGACAGTTTCTGGTCCAGGGCGAAGGCCTGTGCGCCGTCCTGGTCGGAGTAGGCGAATGCGCCCAGCCAGTCGAATTGCGCTTCGCGGACGAACTCGCAGAGCTCTTCGAATTCTTTTTCGGTCTCGCCAGGAAAGCCCACGATGAACGAGGTGCGGAGGGTCAGGTCCGGCACAGTGCGGCGCATCTTAACGATCGAGCGCAGGAAAACATCGGCACCTCCTCCGCGCTTCATGCGCTTCAGTACCGATGCGGAGGCATGTTGCAAGGGAACGTCCATGTAGGAACAGATTTTCTCGTGCTGCGCGATCGTGTCCAACAGCTTGCCGGTAATTTTGTTGGGATAGGCGTAGAGGAAACGAACCCAGCGCAGGTCTTCTATGGCGGCAAATTTTTCCAGCAGCAGAGCCAGGCCGTCTTTGAGGCCGAAGTCTTCGCCGTAGCAGGTCGTGTCCTGGCCGATGAGGGTAATTTCGCGAACGCCAGATTGCGCCAGACGCTCGGCCTCGGCGATTACGGATTCGAAGCGGCGCGAGCGGAACTGGCCGCGCAGCTGGGGAATAATGCAGAAGGTGCAAGGATGGTCGCAACCCTCGGCAATCTTGATGTAGGCCATGTGGTGGGGCGTGGCCAAAATGCGGGGCGTGGCGTCATCGTAGAGATAGTTAGGCAGGTCGCCGATTGCACCGTCCCATTTCTCGCGCGAGAACCGGCCCTGGGCGGCGCGGGCATCGCCTTCCGGCCGCGAGGGCAAAACTACAAACGGGGAATCACTGCGATTGTCGCTGGGCGGCAGAGCGGGTGACAGGCCGGCTGCAGCGAGGATTTTCTCCAACTCGCCCGTACCGACGACCGCGTCGACTTCGGGAATGTCTTTGCGAATCTGGTCGCGGAAACGTTCGACCAGGCATCCGGCAACGACGAGTTTCTTCGCTTTGCCCCCAGTTTTGTGAGCAGCCATTTCGAGGATCGTATTGATGGATTCCTGCTGCGCGCTCTCAATGAACGAGCAGGTGTTGACCACGATCACGTCGGCATCTTCGGCGCGACGGGTAAGTTCGGCGCCGGCCCGCGCCAGCAGACCCATCATGACTTCGCTATCGACAAGATTCTTGGGACAACCGAGGCTGACGAAGCCTACCTTCTGAGGACGTGCAGGCGGAAGAACTCCCGGACCCACGGGTCGTGATGGCCCAGCATGCTGATCCTCGGCCGATTTCTCGGCCTTATGACCTCGCTTCGGGTCGGGCTTGAGATCGGAGGAAACGTCTACGGTGAGGTCTTTTACAGGCATGCAATCTTTCTATTTTAGCATCCCGCGGAGCCGCATCCGGCATCGCAGTCTTCTGAGCCAGAGACGGCATGGCACCAGAAAAGATAGTACCCATGGTCCAAAACAGCCGGGGTCGTGCTAGGCTAGGTCTTACCGCCGTAACAATTTAGGAACCACCTCGCAGGAGGAGAAATGTTTGGCAAAGGTCTTTGGGTTGCGATCGTGACCGTAGTGGTCATGCTCTCGGCGTCGGCGGTTGCGCAGGACGAAAAGAATGAAGTGGGCGGCATGCTAGGCCGCACCTTCATCAGCAACCAGGGAATCACGAGCGGGACGGACCCGAGCACAATCATCGCCTTCGGAAAAGGCCTTAGTGTCGAAGGCGAATATGCGCGGCGATTCCTCGTGACCCCGATCTACGCGGTTTCCGGGGAAGCTGTTCTTCTGTACAACAAAGATGAAGACATCAATGGCGGAGTCTACGGGAAGGCGGTTGTGCCTCCGCAGTTGAGCGAGCTCTTCGTAACCCCCGCAGTTCGCGTGAATTTGTTTCCCACCACGGCGGTTTCCCCTTGGGTGAGCTTTGGAGGCGGCTTCGGCCACATCGGGCAAAACTCGACGCTGATCTATGGAGGCGCCAACCCGGGCAAGGGCACGACCTCGGCAGTGATTGAGGGTGGATTCGGTCTGGACGTGAAAGTCTGGAAGAAGCTCAGCATCCGCGGCGAGGTTCGCGATTTCTGGTCCGGCGAAGCGGATTTTCCGCTGGCCCCCACCGGGAAATCGCGGCAACACAATTATTTTGTGGGCGGCGGAGCGTTTTGGCGGTTCTAGGCTTGAGTAACTTCGCGCGCGGAATCAGCGGCTGCGAGTTGCCAGTTCGACTTCTTCATATAACTCTGGCAGACGTTGGGCGTCATCAATCGAATTTCCGAAGCGCGCGGATTCGTAGACCTGCGTAAAGCGCGCGACCGGCTCCCGAAGCCGGCTGTCTTTAATCTTCTTTACGAACTCCTGCGCGGTCTGTGCTGCGGGCTTTTTCACTCCACGCCGCGCCAGCGTGCGAGCCATCCGTTCATACCACATAGACGCGGCCTGTTCGGGGGAGCTCTCGGGATGCGCTGCCAACCACTTTTCGTGCAGCAGGAGTGCGATTCTGCCCAGGTTTCCAAGCAGCAGAAGAACGAGCGTGATGACCGCACCCAGGACTGCCCACCGGCCGGGCGAATGTTCCACGCGATTCTGACTGTGCCGCGCCCACTTCAACATGGACTCGTAGTGATTGCGGGCCCAGACGCGTGCGCCTGTCCACAGGCCGCGACTGCCGGTGAACGCGGCCTGACCGAGCGCGTACTGGTGCGAAATGTCGTAGCTGACCACCCAATCGCGCCAGAACGATGAAAGAGCGTCGACGTAGAGCGCGAGACGGTTCCAACCCTGCGGCGTTCCGTTGGTGCCCGCAGGAGTGGGATCGAAGGTCTGCCACCCGTAGCCCGGGAAGTATGCTTCTACCCAGGCGTGCGCGTCTTTGGCGCGCACCACGTAATTGCCCGTAAGATCGTTGAACTCGTCGGAGCGGAACCCGGTGACCACGCGCGACGGAATCCCCAGCGTTCGCAGCATGACGGCCATTGAAGAAGCAAAATACTCGCAGTGCCCTTGCTTGCGCTCGAACAGAAAATTCGCGATGGGATCTTTCGGGATACTTTGCGGCAGTTCCAGGGTGTAGCCGAACCGAGTCTTGAGATAGTTCTCGAGGGTGGCGGCTTTGTCGAAATCGTTGGTGGCGGCGTTTGTGATTTGCGCAGCCAGCTTGGGAACTCGCGGATCAAGCGGCGGCAGGCGCAGATACCCGGCGGTGACTGGCGCGGGATAGTTCCGACCGGCCACGCGCAACTCCGCGGGCGCAGCCGTCGCGATGTCAGAGTCGGCCTCGTAGCGGCTGATGGCACGCGAAGTGTCGAAGTTATAAATCGCTCCGCCGGAATCCGCGGCCAGCATCCGATAGTTTCCGCTGACGTCGCGGGCCCAGGGAGCCAGGAAAAAGACGTTGGTGCCGATCGGTTCCATCAGCACGCGGTAATGGATCACGTGCTGGCGCACCATACTTTGAGTTGCGTGAGAGTTTGCGTAGGTCGCGTAAGAGCGCAGGGTCGCGTTGGCAGGTGGCACGAGAAAGCTGTTATCCGCTTGCCGCCGCAACAGGAACTGCTCCCGGGTATTCGACCAGGTATGCCCGTCGAAATCGGCCAGGGCGACGCCGCGCCAGTGCAGGTCAGAGCCACCGACGCGGTCGCCATCGATCTCGATGTGCATCACAAGTGCGCTGGACTGCTGGATCTGCCCGATCTGACCCAGTTGAACGTGATCGCTGAACCCGGATGAGATGTTGGTTCCGAAGGAATAGGCGCCCATGTATCCCGCAGACATGCGGGGCATCAGGAAAAAGACGAGTGTGCCCGAGGCGAGAATCATCAACACCAGCGCGGGCGCCGTCAGCAGCAGCGAAAACGCCAGATTGCGATGCTCAAACGGGTTGCTCGTATGCCGAGCCTGAATACTGGCGGCGTAGCCGGATCGGCGCATTTCCATCAGCACGAAGGTCGCGACCGCCATCAGCATGAACCCCGCAAACGAAAACAGGAAGACGCTGTCGACGGTAAGCACGGCCGACGCCAGCACCATCAGAAAAGCGAGGATCGCGAGCATGACGTGGTCGCGTTCTCGGCGCAGGGAGAACATCCTCACCACTACACCGAATAACGCCAGGTGAATTGTGGCCGGCAAAAAGCTGCGCGAAAAAACGAAGTAGTCGGCGGCGAAGAAAATGAAGTAAGCGACGGAGAGCGGCGTGGTCCAGCTCTCGGAAATCACGAACGAGCGCTTCTTCGACAGCAGGTAGCCGCGGATGGCGAGAGCGACGCCCACCAGAATGGTTGAAGGCAGGTCGAGTCCGCCCGTGCTGGCTAGGGTCGCAAAACCAGTTAGCACAAGCAGATACAGAGCTAATTCAAAGTAATGGTCGATCGCCTGAGTCAGCGGGATCACACCGGATTGGGCAGACTGAGACGACATGCGATCCTAGCGGAAGTGCTGCTAGATTTCTATTTTCACACAATCAGTTGGGCAATCAACCTAGACCACCATTGTTCGACAACCGTCACCAGAAGGGAAGGCTTTGCAGCGAGATTCTTGCACCAAAAGTCACATGGCCTTTGGGCGGGAAGGGGGTTCAATCCGCGAGTGCGAGACGCCCCTCGCGAGAGCCAGAAGGATGCCCGGCGCCATAGGCCAGGCTGCGTTTGCGAATGTTAGAATGATTCAGGTCAGGCATCGGTCTCACGCGACGTACTCTCGCCAACCCCGCCAGGTCCGGAAGGAAGCAACGGTAACGGGCTCTTGCGTGTGCAGTGTGTCCCCGGTGCCTGGCTAAATTTATTTTCTCTCAGCTATCCCTGTCCTTCCGATTACCAAGATTTACACTTTCTTTACGACTCTTTTCGCAAGAAACATCTCCTGGCAGCATCCAGTAAAAGCAGGCTCGTTTGCTCGACCTGCAAGGAGAGATGATGAAGAGTCGCGGTATTTCCCCCAAGTTCGCTCCCCATGTCACCATCCGCGTAGCTGGAAAATTATTTCAAGGACACCTGGAGTATCTAGAGCAGTTGGTCCACTCGGCGGTAGAGTGCCGTTTGTGGCCTCAATTAAATCTCTCGTGCCTGGAGGAGTTGGACCGGGCGGCTCTGTTCTACTTGATCAAGGGCGAAAATCGCGACTTCGACATCGTCTCCTGCCCCGGCTTCATCCGTGATTGGATCGAGCATGAGCGGGATCGCGCCGCCGCTTGATGATCGCTGGGCGAATGAAGAGCGCTTCGGCTAAGTTAGGCCATCGGGTTAGACATTCGGCTCCTAATTGTTGAGAATACAGAGTTTCAATTTTAGGAGCCTCATTGACTAGACCGATCCGGACCAGACCGATCCGCGCCAAAATCAGCGCTCTTGGAACTTATCTGCCGCCCCGAGTGCTTACCAACGCCGACCTCGAAAAAATGGTCGACACAACCAATGAATGGATCATGGAGCGCGTCGGCATTCGCGAGCGCCATCTCGTCGATAAAGGCGTCGCGGCCAGCGATCTGGCGGTCGAGGCGGTGAAGAAGTTGGTCGCGTCGCATCCCTTTGATTTGCAGGAGGTCGACCTGATTGTGGTGGGCACGGTGACCCCGGACATGATGTATCCGTCGACCGCCTGCCTGGTGCAGCATAAATTGGGCATCGCGAATACCTGGGGCTTCGACGTTTCCGCCGGCTGCTCGGGTTTTCTCTACGCGCTGAATACCGGCGTGAAGTTCGTCGAGTCGGGCCAGTACAAGAAGGTGCTGGTGATTGGGTCGGACGTGAATTCGTCGATGACCGACTACACCGATCGCTCCGTGTGCATTATTTTCGGCGACGGAGCGGGCGCGGTTTTGCTCGAACCATCTGAGGATGACGAACTGGGCATCCTCGATCACGTGGCGCAGATTGAAGGCATGGGCGGACAATATCTGTTCATGCCGGGCGGGGGTAGTCTGAACCCTGCCACGCACGAAACCGTCGACAAGAAAATGCACTGCATTCATCAAGATGGCAAGAATGTCTTCAAGTATGCGGTGAAGAAGATGGCGGAGATGACGGAGCGCATTCTGGAGAAAAATCAGCTGACTGGCAAAGATGTGGATTGCTTCATCGCGCATCAGGCGAACCGGCGCATCATCACCGCGACGGCGGAACGCCTGGGGATGCCGCTGGAAAAAGTTATCATCAACATTGACCGCTATGGCAACACCACGGCGGGGACCATTCCGATCGCCATGCAGACGGCGCTCGAAGAGGGCAGATTGAAAAAGGGAGATCGCGTGCTGATCGCGACCGTGGGCGCTGGGTTTACTTCCGGCGCGACGCTGCTGCGCTGGGCGTTCTGAGATATTTGTGTCATCCTTCGCTCCGCTCGGATGACAACGCGGTTAGACATTCTTCCTCCAATCCTTCAAAATACTTGAGCCTTCATCCTTAGGAGCTCTTGTTGACAAAACCGATTCGCGCCAAAATCAGCGCCCTCGGCACCTATGTGCCGCCCCGAGTCCTCACCAATGCCGACCTGGAAAAAATGGTCGACACCAACAACGAGTGGATCATGGCCCGCGTCGGCATCCGCGAGCGCCACATCGCGGAGAAGGGCGTGGCCACGAGCGACCTGGCCGTCGCAGCCGCGAAGAAGGCGCTGGCCCAGCGCGGCCTCGCGCCGACCGATATTGACGCGATCATTGTGGGCACCGTCACTCCCGACATGTTTTTTCCTTCCACCGCTTGCCTGGTGCAAGACAAGCTGGGTGCGAAGGGGGCCTGGGGCTTCGACGTTTCAGCGGCGTGCTCGGCCTTTCTCTATTCCGTGCAGGTAGGAGCGCAGTTCGTCGCCAGCGGATCGCACCAGCGGGTGCTGGTGATCGGCGCCGACGTCATGTCGTCGATCATCGACTACACCGACCGCGCCACATGCGTGATCTTTGGCGATGGCGCGGGAGCTGCGATTCTGGAACCCGCCGAAGATGATTCGGTCGGGCTGATCGACTATATCCACGAAGTCGATGGTTCGGGCTCGCAATTTCTCTACATGCCAGGCGGCGGCAGCCTGAACCCGACGAGCAAAGACACCATCGCGAAGCGCATGCACTACGTCCACCAGGATGGCCAGCAGGTTTTTAAGTTTGCCGTTCGCAAGCAGACCGAGCTGTGCCAGAAGTTGCTCGAACGGAACGGCCTGAAAGGTTCCGACATTGACGCGTTCATTCCGCACCAGGCCAACCTGCGCATCATCAATGCCACGGCCGATCGCCTGGGTCTGCGGCCTGAAGCGGTAGTCGTCAACATAGAGAGCTACGGGAATACGACCGCGGGAACAATCCCGCTGGCCATGAATACGGCTTTGGAACAAGGCAAGCTGAAGAAGGGCAGTCTGGTGATGCTGGCCTCGGTGGGGGCCGGGTTTACCGTGGGCGCGACGTTGTTGCGCTGGGCTTTCTAAAGGCGGACATCGGACCTCAAACCTCAAAACTCAAAGTCAGACCTCAGACCTCAGACCTAAAACCCGAGGTCCGAGGTCGGACGTTGGTTCCATGACGTTGGTAACCTCTTCTTCGCCCATTTCGATGGCTTCGACCTTGAGTGGACTGCTATCGTTTTTGAACGTCCGCCCCACGTAGGGATGCCGGCGAGCGTGTAAGCCATGATTCGGACCACCTTCTGCTGCTGTCTCCTGCTGGTTATGGGCGTGTCTGGACTCGCCGCCCAGCAGGCCGATCCACGCGGGAGTAAGCTGCTGGTTCTGGAGCGCCTGTGGAATGAGGCGCAGGTCAACCGGGATGCGTCTGCGCTTGACGCCTTGGTTTCGAGCCGATTCGTGAACACTGAGTGGGACGGCGAGATGAGCGACAAGCAGCAGTTTCTTGCCGATATCCGCGACCCGCGTTTCAAACCTTCCCTCCTCAACATCCAGGATGTGAAGATGAATTTCTTTGGCGACACCGCCGTGGTCACGGGAATTTATCACACGCAGGGCAGCTACCAGGGCAAGGCCTATGACCACGTTGGCCGCTTCACCGACACCTGGGTGATGGACGCCGGTAAGTGGCAGTGCGTAGCCAGCCATACCAGCCTGCTGAAGAAATAAGCGGCTCCCGATCCGCGTGCACGGTTATGACCCCATAAAATCTTTTTATACGAAAATCCGCGTCACGTGCGGGTTGGCGGTGATCCAATCAGGTCTTAGGTTCTGAAGCCTGACACATAACACCGAATACCATGGACCCTGCTTCGCCACCTCGCGCATGGAAGGTGCTGCTCGCCTTCGCGATCATCTATTTCGTCTGGGGATCGACCTTCCTGGCGATCCGCGTCGGAGTGCGCGAGGTTCCACCGTTTCTTTTGGCCGGCATGCGTTTCCTGATTGCGGGAGCGGTGCTCTATGGCTGGATGCGAGCGCGGGGCACGCCCTCCCCGTCGGCGCGGGAGTGGCGCGCAGCGTCATTGCTCGCGGTCCTGATTTTTGTTTTCGATTACGGGCTGCTGTTCTGGGCAGAGCGACGTGTGCCCTCGGGAATTGCGGCGGTGATGATGGCGACGATCCCCGGGTTCATGGCCATCGCGGAAATTATTTTCCTTCGGACGCAGCGCCTCACCTTGCGACTGGGGATGGCCCTGCTTCTTGGGATGGCAGGAGTAGCCGTTCTTGTGGGACGTTCGAAGAGCTTGGGGGAGGCGCCGGTAGACACTGCTGGTGCCTGCGCTTTAATCTTCGCGGCCATCAGTTGGTCCGTAGCCGCGTCCCTCAGCCGCAGGCTGCCCTCGCCCGCCGCCAAAGCCATGAGCTCTGGAACACAGATGCTCGCCGGCGGCGTAATGCTGATGATAACGGCGGCGCTGCTGGGAGAATTCCGCGGCTTCCACTTGCAGGCCGTGTCGCGCGGAGCGTGGCTCGCGCTAGCCTATTTAATCGTAGCCGGATCCATCGTCGGCTTCACGGCGTACGTATGGCTCATTCATCACGAGTCGCCGACGAAGGTGGGCACGTACGCGTATGTGAATCCGGTCGTAGCCGTTCTCGTGGGATATTTCCTGGGAGGAGAAGCGATCGGCCCACGCACAATTGTCGGCACGCTCCTGGTGCTGGTGAGCGTGGTCGTAATCACGACCACGCCAGCGAAAAAGATGGGCCCCTCATCGCTCGAGCAAGGCAGGGAACTCCCGGAACCCGCTGCGGAACCTTAATGGACCATGATCCAACGGACCAAGTGATTTACGGATGCGTCATCTTCTCCGGCTTCACCAGTTGATCGAATTCTTCACCGGTAAGATATCCCAGCTTCAGCGCCGCCTCACGCAGGCTTGAGTGCTCAACGTGGGCGGTGTGCGCGATCTGCGCGGCTTTGTCGTATCCCACTTTTGGCGCCACTGCTGTGACCAGCATCAACGAATTCTTCACATACCAGTCCACTTTAGCGCGATCAACCTCAATACCGTTGAGCATGTATTCGACGTAGCCGTGGCAGGCGTCAGTGATGAGCGTGACCGAGTGCAAGAAGTTGTAGATGATGACTGGTTTGTACACGTTGAGTTCGAAGTTGCCTTGCGACCCGGCGAATCCGACCGCGGCCGTCGCGCCGTGCACCTGCACGCAGACCATGGTCATGGCTTCGCACTGCGTAGGATTCACTTTGCCCGGCATGATGGAGGATCCCGGCTCGTTCTCTGGAATCGAGATTTCACCCAGCCCGCAACGCGGGCCGGAAGCCAGCCAGCGAATGTCGTTGGAGATTTTCATCAGCGAGGCGGCCAGAGTTTCCATCGCGCCTTGCGCGAAAACGATTTCATCGTGCGCCGAAAGCGCAGCGAACTTGTTGCCGTGGGAACGGAAGGGAAGGCCGGTGAGTTCCGCGATCTTCTTTGCCGCGCGCTCGGCGAATTCGGGATGCGTGTTCAATCCGGTGCCGACAGCGGTTCCACCGATGGCCAGATCGTAGAGCCCGTCGAGCACTTGTTCGAGGCGATGGATGTCGCGCTCGAGCAGGCTGGCCCAGCCGCCGAATTCCTGTCCGATGGTTAACGGCACGGCATCCTGCAGGTGGGTGCGGCCGATTTTCACGATGCTGTCGAATTCTTTGGCCTTGGCCACGATCGCATGGCGCACGGTCTTGATCGCTGGAATCAACGCGTTTTTTACGCGGTCGGACGCCGCAATGTGCATGGCCGCGGGAAACGTGTCGTTCGACGACTGCGACATGTTGACGTCGTCATTGGGATGAATGGGCTTCTTCGATCCCATCATTTCTCGTCCATTTGGGCCGCCCGCGATTTCGATGGCGCGGTTGGAGATGACCTCGTTCACGTTCATGTTGGTCTGAGTACCACTGCCCGTCTGCCAGACGCGCAATGGGAACTGGTCGTTGAGCTTGCCGGCGATGACTTCGTCGGCGGCCTGCACGATGAGTTTGGCTTTGTCGGCGGGAAGTTTGCCCAGGTCTTGATTGACCAGCGCGCACGCCTTCTTCAACGTGCCGAAGGCGCGGATCAATTCCGGGGGCATGGTATCGCGCCCAATATTGAAATGCAGCAGCGACCGCTGGGTCTGCGCGCCCCAGTAAACGTTGGCCGGGACCTCGATCTTTCCCATGCTGTCGGATTCGATGCGGGTCTTGACTTGGGTCTGGGTGGCAGGTTCGGTAAGAGGGGACATGACAACTCCAGTGAAATCGGAGGGATGAATGCAACCGCAAATTATAGCGCGGGATCTCGCCTATACCGTGTGCTCGCACCTGCGGACAGGATGGGGTAAGAGTATCTTTGTCCGCATGCTAGAATCATCGATCTCCGAGTTGCGTTCGAACCTTTGTTCACCTCGACCGACTCTGCACTTACTCCATGCCTGATTTTCTGGCCGCCGAAGAACTCGACACTCTGCCGAAGGCGAAGGCCAAGCCTCACCCTGAGATGCGCACCGACGTTCTGGTGATTGGAGCCGGCCCGACCGGGCTGGCTTGCGCGATCGAGGCGCAGAAAATCGGGCTCAAAGTCATCGTTCTCGACAAAGGGTGTCTGGTGAACTCGCTGTTCCACTATCCCGCGGGCATGACTTTCTTCACCACACCCGAACTGCTGGAGATTGGCGACATCCCGTTCACCACGGCGCTGCAGAAGCCTACGCGCGAAGAGGCGCTCGAGTACTATCGCAAAGTTGCCGAGCATTATCACCTCGACCTGCGCCAGTATGAGTGGGTCAAGACGGTGATGGGCGATGACGGAGATTTCAGCATCACGGCGACGGATCGCGCAGGGCGGCCGCATGATTACAAGACGAAAAAAGTCATCATCTCGACCGGCTATTACGATCTGGCGAACCAGTTGAGCATTCCGGGCGAGGATTTGCCGAAGGTCTCGCATTACTATGGCGAGCCTCATCCTTATTACGATACCGATGTGCTGGTGATTGGCGGCAAGAATTCTGCCGCGATTGCCGCGCTCGACTTATGGCGCCACGGAGCCCGCGTAACCCTGGTGCACCGCGAAGAGCGGTTGCACAACCACGTGAAATATTGGATCAAGCCGGATCTCGAAAACCGCATCAAGGCTGGAGAGATCGAGGCTTACTTCAGCAGTTCCGTGCAGGAAATCGGCATCGACCACGTGGTCATCAACACTCCGCGCGGGCCGTTGCGTCTGAAAAACGATTTCGTGCTCGCCCTGATCGGCTACCATCCGGACTACGACTTTCTCCGCAGTGTGGGGATTGAGCTATCGGAACAGCAACACCGTCCAGTGTGCGATCCAGTTTCTTTGGAGAGCAACGTTCGGGGCGTTTATGTCGCGGGGGTGATCGTCGCGGGATCTCGCACCAACGAAATCTTCATCGAGAACGGCCGCTTTCACGGCAAACAGATCGCCGACGATCTGAAACGCAAGCTTAAACCGTAGCGTCCTGTCCAGTCCAGTGGGCGCGATTCCCCAGCGGCTAAAGCCGTTGTCTCATTCGATGCGTTTGTGGCACGACTGCAAGTCGTGCCCTTCCCAAGATGCACTCTGTAGATTGAAACACTCCCATGGAACCTGAACCGGAGCACGCCGCGTCCACGATCTCGCTTGCCTCGTACGCGCGCCTGCTGCGCGGCAACCGAAACTTCCGCCGGCTCTGGCTGGCCCAGATCGTCAGCGAGATTGGCGATTGGTTCTACACGCTTTCGATTTATACCCTGCTGTTGCAGTTGACGGGAAACGCGGGTTCGGTGGCGCTGGCCCTGATGCTGCAGGTTCTTCCGCAGACTTTCGTGGGTCCAACGGCGGGAGTGGTGAATGACCGGCTGAAGCGCAAGCACGTGATGATCGCCGCTGATCTGGTTCGCTTCGGGGTGGTGTTGGCGATGCTGTTTGTCCGTTCGCGATCGATGGTGTGGCTGGTCTATCCCTTGTTGGTGGCGGAAACCACGATGACCGCTTTCTTCGAGCCGGCGCGCAGCTCGGTGATTCCCAACATTACGGTGGAGAGTGAAGTTCTGGTGGCCAACACCCTGACCGCGACGACGTGGTCGGTGAACCTGATGATTGGAGCGGCGATCGGCGGAGTTGTGGCTGCGTTCTACGGGCGCAACACAGTCTTCATTCTGAATGCGCTTTCGTTTCTAACCTCGGCGATTCTGGTGAGCGGGATGCGATTTGCCGAGCCGCATGCCGAGGCGGCGCCACCGCTGCGCCCACGCGATCTCGTCGATTTTTCTCCCGTGCTGGAGGGAATCCGCTACATTCGCAATCATCGAACTTTGTTTCCGGCTGTCTTCGCCAAGGCCGGAGAACTCATGGTGGGACCCAGTTGGGTCATCTTTACCGTGATGGGAGCGCGCGAGTTTGCCGTACATGGCCGCGGCATTAATGCTGCGGGCGGAGCCATGCTCGGAATGAGCATTCTGATTGGAGGGCGCGGATTGGGAGCGCTGGTGGGCCCGCTGGTATCGGCGCGCTGGGCGGGGCAGAGCGACCGTCGTCTTCGGCTCGGAATCTTGTTTGGCTATCTCACCATCGCGTTCGGCTACTGTGTGCTGGGTGTAAGTCGCAACGTGTGGATGGCTGCCGCTTGTGCCATGCTGGCCCATGCGGGCGGTTCGACGGTATGGGTGTTCTCCACCACACTACTGGAAGTGCACACGGAGGACCGCTTCCGGGGACGCGTGTTTGCCGCAGACCTCGGCCTGGGCAGTCTTACCTTCGCCGTGACAGCGTATCTGGCTGGGCGCTTCCTGGACGCAGGAATCTCAGCGGGCACGGTTGCCACGAGTACGGGGCTGCTGATGCTGGTGCCAGCTGCGATCCTGACGTGGGCGCTCCGCAGTGGTACCCCCAGTCCAGCCCGCGCTGGTTCATGATTGCTCTCAGTGTGGTTTTTCTCCTACACTTCCGGTACGGGTCGGATTGAGTAAAATCCTGCCATGCTGATTTCTCGATCGCCGACGCCATGCAGTCTTTCGATTTTCAAGTCGTGCTGAACTGTCCTCTGCAAACGGTTTTCTCTATCTATCTTGATACCGAGCGCTGGCGTAACCGCAATGAGTTCGGCGAGATTCGCTGGGTGCAGGGCGAGCCATGGGTGGCGGGAAGCCGATTGCGAGTCGAGACGCGGGTTCCAATCAGGACTTCCGTCGACCAGGTGGTGCAGCATTTCGCGCCGAACGAAAGCGTGTCGTACCTGAGCCACGCCCTGGGAATCACCTGCGAGACGCGCGTTACCTTCACATCGGTTTCCGTTCGTGAGACTGCGGTGAACGTGGTCGTGCAGTTGGCTGGGACGGCTTCGCGCGCCCTGGATTTCGCGTTGGCGCCGGTGATCGCGCATGCCACGAAGGGATTTTTCGAGGAACTGCGCAAAGATTGCGAAGCTGCGTCGTACGGCGCGGCCCATTCGTGATTCTCAAGGTGCTCTGAGGACGAATTTGTTTGCTCGCGGCTTGGCCTTCTCCTACACTTGGCGGCGTCGGTTTAGAGCGGCCCATGCGCTCGTTGCGAGTGCCACTCGATGCGTTCGTTTGAGATTCGGGTCACGATCGATCGTCCTCTGACAACCGTCTTTGCGGTGTACACTCAGCTGGATACTTGGCGATGGTGCTCGTATCTGCGCGCGGTTCGCTGGGTGCGCGGCAGACCCTGGGAAGAGGAGAGCCGCCTGCGGATCGAAATCGATGGCCCTGGCGGAACGGTGGATCAGGTTCTGATCCGGTTCGAGCCCTGCCGACGTGTGGACTTCCTGAGCCACTTTAGCGGCGTCACTCTGGAGAGCAGGGTAAACTTCCGCCCGCTGTCCGATGACCAGACCGAGATCGTGGCGCAGCTGGAGTTCGTGGGAGTGTTTTCGCGAATCGCTGGCTTTGCGATTGATAAGGCCATTGAACGAAGCACGAGGCTGTTCTTCGCGGATCTGAAGCGGGCATCTGAACAGGCGCCGCGGGCTTAGTCGCGGTTGAGCCGGTCAATCTTTGCCGCCATGATGAAGTCGCTTTCGGTCAGGCCGTCAATTTTGTGGGTCCACAGCGTGATCTCGGCTTTTCCCCAGGCCAGCAGAATATCCGGATGATGTCCTTGCTCTTCGGCCAGCGCTCCCACGCGATTGACGAACTCCAGCGCTTGTTTGAAGTCGGGAAACTTGTACTCGCGTTGAATGTGGTGATCCTTCACGACGGTCCACCGGGGAACCATGCGGTGCAGCTTTTCCACCTCGGCACCCTTGAGTGGCGGAACGCCGCCGCGGCAGGGGACGCATTTCTTGTCGGCAAGATGTTCGGTCATAAACTTCACCTCGAAAAAACATCGAACTACTCAATCGGAAGTCTTCAGCCAGCTTGGAAGGGAAGTACCTCTGCCGGGGTCCCGGGATACGGCGCCTTGAAGTAGCGTTTCAGCCACAAGAGATAGCCGAAGAACGCCAACATCAGAATCACACCCCACCACAAAAAGACACGGCTGCGAAAGAGCGGGCTCGAACTGAGCATATTCATTTGCTCGTCGGACCAGCCGATCTTCGAGTAAGCCTCCATCAGCCCTGCCCTGCTATAGCTGAGTGCCACAGCCAGCATGCGCAGCGGCGCGGCAAGAATAGCAATCCACCAGGCGGACAATCGCAGACGGAAGAGCGCGATGGCCAGATACAAATCCAAAACCGCCAGAGCGACCAGACATCCCGCTGCCGGAATTCCGGTGAGATAGTGTCCGAAGAAAGGAAACATGGGTGTCGTCAGCCCGACGAGCAAGCTGTACAACGACCCTGTGAAAAACGCGATGCTGGCACCGAGCACAGGTAGAGGCGCTTGGTCGGTCCAGCGCTCGACGGGGTCGCGATGGCGGCAAGTTTCGGCGACATCGTTGCGGCTATAGAAAATCAGGAATGCGATCGGCACCAACACCAGAAAAAACGCAAAGAAAACAATCACCACGGTGATGATCACGGCCATCACCCCTGTGGTGATTTCCGGGGAAGAGGTTCCCGCAGAATTTTGCTGCGCCTGCGCCAGCGCGGTCCTCATGGTTACGGGCAATGCCGCAGTCAGCGAGACGGTGCCCAGTGTGCCCAGGATCAGCCAGTACCAGGAGGTAACCAGCGTGAGCGCACGCGCCCAGCGCTTCATTCGCACCGATCCGATGCCCAGCGCAAGCAACGCCGCCGCGATGAATGCATAGGTGACCACTCCGGAAACCACTTGGCCGGGACGCATGGCGCCGCCTGGTGCGACCCGCGACATAAAAGCACTCAGGGCGATCAGCGGCACCATGAGCGCGGCCAGCAATCCCAGGATGATCTGGGCCACGCCGAAGATGACCAGGCCAGTGCCACGGTCGCGGTATGCCGGCGCATCGGACGCCAGCGCTTCCGGAAGCGCTGGCGTGGCCGGCGTGAAGACAACTGATACGGCCGTTGGAGGCGGCGCGGGCGCAGGTTCTGGTGCCGGTCCCGGATCTGGTGGCAGTGCGGTCTCCACGAAACCTCCCCGGAGGAAGGGATATCTTAGCAGGCCAGCGAAGATGATGAACGGGAAGGTTCGACGTTCCCGCCCCATGCGGAAGTACTTTCGATTCCGTTCTGTGTACAATTATGGTTCTGCTCCCCTCCTGGTTCTGGAACTTACGCCGGCGATCGATGAAGCCTTTGACGTCGCAGTGGACATCGCCGTGGACGACGCCTTACGCGCTGATTGGCAATGAGAATCGGCCATTCGCGAGGAAAGATTCGGAAAGGAAAATGACGTGGTCGTTCTGGTCGTCGGTGGTGCGGGATACATTGGAAGTCATACCGCCCGGGCGCTCAAGGCCGCGGGGCATGAGGTGATCATTTTCGATAATCTCAGCACCGGCTTCGAGACTCTGGCGGCCGGGTTCGAGTTGATCAAGGGCGACATACTGGACGGGGCTGTGTTGGCGCGCGTGTTGCCCAGGACCGACGCTATCATGCATTTCGCGGCGCGTGCCTATGTTGGCGAGTCCGTAACCAATCCGAAAAAGTATTTCCATAATAATGTTGAGGGCGGGCTATCGCTGCTCAACTCGGCGCTCGACGCGGGAGTGAAGAAGATCATTTTTTCTTCGACCTGCGCGGTGTATGGAGATCCGGCGAAAGTTCCGATTGAGGAGAGTACGCCGCGGCAGCCCGTGAATCCTTACGGCGTATCGAAACTGTTCTTTGAGCAAGCGCTGGAATCTTATGATCGCGCATACGGTTTCCGCTTCGCCAGCCTGCGCTATTTCAACGCGGCGGGCGCGGACGAAAGCGGGGAGATCGGAGAGTTGCACGAACCGGAAACGCATTTAATTCCACTGGCTCTAAGCGCGGCCGCGGGAGTCGGGCCGGAGTTGCAGGTGTTCGGATCGGATTATCCCACGTCGGATGGAACCTGCGTGCGTGATTACATCCACGTGAACGATCTGGCGAGCGCACATTTGAAGGCGCTCGATCACCTGGCGGCAGGCCAGGAAAGTTTTGCCGTGAACGTTGGAACCGGAACCGGAGCGTCTGTGCAGGAAGTAATTACCGCGGTCGAGGAAGTGACGGGCAGGCGCGTACCGCGCAAGATAGTTCCGCGGCGGCCCGGAGATCCGCCCATACTCGTGGCGAATCCAGCGAAGGCGCAGGCCCTGCTGCTGTGGAAGGCGACGCGCGGGTTGCGCGAGGTGGTGGCGACGGCACGGAATTTTATGGAGCGGCAGCGAAAGGCAAAGCGCGTTTAACTCACAGACGACACTGAGAGACACACAGACATTTTGTGCGTTCCGCTGTAACTCTGTGGCCTCTGTGGTTCACGCATTTGAAGTTCTGAGGGCAATCTATGGCAAATGATCTGACGGGGAAGAAAGTCGCGTTCCTGGGCGCGGGCAAAATGGGCGGCATTATTCTGCAAGCGCTCCTGAAGAACGGGATGCTCTCGACGAAGTCGACCTGCGCGACCGTGGCCCATGAAGAGCGCGCCCATGCGCTGGCCGCAAAGCTGAAAGTAAAGGTCGGGACTGATAACGTTGCAGCCGCTAAAAGCGCCGACATAATCGTGATCGGAGTGAAGCCTCAGGTGGTCGAGGAAGTTGTTCGCGAGATCAGCGGGCACATTACCTCAAGGCAGCTGATTGTGTCGGTGGCGGCGTCGGTGCCTACGTCGATGATCGAAAAAAATCTGCCGCCGAATGTTTCGGTGATCCGCGCCATGCCCAACACACCGTGCCTGCTGGGCGCGGGCATGACTGCCATCTGCAAAGGCAAGCACGCCACCGCCGAAGACGTGGCCCTGACCTGCCACATGTTTGATGTAGTGGGACGCACGGTCGTGGTCGACGAGAAACACATGGACGCGGTGACTGCGCTGTCGGCCAGCGGCCCCGCCTATATCTATATCATCCTCGAATCGCTGGCGGAGGGGGGCGTGAAAGTGGGGCTGCCGCGCGATATCGCGACGCTGCTGGCGGCGCAGACCACGTTGGGCGCGGCGCGAGTCGTGCTTGAGACCGGTGACCATCCGGCACTGCTGAAAGATGCAGTGACCACGCCCGCCGGTTGCACCATCGACGCGATCATGGAACTCGAGGAAGGCAAGCTGCGGGTCACGCTGATTAAAGCGGTGGTGAAGGCCGCGCAGCGGGCGAAAGAACTGGCCTACGGATAGCGTCAATTGCGCAGACTCTTCAATCGACGGGTGGCGCAGGCGCTGACTTGAACACTGGCTCTCCCAGGCTGAAGCAGCTGGAGCCATTTCCCCCGGTCACGAATTTTACAGTTCCAGACTCGTCGGCGCAGAAGATCTTTAATCCCGCATCGGAGTCCGTGGGCACCGCGGTGATGCGAAACTTCGACGCCGGGGTTCCGGTGCAACCGGAGACCGCGAAGCGATAACCGTTGCTTTCGTCATTCGCGTCATCAGCCGCGTTGGAAGGCACGCCTTCTTCGGCTAGAGTCTGTGGAAATAAAGTCGCCGTCGAGCAAGCGTAGCCGAGGTCGGGATGCTCAGCGGCGTAGTTCGTCTCAGCGCTGGCAATATTGCTGACGCGGTTCCGTGCTGCGGTCTCATTCGCTTCGTCCTGTTCCTTGCGCAGTTCTTTCAGATAATCGGGATCGGTGAGTGGAACGTGGGCTGCCGCGGTGACTTCCGTGAGCCGCCAGATTTCTTTTTCCTGCTTGAACGTGAAAGTCAGCCGGGGCACGACAGGAAGAGTTTGCAGTTGCCCGTCTTTGTAATAGTCAATCGAAAGTTCAATCTCGTCTTCTTCGCCCAGCAGGCTGTCGTGTTCCACCGCAACTTCGATTCTCTCGTGGCCGTCGTTCTGTGTGTTGATGAGAAGCGTGGGTCCTACATCAAAGGTTTCGATGTGTGCGCCCTGCGCGATCATTTCGCGGCCAATAGTGGAAATCTTGAGTACCACAGAGGTGTCGGCGGTCTCGCCTTTGTGAATCAACGCCTGGCGTGCGGCCTCGGGGAGATGTTTTTCGAAGTCTTTGTCGCCCTTGCCCATGAACATTTCGATCAGCGCCTGCCGCGCGGACTGGGGCGGAGGGGGAGTGGCTGTCTGCCCGGCCGTCTGAGTGGCTGTCTGAGCCGAAAGGGAAATGGCGAGCGCGATGGCCAATAACAAGACCAACCAAATCTGCCGCATGTGCACTCTCCAGGGATCGTGTGTCCAGGCTTTAGCCACAAACATTCTACAGTTCTAGAGACTCCGCAAGCGTGGTTGAAGTTCCGGCGGGGTTAGAAAGTGCCGCTGGAATTCTAGCTGGGGTCTCATCTCAGCGCAGGATTCTTTAACGCCGGCGCTAGGAGTTATTCGCGGGCGATCTTCGCTGCTACGGGCTCAACAGCGGGCTGCGCTTTGTGGTGGACAAGCAGGAAGGATATTGGGTGTCCGGCTTCGTGCTACAGTTTTCTAGGGCGACCTTCGCCTCGTAGATTTCTTGCGGTACGAAACACGACTCTCATGGAATCACGACTCATCCTGATCCTTCTGCTGCTCAAGTTGGGAGTCGCCGTGGTCGTGTCGAGCACGCTGGTACGCTCCAAGGAATTCAAGGGTGTTCTGTTTCGCGAAGAGCGCACATTCCGGCAAAAACTGTACCTAGTACTTTGGTTCGGTTTGCCGATCATGGGCGGGGTAGCGATTCGAATCTTCCAGAAGCCTTTTGCGGCCGGCGACCTGAGTTTCGAAACCGCGTTGCTGCTGGGAGTGATCGGCGGACGCTGGGCGGGGTCGCTGGGCGGCGTGTTGATGGGCGCGCCCGCTCTGCTGCACGGCGAGTGGGCCGCCATGCCCTTCGACGTTATTTGTGGTTTTCTCGCCGGACAGCTGCGCACCTGGGCCGTCGACAAGGACGACATCTGGTCGTTCTCGCCGTTCATCGATCAAAGCATCATTCGTATTATTCGCCGCAATCTGCCCCGTCCGCGCCTTTTCGACTGGCAGATCATGTTTTTCTGGACTGTTATCGGCTTGCGCTTTGTGCAAACGGAACTGGCGGAACACTTCCGGGGTTCGATTTTCAGCGTCGAGAGTCCAGATAACTGGTGGGTCTATAGCGTAATCTACGCTGCGTCGGTGGCCGCGATCGGAATCGAACTCAAAGTGTTCAACAGCGTCCGCATTCAGATCAAGCTGGAAGAGCAGGAACGCCTGCTGCTGCACGCCCGTATGGAGGCGCTGCAGAACCAGATCAATCCGCATTTCCTGTTCAACACTCTGAATTCGATTTCGTCGCTGGTGCGATTCGATCCAGACATGGCGCGGGACGTGATCTTCAAGCTGGCCACCATTTTGCGGCGCCTGCTCAGCAGCGGGGAGGCGTTCGCGCCGCTGCGGGAAGAATTCGAATTCATCGATAACTACCTCGACATCGAAGTCGTGCGCTTCGGCCGTGACAAGCTGCGGGTTGTTAAGGAACTCGACCCAGCCTCACTCGACGTGGTTGTGCCCAGCATGCTGCTGCAGCCGCTGGTCGAAAATTCCATCAAGCATGGTTTGTCGCCGAAGGTGGAGGGCGGCAGCATCTACTTGCGCAGCCGCGTCACCGATTCCCGCCTCATCATTGAAGTCGAGGACGACGGAGTTGGGATGGGCCAGGCGCAACTGGAAGAGAGCAGCAGTTGGTCGGGGATGGGAATCGGCATGGCCAACATCTCCGAGCGGCTGCAGGTGCTCTACGGCGATACGGCGCGCATGACCATCGACAGTCACGAGGGGAAGGGAACGCTGATCCGGATCCGGCTGCCGCTGATCGAAGCGGCAAGTTCGGTTCCGGAGGGCTTCTACGCGGAACGCTCAAGCACGCGCCGGTAAAAATCCTCATACTGTTTCACAATTTTCGCGGATCCGAAACGCTCTTTCGCAACCACCCGTGCCTGCCTTCCCATTTCTCGCAGTTGCTCCTCGTTGCTGAGCAGTTCGATGGCGTAGCGCGCCATCGTCTCAACATCTCCCACATCGGCGAGATAACCCGTCTTGCCGTGTTCAATGACTTCCGGCACGCCGCCGGCGCGCGTGGAGATGGGAACCACTTCGCAAGCCATGGCCTCAAGGGCCGCCAGCCCGAAAGATTCCAGTTCGCTCGGAATCAGCATGATGTCGGCAATAGAAAGCTTTTCCTCGATCTGGTCCTGCTTGCCGAGAAACAGGACGTCATTATGAATTCCTTTTTGCACGGCCAGCCACTCAGCGACCGAACGATCGGGGCCATCTCCGATCAACAGCAGCCGTGATGGCATCTTCTTGTGTACGCGGTCGAAAATCTCAATCACGTCGGTGAGACGTTTGACCGGACGGAAATTGGAGAGATGCACCAGCACGCGCTCACCATTGGGCGCGTACTCCGCGCGCAGTTGCGCGAAGGTTTCGGGATTGCGGCGGTAGACGTCGGTGTTGACCGAGTTATAAATCACGTCAATACTGTTTTTCACGTCGAACACGCGCTGGGTGCGGTCGCGCAGGTAGTTTGAAATCGCGGTGACGCCGTCGCTCTGCTCAATCGAATATCGCGTGATCGGCAGGTAGGAGCGGTCGAGGCCTACCAGCGTAATGTCTGTGCCGTGCAGGGTAGTGACGAATGGCAGCTTCTGCCGGCGAGGCCCGGCGGCGAGCATCTGCCGCGCCAGAAGCGCGCTCACTGAATGTGGAATGGCGTAGTGCACGTGCAGCAGATCAAGATCGTAGAGTTGTGCGACCTCTGCCATGCGGGTAGCCAACGCCAAATCGTAGGGGGGATAGTCGAACAGGGGATAACGGGAAACCTCCACTTCGTGATAGTGGATGTTCGGTTCCTCACCCCGCAGACGGATGGGCTGTGCGTAGGAAATGAAATGGATTTCGTGTCCACGCTGCGCCAGTTCCAGGCCCAGTTCGGTGGCGACGACACCACTGCCGCCATAAGTCGGATAGCAGGTGATTCCGATCTTCATAAGTGCGAGGGAGGTGCGAGCGGCCGCGTTCCCAGTACTGCTGACATTCGATGGCTGGAATGCGCCGCGGTTGCAGATTTTACACGAGCGGAGGGCAGGCGTCTCACGTGCGAGGACCGTCTTTTATGGGGTTCTCGTTTACTCGCTCTCTTTTTCTTCTTTTCCTTCTTTGTGACCGAAGGTGATTCCGGGATCAATTTTGTCGAGATGAGCCTGAAAACGCTTTTTTGCCTCTTCGGGAAGTCCGGTGAATTCGATGCCCATGCCCACGCCGGGATCGCGAGTGCGCACTACCGCGCTGGGCGACAGCCGTTCCTGATCCATCCACAAGTCCACCCGAATAGCCGTGGCAATGGACAATGGCATGACGGTTTCAACATAACAACCGTTACCGCTAATGTCGGTGGCGTTCACGCGCATCGGCATGTTCACGCGTTCGTCGCGCAGTTCCAGAGGAAAAGAAATCCTGTGGCGGAGGAATCTTCGTCGATTGTCCTGACTCTGCTGGGTGCGTTCGTCGGATCGCATGTCCAGAGGAAGAACCGACAACCATGGGCAGTCCTGGTCGACCACCAGTTGCACGCCGACCTGGCTTTTCTTCAGGGCGCCCGCATCCACGACCCAGATCACTTTGCAGCGCGCTTTTCGGGTTTCGTACTGCACGCCGATCACATCCCCCACCTTCAACTCGGGCTCAATGCCGAACAGGCAAGCGCCCGTTGCGCTGATGTTCTGCGCCATGGCGTTCTGGAAAAAGGGCTGGTTATTGGAACCCATGCCCCACACCCGGACTTTTAAGTCCAGAGTTGCGCGCGGAGCTGACCCTTGGGCTGACATGGGCGAAAAACCTCCAGGTTAGAAACACCCAAAGAATAGGGTGATCTGAAAAATATCATACTACTTGCATTGGGGTCGGCAGGTTACGAGAGTACCTGATTTCCACTGGCTTGGTGGTGCTAAGCCATCCCCTCAAAACATCCGAAAAAAACCGGCTGGGCGCTACGGGGAATGCTTGGCCGAAAGTTCCCGGTACGAGATGAGCTCAATCCCTTCCTGCGCTAGCACTTCGCGGGCGGCAGGCAAAGTCAGAACGCGCAGTTCGATCTCGCGTGAGTGGCGCAACCGGGTCTTGCCCGCCTGCAACTCCGCGTCGTTATAGCCGGGGTGGCACACGAATTCCCATGTACCCTGCGGAATACTGCGGGCAATCGCTTGGAACAGGGTTTCGTCGAGCGCCCCAGTGACCACAATTCCGAGCGTGCCGTCAGGCGTAGCGAACCCGTCGCGATCGACCGCTTCCCGGAACTTTCCGGCGAAACGGGCCAGAAAACGCACCTCCGCGTAACGCACCCAAAGGCTGGGGCGCGCCAGCAGATGGCTCGATCGGAGGGGCAGGCGAGGTCCAAACGGATTGCGCACAGCGCGAACCCCGCAATCCCCGGCCGCGCGCAGCAAGGGTCGCAGAATCTTGGGAAACAAGTGCGTGTGTTTGTGAGTATCGATGTGAGAAACGGCGATGCCCGCGGATTGAATCTTCCGTATCTGCGCCGCCGCCTCGGCGGAAATTTCGTCGGCATCCATGCGGCCGGCGATCGCCCGCGCGGCGAAAGTCTTCATGCCATCCCGGAAATGCGCCCCAGCGGTGAGAGAGGGAAGTTGCGTCGCGTCGAGGACGGGCTGGCCATCAGTGAGCACAACATGGCAGCCAACGCTGAGCTTGGAGAGCGTCTTGGCCAGCTGCGCCGCCTCGGCAAAGGCCGGACCATTCGCCATGAGGGTCGAGGAAGTGACGACGCCGTGCGAGTGACCCTCCGCAATGCCCCGGTTCACTCCGGAAGTGAAGCCAAAGTCGTCCGCGTTGACGATCAAACGCCGCACTCCGCCAGTCTAGCAGGGGCTGTGGGGTACGGGCAGACGCCGAATCCGTGGACGCGAAAATCAACCGGCGCTTTGCTGCGGCTCCAGCCACCGTTTCCGCAAGCGCTCGCGTATACTGATTAGACTACAGTTAGTAAAGCCATTTTCGGCCCGGCCCGCGCAGCCCTGCGCCCAGGCGCGATGGGCGGTTAGCTCAGCTGGTTAGAGCGCCTGCCTTACAAGCAGGAGGTCGCAGGTTCGAGTCCTGCACTGCCCACCATCATTCCTCACCGTTGCGCGGCTAGATCCGTTGGTCCTTCGTTCTCAACGTGTCCTCACTTTGAGGGCGTTCGACGCAGCCCGAGTCGGGCTGAGCTACTCCGTTGTGGGAGGTACGGTTGACGCACTAAGCCGGCCACACGCGCGGTGACGCTGTGGTCTTCCTGCCAAAGAAAAAGTTTCTGATCACAGGCGACTTGCCTGACGATTTACCTTTCGCCGGGGACGGGCTCACCGGCAGAGTTAGCGGGCCCTTGATGGGTTTGTGCTTGCCGCTGTGAGCGAGCATATCGCACCAGAGCGATGTCGCGAAACGCTAGCTGTTTCAGGTCTGCATTCGTTCATTCCTTATTTTTCCTAAGTATAATGGCCCGACGCGCATGAACTGGATTCGGGCCATCCGCCTTCGGTTTGACTCGGAGCATGGCGCCAGTGACCGCCTTGTTCCGCGATGGCTCTTCCTGCGGGCGCTGGGTGTCATTTATTTTTCCGCTTTCTTCTCGCTCGTATTTCAGATTCGTGGGCTCATCGGACCGCAAGGAATTCTACCCGCGGACGAATATCTTCGCGTCGTGTCAGATTCGCTGGGCTACGGCCGAGGTTTATGGTTTGCTCCCACATTGTTGTGGATGGCCAGCGGGTCTCACATGCTCACTGCCCTGTGCTGGGCGGGCATGGCTGCGTCACTGCTGTTGGTTCTGAACCTGTGGCCGCGGGGAATGCTGCTGATTTGTTTTGTGTGCTTTCTTTCGTTCGTGAGCGCCGCGCAAGATTTTTCCGGTTATCAGTCGGATGGAATGCTGCTCGAAGCGGGATTCATCTCGCTCTTCTTTGCTCCGGCGGGATTTCGTCCAGGCTTTGGGAGCGCGTCGCCGCCATCGCGCGCCAGTCTGTTTCTGCTGCAGTGGGAATGGTTTCGCATCTACTTCGAATCTGGCGTGGCAAAGATTGCCGGCGGAGACCCGGAGTGGCGCCACTTTACGGCCATGGACGAGTACTACCAGAACGGTCCGCTGCCCACATGGATCGGCTGGTATGTACAACATCTTCCGCACGGGTTCCACGCAACGACGGCATTTGCAACGCTGGCGCTTGAGTTGGTGCTGGTTTGGATGTTGTTTCTGCCACGCCGCTGGCGCATCCTGTGCTTCCTGATTGTGACTCCCTGGGAACTCGGCGTGATTCTCACCGCGAACTACACATTCCTGAATTACCTGGTCCTGACGTTAGGATTCCTTTTGCTGGATGATCGCTTTGTGCTGCGCTTTCTTCCCCGGCTGTGGAAGGAATCGCTGGTTGCAGGCGCGCTGGTTGGAGCACCGGTTGAGCCGAACGTCTCTTTAAGCAGTGAATCGCGCGAGATGCCAGACGCGTCGCCCAATTCAGAACGACCTAACCATAACCTGCAAGCGTCAGGAAAATTCCGCCGATACTACCACACTGCGAAACTGTCTCTAACAATAATTGTCCTCAGCTGGATTTTCTATGCGACCCTGGCGGAGCTAATGTGGATGTTCTCTGTCCAACTCCCATCTGCTCCTGTAGCGGCGCTCGAGCCGTTCCGCATCGCCAATCGATACGGATTGTTTGGCATCATGACTCGCGGCCGATACGAGATCGAGTTTCAAGGTTCGGAGGATGGCAAGATCTGGGTACCGTACCCGTTTCGCTACAAGCCGCAGGATCTGAGCAAGCCACCGGGCATTTACGCTCCGTATCAGCCGCGATTCGATTGGAATCTCTGGTTTGCGTCGCTCGGCTCGTGGCAGGATTACCCTATCGTCACGCGAACCGAAGTGCGGCTTCTCGCCAATGACGGCGACGTCCTCAATCTTTTCGCCAACAATCCGTTTTCGAACGGGCCGCCGCGCGAGGTACGCGCGGTCCTATGGCAATATTGGTTCACAAGCATGTCCGAAAAGCGGACGCGAGGTGTGTGGTGGCGCCGGCAATTCCTCGGATTGTATGCGCCGACGCTCGAGCGCGCGCCTGATGGGATGATCCATGCTGTCGAAGAGCCTACGGCCAATCCACGCGAGTGAAAGGCTTGGTGGCGCCGTTGATCCGCTTCAGACTAACTGCGATCCAATCCGCTGCGACCCAACCTGCCGCCACTCAACCTGGACAACGCCAGCTTCGCCGCATGATAGCCGCACATGCCATGCACTCCTCCACCGGGCGGGGTGGACGCCGAACAAATGTAGATATCTCTTGCCGACGTCGCGTAATGCCGCCAGGTTGGGCGAAACAGAAATTGGCGAAGATCGACGGTCCCGCCTCCAATGTCGCCGCCCACCAGGTTTGCGTCCATGTTCTCGAGATCTGCGGGAGAGAAAACCCGCCGCGCTAAAATACAATCGCTGAAGCCGGGAGCGAAACGTTCAATCTGACTCTCCAGTTTCTCAAGCATGTTTACGTTGGACCCATTCGGCACGTGACAGTAAGCCCAAGCCGTGTGTTTGCCGGCGGGAGCCCGCGAGTCGTCGAAGAGGCTAGGCTGCGTCAGCAGAACAAACGGATGCTCGGCGTGCTGTCCGCTTCGGACCGCCTCTTCTGACGCCGCGATCTCTTCGAAGCTTCCACCCAGGTGCACCGTCGCCGCTCGCAAGCAGTCGGAAGACTTCCAGGGAATGGGCGAGTGGAGCGCGTAATCTACTTTGAAGGCAGCGGCTCCATAGCGGTATCTTCCGAGTTGCTTCCTATAGCTTTCAGATAACCTTTGCTCCCCAACTTCGACGAGTTGGCGCGGAGTCAAATCACAGAGAAACAGGTCATAGTCCGACAGCGACGCCACGTTCTCAACCGGCGATGAAGTGGTCACCCTACCACCCAACGTGGCGAGAAACGAACAGAGCGCGTTGGTCAGAGACTGCCCCCCACCGCGAGGAATCGGCCAGCCAACCGCATGGGCCGACACCGCCATCAGGATGGCGAACGCCGCGCTCAACGGCTCGTCGAGGCTGAGGAAAGAGTGCGCGGCCAGGCCCGCGAATAGGGCTCGGGTTCGCGGGCTGCGAAAGCGGCGAGCGACAGCTTGCGACGATTGCAGCGCGACCATTCCAAATCGCGCCATCAGCCACGGGTGTCTGGGCACCAGGCGAACCGGTCCCAGGATCTCGGGTGCAAATTCACTCCAGTGCTCGACGAACGGACAGATGAGCTTGCCCCATGCAGGCCCGTCCATTCCGAGAGCGTCCTCGGTTTCTCCAAGGTCGCGCTCCAACATCACCGCCGTGCCGTCATCGAGAGGATGCGCCAAAGCTGCAGGCGAGTGAATCCACTTTAAGCCGTGGTTGCTCAAAGACAGAGACGAGAAAAACGGCGAGCCCGCGCCGAGCGGATAAACAGCAGATCCGAAGTCGTGCCGAAAGCCTGGCAAAGTAAGTTCCAGGGTGCGCGCCGCCCCACCCGGAGTGGACTGGGCCTCCAGCACTTCAACCTGCATGCCTGCCTGGGCCAGAACGATGGCTGCAGCCAATCCGTTTGGACCGGCGCCGATGACGCATGCCTTACGGCTCATCGTGACTCGCCTCAGCGGTTGAAAGGGTACTCCTGAATCCAGTGAAAGCCGCGGCTGACCAGCATGAACTTACTGCGGTCAACCTGTTGCAGCTGCATGTGAATCTTGTGGCTGTCCATGTTGCCGTCGAGGATCAATCGGTACTCAGTCACGCGCTGGAATTTAAGATCGCCCTTCCAGTTTTTGTCACTGTACTTGGTCAGCGCAATAGTCTTGTTGTTGACATTAATCGAGGCGCCGTAACGCGCAAATGAGTCGTCCATGCGCTGGAAGGCCACGCTGTCGGGGAAATCAAACACTGCGCGGCGCCAGCGATCGTAATCGTTGAGCAATGGCGAGCGCAGTTGGCCGTCAATCGCAAGCTCGTCCACGTTCCAGATGCCGTAGAGCGGAGACTTGGCCCGCCCCCCGCCGTAAATGTGCCAATCGGTCCAGGCGCCGTAGCCGTTCATCCCGAGCAGCCAGACGCCGAACAGAATCTGCGCAGCCAGCGCGATCCGGTTGGCGCGCCGCGCTTGGAAAAGCTGCGGCTGAACCGAGGGTCCGACGGCGCGATCGCGAAAAAAGAAATCAGCCAAACGATGGAGCTGAGGCGTGAGCAGGAACAACGCCAGCAGCAGCAGGTGAAACGATAATTGTTTCACCGGGACGTCATAGGTCATGTTGAGCATGAAGACCTGCGTCATGTCGGCCACGCAGACCAGCGCGCCCAGCAGCGTCGTCCGGGGAAAGATGAGCAGAATTCCAGCCAGCATTTCCGCGCAGCCGGCGAACCTCTCATACGCTGGGGCTGCGCCGATCGAAGACCAAAGAACCCCCATCGGAGAAAAGTCGCGCAAGGGTTCGAGCAATCTGGTTAGAAACGGGTAGGGCATCTGCAACGGAATAATTTTATCCATCCCGTAAGTAATCATCTGTCCGGCAAGCGCGATGCGAATGAAAACTCGAAACCATTTGTGCAGAGTGACGTAGTTTTCCCGCGTGCGGTCGAGAACCGACCAGATGCCCGTTGCCACCGCTGCGACGATCAGGAGCCAGAACATCAATACCCAGTCAAAGGTCTTGTCGCCGCTGCCGCTATCCGCATAAACCAGCGGCAGCTTGGCATGGAAGATGTGAGCCGCGGTCCAGAAGGTGATCTGCCGCATCGGCCAGAAAGTGCTTAGGTCAGGAATGTCCACTTTCGGGATCGGAAACAAGCTGCCCAGAATTTGCGTGGCAACCGAGAACATCCCGAAGTAGACGAAGCAGAAACGAAAGGCGACGCGACCAGCAAGGCTCCAGCGCTGCACTTGCGCATCCGGCCGGGGTTGACCGATCTGAGGTTGAGCGATCTGGGTTTGAGCACTCATTCGATACCTCCAGAGCGCTAAAGTGTACACCAGAGTCGTTCGCTTTCAACCAGCGCTGCCCTCAACTCACTGCTTGAGTTGAGGCCGCCGACTTTAATCTATATTTAATCGGATCTCTTTTACCCGGGCAGGACAACCGAGCCGTTGGCGCGCCGGGCGACGAGTCGGCCGCCCTTGAGCAACTCGTAGTTGTTGTCGCGCCACAGGCTGCGCTTGGAGAGATAGCTGGCGCACCAGATGATAAACCCGTGCAGGTCTCGCAACGGATAGAACAGCACCCAGCCGGGCGCGACTGGATCGTGCGCGGCCCACCAGCCGACTAGCCAACATTCCGCCATCCGGTTCAGCAGGGAAGCGGCCAGCAAGACGACGCCAAGCCATGGGTGCCCTAATAAGGACGCGCCGATCAATCCCAGAATGCCAAAGGGCACCGCGAAGGTCAGTCCCGTTCCAAAATGTCCTTTGGGACGCGAGTAGCGGGTTCCCATCGCCCAACGCAGCTGCCGCTCCCACATTTGCCGGAACGTCAAGCGCGGCGATACGTGATCGACCACATGGCTCGAGAGCACGACCTTGAACCCAGCCTTATAAATAAAATTGCCGACGACGAAGTCATTGGAAAGGTACTCCCGCACCGCCGCATATCCGCCAATTTTTCCAATGGAATCCTTGCGTAGCGCGATCGTCGGTCCCAATCCAAATTTCATGCCTTCGAGAAGATTGGCGATCAAGACGCCGGCGGTAAATTCGACCGACATGCCAATAGCGTCGAGGGCGCCCCAAAGCCCGCCAGCGTTCTTGCCACGAAATACGCAGGTCACGGCACCCACCTGAGGATCCAGCAAGGGCGCGACCACGTCCCGCAAATAATCCGGTCCAACTTCAACGTCACTGTCGCTGGTGACCAGAATGTCATGCGTCGCCACCTCGGTCAGGCGATGAAAGCAGTAGTTAGGAGCATTCGGCCAGGGCGGCTGCCCAGTGATCAAGATCCGGCTGGGCACGTGAGGATAGCGCGCGCAAATTTCGCGAATGACGGGCAGTGCGAGGTCGTCCGCCTCATCGGCCGCGAACAGGATTTCAAATTCGCCATAGTTCTGGCGAAAGAAGCTCTCGATGTTCTCCTTCATCCGAGCCTCATTGCCATGCACAGGTTTTAGAACGGAAACCGGCGGCATTTTCGCGGGCAAGTTTGCGTAGGTTTTCCGGTCCCGATCCGCAATGCGCCGGAATTCGAGCACTCCGAAAAAGGCTAGAAGAAAAACGATCGTCGAAGAGATGGTCCCGACCACGGCCACCCCTAAGAGAATGTATGCAGCAATCAGCAAGCGTGTGCTCCTCGAAACCGTACGCAGTGGAAACGCGGCGAGAGTGGCCATCGATCAGGTTGCCGGATGGATGGCACAGATCCGGCAAAGCCGCGATCGTTATTTTAGCAGAACGGCTTCTTCGCAGGACGGCCTGCATGCTCGCGGTTACTTTCCAGGCTCGCGATTCGTGAAGATGAGTTTCCCACCGCTGCGCGCCAGGGGGAAAGCCTTCAGCCCGCGTAGTTGTTTCGGTTCTTCCTGATCTGTCCACAGGAAGACTTGCGCCGGGCCGTTCCACAATCGAGCCAGCGATTCTGGAGTCTCAAAAATATGCGGCGCATCCGGGAATTTCGCCCCGTACCACAAGTTGCCACTCGGCTCATGCAGCACGTGCACCTGCATCCCAGTATAAAAATTCAACGTCGAGGCATCGCTGTACTCGCCATCGATCACGATCACATCGCCGGGCTGGAAGTGTCTTCGAATCGCGTCCGCAAGATTGTAAGAGGAGAGAATCGGCGAAAACGTGATGAACGAGGAATGCACGCACGCTAGCAACACAATCATCATGGCGACGAGCGCAATATTGCCGGCAAAAGGACGCCGCCGCCGCAGCAGCCAGTTCAATCCGGTTCCGAGGAACAGCCCGAGCGATGCGCCCAGAAGCGGGCCTCGAAACGCACCCAGCGCCCGCGGCGTAAGATCGAGCACATGCCCGAGCGAGAAGTTATAATCCTGCGGATTTTTCTTCAGCAGGTCAGCCAGGTCCGCGCCGGGAGCGGGGCGATGCGAAACCGACAGCAGATACATTCCAGCCACAAGCGCGAGCGCACCAAAAGCAAACAAGACGGCTGAAGAGATTCTTCCCGCCCGGCCATCCGACTCGCGTGCTTCCGGTCCACACTCACGCGCCAGCCATGCGCCCACCAGAAGCGCCAGGCCCGGCAGGGCGGGGATGGTGTAGTATTCCTGCCGCGTCGAAAAACTGAAGAACCCGAGGATGACGAGCGCCCATAGAAAGAAGAGCAGATTCGCGCGCCGTCGCCGGTCCAGCGGATTCCCCGGTTGGCCGCGAAACTCCCGCCACCGCACCGGGATGTCGCCCAGAGCTTGCGGCAGAAATGCGCTCCAGGGCAAAAGCCACGCCAGCAAGAGCGCCCAGAAGATCGCGAGCGGAACTGTGTCGTACCCCGGGGGCACGCGTTTCCCCAGGAAGCGCATCACGTGTTCGTTGATGAAGTAAAACCACAGAAACCCGCGTGCCTGCCCCTGCGGTGGATTGCGCAGCGCTGCCAGAATGTGCCACGGCGCCGCGATTACAAAAAACACGAGCGTACTCGAAACCACATGCAGCCGCAACAGGCGCCGCAAATCGCCGGTTAATAGAAGATAAAGTCCGATCGCTCCCGCGGGAAACACCAGCCCGATCAGTCCCTTCGTAAGGACATTCAAGGCGCACATCGCCGCAAATCCCCAGCAAATCAGGCGGGAGGGTTGTTCCTGTTCGAGCGACTCCAGGAAAAAGTAGTAGCCGAGCGTAAGCCACAACGCGACCAGCACTTCGGGTATGAGAAAGCGCGTGAAAATAAACAAGCCGAGGGATGTGACTAGCGCTACTCCCGCATACAGGCCACCGGCGTTACCATAGGCATACCGTCCCAAACGGTAAGTGGCGAGGACCAACGCCAGCACGCCGAGCATCAAAGGTAGCCGAGTGCTCCAGTCGCTGATGCCGAAAATCTCGTAGCTGGTGGCCAGGCTCCAATACATCAGCGGAGCTTTTTCGAGGTAGCGAAACCCGTTGGTATACAGCGTCACCCAGTCGTGCCGCAGCAGCATTTCGCGGGCTGCCTCGGCGTGTACCGTGTCGACATCGTCGAGCAGGGCGGGCCGCGTGATGCCCACCATGTAGATAACGGCCCACAGCCCAACCAGAGCCAGCACGGATACCCGCCGGTCCGAGAGCACGCGCTTTGGACGGATCGCCAACGGAGGGACTGGGTTCACAATTGTCGGCGGTTTGAACGGGGGCGTGCCGCTTGGATTCATAGCGGGAATGCAGATTATAGTGAGGAAGGCGCTCCCCGTCCACGTGGCATCTGTAAGCCCCAAATTGAAAGGTTTCAATTTAGAGTGCAATACTCCAGCGCTCTTTCGTGTTCTCGGAGAAGCTGTTAGGATAATTATGATAGAGATTTGCGCAACTCTGTCGGTGGCCTTTTCATGAAGTGGTAAGCAGCCAGCCGCATAAACACAGGCGATTGCGCATCTCGTTGATTTGGCGAGTGGGGACGTAGTTCAGTTGGTTAGAACGCTGCCCTGTCACGGCAGAGGCCGCGGGTTCGAGTCCCGTCGTCCCCGCCATTCTTTTCAAGCACTTGCAACCCTAACGTCCGGCAAATCAGGGGATGTTAGGGGACGATAAGCGCCGAACGAGAATGGTCCCATCCGAGAACGATTCCAAACAGCGCTCATTGGATTAGGTTTGTCTTCGGCAAAATACCCGTCGGCAAAATAGCGTCGACCAATTTGTCCTGTGCCAAGCGTTTGGTCTTCGACGTCGCCTGCAGGTACTTGTTCGTGACATGAAGGTTGCTGTGCCGCAAGTAGTCGCGGATTGTGAGTTGATGTTCGCCCATCTCCGCCAGCATGGTTCCGACCGAGTGTCGAAAAGTGTGCCAGCCCACGCCCGTGATTCCGATCCGTCTGAATGCAGGCTGAATCTTCTTCTTCAGCACTGAAGCTAGATCTAGCGGCTTGCTGCCCTGCAGTCTTTCGGAAGGGAATACGAAATCTTCCGGTTTGTTGTAGAGACTTTGCGATCTCCACTCCTGCAAGGAATGCTTCAGGCTTGGATGCATCGGCAACAGTTTTGCAGACGCTTCCGTTTTTGTGCTCTTCAGGTTTCCACCTCGACGCCAGTAGTACGAGTGTTGGACGCTGATGCTCATGTTGTCGAAATCGCACGACAGCCAGCGTAGCGCCCCGAGTTCGCCTTGACGTATTCCCAAGGCTCCTTCTAGAAACACGAGCAAGCTGATCCCGAAACTCCAGCTCTGCCAAACCGAGCTTGACTTGTTCTGATGACAAAACCAAAGGGGATCTCTGACGTTTGGCGCTGATCCGCACGCCGGTGCTCGGGCCTCGCTTGCCCCCGCTTCCCACCGGTATCCCTGAAGAGATGGGATTGTGGCCACAGAACTCCCACCGAACGGCGTGCGAAAACAAAGCCGACATCACGCACTTGATTTTGGCTTTGGTCCCATCCGCAACTCCGGTCGCCCGTAGCCAGCGCTCTACCTCGACAGTTTTGACTTGTTCTAGTGGCAGATTGCCCCAGCGTGGGACAATCCAGTTCTTTGCGTAAATTATGTACGCATCCTGTGTGGATAATGCTTTGAGAGGCAGTTCCTCTTGAGAGTAGTGCTCCCAGAGCGTGTTGATTGTGGTTCGCCGCAGGTTCCTGTGTTCGCAGCGATTGTTGATGGTTAGCCGAAGAGCGTCTGCTGCTGAGTGTGCCGCAGATTCGGTCGGGTATTTCTTGACATCCCCAACCTGGGCTTTGCGATGCACCAGTTTCCCGTTGATGTCTTCTTCCCACCATCGGTAGACCCAGACTGCCGGTCCCTTCTTCCGCTCTTCTCGTTCGACGCTTCCGTGTTGGTAACGTGTCCGTCTAAACAAAGTTTCTCCTTTGCTTAAACGGTGTCGGCGGACACCGTCAGAATAGATCGGCGATTCGTTTCGGTCGAGATGTTTTTTGTTCCTCGACCCTGCCGACGGTCAGCTGGCGAGTTTGCCCAGCCAACGATCTAGCGTGGAGGCTCGAAAGCGCCAACGTTTTCCAACCTGGACAGCGGGAATTGAACCGCGCCGTGCTTTCGTGCGAAGAGTTCGAGGGTGCATTCTGAGAAGCCTCGCGGCTTCTTCGGTGTCTAGCAGGGGCTCAAAATTTCTCTGACTCTGAACCTGTTTTCGCTCTTTAATGTCCTCGGTTGCGAGGTCGATAGTTTCATTCGCGTTCTCTAGCATTGGAGCACCACCTCATACCGCTGCGCTGGGTTTAAAGTCCAGTTGATCTCCCAGCCAATCATCGGGTTCTAAACTGGAAGCAGATATTGGTCAAACGGGTTCACGCGGCGGCTTTCGCGTATTTAACAAGTCGCGTGATGCGTGCCAAGTAACCGTTTGCTGCGCAATCATTTAGCGCGTTGCATCGAAGACCACCGGATGGCACGGTGATTGTGTGACGCCGAGGTATGAGCGGAGGCTTATGCGGCCGCTGTGTACTGCTCGTAACCGCTTTGAACTGTGCTGGTTGCGCCAGATAACCGCACGTACAACGGGAAGGATTCGAGTGTGGCTGATTGGGTCACCACCCGTAGCGATCTCAGTTGAAAAGTCCATCGATTAGAACGCGATTGACTGCTTGACGTAGGGTCTGCCAATTCGCCCTAGAAACGGGATGGGCAGTTCCTGCCCGTTTGACGAATTCCGAACACTACGGTAAACAGCGGCATGAGGTGCGACATGAAGATCGAAAAAGCAACTGCCGGTTCAGGGACGACGAATGAGGCCAAGCGAAACATAGTTGCGAGCATCGAGTTCGCAGTCCAGGCCTCGTTGCACGAAGAATACGTTGACACAGACTTCGTCCATGCCATTCTCGGGAAGATTTCCGCTATGTCTGAAGATCAGGGAGACAAAGAGGACGTCGGTTACATAAAAGCGTCGTTGGTGCAATTCGGTGAGGCCATGGATCATGGCATTGGCACTGAGAGGCTGGGAGATGGCATCGACGGGAATATTGCCGAATATTGGGAACTCCTGTTCGACTTGGATACCGGCTGCTGGAAAGAAGAAGTGCAAGATGAATATGAGGCCTCCGGATGTGACCTGTTAATCATCGACTGCATGGAGATCAGTCCGAAATTTCGAGGAACGGGAGTCGGCCCAATTGCCGTCGACAGGACTATCGACATCTTCGGTCCAGTCTGTGGATTGGTAGCGTGCAAGCCTTGGCCGCTGCAATTTACTCCTGCCTTCGCCCGCGATCGGAAAGCGCTGAACAGATTGAAAGCACCCAGCGTTGGAAGGATGAGGCGATCCGCAAACTGAGGGCGTATTGGTCTCGGCTTGGCTTCTGGCCGCTCGGTCAGACTGGCATTTATGTGCTCGGTATGGCCCAGAGAGAATCAGATGGGCAACTGGAAAATGCCAAACCCTCGCTGGCGCGACCTCGGGCTCCGCGAGCAGACGAGTCTGTTAGAACGCTGCCCTGTCACCGACTTCCGACACACAATCCGATTCGAGTATCCGCTGTTTCCTCTCAGAGAGCACACCTGTAGCCCGCCAATCCTCTCTTACATTCGCACGGGCTGCTTCACTCAAATTAGAACGCCTGCCTGTCACGCAGGAGGCCGCGGGTTCGAGTCCCGTCGCTCCCGCCAATTCTTTGAATCGGACCCGGATTTGTTTGTCAAAACGTCAGAGACCAAATTACTTTATCCACTGCACTCCTAGAAAAGCTACCGACAAGCCGACTTGTCATTACTAATCTGGTATCCGTGAGCGCAGCGGCGATTTGGCACTCGTCCAGACGCATCCCCGCCGAGAAGTGCGTTAGATTTGCTTGCCAAGAATCAGGGGCACATAGCTTCGAGCGTCTTCCAGCAATTCCTCGCGAGTGATACCAACCTTGGCGCGAAGCTGCAAACCCTGCAGCAAGTCAACGAGCAAACGGCCTCGCACCTTGGCAGAGGGTGTGCGAGTCAGGCGCCCCGCCTTTATCTCCTGCTCGAAACGTTTCGCGAAAATATCAGCGGATCCGGTCAGGCCCTTCTTGAGCCGGGAACGGATCTCCGTTACCCGCTCCGACTGTCCCAGCGCAGCAGCGGCCATCATGCAGCCGCTGCGAGCCTCGCCAGTACAGGAGTCGACGGTAGCCTCGCAAAAGGCGGTCACGGCCTTGTGGATGTCCGGCTCCGCTTGAAATGCTGCCATTTTGGGAGTTCCATACGTCAGCGCATAGCGCTCGACCGCCTTGAGCAGCAAGGTGGACTTGTCTCCGAAGGCTCGGTATAGCGCGGGTTTGGTGACGTTCACGGCGCGCGCGATCCGATCCACGTCGACTCCTTCATACCCATGCTCCCAAAACATCTCAACGGCACGGTCGAGTGCTTCGTCGGGGATAAAGCCTTTTGGACGTCCTGGGGGGCGCTTCGCAATAATAGTTACCATCGAGTACGAAACTCCTTGCATTGCATCTGTTGGTATCGTACTCTCGCGTATGTAACGCTGCAAGACAGTATAGACAGGAGACGCCCATGGAACATTCGATCGCACTCATCACTGGCACCACTTCCGGGCTCGGTTATGCGGCAGCCCCATGCTTGCCGTACAGGGCTGGCACGAGATCATCGTCACCGGGCGCAGCCTGGCCGGGGCCCAGCAAGCGGCCGCTCAACTCGCGGCTGAGAACAAGACAGTGATATTCACGCCGCTGGAGCTGGAGCTGGACTCGCCAACCAGTGTTCAATCCGCGCTCGCCGAGCTGGGTAAGCGAGGTCGGTCGATCGGTTTCTTACTGCTCAATGCAGGGATGGTCCCAGGTAAGAAGCGCGTGCTCACTTCGGAGGGCATCGAGGCGGCTCAGGCCCCGCTCATCGGCCATCATCAACTGACTGTCGGATTGCTCCATTCCCCAAGTAACTAACAACCTAAGAAGGAGAAAAACATGACCGAAAGTATCTTGATAACCGGAGCAAATGCTGGGCTTGGGAAAGAGACTGCCCGACAGTTCGCCTTGAAAAAAGAAACAAGAAAGGTAATTCTTTTTTGCAGAAATCGTGCGAGAGCAGAGGCAGCAAAAAAAGACCTTGAGGAGAAAACGGGGAAAAAGATTTTTGCAATTGTTATTGGGGATGTTGCGGATGCAAATTCTGTAAGAAAAGCAGTAGAAGAAATAAAGGAACCCATTGATGCAATCGTTTTAAATGCAGGTGGAGTAATTGGGAAAACGGCTGCAAAATCTACACCTTCCGGCATGAATCAATTAGCTGCTACGAATATTTTAGGCAATGTCATTCTCGTGGAGGAATTGATTAAACGGGACAAGTTGAGGAAAACAGTCCTATCAGTCAGTGCGGAAGCTGTTCCAGGCGTAAAGATGCTCGGAGTAAAACCAGTTTCAATGAGGACTTCTTCTGTAGATGAGTTTGCTGCTGTTCTTGATGGATCATATTTTGGTAAGAAGTTCAACGCATTGCAAGCATACGCATATGTCAAGTATGCGGAAACCATGTGGACGTTATCAATGGCAAGAAAATATCCTAGAACGTCTAACAAAACCTCATTTCTCCGGCAACCCGTGACAAGCGAAGGAACATCCCTAGACGGGGGTTATCCAATGGCCATCGAATTGTTGCCTGACGAGTTGTGGAAACTGGTCGAGCCGTTTGTCCCTGTCGCCAAAGCGAAGCCAAAGGGCGGAAGACCCCGCCTGGCGGACAGGGCATGTCTCACGGGCATTGTGTTCGTCCTGCGCAGCGGGATTCCTTGGGAGATGCTGCCGCAAGAGATGGGCTGCGGCTCCGGAATGAGTTGCTGGCGACGACTGCGCGACTGGCAGGAGCGTGGTATCTGGCAATTGCTCCATTTCGTTTTGCTGGACTGGCTGGCCCGTTGCGGACAGATCGACTGGTCACGGGCCGTCGTGGATGGCAGTTCCGTGCGGGCAGTTTTTGGGGGCTTCAGACCGGTCCCAACCCCACTGATCGAGCGAAGCTCGGCAGCAAGCGTCATGTAGTTTGCGACGGAAACGGAGTTCCGTTGGCCATCCAACTCACCGGGGCCAATCGGAACGACTCACAGCAAGCTCTCGCACTGGTTGATGCCATCCCACCTTGCAGGGAGAGCGAGGGCATCCGCGCCATCGTCCCGATTGCCTGCTAGGCGACCGTGGTTATGACGCGGAGGCGATCCGGCAAGGTCTGCGTGCCCGACGCATCGTCCCTCTTCTTGCGAAGCGCAACACAGAAAACGGCAGCGGGCTGGGCCAATGGCGATGGGTTGTCGAGCGGACTTTCGCTTGGTTGAATCAGTTCCGGCGCCTGCGAGTTCGCTACGAAAAGCGGGCGGACATTCACGAGGCATTTCTATCCCTGGGATGTGCTCTGATCTGCTGGCGCTTTCTGCGAATAGTATGGGTGGCGGATTGAAGCAGCCGAGCGTGTCATTGCGCATGGAGTTTCCGGATGGATCAAACATTGGCGCGACACCGGCTGAAGTTCAAGCGGGCGTGGGACTACGTAGAGGGAAAGTCTGCAACAGGCGAGCGCATCGCGTCCTAGCTCCGCTCTTCTGTTCAGCAGTCTCCTTCGGTGCTTCACCGGAAGTGTCGAACAGCTTAATTCGTGGCGCGTGACTGGCTATTGTTCGTGCGGATGCTTTCTTTCTCTGCGCATTCCTGTCCCGGGTACCGAGGAACTGATCGCCGAAGCCCGACGCCAACGTTACATATGTAGGTAACGTATCCTCATTCCGCGCTGTTACGAAAACCGGAATCGCTGCGTTCCCGGACCCCTTCTTTAGCAAGCACGAGTGCGGATTAGCAGTTACCCTTCAAATTTGCGCTTGGATTCGTAAACAAGCTGTTTAGCCCTCCTCGGAGAGCACAGCTTCGATCATGTTCTGTTCCGTTTTCGTAACAGGATCGAAGATTCTAGGATTCCACAGGTGCCAGGCCTGTATCGTCCGCGCCATCGTACGGTGAGATTGCTCGGTAGAGGGGCCGGGCTTCTTTATCTCGCCTTTTCTTCCTCCTGTGACTGTGAATGTTCGAGCTGCAAATGGCCCGCGCCGCTAGTGTGAAGGTGCCGACTGCTCCTGCTCGGAGGAGCTTTGCGTTGGCGTTGTCACCATCATAAGGAGGAGTTGAATGCTCCGATCTTTTGCTATTACGGTAGTTTTAATCGCTCTTGCCTGTTGTGTTGCGTTGGCACAGAACGCGCCTGCCAGCAATCCTCAAGCTCTCTCCTATGCCTCGCAATCGATTGCCGCGATGGTTGGGAGCGTAAGCGTTAGCGATGTGACACTGACCGGCACCGCGACTTGGAACGGTTCGCAGACCGGCACAGCCACTCTCCGCGCACTCGGCACGGGTGAGAGCAGGATAGAACTCGCGTTAACCGCCGGAACCCGTACGGAGATTCGCGACGCTCAGACAGGAGCGCAATTGGGCCAGTGGTTTTCGCCGAACAATACGTCGGGCAATTACGCCTTTCAGAATTGTTGGACGGACGCGGTTTGGTTTTTCCCGGTCCTCGGTTCCTTAGCGGCGGGTCCGAACGTAGTGCTTTCCTACATTGGCCCAACGACGTGGAACGGGGAAAGTGTGCAGCACATCCAGTCTTATGTGTACCAAGCCAATTCGCCTGGATTGACTCCCAGTCCGCAACAGCTCAGCACGATGGACTTCTACCTCGATGCAACCACGTTGCTTCCCGCAGCTGTGACGTTCAATGCACATCCCGACAACAACGCAAATACAAGCCTTCTGGTCGAAGTCGATTTTTCTAATTATCAGGCGATCAGCGGCGTTGTGGTGCCCCTGCACATTCAAAGGTACCAGCAAGGGAATTTGATGGTGGATGTCGTGGTCACTGAGGCATCGTTTAATACGGGCCTGCCTCTCTCACTCTTCACCGTCAACTAGCTAGGCGCTTCACGAACAAGCGGCATAGGAGAAAGATGAGTATGAAGCACTCTTCCAAGCTTTACTTGCTGATCGTGATTCTTTTGGCGAGTCTTGCGTCGGCTCAGGTGTCAACCGGCACACCTCCGTTTGGAAGCTTCGGAGGCGGACCTTACGACACGGTAAATCTGGGAAACTTGGACGTTCACTTCTCAGTCCCCATTCTTCACAAGGCAGGGCGAGGGGTTCCGTTCTCTTATGACCTGAGCTACGACAGTTCGATTTGGTACCCGGCTACGATCGAAGGAGTCGTGCAGTGGGCTCCAACAGCTGATTGGGGATGGACTTCCAATTCCGCTGCCGTTTTAGGCCGCATAACTTCGGCGACGACATCGAAGACAATTGTCGGCAAGTTCTGCGACGGCCAATTCGCCACATCGACCACATATACGACGACCTACGCATATCTCGACTCAAGAAGGGGGGCGCATCCCTTTCCAGGAAGTACGACAGAAACAGAGATCGATGGGGCGTGCAATAGTACCAACTACGGTCCAGGCTTCAATGCGATGGCGACCGATGGCTCTGGATACAGTATCACGGTGACCGTGAATCACGTGTCTGGGGCCACTACATTCACAGTGGTAACGAGATCCGGAGTCACCGTATACAACGGTAATGGGACGGTCACTGACGCCAACGGCAACCAGTTATCTGCTAATAGTTCCACCGGTCAATTTTTCGACACACTGTCAAGCACGACTGCGGCGCTCACTCAGGCAGGCAGCGGAACTCCGGCGAGCCCCGTTACATATACCTATATCGGTCCTTCGGCCAACGCCACGTACACAATGAATTACCTGCAATATACAGTCCAAACCGCATTTGGGTTCGGTCCAAGTATCCAAGAATACGGCCCAATGAGCGTCCCGTTGGTGAGCAGCATCGGTTTGCCTGATGGCAGCAGCTACTCATTCAGTTACGAATCAGGACCCGGTTCATGCGTCCTTCAGCCAGGAACAACGAGCTGCGTGACGGGGCGAATACAGGAAATCACACTGAACACGGGAGGAACGATTTATTATTGCTACAGCGGTGGAACGCACAGCACCGGAATCTACGGCGACGGAAGCACTGCTGGACTCACGCGCGTGCTCAACTCGACTTCCTGTAGTTCGCCAGATTGGCAATATGCGCGAAACCTGGTGAGCGGAACGCCCGGTCCTGGTTCGACTTGGACAACAACCGTCACCGACCCGGCTTCAAACCAAACGATTATCAACTTTGCAGAAGACAGCACGACGACCGGCGCGAGCACCAATGCCACATACAACTTTTACGAAACAGAGCGGCAGGTGTATCAGGGAAGCCAATCTTCCGGAACGATCCTTTCCACAACCGTTGACTGCTACAACGGCAGCACTTCTCCCAGTACCTGCGAAACTGCCACTGTTGGATCTCCGATCTCCCGTACCACTGTCTTTCGCTATCTGCCGAATTCGAGTGGTCTTCAGGCTGAGACGGACACGAAACTCAACGGAAATTATTTGACCAGTGAGGTGGATGAGTACGATTACGGCAAAGGAGCAGTCGGGGCTCTAATCCGCAAAACGATTACTCAGTACAATACAACACTCACAAACGGCGTCGTTGACCGCCCGTCGAGCGTAACAATCGAAAACGCCAGCAACGTCGTCCAAGCGTACACATCTTACGGCTTCGATGAGACGACTCCAACACCCACAACCGGCACACCTCAGCATATCTCAATCACGGGTTCACGCGGGCTGCTCACCAGCGTCGTGGCGGAGGTTAACGGAACCACGAATCTCTATCGTAAATACACCTATTTCGATACGGGAACTCTGAGTACATCGACTGATGTCAGCACGTCAAGCACAACGAACGGCGCGACGACCACCTACAACTATTCGTCCACGAATAACGCCGATTGCGGTAATGCTTTCGTTACGTCGATCACAGAGCCGTTGGGCCAATCCCGCTCCATGACCTGGGACTGCAACGGCGGCGTGATGCTCTCGCTAAAGGACGAAAATAACAATACAAGCAGCACGGCTTATAGCGGATCAAACTACACTAACGACTTCTGGCGTCCCTACAGCACGACTGACGCAGCGGGCAATGTCACAGATTACTTTTACTATCTGAATTCAAGTAATCAGCCGTTCCAGACAGAGAGCAAGTCCGCCACGTTCAATAGCGGGAACTCCATCGTGGATGTCTTAACCACCACTGATAGCTTCGGGCGTGTGAGTTTTAGACAGACCAAGCAAGGGCCGAGTGCCTCAAATTACGACACAGTGGCAACCTGTTATGACACCTCGGGCCGCGTAAGTCTGACGACCTTGCCTTACAGCAGCGTAGCCATCACGGCCGGAGCCACATGTCCAACGTCCAATTACGGAACATCGTACGCCTATGATGGTCTCAATCGGCAGATCACCGTATCCGACAGCGGTGGAGGGTCGACTGCCTACACTTATACCGAGAACGACGTGCTTCAAACGCTGACCTCGCCAACCCAACAGAAGCAATCCGAATATGATGGACTTGGCCGTCTGAAGTCGGTTTGCGAGGTCACTGCGGGAACCAGCGCCTTCCCCGGTGGGAATTGCGCCCAGAACAGCCCACAAACTGGCTATTGGACAACTTACACGTATGATGTTCTCGGTGATCTGACCGGTGTTACTCAGAACGCGCAAGCGTCTTCCGGTCATCAGACACGCAGCTACGTGTTTGACATGCTGGGACGCCTCACGAAGGAAACAAACCCGGAGATGAACAACGCCGCCGTGAACTACACCTACGATTCGCTGTCGAGCGACGCTTCGTGCGGAACCTACACGTCGGCGGGAAACATGGTTAAGCGTTTGGACGCCGCCAGCAACGCAACTTGCTACGGCGGTTACGATGCGCTGCATAGAGTCGGCACCATCACATATCCCTCTACGAGCACCCCGCCCAAGTATTTCGTGTATGACACAGCAACCGTGAGCGGGACGAGCATGTCGAACGCAAAGACCCGATTGGCTGAAGCCTACACTTGCACCGGCACATGCAGCAGCAAGATTACTGATCTGGGCTTCAGCTATTGGCCAACCGGCCAGACGACCGACGTGTGGGAACTGACGCCACACTCCGGATCGAGCTACTACTATCATGTGACATCTGATCCCTGGCCCAACGGCGTGATGAACACGCTCCAAAATCTCTCCGGTGTGCCCACGATCACATATTCAACAGATGGAGAAGGAAGGCTGGGGACAGCTTCGGCGAGCAGTGGACAAAATCCGCTAACAGCTATCACTTACGATGTTGCCAGCCATGTGACGGCTTTGACCTACGGCTCGTCCGACAGCGATGCGCTTCAGTTTGATCCTAAAACGGGACGAATGTCCCAATACCAATTCAGCGTAGGAAGTTCGCCACAGACGGATACCGGAGTGCTCACTTGGAACACGAATTGGACGCTTGAACAACTAGCGATAACAGACCAGTTGAACCCCTCGGACAGTCAGACCTGCGTCTACACTCACGATGGCCTGGGCCGGGCCGCTAGCGCAAATTGCGGTTCTAGCATCTGGAGCCAGACCTTTAGCTATGACCCCTTTGGCAACATCACGAAGACGGTACCGAACGGGGCTACGGGCACATCTTTTAGCGTCAATTACGATTACACGAACAACACGAATCGGATCACTTCCACTCCGTTCTCGTACACGAGTACGACCGATCCGAATGCGAAGACTGGAGACATGACGGCCGACAATAGTCACGCCTACGCTTGGGACAGTGAAAATCATTTGACGAGCATCGATGCGGGGACATCCAGCGGAATATGCATGACCTACGATGCCTTGGGACGCGCTGTTGAGAAGGATACGGGCTCGGCATGCACTACGAGTCCAACGACCTCGACAGAAATCGTCTACGGTCCGTCGGGTGCGAAGCTCGCATTGATGAACGGATCTTCACTGGTCAAGGCCTTTGTTCCTCTGCCTGGAGGAGCGCAGGCAGTTTACAATTCGTCAGGATTGCAGTATTACCGACATCCCGATTGGCTGGGCAGCTCACGGCTGGCCACGACTCCGAGCCGTGCCGTGTACTCCGATGTCGCTTACGCTCCCTACGGCGAGAACTATGCTGGTTCCGGCACGCAGGACCTTTCCTTCACCGGCCAGAACCAGGATACGGAATCCAGTGGAGCGGGCGGTGTAGGTGGGCTATACGACTTCCTTTATCGTTCGCACAGCCCGGTGCAGGGCCGTTGGCTTTCGCCCGATCCCAAGGGCTTAGGGGCTGTGAACCCCTCTGATCCACAGAGTTGGAATCGGTATGCCTACGTTGGCAACAGGCCGCTCAGTAACCGCGATCCACTCGGTACCGACTTAGAATATTGTGATCCTGACGACCCCTCCTGCGGTGGCGGTGGTGGCGGCGGGTGGGGATATTGTCCTCCTGAGTATGAGAACTGCGATCCATGCGACCCCGTTTTCGGGTGCGGGGGCCCTCCGGGAGGGGGTGGCGGAGGTGGGGGCAATCCCGGCGGCGGTGGTCCTCCACCAACTAACCCAATTCAGAGCACCGGCGGCGTCTGGCCGAACAACGAGACGACGGGGTTGCCGACGGGGCTGAACCAATCGCCTCTGTCCAGTTTGGCCGGTCTGCTGGGCCTGCTGCCTGGGATAGACTGTGGCGGCATGGGTGGAGGAAGCGGTTTCATCGGGGCAACACCCGCGCCCAGTGGTCCCTGCCCTCCGGACTTTAGTGAAGTTCCCGTAGCCTCTGGGTCCGATCAGCGAACACAACATGATGACACCGGCAACTGCATAGCGGATACGCTCGCCGGCGGCGCTAGCAACCTATGCAATGGATGGCCCACCGATTCTACATTTACTTGCCGGAGCGACCAGCCCAACTCGATTGATTGTTGTAACCGTAAGGAAAGCGGTTTTGCCGCATGGTGTAACTCAAGGAATTCCCACCCGTTGAAGGGGGACTCGGACTTCCAGTTTTGGTGGGTAAAGGATGACTACTGGCCGTGGAATGATGCGTGTTGCGAGAAACCGAGAAGCAAAGGAAAAGGAAAATGATGAGGTTCAGTCCAGTAGGGGAGGAGACATGGCGCCGCTTATTTCGTTTTGCTCTCGCGGCGATACTGACGGCTGCTGTCTCTCTTTTCGTCACCTACGGTAGTTACGCTTTAGGTTTTTGGGCTGGCGGCTACAGATATAGGCTAGAGCAGGACCTCCGGCTAGGCGTTCTATTACCGATCTTCGTGGGGTTGTTAGCTGCTCTATGGCCTTTACGCAAGCTGAATTGGAATGCTCTCGCAGCAGGTATGGCCGGTGCTGCCGTTGGTTTAACATATGGCTATCTAGCCTTGCGTGTGGAGTATTGGACAGTATTCAGAAGTTGGCGTTCCTTTGGGCACTCCGTTTTTCTGGAGATCTTTTGGGGCCTGGACATTGAAATGATGCTATGCGGCGCCGTGGCTGGCGCCTGCGCGATGCTGCTAACAACGACTTCCAGAACCCGGAACGTCTTGCTCAACGCCGCTCTCCTTATGATCGGCGGCATACTGATTCCTGGGCCAGTCTTCGATCAGGTTACGCACAACCAGGAGTTGACGGTTGCTGTGGTCACCCCTCAGAACCACGGACCTCGTTCGCCGAAGGTCGAGGAGGCTGGCCCCGTCCGGTCAATTGACGCTAGTGCCGTATCCAGCCGCGTAATGGAGTTGTTGCGCAATGCTGGAATTGATGGTAACCACCAGGTGGCTCAACTGTACCGGCAGGGCCACGGCAAGCAAGTTCTGGCCATCATCGTCATCGGCGGCCTCGTTACCAAGGCGGCTGACCTGCCTGAACCCCGCCGCACCGATGTGATTTATCTGCAAGAGCCCGGTGGATGGAAGCGGATTCCCTCACAGGTGCCAACGCTGGATCGCGATATCTATATCTCTCCAGATCCGGATGGCGGAAGCTGCCATCTGATTAAATTCACCGAGGCGACCGGGGGCGGCAGAGGAGTCTTTGTGGGAGACGCCACGCAATGCGGCCCGTCTTAACGGATGTCCTACGTCAGCGACTGGGACAGTCTGAGAAGTTATGCTACACGTTCGAAGATTCAGTTCACCCGAATCAGGAGTAGACCCACAGTGTCAGCGGGGCCCAAGCTTTTGCTGCACTCACATTTCTTCCAACAAACGTGCTGCAAGAATGACCTGCTGTGCCCCATCCTTTCGCGCTTTCTGCGAAAAGTGGGAAAGGCTGGCCACTCAACCGAGACTGCTGCCCCACGTGTCGCGAGGAGAAAACTTTGGAGTGTCTAGATTTTTCAATGCGCTCACAAATGCCTGTCTCGCCGCCTTGGCCTGCCTGCTGATTGGCTGTGGTGGAGGAAACGGCGCTAGTTTCGGCGGGGGTGGCGGAGGGCCGCAAACCGAGACGAGTCCGCATCCGGCCATCCGCACCCGGTATCTACGAACCGATATACAATACAATCCGAATGCTCTTCAGTTTTTCCCGCCCCACGCAACCGCTTACGATAGCGTCCACAAACGCTTCTTCATCAGCAACACAACGCTCAACCGCGTCGATGTTTTCGATGCTACCCAAGAATCGCAAATTGGCTTGATCAGTGTGCCCGAGCCTTGGGGTATGGACGTGGCCCCGGACGGAAGCCAGTTGTATGTTGCTACAACCTTCGGCGATGTGTACCTGATCGATCCCGGAGCCATGCAGGTACTCCAGAGGTTTCCGTCTTCAGCCATCGGGCCACAAGGCTACATCGCCACGCAGGCGTTCATCCTATCGGATGGACAGGTGGCCCTTCTCGGGCCTATCGGGGGCTTCTATTTCGATGGTTCGCCGGACTTTGCGATTTGGAATCCAACGTCCAACGCTCTCACGGTGCTAAACGCTCAACTCCCAATTTTCGGGCCTTACATTGGCCAGATGGCGGTGACCGCTGACCGCAGCAAGGTGCTCATTGGAGGAGCCACAGCGCAGTATATTGAGCTGTACGACCCGTCAACGACTTCTGTGCTTACTGCGAACGTCACCTGTGGGGATATCGAGGAGATTCTGCCAACGCCGGACGGCACCCGGATCATTGTGGTCGGGCTCAGTGGCAACGTCGAGGTGCTCGATGCCACAACGTTGGCTGAACTCGGAAGCTTCCCGAACGTGCCAGGGTATAGCGCTGTCCTCAGCCAAGACGGTTCGACACTTTACACGGTGGACTTAGAGGCAAACGTGTTGGCATGGGATACGACCACATTTGCACAAAAAGGATGGGTATCCAGTTTCGATGTCGTTGATTTGCAGCAGGCGATTGTTGCTTCGTCCATTGACGAAAGTGGGCTCATCTTTGGGCCGATTGGGCACGGCGTTGCGTTTGTCGATGGATCGCAGATCAATCCGGGGAATGAAGGCACTCAGTTCAACATCGGCTTTCTCGCACCTGCGACTGGGCCGACAAGCGGAGGGACCGCATTACAAACTGAAATCCTAACGCCGCAACCGCCGCCAGACATTACGACCGGCACTGTCTATATCGGTAATGCTCAAGTCACGAATGTGTCGCTGTCAGCCACGGCTTTTGCCGGAAACACGCCGCCAGCCTCGGCTGTCGGTGCGGCGGACTTCACGGTGGTTTTGCCGGACAAAAACATTCGTATCATGCCCGAAAACTTTAGCTACGGTCCAACAATTGTGGAAGTCTCAACGAACGCGGCGAGTGCGGACGGAGGGGCGCAGGGAGCGATCTTTGGCTACGGTTTCGGACAGAACACCTCCTCTGTACAAGTTACGATTGGCGGACAGTCAGCAACGGTGACTCAGTTACTCACGACGGCATCACCAATGTTCCCGTATCCCTTCCCGATGGAGGCTGCGTTATTTACAGTGCCAGCAGGTACGGCAGGGGCTGTGGCGAATGTCACGGTTACCACCAGTTATGGCTCGGCAACAGCGTCCAATGCGTTTCAATATGTGCCCGCTGTGCAGTCGTTCCCTTTGGCAGGCGCATCCCTGATGGAGGGAATCTACGACCCGCAAAACTCCCTAATGTATTTCACGGATCAGGCCCAAGTCGGTGTTTTTTCGCCAGGCAGCGGGCAGTGGCTGGCTCCGATCGTGATACCCAGCGCAAATGTCTCCTCGCGCCTTTATGGGATCGCACTTTCTCCGGATGGCAACACGTTAGCTGTATCCGACGCTGGAGACTCCAGGATCTACGTGCTAAACCCGGCCTCCCCGCAAACTGTTCAGTCGTTCAACGTGTCCGAACAAATCTCGGAGTATGAACCTTGTGGGCTGGCGGTCACCAATTCAGGGATGGTCTACTACGCAACGTTTGACACTACAGGATTTGGCAACACAGCTTTTCACGAACTCAACACGGCCAACGGTTCCATTACCGACTTCACACTAATCGAAGACGTGGGACAGAATGGCGACGACGAATTCATCCGCGTTCTCTTGAGCCATGATGGAAGCACGGTATACGTGAACGAGAACGGCCATGCCTGGATTCTCGACACAAGCAACAACTCGCTTGTGCAGGCGCTTCAAGTCACCGTTGATGAAGGTTCTGTTGAGATGGCAATTTCGGGAGACGGGAGTGCGTTGGCTACCGCGAACTTCTTGACCGACGCGAATCTCAACGCCCTCACTCAAGTCGGCTATGTGGATCGTGAGGTGTGGCTCCCGGTGGCAGTGTACGGACAAAAGCTGAGCTCAGATGGCAGCTTGTTGTTCCAGCCGTGGACAAATGGAGTTGACGTGATAGATGGCATGACCGGCTTGTTGAAGTACCGGGTTGCCCTACCACTACAAGCGGCGAACGCCTACGATGCATTGGCTCTGGATAATCCGGATGGCTTGCTTTTTGTGATTACGCCAACCGGGATCGCTCAAGTCAATCTATCCTCGCTTCCTCTACCCGGTTCGTCGAAATCTCGTAGAGTGCTGACCCAACTTCCTGTGCGCCGAGGGCCACCAACTGCCAACGCGGAAGGAAGGAGGCTCGGAATGCCGCGAGACTGGTTACAGCGTCCGGTTCTGCGCCACCAAGACCCGATTATGCCGCGAAACGGCGATACGCCTGTACTCTCGTCGCCGCCTTTGGGAGTTTTGGAAAAATGATTCGACAATAAGCAATAAGCATGGATGGGAGAAAGTGAAAAGAGTGACAATCTACCATCGCAGGCGGAGCGCAAAACCCGGAAGCGGTTTTACTCTTCTTGAGCTAATCGTCGCGGCGACCATCCTGTCGATTCTCACCATGATGGCTTTGCCGTTGGCGAGGCTGACCATCCAGCGCGAGAAGGAGAAGGAACTGCGGCGGGCATTGTGGGAGATGCGCGACGCGATCGACAAATACAAGGATGCGGGCGACCGTGGCGCATTTCAGATCAAAGCCGACAGCGGGGGCTATCCACCTGATCTGGAAACGTTGGTGAAGGGTGTCGAAGCGCAAGGCGGCAAGAAACTTCGCTTCCTTCGTTCTATCCCCATCGACGCCATGACGAAGAGCAAGGACTGGGGGCTGCGCTCGATGCAGGATGATCCCGAGTCCGACTCCTGGGGCGGGCAGAGCGTGTTTGATGTCTACACTAAGTCAGAGGGCACCGGGCTCGACGGAACCAAGTATAAGGACTGGTAGACTTCTGTACCCGATCCAAATCCTTGCTTTTGCTTTGAAGACACTCGATCCGATGCATCCGTTTTGCGATCCGTTTGGTTGTTGAATTTACGTTTCTAGGCGGATTCGAATCCCTCCTTCTCCGTCATCCAGTGGGTCGGACAGTCGGACGCTGCCGACGCGACGGGATTTCGGGGTTTTGTTAGGGGTTCTTAAGCTCTGCCAGCGAAGCCAGACGTCGGGGTTTGGTCCACTCCAGCACCTGCGACAACGGCACCACCACGCCATAAGGAGTAGTGGTACCCAAATTCCCCAGCCAGTGGATGGATGTGTTCGGATCATCCAATGATGAATCTAAGAGTACTGTACGATTTGAAGGAAGCTGAACCTGTAGACGAGGGATTAGCTCGACATCGAAACCGAACACCCGCAACCAATCGGTGACTCGGTAATTAGAAATCCGGCTAAACGCAAACACTTGAAACAGGCTTGGGCTGAAGTTCCCATGGCGGAAATCGTAATAGAGATTATGCGGCAGGTAATAAGGCGACGATCGGCCAAAAAGCGCCGCCGATCTTTCGGAGACCTGGTAGAGCGTAAGGCTCTTGCTCGCCAGAATCGATTTGACCCGCTCCGCTAGTTCACCATTCGACCTTCGTCTTGACTGGGCAGGCACTTCCATCCTCGCGTCGTATCTTTGCTCGCGAGAAGTACCCCCTCACCGCCGGTCAAGAGTCCCGGGTACTATCGGCGCCAGTAGGCCAGGACTACATTTTGAGCGGTCTCAACCTGCTCGCAGAAATTTGCCCGGTTTAAATAATCGGCATCAATGGCGTCACAAGTTTCTGCAACTTGTCCGATATTTCGGGCAGGCACCCGATTTCAGGCAGAAATGTGGATTTCTGTTCAAGCGAGTAACCAGTCACGGGAGAGGTTGTGGTCGGAGTTGCGACCAGTTGGTGTGCAAGTTACCGTACTTTGCGAGTACCAGAGACGGTCCTTCAGCGCGTTCATCGCAAACTGCGCCAACTTCCTTAGCAAACCCCACAGCTGAGGTAGCACCCACCCATAATCAACATGAGAACGAGGGATGACGCAGACGAGAATTCGCCTCACAAGGGTTGAGTTGCACGAAAAGGTGTGGGCGACTCCCATGCGGACGCTAGCCAAGGAATTTGGCTTGTCCGACGTCGGCCTAGCAAAGGTCTGCCGAAAGCACAATATTCCGGTTCCGCCAGTTGGATATTGGCGGAGAAAAGAAACTGGCTACAAAGTTACCCGCCCCTCTCTGCCTGCCTCCAAGGATGGACAGGAGTCTCTGGACATCTATGTCAGGGAGCGCCTACGTCCGGAATTTGCCGCGCTGGCGCAGGAGCCCGCGCCCAACGTAGTAATTCCATCTGAACTGTCACA
>CAVWLI010000021.1:0-313470 GCA_963755795.1 uncultured Acidobacteriota bacterium | reverse complement strand
GTGTACCAAAACAGAGCCGCAGGGTCGACAGTCAGGCCTGCGGCTTCAGCTAAACCGCAATTGGTGAGAGTTTCTGCGCCAGCCGATTCCCGAAGCCAACGATTCCTATAACCCGCTCTGTACGCCCGTAACTCAAACAATTTCTTAGATAGCGTAGCGATTCCACTCGAAACTCAGTTTCTCCGCGCCGACCGCCGGTCGAGAACATTTTTGACCAAAGCAAAAAACCGAGGTAAACAGGGCACAAGATAAGCTGCAGGCCCCGGCTGCAGCCAGTGTGGAGTATGCCATGTCAACCAGCCAACACTCACCTCTATCCATCGATCTGCCAGGAGTGGGATCAGCAGACGGCTGCCTTCTGACGGCAGACGAAGTTGCAGCAATATTGCGCGTGCCGAGAAGTTGGATCTATTCCCATCTCAGCGAACTCCCAGTGATCCGGCTCGGGCGTTACGTGCGTTTCAAGCGCTCGGAAGTGGAACGATTTCTCGAAAATCGTGGACCTTGCCAATGACCTTTGTTGGTGCTACTCCTAGATCACGGTCGAAGCATCACGGAAAGGAAATCGTGATGCGAGAACGGCACCAACGGCCCCGGGTACAGGACTGCCGGGCCAGATGGAGAATCTGTTATTGGGATTACTGTTCCCGGAAGCGCAGCGGCCGCACGAAGAGCTGGGCGAAGAGTTTGGTTCCCACCAGAACCGAAGCGCAGCGTTTGGCGGACGGCTTCATGGAGACAGTCAACCAACGAAACAATCAACCTCAACTTTTTCCTGGTGGGGAAGAAACACTCGCAGGTCTGGTGGCAATTTGCAGGGAAAAGATGTGGCCGTTGCTCAAAAATTCAACGCGCACGAGCTACGACTATTATCTTGACTCGTACATCTTGCCGAAATGGGGTTCGAAGAAACTCACCAAGTTGAGAACCATCGAACTTCAGGATTTCTTCAACTCTTTTTCTCCGCGGCTGGCTTCGAAAACGATTCGCAATATGCATGGCTGTCTGCGGGCGATGCTCAATCAGGGAAAGGCGTGGGAATTGGTTCGCTCGAATCCCGCGCAAGGCGTCCGGTTGCCCCGCAAGAAGGCGCGGAAGCCTCCGGTTGTGCTCGCAAAACAAGACATTCGCCGTGTGATCGACAATTTGCCGAGAACCGACGAAATCTGTTGTCACATTGATCGTGGTCGGCTCGTTGCGGGTCGGAGAGATTGCAGCTTTGCGTTGGGAGAGAATCCAACCGGATCGAATCGAAATCGTGGAGCGTTTCTACGAAGGCGAATTCGACGATACGAAAACCGATGCCGGACGCAGGAGCATTCCGCTCGATTCGCACGGAATCTTGCGGGGTGTTCTGGATTCGGCGTGGCAGCGGTCAAAACATCGCAATCCGCGCGATCTCGTTCTTACGAACGCAAAAGGCGGTCCGGTGAACCGGCGGAATCTGCTGCGGCGGCAACTCAAGCCGACGATCAAGAAGCTTGGATTGCCCGCTTCGACCGATTTCCGGAGCTTCCGCACCATGCACTCCAGCCTGATGAGCAGCATTGGCGTCCGGCCTGAAGTGACGCGGGACAACATGGGACACGCCAATATTGACGTGACCCAGAATGTCTACAACCGCACATGGTGGGAAGAAAGAGTTGAAGCGGTGAGCATGGCTGCCGCTACGGTGTGGCGTGAGTTTTTGGCGCAACCTGTGCCGGCGACGCGAATGTAAGTCCTTTTGGAAGTCCTCGCATTCCCGGCAATTTTGGAAGTTGTTGATTTGAATTGGTCGGGGAGAGAGGATTTGAACCTCCGACCCCCTGGTCCCGAACCAGGTGCTCTACCAGGCTGAGCCACTCCCCGACTTAGTGCAGCAGGACGCTGGGGGAACTGCGGGCGCCCTTCGCAGGAAAACTTCCGACGAACCGATTGATTATAACACTCGCCGTCGCGCGCTTGCGCCGGAGTTCGCCACCGGCTGCGCGTTTTGCAAACCCACTGTTGTCGGAAACTTAGGGTTACGGATACGATAGGCTTTCGTGGGACAACTCGTCGTTCGACAAGAAGTTCGACAAAGAAAAGTTCGACAAACAAGAGTTCGACGAACGGTTCACGTTGTGGTTCATCCCGATGAAAACTGTCTTCACCGCAACCCGGCTCTACACTCCCGTCGAAGAAATCGAGAACCCGCTGCTGATCGTGGAAGACGGGATGATCACTGAGGTTTCCTCGCGTCTCACGGAAGAAGCTCCCGGCGGCATTTCGCTCATCGATTTCGGCGACGCCATCCTGTCGCCGGGGTTTGTCGATATTCACATGCACGGCGGCGCCGGACTCGATCTCATGCGGGCCTCGCCATCGGAACTGCCCCATCTGGGCAAATTTCTGGCGACTCACGGCGTGACTGGATATTTTGCCACTACCGTCGCCGCTCCGCTCGACGTGACCTGCTCTGCATTGGAACGGTTGGCCGACGCGATCGAAGCCGCACGTGCCACGCCTGACGACTTCGCGCAAGCCCGCCCGTTGGGCATTCATCTCGAAGGGCCGTTTCTCAGCCACAAGCGGCGGGGAGTGCATCCGCCGGAATTTCTGGTTGCGCCCACCGTTGCGGTCTTCGAACGTCTTTGGCAAGCCGCGCGCGGCCACGTGCGCATGCTGACCATTGCACCGGAAATTCCTGACGCCATGGAAGTGATCGCCGAGGCGGCGCGGCGCAAGGTGTGCGTGAGCATCGGCCATTCCGACGCGGAAATGCCCATCGCGCGCGATGCAGTCAAGGCCGGGGCGAGCCACGCCACTCATACGTTCAACGCGATGCGACCGCTTGATCACCGCGCGCCCGGCATCATCGGCGAGGTGCTGAGCGATGACCAGTTGAGCGCCGATATCATCGTCGACGGAATTCACGTCGATCCAGCGGTAGTGAAGGTTTTTCTGCGGGCCAAAGGACATGAACGGGCGGTGCTTATCACCGACGCAATTTCAGCGACCGGCATGCCAGACGGCCGCTACCAGTTGGGCCCGATAGAGGTCGACGTGAAAGACGGTAAGTGCACTTCGAACGGAAGCCTCGCCGGAAGCGTGCTCACGATGGATCGCGCCGTGCGCAACGTAACCAAGTTTTCCGAATGGACCTTGCGGGATGCGGTGCAGGCAGCCACTCTGAATCCGGCGCGGGCCGTGGCGTTGGCAGCTCGTCACGGGATTCTAGCCAAGGGCGCTGCTGCGGATTTCACGGTGCTGAGTCCTGCGGGCGAAGTGCTCAAAACCGTCGTTCGCGGGCGGGGATTTTAGTTGGGCTTGCGGCGGCGGGCTTCGGCCAGGTGATGCAGCAGCATGAGTTCGTCGGCTCGGGAGAGCTGATCCAGAAAAGAGGTTTCTAATTTAGAGGCTTTGGGGGCTTCATCGCTTGCGGTTTTCGACGGCGCTGCCTGACGCAATTTGTCGCCGAGTTCCGGTTCGTTGCTCATCACCTGAGAATAAAACCAGAGGAAGTGGCGCATTTGGTCGAGCGCTGAACGCAGGGTTTCGATCGGTTCAGTCTCTGACAGAGAGTTGAGCGCTTCCATGAGTTCCGGATCACTCGGAGCCTGCATGGCGGCGCAGTTCAGCTCTTGCTGGATCGTTCGCAGGTCCTCGGTAACGCGCGCGATTCGGAGATGAAGATCGTTCATATTGTCGATGGCCACTCTGTTTGTCGTTCCACCATCTCATCGGCAACTCGAAGCGAATAGATGTCCCACGGGCATGCGCCTTTGGTAATTCTGCCATTACTTTGGAGCAGGAAAAGGTCACTACCTCGAAAAGCCTTGATTGGCGCGGCTTTTCGAGCGTCGTCCCGCACGGATTTTCGCATTCATTCAGCGAATTGGATGCAGAGAGAAGGAATTCACTCACGCACATTAGTGCATGCTCCAATGTGCCAAGGTCACCAGGCGGGCCACAAGCGGCATACATCTGTCATCTGTGATACAACACGGCGTGCCGGAAACTCCGCCAAGCCAACACCTGATTCGTGCCATCGGCCGCTGGAGCCTGACCGCTCTGGTAGTGAACTCTATCATCGGCAGCGGCGTCTTCGGACTTCCCTCTGCCATCGCCGGCCGTGTGGGAAAGTTCAGCCCTCTGGCCGTGCTGCTGGCCGGAGTCGGCATGGCCATCATCTTCGGGTGTTTTGCCGAAGTCGCTTCGCATTTTCAGCACGCCGGAGGTCCCTATCTCTATGCGCGCGCGGCCTTCGGACGCGGCATGGGCATTCAGATGGCATGGATGCTCTTTCTCGGGCAGGTGACTGCGCCGGCCGCCAACGCCAATTTGTTTGTGATTTATCTCGGAGAATTCTGGCCGCACGCTCGCGATCCGCTGCCCCGTGCAATTATCCTCACAATCCTGGTGGGCGTGCTTGCGTTCATCAACGTGCGAGGCGTTAGGGCGGGAACGCAGGTGAGCAACTTCTTCACTGCGGCAAAGCTGGTGCCGCTGTTTGCTGTGATCGGCCTCGGATTATTCGTGCTGCACGCTCATCCACTGGCAACCGCGACCAGCGGCCCCAGCACCGTCACTTCCAGCCAGTGGTTAAGCGCCGGGTTGCTGCTCGTCTTCGCCTATGGAGGATTCGAAACCGCGCTGGTGCCCATGAGCGAGGCCCAGGCTCCCCGCCGCGACGCGCCCTTTGCGTTGTTCGTCGCCCTGGCAACCTGCACTGCAATCTATGTGCTCATTCAGTGGGTCGTGGTCGGAGTGCTTCCCGACGCGGCGCATAGCGACCGTCCGTTGGCTGACGTCGCGCGGGTTGCGGTTGGATCCCTCGGTGCCGGACTGGTCGCCGTGGGCGCGCTGATTTCTTTCTACGGATATCTCAGCGCGAAAATTCTCGCCATGCCGCGGGTCACGTTCGCTCTGGCCGAGCAGGGAGATTTCCCGAAAGCCTTCGCCGCAATTCATCCGCGGTTTCACACGCCCTACGTTTCGATTCTGGTGTTCGCCGCGCTGGTCTGGGGATTCGCGCTGACCGGCGAATTCAAATGGAATGTAACACTGTCCGCTGTCGCCCGCCTGCTGTATTACGCGGTCTGTTGCGCCGCGCTGCCTGTGCTCCGCCGCAAGCAGCCGGACGATGCCCGCTTCCGCTTGCCCGCCGGAAATTTCTTCGCCGGAATTGCCGTCCTCATGTGCGCCGTGCTGGTGACGCAAGTCGACCGCAGCCAGTCCCTGATCGTGGCCGCGACGATCGCTCTGGGACTTGTGAACTGGCTCGCCGTTCGAAACCGCAATACCGCGCGTCGAATTTAGTTCGTGTAGATCCGCACGTAGTCCACCAGCATCTCCGACGGGAATGGCGTCGATGAGTCGGGCGAGCCCGGATAGTCCCCGCCGATGGCCAGGTTCAAAATGATGAAATTGGCCTGCCCGGCATCGAAGGGCCAGACTGCGCCATCATTCAGGGACGTCAGGCTGGAGGGCGTAAAGGTGGCGTAGGTGGTGCCATCGATAGAATATGACACCGAACCCGGCGACCAAACCATGTCATAGGTATGAAATTCACCTCCTGCCGTCTGGCCGCTGGGAAAGTTGTACTGAGCGCCGAGCCCGGTTCTGCCGGTGAACCCTGTCCCATGGACCGAGCCCTCATTCCAATCTGGCGTGAGTGCGGCGTTGACGCGCTCCAACACATCCTGTTCACCGCAGGCCGGCCAGTTAACGGTGGCGATGTTATTACCCAGCAGCCAATTCGCTGGCCAAAAACCCTGCGCCTCTGGTACTTGGGCACGAAATTCGATCCGGCCATACTGAAAGCTGAACAAGCCTTGCGTCTTCAAGCGTGCTGAGGTGTACACATTCGCCGACGGGTTCTGTGCCACGATGTGCAAGTAGCCATCGGTCGCTCCCACGAACTCGCTGGGATTCGTCGTGCTACAATTCGGGTCAGTCGATCCCCAGGCGCAGTAATCTTCCAGTTCGTTGTTGCCGCAGCAGTCCGTCCCAGTGTCATAGGTCCAGACCGCGGGATTGGGCTCCGCTGGAGCGCCCGTGGAGTTAGTGAATTCGTCGCTCCAGACCAGCGTTCCCGACGGGATGTTGAGCGTGAGGGTCTGGCTGGCTACGGTACTCGAAGTTCCTGCGGCGATTGCAATCGCTTTGAGGGTGAGGTTCGACGCCACCAGAAAAGGCGCCTGGTACTGCTGCGAAGAAGAAGTGGGAGTGCTTCCATCGACGGTGTAGTAGACAATGGCGCCCGCTGTCGTTGAGGCCAGGCTCACGATCTCGGCGCCGCCCTGTACTCCGGTTTGCGCGTTGGTAGTGGTTGTAATCGTTGGCGCCGCGGTCGAATTGCCCCCGCCCCCTCCGCCGCTTCCTCCGCCGCATCCACACATCAACGCGCACGACAACAGAGTCGCCGCAAGCATCCCTACATATGTCCGCATAATCCCGCTTTCGCGGGAGAGTCGAAGAACCTGTCCCGCCGCTCCCCATTTAACCGCCGTCAAATTGCGGAGTCAATCACCAATCGGGATCGCACAAAGCCAGGCTCCCTGGAGACGTTGCTGGCGACGTCTTTCTCCACCATTATTGGAATGCCGGCGGCAGAGACGTAGCAAGCTATGTCTCTACGACTGCTTCTCCATCGCCAGCAGCGCTTCTTTGCGTTCGATGCCCCAGCGATATCCGCTCATGCTGCCGTCCTGGCGGACGACGCGATGGCAGGGGATTGCGACCGCAACGGGATTGGTGGCGCAGGCGCGGGCCACGGCGCGAACCGCGCGCGGCCGGCCGATCGCCTTCGCAACCTCGCTGTAAGACCGCGTGGCCCCGAACGGAATCGATTGCAGGTATGTCCACACGCGACGCTGGAAGGCTGTAGCGCGGATATCCAGCGGCAATGAGTATGTCGACGACGAATCCAGACCTTTGCCACGCATGTGTCGAAGCAGCGCGCTCACCCACGACCGCAGGCCGCCGTCATCGAGCTTGCGCGAGGCGAAGGGGAATTCGTGCTTCAGCCCCGCCAGCAACTCACCGTCTGTGCGCGCGAACTGAATCGAGCAGATGCCGCGCTCGGTGGCCGCGATCAGCATACGTCCCAGCGGCGAGTCGGCGCAGGTATAGCGAATCGCGGCGGCAATCGCGCCGCGGCGGTATTTGTCGGGCGTCATGCCCAGCTGCGACGCGGTCTTCTCGTAGAGCCGGCTGCTGGAGCCGTACCCGGCGTCATACATCGCACGAGTGACCGAATCCCCGGCCTGCAGATTGCGCTTCAGCAGGCGCAGGCGGCAGGAATCGGCGTAGGCACGCGGCGTAATGCCGAGCATTTGCTTGAAGCGGCGCTGCAGGTGAAACGGGCTCTGGTGAAATTCCTTGCCCAGCCGCTGCAAGGTGAGTGTCTCGTCGAGATGCTGCTCGATGAAGCGGCAAATCGCTTTCACGTTGTCCGACTGCATGTTGCCGGTCATCGACTTCGGCCGGCAGCGCAGGCAGGCGCGATATCCCGCCCGCTCGGCTTGATCTGGACCGAGAAAGAACTGCACGTTCTCGCGGCGCGGACGGCGCGCCGCGCACGAGGGCTGGCAATACACGCCGGTGCTCGAAACGGCGAAGACGAAATCTCCGTCGCGGGCGGAGTCACGCGCCATCACGGCATTCCAGCGCGGATCGTCCTTGGAATAATTATCAGTTTGGCGGTCGACGACTTCCGACGTTCGTGTTGACGAGTTGGTTTGACGGGCTGGCATGAGCTTCAGGCTGTCGGCTGTGAGTATGGCATTGGAGGTCATAGCAAGGAAAGGGTACGGCGCTGGCCGGGGAGTGGACTATCCGAATCTTGCGGGTAAAACAAAATCGCGGCAAAAGCGATTTCCGTTATCGATAGGTTTAGTCCGAGAGCTGCTGGAACGGGCTCAACACGGCGGTCATTCCAGCGCGCTTGCGCAACTCGGTCAGCAGAGCGCCAGCGGCGTTCTGGTAGGTCTTGTTGGGATCGGACGGATCGGCCCAAACCGCGTCGTAGATGATCTGAGCAGCTTCTTTCAGCTCCATGTGGAACGCGGCTTCGCAAACGTCCAGCCGCTCCTGCAGGCGCTCGTAGCAGGCCTGGCAGATTTCAGCGCTGCCCGGCTCCCCGGCGTGCTGCTCGCCGAACTTGCAAACTGATTCCTGAGCGTTCGCGACTTCGGCGTGGGCTTCGAGCAGTTGCGACTTGAACTGACGAAGAAATTCCTCTCGCTCCTGCTCGACAACGGCCGTATCAGGAACGGGATCAACGGCAGCCTGCGAAACAGCTAGCGGCCTTTTGGGCGCGATCGGGGATACTCGCTGGTTGTGCTTACAAGTGGGGCAGACATCGAGATCGGCAGGATAGTACAGGTGACATTTCGCGCACGGCAGACCGTATCCGGTGGGCTTGTCTGGAGCAGCTGCGGGCGAGTTGCCCAAAGACGCACTGGCCGCGGACGAGCCCGACGCCGACGAACGAGATGCCGACAGATCACCCGCACGCCGGGGTTCCTTGCTTAAAGCCGCTTGCACGACGGCGTTCACCGTGGATTGCTGGGTTCGGGTTGCGTTGGTCGCCATCGGAAGATTCCCCCGTTGATCGGTTCTCGCGCCGCTGGGAGTCGGACTCAACTCTAGTGTAAGGATCGGGTGCGTTCTCGCCTACGCACCGTAGTACATCGGCGGGCATTGGCCAAGCGGTCGGCCTGGGTTCCGGCAGCGGGGTCTTTGCTCAGAGCCGCCGCGCTTCGCGCTGGCGGGACGGGCGAGGCGCCCGTCGCCACACGAGTAGTTAGCGGGAATTCGTTTCCTTCATCAGCTTGAGAAGTTCTTCGCGGCGGGCGCGGTAGAGGGTGCGCTCAGGATCAAGACGCGAAGCGGTCTCCAGTTCCGACAATGCTTCTTCGTAACGGTCCATGGTCATCAGGCAGGCGGCCAGGGAATAATGATTGTCGGCCGAGGCGTTCACTCGCAGGGCCTCACGGAATTCTCTTTCCGCGGCATGCAGCTCTTGCCGCTGAAACAGGAGGGTGCCCAGCAAGTGGTGCGCAAGGTCAGAGTCGGGATTCAGAGAAACGGCCAGCTGCAACTCGCGCAGAGCCTCGTCCGGCTTGTTGGCCAGCAGCAGAGCCTGGCCGAGGATGCGGTGCTCCGTGGATCCCGTCGGATTCTGCTGCACGGCTAGCCGCAGTTCGTCGACCGCGGCATCGTAGTCCTTCTTCGCCATGTAAGCGCTGGCCAGGCAAGCGTGGCCCTGCTGCCACTCGGGATGCTCGCGGTAAAGAGTGTGGAGTTCTTCAATGGCCGAGTCGAAGTTCCCCTGATCGCAGTAGGTGTTACCGAGATTGTTGCGGATGGAAGCTTCGCCGGGGGCGATGCGCTTGGCCGCGCGATATTCCACCACGGCCTGGTCGAGGTTGCCTTCCTCGTGCAAGATCAGTCCCAGGTTGGAGTGAGCCTCCCAGAATCCGGGCCGCAGGCGAATGGCCTCGTCATAAGCGGCGATGGCCCGGGGCAGATTTCCATCGGCATGCAGGGCGATGCCCATGTCGTAATAGGTGTCGGCATTGTCATGGTCGCGGGCCAGCGCCTCGCTGTAGGCGTGCACCGCGGCGCTATATTGGCCGTTCGAGTACAGGCCGAGTCCCAGAAATTGATAAGCCTCGGCATTGTTGGGATCAATGCTGAGCGCGGTCCGCGCCTCGGCGATCGCGTTCGGCCCGTCGTCCATGCGATAAAAAAGATAAGCCAGGGCGCCGTGGTTCTCTGGCAGACTCGGGCATGAGCTGCGTGGCCTGGGTGAGTTCGTCGAAGGCGTCGTCCCATTTCTCTTGCTGGCGATAAATCACGCCGAGCGCGAAGTGCAGGGCGGAGTTGTGTGCGTCGGACGCTCGCGTTCCAGAAACCGATGGTGTGGAATCTACCACCTGGCGAAGGCCGGCTTCGGCTTCGTGGAAGTGCTGCTGGCGGGCTTCAGCCGCGGCCTTCAGCAGACCTTCTGGAATCGAAGGGCCCACGCTTGCGGACTGAGCATTCCCCGAACTCAGCACGCGCAGCAAGCCTTTATTCGCTCCCGCGGACTCGATCTGGCGCAGTTCGTTTCGCGTGGGCAGAGTCGCCAGCCCGCGTTCCGCTACCAGGCGGGCCAGACGGCTGCTGGGAACTCCGCCGATCAGCCAGGCGGTGAGCTGCGTGGTATCCACGGGCTGAAGCTGGGCTTGCTGACCTGGCTTGCTGAACCTGGACTTGCGCGGTAACCGCCCCAGCCAGGGCAAATAGCATCAAAAATCGTAAGGCTTGCACTCTCACCGGACTCCCTGACACGCGTGGATTGGCCTGCTGGTGGCGGCTTTGGAGGACGAACGCCCTCAGAAACCCCTGCAAGAAAAGATAGCCCTCCGAAGGACATACGGGTAAGGTCACGGAGGTAACCGGCGAGATGACTTTGCCCACTGAGGTCCTGTTCTGGAACGGCGCACTTTGGATGTGATCGAAATCACGACTCACCGTGGCACGGTTCACTTAAGGTTCGCCAGGGCGCTGTCTAAAATGCTGAAAAGGCTATTGGAAGAACCGGGCCAACATCGCCTGACTTTCCCCTGGGGCGTCCAATAGCGTATGATTTGAGATTGCGGGGCTTGTCCCGTGGAGGCTTCAAATGTTTGAAGGTCTATTTCAGCCGACGCACCTGATCGTAATTTTCTTTATTGCGCTGCTGGTGTTCGGTCCGAAAAAGTTGCCTGAGCTCGGAAAAGGTCTGGGTGAGGGGATCCGTGCCTTGAAAGAAGGCATGAAGGATAATCCCCCCGCGCAAGCATCGACCGACCCGAGCAAGAAGACTGAAACCAAGAGCTAACGCCGCTCCAGTTTGAGGAGCAGCGCGGGCGGGTTCTTCCGGCAGTGATTTCCGCTTCGTCGTCGTAGTATCCCTATTTGTGTCGTATTCGTCCTGGGTTCTTCGTTTTTCAATCTCACATCTCTGGTATCTGGAGGTAGGTCGTGCTGCGTAGATTTGAAGTGTTCGCCCTTATAGCGTTTCTTGGATTGGCATCGTCCCTTTTCGGGGACCAGGTCACATTGAAAAACGGAGACCGGCTGACCGGCACGGTCGTTAAGTCCGACGGAAAGACGCTGGTGTTGCACACCGAGGCCGCGGGCGACGTCACCATGCAATTTGCCGCGATTCAGGAAATCAAGACTGACAAGGAGCTGCACGTCACCTTGAAGGGCGGAAAGACGGCAGTCGGCCCGGTCACCACCGCCGACGGCAAGCTTGAGATCGCCACCAAGACCACAGGCACCGTGGAGGCGCCTACGGGCGACGTGACGCTGATCCGCAACGACGCCGAGCAGACGGCGTTCGACAAGGCTCTGCATCCCGGACTGCGGCACGGATGGACTGGCGGCGCCAACGTGGGCTTCTCAGTCGCTCGCGGAAACAGCGAGACGGAGAATCTGGCCCTGGCCTTCAACGCGGTGCATGCTTCGCTCAACGACAAGATCACGCTCTACGCCAGTTCCATCGATACCACCAATAACCTGGCCACTCCCAGCACGGTCGCAAACCTGAACACAGGCGGGCTGCGCTACGACCGCAACGTGAATCCTCAGCTGTTCGTTTTCGGTGCCGCGGACTTCCAGAGCAATGCACTGCAGTATCTGGATTTGCGCAGCGTTTACACCGGCGGATTCGGCTACCACGCCATCAAGTCTGACAAGACTACTCTGAATTTCCTGGGCGGCATTAACTACACCCACGAAGTTTACTCGAACGGTGCCGAGGTCATCCCGGTGACGGATCCTATAACCTACCAGTCCTACGGCGTAACCCACCGCTTCACAGCTCTAACCCTGGGCGAAGAACTCAACCAGAAGCTGGGCAAGAGCACGGTCGTCACCGAAAATTTCTATTTTTATCCCAACCTGCAGCAAACGGGGGAGTACCGCGAGATTTTCAATCTCGGCACTGTCACCAAGATCAGCAAGTGGCTGGGCTGGCAGAACCAGTTTGGGCAGGTCTACGTCTCCAACCCGCCGACCGGCTCCAAGAATACTGACTTGATCTTCACCACCGGCCTGAACTTCTCCTTCGCTCACTAACATCGTTGAAACCATAACGAGGTTGCCGTCCTTCTCGCGTTCTGCGGGAAGGACGCGCCCTTGTGTCGTCTAACGCCGCGCCTTTCCGATCGCGAGAATTCGCCAGACCCTTCTCCCTCCGGTTGATTCCCGGCTTGGGTGCGAGTATGTTGGTCTGTCCCAAAGTAGCCAGACGGAAAAACCAGGAGATTCCCCATGCTGAAACGATTTATTGTTTCTTTTCTTGTGCTCACCGCTCTGGCAACGCTGGCCTTCGCCGCGGACGAAAATCAGAATGTTTGCAAAGGTGATCCCGACAAATGGCAGCAGCTTTACAACGGCAAAGACTTGACCGGATGGAAGCACGTGGGCCCGGGCGGCGACACGGTGGAAGATGGATTGATCCGCACTCACGGCGGCATGGGCCTGCTCTACTGGACGGGCGGCAAAATCGGCAATTGCCAGATTCACGTGGTCTACAAGATGCGCGACGTGAATGACAACTCGGGAGTCTTCATCCGCATTCCGTTAGAACCCCGCGAGGAGTGGATGCCAGTGCACTACGGCTTCGAAGTGCAGATCGACAATAATCCCCAGGCCTCGGGCGAGGATGAGTACCACGAGACCGCCATGCTGTATTCGCTGACCAAGCCGCTGGTGAAACATGCCTGGAAGCCCGGCCCAGAGTGGAACACCATGGACATCACGCTGGATGGGCCGCGCACGATTGTGGTACTCAACGGCGTGAAGGTCACCGACTATAAAGATGGCGATCCGGTGCCCGATCGGAAATTTGATTTTGAACCGCAGCGTGGTCCGCGGCCGAACTTCGGCTACATAGGCCTGCAGAACCACAGCGACAATGACATCGTGTTTTTCAAGGAAGTGGCCATTAAACCGTTGAAAAAGTAGGCGGATGGTTGAGAGCAGGTCGCAGTCAAAATCAGTTGGAGGGATTGGCATGAAGAAACGTATTTTTTCGCGACGCGCATTCTTGCAGGGAAGTGCGGCAGCGGCAGCGGGCGGCCTGCTGGCTTCGAAGACCGTCTTACTGGAAGCTCAACCACTGCGGCGCGCCGTGGCGCCCAGCGATCGGGTTCGCTTTGGCATGATTGGAATCGGAATGCAGGGGTCGGGGCTGCTAACCGGGGCGATCACGATTCCTGGCGTGGAATGCGTCGGTGCGGCCGACCTGTATGACGGGCGGCACACGCTGGCCAAAGAAATCACCGGCAACCCCAGCCTGCCCACTTCGCGTCATTATCAGGAGTTGCTCGATCGCAAGGATATCGATTGCATCGTGGCGGCGGTTCCCGATCACTGGCACCGGCGCGTGGTGGTCGACGCCTGCAACGCCGGCAAGGATATATATTGCGAGAAGCCGATGTCGCACAACGTGGCCGATGGACTGGCCATGGTCGACGCTGCGCAGAAGACCAATCGCATTGTGCAGATCGGCTCGCAGCGCGTGAGTTCCGTGCTCTGCGCCAAGGCGCGCGATCTCTACGCAGGTGGCGCGATTGGCGACGTTGAAATGGTGGAGCTCACGTTGGGACGAAACGATCCCACCGGCGCGTGGGAATATCCGCCCCCACTCGATCTCTCGCCCGAAAATCTGGACTGGGATACGTGGCTCAATGATGCTCCGAAAATTCCGTTCAACAAACTGCATTTTGCCCGCTGGCGCTGCTGGCGCGCCTACGGCACCGGCGTTGCCGGCGACCTGATGGTGCACCTGATCAGCGGCATGCTGGTCACGCTGGGATGGAATGAAATCCCGAAGTCGGCAACCGCGATGGGCGGGATTTTCCGCTTCAAAGACGGACGCGATATGCCCGACTTCCACACCGTGCTCTTCGATTACCACGGCATCCCGGTTTATGTGCGCCTGGACCTGGGCTGCGAAACGCCAGAGACGGCGCGGTTCATGGGGCCGAAGGGACTGCTCGACGCCGGCGAGTTCGACCTGCGGCACAACCCGCAATCCGGCGTGGACATGGATCCTAGCTACTATGCTTTTTCTTTCCCGGCGAAAATGCGGGAAGAATACTTTAAGCAATGGCACGCCGAGCACGACCCGCAGCTCGGCAAAGAACCGGTGCACGAAGACACCGTGTACAAAGGCCATGATTGGGACGACGTGCGCGTGCACCTGAACGTCTTCTTCCAGTCGGTGAAGTCGCGCAAGCCGGTGACGGAGGATGCCGTCTTTGGCAACAACGCTGCCATCGCCTGTCATATGGCGAACGAATCGTATTTCCGCCAGAAGCCGGTCGCCTGGGATGCGGCTTCGAAAACTATTAAGTCTTAGCCGGAAGCAGCACGCGGAGGACCATGGAGTTTCCTGGCCGAGAAGAACCGAAGAATCATTCGGGCTCTTCTCGGCTTTCCTGTACCGAGTGTGAGCGTCACCGCCCGGGATCTGACTGCGTCCCCTCGGCGGGTATATCATTTCTAAAAAGCAGCTCCGTCCTTAACGCCAAGCATCTTCGTCGACCGGGAGCATAAGAATGGCTGTCATTCGTCTCACCATCAACGAAAAATCTTACTCGGTGGATGTCGACCCGCAAACTAGCCTGCTCAGCATCCTGCGCGAACAACTCGATCTGACCGGAAGCAAGTACGGCTGCGGAGAAGGCCAATGCGGCGCCTGCACCGTGCTGATCGACGGGAAGGCGCAGCGGTCGTGCATCACCCGGGTGGGCTCGGTTTCGCAAAAACAAATCACAACCATTGAGGGCCTGGCCAACGGCGAGCAACTTCATCCCGTGCAGGAGGCGTTTCTCGATGCAGGGGCGATGCAGTGCGGTTACTGCACGTCGGGGATGATCCTGTCGGCGGTCGCGCTGCTCAAGCGCAATCCCCACCCGAAGGAAAGCGAGATCATCGCCTTTATGGACGGTAACGTTTGCCGCTGTGGAACCTACGCGCGCATCGTGAGCGCGATTCAGAAAGCGGCGACGGTTGCAACGTCGTCTGCGGCGGAGGGAGCGGGGCAATGAGCGAGAAAGTTCACTTGCAAATTTTGCTTGAGCCGGAACGCTACGAACTCACGGCCGCGCCTCCGTACCGCTTTGAGCTTGATCGCAGGGACTTTTTCAAGTTTCTCGGCGCCGGAGTACTGGTGGTTTCGGTTTTGAAACCCGCCATCGTTGCGCAAGAGTCGGGTGGGACGCGGCGACGCGGCGACTCCCTTCCCAAAGAAGTTGCTGCCTGGCTCCATCTTGGAGAAAACGGCAACGTCACCGTCTACACAGGGAAGGCCGAGATGGGCCAGAATATTCGGACCTCTCTAACCCAGGCTGTCGCGGAAGAACTCCATGTTGCCATCGACAAAATTGAGATGGTGATGGGCGACACTCAGCTCACGCCTTTTGATATGGGCACATTCGGAAGCCGCACGACTCCCACCATGAACCTGCAACTGCGCAAAGTTGCGGCGGCGGCGCGCGAGATGCTTATCGGCCTCGCGGCTACGCAGTGGAAGACGGATCGTCAGCATTTGATTGCTGCGGACGGCAAGGTCACTGATCCTCAGAACAAGCGTTCGGTGAAATATGCTGCGCTGACCAAAGGGCAACTGCTGAGCCAGACCGTTTCGGAGGCGACTCCGCTGATTCCTGCGACAAACTGGAAAGTCGCCGGGCAATCCGTCCTCAAAATAGATGGCCGCGACTTTGTGACGGGCAGGCACCGCTATCCCTCGGATCAGAAATTGGCCGACATGCTGTACGGCAAGGTGTTGCGGCCGCCGGCATTTGGCGCGACCTTGGTTTCGCTGGATACGCAGAAAGCGGAGCAGGCGGGCGCCTCGGTGGTTCATGATGGCAACTTCGTGGGCGTGGCCGCAGCAAGCAGCGAGTTGGCTGCGGCTGTAGTAGCCACGATTCATGCCGAATGGAAGTCCGAGCCACAACCTTCGAGCAAAGAACTCTTCGACTATCTGCGCAAGAACACAGTCGAAGGCAACGACCCCACGGGAGACGGCGATCGTTATGACGTGGGTGCCGTGGATCAAGCACTGAACGCGGCCGACCATCGCCTGCAACAGACATATACGGTTTCCTACATCGCGCACGTTCCGCTCGAACCCCGCGCGGCGCTGGCGAAGTGGGACGGGGACAACCTGACTGTGTGGACGGGAACGCAGCGCCCGTTCGGCGTTCGCGGCCAGCTTGCGGAAGCGTTTCGGATTCCCGAAGAGCGCGTACGGGTGTTGATGCCCGACACAGGTTCGGGATACGGCGGCAAGCACACAGGGGAGACAGCGATCGAGGCAGCGCGGCTGGCGCGCACGGCCAAGCGACCCGTGAAGGTCGTGTGGACGCGCGAAGAAGAATTTACGTGGGCATATTTTCGTCCCGCTGGCGTGATTGACGTGACCAGCGGCGTCCGCGGCGACGGAATGATTACTGCATGGGAGTTTCACAACTACAATTCCGGTTCGGCGGGCATTCGCACTTATTACGAAATTCCGAACCAGCGCATTGTTTTTCACGAAGCGAATTCTCCCTTGCGGCAGGGATCGTACCGCGCGCTGGCCGCGACGGCGAACCATTTCGCGCGCGAGTCGCACATGGACGAAATCGCGCACACGGTGAAGATGGATCCGCTGGAATTCCGGCTGAAGAACCTGAAGGATGAACGGTTGCGCGCAGTATTCGAAGCTGCCGCGAAACAATTCGGATGGGGCAAGAGCAAGACGGCCGGCCAGGGATTTGGCATGGGCGGGGGGTACGAGAAGCTGGGGAATATTGCGACCTTCGCCGAAGTTCAAGTCGACCAGAAGTCGGGCGACGTGAAAGTGGTTCGCGTAGTATCCGCTTTCGAGTGCGGCGCGATCGTGAATCCCGACGGCCTGCGCAATCAAATCGAAGGATCGAACGTTCAAGGCCTGGGCGGGGCGCTGTTCGAAGCGATCGAATTCGACAACGGCAAGATTCTGAACGGCAGACTGTCGGAGTATCGAGTGCCGCGGTTCAGCGATCTTCCGATTCTCGAAACCGTCCTGCTCGACCGCAAGGACATTCCTTCGGTAGGCGCGGGCGAGTGCCCGATGATCGGACTGGCTCCGGCCATCGGCAATGCCATATTCGACGCGACCGGCGTGCGGCTGCGCTCGCTACCTCTGGTTCCGGACGGTCTGAAGATGAGTTGAGACTCGAGCTATTACGCCGCCGTCGACTGCAGTTAGCTGGAAAGTCGACTTGAAAAATGTCGCACATAGCATGGCCCACCAATTTCCGTACTGGAGCAAATCATGAGTGAGTCTTCGCAGATTAACCGTCGAGCTTTCCTGGGCAAATCCGCCGCCGTCATCGCCGGAGGAGTTGTCCTGCCGCGCACTGCTTTGTCTTACGAAAATATCGTGGGCGCTAACGACCGCATTTCTCTCGGCCACATCGGCGTTGGAAGCCGCGGCGGAGATCTCGACGAAATCGCGTCCAAATTGAAATCGAGCCATCACGTGGAGATGGCCGCGGTCTGCGATCTGTGGAAAGTGAATCGCGAAAAGGCAGCGGCCACGAACGCGGGTTACTACGGCCGGACGCCGCGCGCGGTGCAGCATCTGGAAGATCTGCTCGCTATGAAGGATGTCGACGGCGTCCTGATCTCGACGCCAGAACACTCGCATTCGCCGATTCTAAAGCTAGCGGTGGAGGCGGGCAAAGACGCTTATGTCGAAAAACCGATGGGGAATGTGCTGAGCGAGGCAAAAGCGGCGCGCGACACTGTGCTGCAATCCAAAAGCATCGTTCAGGTCGGCACGCAGCACCGCAGCGAACCATACCAGCAAGCGGCCCAGAAAATCGCGCGCAGCGGAGCGCTCGGCGACGTTAGCAAAGTTGAAGTGGTGTGGAACTATCACGGCCCGCGGTGGCGCGGCCGTCCGGAAGTAAAGCAGATCCGCGAGCAGGATACGGATTGGAGCAAGTGGCTGATGACCAAGCCGGCGCGTCCGTTCGATCCACAATTATATTTTGAGTTTCGGCTGTATCGGGAGTTTTCCAGCGGGATTCCGGATCAGTGGATGAGTCACGCCATCGACCTCGTGCACTGGTTCATGGACGACAATTATCCGAAATCGGCTGTGTCGCACGGTGGCGTGTTCGCGTGGCACGACGGCCGCGAAAATGCCGACACGTTTCAGACTCTGCTCGAGTATCCCAAGGGGTTTCTGGTCAGTTATTCGACCAGCTTTGGCAACGACGCGCCCAGTTTTACTCGCTACATGGGAAAGAAGGCGACTCTGATCAACATTGGCGGTGAAGGCAGCCCGCGCTATCAAGTCGTCGAAGAAAAGGGGACGCACGAGGACGACGTCGACGTTGACGCGAAGAGAAAATCTGAGTTTGTGATGCTGGCCGGAGAAAAGAAGCTCCCACCCATGGGCATCGATGACCTGACCACTGAACATATGGCGAACTGGATTGAGTGCATGCGTTCGCGACAGCAGCCCCACGCGTCGGTGCACGCCGGATTCGCGCATTCAGTGGCGTGCATGATGGCAGCGCAATCCTACTGGTCGGGCAGAAAAGTTTTCTGGGATGCGAAGACCGAGACGATTTCGGATAGCATGCCCGCGGCGGGCTAGACCGCACCACCGTGCGAGAAGTAGTAGTGGCTACATCTGTGCGATTAGTTCAACCCGCAGGCGTGGGCGTTTCCCAAGCATTGGCCGACTACGCGTGCGTAGTCAGCAATAGCGATTTCCGGATCCGCGATATCGGGATGCCAGAGCTTTTCCCATTCGAAGCAGTAGAAGCCCTTATATCGAATGGAATGTAGCGCCTCAATCTGCCGCTGGACGGGGACGTTGCCTCGCCCCGTCAGCACGTACTTGCGATCTTCGCCACTGCCGATGGAGTCTTTCAGATGGGTGTGGCGAATCCACGGGCCTAATTGTTTGACCGTAAATTCGGGATCTTCGTTCGATGTGGCGAAGGTGTGATGCGCATCCCACAGCAGGCCGACATGTTCGGAATCGGCCCGGCTCAAAACGTCCTTCAAAGTTGCGGAAGACGTGAAGTGGTCGTGAGACTCGATGATCACGGTGACGCGCCGCGGACCGGCGTATGTGCCGAGCTCGCGCAGTCCCGCAACCACGCGAGCTTTCGTATCTTCGCTGGGCGCTGGGCTCTTGTCCTTGTCCGCCTTACCGCCAAAAACACGCACGTACGGCGCTTCGAGGGCAGTGGCCAAATCAATGAAACGCCGGGCGTCCGACAATTGCAGAGCCCGCTTCGCCGGATCTTCCACATACATTTGAGCGGAACTGCTCACGCACGCAATCTTCAACTTGCTGGCGCGGATTTCCTGCCTGGTCTGCTCAATTCGATCGGCGGCGAAGATGGGATTCGCGGGCAAGTCGAGCTTTCCTTCAAGCCCGCGCAGTTCAATGGCAGAGAACCCGTGCTGCGTAGCGAAGTCGAGAATCTTTTTCCATTCCCAGGCAGGACAGCCCAGCGTGGAAAACGCCAGCGGGATCTGGCTCGGTTTCGTTTCAACCGCCTTCGCCTGACCGGCATTCATTTCACGCACAAACAGCGGCGTCAACGCGGCTGACGAGACCATCCGCAGAAATTGTCGACGCGTATTCATCTAGAGCTCTCCCTTTTTCATCTGTCGCACCGCATAGTCGCAGGCCCTCGCGGTCAGGGCCATGTAGGTCAGCGACGGATTCACACAGGACGACGAAGCCATCGCGCCTCCGTCGGTAACAAAAAGATTTTTGACGTCGTGCGTTTGATTAAAGGAATTGAGCACCGAAGTTTTGGGATCACGGCCCATCCGCGCAGTGCCCATTTCGTGGATGGAGAATCCGGGCGGCTCGTCATCGGCAAAAGGCCGGATGTTGCTGGCGCCTGCCGCCGCGAGCATTTCCGCCCCGGCGATGGACATATCCTTGCGCAGCGCGAGTTCGTTGTCGCTCCACGAGCAATGAATTTTCAGGGAAGGAATCCCCCACGCGTCCACGGTTTGCTGGTCAAGCTCGACGAAGTTGTTGTGTTTCGGCAGGCACTCGCCGAATCCGTAGAAGGTAAATCGCCACGGGCCCGGCCGGCTGATGGACTTCTTAAAGTCCGCACCGAATCCGGTCTGCGCGATGCCGCGCTCCCAGCCTTCGCGATAGCCTTCTCCCTGGAAGCCGTATCCCCGCAGAAACTCAGGCTGCCTGGTTTTCACGTTTCGAAAACGGGGCACGTATATGCCGTTCGGCCGTCTTCCGAGTTGAACGCGATCGTCGTTGCCGGGAATGGTTCCGTCGGCGCCGCCAGCCTTCACGTGATCCATCAGGTTATGGCCCAGTTCGCCGCTTGAGTTCGCCAAACCGGTTGAGAACTCTGGCGTAGACGAGTTCAGTAGAATGCGAACCGATTCCAGCGCAGAAGCGCACAGAAAAACGACTTTCGCGCGAAACTCAGCCGTGGCGCGGGTTCGCGCGTCAATGATACGGACTCCGCTTGCCTTGCGCGTGCGCGCATCGAACATCACGCTGTGAACCACACTGTAGGGACGCAGCGTCATCCGCCCAGTCTTTTCTGCGGCTGGCAGAGTCGCGTTCACGCTGCTGAAGTAGGACCGTGTGATGCATCCTCTCTCACACGGACCACAGTAGTGGCAGGCAGCGCGGCCGCGATGGTCTCTCGTAAGAACAGCGACGCGCCCGATGGTCAGCACGCGCTCGCCGCCAAAATGTTTCGCGAGCGCCTCGCGCACAACTTTCTCCGCGCAATTGAATTCCATCGGCGGCAAGAACTTGCTGTCGGGCAACTGAGGAAGGCCGAGCGCTTCGCCGGAAATGCCAACGAAATCCTCGACGTAGTCGTACCAGGGCGCAATATCGGCATACCGAATCGGCCAGTCGATCGCGATTCCCTCGCGCAGATTGGCCTCGAAATCCAGATCACTCCAGCGGTAACTCTGGCGGCCCCACATGATGGAGCGGCCCCCGACTTGCCGTCCCCGAATCCAGCGGAACGGCTTGCCCGGCGCCGTCGTATACGGATGCTCCTTGTCGCTGATGAAGAACTTCGACGACCATTCGTCGCAGGCATAGCACGTGCTCTGAATCGGTTGATCTTCGAGCTGACGCCGGCGGTCGCCAAGGCCGCGGAACTTCATCTCCCACGGCGGAACGTGCTCAACGTAATCCTGCTCGGGCACGATGGGGCGGCCGGCCTCGAGCACAAGCGTCTTCAACCCTTTTTCGGTCAGCTCCTTCGCGGCCCAACCTCCGGTCATGCCAGAGCCGACCACGATTGCGTCGTAGGTGTTGGTTTCGCTCACTAGTTCTCCGAACCTTTGGCGGACGACAGTGGGGCGCACCCGTTGTGGGAGTCAGGGATGATCTCGAAATGCAACTCCTTCGTAGCACCCATTTCGGACGTGTAATAAGCCGTTAGGGTGAGTTGGCGCAGCATCGAATAGAAACTCGCGTCGGTGTGCGATCCGCTGTCAGCCCGCGGATCCCGCATGCGCCCCGCATCCCCGCCCATGTTCTCACCCAGGGCGATCAGAATCTCTGCCTGTTGGCGGGGGGAAACGTCGACAAAATTCTTGCCGAAGAGCGCAGCGGTGCGAACATCGACATCTGCCAGGCCAGTCAGAAAGTGGGCTCGGTCGCGCTCGTCGTACCACTCGGTCAGCATCAGATCGATGAATTCAGTCGCGCCGGCGTCAGTGGCTCCCGGCGTTTCGGTTCGCGGGAGAATCTGTTCTGCCATCGCCTGGACAATGGCGTATTGCTGCGTATTAAGCGTTCGCGGGCCTGCCGGGGCTCCGGTCAGTCTGCGTGCTTCGCGCAGCATCGCCATCAGGTTGCCTGGGGCCAGTTGGAGAGCGGTGCCCGCGGCCAGCAGTCGAAGCGCTTCGCGTCTTTCCATAAGAGGTTCGGCCTTGCGCAGAATATCCTATGTTACCTGACCGGCCGATTTTCGGCTGAAGGCGAGGTTACGGTTTTTTCGAGGCTGCTGCCAGGCGCTTGGGCGGGCCAATTGACGACCGTGGTGTTGGGGTAGTAGTGGCTTAAAATCTGGCGAAAATCCGCACCCTCTTCGGCCATGGCCTTGGCTCCGGATTGGCAGAGCCCAATGCCATGACCCTGGCCCGTTCCCTCCACAATTACCTGACCCCGCTCGGCCCTTACGATGAAATCATTGCTGGGCACGGCGCTCCAGCCGAGACGGCGATCAATCTTCAGGCGCGCCGCTTCGTCGGAACTGCGCAATGCAGCAGCATCCTGAGCGGAGATTCGGCTCGACCATCGCTCCGGGTGCGCAAGGCAATGCTTGCAATCGACGGAGTAGTAAGGATATGCGGCCCCGGCGAGGCCCACTTCCGTCGGCGTTCGAGTATGCCCGCTACAACTGCGGGTGTACAAAGCCGCAATGGGATGGGACTCGTAGGCGAGCACGAGGCCGCGAGTGGCCGCGACCGCTTGGGCTGCGGCCGTCGTTGGCGCAGGCGGTTCCCGGAGAAACTGACAGTGGGTAGTGTCGCAAAAATCGAACTCGCCGTGGCGCCCGCGGCTGGCCACCAAGTAAGAGCGCGCGGCAACGGCCTGGGCTTTCAACGCTTCGGGCGGCGTCTGGGGTGTGCTTTCCGCAGCCACTACGGATGCCACCGCGGTTTCCCGGTCCATGGTGATGATCGCAATCAGAGACCCCGCGGAAGGTTCGATTTTGAGGGTACCGTGATAATGGCGTGTGATTTTCTCAGGGACTGCCAGGATGAAATCTGACGGCTCTCCTTTCCGACCGGTAACGGTGAGTTCGGCAGCTTGAACCACATTGCTTCCTGAAGTCTCAACCGTCAGATGATCAGCGACGCGGACAGACACTGAATCGACGCCTGAACTTTTCTCGAGCACGAAGCGTTCCTCGCCGGCGCTCACGACCAGCGCAGAACCAGCGGTGGCGCTCACTGTGAATTCGCGCGGATGGAACAGCCCAAGCACACCGATGCGAACATCAGCGCCGGATGACTCACTGGCGCGATTGCCTTGAGCTAGGACGAGAGAGCATTCTGGGACGACAAAGAGGATGCTCAGGACGAACGCAACCGGGATTTCGAAGAGGTGAGGGATTTTCATGCGCGCCCCGGTTAATTCTCGATCCGGCGAAGCATCTGCCCGGCAGTTCTTGCGGCCTGCGCGCCGGGAACTCCATGCACACGAACCAGCAGTAGAATCTGAGGATCGTCCGCAGGCACCAGTACAACGCTAAAACCGTCACCCGGCGCATGTGGCAAGTGCGTGCACACTGCCGTCCCGGTTTTGACGAGAGCGTCGGGAGAAGGGAACGCTCGATGCACTTGGACGCCGGTTCCGCGCCGTTCCGAGAGAGCCATTCCGTCGAGAATCTGGCGCACACCCAGTCGCTCACGCTCGCGAATCAGTTCGAGATATGCGTGCGCCAAGCTCACGGGTGAAGTCTGCCAGCGGGTTCCGAGACCGGCGAGTTCGAGTCCGGAAGCCTCCTGCAGAGGACGATCAAGCCCGAAGCGGGTTGCGGTTGCAGACACATCGTCCGCAGTCAAGTCCGCGGTCAGCATGCGAAAGTACGAGTTACAGGAATGCGCGATGGCCGTGGTCAGATCGACATCTCCGTGCCCGCGAGGAAGCCAGCATCCGGTGGACGTTCCGCGACAGATGTGATTCGGAAAGTGGTAATCGTGTCGTTCGCCGTAGGCGAGGGCCGTGAACGGCTTGAGCAGCGAGCCCATGGGAATGAGAACGTCGGGATCGCTCCAGCGTGAGGCTAGAACGCGGCCTGTATGGGCATCCAGCAGCAGAAAAGAAATGTCGCGGCTGGAAAAATCGTGGTTCAGGGCCTGCGCCGCGGATTGCGCGAACAGCGATGAACTGCTGTTGCGCTCCGTGCCAAATCGCGCGTTGCTTGACCCATCAACGTCTGACCATTCGGCGCCCGATCGTTCGTTGGCTGATCGGTCGTTGGGGGCAGCCGGGGAAGACGACAACGGCCCCACCAGGCTCAGGGTCGCCAAGGTCAGCGACAGCGCGATGTGTCTCATTGCGACCATTCGTAAGTAACAGTTTGCCGAACTTTCCCTCCGTCGCTGCGAACTTCGATTCTTTCCGCCGAGACTGCACCCAGCGTCGAGCTTAGACTCGACATGTTACCGGAAAAAAATTGCGGCTGCCTTTCCGAGTTCTGCCCATAGGCGATGCCCATGTTAGGCCGGTCGACCAGACTCGCGAAGTGCATGAAATTGCTGCGCTCGTGCTGGTGATTGAATCCGGCGAGCAGCTCAGCGGGCTTGCGATCGGACTCGCGGCCGAATTTCGACAGCATCGACTCCATCAGCGTGGGCGAGTCGCTCACCAACAAATATTTTCCCCGGACTGCAATCGTGAGTGGCCACAAGCCATCGAGTTGCTCGTATCCGGATTGCTGCTGCCAGCCAACGCCGAGTTCGCTGGCCGTTAGGCCGGGACGAACGAAATCAGTCAGCGCCGATTGAACGCCCGCCCCGTTCCAATCAGAAGCTGCGACCAGGACGATTGCGGAATGAATGCGCGTGAACACGCCAGCTTTGTCGCGCTCGGTCGATTGCACATGGAGAGATGCAAGTATCGGCGTCTGGTTCAGCAGTTCCTGCAAAGCAGACGTGGACTGTTGGGCCGGTCGCGTAACCGGTGCCTGATCGATGCGCGTTTCCAAGTCGGAACCTCCGCCCTGCTCGCCTGAGCTGAGCTGCACTTGCGGCGCTATTTGCGAAGCCGGCTGAGGTCCCAAATGCGGCGCCAGAAGCTTGGTTTCGAGCAGCGCAAAACAGGCGTCCGGTGTCGGATTGGCCGCGGCGACATACACGCCCGCGCCGTCAGGGGCGAGACGCGCAAGGTCGGCGGCGGCCGAAGGTCCGTCGGTTGGCAGTGTGGCTTCCAATTCTTTTTTTCTGATCAGCACGCGTTCTTCGCGGTAATCTCTGTCGGAACGAAAGAGGTCCGAAACCGCCGCTGAGTACTGCGAGAGATCGGTGATGTTCTGTTGCACCCAGTATGTGCGGAAATAACCATTGGGCACGAGTTTTTCGAGATCGAGGACCATGCGCAGATCGCCGGCTTGGCCGGCCGCCGCAGTCGACTGCGTCCACCAAGGCTCACTCTCGATGGTGCGATCCGGTTTGCCCGACATGAGTTGCAGAGCACCCGCCATCAAGCCTTCCCGCGTGGCGAGCAACAAATAATCGCCCGCAATCGCGAAGGCCACTTCGCGCTTCGATTCGGTATCGCGGCGCAGGTAGAAGTCCACTCCGCCCGCATTTCGGGGTTCAAACTTCGCACGCGTCTGCCACAATGTCGTCTCCATGGACTTCGCAGAGGGCAGATACGTGATGTAAAGAAACTGCAGGTTGCCGATGTCGTAGAGCGCGAAAATGCTATGTTCGCCTGAAACCTGAGAAAGAAAATCCATGTCCGGAGGCAGCCCTGCGGCGGCGGTGAATTGATCGCTGGCTCCCTTCAATCGCAGAAACAGGCGAGAGCGGGAAAAGACTTCATAGTTGTCGCTTTGAATCCATTGCCGCTTTTGCGGCGAGGAATTCCAATCGCTGAGAAGCGCGGAGAAGTCTTTCGCCTCCAAATAGAGCAGCGGTCCTGCGGGAACATATTTTGAGAGCGGCTGCTCGGCGGTTGCAGCCGCGCGATATCCTGCCCAGCCGATTCCTGCGCAAGCAAGAGCAATACAGAAAATAATGGCGATGCGTTTCATGGCGTCAAGTCTCCTGGTTTGACGCCCGCTTGGACGGTGGTGGCTTTGGGTGCGGGAGCCAAACGAGCAAGCAATCGAGGGCGGACCACGCGGTCTTGTTCCAAGGCTTCGTGCAGAAGCGGCTGGCGAATGGCGTTTTGACGCTGGACCCGAAGAGTCGCTTTCGCTTCTGCGATTTTACGCAGCAACACTTTGCGGACGGTTGGAGAACTTTCCACGCGGCGCGCACTGTCGTAATAGGCCACAGCATCGTCGAGTCGGTTCAGGCGGCTCATTGTGTCGCCTAGCATCTGCGCGACTTCGGCCTGTAGCGCGCGCGAGAGTTTCGTGCCGCCACTGGCTACGGCGTTGACCTCGTCGTCGCTGTCTTCCTCTTCGTAGCCTGAGGTCGCGATTTGTTCTTCGTCGTTCTCATTCTCGTTGCCGGTTACAACCGCAGCGCTGCGCAGGAACTGTGTCTGGAAAAGTGGCTCCATGACGCTGACCGCATATTCGTTGGCGTTCGCAGCAGCCGCGGCCTGGAACAACGGCACTCGGGCCTCCTCGCGGCGGGGAAAATCGATGATGCAATGGCCTAAAAGTCGAAGCTTCGCTGGCAAGCCGGCCGCATTTTGAGCAGCTTTCAGGCGCGCTGCATAGAAGTAGAATTTATCGGCTGCCGTGGACGTGATTGTCGTGGGATCACCAGCCAGCAGGTTGAGTTCTGCGCTGCCCAGGTCAGAGTGCGACCGCCCCGCTAGTGCGACAGCCGATTTGAGCCGCAGATCATACGAAGAGCTGGCCGCGGAGGCAATCGCGGTAAGAGCCTCCTCGGCGACTGTGGCATCCTGCCCGGCTGCGAGTTTCGCGTTGGCGAGACGCAGACGATAGGAGGAATCCCACGGTGTGGACCTAACGAGTTGATCGAGGAACTCGACAGCCTCCGCGTTGTGCCCGGTTTTTTCCAAAAGCGCGGCGGCAGGATCGAGATTCTCGAGCGGATTCCCGACGGCGACGACTAAGCGATGCAGCAGATCGACCGCTCCGGCCGCGTCGCCCGAGGCGAGGCGAATCTCTGCGAGTCCCAGAAAGTTGGCCGCGACGAGAGTGTGTTCTTCAATCTCGCGGGCAAAGACCAGTTCGAGAATCTTGCGGGCAGATTGCTTGTCGCCGGATTCAAACAGCTGGCGGGCCGCGGTACGCAGAATCTCAGACGCAGGCGCTTTTTGTGGTTCCGTGCGGTATGCAGTGAGTATTGCATCCAGAGTTCCGAGCTGCGACGCGACCTTCAGGTCGAGCGGGACGAGTGCGCCAGCCTGCGCCGCGCGGGTTTCGTCGGGGAGCGCGGCAATCGCGGCCGCTGCGGCCGCATACTGCTTCGTACGAACCAGGTACTGGACCCAGCGCACCTGCCAAGCGCCAAGATCCTCCTCGGCATACTGGCGCTCCAGACCATTCAGTTTGCTAGCTGCACCTTCCTTCGCTTCGAGGATGCGCTGGAAAATTGGCGCACGGTGGGCGAGCGGAATCCAGGAAGCGTCGGCGACATCAGCAAGGATGATTGTCGGATCGTGCGCTGCGGATGAAAGATCGAGCAGCCAGGCCGTCGCCTCGGCTGGATCCCCCGCGGCGGCGTACACGGGGTGCAGCAGAGCGTTCGAACGATAGTTGCCATTGCGACGAAGATAGGTGCGGAGGATGGCATCGGCGTCGGGCTTGAGCTCGGCAAACAAATGGCGCGCGGCCAGCTGATCGCAGGTGCGCCCGAAGTCGGCCCAGAAACTTTCGGGTGGGCGGGCGCTGTTGAGCTGGATCGAGATCACTGCGAAAGCCTGCTTCCATTCCGCCACCGCGGCAGCAGGATCCGCCTGCTTGTAATAGACGACGGCGAGGCTGTCATACACATCCGGACGGTTGGGCGAAAGTTCGAGGCCGTGATTGTAATCTGCGATGGCGTGCTTGGCGTCGCCGGCGCCGGCATAGTGGTCGGCCAGAGTCAGGTATCCGGACGCGCTCGCCGGACTTTCCTCGAGAATGGCAGGAAGGAAATCTTCGGGGTCGCCAAGTTTTGCGGTCCCGAGATACTCGCCATAACGCGACCCATAGTAAAACCAGGTATTGCCAGCGAGCTGCTGTGCTCGGTCGACCGGCTTGGCGAGTCGAACGCCGATGGGGTCATCGCCAAGGGCGGTGAGGAAGGCGTTGTTGACCCCCGGCGTTGGTTCGGCGAAATAAAGTCCCACGAGCGCGTTGTAAGCTTTGTCCCAGACCGGCGGGCGAGCTTTGCCGCGAGCCTGCACTACGGCATGGGCCAGCGCCGCGCTGCCGTGAGCGACGACATAGTTCGCGGCTTGTTCACCGTAAGGCGCCGGCCAGGCGGATGCAATGCGCACCAGATCCTGCGCCTGCCGCTCGAGGAGCAACTGGAAGTAACGCTGCTGGCGGCTGTCGTCCAGGCCGTTGATCGAAAAAACTCGTGAGAGCACGCGCAGTTCGTTCGTCTGGTCGCCGGCCGAGCGGTAGGCGTCGGCCGCCGCGATCAAGGGCGTGCTGCGCATGTTCGCATACACTTTGTCAGATAACTGTTCCATCTCCGCGCCCAGCTCGGCGAAGCGGCCGCGACGCCTTTCCAGTTCGACGAAAGACTGGGTCTCGGGATAGAAATTCGGAGAGCCAGAGCGCTGCATCATCGACTCGAAACGCCACCGGGCTTCCTGGTCAGCCAGACCGGCGCTCGCGGCCAGCGGAATTGCGAAAGTATCTAAGTCGCTCTGACTCATGCCGCTGCGTTTGGATTCGGCAAAGCGGGCGAACGCAAGCCGCTCCTCGGGTGTGAAGTAGGTATTCACGGCGCTCCCCATCTCCTGCAGAGCATCCATCATCCCCGTGCGCGCGGTCTCAATGCGAGCGCGGCGCGTGTTCTCGCGCCACGTGGCATCGGTCATGCCGGCGATTCCTTGCTTCTCGATCTGCTCCTTGAGAACAGGAAGGTTTGCCGCGGACTCGTCGAGCCCTTTTTGCAGGGTTGCGAAGGCCGTCTCCTGCTCCCGCAGACGAGTCATAATGCGGACGTATGTCTTCGCACCGGGATGGTGCTCGACACTGGCTAACATATCTGGACCGGCTTTGGAAACGCCATGCTCGGCGAAGCTGCGCGCCTCGTCAAGCATTCCCCAGGTGTCGAGACGGCGCGCCACTTCGAAATAGTTGCCCGCATTTTCCGGGCGCCCGTTGATCAGCGCGGCCTGCAACGCCGCAACCACTTCCTTGGTTTTGCCCTGGCGGGCCCGAATGGCGGCGACTCTCTCCATCCACTGCGGATCTTTGTAGGCCAGCTGATAAATATGTTCGTAGTCGGCGGCGGCTTCGTCGAAGCGCATGAGACGTTCTTCAAGTCCGGCACGCGCGGTGTAGAGATCGACGCGGTCAGGGCGAAGTCGGATCGCATTGGCATAAGTATCAATGGCAGCGGGGTAGTCCTCCAGATTGGTTTGCGTGCGCGCCAACACCATCGACCAGCGATAGTCGCGGGGAGACTGGACGACCGTCTTCGCGTAGAAGTCGACCAGTTGCTTCTGCCGCTGGTAGCGCAGGCCATACAGGGCCGCTTCGGTGACCAGCGCGTCGTCCTCGGGAAAGTTGTTGATGAGTTCGATGTACTGATCTATCGCGCCTGAATAGTTATTCATGCGGGTGAGCGCGAGGATCAGCCCGCGGCGCAGGGTCGCGATTTCTGCCTTGCGAGCATCCGCGGAAAGTGGCGCGCTCCGAAAGGATGCGATCTTTTCGAGATAGAACTGTTCCAGGCCATGGTCATCGCCAGCCTGGGCGTACGTATCGGCCATAGCTGCAAGATATTCGCCGTTGTAAGCAGAATCTTTCAACAATCCGGCGAGCAGGTCGCGCGCCTGCTGGAATTGTTTCGCGTCGGTTGATTTGCGCGCGGCTTCGAAAGTAAATTGAACGCTCAGCGCGGGATAAGCATCCTTTGAAGCCTGCAACAATACAGAAATGGCTTGCGGTTGCATCTTCATGCGCCAGTAAAAATCGACGGTAGAGCGAACCACTCCGAGGGTTGTGGGGTTCTCGCGGTAAAGCGCTTCTACGTTCTTCTGCGCAGCCGTGAAGTCTTTCCGGTTCTCGTACAGGCGGATCAAGGCATAGCGCAATTGCAAACGAGTGACCGGATCGGCGGTCAAAGCAGCCTGCTTTTCTAATGCATGCTGACGAACCGTTTCCAGGGATTTCTGCTGTGCCAGAGTTTCGATCTCCTCGGCCTGCTCGATCGACGTGGTGCCGTTTGCCAGCGCGTCGAGGAAAGATTCCATCTCCGGCTGGCGGTTCTGCGCTTCCAGTACCTTAACTCTAAGATATACCGCTGGCATGGGCACATTGACCGCCGCTGCGATCTTTGCTGTGACCTGCTCGACCAAATCGCGGGACTTCGGGCGGCGCGCCAACTGCAACAGACGCTGCTCTGCCGAAGATTCCGGAGCGCTGAGAGCTCCCTTTACGTATTCGTCGACGGCGTGAGGATAGTCGCGCTGGTTTTCATAGATCGCGCCGGCTTCGTAAGAATAAAGACCGGCATTGGCTAGATGCTCGCGGCCCTTCGCCAGCAACCGCAGTGCATTGTCGAAATCGAAGTAGTCCCAATAGATTGTGGCCGCATTGAGATATCCGGCAGGTTGGCCGGGGGCGGCTTGCGGGATGCGCTCCCAGTAGGGCGCAGCCAGCGCAAACAGTTCGCGGTCAGCGTAGATGTCGCCGATGCGCCCCATGATTTCGGTATCGCCTGGGCTGGCCTGCAAAAGGTTGTCTTCGATTTTCGCAGCAATGGTCGTGTCAGCAGGCTCGAAGTACGCGAGTGAGCGATATACAGAAGAAGCAGTGTGGCCGATTTCAGCCTCCGCCGGATACTGTGCGGCAAGCGACTTCAGCACCGGAGCGCTCTCCTCGAAATGCGAGCGCCAGAGCTCCGCGTTAGCCAGGAAATCTGCGGCAGCGGGATTCTTTTCCCAACTGGCAGCATCGGGCGCACTCTGGCGGATCGCGCTGAGTTCGGATTCCAGCCTGCCGCTAGCGGAGAGAAATTCAAAAAAACGATTGCGCAGTGAGGCGTCTTCAAACCAGTGCTGCCGGAGCAAGGCCTCCCAGGCAACAGGATCATGCGTTGCGGCCGTTTGGTAAGCACCCAGAAGATTGCGCACGAACACTGGATTGTGCGGGAAGCGGTTGTTGGCATAAAGGTTCAGCCGCAGATAAAGCGCTGGGCTGCCCCCGACCACGTTACTAAAATAGTGCTCGAGTTCACCGCCCTTAAACGTGGAGACGGCGTCGCGAGTCAACTGTTCGAATTCTGCGTTGCGCTTGTAGCGCACGTAGAAGCGGGCAAGTTTGTCATACCAGGACTTGTCGGGAAAGCGAGCCATGGCACGGCGGTAGATTTCCTCCTGCTGCGAGCCCAAACGGTTCTGATCGAGAAACACCGCGAGACGCTCATACAGACCGGGATCATCGGGATTGCGGTCGATCTCGCGACTCAAAACGGCGAGTGCGGGCGGGATCTGCTTCATCTCCACCAGGCGCGCCAAGTAGCGCTCCAGAACGCGCGCGTACTCTGGCGAGCGTGCGCCGGTTTGTCCGGTGGACACTGGGGTCGCGCCTAATTGAAAGGACTCGCCGACTCGGTGCCTGGGTACAGCGTTCACCTCGGCACCCGCGCCTTGCCCCTCTTCGCTCTCCGCATCAGACGCGGCGCTCTGACTCGAGTACGACGAGCGCGTGTAACTGCTTCCGTAGTCGTAGACTGCTTGGGTTGACCCAAGCGGCACATTTTGTGCCTTCCCGGCCAGTTCCTGCAGAACAGAATCGTAAATCGCAAACTCACTTCTGGAGTCACTTTTGCGCGCGTAGGCATCCGCCATCAGCAAAGCGACGGAAATGCGCTCCACAGCGTTGGGAAAACTCGCCAGAAATTCGCGCCCGCCCTGAATGACCGCGTCGCTCTCGCCAGAGTTGGAGTAGAACTCGAGCAGTTGGGCATGCAGCTCCGGACGGCGCGCCGAGTCCGGAAATTTCGCGTCCACCAAGGCCAGCAACTCCGCGGCTCGCGATCGATGAAAATACGGCACCGCACGCTGTTCTTCCTCCGAGTACTGCGAAGCCGGCTGAGTCGTGTTCAAGATCAGAGACAAAATTCCGTTGAAGTAGCCGGGGCCTTGATCCATGGTGGCGATGTCGCGATACATGGAGAGTTCGCCGGAACCCAGACGGATCGGGGTTTCCGGCGCGGTCAGCAAAAGACTGGCGAGGCCGGCAACAGCCGTCGCCTGCGAGTCCGGAAAATCTGTACTAATGCTGTTGTAGAGCGCAAAGTAATATCGAGCTGACTCGGGGTAGGCGTGAATGTCTTCCAGCAGGCGGGCGCAGACGTAGAGTTCCTGCGCGGTCCATGGCGACTTTGCCGCATCCTTGTGCAGGCGCAGGTCGGAGATGGCCTGTAGCGCCACATCGGTCTTCCCCTGCTGCTGGTAGTAATAGAAGATTCGCGCCGTGGCGTTGAGGTTCTCCGGGTGGGCAACAAGAGCGGTGTGGGCATCGTCGCGGAATTTGCGCAGATTCTGAGTGTCGCGCAGCAGATCGAAATAACTTTTTACCAGTTGCGGATCCCAGAGCGGCTGAAAGCTTTGCTCATAGACCGACAAACCTTCGCGCACCGAGCCCCGGCGATATTCCACCATCGCTTTCGCTTTCACCGGAAAAATCTGATCGTTGGGAAATTGCTTGCGGTAGTCGGCGATGAGTTGCCCAGCGGCTGGATATTCTTTCTCCGTAACCAGAAATTGCAGAAACTGAGCGTAAAGCGATGGCTCGTCAGGATAGCGGGCAATCCAGGCGCGGTATTGCGCAAAGGAGACATCCTTCGGAAGTCCTTGGGTTTGAATCACGCGAAAGATGCGCTCAAACGCTTGCCAGGAGCGCTGTTGCAGCACTGGGGTGAGTTTTTCCGGCGCGATGGCTGGGGCATTCGCAACGAGCGACAGAGCTCTGAGTTCGTCCGCCGGACGGAGACGGTGATGGTAGAAATCGGCAAGCGCAAGCTGCGCGCTGATCTTGTCGGAAGAATTGTCGACATACGATTTCCAGTCGGATTCGGCGGCCGTGAAGTCGAGCTGCTGCTCATCTTCCAGAGCACGCAACGAGTAAAGCTCTGCGTTATGCGGTTGCGTCCTAATCAAGTCGGTGAGCGCGGGCCGGGTCTCGCTCGGCGGGCGGCGAAATGAGACTGCGCCGTTGGGCAACGACATCATGCGAAAGAAAACGGCTTCCACCGCGCTACCGGCGTCAATGTTGCGAATCCACGGAGGCAGCTCGCCGACCGCGGAAAGGGTGCAGCCAAGGGCCGAGAGCAAGACCATCATGGCGATCAGACACACCCGCCGGATCGTTGATTTGCCAGTCACTGATTCGCCAGTCGTGGAATCGCCAAGCGTCGAGTCAAGGAAGTACTTCAATCTGCACCTCCTGCGTACCAATATTGTGAGCAATGTCTTCGGCGGTCACGGTCAGCTTGTAGATCCCGGGGATCGTTTCGTCGGGAATCGTGAGGACGCCGGTGTTCGCGGACGCTTTGGCGTCCCAACGCAATGCAACCGGCACCGCACCTTCCATGCGTGCGACGAGGGTGCGTGTACTTTCAGAAGCGCTGACCCGCAAATCGATGGTCTGGCCGCGCTGATAACGCTTACGATCAAGTTTGACCTGCACGGCGGGAGGCTTGCTCGCGATGACGAACGTCTTCGACTCGCGATAGGTGTGCCCCACTTGATCGCGCAGGATGAGTCGGACAGTGTAAGTCCCGTCTTGCATATCGGTGGGCGCGAGAAAGCGCATTTGCCAGACGTCTTCCGATGCCAGGTAACGAAGCGGTTGCACCAGTCCGAACGGAAATAGCGCGACGACGGAACAGATCGATTCGTCGGTCTTGACGCGCAGAATCGGATCACCGGGGCGGATCACGCGCGGCCGCAGCAGCGCCCGCGGAACCGCCAGGAACGACGTATATGGAGTAACAAATTTGTACTGACGCGCGAGGCGGATGATTTCGTCGATAGTGGCCTGATCCTCGCCGTCGCGTTCGATTTTTGCCAGTAAGGCGTCGACGCGAGCCCGCGCCCACAGTCGGGGCAACTGCGGATGATCGAACGATTCGCGCGGCAGGCTGGTTTTGCCAGTCATTTGAACCGCAGTGCCGTCGCGCACGCCGTGCACGGTGAAAGAAACGTTTTCCTGGGGTTTCTGATAGCGTCCCACCCATGAGGCCAGGGAGCCTGAAAAAGTTGCGGCCTGCAGGGGATAGACCGTATCGACCGCCGCATCCGGAGTGATGGAGAGTCCGAGTTGCCCGACCGGGCTGCGGCCGATTTTTGAGAGGAACGAGTTCAGCTTGAAGTCCATGGGCTCGGTCGAGAGCACCTGTTCGAGCAGGCCGTCCTGACGGGCGAGCATGCGAAACAGCGGCAGGTTGGCGTCGTCGCCGACGGCAAAAATGTATGTACGCGGGCGCTGCGTGTCGGGGAGTTGCTGCCACACGGACGCATACCACGCCGCAAGTTTTCCATTCTGAATAGGACCGCGCGTCGCGCCTCCGTCGCTAAGGATGACCAGATACGCGTTGCCTGCACCCTGCGTGGAAGCCTGCTGCAAGCCGGTTTGCAGAGCCCGCTGCAGGTCGGTGCCGCCACGCAACCGGCTGTCGCGGACGGCGGCGATGGCGTGTTGAATGCTGCCAGTGTCGGCCAAGCCGACCGGGACAACTTGAGTTTCGGCGTTGAACAGTACGAGCCCGAAGTGATCCGCTGGGCGCAGCGCGTGGAGCAGCGTTTCGAGAGCCTGATAGCTGCGCTCCAGCTTCTCCCATTGCATCGAGAGCGAAGTGTCGAACAGCACGATGACTGTTTTAGGTGTGCCTGTGGATGCGCTGCCTGACAGTGCAGACGAATTCCCGAACCCAAGCAGAGCCTCCGCTTCAAAGAAACCCGGTTCGTTGCTGCTGCGGACGGGCGCAGCTTCGGTCGGTGACGGCTGTCCGCCGACTGGGTTTCGGTAGGTCAGCAATTGCAGCGTGTCGGACGTGGCGGGATCGAGATCGTACGTTGCGACGAAATCCTCGCCGAGATTCACGTTCTGTCCTTCAAAGTGTGCCCGCACCAGGTGAGGCGCATTCCGGTCGATTTGCAGAGGAAAGGACTTGGCCGGCGCCTGAAAGTTGCGGATCGCGTGCGCGGTGTGCAGCTCAAAATTGATGCGCAAACGGGCGGCAGCCTGCGCCTGGTAAGCATCCGGCCGCAGCGGAATCGCGAAATACGACTTGAGATTTTCGACCGGGATCGACTCGTGATACTCGATCTCCAGCCGCTTCGTGCCCCATGACGGAATCGGTGTGATGCGGGCGCTGAAGACAGAACTGCGCTTGGCTTCCTCGGCGCCGCGTTCGCCCATCTGCAGCAAACCGGGGTCGATCGACTGCTGCTTGAGCTGGTTGTAAATTTCTTCCGCGCGCTTGCGTTCGAGGATCACTGCCGGCAGTCGGACGGGACCGTCCCAGGTGGCGAAATCGGAAATCGTAGCGTGGCTGGGCAGCGCGAAAATGTAATTCCCTTCTTCAATGGCCCCGGTGTGGTTGGCAAATACCTGGCGAACGAAGACGCGCGCGTCGCCGTTGTCGATGCGCACAGTGATTTCCATTTCTTCGAGCGACAGGATCGCGGAATTCGGTTGCTGCTTGTCACGCGGGATAAGGACTCCCGCATCGCCTAGAAGCGGCGCCGTCGTCCAAAAAAACGTGCATAGCATAATGAGTGCCAACAAAACCAGTTTCTTCATGAGTGCAGCTTCTGCTCAGGTATGCGGACCAGGCCGTTATCCGTACCGACGTAGATGTAGCCACTGACCGCGGCGAGTGCGGTCACGTTCAACGACGGCAAGCCGTCGCGAATGACCGACCAGCGTCCCGACTGGCGATCGTAGAAATACAAACCTTCGCCCAGGGTTCCGGCGAGTACATAGTTTGCCGTGACCAGCATCGCGTTGGGATTGACTTCGAACGGGCCGGACCCGATTTCAAAAGAACTAAAGCGTCCAGAACGGTCGAGGCCGACAATCCCTGCGCCGTATGTGCCGACCATCCATTCCGAGCCGACCGGTACGACGGCGGTTATCCAGTTGTGCTTCAGATTGGAAGTGGTGGTCGTAAAATTCGCAGTGATATCGCCTTTGTTCAACAATGACAGGCCGCCGAGTGTTCCGGCCATCAGTTCGTCGCCGGAAACGCCGAGCGCATAAACATGGTTGCTCACGAGTCCGTGAAATGCGTACATGCTGCGGGCGCCGCTGGAATCGAGGAAAGTGAGGCCCGCGGGTGTAGCCAGCGCAAGACCATCGCGGTACGCAACGACATCGGTGACGTGGTCGGCGATCAGCCCATCGGCACGCGTCAGAACTTGCTGTTCACTGCCGGAGTCGTCGAAGCGCACCAGGCCGTTGGCGGTCGCGACGTCGATCACTCCCGTCTTCGAATCGATGAAAATTCGATTCACGCAGAACACATGTTCGTCTTCGACGTGCCGGCCGCGGCCGTTATCGGAGGCGAGCAGATCGAGGCCGCGATCGAAGTAACCGACCCACAGATGTCCGCTAGCGTCACCGGCTAGAGCGGAAATGTTACGGTCGCTGAGTACGGGAGCGCCAGTCTCGAGCACGCGCTGCCAGCCGAAAGCGTGCCGGTTCATGCGATAGAGTCCGTTGCGCACCACGGCGAACACAGCGTCACCCGAGTTAATGAGCTGCCGCACTTCCACGAGTTGACCGCCCTCCCCCCGTGCCTCCGAACCCTGCGTCTCCGGACCAAGGTTCGGATTGGGGCGGCGCCCTTTCAGAGGAATCACAATGATGCCTTCATCCTCCGACCCCACATAGAGTCGGGACGGCGTAGCCAACAGTGCGGTCGCGAGCACTCCCGGAGCCAGCACGCGGGAGAAGCGGCCAGCGTTGAAAACAGCGACTCCGGTGGCCGTGCCCGCGTAAGTGGTGTCGCCAGAAATCGCGAGCGACAGCACCTGAGGATCGGGCAGCCCCTGAGCCTCGGCGAAGCTCTCGGTCTCACCCGCGTGAAAGTGCAGCACGCCGCGATTCAGGGTTGCAACCCACAAATCGGATTCGCTCCCGGCGAGGGCGGTCACGTTAAGGGCGTCGAGCGTTGGGTGGAGAACGGTAATCTGTTTTCCGTCGTATACCAGAACGCCAAGCTTCTTAGTTCCGATCAACAAATGTCCGGAAGGAACCGGCAGAATTGCGCTGATGGCGCGGGCATCGGCGCTAGTGGGCAGAATCTGCCGAAAGGCGCGGCCGTTGAAAGCCAGCAGTCCATCGTTAGCGGTCGCAACGATTAGCTCCGGTTCGCGCGAGTCCGCCAGGACTGCCGGAGCCAGCGCCACCAGGGGCGAACCGGGAAGCTCGTTGCCGACTGCATACTGATGGAGCAGAGCGCCATCGGGCGTGTATTCCTGCAGCCCGGCAGGTCCGGCGAGATAGAGATGATCCTCAAAACGTGCGGCCTGCAAGAAAACTGCGGGAGAACTGACGGCCTCAAATCCGGCATTGAGCGACGCTGGCAGCGGTCGCGCCGTGAAGCCGAACTCATGCTCGGCGCGAACCTCTTCAGTTGCAGACTGCACGGCCCGCGAACTGCGCCATACAACCAGCGCCCCCAGCACGACAGCCGCCGTCAGCACCACCACAATAGCCAAACGCGCGGAGAGGAACACAGGCCGCTTCATAACTCCTCTGGCCGGGAACTATAACCTGTGAACCCGGCGTTGCAAATTGGAAAGCAAGGTACGGACCAAACGGCGACACTAAGTCAGGCAAGGCTTTCGCGAGGAAGTGTGTAGATCAGAGTGTATGTTGCAGGAGACACTGTCTCAGGGATGACACAGGACGAAAGAAGTTGGCAATCGTACGGATCGCATCACGGCAGACATAGCCGTGAACGTCGACGTCAACTAATCTGTGCTGAGACAGTCCCTAACGAGTGGGCCAGGTCGTCGGCACGTCGACATACGACTGATCGAGGGCGGCGACCGACGGACAGCCGAGCAGTCGCAGCGTGCGCTCCACGTCCGACCGCAAAATTTCCAGCGCCCGCGCAACCCCCGCCGGCCCGGCGGCCGCGAGTCCGTAGGCGTAAGCTCGCCCAATAAGAACGGCACGCGCTCCGAGACAGAGCGCTTTCACAATGTCGCCACCGCGCCGAACTCCGCCGTCCATGAGAACTTCGACCTGGCCCTTCACGGCCGCAACCACGTCCGGAAGCGCCCGCAAAGTCGGGGAAACCGAATCGAGTTGACGGCCACCGTGGTTCGACACAACCACAGCGGCAGCGCCTTGGTCCGCGGCCCGTCGGGCGTCGTCGCCCGTCAGAAGGCCTTTGACTACGATCGGTCCGGTCCACAATTCGCGGATCCAGCGCAGGTCTTCCCACGTGACGGTTGCGCTGGCCAGGGCGGCGCCGACGTCGAGCAGTTTCATCGGGCCTTCCCCTGGAACAATAATGTTCTCCAGCTTGGGCACGCCGCCGTCGAGCAGAAACGACGCCAGCCAACCGGGATGAGCGAGAATGCTGGGCAGGTACGGAATTTTCGCGAGCCACGAACTGCCCAGCATTTCTTTCATCCCGTTGCGGGGATCGCGTTCTCTCATTCCGGCCACGGGTGTGTCCACGGTAATCACCAGGGCAGAAAATCCTGCGCGACGAGCACGGTCGAGAGAGCCCTCCGCCGCCGCGCGTCCACCGAGCAGGTATAGCTGGTACCAGACTGGACCTTTCGACGCGGCTTTCACGTTTTCCAATTTGTGGGCGGAAATCGTAGAGAGGATGTACCCGGTACCTGCTTCCCCAGCCGCATGAGCGGCAGCCAATTCTCCTGCAGGGTGCATCAGACGGCTGTACCCGACCGGAGCGAGCAGGACCGGGAAAGAAAGTTCATGGCCGAGCACACGCGTCTTCAAATCACAGTCGCCGACAGCCACGGCACTGCGAGGACGAAAAAGTACATCGTTGAAAACCCGGCAGTTTTCCCTGAGTGTGACCTCGGCTTCTGCGCCACCGTCCAAGTAGTCGAACACCGACTTGGGGAGCCGGCGTTGCGCCATGCGGCGCAGATCCTCGACATTGACGACTCGTGAGGTATTCACAGCGTGCTGAAGATGATAATGCCGGCCGCTGGTAAGGTCCAACCCTGTTTCAACCGCACCACAATAATCTGTGTCCCGGGGCGACGTTTCTGCGTAAACTTAGTTTGTAAGCAGAAGGCGAGCGAAAAGTATGCAGGATTGGATTTGGGCGGCGGGATTTGTGGTCGCCTACATACTGTTGACACGATGGCTTTTGCCCAAGCTGGGTGTTCCCACCTGAAGCGTGCGAGGTTGCGCCGAGTCTCGGCGCAAAACTCCTCCAGTCGCACCGGGCCCCGGGGCGGAGAAACGATAACAAGAAAGCTGCGGGATCTCTGGGCAGCGTTTTTCGCGGCTCACGGAAAAGTTCTAGGCTCCCGGCTTATTCGGCTGCCCTTCAGTCCCGAGGAATCGAGGCAACGTCACTTTCGCCTGGCACCCCCGTTCAGCGCGGTTCAACAGCTCGATCGATCCGCCGTGAGCCTCTACGATCTGGCGTGATAACGCCAGCCCGATTCCGCTCCCCTCCGGCTTGGTCGTGTAGAACGGAATGAATGCGTTGCTCGGGTTGAGCAAGCCCGGCCCGTTGTCTTCGATCGCGATGACAACGTCCTTTTCGGATGCTTCCCAACGAATGATAACCATTGGATCCTCAGCCGGCGAAGGTGTTCCTTCATCATAATGAGAATGGATCGCTACCGGCTGCCCTGTTGAACGCCCAGGCTCAAGCGCAGCCTCGACCGCATTGCGCACAAGATTGATCAGCATTTGCTCGAGTTGATCGGGATCGACATTCAACTCAATCGCCGGGCTGGCAGCCACCTGGACGTGCATTCGGGTTTCGAGTCCCGCGACGCGCTCGATCATCGGAGCGAGTGAAGTTCGGCGCAACACCGGCGGCGGCATCTGGGCGAGCTGGCGATAGGCCTGCAGGAAACGATTCAGGTTGTCGGCCCGGGTTTCGATGATTTCGAGGCCGCGCTCGAAATCCTTGCGCTGACCGGCGTCTCCGACCGCACTGGTGACTTGAGAGCTCAGGCTTCCCGCAATCGACTTGATCGGAGTCAGAGAGTTATTGAGTTCATGCCCGAGAACGCGAATCAAGCGCTGCCAGGCGCTGCGCTCTTCTTCGCGTAACGCGCGGCTCACATCGGAAAGAACGATCAGCGTATGGGGCACACCTTTTTGGCGGAAGGAGCTGCGCCGGACCATCCAGCGCGCATTCGGAGTCTGGAACGGCAACGGAACCAGCGTTTCGCTTTCCGCGGTAAGGCATCGAGCTAATCCGATTTCTTCCGCGCTCCGTCCCAGAAGCCTTACCGAAGGCTGTTGCAGCAGTCGCTCTCCCGCGGAGTTGACCAGGCGCAGAATCTGGTCAGGGTCAAAGGTGAACAGTGGAGCGTCGATCTCCTCGACAACCCGGCGCAACAAAGCCGTCGCCTCGATGGAGAGAATCCGCTGGTCCGCCAGCAGGTCGGCGAGGGAGTTGACTTCGAGAGAGAGTTCGCCGAGCACATCATCTGCGGCAGCGCCCCGCGCGCGAAAGGAATAATCCTCTTCGCGCAAAGCGGCGATCACGTTGGCCAGGGTCTGCAACGGTCGCGTAGTCTGTTCCTGCAGGGCCATGGCCAGCAGCCACCAGACAAACAACTCGGCAAACAGCAACGCGCACTTCGATTCCACAGACCAGGGTTGCAGCACAGACGAAGACGCCGCCAACAATCATTCCCGGCAGGGCAACCAGCAGAGAGAACAGACTGATGCGGCGCTCGTAAAGAAGACGAACTCGCTTGGGAGGGGGCTTGCGCACGCCGGGACGGAAGCTCCCGCGCGGGCTAGAGGCCATATTTCTCCATCCGTCGATAAAGCGCGCCGCGGCTCAGTCCCAGAGTCTCTGCGGCCTGGCTCACATTCCCCTGCGAACGTTGCAGCGCCTTGCGGATCAGAATCGCTTCCACGGACTCCAGGCTGAGTTCCTCAAGATTCTGGCTCTGCTGGCGCGACACGTCCAGGCCGAGATCTGCCCGCTGAATCTCGCTGCCGCGGCACATCAGCACCGCTCGCTCCAGCGTGTGTTCCAGTTCCCGCACGTTGCCCGGCCAGGAATATTGCATCAGCAGCTGCAGAGCTGAGGCTTCGAAGCCCTGCACGGGACGCCGGTAGCGCGAAGCATAACGCGTCAGGAAGTGCACGGCGAGGGCGGGAATGTCGTCGCGCCGCTCGCGTAGCGCCGGGACGTGAATCTCCACCGTATTCAGGCGAAACAGCAAGTCTTCGCGAAATTGTCCGGAGGCGCACGCTGCTCGCAGGTCCGCATTGGTGGCGGAGATGACACGCACATCGATGCGGCGAGAGCGCGACGAACCCACGCGCTCGATCTCGCTGGTTTCCAGCACGCGCAGCAGCTTGGCCTGCTGGCGAAAAGGCACGTTGCCGATCTCGTCCAGAAAAACCGTACCGCCGTCGGCCAGTTCGAAGCGTCCAATGCGGTCGGTGCGCGCGTCGGTAAACGCACCCTTCACGTGCCCGAAAAGTTCGCTTTCAAATACTCCCTCTGACAGCGCGCCGGTGTTCACGGCGACCATGGGTCGTGAAGCGCGCCGCGAAACCGCGTGCAGTGTCCGCGCTACTACTTCTTTGCCGGTACCGTGTTCGCCCGTGATCAGAATGTTCGCATCGGACGGACCAACGCGCGTGATGGCCTCAAGCACCGGCTGCATGGGCGGTGCCGTCGCAATGAACTCGGGCCGGCCTTCCGCTTGTAATAGCCGATTCTGCGCAGCTAGACGCTCTGCCTGCTGTAGGGCGCGGCGCAGGTCAACCTGCGTCCGCAGAATTGTCAGCAGTCGCTGGTTCTCCCAGGGTTTCTGAATGAAGTCGCGTGCCCCGCGGCGCATGGCCTCGACGGCCAGTTCAATGTTCGCCCAAGCCGTCATTACGATGACCGGAGTGCTGCTGTCGAGGGAAACGATTTCAGATAGCAGGTCGAGACCCTCCCTGCCGGAAGTCGTATCCCGCGTGTAATTCAGGTCGATGAGGACAGCGTCGTAGGAATCGGTCGATAGCGCCTCGCGAACCAGCGCTGGAGACTTGGCGGTCTCTATCTCATACCCCTGCGGGCGCAGGAGGAGTTCAATCGCTTCGAGAACATGCTGTTGATCGTCGGCGGCCAAAACCCGGGGCCGGTCGTGGCTGCTGCTCGTGGACACCGCGAGGCGGTCTCCAGTCTTAGTCGAAGTCTGCATGAGATCAGTTTAGGGGCTCTGGGCGCTCGACGCACTGCTGGTCGTATTGCTAGTCGTACCGCTGACCGTGCCGCTCACCGCGTCCTGCAACCGAATGCCATTATGCTCCAGAGTCGCGCCGGTCGCGCGGTCAAGTTCAACTTTGGCCTTTTCGAAGATGGTCATGGCGGTGACGAGATCGAGTTCTGCGAGGGACAAGTCGCGTTGGGCCGATAAGGTTTGATAGCTCGATCCCGAACCCAGGTCTTGCTCCTTCTTAGTGATATCGAAGGTACGCTGAGCCAGGTCGCGGGCTTTGCGCGCAGCCTGCACCCGCGCTCCGGTTTGCTCAACCGCGTATTGCGCGTTGCGGACCTCGATGCGAACCTGCTTCTTCAACTGCTCTAGGCGCAACTCCGCCTGGCGGTATTCCAATTCCGACCGGTACTGATCGGCTTTTGCCACACGGTTGCGGAGCGGAATATTCAGGTTCAATCCTACATAGTAATCGGGAGCGGAATTATTGAAAGTGTTGGTCAGTGCTCCGGAAAAATCAACCGGCACATTGGACGTACAGCCAACGCAGAGTGGGTTGAGGGGACCGGCCAAGCCGGAGCTTCCGTAGAAAGCGACGAAAGCCAGCGACGGCAACAGGGCATTGCGCGCGGCCCTGCGGCTGATCTGCCGGTTCACCAGGTCGACGTCAGACTCGGCCAATTCGGGCCGATCGTGCAATGCGGTCGCAATCAAGTCCTGAATCGCCTGGCTGGCCTGAACCTGGCCGCCTTCCATTCGATCGGTAGGAATAACCGGCATGGCTTCCAGCGCGGGATCATCCAGGCTCTTGGTGACGGCGTTCTTGATCAGAGTCTCCTGCAGTTCCAGGCTAGTGCGGGCCACAGTCAAATCCTGATCGCGTTTGGAAACCTCCGCCTCTGCCCGGAGCACGTCCATCTCCGGAATGCTTTCCAGTTGCAATTGCTTGCGGGCGTTGTCCAGAGTTTGCTGGGCGAAGGCTGAAGATTTCTCGTTGACCTGCGTCTGTTCATACGCGCTGACCAGATCCCAGTAAATATTTTCGATCTGGGTCACGGTGGCTATGACCTGGTCTTTGAAGGCGATGTCGGAAATCTTCTTATTATTATTGGCGATGCGGAGATAGCGTAAATTCGGACCGAACCCGAATCCGGCAAGAAGTTCCTGCTGCAGGGCGACGCGATACTGCGAACTCAGGGCCGGCGACAGGTTGGTGAAAATGCTGTTCGTGGTCTGACGTGCGTTGTTGAAAGTGACGGAGAGACTCGTGCCGGTAGCAAACGCCTGCGAATAGTTGAAGTTGAACTGGCCGGTGTTGGTCTGCAAAGTGGGCACGCCGTTCAGTTGCAGGTTGGAGAGTGGAAGCGTTTGGTGCTCTTCTCCGCCACCGGCGCTGATGAAAGGATCGTACGACGACACCGACGTACCAGCGCCGAGCGTAGACTGTACCAATCCGGATGCGCCCGCACCGGCCCCGCCTGCGCCGCTGGTCGTGCCTCCGGCGCCCGCGCCCGGGGCGCCTGAGCCGAAGCCTCCAACACCCCCGCCGGGAGTTCCCTGGACTACGCCGGTATTTACGCCGCGAAAAAATCCGCCCGCCTGGGTTCGCAGAATATCTGTGTTCGCGATCGGAAGATTGTAGCGGGCGATGGCCAGATCGAGATTGTTTTCGAGCGCGAGATCGATGGCATCTTTCAAAGAAAGATAGAGCTTGCCGTCCCGAATGAGACGATCGAGGCGAGTTGAGTTTGCCAGCACCGGCTCCGGAACATAATCCGGCGAGTACGCATTCAGCGGGTTGTGCGATTTCGGCATGTCGAAGCGAGCGCGAGCGCTGGCTTGCGGAGTGCCGGCTCGCACAGTCGCGGCCTGCGGAGTTGCGGCCTCCGCGGTTGCCTTGGGCTGGGCCGTTGCATCCTGACCTTGCATCAGCCCAGTCAGCATTCCGCAAACACAAATGAGGGCAATTCCCCGTCTCAAGATAGTGGTCCCGGAAACATTCACGACGCGCTGACCTCCGCTGAGTGGTCTAGTGATGGATTGGCGGTATCCGCGACCAGCCATCCGTCGCGCAGTTGAATCGTGCGGGTGCCATAGGCGGCATTCGCCTCCGAGTGGGTAACCTGCACAATCGTCGTTCCCTGCTGGTTGAGTTCGCGAAAGAGTTCCATGATTTCCTTGGCCTGACCGGAATGCAGGTTGCCTGTGGGCTCATCGGCAAGCAGAAGCGGCGGCTTGTGAATCACCGCCCGCGCGACACCCACGAGTTGCTGCTGTCCGCCGGAAAGCTGGCTGGGATACAAATCTTTCTTAGCGACAATCTGAAACCGATCCAGAACATCTGCGACCAGACTCTGCCGCCGGGCGCGAGGAATATCCTTATAAGAGAGTGGGAGATCGATATTCTCCTGCACCGTCAGATCGTCGAGCAGGTGGTAACTCTGAAAGACCATGCCGACGTTAAGCTTAGCTAGTTCGCCGCGCTGTTTGCGCTTGAGCGCGTGCACGGCCTCCTCGCGGAACCAGTATTCGCCCTGCCACTGATCGTCAAGCAGCGCGAGCACGTTGAGCAAGGATGACTTCCCCGCCCCCGACGGGCCCATCACAGTGATGAACTCACCTTGGCGAATGTCGAGATTCACGCGGCGCAACACCCAGGTTTGTCCTGCACCAGTCTTGTAACTGCGTTCGATACTTTTGAGTTCGATCATTGGGTTAGTCGATTCATTCTCCAAAACTTTATTCGTACCGCAAGGCAACCATAGGATCGACCTTGGTCGCACGGTAAGCCGGAATGATGCAGGCGAATAAAGCAATCACGGCCAACAGAACCGTGACCGCCAGAAAAGTGATAGGGTCAGTGGGCTTCACCTCATAGATGAGGCTCGACAGGACACGTCCCAATGCCAGCGCGCCGGCCGATCCCACTGCCAGGCCGAGCAAAGTTGGCTTCATGCCCTCGAACACAACCCTGCGCAGCACGTCGCCGGGCCGGGCGCCGAGAGCCAGGCGGATTCCGATTTCTCGCACACTTCGCTTCACACTGTAAGACAGCACGCTGTAGATGCCCACGCCAGCCAACAACAAAGCGAGCCCGGCGAATGCCCCGAGCAGCAGCATGTTGAACCGCTGTTGCGATAGAGAATTCGCAACCAGGTCGTCCATCGTTAGGATGTCGCGCAACGGAACCTCGCGATCGACCTCATGTACAGCATTCGAAACGGCAGGAACCATCCCAGCAGGAGAGGCCGAGCGCACCACCAGCGTCATCGGAATCGAACTCCATCCCCCGTTGGCGGGCACCGAAACTTGATCGAGCGGAAAATAAAGCGCTGCGCTGGGACGAGTTTGGTCCAGCCCATCGAGCTTCACGTCGCCCACAATCCCAACCACTTCGCGGACCGCGTCCGGGAAAAAGGTCATCGTAAGATGTTTGCCCAACGCATCTTCTCCCGGCCAGAACTGCTGAGCCATAGACTCGCTGATCAGGATCACCGCCTGCCTGCCGGCAATGTCGGTGTCGCTCAAGTCGCGGCCGCGCAGGATCGGTATATGCAGCGCGCTCATGTACCCCGAACTTATGAGGCGAACATCGACCTCCGGTTGCTCCGCCATCGTCACCACCGGGTGGCCTTCGATCTGAATCGGTTGATGTGAACCTCCATTGTCGAGAGGAATGTCATCGACCACGCCTGCAGATTCGACCCCCGGTAACGCTCTCACTCGCTGCAGCACGTGCTCGAAGAAGTGGACCTCTTGTGCCGGTGCAGGGAATTTTGCTCCGGCGACCATCGCCGTCAAGGTCAAAACATTGTGCGAGTCGAACCCAGGATTCACGCCATGAAGCCTCTGAAAACTGCGAATCATCAAACCCGCGCCAACCAGCAAGATGAGCGAAAGGGCAACCTCCGACACAACGAGGATGCTGCGCGTGCGATGCCCACTCGAATCCGAATCGGTGCGCCCCAGCCCTTGTTTCAGCGATTGACTCACGTCGCCCCGGGTCAGGCGCAATGCCGGAAGAACTCCCGCCAGCACACCTGCCGCAATGGAAACGGCCGCCGTGAACCCGAGAACCTTGGCATCCAGCCCGACTTCCAGCGAGTGCGGAAGCTTGTCCGCCAGAAAGGCCATGATCAGACGGACCCCGAAATGAGCATAGGTAAGACCGAGAGCCCCTCCCGCGAGCGCGAGCAGCACTGACTCCGTAAGGATTTGGCGAAGCACGCGAACCGAACTGGCGCCCAGCGCCGTCCGAATCGCAATTTCCTTCTGGCGGCTGAACGTTCTCGCCAGCGCAAGGTTGGCCACGTTGACGCTGGCGATCAGAAGAACGAAGGCCACGGCTCCCAGCAGAACGAGAAGCGCAGGCCGCACGTCACTGACCAGATCCTCGCGCAAGGGCACGACCACGGCTCCCCATCCCTTGTCGTCATCCGGATACTGTTGCGCCAGCCGGCTAGAAATCGTATTCATCTCCGCCTGCGCCCGCTTCAAATCAATGCCTGGCCTGAGGCGGGCGACGACTACAGAGTGATGTTCGCCCCGGACAGCTCGCTCCTTGTCAGTCCAGGCCATCGGCGTCCACATCTGCGCAAAGTCGGGGAACTGGAAGCTTGCCGGCATCACTCCGGCCACGAGATAACTCTGGCCGTCCATATTTATGTTCTGGTTCACAATGGCAGGATTCGATCCGAAATGCTCCTGCCAGAGGCGATGGCTGAGCACCACAACATTGGAGCGGCCGGGTTGGTCCTCTTCGGCAGTAAACACTCGTCCCAGCTCAGGCTGAACTCCCATGGTCTCGAAGAAGCCGGATGTTGCCGCACACCCATCGACCTGCTCCGGCGTTGCGCTACCAGTCATAGTGAATCCGTGGTAGGTATAGATTGCCATCCGCTCGAAGACATGGTTCTGCCGCTCCCAGTCCAGATAGTTTGCGGCGGAAACGGAAAAGGTCGACATTCCCGGGAAGCTCGCCGCCGGCGGAGTATGCCACACCCGAACCAGCCGAGCAGGATCTCTGAACCGCAGCGGACGCAGCAGAACTCCATTCACCACGCTGAAAATCGCCGTGTTGGCGCCAATCCCCAACGCCAGCGTGATCACAGCGACCGCGGTAAACCCGATGCTCTTGCGAAACTGACGCAGGGCAAAGCGAAAGTCTTGCAGCAATCCGTTCATCATTCTCTCCTTCTCATTCGTACCGCAGCGCTACCATCGGGTCGACCTTGGCCGCGCGCCGCGCGGGAATAAACGCTGCGGCCACACCGGCAAGGGCAACGACCGCGCACACTAGCGTCAGCACTACAGGGTTGCGCGAGCCCGTGCCATACAACATGTCCTGCAATACAGACGCCGAAATCAGCGCGGCGACAATGCCGAGCCCAATGCCCGCGCTCAGCAGAATGGCTGCGTCGCGCAACACCATGGTGAGCACCGCGCCCCTCTCCGCTCCCAGGGCCATGCGCACTCCAATTTCACGCGTGCGCCGCGTAACGGAATAGGTCATCACACCGTAAAGTCCAACCACCGTCAGAACCAGTGCCAGCCCGGCAAACGTACTCAAGAGGAGAGTGGCGAATCGCGGCTGCGACAGTTCGGTGGACATCAGTTCCCGCATCGTACGCACTTCGGTGACGGGAATATCCTTGTCCATCGCCGAGACGATTTGTTGGACACTCGTGGCCAGGCTTGCCGGATCGAGCAACGTGCGCACGACCGTGTAAAGGCAACACCAGTTCGGCAGTTGGGCGGCCGGAAGAAACATGGCCGGATTCATTTCGCGCTGTGTCGCTTCGAGCCGGATGTCGCCAACCACGCCCACGATTTCCCGCCACGGCGGCCCGTCTGGCGTGCCATTGCCTGCGCCCGGCTTCAGCTTCTTGCCCAGGACCTCCTCGCCGGGAAAGAACTTTTGCGCAAACGCCTGATTCACCACCATCACCTGCGGCGACCTCGTGTTGTCGCGCTCGGAAAAATCACGCCCCTTCAGCATGGGGATTTGCATCGTGCGGAAATAGTCCGGCGTGATTGGGCTGAGATCTGCGCTGGGGCGCTGTCCCTCGGGAGCAGGGTGCTCGGGGTCTTCGAAACTGATCGTGATGCCGTTGTACGTCATCGGCAGAACCATCACCCCGCCGGCTGACTGCACGCCCGGCAGAGCACGTACCTTCTCGAAGTAGTCGCGATAGAACTGCGCGCGAGCGTCTCCTTGATAGCGTGCGTCTGGCGTTTCAAAGCGCAGTGTGGTGAGGTGATCGGAATTGAATCCCGCGTCCATGCGCAACAGGTTTACAAAGCTGGTGATGAGCAAACCGGCTCCTGCCGTCAACACAAGGCCCACCGCGACCTGCCCCACAATCAGCGACGACCGCAGCCAGTCGCGCCCAGCGACATTGCTGCGTCCGCCTTCCTTCAATGTGGAAACCAGATCCGTTCTCGATGCCGTGAGCGCCGGAATGATCCCGAAGATCATTCCTGCTGCGAACGAAACTAGAATCGCGAACGACAGAACTCGCAGGTCGACCCCCGCGTCCGCAGCGCGTGGCACGCTGTCGCCGATGAGCGAAAGGATCGCCGGCGTGCACACGAAAGCCAGGCCGCATCCGGCGATTCCACCCAACGCGCTCAAGACGAGACTCTCCGCCATCAACTGGCGCACGATGCGTTTTCTTCCTGCGCCTAGCGCCGATCGCACCGCAATTTCGCGCTGCCGTTCGCGCATGCGCGCCAGCAATAGGTTGGCAATGTTTCCGCAGGCAATCAGCAGGACCAGCGAAACGGCCCCCAGAACCACGAGTAACGCGGTTCGCGCATCGCCGATGATGGCGCCAATTTCGCTCATTACTTTGGCCGAATCATGCCGCGTGTTGGTATCCGGATACTGTTTCGCCAGATTGGCCGCGATACTTCGCAGTTCCTGATCCGCCTGTGCAACCGTGGCGCCCGGCTTCAAACGCCCAAACGCATTCAAGAAGTGCATCCCTCGGTTGCGGATCGCAGGGTTGGCACTCGCATCGTCGTCCACTGCCAGGGTGGTCCAAATACTGTTTCGAGGTTCGGTAACCGGGAAGCGAAAATTCGCGGGCATGACGCCGACGACAGTGTAGAGACCGCCGCTCAGTCGCATCACGCGGCCGACAATCGCCGGGTCCGCTCCGAATTGAGTTGCCCACAACGAGTGGCTGATCAAAGCCACCCGTGAGCCTGCTTTTTCATCCTCTGGAGTAAAAGCCCGGCCCAATTCTGGACGCACCCCGAGCGCCGGGAGCAGATCCCAAGAGACGATCTCTGCATCGAGTTGGATGGGCCGCTCTAGCCCTGTCAAAGTAAATGTCTGATCGTGATAAGAAACCAGGTGTTCGAGCGTGCGGTTCTGCGCCCGCCAATCAAAGAAGTCAGGATAGGAAATGTCGCTCGTCCCTGGATTGCGCGTGTTGATGGATTGCGCCTCGATCAGTCGCTCCGGCTGGTCATAAGGCAGCGGCCGCAGCATGACCGCGTCAATCACGCTGAACACGGCCGTGTTCGCGCCGATGCCCAGCGCCAGCGTAATCACCGCAACCGCTGTGAACCCGGGACTCTTGCGCAACTGGCGCAACGCGTAACGAAGATCTTGGACCAGTCCAGTCATCTCCAGCTCCTCTCAGTCGTAGCGTAGCGCCACCATGGGATCGACGCGCATGGCCCGGCGCGCGGGGATATAGCAGGCCGCCAGCGTCACCAATGCCATTACTGCGGTCACTCCTCCGAACGTAATCGGATCGGCCGGCCCGACGCCGTAAAGCAGACTTCCTAACAGCCGCGTGGTCACGAACGCCCCTGCCAGTCCAAGCGCGATTCCTGTGACAGCAAACTTCGCGCACTCTTTCATTGCCAGCCACAGAACATCGCGACGCTGAGCGCCCAGTGCCATGCGGATCCCCATCTCTCGGGCGCGCTTGGATACTAGAAACGCGAGGACCCCATAAATGCCAACCGCGCCCAGCACCAGTGCTATCCCCGCAAACGCCGCGAACAGAAAAGCTGTAGACGCCGGAGTGGAAGCGGCTTCGGAGACGACCGCTCGCATACTGCGAACTTCACCGACCGGCACATTCGGATCGAGGCTATTCACGATCTGGCGCAGCATGGTTGCCGCTTGCGGCTGATCTGCAGCGGTGCGAACCGCAATCGTCATCTCGGCAGGTACGCTGCCATCTTCCAACGTCGACTGCGCGGTGTAGGGAGCGTACACCGTGCCTGTCATGCCATCGGGAACACTGTTTTGCAGGTCATAAGCCCGCACATCGGCCACCACCCCGATGACCGTGCGCCAATCTTTTTCTCCGGCGAAGCGAATATGTTTTCCCACCACGTCGCGGCCTTTCCAGAAACGCCGGGCAGTTTTCTCGGTGAGCACCACCACCGGCGGCCCACCAGACTCGTCCGCCTCGGTGAACCAGCGGCCGGCAATTAACGGAATGCCCATTACCCGGAAGTAGTCGGGCGTCACCACGTCGAGCCAGAAAAGCGTGGTTCCCACCGGCAGATTCATGAAGTCTTCAATGTCAAGCGAACGCTTGGTGACTCGTCCGCCCAGCGGCAGCGTATTCACCAGCGCCGCGTCCATTACGCCGGCAGAACTCCGGGCTCGTTCCAGCACGCCGCGATAAAACGCCAAACACCTCGCCGTATCGTTGCAAAAGGTTTCGTCGGGCGTAATGCGCGCCGTCAGAATCTGCTGAGCCTTGAAACCCAGATCGACGTGCGACAGCGCCCAGAAACTACGGATCAGCAGTCCCGCAGAAATCACCAGCAACACGGCGAATGCCACTTCAGCAACGGCGAGAGAACTGCGCAAACGTTGCGACACCGAAGCGGCCGCGCCGCGCCCCGCCGCATTGAGAGACTCTGCCAGCGCGGTCCGCGCCGATTGCAGGGCCGGAGCAAGGCCAAAGATAAGGCCGGTCAACACGGCCAGCCCTCCGGTAAAAGCAACGACACGCCAATCCAGATGCACGTCCGCTAGTCGAGGCGTGTCAGGGGGCAACGCCGTCTTCAGCAACGAAACTGCCGCGGCAGCCAGAGCCAATCCGAACAAGCCTCCTACTAGCGCCAGCACCACACTCTCAGTCAGCACTTGCCGTGCAATGCGCCGTCGCCCCGCGCCTAGAGCGGACCGAATGGCCATCTCCTTCTCACGGGAGACGGCGCGCGACAGCGTCAGGTTCGCGACGTTGGCGCAGGCAATCAGCAAGACCACGCCAACTGCTCCCAACAGAAGCAACAACCGCACTCGCACATCAGTGACCATGCCGCTCTGCAACTCCACCACGCTGACGCCGGCGTTCCAGTCATCAGGCATGCGCCACGGAAATAACTCGCCCACGTGAGCTTGAAACAGGCGAATCTCCGCCGTCGCCTGTTGTATGGTCGAACCCGGTCGCAACCTTCCGATCACAGGCATGTAGTCGCCCGCCCAGTACGTGGACGCATTGCGCGGATCGTTATGAAGAGGCACCCACAACTGCGTCCTTGGAGAAGGAAAATGAAAATCCGCCGGCATCACACCCACCACCTCGCGGCTCACGCCTTCCAGTTCGATCGACCGCCCAACGACTGCCGGGTCGCGCCCGAAGCGCTCTTCCCACAGCTCATGGCTCAAGATCACGTAGTTGCCCGCCCCCGCGGCATCTTCCCCGGGACGGAAGGTTCGCCCCAACTCCGGCTGCGTTCCTAGAACCGAGAACAATTCTGCGGACGCTGCCGTCCCCGTGAGCCGCACGGGTTCGCCAAAATGCGTAAGGTTGAACTTGTGTCCCTCACCATAGGTGACAACGTCCATCGTGTGCACCTGCTCGCGCATCGCGACAAAAGCGCCCTTGGGATAGCTAGCGGGAGTGGTCGCGGTCACGCTGACCAACTCCCCCGGATTCGCATAGGGCAAAGGGACGAGCAGAATGCCGTTCACAAGACTGAAGATCGCTGCATTCGCGCCAATGCCGAGCGCCAGCGTAATCACCGCAACCGCGGTGAACCCGGTGCTCTTGCGCAGCTGGCGCAAGGCATAGCGAAAATCTTGGATTAAACCATTCACTATTTTCGGATCTCCTACTCGTAGCGCAACGCCACCATGGGATCGATCTTGGCGGCCCGTCGCGCCGGAATCCAAGCACCGAGCAGCGCCACCGCCAGAAGCAGTGCTGCGGCTTCGGCCAGCGTCGCCGGATCGTTAGCGCGTACTCCGAAAAGCAACGAGCCGATCCACCGGGCAACCACCAGGGATCCGACAATTCCGGCCACGGTGCCGATCCCAATCCACACCGCCGCTTGCCGCACCATCATTCCAGCGACATTTCCCTGGGTCGCCCCCAGCGCCATACGAATGCCGATCTCTTGCGTGCGTTGATTGACAAGCAGCGATACCACGCCGTAAATGCCGACCGCAGTCAAAAGAAGGCCAATGACGGCAAACAACGAAAGCAACGCGGCGCTGAAACGTTGGCGCTCAGCGAGTTGGGCAACAATCTGGCCCAGCGTTCCCACATCGACCGGCAATGTCGGGTCCAGCGTCGTAACTGCATTCCGCAATTCCTGTCCGATAGTTGCCGCGCCGACTGCGCTTCGAAGCAGAACGGTGACGTGCTGCGACTCGGGATAGCGGAAGATTGGGTCGTCCTCGTGACGTCGTCGGACCAAGTAATATTCGGGGCCGGCGCGACCGCCGAGCCCTTGATTCTGTGTGTTGCTGGCCACGCCGACTACGGTAAACCCAGCTTCAGCGATGCCTTCTCCCTGCGGAAGGCGAACAATCCGGCCCAACGGATCTTCGCCGGGAAAGAGACGCTCCGCCAATGCTTGATTCAGAATGAGCACACTTGCATCAGGTTTCCGGTCGGCTTCGTCGAAGGCGCGCCCGCGCAACAGCGGAATGCTCAGCACCGAAAAATAATCCGGCGTCACCGATCTCCATCCCACTACGCCGCCAATACCCCGTTCCGGCGCAAGCGGCGCGCGTCCTTCGGGCTGCACCGTATCAAACGGCACGGTGCGAGCCGTTGCGCCCGGCGGAAGCGAGTCGCTCAGAGCCACGCCACTCACACCGGGAAGGTCTTTCAGTTTTTGCTCGAGTTCCTCATAGAACGCGAGCCGCTCGCGCGGTCCCGGATATTTTGACCGCCCCAAAGTGATCTGCGCGGTCACAATGTTTTCCGTGTTCATGCCCAAAGACTCGGATTGCAGCGCCAGCAAGCTCCGAACAAAGAGCAGTGCGCTCGCCAGGAGAACAACCGCCATCCATACTTGTGTGACCATCAGGATCTGCCGCAGTCGGCCGCGGCGCGCTTCGGGCATGGCTTTCACTACCAGCATCTGGGCGCTCGGCCTTTCCAGCGCGGGCACGGTTCCGAAAACGATCCCCGAGACCAGCGACACAGCGATCGAAAACAGCAACACTCTTAAGTCGACCGTCGCCTGCGACAAACGCGGAATTCCCACCGGCCCGAGCGCGGCAAACGCATGCACCACGGCGTAGGCCAACGCGGTGCCGGCAGCGCCTCCCAAGAGTGCCAGCAGTACGCTTTCGGTAAGCCTTTGCCGCACCAAACGCGCGCGCCCCGCTCCGATCGCCGAGCGTACCGCCAACTCGTGGCGCCTTCCCGCGTTGCGGGCCAACACAAGATTCGCCGCGTTAGCGCAGGCGATCAAAAGTACCGCCAACGCCGACACCAGCAAAAGCCATGCAGCTCGCCGGGAGTCATGCACCTGCAGGTCTCGGATGGGGCGAACCTCTAGCTGCAGCACCTTGCGAAACGGCGGGGGCGCCGAATCCACAAAGGAGCGAAACAGCGGCTGTAGCTGCGCCTTGGCCTGCTCCACGCCGGTTCCCGGCTTTATGCGCCCGAACACGCGGACCACCGGACCCATCACGTTGCGTTGCAGAATAGATTCGTCGAGCGCCTCCGGCACCAGCACGTCCGTGTGCGCCAGAGTCGGGAATTCGAAGTCACGCGGCAGCACTCCCAAAATCTGAGTGGGCTGGCCATCCAGAGAAATAACCCGGCCCAGCACGTTGCGGTCTCCGCCGAACCGGTCCTGCCAAAGTCCATACGCCAGCAGCGCAACTTTCGGCGCGTTTGGCCGGTCTTCCTCGGCCGTTAAATTCCGGCCCAGCACCGGCTGGATGCCAAAAGTTGGCAGAAATGTCGACGCGACCGCAGCACAAATCACGCGCACCGGATGTTCGTCGGTGAGATCGCAGTCGTTCACACCGGTGGACGAAGTGAAATAAATGAATGGAGTCTGGTGCTCCCGCCACTCCAGATAATTCGCCGCAAAAAGAAACTCCCCGTCAATGATGGGTGCAACGACGCCGATCAACACGAGTTGGTTATCATGCGGGTAAGGCAGACTGCGAAACAGGATGCGGTCCACCAGGCTGAACATCGCCGTGTTCGCCCCAATCCCCAATGCCAGCGTGAGCACGGCCACAACGGTGAATCCCGGACTCTTGCGCAGTTGGCGCAGCGCGTAGCGCAGGTCTTGAACCACCCCGTTCATGCGTGCACATCCGCCATCAGCTTTTTCAGTTCTTCTTCCGCCACGACCTTGCCGTCGAACAGATGCACTTCGCGCTGGGCGTGTTTGGCGAAGCGGGGATCGTGCGTCACCATGCAGATGGTCGCACCCTCGCGGTGCAGGTTCTGCAACAATTCCATCACGGCTTCGCCGTTGCGTGAATCCAGGTTTCCGGTCGGCTCGTCCGCCAGCAGAATGGATGGTTTGCCTCCGAGAGCGCGCGCGACAGCGACGCGCTGCTGCTGACCACCGGATAGTTGCGAAGGATAATGCCGCACGCGGTGCGCCATCCCCACCCGCTCCAACGCCTCCATGACTCGTTTCTTCCGGTCGGCCGCAGGCATTTTCTGCCGGTAGGTCAGGGGCAGCTCGACGTTTTCGTACACGGTGAGGTCACCAATCAAATTGAAACTCTGAAAAATAAACCCGATTTCCTGATTGCGAATGCGCGAGCGTTCGGCAAAGTCCAGGTTCTCCACCGGCTTCCCGTTCAGCGCGTAGCTCCCTCCGGTCGGTGTATCGAGCAAGCCAATGATCGACAGCAACGTCGATTTGCCGCATCCCGACGGCCCCGACATCGCCACATACTCGCCCTGGGCGATCGAAAGGTGCACGCCCGAGAGCGCGTGAGTCTCAATCTCGTCGGTGTAAAACACCTTGGTCATATCCTGAATCTGGATCAATGCCTGTTTTGTTTCCGTCATAATTTAGTTTGCCTCGGTTGGATTTTGCGTCGTGCTGCGATGTTTTTGACTTCGTCTGGCTGAATTCGTTTGGTTGACTTTGCTTTGATCGACTCACTACTCGAGCCGGATGCGGTCGGTTTTATCCCAGCGCGACATGTCGGAAAGAATCACGGTGTCGCCTTCGTGGAGGCCATCAAGAACCTGAATCGAGTTCACTGATTCTCGCCCCACCTTTACCGGGACTCGCTCAGCCTCTTTGCCGCCGGCGTCCAGCTTGAACAGGCTGATTGTGCTGTTTTCCTGCCCGAATGCCGGCCGTCCGACATACAGAACATCTTCCAGACGCTCCAGATCGATCGTCCCATCCACGCTCAGATCAGGCCGAGCTCCTTTGGGAAGATCGCCGGTGAGTTTCACGTCTACCGTGACGGTTCCGTTTTGTACCGCGGGATCGACGCGCATCACGCTGCCACTGATGATTCCGTTGTGGGTGTCAATCGATGCCGGCTCGCCAAACTGCACGTCGCGGGCTTGCGTTTCCGAAATCTTCAACTCCGCCATCAGATGATTCGGCTGCACCACTTTCGCCAGCATGGTTCCGGGCTGAACGTGCTGGCCCACCTGCAGTGGCAGATCGACCAAAACTCCGTCGATTCCCGCTCGCACCTGCAGCGCATCGAGTTGCTTCTTCTTCAATGCCGCCAGCGCCCGCACCTGATCGACTTTGGCCTGCTGTTCCGCCAACTGAGACTCAATCGCCTTTTGGCCGATCTCCAGACGTTGCGTTTCCAGATCATTTCGCGTCGTCAGCTCGTCAGACTTCCCCTTGGAAGCTTTGTAGGCCAACCCGGAAATCACGCCCAGGTCGTATAACGCCTTGTCGGTATCAGCCTGCCGTTTCGCCTGCCTGTAATCCGCGTTAACGGTCGCCGCACCGGCCTTCTCATTCATCAGATTGCTTTCGAGCGTAACCCGCTGGCTCTGGTATTCGGCCTCGGCCGCTTTCAATTGGAGTTGCGCGTCCACCGCCGCCTGCTCCACTTGCGGATTGCTCATTTCAACCAAAATGCTGTCGGCCTTCACTTGCGATCCCGGCAGCATTCGAATCCGTACCACCGTAGCCTCGGTTTCCGCCGGAATCTGCCGAACCGAGTCTTGGCTGGGAATGAGTGATCCCAATCCGTGGACCTGCCGCAGCATCGATCCTCGCTTTACCGTATCGGTCCACACTGTTCCGCGCTCCACCGAAGGGGCGGCGGGTTTCAGACGCGAAACTCCCAGCGCCACGGCAGCTACGACGATCACAACAATAACGATCAGGACCGCTTGGCGGCGACGCTTCTGGCGCTTAAATTCTGGGCGGGCGATATCCATCGCTTATGTATTGAGCAACCCATCCACCAACGAGTCTGTAGCGTTAGAGTGTTGGAAACACGATACGTTAGCAGCGCTTTCATGGCCTGGTGTCCATCCCGTATTGTCCGTTGTCGAACCGGGGTGTCCAATAACGGGCAGTGCATTGGGCTGCGTTGGGAAGCAAGGTTGGGAATGATGGAGGATAAACAGCAAGTTCAAAATGGAACGGCCGCCTGTAGTGGCGACCGTTCCATTTTGTAGATCACGCTTACTCTGGCGTATCAGTCTCGCCCCTTGGCAGGTTTCGTCTTGTTGTTGTTATGCTTCTCTTTATAGATCTGCTTGCTGTTTTTGTTTTCTTCTTTGTTGGCCTGTTGCTTCTGTTGCTTGGTCAATGCGCCACCGTTGGCGGTGCGCTCGTTGTGAACCTGGCGGGCAACAGTGGCCTGGTTCTCGTTGGTGCGGGCCGCTTCACCGGAAGTCATCTGGCCGCTGCGCAGGCCTTCGGCGGTGCGCTGCTGCTGGTTGGCCTCTCGGTCATCGACCTCGTTCGGTTTCACGGTATTCGCATTGTGCTTTTCGTCATAGATCTGCCGGCTGGCGGCATTTTGCTCGCCATTGATCTGTTGACGCTCCGCACCAGTGAGCTTGCCGCCGTTCGCTTCGCGATCGCCGTGCACCTGCTGGTCAATGTTCGATTGCGTCCGCTCAGCGCGGGCCGCCTCGCCGGAAGTCATTCGGCCGCTGCGCAAACCGTTGGAGATGCGCTGGTCCTGGTTGGCTTCGCGTGTATTGGGATTGTAATTGCGCCCCAGCGAGCGATCGGCAGCCGAGATGGGCTGCGACTGCGCATGCTGCTGCGCCACCTGGTGATATTCGTTTACATTCGCGCTTGCCATCGTCGCGGGACGTCCTTGATTCACCGACGCCAACTGCGCGCGATCCTGTGCGGCAAAGTGTTCATGCTGCACCTGGTTCGCGGTTGCCTCGAAGTGGTGCTCGTTGGCCGCTTGCAGCTCCACAGCCGATGCGTGCGCTTGAATGCCCACGCCGCCGTTGAAACTTACGTGATCGACGTTCACGATGGTGTTTTCCGTCACGATGGTGCGGTTTTCGTACACATTGGTCACATGCACGCCGCCAAAGTTCGCCACAGCGCGGTTATAAGCGAATACTCCGCCACGCCACTCTCCGCCGACGAAGCCGACGCCCCCGAACCCGAAGCCATAGTTCACGCCGCCGTAGAACCCAACATGTGGGCCCCAGTAGCCAGCGTGCCACCCATATGCTCCGCCTTCATAACCCCAGTAGCCAGGCGTCCATAACAGACCAGCGCTGGGAGGTTGCGCCCACACGCCGGGCACCCAGAAGTAGCCCGCGTCCCCGTAAGACCAGTAGCCGGGAGTCCACAGATAACCCGGGGCCGGCAGCGGAGGCTGCTCATAAACCGGCAGAGCGGGAGGAGCAATGTGGATGTTGATGGCGATGCCAACACCAATTTGTGCCTGCGCTGCGGGCAAGCTAAGCATTGGCACCACGATTAAGGCAGCGGCAAACAGATTGCGAAATGTCGAGCGAAGAGACATTAGTTGTTTCTCCTTGTGCCGGGGCCTCAAAACGGCAAGATCTCCCCGTCTACCCCCACTGTCTGGGCGTATGTATTAAAACCCACGATGGCGACGTTTGTTGCAAACCAAAGTTCAATGGCCGAGAGGTCAGTCAGTGCAATGAGTCCATGAACCCTACTCGGATGCACTGAAGTTACCCAGTCAGTCGCGCGATCGCATAGGCCGGTTATGCTGTCAACAGACCCTGGCGTTTGGTAGGGCTCAGCTTTAATGAGCCACATCCTCCCACCGCCGTCATTGACTTGCCGCTCGCCGCCGCCTAACATGGCTTACTCAGTGTCCACGCCCTGCCAACCTTGGGACACGCGATTTCCCATCACCGCGTCCTCGACAAAATCAGCGGAGGGGAGCAGAACATGTCAGCGAGAGTTGGGAAGAATTACCGCATCGGTCGCCTGGTTGTCCTCGGCTGCGCTGCTTTCATAGCGGTAGGCACGTTGGTTGCCGCCGCTCAAACCGCGATCACGACCTATCACTACGACAACAACCGCACCGGATGGAATCAGCGCGAGACCGTTCTGACGCAGGCCAACGTAGGAAATGCGACGTTCGGTCTGCTGCAGAAAGTGACCCTCGATGATCAGGTCGATGCGCAACCGCTGATCGTTCCCGGAGTAATCATTACCGCTGGAAACTATCAGGGCACTCACGATGTGGCTTACGTGGCGACGGAAAACAACTCGGTTTATGCCATCGACGTTCACACCGGAACCGTGCTGTTGAGCCCAAATTTCGGAACGCCGGTGGCGAAGCCTTTGGGATGCACGAACAACGGTCCGAATGTGGGGATCAACTCAACGCCAGTGATTGATCTGTCTACGAACACCCTGTACGTCATGATTTACACGCAAGACGCAACCGGTCCTACCTATCGTCTTCACGCCCTCGATCTGGGAAGCTTGGCCGACAGAGTGACGCCGCAGGTTGTCACTGCTTCGCGCACCCTGACGGACGGATCCACGTTTAACTTCAACGCCACGTATCAGCGCCAACGTCCCGGCCTGCTGCTCGCCAACGGCAGCATCTATGCGGGGTTTGGCAGTTTTTGTGACTATGCGAAGTTTTCCCGGGGGTGGCTGCTGGGCTGGACGGCAGGATCGCTGACTCCGTTTCTTTCCAACCAACTCGACAATCAGCTGGCCACCAGCCCGAACACTTTCTTTTTGTCGTCTATCTGGATGTCAGGCTATGGCCCCGCCGCCGATGACGCCGGAAATGTTCTGTTCGTAACCGGTAACTCCGATCAGTCGGGCGCCACCTACGATGGCGTTACCAACATTCAGGAAAGTGTCGTCAAGGTCCCGCCCTCGTTGGGCATGGTAACCGATCTGTTCACCCCAATGAATCAATCGTCGTTGGATCAGGACGACGAAGATTTCGGTTCGGGCGGAGTACTCGTGCTGCCCGATCAGCCCGGATCGACACCCCATCTGGCAGCAGCAGCCGGCAAATACGGGACTATGTATTTGATGGACGAAGACAACCTCGGCGGTTACTCCACTACGAAGAATAATGTGCTGGGCACTTATTTGGTCGGTCAATGCTGGTGCGGCCCGTCGTACTTCGTCGATCAGTCGGATGGCGCCGGACGAATCGTCAGTAGTGGCGGTAAAAGCATACGGGTTTGGAAAGTGGCCACCTCACCGCAGGTATCCTTGACCAATATCGCCAACGGTTCGATAACCTCCGGGCAGGATCCTGGCTTTTTTACCTCGGTTTCCTCCAACGGCACTTCCAATCCCATTATCTGGGCAATCTCGCGTCCTACGACCAGCGACAACGGCGCACCCATTTCCCTTTATGCGTTTAACCCGGAATCGGGCGGTACCATCATGACGACCCTGCTTGAAATCACTGCGGGCAATTGGCCAAACCGCGGGGGCAACGCGAATCTGGTTCCGGTGGTGGCGAATGGTCTGGTGTTCGTTGCCAGCAACCAGCAATTACAGATCTTTGGACCGACCGGGGGAACCGCGGCTGCCACCACCACCACACTGAGTTCGTCGATGAACCCCTCCGTACAGGGTAAGTCAACAACTTTTACGACAACGGTCTCGCGACAGTGGGGCACCGACACGCCTACGGGCAGTGTAACCTTTCGGAACGGCTCGGCGATTCTTGCAACGAAAACGCTCAGCGGGGGCACTGCGACTTTCGCGAGTACGACATTGCCTCCTGGCACAGACACCATCACGGCGATCTATGGAGGCGGTCCTGGTTTGATGACCAGCACATCGAAGCCGGTCAATCAATTCGTGCAGGCCGCGATCACAACCGTGGTCACCTCGTCGCTGCCGACGCAATCCGTCTATGGTCAGGCTGTAGTCTTCTCGGCGACCATCAGTTCCACCATTGGCGCCCCTCCCGACGGAGAGATCGTCAACTTCGATGAAGGCACGAAGGTATTAGGGACCGGAGCCTTGAGCCGGGGAGTTGCAACCTTCTCTGACACGACCCTACCCGTCGGCAAACAGACGATCAAGGCGATTTACTCCGGCGACGTCAACTTCACTACCAGCACTTCGGGCCCGTTCGTTCAGACCGTCGCTAAGGCCGCCACTACTACGAGGCTGACTTCGTCGCAAAACTCATCTGCCTACGGACAATCCGTTACGTTCACGGCATCCGTGGTTCCACAATTTATTGGTACTCCCATCGGTGCGGTTGCGTTTTATAACGGTGCGACAAGGCTGGGAACGGTGACTCTTAGCAACGGCGTGGCGGCCTACACCACTACGAAATTAGCAGTAGGCACCGCGACCATTACGGCGCAGTATGTGGGTTCCAGTTCGTTCTTAACCAGCACGTCGGCCCCGCTAAGCCAGGTCGTGAACTAGGCCGCCACCTTTATCATGCTAGGTTCGGCCCTGAACCCGTCGAACTCGCGGGCTGCGTCGAACCAGGGTCGCACAGCAAAAGCAGCACTGCTCCAACCACTCGCTCTGGCCGCCAGACCTAGCGCGGACGCCTTGGGTGACGTCGGGCGGTCCATTCTCCGCGAAACCTTCTCGATCGCCAGCCTTCTCCCGAGTTATTCCTTCAGGTGGTACCGCCGGAACGTGCCGCCGAGCCCGGAGTAGAAAAGCATGGCCGCGTTCTCGCTGTTGACTTCCTCTCTGCTCCAATACTCTCCATTCCGCGTCTCCAGATCGGTCCACAGATTTTTCTTTTGCTGCGGCCGGAGTTGAAAGCAGTCAAGGTATCCGGCCACCAATCCGTTAAGGTGAGCCTTGTGAGCAACCGCGTCGTCGCTCGAATTAACCGCGTTCCAGGTAACACGCCCGCCGAACATCCTCTGCATGACTCCCGCTTTTCGCCCGTGAGCAGCAAGCACCACTCCCCTGGAGTAGCCCGTGGTAACCCAATCCTTCGCGATCTCGGAGCTGGCCTCGGCATAGCCCGAGCCGATGGCCCAAAACTCGCCAAACAGTCCCCCTATCGCTACGCTTCCTGATCCCAGGAAAAAGGCCGCCGCTTCGAGCAAACAGCCCGTCGCCATCGTCTCGGTCGCAAGACCCAGAACCGTGGCCACCTCGTCCAAAACCCAGAAGGAATGTTCGAACCTTCTGCCGTTCTTTCCGTAGTCTGGGGAATCAGGCACTTGCCATAACTTTGGTGAATCTGGCATTTTCAATCCTCCTCACTTGCCTTTTCGTTTTTCGCTTTCCCGCCCGGTGCGACGAGGAGGGCGCAGCTAAAGTCCCCAAACTCTCGCCGCGCCCCCCAGGGTTCAGCACCCCAAGCTGGAATCACGCTCTCTATTGTGAATATCGGAATCGGAACGAAGAAAACGACAGGAGATCGAGAAAAAAGTGGTGGCCAAGCTTATCTCCGGAGGTTGGCATGGGAAAGCCCGGCACAGGGAAGGTTCGGCGCTGACTTGCCTGTTGGAGTGCTGGGAGGGATTCGATTTGTACAGACCGAAAGCGTCGTTTCTTAGTGGCTGTCGTGGCTCGGAGCAGAGGTTGAATGTGCGTTTATTCTCTAGTGAAGCGGTTGCGCGGCAGCGGCCCGCTTCTTGACGCGCGCCACCAGGCCTTCAAAATCCCGATCACCGTGGAGAGACTTAAGATCGTCGTCTTTTTCCATACCCAGGGCCAGGCGAGTCGGCAGCCCGTGGTCCACCGCCTCCGTCAGCAGCGACATTGTTTTGACACGTTGGCCCTGGAGCGCCGCCAGACATCCAAGGTTGTAAGTGGAACGCGCCGTATCGGGATGATCGGGGCCCAGAACCCGCCGCTGAATGTCGAGCATAGCGCTGGCAACCTCTTCTGCGTCGTGATAATGCTTTTCCCTCTGAAGGATATCGAGCAGGTTGTTCATCGAACGCAAAGTGTGCGGGTGGTCAGGGCCGAGCACTCGGCGCTGAATGGCGAGCGCGTCCCGTTGCTCCTTCTCGGCCTCGGGATAGCGGCCCTCGAGCGAGAGAATGCGGGCCAGCCGATTCATCGAGCTCAACGTGTCCGGGTCGTCTGCTCCTTGCACTCGATTCTCAATATTGAGCGCATTCCGCTGCACGCTCTCAGCTTCAGGAAAACGACTTTCGACCATAAGGATCCACGCCAGATCGTCCATCGACCCTAGTGTGTCCACGTGTTCCGCTCCGAGAACCCGCTGGCGTATCGCAAGCGTTTCGCGATAGAGCTTATCGGCCTCAGCCGGATGACCTAGTTCGCTCAAGCAATTGGCGAGTCGGTTCATGGTTGACAGCGTATCCGGGTGCTCCGGGCCGAGGGTGATACGCTGCATCGTGAGCGTCTCGCGGTGCAACTTCTCCGCCTCGACGTAACGTCCTTCCGCCCACAGCGTCGCGCCTAGGTCACTCATCGACACCAGCGTGTCGCGATTCTTCGTTCCGAGTGCGCGGCGGCGGACGTCCACGGCACGGGTAAGAAGCGACTCCGCGCGGGGATATAACCCGAGACTGAAATAAACGTTGCCCATCACGTTCATCATCTGGGCCTGCATCTCAAGATCTTTGGCCAAGCCGGTATCAATCTCGTTCGAAGCCTTGTCCAGGATTTCCCGTGCCGTCACGCTGTTCCCGCGTGCTTCGCTCGGATCCGAGACTTTAAACATCCTGGTCATGAACTCCGTGATGCGGCTGGCCCGATCGCGTTCGCGAAAGGCGAGGTCGCGTTGCCGTCGAGCGGTACGGGCCTGCAATAGAGTTCCAGTGACACCTGCAAGCACTGCGATTAAGACCAGAGACGCCAGTACAACGGCGGTCCGATTCCGGCGCACGAACTTGGCTGCGCGATAGCCAAGCGTATCTGGCCGTGCGCTGATCGGCTCGTGCTTTAGGTAGCGGCCCAGCTCATCCGCCAGCGCCGTTACGGAAGCGTAACGTTCCGGCGGATTTTTTTTCAGCGCTTTGGTCACGATCGTGTCGAGGTCTCCGCGCAGCAGGCGGCTCAGCTTTTCGGGAACGGTAGCTCGTCTGGCGGCCTTCGCAGTTGTTTCTTCGCTGTCAGTTCCCGCCGTGTTCACAGCATCGGAGGGACGCGTGGGCTCCATGTCGACAATGGCCTTGACCAGCTCCGCCGGCGAGCGGAGGTTTTTTCCGGCCGGGTGCTGCCCCGTCAGCAACACATACAGCAGCACCCCCAGAGCATAGACGTCCGTGGCGGTCGTCACGGGGGCGCCGGTCACTTGCTCGGGGGCAGCATATTCCGGCGTCATAGCCCGCCCGCCTTCAACCGTGAGCAGAGTTGCCGCGCCGTCCTCGCCTTCGCCTTCGAGCAGTTTGGCAATTCCGAAATCCAGCAGCTTCACCTGACCCTCTTTACTTACCAGCACGTTCGACGGCTTCAGGTCGCGGTGCACAATCAGGTTGGAGTGCGCATGAGCGACCGCCCCCAGCACATCCAGGAAGAGGCGAATGCGGGCTTCGACGCCCAGACTCTGCTGATCGCAGTAGCGATCAATGTGCTCCCCTTCGACAAACTCAAGCACCAGGTACGGTTGCCCACTGGTCGATACACCTGCATCGACCAGCTCCGCGATGTGAGGATGCGCAAGCCGTCCGAGAATACTGCCCTCGCGTTGGAAACGCGCTTCGCCGCCTTTCCCCATCTGTGCGATGTGAATGAACTTCACCGCCACTTTCCGCTTAAAACGACCGTCGTTGCGCTCGGCCAGCCAGACGCTTCCCATGCCGCCCTGGCCAATCTGAGAAATCAGCGTGTACGGTCCAACGGTCTGGCCGGCCAGTCCTGTTACCTTGGATGTCGTAACTGGGCTATTCTCGAGAAAACCTTCTTGAGCCAATATGCGGTGCTCATTGAGTAACGCTCTCAGGTGCGTAGCCAGCGCGGGATCACGCTCGGCGAGCTCCGAAAGCCAGGCCGGCCGATCATCGTCGGTCATGGCGAGGGCCTGGTCCAGATAAGGGCTCAACGCCTGCCACTGATCGGGGCTGAATGTGGACACGAACATGGAACTCCTTAAAGGGACAAGTCAGGACGAATTTTCCGGTGGAGATAAATGCGCGCTTTCTCCCAGTTTCGCTGCGCGGTGCGTTCGGATACACCCCGCATGGTCGCAATTTCCGCGAATGAGAATCCGCAAAAAAACTTCAAGTCAACAACCTCGGCGAGGGCGGGCTCTACTTTGACGAGTTCGTCCAGCACCTCGCTGATTTGGACCAGCTCGCGAGGGTCGACCGCATTCTCCATGCCTTCCGTGTCGAGCGAAGTAAGCTCGAATAAGCCGCCGCGCTTCTGAGCGTGCCGCTGCCGGGCATGGTCGATCACCAATCCCCGCATCACTCGCGCCGCGTAGCCCATGAACCGCGCCCGGTCGGGAAACGATGCGCCATCGCGCGCAGCCATGTCGAGATACGCCTCGTGCAGAAGCGTCGTTGCGCTAAGGCTGACCGGTACACCTGGCCGAGCGAGTTCACGCTTGGCCAGCCGATGCAGTTCGGAATAGAGGGCGGCGAACAGTGCTTCCGCGGCGGGACGCTCTCCTCGCTCGGCTGCCACCATAAGCGACGAGATTGCCGACCCCACTTCTGCCCCCCCTGGATAATTTGGCCCCGCGTGAACGATCCTTCGAACGGCAGACAGCTTCTCGCACACTGAGGAAGATAGTCAAGCTGCTTGTGAGACCAGCGGGAAAATGGTCGAGCGGTGGGAGGCCGAAAGGCCTATGAACACTAAAAAGAGATAAATGGTAGGACGAGGAGGACTCGAACTCCAGACCTCTACCGTGTCTCGCGGGAATCACGGCCCAGTCATCGGACTAGCCAGCGTGCAATGCCATCCGGATCGTTATCACGCATCGCTCGCGTGAGTTCCTCATCCGCCACCATCGCGCTCTCGACGGTGGGGTCTGCTGCAGGTTTTGCAAAAGCTCTATGTGTCGCCACGGGCGCAATGAGCGAACCCGCAATGCTCAACATTGAAAATGCCATTCACAGTACGCACATTCTTCCTTTCGTGAGTTCCAGAACTTCGACTTCAGTACGGTGCCCCAGTTGGTTGGGCACCGGCCATAGTCTGCAGCAAAAAGGGACCGCCCGAATCGAGCAGCCTCTAGCTGTTTTGCCAGGCAGGCAACTTCCTCAGTGATTCGATTTCACTTCGACCCGGCGCTTACTGCAGACGGAAAGCTGGATTGTGCTCCGAAATAACACTCGATTGATTCCAACTTTCCGTTCTTGATTCGTAAATACTCCACGTTCCGGAACGATTTACCGTTCTTGGTGTGGCAAAGATACTTCACAAAAGCATCCTCCGCGCCTGTGGTGATCCGCTCCAAGTCAAAATGTTTGATGAATTCAACCTGTGAGTCCCAGCATTGCGTTTTGAACGTACTCTTGCTGATGTGGTCGTCGCCAGCCGCACTCGAAAAGGTGAAGTCGTCGGCGAGCAGTGCGTTGAACGTGTCCAAGTCCTTCTTTTCCCATGCGGCGTACCACTTGCGAACAATCTCCTCATTCGCTGAGCTCGGCCCGCCCAATGCGCTGGCAGTAGCCAATCGCGGCAGGCTCACAGCACCAGCCAGTGTGCAAGCTCCTGCTTCGAGTAAACGCCGACGTGTCACTGCCAGATTTGTCATACCATTCTCCTCTGAGAAACATGATACTCGGCAGCGGCCGCCCCGGAAGCGAATCGAAAAACGATTAGAACGAATACCGCACGCCGAACTCCATGCGGCGATATAACGTCAAAGTCCGGCTGAGGAATCCGAACCCACTTGCAACATCGGGCGAAAGATTTGCCGACTGCACATCGAAGCGGACGGTGTTGAATGCGTTGTAAACATCCCAACGGAACTGAAGTTGCTGCCGCTCAGTGAAGTTAAAAGCCTTGTGCAGTCCGAGGTCAGTGTCAAAATATCCCGGCCCGCGAAGGTCGTTGCGGTTCCCGACCTCGCCGGCAAAATCCTGGCGATAGGAGTTGACCGCGGTGGTGTAATTCTTGAACATGTTGGGCTCGCCGTTCACGATCGATATTCCACTTGAAGGTGTTGGTCCAATTTGCGTGGCGTAGCCACTGATTTGCCAGTCCGTAGCCCAGGCGGCGCCATTGCCGACGCTCACGGGGAAACCACTGGTCAAGCGGAGCACGCCGGTCAGATCCCAGCCACCGAGAACCGTATTTGCCATCCTTCCCGAGCTAGACCCAAAAGGCCTGCCTTTGCCATAGGGAACTTGCAGCACCCAGTTGGAATTGAGCTGATGTCTGGTGTCGAAGGTGGAAGAGGCGCGCTGCAACGAAGGATTCCACGCGTTGAAGATCTCGTCGCCCAAGCCGGCCTCTGCCGCGATCCGTTCCGCATCCGAGCCCTCGTCGATGGAGTGAGCGTAAGTGTAGTTCACGTCGAACTGCACACCGTGGGACATGGCATGGCGCAAAATGAGCTGGCCCGCGTCATAGTAACTGTGGCCGATCGATCGCCATGCATACAGGGATGCATATTGGGAGGAATAGTATTGCGGCGTGCTTTGCGTGACGCCGCCTAGCGTGATGCAACCTGGGGCACACGGGTTCCCACCCACGCCATCAATGATCTGCTGGAACGAAGTCTCATTGTGCACGAAGCCGCACGACATGAGGTAATACATGTTTTGGGTCGCGGTCGGTGCTGCCGGGCCGCCAACGGGCAGAGGACAGTTCTGTGAAAGCGCGTTGTAGATTGCATTTTGGCCTGCAGGCCCATTGACTGGTCCGCCCGATGTTGCGCCGAACAAATTCTCCCAATACGGAATCGGGGCGACACTGCTTTCCGGCGTACCCGCCAGCACCGCGTTGTCGAGCTGACGCGTGGCCGCGTAATAGTCGACGTGGGAAACGGGATCAACGATGTCGCGGGGCTGAGCCAGATCTTCCTGCTGCAGCAGGCGATGGCCGAGCCGGCCGACATAGGCGACTTCGATGGTGAAATTGTGGTTTAGTTCGCGCTCGAAAGAAAGGTTAAGCGCGTAGGAATACGGGGTTTTAAGCTTGTCATCCAAACCCCATTGCGCGGCAAAATTGTCCAGCGGATAAGTGACGGGGAAGCTGGCGCCGGGCGACGGGGTGATCAGGGACGGCGGCAAATAAAACAGGCCGCCGTTGTTGGGCAACGCCGGCATGCGCGGTGCGCCATCTACAGTCTGTACGCCGCCGACATTGCTCAGAGAGGTTGAAAGTCCAAAGGAACCATTTTGGTCAAACGTGTTCACGACGCCCTGACCAAAATGATCGTAGTACATACCAGCGCCAAGGCGAATGGAAGTCTTGCCCGGTCCACCGAATAGATTTCCCAACGCGCCAGAGCCGAAGTCTGGCGAGTAGGCGATGGCGAAACGCGGGGCAAAATCTTTATAGTCGTAACCCCAGTACGAAGGTTTTCCGTTGGCGTTGCCAGCGAGCCCGAAGGTGATGGGATCGTTAAAAGGCTGGCCGCCGAGCATGGTGGCGTCCCGCTGCTTGAACCAACTGTTCAGGCTGAAGGTGGGCGCAACCTCAACCCCATTTTTTTCATAGGGCGGTTGCAGCAGGGTCCAGCGCACGCCGTAGGTGATGGTCAGATTCGGTTTCGCGCGCCAGGAATCTTGAACATAGGCCTCAAATTCACGATTAACATAGTGGCGGTCGTTGGGGGCGCCATTGGGAAGCGTGGCGCCCGAGATGGTGAAGTTGTACTGCGCGTTCACCTCGCTGATGATTCCCGCCAGGGCCATCACCGGGAAGTCCCAGGAGTTGTTGAAGCCGGAGTCGACGGCGGGCAGACCGTACCCGGCGAACTGCGGAGCGCCTGGGTCGAGGCTGATCCCTTTGTTAGCGATGCCGGAGACGTTCAGCCAGGAAGCATTGGTTTGAGCGCTGGAAAACGAACTTAGATACGAAGCTTTGATATTGCCCAGCAAGCGCAGATTCCCACCGAAGCCGAGCGTGTGTTTGCCTCGAATCCAAGTGAGATCCTCAACGAAGTTGTGGACCGGAACCGCGACATCGTAAGAATTGTTGTTCTCGCCGCCGGGATTGTCCAAGCCCCTCAGGTTGACAAAGCTGACGTTTCCCGCGCCAACTTGATCGACCGCCTGCCGGGTTAACCCGTAGTGGAAATTGTTGATCAGATTGTTGGTTAGTACGGCGGTATAGCCCACGGCTAAGCTTTTCGCGACTGTGACCTGATCAATGTTTGGAATCATTCCCGGGAACTCGGCGGGCTGGTAAGTGACACGGTCGCCGTTCATAATTCCACGAACGAATATTCGGTGATTGCCGTTTTGCGTGAGGTTGTAATCCAGTTTGGCGATGTAGGTGTTGAAGGTCAAAGGAGTTGGGGCGGGAAAGTCATAGCCTTGATAGTTGTAGCCATCTGAGCTGAGGGCCGACAGCGAGTCGGTTGCGAATTGTACGTTTGGCACGGGATAGCCTTGCAGGATCGCCTCCGTGGCTGGGTTTGGACCGGGCCCTTGCGGGCAAGAGCCGGCGCCGGCGCAGTTGGGATCGAGCAGAGACAAAGTTCCGGGCGTCATGGTTACGAGAAGATCGGTCGGGGGTACGCCGGGGGCGTTGCCAATCGTAATGTTGGCACCGTTGTTCCCGGTGTTGCCCGCAACGCAATTCGGATCAGCTCCCAGTCCGTTGTTGATACACCAGTATGAAGCAATGCCATTGCGAAGATTCATGCTGGGCACGATGCGCGTGGTTTCGGTGCTCTCGTGCTGAACCTGCCTCTCCCAGTTGGTGAAGAAGAAGAGCCTGTCCTTCTTAATCGGCCCGCCGAACGAAGCACCGAACGTATTGCGGCGCAAGAACGGCGGAATGTTCGGCTGCCCACTCGCGACCTGGGTATTTTCGTTGAACCAATCGTTGGCCTCGCCGATATTGGAGCGGTTGAATTCGTAGGCGCTGCCATGCCAGGCATTGGTTCCGCTCTTGGTGACCAACTGGACTTGGGCGCCAGACGAGCGCCCTTCATCGGCGTTGGAATTGGTGGTGGTAACGCGGAACTCTTCCACCGAGTCGAGAGTGGAACGCACGGCTCCGGTAAAGGCAAAACCGTTTTCCTGGTCGTTGTTGTCCACGCCATCGAGCGTCACGTTGGCCTGATCGCTGCGGCCTCCGTTGACGGCACCGCTGCGGGTATCGGCCATGTTGTTGACGCCAGTGCCGCTGGTGGGGCTGGTGTAGGTGACGCCTGCCTGCAGACTGAGCATCTCGACGGGATTGCGGCCTTCGAAGGGGAGTTCCTCAATCTGTTTGCTTTCGAAAGCGTTGCCCATGGTGGCGTCAGTGGTATTCACCTGAACGCCTTGCCCCGTCACTTCCACGGTCACGGCCTGGCCCTGCACCTGTAAGGTGAAATTCAGGGTGGAGGGAACACTCACCAGCAGTTGAATCTTATCCTGCTTCAGCGGCGAAAAACCCTGCCCGCTCACGGTGACAGTGTAGGTCGACGGCGGCAATTGCAGCAGCTGATACTGGCCCTGGCCATCGGTCTTGACGGCTCGCGAGAACCCGTTCTGCGGATCGGTAATCGTAACCGCCGCGTCGGGCAGCACTGCGCCTTTGGCATCGGAAACGATTCCCCGCAGCGAAGTGGTGCCCGTCTGTGCCCAGGCTTGGGAGGGGGTCCAGGCGACCATTCCACACACCAGCCCTACCGCTAGAAGAAAAGCCGAGAAACGAAATGTATGCCGCTTCATCAAGAGCCCTCCCTACCTTTGAACTCCCATAAGCTGATCAAAAACTGAATGCCGCGGTGCCGTGTCGCGACGCAGTTTCTTTGCTCGCGTCGTGCCCTAGGTCTTGCTGTGCACACACGACGCAGTCGTCCCACTCCTGAAAGCGCCAGAAGGGATCAAGACCTGTGAGCTGCATTCAACGATGGGTAATGCAAGCAGAGACCCACTTCAAAAGGAATTACGCGGGGTTACTGAATTGGGGCACGAGATGTTGAAGCTGGGTGACTCGAACTCACGTATTCTCAACAAAGCCGAAAATCCATTGAATGATCACTTCATATGGATATCCGTAGAAACATTCTATGAATAGTGTGAGAGTTAGTAGTTCCGATAGGCGGCGGAGAGACTCACGCCATCATCGAACTGTCAGAGATATGCGTAGAAGTCTGGACTTAAGAAGGACCGCAAGACCGCTGACCTTCATCAATGCCAACCTCGCGGAAGGCGAACCTGGAAGAACAGCTCGCTGCCGGACTACGGTCAGAGAATTCGGCTTGCCAGAATCGGAAACCGCAGTGTAGTCTCGGCACCTGCAGGATGTGATTTGCGATCAGACTGCCTGAGCACTCCTGTGCTCAACCGTGCTCCCCAGCCCACAAACACCTGTTTCCGGGCAGCCCGGACACTAGCCCAACGATCTCGAAGATTCATGCAGTTGCAAAGCTGACCGCGGGACGGCTTCTGGGCAACGAACAAACCTGTCGATGCGCACAAGAGCGAAGAATGAAAAAATGAAAACGCACAGGCTCACCTCGTGAGTCTGTGCGTCTCTTGATTGAGCTTCCCGTTCAAGCCGGAGCTCCTAATTGACGGTGAAGATGGTGGAACTAGTAACGCCGCCACCTTTTGTGGTCACGACGATTTTGCCGGTCGCGGCTCCGGCGGGAACGGTCGCGGTGACTTCGGAATCGGAGACCACCGTGAACGGCGCCGATATTTTGTCGATCGTCACCTACGTGCTTTAAGTCAGGCCGGTGCCATTGAATGTCACTACTGTTCCGGCTGGGCCGCTCGGGGGCGTGAAGCTTTTGTAGGTCGGCGTGACCTTGTAGCTCGCGGTGGTGGACAGCACGGTCGATCCAGTCGTGACGGTGATGTCGGCGGTTAGCGCGCCCGACGGGACTGTAGCGAGAATGTAGGTGGTGCCGGTGAGTTTTGTGGTTGTAGCTTTTGTGCCTCCGATCTCAACGACAGAAGTTGAGCTGAAACCCTGGCCCAGAATTACCGACCGTCAATCCCTTCAAGAACGCTCATTGTTTTTCTCCCACCCTCTGTCCTAATCGGAAGGGTCGTCATTTCAGGCTGGGTTATCAGCATCGCACGAATCGGCACGTCAGTCGAAGATTTAGGATAAAGTTCTGGGATAAGGAAACGGGTTCCAAGTCGTCAATATGCTTGGAACCCGCATGAATTCTGGAGCCGACGAGCGGACTTGAACCGCTGACCTGCCGATTACGAATCGGCTGCTCTACCAACTGAGCTACGTCGGCCCTGTGCAGTGTTTGCGCGGCTTACAGCGCTTTCGAAGGGGTTGAGTTGCACGTCATTTGCACGTCATTTCTTTGCCAACGCCTGTTCGAGCCTGCGCATGGTTGCCGCGCTCTTGCCTGTCGATTCTAGCATCAGATAGTGCTCGCGTGGGGTGCTCACGTTTGCATGTCGCAAGATGAACTGCGCGACTTCCGCCGGGACACCAAGCCCGAAGAGGTTCGCTGGAAGCCCTCGCAACCTTTGCTTTGATTGATATCCCTAAGGTGATTTTGAAGACGGAGGATGTCCTCAGAAGAGATTGTGGCGAGCCATTCACCCCCGGCACGCTTGCCAGGACGGGGATGGTTCGCGGCGATCATTGATCCGTGGAACGGATCTGTGGAACGGTCAGCTGACGCCGATTCACATGGTTCCGCTGATCAACATCGCTCACCTTCAAGATTATCTGGTACTCATTTTGTAGCACCGCTTTGGTCGCGGTCGATTGCAAAGTCCTTCCACTCACCGGCAAGAACTGAGCACTTGTGAACAGTCTCGCCCCAGGTTGCCAGGAGTAAAATGCCAAGGTACCTAGGATCTTAATCATCACGCTCGGGCACAGTCTGCTGCATTACCCTGTTCCAGTATGTCGCTGCGGGTCGTCCTCAGTCTTCGGCGCCGCACATCTTTTACAGGGTGAATCCGCCGATCAGTAGGCGTCACAATACGATTTACCTTCTTGCCTGCAATCTTGGCGATTCTGAATAAAGGAGATTCCGTTTGACGGTTAACACCAATGAACATCCCTTCATCGAGCGTGATCATCAACTCGCGGCTCACGGTTCGGAATCTCACCGGCCCAGCGTGTTGTGGATCGTGGTCGCAATTGTCTTGTTGGTCGCCCTGGTGCTGGCGGTTGTGGTGGTATGGCGCCACGTTGATAGCGTGATAAAAGTCGCGCCCGCGCCGCCGAAGATCACGATTACAACCGCGACCGCCAGTAAAGGCAACATCGGTATTTACCTGGACGCGATCGGCTCGGTCACTCCCGTGTATACCGCTTCAATCACCAGCCAAGTGGATGGGATGATCATCGCTGTGCACTACAAGGAAGGCCAAATGGTAAGGAAAGGCGATCCGCTCATCGACGTCGATTCGCGCACCTACCGCGCGGCTCTTCTGCAGGCGCAAGGCACCCTCGAGCGAGACGAAAGCATCCTGGCCCAGGCAAAGATGGACCTGGAACGCTACCGAGCCGCGTGGGCGCGCAACGCGATTGCAAAGCAAGTCTTCGATGACCAGGAAAAGCTGGTAGCGCAAGACGAGGGGACGGTCAAGAACGACCAGGGAACGGTGCAGTTTGACCAGATCCAGGTGGAGTACTGCCACATCACTGCTCCGATAGCCGGCCGCGTGGGGTTACGGTTGGTGGATCCTGGCAACGTGGTGCAGTCTGCAGGAACCGCAACCCTCGCGGTGATTACTCAGTTGGCACCCATCACCGTAATTTTCACGATTCCGGAAGACAGTCTGGGCCCGGTTCAGGCTCGACTACAAAAGAAGGCCAAGCTTACCGTCGATGCCTTTGATCGCACTGCGCAAACGAAGATTGCCAGTGGGAAGCTGCTGACGCTCGACAACCAGATCGACACTACGACAGGAACAGTAAAGGCACGATCGGCCTTCGACAATAAGAATGATGCGCTCTTCCCCAACCAGTTTGTCAACACGCGGCTGCTGGTGAATACGTTGCAGGGCGTGACGCTGGTTCCAGCATCCGCCATTCAGCAGAATGGCCAGGCATCGTTCGTATATGTGATTCAAAACAACATCGCGCACATGCTGGGCGTAAAACCGGGAGTTACAGACGGCGGTTTAACGCAGGTTGATGGCATCAATGCTGGAGACGTTGTCGCTAACAGCAGTTTCGATAAGTTGCAGGACAAGATCGCAGTCGTTGTCTCGAATAAGGTTTCGACCAAACCTGCTCCGGCCGGCACGAGCGGGAGCAGCGCCCCGTGAGTCCTTCCCGTCCGTTTATCTTGCGACCCGTCGCCACCTCTCTGCTCATGGCCGCGATCCTTTTAGTGGGTATTGTTGGCTATACACAACTGCCGGTCTCCGCGTTGCCGCAAATCGATTATCCGACTATCCAAGTACTCACGTTTTATCCGGGAGCAAGCCCGACGGTGATGGCGACGACGGTGACGGCGCCACTGGAGCGGCAATTCGGCCAATTGCAGGGTTTGAGCCAGATGACCTCCACCAGTTCCGGAGGTACTTCCGTCATTGTGCTGCAGTTCAATCTCAGTCTGAACATTGATGTGGCTGAGGAAGAGGTGCAGTCTGCCATCAACGCGTCGCAAAGTTTGCTGCCCTCCATCCTTCCTTCCCCACCGATCTACCGCAAGACGAATCCAGCCGATGCCCCCGTGCTCACCCTGGCCATTACCTCAACTTCCGTGCCACTTTCTCGGGTCGAGGATCTAGTGGATACGCGCCTTGCGCCGAAGATCTCGCAGCTCAGCGGAGTCGGTCTGGTAAGCATCAGCGGCGGCCAGAAGCCCGCCGTCCGTATACAGGCCAACCCTACAGCTCTGTCGTCCTATGGCATCAACCTGGAAGACCTGCGCACGTCGTTGACCAATGCCAGCGTGAATGCGGCCAAAGGCAACTTCGATGGGCCGCGCCAGGATTATCAGATCGACGCCAATGATCAGTTGGTCACCAGTGACGACTACCGAAAAGTTGTCGTTGCCTACCGCAACGGTGCGCCGGTAATGCTAACCGACGTGGCGAACATCGTGAATGGCGTAGAGAATAATAATCAGGCCGCATGGATGAATCAGACGCCGGCGGTCATCCTGAACGTACAACGCCAGCCCGGGGCCAACACCATCAATGTGGTCAAGAGCATTGAGCAACTCTTGCCCCAGCTTCAGGCCAATCTGCCCACGGGCATTCAGGTGACCACGCTCACCGATCTCACAACTGCTATCGAAGCATCGGTTGCCGACGTCGAGTTCGAATTGATGTTAACGATCGGCCTCGTGGTTCTGGTCATATTCCTATTTTTGCGCAGCCTCTATGCCACGATTATCCCGAGCGTGGCAGTGCCTCTGTCGCTGGTTGGAACCTTCGCGGCGATGTACATCCTCGGGTACAGCCTGGATAACTTATCGCTGATGGCGTTGACGATCTCGACCGGCTTCGTAGTAGACGACGCCATCGTGATGATTGAGAACATCTCGCGCTACATCGAGGCGGGCGATCCGCCTATGGAAGCGGCGCTTAAGGGTGCGGAGCAGATTGGCTTCACCATTCTCTCCCTTTCCGTGTCGCTCATTGCGGTGCTTATACCGCTATTGTTTATGGGCGACGTAGTGGGGCGTCTGTTCCGCGAGTTTGCGGTGACGCTTGCCGTCACCATCGTCATCTCGGCCGTGGTCTCTCTCACGCTCACGCCCATGATGAGTGCCCGCATCTTACGGCACCAGCCAAAGGAGGAGCGGGGACGCTTCTATCGAGCTTCGGAGCGCGCCTTCGAGGGCATGATCGCGTTCTATGGCCGCACCCTGAAGTTTGTCCTTCGATTCCAGACGATCACTCTGTTAGTCGCGGTTTTCACTCTGGTGCTTACGGTCGTTCTTTACATCATCATCCCCAAAGGTTTTTTCCCGGTGCAGGACACCGGCGTCATCCAGGGCATATCGCAAGCGCCGCAAACCATTGGCTCACAAGCCATGGCAGCGAAGCAGTTGGAGCTGACAAAGGCAGTTCTGGAAGACCCGGCGGTGGACAGCATCTCGTCTTTTATCGGCGCTGACGGAACGAATACAACGACGAACAGCGGGCGGTTGTCGATCAACTTGAAGCCGCTCGCCCAGCGCAAGATCAGCGCATCAGACCTGATCCGCAGGCTCAGCTCCAGAGTGAACCAGGTTCAGGGAATCCAGCTGTTTATGCAACCGGTGCAGAACATAACCGTGGATGACCGGGTTAGCCGCACCCAATACCAGTACACGCTGGAAGATCCGGACGCGAATGAGCTGAATGACTGGGCCAACCGTTTCGTCAGTCGACTGAAGCAGTTGCCGGAATTGGAAGATGTTGCCACCGATCAACAATTGGGAGGGCTGGCTGTATCTCTGGTCATCGATCGGGTCACCGCCTCGCGGCTCGGCGTCGCTCCGACGACCATCGATAACACGCTGTACGACGCCTTCGGCCAGCGCCAGATTAGCACGATGTATACCCAGGTCAATCAGTATCACGTTGTGCTCGAGAGTGAACCGCAATTTCAGAAGGACCCAGATAAGCTGAACCATCTCTACATCCAGTCCAATGCGTCTGCGGGCGCAACGGGTACTGGGGCATCTTCCTCATTCGCGTCCTCCGGATCATCCGCCGCAGGGTCTAATGCACTGACGACTTCACCGCTGTATACGCCGTCGGCGAATACCCTGGTTCCTCCGGTGAACGCGCTTTCGCCCAGCACCTCCTCGACTACGAGGAACGGAGCAAACTCTGCGGGCCTTACCAGTTCAGCCATAAGCAGCGCCGTGCCGTTGAGCGCTTTCTCACACTTCGAGAAGACAACCGAGGCGCTCGCCATTACCCATCAGGGTCAATTTCCGGCCATTACCGTATCGTTCAATCTCGCGGCCAATGCCGCGCTGGGCGAGGCCATTACGGCGGTCGACAATGTGCAGAAAGACCTTCACATGCCCCCCAGCCTGCAGGCGGGCTTTCAAGGCACGGCCGCCTCATTCACCGATTCTTTAGCCAATGTGCCCTTGCTGATTCTCGCCGCCCTGGTCACCGTGTATATCGTGCTGGGTGTTTTGTACGAGAGCTTTGTCCACCCCATCACTATTCTGTCGACGCTTCCGTCAGCAGGCGTTGGCGCTCTGCTCGCACTGCTTATTTTTCACCAGGATTTGAACATGGTCGCAGTCATCGGCATTGTCCTGTTGATCGGAATCGTGAAAAAGAACGGCATCATGATGGTCGACTTTGCGCTGGAAGGCGAGCGAAAGCACGGCAAGAACGCCACCGACGCCATTTACGAGGCCTGCCTGCTCCGCTTTCGCCCCATCATGATGACCACTATGGCCGCACTTCTGGCTGGGTTACCGCTCGCGCTCGGAACCGGTTTTGGCTCTGAGTTGCGCCGGCCGCTGGGCATCGCCATGGTGGGCGGACTGCTGCTCAGCCAGGTGCTCACGCTTTACACCACGCCGGTGATCTACATCTTCTTTGACAATCTGGCGCAGCGCTTTGGGGACGAACCAACCCAACCGGAAACCGGGGGGGCAGAATTGGCAGGGCCCGCATGAACATTTCCGCACCTTTCATTCACCGGCGCGTGGCTACCACTCTGCTCACGGTAGGGGTTGCGCTCGCCGGAGCAATTGCGTTTGAGGTGCTGCCGGTAGCGCCGCTGCCGGAGGTCGACTTTCCGACGATTTCCGTAGGTGCAAGCTTGCCCGGAGCGAGCGCCGAGATTATGGCGTCGTCCGTCGCTACTCCCCTGGAGCGGCAGTTCGGTCACATTGCAGGAGTGACGGAGATGACCTCTTCCAGCACGCTCGGGAGCACATCGGTCACCATTCAGTTTGACCTCAGCCGCGACATTGATGGCGCGGCGCGCGATGTCGAGGCGGCGATTAATGCGGCGCGATCCTATCTGCCCGCCAACCTGCCGGGCAATCCGACCTATCGCAAAGTCAATCCCGCCGATTCTCCGGTCATGATCCTCGGCCTTACATCCGACAAGTTCGGTCCGGACAAAATATATGATGAAGCCTCCACCGTGCTCGCGCAAAAATTGTCGCAGATCCAAGGGGTGGGGCAAGTCTCTGTCGGAGGGGGCGCGTTGCCGTCGGTACGTGTGGAGGCAAATCCCACAAAGTTGGCGAGCAATGGGTTGAGCATTGCGAGCTTGCAGTCCGTACTGAGCCTGCAGAACTCCGACTTGGCCAAAGGGCAACTTTCCGACGGCCTCGTGACGGCGGACATTCTGGCCAACGACCAGATCTCGCACGCCGACGACTACAAACCGCTCATTGTCGGCTATAAGAATGGTGCGGCCATCCGTCTCTCCGATGTTGCCGAGGTGACAGACTCCGTGCAAAACGTCCGGGCTGCGGGTTATTTGAATGGCAAGCGCTCGGTCACGGTCATCATCTTCCGCCAGCCTGGCGCCAACATCATTAACACGGTCGACCGCATCCGCGCGCAACTTCCGGTTATCCAGGCCTCCATTCCGCTGGGCATCGATACCACCGTCGTTCTTGATCGCACCACAACCATCCGCGCCGCCGTGAGTGACGTGGAAAGGACGCTGGTCATTTCCATCGGCCTGGTCATTGTCGTGGTGTTCGTTTTTCTGCGCAACGGGCGCGCCACGCTTATTCCCGCGGTCGCAGTTCCAGTCTCGCTGATCGGTACGTTCGCAGTGATGTATCTGCTCGGATATACCCTGGACAATCTTTCGCTGATGGCGATGACCATAGCGACCGGATTTGTGGTCGACGATGCCATCGTGGTGATGGAAAATGTGTCGCGGCATCTGGAAAACGGCATGAAGCCCTTTGCCGCCGCGCTGAAGGGCGCGGAAGAAATCGGCTTCACCGTTTTCACCATCAGCATTTCGCTGATTGCCGTGTTTATACCGCTCCTGTTGATGGGTGGAATCGTTGGCCGCCTCTTCCGCGAATTTGCCGTGACTCTGTCGACCGCCGTTTTCGTGTCGATGATCATCTCTCTGACTACAACTCCGATGATGTGCGCGTACTTGTTGAAAAATGAGCGTGCGGAAAAGCATGGCCGAATGTACCTGGCCAGCGAAAAGTTCTTCGACTGGGTGCTGTCGATGTATCGCGGCAGCCTGCATTGGGTGCTCGATCATCCGACCCTGACGCTCATCGTGCTCTTCGTCACCATCGCGCTCAATGGAGTGCTGATCGTCAAGATCCCCAAGGGTTTTTTCCCGGTAGAGGACACGGGAGCGATCTCTGGTTCGGTGCGGGGGCCGCAGGATTCATCCTTCGCGGCCATGAACGATTCCATACAGCGCATCGGCAGCGTGGTCAGGAATGATCCTGCGGTCGAAAATGTGATTGCGTTTACGGGCGGCGGAGGCGCGATCAACAACGGGTCTCTCTACATTGCGCTCAAGCCGCTGGCGGACCGCGAAGGCAGTGCGACTCAGATTATCGACCGCCTGCGGCCTCAATTGAACCGTTTGGCGGTGGCTTCTGCATTCCTGCAGGCCGTGCAAGATCTGCGCATCGGCGGCCGGTCCAGTAATGCCATGTACCAGTACACGATCCAATCCGATACCGTACAGGACCTCACCACGTGGGGACCGATCCTGCTGAGCGAGATGAAGCGCCTCCCCGGTCTGCAGGATGTAAGTTCCGATCAGCAGAATGGCGGCTTGGAGGAGTTGATGGCCTATGATCGCGTCACTGCGGCCAAGCTGGGCCTCAACGTGAAGTCGCTGGACTCAGCGTTATACGGCGCATTCGGCCAGTCGGAAGTATCTATTATCTATACCCAACTAAACCAGTATTACGTGGTGCTGGAAGTCGCTCCGCAATATTGGCAAAGCCCGGAAGGATTGAAAGACATCTACCTGCAGACATCCGGAAAGGGTAATATTCCGCTGCTCGCGGTGGCCAAGGGCCAGGCCAACACCGCGCCACTGGCCATTAACCATACCGGCTTATTTCCCTCGGTCACCGTGTCCTTTAACCTCGCGTCCAACGTGTCGTTGAGCGATGCCACGTTGAGCATCACGCAGATGCAGAAGCGGCTGGGTACCCCCTCCACGTTGCAAGGTTTTTTTGCCGGTACGCTGCTGGCCTATCAGCAATCTCTTGGCACTGAGCCGGTATTGATTTTAACCGCGCTGCTGGCGGTCTACATCGTTCTGGGTATTTTGTATGAAAGCCTGGTCCATCCCCTGACAATCATCTCCAGCCTGCCATCGGCGAGCGTGGGCGCGATGTTCGCGCTGCTGCTGTTCAAACAGGATTTGAACATCATTTCCATCATTGGCATTGTGCTGCTGATCGGAATCGTCAAGAAGAACGCCATCATGATGATCGATTTCGCACTTCAGGCCGAGCGCGAGGATGGGAAGAAGCCTATCGACGCGATTTTTGAAGCGTGCATGTTGCGCTTCCGTCCCATCTTGATGACGACGATGGCTGCGTTACTGGGCGCTCTGCCGTTGGCGCTGGGGACGGGCACGGGCTATGAACTCCGCCGGCCTCTGGGCATCACGATTGTAGGAGGACTGATCTTGAGCCAGTTGCTCACGCTCTATACCACGCCAGTCGTCTATTTGGCATTCGACCGGCTGCGGATACGGATACAGGGGAAGCGGCACGACCACCTTGAGTACGGGGCTGGACCAGCTCCCAGCGCTGCCAACTAATTCGCCAGAGAGGTAAGCAATGACCACGAGGAATAATGCGACCAGCTTGAAATCGGTGAGCAACCGATCCTCATTCCGTAGCGTCTTGAAGTTCGCGGTTTTAATGGGAACTTTGCTGCTTTGCAGCGCATGCAATTTGGGGCATCGCTATCAGCGAGCCTCGGTGGAGACTCCCCCCGCCTACAAAGAAATGGATGGCTGGAAGACGGCCCAGCCTCAGGACGACGCGCTCCGCGGCAAATGGTGGGAAGGCTTCCACGATCCTCAGTTAAATGTGCTGGAAGAGAAGGTGAATGTTTCAAACCAAAATATCGCGGCTGCTGCGGCCAGCTTTCTTGGCGCGCGCGCCATGGTCAAGGAAGCTCGATCACAGCTTTTCCCGACCGTGTCGACCAATCCCTCCATTACCGTGCAAAGGCCGTCGTCTTCCACGTCTTCGAGCTCAGGTGCCACATCATCGTCGCCGGGTACATTTACGGACTACACGCTTCCCTTTGATGCCACTTGGCAGCCGGACCTTTTCGGCCGCGTGCGGAACACGGTGCGAGCGGCTGCCTATGGAGCGCAGGCGAGTGCAGCGGATCTCGAGAATATACGTCTCACAGTCCAATCCGAAGTTGCCGCGGATTACTTTCAACTTCGCGGCCAGGATGCCCTGAAGGAATTATTGGATTCAACGGTGATCGCCTTTCAAAGATCTCTGGATTTGACGAGAGCGCTGTACGAGACCGGCATCGATTCCGAGGAAGCGGTGGCGCAAGCCGAAACTCAACTCGAAGCCACGCAGGCGCAGGATGATGCTCTTGGTATCCAACGAGCGCAATTTGAACATGCCATCGCCATGCTGACCGGTCAGCCGGCGTCGACATTTTCAATTCCAATCCAGGCCCTCAATGCAACCCCTCCGGCGATTCCCTTGGGCGTTCCGTCTCAGCTTCTTGAGCGACGTCCCGACATCGCCGCCGCCGAACGCCTGGTGGCTCAGGCCAACGCGCAGATAGGCATTGCCAGAGCGGCATACTTCCCGACGGTTACGCTAAGCGCGACGGCAGGGCTCCAAAGCACATCCATCGCAAGTTGGTTCACATGGCCCAGCCGATTTTTCTCGCTCGGCCCGGCGGTCGCGGAAACATTATTTGACGCAGGGCTGCGCCGGGCTACGGTCATGCAATTCACGGCGCAGTACGATGCGACCGTCGCCAACTATCGCCAAACCGTACTCGCCGGTTTTCAACAGGTGGAAGACAACCTTGCGTCGCTGCGAATACTGTCGGTGGAAATTCAACATCAGGACGCGGCGGTCAAATCGGCAGAAAGGAACCTCGCGCTGGCCACGGATCGCTACAAACTAGGAATCGATCCGTACCTGAATGTGATTACTGCGCAAACTTCATTGCTGTCCAACCAGGAAACTGCGGTCGATCTTCGAATTCAGCAGATGACGGCCAACACAGGATTGATCGAGGCGCTCGGCGGAGGTTGGGACACTTCGCAGCTCCCTTCGCCGGCGCAACTGGCCAGCAAAGCGCCATAGTACCAACTACCAAACAAACAGGCGAGCACCCGACCCGGCAGAACGGACCCTGCCAGTTTGGGTCGAAGGATTTCGGATGGCAATCTCTTCATCGATCTCCGCATCCGGGAGCGCCGGCCGTGGCGCGCCGATCTCTTCGACTTCTACCGCTCCGTGACAGTTCATAATCTCCGCCGCTTTGTCTGCATTCTCGCCGAGACCGGTTGCGAAAACCATCACGCCTCCCCGACGCACGCCCTGGACGTACGCTTCTGCGTCCGCTTCGACGACCCCGAACGCTGTCAGATCCCGAATCAAGCCCACTTCAAAATCAATGTGTGGAGTGCTCATGGGACCGCTGCCCGCCATCTCGACCGGCTCTCCTAAAACACGGATGTCCTTCGGGAGGAACCCTTTCGCCGTCAGATCGCGAACCACCCCTTCGACCAATCCTGAATTCTCAAACAAACCTACCGCAGTTTTTGCCATATTGCCCCCTATGCGCGTTTACCCTATGCGCCTTTCTTAGAGTGGCTGAACCTCGTTTGCATTACTGATCTGAATTGATCAGCCGACATCGGTCTGGAGGCCTGAGACTAGTTTGTGTGACCGGAACGCGGCTCGAAACCAGTTTGGCCGGGTTGCATTTAAGTAGCTACATAGTGTGGAAGGGATTCAAAGTCATGAAAACCGTCGGACATGACGCAGGTTTAGCAAGCCGTCGCTTGGGCAGATGGAGTTTAATTCTACTGTGTTCGGTTCTTCTGCTCGCCGTTTGGCCGCGAATGCTGTCTGCTCAGCAAGACCAGCAGGCAGATCCACAGCAGCAAGCTCAAGACGACCAGGCGCAGGCAGCGTCTGCCCCGCCCTATGCACAACAGAGTCCTGAGCAGTTGCAGAGGCTGGTAGCGCCGATTGCGCTCTACCCGGATTCGTTGGTGGCTCAAATCCTGGCCGCGGCCACGTTTCCCGAACAAGTCGTCGAGGCCGACCGTTGGGCGCAGGCGAATCCCGACTTGAAGGGCGATGCCCTAGGTCAGGCGGTTGACCAGCAGCCATGGGACCCCAGCGTGAAAGCGCTCACTGCGTTTCCCTCCGTTCTGGGAAACATGGACAAGAATCTCTCGTGGGCGTCATCCCTCGGCGATGCCTACTTCAATCAGCAAGCGGACGTTATGGATGCCGTGCAAGTGATGCGTAGGCGCGCCCAGGCGGCAGGCGACCTCAAGACCACGCCCCAGCAGAATGTCACTACGCAAGACTCGACCATCTCGGTTGAGCCTTCCGATCCACAGACGATCTACGTCCCGGCATACGATCCGTGGCTGGCTTACGGAGAGCCCATTAATGCGTGGCCGGGATGGTATCCGTATCCCGGAATTTGGTTTGGTGGTCCGTACATGTCATGGGGTGGTGGCTTCGGAATCGGCTGGTACGGCGGTTATGGTTGGGGTTCGAATCACTGGGGATTCAATTGGGGTGGCCGATACGCGATGTACGGCGGCGGCAGGTACTACTCCCGCAGCAACACGTTTTATAACCGGAGCAATTTCTATCGGGCAGGAAGCGCGCGCGTGGGTAATGGCATGCGTGGGGGATCTGGGGCCCGCTCTTATGCCGGTAACCGGTCTGGGAACGGAAACTTCGGAGCACGCAGCGGAGTTGGCAACCGCCCCGGCGCAACGGCCCGGCCTTTCGAAGGAAACTCCCGGGCGGCGCGAGGATACGCCGCCCCCCGCGGTCAAAGAGGCGTCCGCTCCGGCGCATTCAGCGGCTATTCTCACGGCGGACAGGCCCGGAGCTACTCCTCGCGAGGCAGCGCCAGCATGGGCACGGCCCATGCCAGTGGAGGATCTCGCGGCGGTGGCGGAGGTGGGCACGCCGGCGGGGGTGGCCATGGCGGTGGCGGACACCGTAATTAAAGGTTCTTAGTACGTAAGTGAGTTTGCAAGAGTCTGAATTGGGAGAGACCTTATGCCCCGAATCACCCGGAATTTCGACGAGCTTTACAGCGCGACTTTTCTTAGACTGGCCGCAATCGCCATTCTCTTGACCGGATGCTTCCTCACGACATCCCTGGCTCAGCAGCCTGGCCAGAAAACTTTCTCTTCGCCCGAAGATGCGAGCAGCGCCCTCGTTGCAGCCAGTCAGAGCAATGACGAAAAAGCGATGCTCGATATTCTCGGCCCCGAGGGAAAGCAAATCGTCTCGTCGGGTGACGACATCGAGGACGCGCAGAACCGCTCCAACTTCGTGGAGAAGTATGGGGAAATGCACCGACTGGTGAAAGAACCGGACGGAACCACGGTGCTGTATATCGGCGCCAGAAATTGGCCCACTCCCATACCGCTCATGGAAAAAGGCGACACGTGGTATTTCGACACCGAAGCGGGGAAACAGGAAATTTTGTACCGGCGAATTGGCCGCAATGAATTGTCAGCCATCCGCGTATGCCAGGAGTTGGTGGCGGCACAAAAGGAATTCCGTTCCACACATAGCAACGAGTACGCCCGCGAAATCTTTAGTGAGCCGGGACAGCACAATGGCCTGTACTGGAAAGCCACGGACGGCGAACCACAGAGCCCCATCGGCCCACTCGTCGCCGCGGCCGTTGCCGAGGGCTACACGAAGAATCAAGACGGTGCTACAACTCCTTACCTCGGTTACTACTACCGCATCGTGATCCGCCAGGGAAAAAGTGGCCCAGGCGGCTCGAAGAGTTACATGGTCAACGGCAAACTGACCGGCGGATTCGCGTTTGTGGCCTATCCAGCGGAATACCGGTCATCGGGTGTAAAGACCTTTATGGTCGGTCCCGATGGAGTCGTGTACGAGAAGGATCTTGGCCCGAAGACTAATGTTGCCGCCGGAACGATGAAGGAATACAACCCCAACTCCAGTTGGCAAGAGGCGGAAGGTCAGCAGGAAGAGATTGCGGGCGAGCCGAAGACCCGCGATTAACCGTCTAGTCCGACCTTTCAGCAAAACCGGTCAGCAAAACTGGTCCGGAAGAATTTTACCCGGAAACAGTCTCAGCCGTTTCGCTTGAGCTACTGGCCGCCTGCGGCGGCTGGTCCATGCGCTCGTTTCTGCCGACCAGGAAATCGTCGACCGGCTGGGGACCGAGGAGGTCCCGCCGGTCGTCACCCTTTGCCAAGTGTCGCATCCACGGCCTCGGCTGCGGAGAGCTTCCGGTCACGGTGGGGCTCGGTGCGCGGGGCGCCGGTATGCAGCTCACAAGCTTCCCCGACCGCCGCACCACATGTCGCACAAGGCACGGATAATATCTGCTTCGCGGTGAGTTCTTTCGTCTTCACCCCCACATGATGCAGCGTTCCTGGGCCGTGAAAATGTTCAATATTGCTCATTCTCAACGCTTTTGGTCACCCGACAGCTGATCATTTTGAGTGTTCACAGTTTGCTCCTGATTGTGAGCAAAATTGAACATCTTCCGGGATTCCCATTCTGGCAGAATCTACCAAAGGTGTATCCCTACGCCGGGAGAAGTCCCTTGACGGCACCAACCATTTTGGTCAAGAACAATCGCGATTTCGACCCGAAGAAATTCCTTGCCACCATCGGTGAGGGTAGGAAGTCTGTGACTGTTCCTCAGAAACAAACCATCTTCGCACAGGGCGATGCGGCGGACGCGGTCTTCTATATCCAGGGCGGCAAGGTTCGACTCACGGTGGTTTCGAAGGTTGGCAAAGAAGCAACCCTGGGCATATTGGCCGAGGGAGAGTTCTTCGGAGAAGGTGGCCTGGCTGGGCAGTCTTTGCGCATGGGGTCTGCAACCGCAATGACGGACTGCGAACTTCTGCGCATCGATAAGAAGGCGATGATGCTGGCGCTTCACCGTGAGCACACATTCTCTGATCTGTTCGTGGCGTACCTGCTGGCGCGGAACATTCGCTACGAAGAGGATTTGGTCGATCAGCTCTTCAATTCCAGCGAAAAGAGGCTGGCTCGCCTTCTGCTTTTACTGGCGCACTTCGGCAAGGAGGGCGCGCCCGAGACCGTGATCCCCAAGATCAGTCAGGAAACCCTCGCAGAGATGATAGGGACAACTCGCTCCCGGGTCAGCTTTTTCATGAATCGGTTCAGAGAGTTAGGCTTCCTTGAATATGGGGGCAGCGGGCTCCAAGTTCACAGTTCACTTCTCAACGTCGTTCTCCACGACTAGATCCTCTTTACCCTTCGCATACTTGTAAGAGCCGGCCCGCAATTCGTGCCGCTTTCGACCTTCTTTCCTCTGTTCCAAACCTCGTCGAAAGCGGCTAAGCGTTCGCCTCCGGCCCCAGGTCAGTCCTAAAACGGGCTACGGGTTCTATTTTATGAACTTCAGTAATCTAGTGTATTGACATCTCGCTGACTTATATTGCGCGCAGTGTGACCCAACCAATGCGCAGACGGAAAAGCGAGGTGACCTTAATGAGAACGTGCAGATTCGCTCTAGGCATTGGACTGCTGGCCGTGGCAGCGTGTTTGCCGCTGGCGCCCAGCGCCTTCGCCCAGATTCAATCAACGATCTCGTGTCCGGCAGGGCACAACTATTGGGATGTCTTGAGTGTAATGATGATGGACCCAGGACTGGCCTCCGGCTACCACATGGAGGGAATCACGAACGGCCTGCCATCGTCCTACGTCTATACCGTCTGGGACGAAGGCCAAAAGAAGGTGTACTACGTCAAGAATCCGCAAGGGAATCCCTGGGACATCAATCTCTACGATTCAAATTACATCTACCAATGGGTCACGGAACTGGACGACTGGAATGGCGTCAACCACTGGAACGATCCAGCCAGCTGCAGAAAATTGAACAACGGTAGCCAGAAAAGCACAGCCGACTTCTCCATGCGCTGGGCGGCCCGGTGTGCGACTCCGGGAGGAGCCAACAGTTCGATCTGGAATGGGCCGCCTCCCACCCCATCGAACAATACGAACTACTACACCTATGTCGATCAGGTAAAACAAAGTCACGCCCAGGATCTCAACTACGCCTGGCTGAAAGTGCAAGTCCCAGGGAAGATGACGATTACCGACCACCGCGCAAATCCGCCCGAGTCGTTTTCCATCACAACCTTGCCCTTGCAATATACGTACAGTTGCAGTGTCTCGGGGAAAGCCGATTCCTGTAAGTTTCGCGAGGTTTTTGACTACGGTGTAGACACAGACGTCAACCCGGTGGACAACGTCAAGCATAGCTATGGATGGGTTCGCTGGCGCTACTACGTTAACTCAACGGGGGGGAACCCGAAGGCTGCTGCGGTCTGGGTACTGGGCAATACATCGACCTCCAACCAGTTGATGCACGGTCAAGTCAACATCAACTTTCAGTGTTTCTAAACCGCTGGCTTCGACAAGTGGGGTTTCTTGAGAGACGTTTCTTGGGACGCACGCTAGTCTGGATTCATTTCGATCTGCCGGGGCGGTAAGGCCGGCATATCGGGATGCTGCTGGTCGCGCCATATTACGTCGAAGCACTCGCCCTCGCTTTGAGCGAGCCAACTGGTTCCATCTTCGTACTTCACCGAATGCGGGAAGAAGACCCAGCCCAGGACGGCTTGGGCGCTATCGGCGCGAATGCCCGGCTTTTCGAGAGTTTGCTCCTGGCCGGGCAAAATGGGCTTTGCCGATGACCACTCGGAGTTGAACGGCCGCCGCAAATCCTGAGGCGCCAAAAACATTTCTGGCGTAAGCCGCACACTTGTGATGGTCTTGCTGCTAGTGTTCTTCACCGTCAGCGTGAACTTCTCCGGATGCTTCCAGAAATCTCCGCCAACAAACGCAACCGGGCAAGCACGCGTAGGCAGCGCAGCGATCGTGTAAACCGCCATCATTCCGCCCTCCATGTGATCTTCCACATGACAATGGAACAGCCATGTGCCGGGATTGTCAGCGATCATATCCACGGTCTTCATACTTCCTGGAAGAAGTTCGATCACATCGGTGTTCTTGCCGCCTTCGGTGACGGTTTCGCCATGCCAATGAGGAGTGTGCAGGTCGATCTCATTGCCCATTCCCAGCAAGTACCAGCGCACTTTCTCTCCCTGCTTCATGGTCAAGCCGGGAAGGTTGCCGAAGATGAATCCATTGATGGCATAAAACAGCCCTGCGGGTTTGCCTCCCATTTCGTTGAAGACCATGAACGAAGCAACAAACTCGCGGTCAACATCTTTAGGAGATCCGTCGGGATTGGCTTTGCCTTTGGCGGTGACGATGATCGGCCCGAGCAGACCGGCATTGATCTCAAACGCCGCGTCAACGTGCGCGTGATACCACCACACAATCGAGCTTGGCTGTCCTGGCCCGGGACCGCTAGCCTCGTTGGCGAACCAGTGATACGTATACCGGGCGCCGGGAGCGACAAAGCCCCCTTTGGCCACGGGCAGATATAAAGCCCCTTCGTTGATTTTGTCGTAACGCAGGCCATGAGGATGCATATCGTGACCGCGGCGGCTACGATTCAGGAAATCCACAACCACTTCATCGCCCACTTCCGCGCGAATCACCGGTCCGAGAATTCCGAGCCAGGCAGGCTGCGGCTTCGGAGTGGTAAAGGTGCCGTCCGTATATTCGACGAAGCGTGTCTTCGGCCATTGCAACTGAAGCCACGGTTGCCGGATGGGCGTGGCCGTGAGCAGATCGTGGCCGCTGGGGGCGTAGTTCCAGGTGACATCTTCCGCGGCGATGTAGTAGTGCCGAGTTGCCGCCAGGCAGGAGGAAGCTGAGAAGAAGGCAAACCACAGCACAAACGCCCACTTAATTTTCACGGAAGTCATTATCCCACTCTGGGGATCATTCTGGAATGATCCCCAAGCCGCGAAGGCCATAACAGGCACGGCCTATGGATGCGATGGGTGCGTCAGTCCAGACATACTGGCCTGCGCTGCCGCACCCGCCGTGAACGTCGCAGTCACCGATGTGTTGGCAGTCACCGTGATGGAACAAGTGGCCGTGCCGCTGCAACCTGCGCCACTCCATCCCGCAAAAGTGTACCCGCCGTTCGGGGTTGCAGTAAGGGTGACGTCGGTGCCATAGGCAAATGAGCCAAAACAGCCGTCCCCGCCGGGCGTGCACGTAGTGATATTCCCAGGATTGCCCGCGACGGACCCGGAGCCTGTAGCGCCCGAGATTGTGACCACTAAGGCAGGAGGATCGTTCCAACTGGCTGGCGGAACCAGGCTGCACTGACCGTCTGTTACTTGAGTGGGAGGCGTTGGAGCAGTAGCCCAGGGCTTGTTCACAAAATCAAAGAACTCGGTCATGTCCATTTGAGAGGCGTCGCGTGCGGTGAGGGCGGGCAAGCCGAAGCGGGTTTCAACCATCTTGAGCACGGCTGTGTAATCGCGAACATTGTGAGAGACGAAGTTCTTCACGGAATACGGCGAAATCACAATCAGCGGAACTCGATACCCAGTCCACGCGAAATCACAGGTTCCTTGTCCGAGCTCCTGGCCGGGCTTGGTGCAGATATCGTTGAGAGCGGGGTTCAGATCGAGCGGCGATAAATAGTCGCCAGGGGGTGTCGCCGGCTGCGGTGGCACGTGGTCGTAAAGACCGCCGGCTTCGTCGAAAGTGAAAATCATGGCCGAATCCGTCCAATTGGGACTGGCCATAAGGTCGTTGATGAGACCGGCTGCGTATTTGGCTCCAGCCTGGACATCCGACGGAGTAGAAGTATCGAGATCGTTGGGGTGCTCATCGAGTGAGGCAGCCGAGGCGGGTTCAATCAGCGCGAATTGGGGCAACGTCCCATTCGCCGCGTCGACCGCAAACTGTGTCACCGGGACTATATTTTGCAACAAGTCCGGGGTCTGGCCGGCGCTATTGATGATCGTTTGTTCGTACGTGAACATATTGATATAGGAGCTTTCGATAAGGCACTCCGCGTTCGCGTCCGAAATGTCGTTGTTACACGCAGCACCGGTGATCGGATTAATGGTGGCCTCAGAGTTAACATAAATCTTCCACGTGATGCCTGCATTCTGCAGGGCCTCGAAAATAGTTTTATTAACGAGGGGGCCCTCCGGGGCTACCAGGGGATACGCGTGTCCGGCGGAAGTGGCGGCCAGCATGTACATGCGGTTGAGTTGGGTCCGATTCATCAGCGGAGAAAACCAGGTGTCCGAGGTCCCGAAATTGGAGGCCATGAAGTAGTAGTAATTCAGGTCCGTCCAGTCAAAATAACCCATGGCTCGTATGCCGTTGACATCCATCAGCGGGGGGACTTGCGATTGGGCGTCATACGCGGCGGTGTAAACAAATCCGTTCAGCGGCGGAGGATTTTCGGCCGGTTGATCAGCCTGGTTGGTGTAGTCCCAATTGTTATGGGCCTCGTTCCAGAAGGGGCTCTGCTCTTCCGTGCACTCGGAGGCGAGATGAAAGGAGCTAACGGGATAGCTGGGATTCGGTGTGCATCCATCTGTGACAGTCGGATCGCAGCCGGGGTTCGTCGGCGGCGCTGGGGTTACGCCGTTGACCGGCGGATTAAACTGCGGCAGCCCGTTGAAGGTCTGCCCCTTAGTACCATATCCGTTCGCCGACCAGTATCCGAGCATTGCGCCAAAGTAATGATCTAAAGACCGGTTCTCCTGGGCGAAGAGGATGATGTGATTCAGGGCAGCATAGGGGTTACCGGAACTGAAGGTTGCAGTCACGGATTCCGCCGCAGCCACGGTGACGCTGCAAGTTGTGGCTCCCGTACACGCGCCGGACCAAGCAGTGAAGGTACTGCCCGTTCCCGGAGTTTCGCTCAACGTGACCTGGGTATTCTGCGTGAAACTCGCAGAGCACGTAGTCGGACAATTGATTCCTGCCGGAGTACTAGTCACGGTTCCGGTGCCCGTCCCAGCCTCAGTCACGGTCACTGCATAACTGGGAGATGCGGAACTGAAGGTTGCAGTCACGGATTCCGCCGCAGCCACGGTGACGCTGCAGGTTCCCGTTCCCGTACACGCTCCACTCCAACCAGTGAAGGTATTATTCGTTCCCGGAGTTTCGCTCAGCGTGACCTGGGTATTCTGCGTGAAGCTCGCAGAGCATGTAGTCGGACAATTGATTCCTGCCGGGCTGCTAGTTACGGTTCCGGTGCCCGTCCCCGCCTCAGTCACAGTCACGGCATAACTGGGAGATGCGGAGCTGAAGGTTGCAGTCACGGATTCCGCTGCGGCGACGGTAACGCTGCAGGTCGCGGTTCCCGTACATGCGCCACTCCAACCAGTGAAGGTACTGTTCGTTCCCGGAGTTTCGCTCAGCGTGACCTGGGAATTTTGCGTGAAACTCGCAGAGCATGTAGTCGGACAATTGATTCCTGCCGGACTGCTGGTAACGGTTCCCGTGCCCGTCCCCGCCATCGCCACGGTCAATCCATCACCGGGATTGAAGGTAGCCGTTACGCTCGCGGGGGCAGTCAGGGTTAGGTTGCATGTGCTGGTGCCGGAACAGCCGCCGCTCCATCCGCCGAAAAAATAGTTGCTGCCCGCAGTTGCGGTCAGCGTGATTTGAGTATTTTGGTTAAAGCTGGCGCTGCACGCCGTAGGACAGTTAATCCCTGCAGGGCTGCTGGTGACGGTTCCCGCACCCACGGCCGGGGCCGTGACGATCAACTGGTATTGCGTCTGTGAACCACCGCCCGCACTTACGCAACCCGTCAGCACAAGGGTGCCCAGCGCCGACAACAACGTCAACCAAAACGTTAACCGAGACTTCATAGACGTGTTACTCCTGGAAGAGTCCGAATTTCGATGAAAATGAACACCAGACGGTTGTGTGTCGCGATGACCGCTCTGCAACCAACGAGGATCCATACCTGTCGGGCGCGAGCGATCGTGCACTACCTAAGCCCTTGGTCTGTCGTTCTGAGCGATGTTTAAAGTTTCAGCTGGTCAGGCAAGCGCGAGGGAGGGATGGCTCGCGCCGGTTCCGCCTTTTTTTGAAGCGTCGGCGTTGGCGGGGTGGCTCTGGACGGCCTGCATGATAATCCATTGAACATCAGTTCGCCTGCAGGGAGCGGATAGCACGTCGAAGGCACCCAACTCGATCGCCTGGCGGTAGCCGTCCTCAGAGTGCGACTCAGCCAGGACGATGACGCGGACCTGGTCCAGTTTGTGCTTTAACAACGTCATCACATCCTGATAAGTTCCATCTGGAAACTCCGCCTCGCAGAGGACCAGCGCATGGTTCCCCCGCCGCAGACCGCGGCGAGCTTGCTGCAAGGTTAAGCACCAACAGACCTCCAGCGACCACTCTAAAATCGCGCTTTCTATCACTCGCCGATTCTCAGTGGAGCAGATCACTAGCATCCGCCATCGCATGGTTATCACAGTACTCACGCTTGACCTCGAACCGCGGCCCCGACAGGCCCAGCGACCAGGCAAGCACACATTTCCCCACGGGTTCGTGAAAACCTTGGACAGTGCTCTTCGCTGCGCAGGCCCCCAAATTGTGGTGGCGTCCTTTAGTTGTGCAGAACAGTCCGATGGTTGCTTGTCATTTTGATGGACTGCATATGTATCTCGAATCCGTCCGGCAGGATGCCGACCTCGGGACCTTGATCGCTTTTTTGCAGAATTGGGCGAGAAAGGGCGTCGAACCGATCCATGCGGGCACTACAACGTGGATTTTAGAGGTTCCATCTACCGACAGGAACTTCATTTCCGCTTCAGGCTTCCGGTTACAAAGTCGAGTGTGCGACAACGACGGCAGGTGACACAAAGTCATTCCGGCGTGAATCCATCGTATCGTCCAAGGGCAGCCGGATAACTATCACCGTGCCCTTGTGACTCGAGCGAATCCTGAAACTGCCGCCCAGTTGCCGGACGCGTTCTCGCATCCCGCGAAGGCCGACACCGGACGCCCGCCCGGCTTCGATCTCACGGACTTTCTGTCTTGGGATGCCCGTTCCGGAGTCCGCTATTGCCAGCGAAAGCTGGCGTGAAGACCGTAGAATGCGTATGGTCACAGTGTGGCTTTCGGAATGCCGGTGAACATTTGTCAGGCCTTCCTGCACAATGCGAAACAGAGTCGTTTCCAGCTCGCGCGGCAATCGCCCAAAATCCTCTGGGATCTCAAACTGAACCTTCATGCGGCTGCGTTCCGCGAAGCCTTCGAGATATTCCCGCACGCCTGGCGCTAATCCCACCTCATCGAGAAGCGGGGGGTGCAGCAAATGAGAGATCGTGCGAATTTCCTGGGAGACTTGGGCCAGGAGTGCCGCGTTCTCAGAAATAGCCCTCGCTGCGATCGGACTCAGGTGGTTCTCAGCCAATACTCTACCCTGATTCATCGACATTGCCACCAGTAACTGGCCCACGCTGTCGTGCAAATCACGAGCCACCCGTCTTTGTTCCTCATCGCGCAACTGAAGCAACCTGCCGGTGAGCTCCATCAGGTTGTCCTCTGCCAGTTTGCGCTCCGCCACTTGCGCTTCCAACTCAGCCGCCTGGCTGGCAATTTCGCGGGCCGCGTCGAGACGTCCCAAACGCTCCTCATCCAGCAGCTGAATCACACGAAAAGCGGAGCTGGCGAAGTCGGCCAGATCTGTCAAAATGCGAATGTCTTCAGAATCGAAAGCGATGCCCTCTTCGTGAGAAAAAATCCAAAGCGCGCCGGTCGGACCTGCCCCCGTGAGAGGAACTACCAAAGCTTCCAGGACCGGCACCGGAAGATCGTTGAGAAAGGGTAAATGTCTTGCGGGATACAAGAAGAGTTGCGGCGACTTGCGGTCGAGAGATACCCCACAGGGGTTGAAGTTTTGCGGAGTGAACCCTCCTACGTCTTTCTTGAGCAATCCCTCCAAGCTCATCCAACGAAAGATTGGCTCGCTCCCCGAAACCGTTTCGACCAGGCTGATACCGGCCGTGCCCGCCCGGCAGAGTTCCAGCGCCAGCCGGACCAGTGTGTCCGCCAGTTGTCGCGGAGAATTCGCCATAACGCGTGCCAAGATTCGGAAAGCTTTGCTCTCGGTTCCCCGATCTCGCGCCCGGTGAGGCCGGGCGTGCATTTCACTGTTGTTGAGAACGCCCTCCAAATGGCTAAAACGTTGGTTGTGTCCCATGTGATTGGCCAGTACAGGAAAGCTACCTTGGACCTCAGGGAAAAGCTGGACAATATTGACCACTTGCCAACACATTTGTGTCGGCTGCCGCGTGGAAAGAGATTAAAGATTAGTGTCTCGTATTGATCAGTATAGGAAAGGGCCTGATGTTAGATTCGTTTCATGTCTGAGCCTAGTGGTATTCGCGTATCCCTTGAACACTCCCCGATCGTCAGTGGCGGCAAACCGCTTTTCCGCGGTGAGCAACTCCCACAAGCAGCCTCACCCGATGCCTGGATGACGCCGGTCGCACCCCGGCCTGTCCCCAGCCATTTGACGAATGAGAACCGGACTGCGAAGGCATTCCGAATCTTGATTGCGGACGATCACGATGTCGTACGTTGCGGCATCCGCACGTTGCTGGAAACCCATCCGGGATGGGCGGTCTGCGGCGAGGCGCGCGATGGCCGAGAAGCAGTGGCCAAAGTGGCGGAGTTAAAGCCGGACTTGGTAGTTCTGGACGTAGCCATGCCGACGCTGAACGGGATGGATGCCGCACGCCAGATTCTCAAGGAAAGACCCGGAACACCAATCCTTATTTTCACGTTGTACGAGTCGGATGAATTGATCCGCCAGGTTCTCGAAACCGGAGCTCGTGGATTCATTCTGAAGTCCGACGCGGCGCAAAACCTGTTGTTGGCGGTTGAGGCGCTGCAGAGGCGAGCCACTTTCTTCACGGCGCGTGCGGCGAAGATGATGCTCGACGGATATCTCCACCGTAACAACGCCGAACCCGGCAGTACCATGAGAGATCGATTGACAGCTCGGGAACGCGAAGTGGTGCAGTTGTTAGCCGAAGGTAATAGCAGCAAGGAAGCTGCAGTACTGTTGAATCTGAGCGTCAAGACCATCGAGACTCACCGCACCAACGTAATGCACAAGCTTGATGTTCACTCAGTCGCCGGCCTGGTTCGCTATGCCGTGCGCAACTCCATTGTGCAGGCCGCGTAGGCGGGCTCGGTAATGGCGTCAGCATCATCGGCGGCCCGGTCACGGGCCGCCGTTTTTTTTGGTCAATCGGTTAAGAGCAATAGAAGACCCGCCCGGGTTACTTCGGTAGTGTCCAATGGTTTGCGGCGAGCGGCTCAATTCAGTTTGAAAACAACCTGCACGCTGATCAGAACAGGAACCGCCGTGCCATCTTTGGTTGCCGGCGCAAATGTCCATTGGCTCACGGCGGCCATGGCCTTTTCGTCCAGGCCCATCCCCAAGGAGCGCAGCACATGAATATCCCGTGGTTTTCCATCCGCACCCACGATCAGCTTGAGTACGCACATACCCTGCAACTTGGCCTCGCGCGCTTGTTCGGTGTAGTCCGGATCGGGCATGGCCAACGGGCGCGGCGCCAGCACTGACCCTCCAACTTTATATGCGCCTCCGCCAGCGCCTCCACCATAACCTTCGCCTACGCCAGCGCCGGACCCCTTGCCAACTCCTCCGCCTGAACCTGACCCAATACCGCCACCGGAGCCAGTCCCGTTGGAGGCGGCGATGGTTGGCAGAGCTGCCGCGGCCGGAACTCCCAGGTTCGGTGCAGAGGCGGCCATCTCGATCTGTGGCGGCGCAACCACCGTCGGCGCAACCGTTAGCTTCGGATGTTCATTGCGTATCAGTATCTCCGGCGGCGTGATTTGTTGTTTGGCCACGCGTGGGAGCCTGCCTCGCGGCGCCTGGAGCTTGTCGCGATCTCCACCCCCGCCGCCTCCTCCAGCCTGCTTAGTGGCCAGCGGCAATGCGTAAGATTCCATGGAAGGTGCGATGAGTGTGATTCTCGTAACCGGTTTTGCCTCGGACCGCACTTCATGCGTCAGCAGTGAGAAGGCCGCCACTATGATCAGCGCGTGTACCAGGAACGAACCTACCGCGCTACGCGTTGTCGAGACCCCGTGCCGGCCCCAAGAGTCGCTTAGCGTAAACGCATTCGGCGATAGAACTGGTTGCGAAAGCGACCGGAGCCGCACTTCCCGAATGGGAAGCGCGGCACCTGCCTCGGCTTTACGGACGCAATCTACAGTCTCAGTTGGCATGTCCAGTTCCAGCCTGGTCATGACTTCTCTTGCGATAACGAACTGGATCCGCTGAAACCAAGCGGCACTCGCGTCGAACAGAAATTCATATGTTGACCTATGCGTCCTTAATTACCTTACGGTGGGCAGGCGGCTCCGTCCATGCAGTGGACACCGTATACGGGCGCCGCATTTCGGGTAGCCGAGGTTGCGATATGACGCCGCCATGCGAAACTAAGGCATTCTCCGCTCGTACCTAAGGGTTTTCGCTGAGCGAAACGGCGCCCTGCCGAATGTCTTTCGAGCCCCTGCCCCTCCATCCTTCCGCATATCCCCTGGCTGGGGACTGAAAACGCAACGGTTACCAAAATTCCCAGGCCGGACCCCCTTCGTTTTGCATCAAAACCGGATTGCATCAGAATCTCGCATATTCGTTCGAGTATTCCCCGGAGGCACATGTCGTTGAATGAACTGCCAACTGTCCGATCTCCCGCTCAAACCCCGACCTTTCATGGAGGCACTTCCGAAAAAGATGGCCAGCCGGAGGTGATGCGCGATCGCGGACCCCTGCTCGGCCTAGCTCGCAAGTTGCACGAGAATGAGACGACGCTCGCCTTCATGCGACATGCCTTCCGCCTGTTCCAGCGCATCGGCATCACCGTGAGTCCGAACCATTACTACTGGCCAGTGCCCGACTTCCGCGAACTCGAAGCCCGAAAATGGCCAGCCGAGGAAGCGCCCGTCGGTTTTGACCTTGCCGTCGACCGGCAGTTGGATTTCCTGCAAACGGTGGTTCCGCAATATCAGAGCGAATGGGCATCGGACTCGGCGCCGTTCTTTAGCGTGGGCTACAACTACAGTAATGGCTTCTTCGAGACCGTCGATGCGGAGATCGCTTACTGTCTGGTTCGCCATTACAAGCCGCGACGGATCGTGGAAGTGGGGGGCGGTTACAGCAGCCGTGTCATGGCAGCGGCCCTCGATCTAAACCTCAAGCAGGATGGAGTGCGCGGCGAACTGATCACCATTGACCCATTCCCGGACCGGTTCCCCAAGAACGCGCTAAGCGATCGAGTCCATCTCATTCCCCAGACCATCCAGAATGTGGATCTCGACGTATTCCTCAGCCTGCAAAGCGGCGACTTCCTTTTTCTGGACTCAAGTCATGTGGTGGGAATCGGCAGTGATGTCGTCCGCGAGTATCTCGAGATTGTTCCCCGCGTCGCCGCCGGTGTGCTGATCCACGCCCATGACATCTTCATCCCTTCCGACTATCCCCGCGAGGCGGTCTTGCACAATCTTGCCTTCTGGTCCGAGCAGTACTTGCTGCAGGCCTTGCTGATGTTCAATCCGAAATTCGAAGTGCTGTGGGGCAGCAGTTGCATGCAAAGTCGCGCTACCGATGCGCTCGAGAGCGCTTTCCCGCAGTGGCAGCACAGCTATCGCAACATGCCGCCCAAAAAGCGGTGCTTCCTTCCCACGCGCGATGGCGACCACACCTGGCCCTCTAGCTTCTGGATACGCAAGCTGGCTTGAGTCGACTGGACTTCATACGAAGGAGCCGGGCGTCGCCACTCCCTCGGAGTTATAGCTCTACCAAATCCCCTTGTCGTCCCCTGTAAGCCGTAGATTGATGAATGCGGCGGCAGCCAGCACAGGCAATAGAGACAACCGAACCGCAGCGCGAAAGTGTCGCGCCGCGCCCGTTCTGATGAGTTGCCGCAGGAACAGTTGCGAACCTTGCGGCACCAGGGGCACGCGTAAGAATTGTTCCCCGACGTAGGTGATGTCAGCCCCGAAACGTGCCGAGCGCACCACAAACTCTGGCAGAGGGAGTGGTCCCACGCCCGCGCGCTCGTTATAGTCCGAAGTAATCTTCAGCAGGGTTGCCACTCCCGGCCAGATCGACCAGCACTCGGTGGACGAGCGCAGGCGCGCAAAGTCGAGACTGCCTGCCCGCACCAGCCCAGTGAGGTTGAGCAGGTCGGTCAAGCGAATGTAGAAATGGCGATACATCCTTTGCAGAGTTGCCAGCGTGACTTGTTCCTCTGGAGCCGGGACGCGAAAGCGAAAAGCACCTATATCGCGCACCACGCTGGTTTCTTCCAAGTGGAGGGGCAGGGTGTCCTGCTCACCGGTTTGTCCCAGGCAGCCTACGTGGATCTCCACCAACTGGGGCAGTCCGGGAACCCGGAAGTTCCATTTGTGCGCCAATCGATCACCCCAACTCCGTGGCTGCGGCTCGGCTTGCAACTCGCTCCGCATCGCGCGCACGGTATCAGCTTCGGTGGCTGCAATAAACAGATCAAGATCGCTGCCGATATCGGGCCAGTGATCGAGGGTTTTAATCACGACGGGCGAGTGTCCGGTCAGTTGGAGCGCGAGCACAACTTTTTCCAAAGCCGCGAGCGCCAATCCGATCTGCCGTTCTTCCACTTGCGCCGGACCCTTAAGGTCGACAGCTCCGCCAAACCGCGACCCCGCTGCACCAACCACATCCCATTTCTCTAAAAGTTGTAACGTGCGCAGGTATACGCGTTGCATTTCCGCAAAGCGCAGAAAGTCGGACCACTCCTCCTTCGACATGCGTTGCAATCCGGTGAGCGCCGCTTCGACCTGCGGGTTGGTTTCGCCTCGCTGTCCCGGTGATGTGAGCGCATGTAGATGCGCATTTAGATGTAAGACCGCCAGCGTTTCAAACATCGCCGCTGCGGTTTCTCTTCCCCTCGTCATGGACGTCCTCCGTGTGAGATGGCCGCTTTCGTACCGCAGTGCGGCAGGCCGCGCTCAATCGCCGTTCCTTCTTCGTAATCGTTCCAGGTAGCGATCAGGACAAACGGAATCGGGTGCGAAGGTTCGTTATTCTGGTCGAACAGGCGAAGCGTGTCTTCAAAGGTCTCTCCGCACCGTGCGTCGATGTGCCGGTTCAAGCTCCAAGATGCCTTCACATCGTTGAAGCCCGGCCACACTCCGCCCACGGTAACCTCGTCAGGATGCTTGGTTCTCATCTTCGTGTAGAAATCATTCAGGTAATCTTCGCCCCACGCATGACCGTCTGGAGTCCACCCCGCGTGCCCGGGATACACCCATGCGTACTCACCGTCGAAAGCTTTGGCGAACTGAACGGGCGGGTCGTCCTCATACAGCAGGATTGGCGGCGATTCCCACTGGTTCACCTGCTGGCGCACCTGGGTCCAATCCGTGTGGCCGCGTTTGGGAAACACAAAGACAACCGGCCGTCCCTCGTACTGGAGGTAGGCATCGCGTCCGGGCGCGTTGGGTCCGATGTATTTCTGATACGCCAGTTCCATCGCCTCCATGGCATCGTCGGTTGCATGTCCGTTGTCATCCTGGGTTTCGTCGTACATGAGCGCGATGTGAAAATGCTGCTGGCTGGCGATGCGCTCGAGGAGCGCTGTACTACGATCGAGAAAGGGACGCCGCGGACCGTACCAATCCACCACGAAGGCATAGATGCCGACGTTGCGGGCCTCTTCAATTTGCTTGCGCAGCACGTTCGGGTCCTGGCTGTTGTAGCCGACATCGATGTGGTCAGGGTCGCCGAACCACGGCTGATAGTCCGCAAGAACTTTGGGGTTGCCTGATAAGCCAGAGATATCTTTGAGGGCGAGAGTTCGCGAACTCGCGTGCGTGCATGCGTTAGGAGTCGCACCCACGATCAAGACGTGCGTCAATAGGGCAAGCTGATAGAGTTTCATCCACAACTTTCCACGCATGTTGCGACAAAACGGTTTACGACAAAACGGCGCTGCCAGCAGTTGGTCCGAAGCAGGCGTCTAAGGCCGGACTCAGAGGGATTTGGCAGAAACTTCCTCAAGATCGCGAATGTACCAGCGATCTGCCCCGGGGGTCATGAGAACGATGTACTCGTGGGGCGCATTCTGGGTATCGAGCAACTTGTTGCCGTCGAAGGTTTGAATCTCCAACTGGGCTTGATCGAGAAGCTGCATCGCGGTCCCATCGGTGGAATAAAAGACCGCCTTCAGCTGGTGGCCATGATCGACAATCCGAACGTGCACGCCCGCCAGCTCTTGCTCGGCGATTCTCTGAGTCAGGCGATCTTTCGCAAAGCCGACAAACTCTTCATCGATTCGCGCGGAACGATCGGACTCCAAAGCCTCCGCCATGTCACGCCAGGCCAGCGCGTAATGGCGCGCTATCGTCGTTCCCGTAAGTTCTTCGATGGGACGTGGGGCAAGTCCGTCAGCATCGAGATGAACCTGAGGGAGGTCAATCGGCGCCGACGATTGGGCGATCGCCAGAACACAACCTGCGATCATGAAGCTCGCAGCTTTGACGAAACCGGGCTTGACCAACCCAGGCCTGACCTTCTTGAGCGCCAATAGGCCGGCGACGATGCTTTTCATAGTCCTCCGTTGCGGGCGACGGCGAGTTCATTCCCCAGCACCACGCCGCACGCGACGCTGATCTGCGCTCGCCCGTGAACGCTGAACTGCACTCGCGCGATGCCTTTCTTGATCGGCGTGTCCACCGTGCTTTTGCCCAACTTGTCAATCTTGGTGAATGAAACGATAGTGCCGTCAGGAAGTGGGTTGCCGCTGCAATCGCGCACCGGATCGGTTTCGAGACTCACCCCATTCCCACTCCCTACAGCTTTCATGCGCAATCCGCAGGCTTCCGCCGCGACCTGTTGAATCACTCTCGCTTCCTCCACGTTGCCCAGGACCGCGGTAACCTGGACCCGCCCCTCATGTGGCGTAGAGTCCATGCGCATCCAGGCCACACCGTTCCGCGTGGAGGCTCGCCGTGAGAAGCCGGGTCCGCTGGCCGGAGTGATACGAAAATCGACGGCAGCCGGCGTCCAAACCAGGTTGAAATACTGGTCAAACACGAACGCAGTGGCATCGATGGAATCGCGAGTGGAGACGGGCACTCGCGAAGGATGTAGAAAGAAGCTCAGATGCGCAGGCTGCGCCGCCTTCACCTCGAACATTGCGGAATTGCATGTCGAGCCGCAAAGGATTAACTGGTAGCGTCCCGCGCTGCGCACATCGCTGGACTGAATCTGCACGTCACTCCCGAGGCTCACGCTGCGCTTCACAACATGGTCGGGGCCCAAGAGATAGAAACTGGCTTGCCCGGAGCCTGCTTGCCCGGAACTCCCGATTGGAATCGAGAAGCTGTGGCCTGCTTCCACGATCGCGGGTACATGCAATTCCGCAGTCTGTGCCCAACCAGGCAACACGCACCACGGCAATACGCACCACAACGCCAATCCGGTCAGGCGCCTCCAAAATGCGAAATTGCCACGCGTGGTGTACTTCATGTCAGTTGCTCGACCGCGAGTAGTGGTTGACGATGACGCGATAGTTCTTCAGCCGCGCCGCGATGTCATCCGGGATGTCGACCGCAAAAGCTACCGGCACTTGCGGCATGAGCGCCTGATCGACATAACCATCCGAGACCCAGATAACTTTCCCGAAGTTGTCGTAATAGGCAGCCAGGACCTGTGCAATGTTGACGGGGCGCCCGCTTTGATTCACCAATTCGCCCTTGAGCACGGTTCGGTTCAATCCATCTTTGCTCACCGCCTGGTCGGTAACCGCAATTACCGGATCAGCGCTGGCCGGGACTAGCAGAGCGCGCGCGTCCATGCGCACGCTCTTCACCGCATCCATGCGCACACCCGGAAAGTCAATGCGATAAGGGGAAACCTGCTTGGGGAGCAGCACATGCGAGATGAGATCGAAGCTGCCTTCTTCCTCAATGGCAGATCCGTCCGCTCTCAGCAGCGTCGCATTCACGTTTAAATACGCGGGAACGGTGTCTTCATTCTCGACTTCTCCGAGAATTACGACGCGACCGGGGCGCGAGATGGCGTTCATCGACGTGATGCGCACTTTCGGCGAGTCTACGTCCTGCGCTCCCCAGTTCTGCGAACTGTTGCGGCCGATAACGTCCCAGCTCAAGTAGTTCACCGACACAACCTGTGGGGGCACCGTGGGAAACGCCGGTTTCGGCCACACCACGCGCCAGACTGATCCGTCGCGGCGCACGCGCAAATCCCGCACATCATCGAGCGAGCCCAGCGCGCTCGACCAGTTCATCCGCAAGCGGACTAAGGCCTCGTCATGATCGGCGTGCAGCGGAGAAACTTCCGCGGTTTGCAGCGAGGAGTATGTCCGCAAGCTGCCGTCGCTTCCCGCCATCTCACGAATGAAGGATGCCAGATCGGTATCGCTGCTGCGATCGAGCGAAGCGTAGGCCTGCTGGTAGTCGTGAGCCTGAATCTTGCTCATCAGAGCCTGCACCGCCTCTTCGGGAGTCGCGGCAGAGAACATGGCATGCTGCTTCAGCCCACCGGACTGCAGCCAGGCAAAGGCAACCAGACCTGCGGTCGCAATGGCGAGAAAAGCCGCAAGCCCCCACTTCATGAGTGCACCTCGTGGGCGTAAACGCTTTCCGGTGTTTCCCTGGGAAGCGCGGTCTCTTCAGGCATGTTGAGCGGTTCGACCTGCATGCGGCGGGGTTCGACCAGTATCCACACAAACAGAATCGCCAGGAAGCTGCTGCCGATAGGCAAGATGCCCCACATCCACCCTTCCCACGGGGCGGGCACGGCATCGGATGGGATTGCCCGTGCAGGAGGCGCGTCATCCTTGGACCATACCGTGATTGCGCCGGAGTCATAACTCTCGACCTGGCGCCATCCGCCGAAGACCAGAAGAGGCTCATAAAACGGGTCGTGCACGAAAATGAATTTCAAACCATAGTGGTTGGCATGCTGGAGCATGGCGCGAAGCGAATCCATTCCCGCGACGCCGAAGAACTTTGCGTTGGTCAATTGCGCCGCGCCATAACGCGTCATCTCGGGCAACAATCGAGCCGAGTTGTACTCGCCATCCACGCTGCCCGCGCTGGCATACGTCGAAACCTTGGGGAGGGCATTGCCGAATCCCAGCGTCAGATAGCGGTACTGATCGTGGCCATCGCGATTCAGGAACGCGACCACTGAATCTACATTCAGCGAACTAAACGTTCGAAATGGGCTCCATGACAGCCAGCCCAAGGCGAGCGCCAGGCTTGCAATCGCGGCTATACTGACGCCGATTGCCCCCCGTCGCGGGAAACGATCGATGAGTTGCTCCACCAGCAATCCTACAATCGGCAGAGCCAGCACCGTGGCCCACAGCGTGAAGCGTTCGTAAGTGAGAATTTCGAAAGCTCGGCCGAAGATCCAGCGCGGGACAGGTGTTGTGCCACCCAGCGCAATCAGGAAGGTTACCCAGAACGCGAGCAGCAACACCCGCAGACGGGGATTCGATGCGCCCTTGATCACAATGAACGGTAACGCCAGGATCAACGCACCATACGGCACGATGAAATAATTCATGCCGTAGATCCAATTCATCAGGAAGTTCGAACGGCTGGCATGCGGGATAGGCATCTGCTCGATGGGATGCCGGATAATCGCAATCCAGTATGGCAACAGGACGACTCCAACCCCCACTGCGGCAATCGCGGCGAAGACCACCCCGCGCCCGATGATTGGCGCACCGGATCGCTCCATCTTTTCACCGTCGTGCCTGCGACCGTCGTACCATGCCAGCCACAAGACCGGCGCCGCAAACAAGACGGAGCCGAAGATGAGCGTCACGTGATGGGCCGATGCGGCGGCCAGCGCGAGAGCCATCCCCTTCAGCAGCGATCGCCAACTGGCAGACACACACCACGAATAGAAATAAGGCAGAGCGAGAAAATACAATGCTGCGGACATCGTGGTTGGTAGCTGCCCCGCCGAATAGACAAGAAATGCGATGCTGCCGGCGAACACGGCCAGCACTCCGGCATAACTGGCTGCCCGGTCATCCACCCAAAGCTGCGCGAACCGGTACGCGCCCACGGCCAACAGGACGACGGCGGCCAACTGCACCAGCATGAACGCTTCGGTGAGCCCCACGACAAAAGAGAGCAGCGCGATCCACTGGTGTGTCAGCGGAGGGTAGGTGGTTTGGGAGAAGCCGGCAAACCACTTTTCGTTCCAGGGATTGAACCAGTGATGAGCATAGTGCGACGCAAAAAAGATGTGCAAGTTGGCGTCATACGACGTAGTCGCTGGCAACTGCATTACCAGCAACGGCCCGTGAATCGCCAGCGCCAACAAAATGATGGCGGCAAGGGGAATCGGGCGGCGCCAAATGCTGGTCTCAGTCGGAAGCTCAAATGTTTCTTGGCGGTCTCTCATCTGTCGCAGTGTTGGATTCCTGCAAGCCGGGTAACGGTTGGCAAGTATTTTGAAGGTTGCCCGCGTCAAAAGTGCCCAACCACACCGGGAGCTTCTTGCATCTCAGCGACATCGGCAGGGCAGATGTGTACCCCCAACACCAGCAGCCGGATTATCAGAAATTAATGTCGGGCAGGAGGAATGGTGGCTTCAGCATTCAAAAGTTTGGTGTTCAGGAGTTCGGTGCGGTTTGCCGTCCTGATCGTGGCCACTGCCAGTGCTGCCCAAACCTTTGATGTGAATGGCCAAACTTCTTCCACTTCTACGACATCGTCCGCGTCTTCGAAAAAGCGACCCGGGCAAATCACAAGTGACCAGACCGGAATGGGTTGGGGCGCAAGCATCGAGGTGGCGCGCGAAGCTCGAGCCGCACAGACCGCGCTGCAACACGGGGACTCGCGAGACGCAACGGCGCATGCTCAGCGCGCGGTCAACGCCGCACCGCAGAATCCTGATCTCTGGTTTACGCTGGCTTACGCCGCGCGACTGAGCGGGCAGTATTCGCTTTCTGTCGATGCCTATCGCCGCGGTCTCGCTCTCAAGCCATCTTCCGTAGAGGGACTTTCAGGTCTGGCGCAAACCTACGCCCGCATGGGTCGCACCGCGGAAGCGCAGCAAACACTGGAAGAGGCCCTGGCCGCGAATCCTAAGAGTGACGTGGATCTTCAGCTCGCCGGAGAACTGCTGTTACCCACCGATCCCAAGCGAGCGGTTGACTATCTGCAACGCTCGGAGGCTGTGAAGGCGTCGTCCCGAACCGAACTTCTGCTGGCACGAGCCTATGATCGAACCGGGGATGGCGACTCAGCGCACAAGATGCTGGAGCGAGCGCGCCGTTCGGCTCCGACGAATCCCGAGATTCTGCGAGCGGTTGCGTCTTATTACCGCGACACGGGCCAGTATGACCAGGCCATCCGGATCCTCGAAGACTTACACGCGAAAGACGCGGGCACGCTCGCCGAACTGGGATATTCCTATGCGCTGGCCGGCAACCCACACGCGGCGGCGCGCAACTATGGTGCGGCAGCAAGCCAAGCGCCGCGCGACATTGAGATTCAACTCAATGCCGCGCAAGCCATGCTCAATGACGGGGAGTTCGACAAAGCCACGGCCCTCCTGAACCAGGCCGCAACGCTGCATCCCGACCACTACCGGGTGTATGCCTTGCGGGGAAGGCTCGATGCCAGCCAGCATCGGAGCGAGAATGCGATTCGCGAATACGAGGCGGCGCTACAGCATTTGCCCGAAGGTGTGCCAGAGGGAGTCCTCTATCCCATCTCGTTGCGCGTGGATCTTGCCCAGATATACCGCGATGCCGGAGACACCACGAACGCAGAACGCGTCACGAAAGACGCGGCCAATGCGATCCATACCCTCGACATGACAGGCCCTGCTCGGCCCGAGTTCTTGCGCCTGCGAGCCGCGACTGAGGTAGCCGGAGGCGATCTCGACTCCGCAGAAACAGATTTAAAGGAAGCCCTCCGCCTTGAGCCTCGCAACGGCATCTTGCTTCTCAACTACGCCAACCTTCTCTGGAAGATGGACCGGAAAGATGAATCCCGCAAGACATACCTCCAGGCGCTGGCCATCGATTCATCGAATGGGGGCGCATTGGGCTCGCTCGGTTACCTGTCGCGCGAGATGGGCGACACCGCGGCGGCCCGCGGCTACTTCCGGGAATTTGCCAAGAAGCATCCCGACGACTATGTGCCCTATCTGGCCTTGGGTGATTTGTACAGCGCAGAGCGTCAATTTGCAGAGGCGCAAGAAAGTTACGAGCTCGCATTCCAGAAATCGCCCCACCATCCGCTGATTGTTTCCGGTGCGATGAATGCGGCCCTCGAAGCCCACCACCCCGCCGAAGCCAAGGAGTGGCTCGCACGCGCGTCAGCGGAACTGCAACATGACCCGCAAGTCATGCGCGAGCATGAGCGCTACTTGACGATGATCGGAAACTACGCGGAGTCGGCAGATCTCGGCTACCAGGTGATCCAGAAGCTTCCGAACGATCGCGAGGCGGTCGACTATCTTGCGTATGACCTTCTATTTCTCAAGCGGCGAGAGGAAGCGATGAAGATCGTCGACCGCTTTCAACCCATTTTTCAGGAGGATCGCGACCTGCCCCTGATCTCGGGGTACGTACACGCCGACCACAACGAATATGCGGCCGCCGTTCACGATTTCACCCGCGCGCTCGAAATCGATCCCACCATGGCGGTGGGTTATATGAACCGCGGCTATGTCTACAACGATATGCGCCTGCCCACGAAAGCCGAGCAGGATTTCCGTAAGGCGCTGGCGCTGAATCCACAATACGGCGAAGCGCACCTCGGGCTTGCCTACGCCCTGCTCCAGTCGCGGCGTTCTACGGCCGCCCTGAAAGAGGCTGAAGTCGCAACCCGTTTGCTTCCCGACTCGGAGAGTCTGCATCTGGTGAAAGCTGAGGGCTACCGCCAGCGATCGATGCTGGCTCGCGCAGAAGGCGAGTACCGAAAAGCTCTGACGCTGAATCCGAATAATCCGACTTCCTACATCGCACTTGCCGACGTGCAGTACCGGGCGCATAAATATGCAAACGCGGCAGACACTTTACAGAGTGCGCTCGCGGTCGTGTCGAACGATCCGGCGCCGAACAATCCCGTGTCGAACAAGCCCGGGTCGAACAATCCCCCGCCGAACAATGCGATGATTTCGGCGCAGCTTGCAAGATGCTATGCGCAACTCAGCCGGCCGGCCGACGCCACGCAGGCCATTGAGTCTGCGGAGCGTGCCGGCGGGACGGATTACAAAGTTCTGCTCGTGACTGCGGATGCCCTGCGCATCCTGGGCCGTCGCGACCAGGCCATGACCAGGTACATGCGGGCGCTGGACAGTTCCGACGAAGATCGTCTCCAGGTGCGCCTGGCCCTGGGCCGGCTGTTTGCCGAAGAAGGCAAGGCAGCTGACGCACAACAACAAGTTGCGCTCGGCTTTGCCGAGGCGCGCGTCGCCTCCACCGACGTGACTTCCGCGGAAGACTATCTAAACGCAGCCGACATTCTGATGAGCATCCACGAATATCCTCTGGCGCAGCAGATGTATGGGCGCGCACAAGCGCTGGGCGCCGATGACACCTCCGTGGCCGTGGGTATGGCAAATGCGGCCCTGGCCTTGGGCGACACTCGTAGCGCGGAATTGCAATTAGCCAGTCTGCACGACGATCCGGAGCGCAAGAACAACTATGACTTCCTGGTCGCCCAGGGCAACGTCTACCGGCAGCGCGGCCAGGACGATCGCGCACTTGCGACCTTCGGCCTCGCCAACCAACTGGATCCTCAAGATCCAGGGCTCCGCACCGCGGAAATCGAACTGGCCGAAGAAGAAGGCCGTCCCATCACCGATCGCATCGGCATTGGCTCCGACGCACGAGTCAATCCCTTGTTTGAGGATGAAAACATCTATCAACTGGACGCACGTTTGCTCGGCGTGCAAAAAAGCGCAGCTTTGTTGCCGCCTCCGCGACGCTCGATCGAGACCTTCGCCGATTCGCGCTTTCAATTCCGGCCGGATTCGTTTCCTTCGATTCAGGGCTTCGTCGCCGAGCGTAATGCTCAGGGTAGCTTCTCATTGCCGAGTGAGCTCCTGATTGGGAATCGCAATACGTTCGACACCATCTTCAATGTTTCCGTGGCGCCGGTTGTGCAATTGGGCAACGTGAAAGTGAACATCCTACCCGGCCTACAGTACACGATCCGGCGCGATACGCTTGCGCCGGCGGCCATGGATCAGAATCTGTTCCGCCAGTTTGTTTATCTGACCAGCAGCCCGATCGGGAATTGGCTCTCGGTTTCGGGAAATTTCATTCGCGAAGCGGGTCCATTCACCGAGCAGGCTCTGCACTCGCGGCAGACTTCGGGTGCTCTCGATTTTCGCCTGGGACGCCCCTGGGGCCACACGGCGCTGCTCACTGGGTGGAATGCGCTTGATCTGCTCTTCGGGCCATCGGTAAATCAGTATTACCAGACGATTTCCTACGCCGGGCTGGAGCATCGCTTCGGTTCCCGCATCCGCGTGTCGGCGGTCGCGGAGTTTCTGCGGGCTTGGCGAATCGAAGGCAATGAATACGCGATCGCGCAAACTCTTCGTCCGCGCTTTGGCTTTGACGCCAAGTTCAATTTGCGCTGGACGCTCTCCGCCTCAGGTGCATGGTCTTCGGGACGCAGCTTTCACTCATACGATAACGTGAGCTCGAATGTCCTGCTCTCTTACACGCACGAACGGGGCTGGGGCGGGAGCCCAGGCTCGGAGACGCCTGCGCTCGCTTATCCGGTCAGATTTTCTTTCGGCCTGGCTCAGCAAAGTTTTTATGATTTTCCCGGACACAGCCATACCCAGATCGTTCCGGAGGCGCAGTTCACTTTTTGACGCATTCCTTTCCACACCGCGCGCCTACTCTATGAGACAAAACTCGGTATGACGACGCCTCCAGCAACGCAAGTGACCACAAGACTGGGTAACAGCGACGTCTTGCGGGGGCGCGTAGTGCGGGGCAGCGCCATCTTGTTGCTGAGTACTGGACTGGTGGCCGCCACCAACCTGCTCTACAACATCCTGATCGCGCGGATGCTAGGTGCTTCGAGCTTCGGCCACGCCTCCGCTTTGTATACGCTGCTCATGCTCGTCACGGCCATCACTTTATCGTTCCAGATCATAACTTCCAAGTTCATCGCTCGGAGCGCAGAGACGGTGGTCCGGGCGCAAATCTATGCAACCATGCTGCGTCGCGCCTGGCAGGTGGGCCTGGGGATTGCCGTGCTGCTCGCCGCTGGCAGCGCCCAGCTCAAGTCATATTTCAACCTGCCCGCGCAGCATGACCTTGTGTTGCTGGCCATTGCGGCTGGAGTGTATATCCCGCTGGGAGTACGTCGAGGAAAGATGCAGGGCTGTTACAACTTCCGCGGTCTCGCCCTAAATGTGGTCGTGGAGGTAACGGTTAAATTAGGGGGAGCTCTACTCTTCCTGCATTACGGGATGGGCGTGACCGGTGTGATGACGGCAGTGCTGCTCTCCATCGTCGCCGCGTACCTCGTCGCTCCGCCGGGGGCTGAGTACCGGTCGACAGCCGGACTGATCAAGATCGCGCCTTTTGGCGAAGGCATGCAGGCCCTGCTGTACTTCATCGGGCAGGTGATTCTCAGTAACCTCGATATCTTGCTGGTGAAGCATTTCTTCCCACCGCCGGAAGCGGGAATCTACGCGGCCATAGCTCTGGTAGGGCGCGTGGTTTTCATGTTGTCGTGGTCAGTTGTCAGCAGCATGTTTCCGGTGTCGGCCAGTCATATGCATCGCCGAGGCGGGCGCTCCGTGCTCTACACCGGATTGCTCCTTGTGGGAACGGTCACCTCGGTATTCATCGCGGCGGTGGCGCTGGCGCCGCAAGCCGTATGGACCATGCTGCTGGGAAAAGCATTCTTGCTGGGTACTGCATCGTTCTCCAGCACTCGTGACCGAGTATGCGGTCATGACCGGAATCTATTGCATTGCAGTCGTTGTCATGATGTATGAGATCTCGCGGCGCATCGGCACCGCGGCGTGGGTGCAGTTGGGCGCGAGCATCTTGCTGACCGGAGCGATCTGGCGTTATCACGATTCCTTGTCCCAGGTAATCCTGGTGCAAGTGTTCGTGATGTGCGGATTGCTTGTGGTCGTCACCATGCCGCTCTTTCGTGAGCGCGACGAATCAGAGCCTGCTCCGGTGACTTCGGAATCTCTGTCGTGCCTGCGGCCCGTGCCGGAGGAAGAGATCGTCGCGGAATTCTTGCGGGGTGAGTTCTATCACTCCGAGTTTGATCCTTATCGCCGGGATTTCAAGCATCTTGTGGAGCAGGCCGACCTTGATCATCCCCATGAAAATTTCATACGACGCGCGTTGCTGTTCCGCCGTCGAGGGCGCCTGTGGCGCGAACTGCCTGCCGATACGCAGTGGTGGGAGATTGAGCTGACCTCGCGTGACCTGGCGCGCCTGCGGTTATTCCCGCGTAACGAGTGGAGACGTTTTGCCGGAGGCGGATTCTCTCTGACCGAAATGATGGGCCGCATCGAAGCGGAACTGGCGGGCGGGCGGCAGAGCCGGTTCCTGACCAAGCTCGGGGCGATCGGAATCGATCTTCGCAAGAGCGATGTGCCGGATGCGGTGTTGCTGATCGGCATCGACGAGCATCACCCGCTCACGATTATCGAGGGAAATCACCGCATGGCGGCGGCCATGCTGACTATGCCCGAATCGGCGCACCACCGCTTCCGTTTCTATTGCGGTTTGTCTCCCAATATGAACTTGTGTTGCTGGCACAAGACCGACCTGCGAAGCCTGACACGCTATGCTCGCCACACGATCCGTTATATGTTCCGCGATGGAGATTTCTTCGTCGCGCGATCCCTGCGGGAGAAACTCGCCGAGATGGAAACGCTCTGAACGCTTCCAGTGAGCACACTGCGGGGAGTAGCGAGAACCTCACGGATTGGGCGACACGAGGGCGACAGTGCGAACGTTGTAGCGGTCTCCATCGAACTCAGCCTGAATACTAACGTCAGCGCCTTCTCGCAAGAGGCTCTTTCCCGCGGGACCAAGCGAGCCGATGGCGAGTTCGCGAATGCTCTGGTCGGAATCGTTCGACAGGGCAAGCACACGCGAGCGCAGGTCTACCGAGACAATTCGCCCCTCAAAAGTAAAAGAATTCCCGCGTTCGGCGAGAATCTCAACATCAGTCGCCGCCTTTTGTTTTGGAGAGAACTGTACCCGCACCAGCATCCCCGGAGACAAAGCCAGCGGTGAGACGGACTGGCCCCGGTTGGCAACCGTCGTGCTCGGAGTAATGTGCAGCGAAATATTTTGCGGACTCATGGGATCGCGCAAGGTCAGCTGGGACTTGGCTGCGTCGTATCGCACGACCTGCCCATTCAGCTCAACTGCTTCGGACGCGCCGGTTCGCACCGAGCGCGCAAACAATTTTCCCTGGTCAATTACAGTGTCGACGGACACCACGGATCCAGGGGGAATGCTGATCAAACGCGTGCCCGCATTTTCGGGAAGAAGTTGAGTCCGCGCATCGAAGGCAATCCGGATATCGCCACCGCCGAACGCGTGAATCAACAGCTGATCGTGGATCGGATCCAGTCGCTTCAGTACGCCGCGCACCAGACCTACCTTGCCGCCGAGCGTAGGGGCAGAGGACAGGTCGTGTGCGATCGCAGCCGCGGGCTGGGCGCCGACTTCGTTAGATTGGGTGGAGGATGTGGCAGAAGATGCAGCAGGGGACGCCGCAGGCGCCGCAACCTGTGCCTGCGCGCAGCCGGCTAATACGATCATCGTCCATAAGAATTTTGCCATCGTTCCTTGGATGCTAAATGGCATGTTCTCGGATGGGCCGCCAGTATAGGGTATTTGCTGTAGTCCAACCGATGGCGGCCTTCCTGACATCAGAGTATCGGGAATGAAAATGAACTCGAGCGCTTTGAGAACACTGGTTGCGATTTCGATTTTGCTGGCGTTGTATGTTCTCGCCGGGACAAGCCAGGGATTCGCGCGTGATTTGAAGGTCTCCCTTCCGCGGCGCAGCGTGTCTACGCCCACTCAGAAGCTCAACCGCGAGGGCGTTGCCGAACTCAAACATGGCCATCAAAACAAAGCCGACGACTGTTCTACAGGGCTTACCTGCTCGATCCGGATGACCCGTTTACGCTGAATAATCTCGGCTACGTCGCCGAATTGGATGGCGATGCAGATCGAGCCCTGCGCTATTATGCGCTAGCTGCGCGCGACCGTACGGACGCGGTAATCGACGAGTCCAGCGAGGCCGCCCTCAAAGGCAAGCCCCTGGATGAGGCATTCCGGCCGCGTGCAAATTCTGATCAGGAAGTGAGCAGGATCAACGAGCGAGCGATCGTGCTGGCTCAACAAGGGCATGTGTTTGAAGCCAGAAACTTGCTGGAGGCCGCTCTCGCTACGCCATCCCCACGATCCGTTTCTGCTGAACAATCTCGGCTATGCACTGGAGGCCGTCGGCGATACCGAGGGTGCACTGCGTTGCTATTCCGCTGCGGCCAGCATGCATTCGAAGCAGCGGGTTGTAGTGACTCCTCGCGTGAAGTGGCGCGGCCGGCCGATCAGCGAGGTAGCCGCCGGAAACGCAGCGGCTGTGAGCGAGCAAATCGCCCGCGGCGAAGGACTTGAGGCAACCACCGCTCGCCTTAATCTGCGTGGAGTGGCCGCCCTGAACGACAACCACCCGCTGGTGGCGCGGGAGTTCTTTCTTGCAGGCGTATCAGAAGGACGCACAAAATGCGTTCACGCTCAACAATCTGGGCTACCTCGCCGAGCTCGCGGGCGATCGGGAAAGCGCCGAAATGTATTACGAAGCGGCACGCTCCGGGCAGGATGCTAACGCAAAAGTGAGCTATGCCACGCGCCGCGACGCGGAAGGACAGAAGATCGACAACCTGGCCGTCGATAACCAATCCGATGTTGAGGCCACACTCAAGGCGATTCAAGAGCGGAAACGCCGAGCAAGAACGCCCATCGAACTGAAGCGTCGCGACACGGTCTCTGCAAACAGTGAACTGGATGCGAGGCCCGTGCCTCCGATTGCGATGCAGGCGCCAGCTCTTCCGGCCTTGCCGCCTCCGGATAGCGAACAAAACCGGAATGCGATGCCGAGCCCCCCGGTAAATTCCTCGCGACCGCAGAGCTCGCAGCCCCAGAAGTAGCAACCCTCGAATTCTCAGCCCGGGGATTCAGATCAGAACTAGATACTGAAGATCGTGCTTGCTCTACCTTATTCGACAAGCACAGCGGTTGATCATGCCGCAGCGGGATGCACGTACGCCTCAGCGGGGAAATCGGCGATCTGATCTTCGTCCTGCCACTTTTGAATTTTCTCGCCAGCCGTGCGGGCGAGTGCGCTCGGCTTTTGGAGTCGCCCGGCGCGACGCAAGCCGGCCACCAGTTGCAGGATCTTGATGCGCTCTTGCTGGCGGAAAGTCTTGATGTACTCTCGCACCACAAGCGGCATGCTCATGGCCACGCCGGCCGCGTAACTCCGCCAGGCCATCTCTTTCATCTCGTTCGGAGAATTCAGCACCATAAGCATTTGCTCGACCAGGCTGTCCCCATCGCCTGGCTGAAGAAGCGCATGGCAATCCCCTCATGCTCCGCGAGCTCCCGGAAGTCCTGGATGCCGGAGGCGATCACCGGAACACCGTACTGCGCCGCGAGGTGAGCCACACCGCTGGAGCCAGCGGACGACGTGTACGGCATTACCGCCAGGCTTGCCTCCCGAAACAGATCGGCAATCGACTCCTCGGGTACGTAGCCCAGAAAGCGAATCCGCTCGCACGCATGGCGCGCCGCCATCGAGTCCACATAGCCCGGAGTTCTTGGATGATCGCTGCCCCCGATGATCAATCGCGCGTTGGGGAATTGCGTTGCCACCCGATTGAATGCTTCGATCAGGAGTTCGAGACGCTTATACGTCCCCCACTTTCCAAACGCAAGAATGCGGTGAATCGGGTTTCCACGCCGTGTAAAGTCTGGAGGATCCGGCCTCCCGGCAAAGATCCCATGCGACCGCACACCGACTCGGCCGCGCCGGTACTTCTCGTCCAAAGTTCGACGATAAGCGGGTAGCAGTACGGAGAGAGAGTTCGCGCTTAACAGCAGATGCGTTGCCAGCCAGCCTCCCAATCGGTACAGCCGGGGCGACGTGACAGCGGCATCCTCCAGGTCGACCGTCTCGAACAACTGGTGCAGCGTAACGTGCGAGTAGACGCCGTGCAGCCGGGCCGCAGCCGGCGCCAATAGACCAAGCACAGCCGAGAGCGGACGGGCGCCGAAGCTGGCGAACCCGACGTTGAACCAGGCCACGTCGGGCTTAACCCTGCGGATCGCGCGCAGCAGAGTGGCTACGTTGCCGGGCTTTCCAAAACCCCAACAGCGATTGACCGCAAAGCCGGACAGTTCATCAGCGGGTGTAGGAAGATAGTCTCCCAACACCGTCAGCTCGACACCTGGCTCTTGGCGGAGTTGCTCCGCCAAATGGAAGCCATATTCATTGAGCGCGTGGCGGCTCGGCGGAAACGAGGTAATGAGCGCAATCTTCACTGTTCGCTCGATCGCAACACCAGATCTCGCGAGAGCCGGCCGAGAAGATGCAAATAGTGAAAAGCGACGGTCGCGCTGGCCTTGCTTCTACCCGCCCGGCGAAGACCGAAATGATAAGGAACTTCCAGCGCTTTCTGGATGCGCCCGCGGACCAGGATTTCAAGCAAGAGCTTGAACCCCGTGGTCTGGAAGGTTAACCCTTCGATGCAGCGGCGATGGATCACGAAGAACCCCGACATCGGGTCGGTGACCCCAAGATTTTTCTTGGAAATCAGAGGCGCTGCCACCAGTGTGCTCAGCCGGGAAACGGCCGCGCGCAGCGGATTCCAACCTTTGGTTCCTTGACTCCGGGCGTAGCGGCTGGCGATGGCGATATCGGCTTGTTCTGCCGCCTTCAATAGTTCCGGCAGCAACTCAGGGGGATGTTGCAGGTCAGCGTCGATCACGCCGAGCAGGTTCGCTCGGGATTGACTCCAGCCATACAACACCGCCCCTGCCAGTCCCCGTTCTCCCGCGCGTGCGATGACGCGAATGCGCGGATCTCGTTTGGTCCAGTTTTGAACCCGTTCCACCGTTCCGTCGGTGCTGCCGTCATCGACAACCACAATCTCGTATTCATAATCAGTCCCGCTCAGTGCGTCGGTGAGCTCGCTGAGCAGTCTGTCGATGTTTCCCACTTCATCGATTGTCGGTATGACCAAGGCAAGACTATTCTCTGAAACCCCAGGTATCATGCAGGGCCTCGCTTTCGGTAATGCGTGAGACTTGGATGGAATCTAGAGACTTGCCGTTGGGTCGTTTCGCACACTACGGGAACTCATTGGGCGGGCTACTGCGCTGGCTTCGGGGACTTCAGTCTTTTCCTCAGGCAAAGTGCCCGTTATCAACCGAGAGCGGCTGACGTGACTGCAAATTTCGCTTTGCACGTCTTCCGCCCTGCCTTCAGAAATGATGATCAGCTGCGGAACCAGTTCGCGGAGAAGCAGAAAATTCTGGCGGTTTTGATGCATGAATTCCAGAGGATATTCCGGCTTCCGGGCAAAAGCTGCAGCGGGCGACGCGTCCACGATGAAAGCCAGGTCGGGAGCGGGCGTTCGATTCAACAGAATCCTGGCATAGCCGCGAGCTGCGAATGACTGGGAGTAGAGATTCGCGATTTGGTCATAAATATACCGGTCAAAGATTATGACGTCAGACTCTTTTGCTGGTTGCCTGGCCAGCAAGCGGCGCAACCGGGCAACATCCAGCAGGTACAATCCGGCCCGTGCTGTGCTCAAATACCACTTCCGTATGTGTTTATTGTTCTTGGGGGAGAATGGACGGTCCTCCACCGGGTCCGCGTGGCCGGCTTTCTCCGATCCGGCTCCTGCGCGCACTTTCGACCAGACGGCAACGTCATCCCAGAAGCTGAGTCGTAGCACGCGAAGACCCCGCTTCTGCAGGCTCAACGAGAGGCACTCGATTTGCGTGGTCTTCCCCGCCCCGTCGATTCCCGAGAAGGTGATTACGAACGGGCGAGTGGCCGTGGGCTGCACGTCGGCTAGGTCGGAAGACATTTATTGGAAAACTCCGCGGTTCATGGACGACCTGCCGGTGAAGCACTGGGCGGTCGCGATGGACTTCTCTCCGCCAACGCGACAACCGAACCCACCGCTATTCCGGCTCCTGCCACCAATCCCAGTTTGATCAAGAGCGAGTGATGACCGCGCTGCCGGGCGGGCGCCACTGCCGCACCCGCAGGCTTGGCCACGGGCGCTCCTTTTACTTTGGCGGCCTTCGCTCCAGCGGCTCCTGAGGGAGTAGCGGACGGCTGCTGGCTCGATGGCGCCTGTGACTGGGGTTGCGGTGCATCCGGCAACGAATCGTCCGGATTCTGGCCGGCGGTGGTGGTGCTGGATGAGCTGGACTGGCTTGACTGGGGAGGGCTGGCCAAAAGGGGCATCTCACTCGACATCACAAACGCGCCCGCCAACGTGGCAATGAAAAAACATTTTGAATACATGCGACCTGTCCGATTCATTTATGCGCTCCCAGGCTTTTGAAATTGGCTTGCGCGTAGATATTCAGCGTCGTTTTCCGCTGCAATCTGCGGATAAGCAAGCGCTTCCCGAACCGAATTGAAGACCGGCACAAGCGAAGAAATGCGGGTCACTTCGAGAAGCACTCGGTTGACGCGAGAGCCCGCGACGAACAACACCTTTGTCGCTCGGCCCACGGCTTGCGCCACGCACTCCAGCAGTAAGTCGATGTCCTCATGACCCAACGTGCCGCAGCTCGAGAGATCCACGATCACTGGAGATGCGGAAACGCGCAGGGCGATGAGCAAGTCTTTCCGCAGCCCGCGGCGGTCCGCAAAACTCGATCCGCAGGGGAAGGGGAGGATGACCCAAGGAATCGTATTCATAGCTGCACCCTCAGCCATGGCTGCGACGTGATCGAGGACGGAGCGAAATCCCGTGTGGACGGTCTGCCCGCTCGCGAGAGAACATCGGTCTCGTAGAATGCTTGCCTGCGCGATTCACGCCGCTGAATCCGGCTTCCCAAGCCTGCTGGTTGTAGATCGGCGACAGCTCCCCAACTCAGATCTTCCAAGTATCCTCCGTCAACCATTTGATGCCGAATCAGAAGGCCGGACGCCAGGTAGGAATACGGCAGAATTGTGGATCGCTCCACCGTAGTTCCGCAATCCACCACACAATGGTGCTCCACCGACGCAAACGGACCGATGGTTGCCCCCGCGTGGACGATGGTGTGCGCTCCGATATAGGTTGGACCGATGACCCGCACAGAATCCGCGAGATTCGCGCCTTCCCCCACCCACACCTGGTCGCGAATCTCGGTCCCCAGCGGTCGCATGGCGCACGCCCCGGTCAGTCCATCTCCAACCAGCTCCTGTCTTTCCGTGGCTGACAAAATGCGCTTGGCATATCCCCGAAACTGATAAGGATTTTGCCGGCTGCCGGTTGGAACGCAGGGGAGTGCGTGTTTCTCTTGGGTTTCGCGCAACGCGAGGTGATCTCGCAGACAGATTCCCAATTGACCTCGGGCATCCTCGGCCTCGGTCACCGGGTTTCGGCTCTCGCAATGAAAACGAAGTAAATCGGCAAGATCCATCTCCGCATACGACTTGAGCTGAATCACAAGAAGTCGCTCGACCCCCTGCTGAGCGAACTCAGCCAGCGCACAACGATCCACACCCTCATCGCGGGAATTGGAAGTGAGCCACAGGCTCTGCACGCCCAGCTTGCGAACGCGCTCCATCCATGACCGCAAGACGTCATTCCCTAGTATCGGCATTCGCGAGGAATAAAACGGTCGCGAATTTTCGGAGGCCGCCAGGGCATGCGGTTGTGCCTCATGGATCGACGTGAGGTCCTCCCTGGACGGAACCACCACCACTGCGCCCAACTCCACGCGCTTCCTCCCTTTTCGAGATCGCTCGCCGGAAGACTTTAGGGCATCTTCGCGGACTCCTCATCGTCGACCGTTCACTCGCTGCGATTATTGAAGTGACGTTGAGATGTGGAAGCAGGTCCCGAAGATGTGTCAGGGAATGAAAATGCAGTATCACGGTACGGCATATCAGTAAAAACCCTAGGCCAAGAGCATCTTCAGGAGGGCGAATTCTCGGGACAAAATCGCGGGGCTCATGTACCTTCGATTGTTCTTTCCGTCGCAATGTCCTTGAGTGGAACTCGCGGTTTGCGTAGACTCCAGGGTAATCCATCAGCTAAACCCTGTAGGCAACGCTTCACGCTACCTGACAACCGAGCACTCTTATGAGAAAACTTGCTGTGTTGCTCGTATTGAGTTCGGGGACCTTCGCTTTCGCCGGCGTTTCGGTTTCCGCGCCCGCCAATGGAATCACCGCGAGTTCGCCGGTGCAGTTCGTGGCATCGGCAAGCTCCTCTTGCGCAAAAGGCATCTCCGCCATGGGAGTGTATACCGGGCCCGATCAGCTTGTGTATACAGTGCAAGGCGCCAAGCTCAATACCCTGATTAGCCTGAACCCTGGCGTATACAACACGGTTGTGGAGGAGTGGGATAACTGCGGTGGCGCTTCGACGACTCCGGTCAAGATCACCGTGGGAAGCGGTGGCCAGGTAGTCGTGAGCACCCCGAAAACCAACAGCGCGGTGAGTTCGACAGTGCCGTACGCGGCGTCGGCGAGTTCCTCCTGCTCAAAAGGCATCTCCGCCATGGGAATCTACACGGCGCCGGGTCAGCTCGCCTACACAACGCAAGGTGCCCAGCTCAATACCACACTCAACCTGAACCCTGGTGTATACAACACGGTAGTACAGGCGTGGGATAACTGCGGCGGGTCTTCACGCGCTCCGGTCACGATCACGGTCGGAGGCAGTTCGACTTCGGGCGTCTTTACCAATCTTCAAGAACAGCCATCATGGACCGGATACGCCCTGCTGCCACCTCTCTACAATATCTGTCCTTCATGCACGCCCTCAGGCCCGCAGGCGACCTGGTCGATGACCCAGAATATTTCGTCGCCATCGCTCAGCGGAAAGTCGTCGCTCATGGACATAGGCGGAGAGACCGCGTACGCAGATATCCTCTGGAACAACCACCTGATCGGCAATTTCTCCTCGCAGGGTATGCCCGACTATAACCAGACGATCGTCCCCAGCCTCCACAACTTCACCTACGATGTCTATTTTTACGTGGAGAATCCCAGCGTCTCTCAAGCACTGGAGTTCGATATCAACCAGTTTGTCGGTGGCTACTCCTACATTTGGGGGCATGAATGCCGGATAGCCGGCGGCAATGAGTGGGACATTTGGGACAATCCGAGCCAGACCTGGCACCCGACTGGCATCGCCTGCAAGCCTGTGGCAAATGCCTGGAACCACCTCGTGCTTCAGGTGCAACGCACCTCGGACAATCACATCCTGTTCCAATCGATCACACTCAACGGAGTGACTTCAACTCTCAACTACTACGAAAATCCTACGACGACCACGTGGTATGGCGTGACCGTCAACTACCAGCAAGACGGAAACTACCAGCAGACGCCCTACTCGGTGTGGCTCGACAAGCTGAACTTCACCTATTGGTAAGAGGTAAGAACACCAGCGTCATTGCCCTTGCGCGGCCCCTTCATGGAGCGGGCCGCGTTTTCCTTAGATTCGCCCTTCTTCTTCCCCGCCTCGTTCGGTTACACCAGCCTGATTCTTCAAGATCCAACCAACTATCTGTCTCTGAAATTCATCTAGTTCCTAGAATCCAAAAGGAGCCAACTGCGTGCTGTTCAGAAGCGAAGGAGCGGAGATGGGAGCGGGTCGATGGGGCAGCGGCCTTGCCGGAATCGTGGCATGCCTATTCAGCCTGCTGACTCTTGCCAGCATGAGCTCGGCCCAGAGCTCAAGCCCTCCCTCTACGCCCCCGCCATCGACCAGTGCGCAGGCGCCTGAGACGCCCTCACAGGATGACGACTCCGGCGGTTTCGTCTTTAAGAAAGAAGTTGAAGAGGTTGTTCTACATGCGATTGTGGTGGACTCTCAGAATCACCTCATCACCGGTCTAACCCGCGACAACTTTAAAGTGTACGAAGATGGCAAGCCGCAGGAACTCACTTCCTTCCGCACGGAGCGTGTCCCGGTCGCATTGGGAATTCTGATCGACAACTCGGGCTCAATGTTGCCGAAACGGGCGAAGGTGAACGAGGCGGCCCTGCAACTAGTGGATGCGAGCCAGCACGACGATCGGGTATTCGTCATCAACTTCGGCGAAAATGCGTTTCTTGATCAGGACTATACCGCGGACGTCGGCAAACTCACAGCCGCTCTGCAGCGGGTCGAAACACGGGGCAGCACGGCCCTCTACGATGCGATCATTGCGGCCGTCGATCATCTGAGAAACTTCCCCGTTGCCAAAGAAAGTTCTATTAGTTGTGACCGATGGGCGGGACAACGCAAGTCAGGCCACCTTTCAGGAGCTTCTCCACAAGCTGCGATCGAAGAACGGACCGGTGCTCTACACCATCGCACTCGAACAGAACGACCGGCGACGAGATGACGGTGATCGCCAATCCCTGCGCACCCTCTCCGAGCAAACTGGGGGCACGGCGTTCTTTCCGTCGAACCTTGACGAGATTAAGTCGATCGCGAGTGCGATTGCGCAAGACATCCGGAGTCAGTATGTAATCGGCTACCGCTCCTCGAATCCCCACACCTCAGGCACCTACCACTCGATTCAGGTTCAGGCACTCGCCGGATCCACTCGACTGCGCGTCACAACCCGCACCGGCTATTACTCGGCAAAGGATGGAAGCGCTGAATCGCACTAGCGACGCCTAAGTGCGATGTCACTGAGTGCAATATCGCGGATCAGTTGATTCCTCCGGCGTAGGAAAGACGCTGTCGACACTGGCAAAACTGATAGGGATTTCACTCGGCAGTTATTATGCCGCTTTCCACTTCACATTCTCCCTATGCCACATTGAGCGGGTGCAGAACTGCAGGTCAGTGCGCCCATTCGCCATTCCCGCGACATTGATTCCAGCGACAAGATTGACGCGACCTGCTTGACGCGACATGATCGCTGCGAATGGGACGGCCGGCGTAAGGCCCGCCGCCCCTTTCCTCGCGCATCATGTTAGCCAGCGCCTCAGGGACAGGTGCAGCCAGTAATGAGATCACTGTCCATCGTGACCGCGCCATTGATCGCCAGCGCCCTGCCTTGCATAGTCACGCCCGTAGTGATTGTGATTGATGTCTGCGCCATGATGGTTCCGTTGAATACAGAGTTTGTTCCCAGGGTCGCCGAGCTGCCCACCTGCCAGAAGACATTGCAGGCCTTGGCACCGTTGGCCAGGATTATGTGGCTGCCGCTTCCCGTAGTGAGCGTGGACGCAATCTGGAAAATAAAAACCGCAGCCGAATTTCCCTGAGCATCGAGAGTTAGATCTCCGGAATCCGCCAGCGACGAAGTCGACTTATAGACACCCGTGGTGAGTGTCTGCCCGACCAAATCTCCGGCCACCGAAATGCCGCCCGCTCGTCCCGCGGCATCGATATACCCGGCGGTCAAAGCGGCCTGGGCTAGGGAAGCCGCGCCGTCCGCGGTATGGATTGTCCCGCCTACCAGCCCCGGCGGAAATCCGGTCACTGCTGTACCTGGGCATACTCCAAGATCTCCGGACACTACCGTAGAACCGGTGTTGGTGACGGTGCTTCCAGCCAGCACCGAGAAATTTCCTATGTTCGGACAGAGAGCTACCGGCTGCGTTCCAGCGCCTTGGCACGGACCGGTTGTAAAAGTCTGACTAATCGGCGCAGCCGGTACTCCGCCCATGTCCTTGGCTCCGGCTGTGACCATAACCGTGTACGTGGTATTCGCGGCCAGGTTCGCTGAGGGTGTGAGAGTGGCCTGTTGAGTGGACACGTTATAAGTCACGGTCGACGTCACACCCACAATGAGAAATGTGCTGGGATTAATCGTGCGTTGAGTCCATCTGCTCATCGAAAGTGGCCAGGATCTTTTGGTTCTGCGGTACGCAAGTGGCGCCCGCTACAAGATTGAAGGCAATTACGTAAGGGGCGGATGTGTCGCTGGTGGCGCGGGTAGTAAAGGAGAAACCGTAGGGCGCGGCGAGCGGCGTTCCACTCGCGTCCTTGGCCCCAACGGTAATGCTCGCGTTGTATTTTGTATTGGGAGCGAAGTCCGGGGAAGGTATGAAGCCGCCGATCTTGTTGATTGCGTCGTAAGTGACTGTCCCGGTCATACCTGCAATCAGAAAGGTGCTGCTGTTGATGCTGGCCGGATCCATGGCTTGGCTGAAGACCACCGCAATTTCGCGGTTGGTGGCTACTCCGTCGGATTGCGGAACCACCATCACTACTGTCGGAGGATTGGAAGCGACCGGGGTGGGCGGGGTTCCGCTACCGCTGCAGCTGATGAGAAAAACCGATAGCAGAAGTACCGTTGAAATCCTGCAAAGCTGCTGGATTGGCATGTGATTCCTTTTCCCAGTACTTTTCCCGGTACCTGGGCAAGCTCGGCGAAAGCACAACCGGGCGGTTAGAGCCACGCTTGCTGCGGCACGCGAAGCCAGCGCGGAACAGAAACGCACGCTCACCTGAACATGAGCCTTCCATGTATTGGCAGCATTATCCGGCTGCATATTCTAAGCGTCTGCTCAGAATTGCTCACCTCGCCATTTACTTCCGACTTTTTTCGGACTTTCTTTCGGACAGCGAGAGACACCACCAATGCAAGTTGTGCGGACCGCAGAACGGTTCACGCAGGTAAGATCTGACATTTTTTGTCATTCTCAGTGGTGAAACAAGTTCGTCCTCTGCTTCGTGCCCTCAAATCAGGCATTTCGTATAGGCCGTTAGTGGGTATACCCGATGCCCAGAGCCTTCCCTCAGCTCTATAGTTGGTCCTGGATTACTTGGTTTCCGGCGTCAGGAATGGACGGCTCTGATCATGGCTAACTCGCCCGCACAAATGCATCTCATCCGGTGTGCTCAAGCCGGTGACAGTGAAGCGTTCTCATCTCTTTATGAGTCTCATCGCCGCAAGGTGTACTCCATCTGCCTCCGCATCACGGGCGAACCCTCAGAAGCCGAGGATTGCGCCCAGGAGGCATTTCTTCAGTGTTTTCTACAACTCTCCACCTTTCGCGGAGACTCGGCTCTGTCAACCTGGTTGCACCGTCTGACCGTCAACGTAGTACTGATGCGCTTGCGCTCCAACCGTCATCGCCCCATTTCGGTTGAACTCGGACCGAGCGGCGAGCATTCTGGAGAAACTTCGCTTCTGAATCTGCTGCCAGTAGAGGATCTGCAGCTTACGGGAACCATTGACCGGATCGCCATCGGCCGCGCCGTAGGGAGGCTTCCTACCGGCTATCGCACAGTATTCCTGCTGCACGACGTGGAAGGCCTGGCTCACAGCGAGATTGCCCGGAATCTGGGTTGCACGATCGGCACATCCAAGTCCCAGCTTCACCAAGCTCGCGTCCAGTTGCGTCACTTCTTGCGCCCCTCAACGATTGTCAGGCGCCATAAGAAAAGAAACACCGCCATGTTCAACTACCAGTCGCGCAGACCGAGCGCGCCTATACCCAACAGCATCCCCTGGATTCCACCCATAGGGGTTCCAGCGCAACCTATGGCGCACGTCTGATTCGAGCTCGGAGATAAGCCAGGGAGATGTTTCTTTTTGGAGATCGTCCGGACAAAACAGGCGGCCTCCGAATTCTGCAACGGCTAGAGTGGCGACAGTTCGTCTTCTTTTCCCTCATCCTTCCCGCCGCCAAACCTCTTCTCCAGAAATTGCTGTGCTAGTTCCTTGCCGCCTGTGCCGAATGCAATGGCCAACCCCAGCATCAGGGCGCCAAACGCGACTCCGAACGCCACCAGAACGGTCTGTTCGGCTACTCCCACCTCCTCAAAGGCCATGGACAATACAAAGATAATGATCATGGTGCGAACTGAAACACTCAGCAGGCGCGGCGAAGGAAAGTTGGCATTCACTGCGGCTAGCAGCGCCGCGCGCGACAAAAACGTAGCGCCGAGCAGGCCGAAAAACATGATCAATAGCGCTACAAACAACCGAGGCAGAAAAAGGAAAAACTTGGCGATTTGCTCTTGCAAGCCAGCAATCCCCAGGGCTCGCACCCCCAGCAAGATGAAACCTAGCCAGGCCACCCAAAACACAAACCGGCACAGCAGATCCGTCGCCGAAGGCAACGCGGCTTTGGTGAGCAGTTGAGACGCGCCCGCGTTTTCAGAGAGCTTATCGAACTGAATGAGTTTCAGGATGCTGCGCAAGATCACCTTTGCGAGGTAGGCCGCCACCCATCCCACCAATGCCATGATCACCACCACGATGATCCGCGGCAGGATGTGCGCGAAACTCCTGGCAAGCTCCTGCATCGCCTGCATCAATTCGCTGACAATCATTTTCCACATTGTGACCTCACTCTCCGCCGTTCCAGATCTTCAGCAGATACGGTTTCATTCGTTCGAATTCCAGACACAACGCCTCAACATTGCTTTCCACGCTGGCGGCCGTACCGTTGCGGTTCTCCATCAGGAAGGTAAACGCTCTGCCGCGAAAAAGCGGCGCCAGCGCCTGGATGATGTGATCCCGGCTGATCACCGACTTGTGATACGCCGCGGCAAACTCGTAAACCGTCTTCACCCACAACTCCCGGGAGTAATTAAAGCTGCCCTCCCCCAGACCGGCGATTCGCTGCAGCTCCGCCAGCGTCGGCACGGAAAGAATTGACTGAAATACAGATGCCAACTCCGCGACTCCGGCCGAGAACATCTCCCGCAATCTTTTTCGGTTGACTCGCAGCGGCTCCAGGCTGAATTCCTGCTCTGCCCCGGTCGTGGGGATTGGCTGAGAGCCAGTCTTGGCATTCCACACCGAAAAGTACGGCTCCATGGAGGAGAACAAAGCCCCGACGGTTTGTCGCATCGCCGGAACCAAATCGGCGGATCGTCTCTCTACATGCGTCTTGGTCCCCAGAAAGGTTTGGCCGATGCGATAGTCTCCCGCAATCGCAGCCAGAGTGAGTTGCATTTCCGAACCAGCTCGAGCCGTTTCTTCGTTCCACGCGTTCTGCGCCAGAAACTGGCTCCCCAGGCGTCCGGAGAATGCGAACTCCAAGGCGTAGGGCTCGCGAATTTTCAGCCCGTACAGTGCGCGGGTCATGGGATAGAGCAGGTTCGTCAAAAGGATTCCGTCAAACCTGTGCCTGCGATACGTCGGCAACACCAGATCAAATGTTTCTGAGTAAGCCGGCCGCAGAAGGGCTGCGAGCCAATCGGTGGTAATTTGAGTCGATTCGGGTGAAATCACCGCACAGGCCTTGGCACGCAACAATTCGGCCGCGGCCAAAATCGTCCGCAGCGCGGTCCCTCTGGCCGGGCTGCTGGCATACTCTGTGCTGATCGAGCGCAGTGTACGGAGGGCATATAGCTTGGATCTGCTCTGCGCGTCGCCGATCGCCGCACTTTCGACCAATTGCGGCGTGCCATCCCGCGACCCACCGTCTGCGTTGATGATGGCTGCTCTTTCCCGAGGAAAAAATCTAAGAATTCCTGCCTGAATCGTCTCCACCACCGGCCCCACAGTTTTGGCATTGTTGTGGGTAGGCACCCCTACCAGGATGTCGACTTCACCGACGCTGATGAGTTGGCCGAGAAAATCGTCGGTGAGAAAACTCTCCTGCGCCAATCTGGCCTCCGTCCTCTTGTAGCGTCGTTTCGCCGCCGGCTATTATTTTAGATTCTTCGCAATCGAAACCAGTAGAACTGATAAGGCCCCAGGGTTAGCAGGTACGGCAGTTCGCCCACTCGCGGAAAAATGTTCCGGCCGAACATTTCGATCAGAATATTTCCTTTATAACGCCTCAAATCCAGTTCCACAGCCTGTGCCGCATTCGATAGATTGTTGACCACCAGGATCTTCTCATCGCCCAACTCTCGCACGTAAGCCAATATCCTTTGATTCCCGGGATAGAGAAACTCAATCGATCCGCTGCCGAAAGCACCTGCCGTTTTGCGAACCGCGATCAGGCGCCCCATCCAGTTGAGCAGTGAGTGTTGGGTGCGTTTTTGCGACAATACGTTGACTGCCGGTGATCCATAAACCGGATCCTGAATCAACGGCGCGTATAGTTTCTCTGGATCGGCGGCAGAGAAGCCTCCATTCCAGCCTCCGCTCCACTGCATCGGAGTCCTCACTCCATTGCGGTCGCCTAAATTAACGTTGTCTCCCATTCCGATTTCGTCGCCGTAATAGATGCTGGGCGTCCCCGGCAATGACATCAGCATTCCGTTCATCAACTCGATTCGCCTTCGGTCGTTGTCCAGCAAAGGCGCCAGTCGCCGCCGAATTCCCAGGTTCAGCCGCATCGCCTTGTCTTGGGCGTAGCTGTCGTTCATGTAGTCGCGCTCTACGTCGTTCACCATTTCCAGCGTGAGCTCGTCGTGATTGCGCAGGAACAGGCACCATTGACAGGAAGCTGGAATTTCCGGAGTTTGCCGCAGGATCTCAGTAATCGGCTTGCGGTCTTCCAGCTTCACTCCCATAAACATCCGTGGCATCAGCGGGAAATGAAACGCCATGTGGAATTCATCCCCATCGCCGAAGTACGGCCGCAGATCCGCAGGCCATTGATTAGCTTCCGCCAGAAGCATCTTGCGGGGAAACTGTTCATCGAGTTTGCGCCGCAACTCTTTCAGGATCGCGTGTGTCTCGGGCAAGTTTTCACAGTTCGTGCCCTCGCGCTCCACCAGGTACGGCACCGCATCCAGCCGGAAGCCGTCAACCCCCAAGTCCAACCAGAACTTCATGACATTCCACATCTCTTCCCGAACTGCCGGATTGTCATAATTCAGGTCGGGCTGGTGGCTGAAAAAACGATGCCAATAATATGATTTCGAAACTGTATCCCACGCCCAATTCGACATCTCGGTGTCGAGAAAAATGATGCGAGCTTCGGGATACCCGGTGTCGCTATTACTCCACACATACCAATCTCGGCGCGGATTATCCTGCGAACTTCGCGACACCTGAAACCACGGGTGCTGATCCGACGTGTGATTCAGCACCATTTCAATGATTACCCTGATCTGACGTTCGTGAGCCGAGACCAGAAACTTCTTGAAGTCATCCAGGGTTCCGTAGCTGGAATGGACGGAGTAGTAATCCGCGATGTCGTAGCCATCGTCGCGCAGTGGCGACGGAAAGAATGGCATCAGCCAGACGGTGTTGATCCCCAACTCCAACAGGTAGTCGAGCTTTTCATCCAGCCCGGCGAAGTCGCCAATCCCGTCTCCGTTGCTGTCATAGAAAGTACGAACGTGTACCTGATAGATGATCGCGTGTTTGTACCAAGGCTCGTCCTGCTTGAATGGCAAATCTCCTCCTCCTCCTTACCGAATGCGCTGTCCACCAGAGCGTCGTGAGAATTGGCGATGCGGAGAACGATCGTGATTTGTTGACTTTCTGCGGTTGCTCAATCGCCGTGGCCAACGCTATACCTGCCCTCAGGCGGCGTGCCGACGTGGTCACTCACTTTAGCTGCGGGGCGGGCGTGTTGGAAGTCATCCATCGATTGATCGATAGGGATAACGTCTGCCGATTGGCCCACAGGCACACGCCCCACCAGCGACTCCGTCCTGTTTCCGGGGTCGTCCAGCCGCACCTCGCACAGTTCTGCAATCAACGTGCTGGCCCAGCGAAAGATGTTGTGCTCTCTCACTACCCTGCGCATGTGCTGCATCCTGGTTTTTCGCTCCTCGATATCCATCTCCAGGGCGGAGCGGATCGCTTCTGCCATCTGCTCGATATCGTACGGATTCACCAAGAGTGCGTCGGGCAATTCCCGCGCAGCGCCGGTGAAGCGGCTCAGGATGAGCACGCCTTGTTCGTCTTGCCGCGCCGCCACAAACTCCTTGGCCACCAGGTTCATTCCATCGTGTAAAGAAGTAACCAGGCAAAGATCGGCAATCCGGTAAAACCGCTGGATTTCATGATGGCTGTGCTGCCGTTTCATGAAGACGATGGGCTTCCATTTGCTCGTCTGGAAGCGCCAATTAATGCGATCCGCCTCCGACTCTACCTCTACCAGCAAGTCATGGTAGCGCTTGATGTGGGTGCGGCTGGGCGCTCCAACTTGCAAAAACGTAAATTTCTCACGGTACATCGGATGTTTTTCCATGAGGCGTTCGATCGCCAGGAAGCGCTCCAGGATCCCTTTGGTATAGTCCACGCGATCAACCCCCACTCCCACGAAGACCGCTTCGACCCCCAGTTCCTGCAGCACTGTCACCCGTTCCATGTAGACCGATTCCCCCGCCGACGCCGAAGCAGGATCCTCCGGAAACTCGACGCTGATCGGAAACGGTTTCACCACGGTACGATGTTCCCCTCGATTGACCGTGAAATGTTCCCAATCAATCCGCGATTCCAATGCGCGATCCACGGTTTGCAGGAAGTTTGTGCAGTGGGATTGAATGTGGAAGCCGATCAAGTCCGCTCCCAGCAATCCGTCCACAAGTTCCCGTTGCCAGGGACAAATGCCAAACGCTTCCGGATTCGGCCAAGGGATATGCCAGAAAATCGCCACCCGCGCATCTGGTCGCGCCTCCTTGATCATCCGCGGCAGGAGCGCGAAATGGTAATCCTGTGCCAGTAGCACCGGATGGTCCATGCCCTCCATTTCTTTCAAAACCGCATCTGCGAACCGGCGGTTGGCCCGTTCATAGTGCTCCCAGTCGGAGCTACGAAACACAGGGCGCGTGTGGGCAATATGACAGAGCGGCCACAACCCTTCGTTGGAAAAACCGTAGTAGTAACCTTCTTCTTCTTCCTTGCTCAACCACACGCGACGCAAGGTGTAGCGAGGATCGTCGGGCGGAACTCGCAACCGATCGTGCTTGTCCACGGTCTCGCGGTCTGCGTCCCCGCTTCCGTGTGCCACCCAGGTTCCATCACAAGCGCGCAAGACAGGCTCAAGCGCCGTCACCAATCCACTGGCCGGAACCATCGCTTCCACACTTTTGCCTTGATGTTTATGGATGTAAGGTTCCCGATTGGCAACGACAAACAGACGGCTCTCCCCCAGCTTGCCGCGCAGGTGCACCGACAGCCGTTCCGCCGTCCAGAAAGCATCTGCGGTCTGGCGCAACTGCGCCTCTTTCTCTGCCGCGGAACGCGCCGCGGTGAGACTGGCGGCGAAGTTTGCCATTTCGTGAGCCAATGGACGGAATAAATCCAGATCCGGCGCGGCAGGCCTGGAAGAGGTCTTGCCAGTGCGCATTGCATGCATCCACTGCGCTGCCCGTGCAATGGGGCCCGTAATGCTCCAGCGCACGATCAGCAAGGTGGTAAGTGTGATCAGGAAAACCAGCACGAGCACTCGCAGAAACGTGTCGCGCCACACCCTCCGGCTTTGGGCATTGATGTAGCCGGCGTCCTGCACGATCGCGAGCTCGCCCACAACCGCTTCTTCCTGATGGAGAGGGACCGTATAAACATAGACGGAAGCCTCTCCCAGCCGGATGTATTCCCCGGCGCTTTGGCCGTTCGCAGCTGCCTGCTGGGCTGCGGCAGGTTCTCTTGTTAGTTGTTGCGCCAGTCCGGGAGTAATGGCGACGGATCCGCCTTGCGGGTTATAGAAGGCAACTCCAGCCAGATGTTCCCGGTCGCCGAACCGGTTAACGATGGTCTGAAGTTCTTTTCGTGAGCCCTTCTTCAGGTAGGGTTCGACTTTATCCGCGAGACTCTCTCCCAATACTTCCGCACGGTGCTCCAGATCTCGCCGCAGGACTCGCTTTTGAGACCGGACCTCATAGTAGGACGAGAACAGCGAGATCAATGTGATCCCAACGATCAGCGAGATAATCAGGCGAAATGTTAGCAGGCGCACAAATGACCTGGGTGCAAATCGAATGCCGCGTACGATCCATCATCAAACGATTTGTTATTAGCAGCTTAGACCCCAACACGGTCAAAGGCAACGATTGTGGGTAGGTAAAAGACCATTCCGTCGACTGGCCTCGCACTCAAACTTGCAGGGTCGATTCGTGATTCTGAAGATTTCTTCTCAGCCCTAACGCAGCCAGGTTAAGGTCAAGAAAAAGGGCGAGGACGCGGTCTGGATACACCCATCAAAGCAGCACCCAAAACTTTCGATTCTCGCCCATTCCCGGGGGAATGCTTCGTCACCATTCCGAACAGATTCACAGCGTTAATTCGTCCGTACTCTCCTAATCAGCAGGCCGAATCCCAGTAGGCCCAAGCCGGCCAATCCGATCAGTGGCAGCGAACTGGCTGTCGCGGGGAGCGGATCAGTACTGGCGGGTGTCGCAGCTAGCGCTGGATCAGCTACGGCGGGAGTGCTGGCTGCCGCAGCCGGTGTTGGATCAACTGCAGCGGGAGTGCTAACTGCCGTAGCCGGTGCTGGATCAGCCACGGCCGGAGTGCTGGCCGCCACAGCCGGTGCTGGATCAGTCGCGGCCGGAGCGGCCGTCGCAGCCGGTGCTGGATCAGCCACGACCGGAGTGCTGGCCGTCGCGGCCGGTGCCGCTGGTGCCGCCGCTGCTGGATCGGTCGTTGCGGGAGCACTAGCCGTCGGTGTGGCGCAGTGATCGGCAATCATATTCACTCCAGTGGCGCTCACCGTGTTGTCAGCGGGACCGGAACTCGGCGCCACATTCGTGGTTTGCCCGATGATCTCGACATCGTGGCCCAGATGCGTCTTCAGATCGACTGTGCTGCTGGTGATCCGAAACGTCTGGGCTGTGCCGTCCTGCGCTATCGTGTAATTGTTTTCGGAGCCGCCCAGGCATCCCTTGATGCTGGCTTGCTCGGGGGTAGTGCTCGGTGTGGGAGTTTGTCCAAACCCCAGCGTGACTAGTAAAGCCGGTGCCGCGATCAACAACAATACGTTTTTCATGGAATTCTCCTGGAATTCTCGACGTGGCGGTCTGGAATTTCACTAGGGATTTGATTTTGCTTTCGAATCCTTCCGCAGAACTCTCGCGTCGTATGCCAGTCGAGCATTCGGCCTGGGGAACCTGAAGCATCCAGAGTGGAACAGAAGAGACTTTATTTCACAGCAACTTGATTGTCTGTTCAATACGGCTCACATTCGATTCAGTGAGCCGGTCCTCTCCCCAATCCTGACGATTCTTTCTAAACATTTTGGTCGCCGATCGACGAAAATAATTTCGCCAGTTACAAACACCTCACCCGCTCGCCTCTCAGCCTTACGATGGAACTTGGAGCGATTTCGGGCGCACCGGCCGACCGCATCGCGTCCCGATGTATTTGCTATCGGTGACCGCGCAAGCCGTCAAAAAAAGCCAGACCCGGGCGGGTCTGGCTGAAGACTTTCAAAGTTGAAGCGGTCGTGAGGGTCGAATACCGGATACCGCTGACCCATGACCGCATCCCAGTTTCGAACGTAGACACACTACCCTGGATGGCCTCTATTGGCTGGTCAATTTTGCACACGTTCAAAACAAGTACCCGGATCACGAGCTGCTCTTTGATGCAAAACCGGTCCATCGCAATCGGCGAACCCTGGGGGGAAACCTAACCTCGAGACATCTTGGGCAGGGGCACTTGAAAGCACCATCGTTTGGGAAGACGATGTGTCCGCAATTTTGACAAATCTGCCCCCGTTGGAGAGAACTTTCATCGGCCGGAATCCGGTGCCTAAGGCACACTAGGGGCAGCGAGCTTCTTTCATTTTCCTGCCGGGCAAGGACTTTAGGAAGAGATCCGGCGGCGGCCCCGTTCATGATTGAACGTCGAACGCAGGCCACCACTAGGCGACTTGGGGAGGAAGCTAACAGCCAAAGCTACGCCACTCGTTCAGACATACGAGCAACACGCCGACACTACGGCGTCGAAATAAGGACCGTCTGTCCAATTTTGCTCACTCTTTAAAATATGAGCACCTGTCTTAGAGCGGTCATTCGACTTAAACGGACATGCTCCCTTTGTGCGTGCTTACTTCCAAAAGTACCCTACAGAACCCAGACTTCGCGGCGCCAGATCGACTTTACGGCTTATCGATTCAACAAGTTGCTCGTCAATCCCCTCGGCCACTGACGTGCACCATCTAAGCCGAGTGAGTGGCCTTCTCCTCTTTCAGGTTTCCTGAAACTAAGTCAGCCGATCTGAAGCTTTCTTCTCTTAGCGACTACAATTCTGGAGGTTACGTCTATGTTTGCACGCAATGTCTCTTTCCATCTGAAGTTGAATTCGTTGTCCGATTACACGCGATCTTTTGAAAAAGACGTCCTGCCTTTACTGCGTAAGCAGAATGGCTTCAAGGACGAAATCACTTTCGCCGGCCCCGGTGGAGTTGATGTTACCGTGATCAGTCTGTGGGAAAACAAGAAAGATGCCGACAACTACAACGCCAGCCTGTATCCGCAAGTGTTGAAGACGCTGGCAAGATTCATCGAGGGAACGCCCCAGGTTCATACCTTTGACGTTGTCACCTCGACCCTGCAGCAGCACGAACTCGTTACCACGTAAGAACCCACTCCGTTGGTTGGGGCACGAGAAGACGGAGTTAACTCCACTTTCTCGTGCCCCCAATCACGCGCCAAAACGGCAATGTGCGATCTGCTTTCTGTCCGTTTGTCGCCTGGGGCGGGATTACAAAATAGGCTTCATTTCAGATATCCACGCTTCGGGCCGAACCCACATGGGTTCGGCCTTTTTGCATGCACTTGTCAGCATTAAGCCCGCCCGGCAACATCGCCGGACACGATCGCGAACGGGTGGCGCCTATTTTTTTCATACAATGGCACTTTTTCTCGTCGTTCTGAACGGGTCGACAATTTCCTCGTGCGTGAGAACGAAGTGCGCGGACGAACCACCGCATTGCTCAGATGCGCCCGAGAACCAGGAGAATGACAACGACGAAGAGAATCAAACCCAGGCCTCCGGTCGGAGCATAGCCCCACTCCCGGCTGTATCCCCACCGTGGCAGGGCACCGAAAAGCGCTAAAACCAAGATCACGATCAAGATAGTTCCAAGCATGTTGTGCTCCTTATTATTTTTTGCGAATCTGTTTCGCTTATAAACGCTCCGCCGTTTCTCTAATGGTCAAAACTGCTCAATGAAGAAAAACGGATCGAAAAAGGCGATCGACTCTCTTGGGAAATCACGCATAGATGGCGGCAGAAGAGTCCCCATCTCCACGACACAAGATCCCCCCTCGATTCGCTGCCTGTAGCTTGAAACAAAAAATGACGCAGGTCCAAAGTTTTAGGACCCGCGCCGATAGAAGAGTTAATCGAATTCTCACGCCTCGAAGAGGCTGGGGCGAGAGGTCGCAGTCAAATTATTACTTCTGCGGGCGCGCTTGGGCTTTGGGCGCTTCTTTCGCAGGACGCGGGGCAGGCTGCGCACGAGCTGTCATTGCCGGACGCGAAGCAGGCTGCGCGTGAGGCGCGGCTTGAGCGCGGGGTGCAGTCTGTTGGCGAGGTGCCGGCTGCGCACGCGCCCCAGTTGCCGGATGCGGAGCAGGCTGCGCGCGGCGCGCGGCTTCAGCGCGGGGTGCAGTCTGTTGGCGAGGTGCTGGCTGCGCATGAGCTGCAGTCGGCTTGGACTCACTGGGAGGACGAGCCTCCCTGGGCTTCGCCGCTTTATTCTCGGCTGCTTTGTTCTCGCTCGTGCGAGTCGCGGCTGCCTTATTCTCAGCTGCTTTGTTCTGGTTCGCGCGCGTTGCAGCCGCCTTATTCTCGGCTACTTTGTTCTCGTTCGTGCGGGCTACGGCAGCCTTGTTCCCATCTGCCTTGTTCTGGGTCGTGTGGGTTGCGGCGGCTTTATTCTCAGCCGCTTTGTTCCCGCTCACGCGAGTTGAGCGGGTCGCCGTCGTCTTACTCTCGGCAGACTTGCTCGCTGTGGCCTTGTATGGCGCTCCCGCCTGCCTGGCCGCTACCACGCCATGACCACTAAACTCCCCAGGCTTTGCAGTGGCGGCAATCGCCGGCCTGCCGTGATTCACTGACGCCAATAGAGCATGATTCTTGCCAGCGGCCTGTCGCTGCCCTGCCTGAGTCGATGTTGCCGGAGTATGATGCTCCCGCGTCGCGGTCTCTTCTCCTGCGGTTGGGCGCGCTCTAACCCCGCCGTTCCCGCCGTTATAGCTGACGTGGTTGTATGTGGTGTTGTTAATGACGGTCTTGTTGTAGACATGGTGAAAACCCGAGCCGTTAATGTTATTCACCGAACGGTTGTAGTAGAAGCCTCCGTTATTCCAATATCCACCTTGATAACCGCTACCGCCGTAGCCGAAGCCGTAGTTGACGCCGCCGTAAAAGCCGACATTCGTACCCCAGTAGCCATCATTCCAGGAAAAGGCATCGCCGCCCCAACCCCAATAGCCAGGCGTCCAGAGCAAGCCAGCTTCAGGAGCCATCACCCACGTACCCGGCACCCAAAAATAGCCTTCCTCTCCATAAGCCCAGTAGCCGGGCGTCCACATATAGCCGTCAGCCGGGGCCATCGGTTGAACATAGATCGGTAGCGCGGGCGGAGCAATCGTGATTGCCACCCCGAACTGCGCGAACGAGGCGGCCGGTACGGCCAGTATCAGAAATGTAAGCAACAGCAAACGAATAATACGCATTTTGAATCACCTTTCCAGCTTATCCTTCGATTGCCCGGGACCTTAATTACTGTGGGCTGCGTGGAGTTAAAGACGCGACGCCTCGAGCGTCATAAGCAAGAATCGCATTGGGCCTATTCTCACGTCTGAGCACTACGGCTCACTTTCTTAAAAAGTCACAATCAAATCTTCCGAGTCAATTTGCGAAATCGCGTTGCTCGCTGCCGTCAAAAAAACGGCGCGAATCCACTGGGTGGACCCGCGCCGATCGTTCTCTCTCGATCGTTCTTTTTCGCTCGTTGTTCCCCGATCGTCGTTCCCCGATCTGGAGTTCTAAGCTGCGCTCTTTTGATCGGCTGGTTGCGCCGAGGCTGGCGTCACCACACTGGCGCATTGCTCGGCGTGCAACTTCGCCGCCTCGGCGTCGTGCTGAACAGCAATCTGCCCGTGCCCGTGAGCTAGATAGGCGTGGTGCGCTTCCTTTTCATGCTCCTCTGCCCGGTTGTATTTCGCCGCCTCGTTGTAATGGTAGGCCGCCTTCTCATGATTACGAGCGGCGTGATGATAATGCTCCCAGGTTTTTGACACATGGTCCTCCTTTGGTGGAAAGAGACGCTCGTAACGGCCGATGCGGTTGAACCACCAACAGTCATCGATCAGTATGCAACTCCTACTTCTGATCGTTCCGGTTGGCTTTCTCTTCAGCTTTCTCTGAGACTTTGGCTTGGACTTTTGCTCCGCGAACTTCCGCAAGAAATGGCTGAGCTACGGCCGGAACCGGCACTCGGCCCGAAAGCAACGCCCGAGTTGTGACGTCGGGTCCGTAGATGGCATCCCGAGAATCATTGTCTTGCCGGAGCGAAGCACCGGTCAGCGTGAGCCCGGCGAACAGGCCCTTGGCGCGGGAGTAGGTCAGGATCTCCGTCTCCAGTTTCCAATCGGTGCCGGCTGCGGCATGCCGTCCAACCGGACCCGCAGCCGCGGAAGCATCCCCTCCAACTTGAAAATTACTATCGAGCAGCCTTTGCATGGCTTTGTCATTCTGAAAGATCATGACAACGTCGACAGCTTCCGCGCCGATCTGCAATCCCCAGCTTCCACCCGAAATCGTGATGAACGCCGGCGCACTCCAGCCATCCGCCGTGCGGCAAGTGGCTACGCCTTTCCCGCCCTCGGCTCCAAACACAAACCCACCTTTCACCATGTGCGGTATAACGGCTACGCACTTGGCGTGCTCCAATACTTCTTCCGGAATTCCCTTGTCAGGCATCCCCATAATTTCGTGCAACACTGTGGTGGCGTTGTCCAGCCGGTCGGTGGCGTCTCGCTTCGCGGACGCCGCCCAGCTCAACGTACCCAGACTCAACATCGCAAATACGAACATTATCTTTTTCATTGAACAGCCTCTTTTCTGTATCCTCTGCGCCCTCTGTCCAGCATTGTGCCGTGTCTGGTACACGAATCGGGTTAGAAATTCAGACGCATAAGGTCAGTTGAACGTTAGCAGTCAGGACGGAAGCGGTCTGAGCAATAACGCTCACCACGGGGCCAGGTCGAATTGCCAGGCAAATTGACGCCGAGGCTGGTTCGCCTGTTGGTCAATTCTGCTCAGACCTCCGACAGTCGAGAGACTAAAAAAGTGGCAGCCCTAGAATGCTTTCGAAGAGCCAGCAACTTGGCCTTCGCCAGAAAAACGCCAACCACCCAGGGCTTACACATCATCCAAGTCACCGGAGATCATCAAATGCAGATATTCGGATATCGATACACTCCCATAATTTTCCTGCTGGCGGCGCTTGCGGGCTGCTCTCAACAACAAAATACGCAGGAATTGAAGGAGAAAACCGCGCAAGCAACGGCGGAGATTAAACACGATGGCGAAGCAGTGGCGGCAGGCATACGGGAGGGCTGGAGCCGCGACAAGCCACTCGATTTGAACACTGCCACAAAAAAGCAGTTGCTGAGCCTGCCCGGCGTGACCGGATCCGAAGCGAACCGCGTGATTGCAGGGCGTCCTTATACCGAAACCAGTGAAGTGGTGACGCGGCGCATCATGCCGAAGGCTGAGTATGACAAAATCGCAGACCGGGTCACTGCCAGGAATTGACGCGAAATGGGCGATTCCCGAAGTCCCCTCTTCTGGTCGGCGATTTCTTCCATCGTTCGTGCTGACGCGAGCGGTGTCGAGCAGACGCGTTGGATCGCGGCCTGATAATTTTGCGTTGCGTGAAAGTTATTCCTCCCGAACCCCGCGCCAGATATGCCTTGGATCGGCGGGATTCAGCGTGCACTTTCGAGAGGCTTGCTCAAAGCTAAAGTCGGCGAAACAGTCCGAGCCTGCTTCTTGGCCGGCTTTCGCGGTGTCCGGCCGGATCGCCTCGGACCTGGAGCCCACGCAATGCCTGCCGAAGGTTTATCTTGAGTCATGTCGTTGCCCGTATCCTCACGACTCTCTGGTCTGACTCCGAGTTTGCTGGCCGTCCGCACATCGAGCTGTCCTGTAGCGGGCAGATTCTCAGCCTTCTGAAATTCGCGGATGCTTGCGCGGGTCCGCAGACCGAGTACTCCATCGATTTTCCCGTGGTAATGTCCTCCGTCCTGAAGAGTCTGCTGCATCCCCTGGACATCGTTCGAGGGTGTTTCGTCCGGCACTTCGCTGCCGAGATTGATTCCGGAATCAACTGGAGTTGGGGGTGGTCCCGAGATCCACGGCGTCATCAATAAGAAGATAATCCCCGCGCACACAACTTTGCCGACGACGAACATTTTTTCTCCTCGATTTCGTGCGCAGATGGGTCAAACCGTTGAGCCGCAGTGTTCCTGCACCTCTGGAAGCTCCGAATCGGGCCCAACGTCCGAGAGGACAGGTCAGACCGTCTGGTTTGGCGGAAGACCTGGTCCTCTTGAGGCACCAATAGATTCGCTCGTTTCCTGTGCGAATACTGTACTGAATGGATCAGAAGGGTCCGATTTGTTCGCGGCTTCGGCGGTTTGCCCGAGGGCGTGCAGCGTTCAGCGATTGGCGGGTGAGGATGTCACGGGCAAGGTGGCGTCAGTCGCTCGCTCGCGGTTGCGTGCGTTGAACCGACTACTCGGTGGCCGCTGTCTTCTTGGCGGAGTCGGCGCGCCAAACGTACAGGAATTTCTCGTCGCTCGACGTGACCACAGGAATCTTTTTCTCGCGGGTTACGCGGTTCAAAGCAGATCGAAGATTCTGCATCTTCTCTCCGTTTAGACTGCTCAGCGGAATCTTGACCGCTTGCTGGGCGCTCAGCTTTGAAAGATCGCCCAGGATGTCTGTGACCGCTTTCCGATGTTTTCCTTTACGACCCTGCGGAACATCGGACCGATTCACAGACGCATAGTGAGTATCGTTTCCATTTCCGTTCCGCGTCATCGCACCCCCCTATGTACTCTACCGTACCGTAAACGTAAAATCGTACCGCAAGGAATCCTATCCTGCAACTAAAAATCTATGCGATACCTGACAAGCCCCGCAGAACCCCCCCCCCGGCATACGCTAACCTTAATGTAGTCAAGGATATGCTGCGCCTGCGTTAAACCAAGACCTACTAAGACTTCACCCGTACGAACGGAAAGGCGCTACCGTAGTGTCACCCGTGGGAGCCCGAAGCGCTACGAGAGAACGAGCGATAAGACTCCGCAATCACCCTGGGACTTCTAGGACAAGAGATCACAAACATGGCCCGGATTGCAGTGGCTCAGAAAGAGCGCGAGTTCGACCCCAACCTGTTTCTCGCGACGATTGGCGATGGCAGGAAGATTGTGATGGTTTTAAAAAAGCAAAGGATTTACAGCCAAGGGGACCCTGCCGATGCTGTCTTCTATGTTCAGAAAGGCAAAGTCAGGCTCACAGTCGTATCCAAGTCGGGCAAGGAAGCCACGATCGGCATCGTGAGCGAGAGAAATTTTTTTGGCGAGGGAGCGCTGGCAGGGCAACACTTGCGCATGGGGTCCGCCGCGGCCATGACAGACTGCGAACTGCTGCGAGTGGACAAGAAGGTCATGATGGGTGTGCTTCACCGCGAGCACGCGTTTTCCGACATGTTTGTGGCGTATTTGCTGGCTCGCAACATCCGCTACGAAGAGGACCTCGTCGACCAACTCTTCAACTCCGGTGAAAAGAGGCTGGCTCGGATTCTGCTGCTGCTGGCTCATTTCGGCAAGGAGACGATTCCCGATGCCGTGATCCCCGCGATCAGTCAGGAAACTCTGGCTGAGATGATTGGCAGTACCCGTTCGCGGGTTAGCTTCTTCATGAACCGGTTCAGAAAACTGGGGTTCATTGAATACAACGGCGGTCTGAAGGTACACAGCTCTCTGCTGAACATAGTTCTACACGATTAGCTTCCCCTTTCAGCGCAATTTCCCAAAACAGACCCGACAGGTTTTTGAAAAGCAACTGTTGTGCAATTTTGAACAGTTGCGCCAGAAGATCGATTGCTAACCTCTTAGGAGATGCAAGGGCTGGGATTCCGTAGAGCGGCTGCGCTTGAGCCGGGAAAAAGAAGGTTGACGGTGATGTCTACATACAAAAATGCTAAGATCTGGTTGCCAGCATTTCTACTGCTTATTATCGCCACCGGATGCAGCGATCCGGACAAGACTACCAACCCCAATTTAGTCCCGCCTACAGCGACTTCCGTGACCCCTCTGAGTGCTTCCACCGGGGGGTGCCCTAACGCGCCAGTGACCGCCACTTTCAGCCTGGCGATGAATCCTGCCACAATCACGGGCACGACTTTTACGTTAACCGGGCCGGGCTCTACCCCCGTGGCAGGAGTAGTCACCTACGCTGCGGCAAGCGACACTGCGACCTTCACGCCGTCCAGCGCGCTCGCATTGAACACCGCCTATACCGCCACCATTACGACCGGAGCCCTAGACGCGTTTGGCATCGCGCTAGCCAATAACTTTGTATGGACCTTTACCACCTCTGGCGAACCTTGTGCTCCGCCCACCGTGCTTTCCGTGACCCCTCTTGCCGGCGCGGTCGGCGTCTGTCCCAGCACGGTCGTCACCGCTACCTTCAGCGAAGCCATGAATCCTGCCACCATCAATACCACAACCTTTACCTTGACAGCAGGCACTCCGCCGGTGGCAGTGTCAGGAGTAGTTACCTTTACCGGGTCAACCGCGACCTTCACACCCTCAAGCGCCCTCGCATTGAACACGGTCTATACGGCCACCATTACCACGGGGGCCCAGGATCTCAATGGTGATGCGCTGGCAAACAACTTCACATGGAGCTTCACCACCTCTGCCACGGCATGCGTACCGCCCACCGTGATTTCCGTAGCTCCACCCATTGGCGCAACCGGTATCTGCCAGAACACAGTCGTGGTGGCCACCTTCAGCGTGGCCATGAATCCTGCCACGATCAATACCACGACGTTTACGTTAACAGCGCCGGGCACTCCACCCGTGGCCGTGGCAGGAACAGTTACCTACGATGCGGCAACCGATGCCGCGACCTTCACCCCCACCAACCCGCTCGCGCTGAACACGCTCTATACCGCCACCATCACCACGGGTGCTCAGGATCTCGCTGGCGGTGCGCTGGCTGCCGATAAGGTATGGACCTTCACCACAGCTACCACGGCATGTACAACCGCACCCGCCGTGCCGTTGGGAACGGCCTGCATGTTTGGAATTCTCGCCGCCACCCCCGCCGTTGCCAACAGCGGCCCTACCAACGTTACGGGAGACATCGGAATCTTTCCGGCTGCTTCGATCACAGGATTCCCACCGGGAACACTGACTGGTACGGAATACGCGGGCGATGCCGTCGCCCAGACCGCGCAGGGTGACTTGACTACGGCGTATAACTTCGCCGCAGCGGCCGCGGGAGGAGCGGTCCTTCCGGCGGATATAGGAGGGGAAACGCTGGCTCCTGGCGTTTATAAGACGACCAGCGCCCAGCCCTCCCTTGGAATTACCGGGAACCTTACGCTAGCTGGAAATGGAGTCTACATCTTCCAGATCGTGTCAACCCTGACCACCGCGGCCAACAACAGCGATGTGATTCTAAGTGGCGGCGCCACGGCCGAAGACGTGTTCTGGCAGGTTGGCAGTTCGGCGACGCTGGGAACGACTACGACGTTCGCAGGGACCATTATGGCTCAGGCGTCCGTGTCGCTCGACACCGGGGCAACGCTGAATGGCAGAGCGCTGGCCCGGACTGGCGCCGTCACGTTGTTAAGCAATCCGGTGAATGTACCCTCCTGTCCGTAGGGCATTCGGGAGTGAGATCAGCGTGAAGCTGGTCCACTCCCTTAAAAGGCTGAAGAAGTCAGGCTAACGAGGGAAGAATCGTCATTTCGGCGGTTGAAGTTCGGAGGAACATTCACATGTCTCAATCAAAGAGCCATCTTGGTCGGACTTTAGCAATGCTGCCGGCAATGATTGCCATCCTGTGTGGGTTTGCCGCGCTCGCCGCAGCGCAGGATCAGCCCGCTCCCAAATGGGAACTCTATGGCGGATACTCCGTTATCGATCCCAACGCGAATGTGCACGCTTTGCTTCCGGGAGGGATAGTCCCGGTAACCAGCCGCTTGGAATGGAATCCGCGGGGCGTGGGGGCCAGCATCACGTATGACTTCAACCGCTGGTTCGGCCTCACCCTGGATTCCAGCGCTCACTTCAACAGCAGCGAGACCGGGCTGGCCCAGCGGATTGACGACACTGGATTTTCCAACCTTTCCTTCGGGCCAAAAGTTACTTTCCGGAGCCGTCATTTTTCTCCATTTCTTGAGGCGTTGGTGGGCGACCACCGCCTTATGCCGGATGCTTTCCACGACATCAGCAAATTAGGGTTCATGTTCGGCGGCGGTCTCGATGTCAACGTTTCCCGGCACATTGCGCTTCGGCTCATCCGGGCTGACTATGTAATGTCCAGTTACCGCTATGGTCCTTCGTCCTCGACTCCAAGCACCGATCTCACGGGCGCAAGGCTGCAAGCCGGGATAGTTCTTAACTTGGGCGGCGAACGGACGGTGACGCCGCCCACGGCAGCTTGCTCGGTTCAGCCAGCAGAGGTCTTCGCCGGCGAGCCCGCCACTGCGACTGCCACAGGGTCCAATTTCAATCCCAAGCGCACGGTCGTATACAAATGGAGTGGCTCCGGTGTGAATGCTGCCGAGATGGCTGCTTCCACGCAAATTGATACGAGCGGCTTACAGCCTGGCTCCTACCAGGTCACAGCCAGTTTGAGCGACGGCAGCAAAATTGGCGTCGCCTCCTGCAGTGCAAGGCTGACGGTGGACGCGCCGCGTCCACCCGGAATTTCATGCGCGTCCGACCCAGCGAGCGTGCCGATGGGTGGGACCTCAACCATCAGTTCGAACGCCAGCAGCCCCGACGGACGCCGGCTAACCTACAGCTACACCGCTAGCGCCGGGGCCATTACCGGCAACACCACCACCGCTGTCCTTGACACCACGGCTGCGCAACCTGGGACGATTACCATAACCTGCAATGTAGGTGACGATCGCAATCCACCGCTCGTGGCGTCCTCGATGGCAACGGTCACCGTGCAAACCCCGCCGCCACCGCCGCCACCACCACCCGATATTAAGGCGATTGAGCGAAGACTTGCCCTGCACAGCGTTTACTTTGCGACGGCGAAGCCCTCGCTCGAGAATCCCGACGCCGGCCTGCTTGCCAGCCAGGAGAAAACTCTCAATGCGCTCGCCACGGACTTCCTGACCTATCTCCAGAGCAAGCCGGACGCCCGCCTGACTCTGGAAGGCCATGCCGATCCACGCGGCTCGGTGGAATACAATCAGGCGCTCTCCGAGCGGCGGGTTGACCGGGTCAGGCGCTTCCTGATCGAAAAGGGCGTACCTGCCGCTAACCTCCAGACCAAGGCCTTCGGCGAACAAGAAAACCTCACCGACCGGCAGGTGAAAGACGCAGTGGAACGAAATCCTGAGTTAAGCCCAGAAGACCGGCAGAGAGTGCTCAATAATATGAGGACGATCATTCTGGCTAGCAATCGCCGCGCGGACATCACTCTGAGTAACGCGGGCCAGTCATCGCAACAGTCCGTCCGCGAGTACCCCTTCAATGCAGCCGATTCGCTGTCGCTGCTGCAGGAGGAAGGAACCAAGAAAACGACTCGGCCGGCGGCCAGAAGAAAGGCAAAGCCGAAAGCTCAATAAGGCAAAGTGGAAGGCTCGAGATTACGAGAGACCGAGTGCGACATTCTGAGCGGCCCTCTCTGTTCTCAAGATGAACTCGAGCATGCTTTCCCGAGAAAGTGAGCTCACGGGTTATCGATTGAACAAAGAGTATGGTTGAGCAGTTTGGGGCAGCTTTAAGAGAGCTTTAAGTGTGAAGATCCGTTTCTTGGAGCGTGCACCATGTTCCCCTCGGTTTATCCGGAAGCCGCGATCGCAGTCGTTCTCTGCATTGACCACAACCAGGATGTCTTGGACTGCGAGCGGGCCTTCCTTGAAAGCTTTGGCTATACCGTCCTGACCGCTTCCGGCGGCGGCAAGGGACTGGAGCTAGCTTCCATCCATTTAGTTGACGTTGTAATTCTTAACTATTTTATGCCCAGGATGAACAGTCAGGAAGTCGCAATGGAACTGAGGCGGCTCAGACCGCAAGCGCCCATCATCCTGCTCACCGAAGGGCTTGGTGTTCCGGAGTCGGCATTGAGCCTGGGGGATGCCATCGTCGCCCAGGATCGTTTGGCGAGCGAGTTGTTACCCACAATCGCCTATCTGCAGGGAAGCGGCCTGATTTCGCTGTCCTCGTATGACGCATAACTATGGAGGCGTCATCCACGAAAGTCATCGAAAGTCCTCCCATTCCCGCGCCCGGGCGAGTCAATGCCGAAGACTATCTTTAACTTCGCTTTAGCGTGAGTTATTTTCGTTTGATCATCCAGCCGAGAAGCGCTCCTGCGGTAAAGCCCACGGCAAACGTGGTCGCAACCGTTAGCACCGGGTGTCGCTGGATGCGCTGGGTTGTGTCATTCAGGAATTCTTCAGCCGCATCGCCGCTCTGTTTTGCGGCGCGTCTTACCACTCCGACGCCGTTCCCGATTGCGTCGGCAACCGCGCTAGTTGCGCGGGACGCCTGGTGAGCTGATTCGGCAATATGTTCCGCAGTTTTTTCCACTATCGTTGGTGACATTGTATCCTCCTGGTATTTTTGTGCTGTCTCGATCGACCCAGTTTTGAATCCGACTCTCGCTGCGGAGATTTTGTGTTCTGCCGGGCGGCGAAAAAGGCCGAACCCAATTGAGAGTCCGGCCTGATGCACGTTTAAACTGAGCCCAGTAATCTAGCGTGATCGTAAGGGTCCGAATGGCAGGTTTTTCGCCGCTAACCCATGACCGCATGACCGCACTCTAGACCTTACCTAAGAGCACACTATCCGTTACCACTGTGCAGGACTGTCCTTTTTTATACATCTCAGGAAATAACACTGCGACATACTGTCATTACGTGACGAGAGGCTGTGCCGAATGACTCCGATCGAACCAACCGTTGCTCACAAGGTTTTGCTCGTCGATGACGATGACGCCGTTCGTGTCATGATGAACGCGACGCTTCAGCACAGAGGATTCGAAGTCGTCGCAGCCGCCAGCGTGACAGAAGCTCTGAGACGCATCGCTACCGAAACCTTCGATGTGCTCATCACGGACCTGCACATGCCGAATCCTGGCGACGGATTTACGGTTGTTACGGCGATGCGCCACTCCCAGCCGAATGCACTCACGCTGCTGGTCAGCGGCTACCCTGACGTGCAGAGCGCCATGGCCGCGATCCTTCTGGAAGCTGACGAAATTCTGGTCAAGCCGTTCGCGGTTGCGAAACTTACCGATCTCCTTCGAGCAAAGATGCTAAACCGCAAGCCCGCCCCGCGGCTGGAAAAGGAGAGAGTCGGCACGATCCTACGGCGCTGCATTGCCCGCGTGGTCGAAGAATGGTTGGCAAGGGCAAAACAGAGCAAAGAACTCAATCACGTTTTTTTAAGCGACGACGAGCGCACCGGACATCTCCCCAAGCTCGTCGAAGACCTGGTGGTCCGGCTCAGCAAACCCAGCGCCACCGCTAAAGACAGCGATGCGGACTCTTCGTCCGCCGCGATAGCCCATGGCAAGCTGCGATATCTGCAAGGCTACACTCCCGCCATGCTCGTGCACGAATCACGAATACTCCAGGTGACGCTCTTTGGAACGTTGCAGAACAATCTGAGCTTTCTGGATTTCAGCCTGCTCCTACCCGATGTCATGACAATCGCGGATGAAGTGGACGCGCAATTGACCCAGTCGATGGACAGCTACATGGACGCCATGCAGTCCCCCGAGGCGGCAGCGTAGTGACAGCCGCCGCCGCGGACATAAGCGCCGGGCGGGCCGACTCCAGGCGTCCGTCTCCCGCAGGAAAGCACCAGGTTTCAGTGGCAACTGGTACTGTCCGCGAAATCGCCGCCCACCAGCATGGCATTCAGAAAATTGCCACACTCTGAAATCTTCGCCAACAGGGGATCGTTCTGCGCTGCAAGCGGACTGAGACTCTTCTCGGCATTCAGGGATTGAATCGTCGCCTGCACTTCGCTGTCCCACTCTCCCAGATTAGTGAATTCACTCTTGAGCAGTTCAAGTGCCTTCAAGTCGGATTCGGTTTTCGCCGCCACCGACGCCAGGCTTAGGCTCTCCGCTGCCCGGCCACGATGCTCCTTCAGCAAGGGCGCGAGCCAATTGCCCCCAGCAACTCCAGACCGAATCGCGGATGAAATCGCGCCCTTCCACTCCCGCATCTCCGCTAACTGAGCAATGCCCGCCCGGGCAAACTCTTTCGAAAATCCCTGCGCGATGCGCTCCGGTTTGGCAATCGTTTCGGCCGCCGGTCCTGTCAGGATAACGCGACCGGGTTTAAAGCTTAGCGTGGCGTTCAGGATGCGAGCTAGAGTCTCAACATCCACATACGAACGGCCGTCGATCTGGGCTACAGCTCCATCATTTGCGTGCCCATTCAGCACCAGCGTCATTTTCTGCGGCAGCGGGTTCTGCGCAACCGAAGATGCTGCGAGCAGCAGAGAGAGTACCGAAACAGAGAGTGAACACGATAGTTTCATAATGTCATCGACCAAGAGGTGCGCGTGCAGGGGTAGCGTAGTAGGTGCCACGGCGGGCCGTCATTGTGACTGCACCCTTACGGCCGCCGCAGCCTGAACCGGTTGGGTTGAGGTTGTTTTAGATGAGATATCTGCATGGATTTGCTTCTCTGGAGGTATCTCGGTCCCAGTTGGGTAGATGAAAATCTGCACACTTCCCCAGCCGGCGTCGGAATTCGTGTCAGCTTGCTTCCCCATTCCCAGGGTTCTGAGCTGGCTATCATCAAATCCGAAATTCTCAACCAGATATTCGCGTACCACCATGGCCCGGGCTTCCGTTAACACCAAGTCCTTCTGGGTGTCGCCCTCCATGCCGGCCGACGCCACGACCACGGCAAAAGCGAACTGATTATTGGCCAGGAACTCGCCACCTGCGGTGAGAGACTTCTGGTTTTTCAGTTTTGCCGAATCCTGCTTATCGAAAAGCTGCTTCGCTGAGTAAACAAATTGTTTTGCCGGCGCAGCCTGCGGCAAGCGATCGATCTCATTTTTTGCCAACTCGGCGGAATCTTCGTAACCGCGGCTTTTGAAATATCCGCGCAGGAGGAAATTGTGTTTCATTGCTTCCATATTCTCCTGGAAGTCGGTAACCCCAGCTTGCGCCTGGGCCATCGTGGCACGCATAGCGCCCGAGGTCTGCTCGAGGTTGGTGTAGAGCGCTTTATCGTTGACCAGCGCCCCGGCGGTTCCCTGCCCTCTGTCAATCTTGGCGCTGATCGAGTCTAGATTCGCCGTCGCCCGAGTGGCGTTCTGTATGGCTTGCTGGCTTGAGTCCAGGATGTCGCTCGTCTTCTGGAACAGATCTGCCATTTCGAGGGGCGGCTGGCTGGCGATAAGATCGCCATTCCGCACGTCGCCCGATCCAGCCGATCCAAACGAGATTGCCAGAAACTGATTGCCCAACAAACCTTCCGTTTCAATCGTGGCCACGGAGTCCTGTTTGATGATCTCGTGTGTCGACTTGCCGAGATCCATGATGACCGTCACCTTTTCGCCCGGCTTGTGCGGCAGCACGATGTCGCGGATCGTGCCGCTGTGAACACCGCCTACCCGCACATCGCCTCCAGCGTCCAGGCCGACCACGTTATCGAATTCAGCTTTCAATTGGTACGTCGAGCTGAAGAGATACTGCTTGCCGCCGATGATGAAGACACCGACCACCAAAATTGCCAGTGTCGCAACGATGAAAGCCCCCAACCGCGCCGCTCTCGACATGTGCCCCCCTACGAATACCTTAGAAATTCCTTCACAAACTCGATGTCACTCTTCTGAAGATCTTCGAAGCTGCCTTCGATCACTACGTTTCCCTCGCTAAGCAGCGCCAGCCGATCCGCAATCGTTTTCGCGCTGTGCAGATCGTGGGTTACCACAATGGATGCCATGTGATGTTCCGACTGCAGCTTGAGAATCAGATCATCGATCTCCGCAGAGCTGATGGGGTCGAGACCGGCGGTGGGCTCGTCGAGCAGCAAAATATCTGGATCCAAAGCCAGCGCACGTGCCAATCCTACTCGTTTCTGCATGCCCCCAGAGATATCGGAGGGCATCTTTGCAAAGCCGCTTTCCATCCCCACTTCCGCCAATAGTTGGTGAACTCGGTCTCGCTGCTCAGACTTCGACATCTTCTTCTTATGGTGCTGCAGTGGAAAAGCCACATTCTCTTCGACGGTCAGCGAGTCGTAGAGCGCGGCATGCTGAAATAGAAACCCCATCTTCATTCGGATAGCGCCGAGTTGATCGAGCGTCAGGCCGGCGATGTCTTGCCCATGGATGCGAATCGATCCCGAATCCGGCTTTTCCAGTCCGATGACGAGCCTCAGCAAAACGCTCTTCCCCGTACCGCTGCGCCCTAGCACTGCCAGGGTCTCGCCGCGCTTCACCGTCAGGCTGATCCCATTCAAAACTGGTTGACTTCCAAAAGACTTATGCAGGTCCTCCACGGCGACAACGGATGCACCGCCGTTTTCCTCGGCCATTCCCTGGTCAATTGCGGTCTGAGTTGCAACTTGCTCGATTGTGTTCATGCTTTTTGATCCATGCTTCCGGGAAAAAGCTTAGAAAGGTTACGGGAAAAATATGAGAATTAGTTTTACCAACACGACATCCGCCATGATCACGAAGAGTGACGACAAGACCACCGAGTTCGTGGCCGCGCGGCCCACACCTGCAGCGCCTCCCTGGGTCCGCATTCCCTGAAAGCAAGCGATCAGCCCAATGATCAGGCCAAACACCGCCGTCTTGAACGTCGGGAGGAGCAGGTCGTGGAAACTGGCGCCATTAAAACCGGTGCTGATAAATTGATGTAGCGAAAGTGGCTCAACCAGCGCCTGCGCAACCCAGCCCATGAACAGGCCGCACGCATCGCCAGCCAGAGTCAGCAGCGGCAGCATCAGAATGCAAGCCAGGATACGGGTCGCCGCCAGCAGCCGATATGGATTTACCGCCGATGCCTCGATGGCATCGATCTGTTCGGTGACCTTCATCGACGCAAGCTCCGCGCCAATGCCCGCTCCCACTCGCCCGCTCACTACGAGTCCGGTGATAATCGGCCCGGTCTCATGGATCACAGAGAACACGATGGCGGCGGGAAGCAACGATTTCGCGCCAAATCGAGTCAGGCTATAGCGGGCTTCCAGCGAGAGCACCACACCGGTTGCCGCGCCCGCCAAGGCAACCAGCGGCAGGGACTTGGATCCGATTTCGTCGAGTTGCCGAACCAGTTCCCGAAATTCAAACGGGGGCGTCACCGCCGCCCGTACCACTCGCCAAAAGAAGATGCCGAGTTCTCCGAACCATTCAAAGAACTCGTTGCTGAATCCCTTCGAAGAATTCGTCGTAGTCGACGCTGGTACAATCCGTTGCCCAGCACTATGAGAGCGAATGACTCCGGTCGCCGTTGCGCTATCGTTGATCACGGGGCAGGACTCGGATCTGGCGCTCCGTGACCATTGTTCAAATGCATGCGATGAATAAGGGAGTGGGGTCCGCTATAGAAGAATTCGAGGGCGACGTTCTCGGCGATATAGCCTAACAGACTGTAATTGCCCATTCGGAACCCGTCTTTGGCGTTGTAGCGGCTGGGGTACCATACATAAACCGCGGTCATCGTGCCCGCATACGGTGCAACCAGAGCGGACATCGAAAAGACGCGATGGCCCTCCTCGCCGCGACGTCCGGTGAAGGTCGAAATCAGGGCATGGCGAACACGCGGAAACACGCCTCTGCACTCGCAGCGGTAGTACAACGCATCCTCGTGCAAAGCCTGCGCCAGGGCATAGCGCGTCGTTATAGTTACCGCGTTGATGCCGAAATCGGACCCGAATCTCTTGCTATAGCCAGCGACGCCTTGCTTCCACTCGGGCGGTGTTCGGTCTGCCTGGTTAATGCCAGCCACGAGTGTCGTGCCTGCGATTGGATAGGGCCCAAACGCGTCAAGCAAATAGCTGTGAAGCTTCATTTCCGTGGTTGGGCGGAAATACGGCAGGGCTGGGTACGCTGGGGTTGTGATCGCTACCGCGCTCGAGGATGCTCCCGAATCGGCCAGTGATTGCGCCCCTGCAAACAACGACAGGGCTGGCACCGCCAGCAGCCAAATTATTGTTCGGCGCGATTTCATTTCGAGATTTCCCCCAGGCCAATTGCGGGGCGCCCGGATTCTATACAGTCAGAGGACCTATACGGTCAGAGGACATGTTCCGTGGTCGCACTGGCACGCAATCTCAACTTCGCCAGATCCCGCTTCCTTGCAGGCTTGTCCGCAGTATTTGTCGCCAGATTGCGCTACGCACTTGCATGGTACGTGTGCACACTTAGTCTGCTCAGTTGTCGTCATCGTGGTTCTCCTTTTTACAATCCGGTTTCTAGACCGTTCTGGTTGCCAGCACTGTTGGTCGTTTCAGAAATTGATCCTCACGACCCACCAGAATTGCGCTCGGCAGCCGCACAGTGCGGACTGCTGGATCGCTTCCACTGGTCGCTTGGACTGCTATGCAACCGCCTTCATCAAAAGGATCTGAAACAATCGCAAAGCGCTCGCCATACATCTTTATGTGCTTGGACGCTTTGAAACCGAGATCCCTAATCTTTGCGCACCGATCGGAGCAAATTTGCATTGTGTTCCACTCCAGCACTGTTTGTGCCGCGGTCTGTTCTGCCGCCAGGGTACTTCTTTATTCTCCGACAGCCTTTTCAACACGACCGATCAGCTTTTGAACTTTGCTGGCTTTCTTCTCCGCTTTTCCAGACACTTCCAGATCGGGGTCGCCTGTCGCTTTCCCAACCTCCTCCTTGATCTTCCCTTTTACTTCGTGGAGCTTGCCCGAGGTTCGGTCTTCCGCACTTGGTTTCAACAACATATGTCCTCCTCTTTCAGTTCGATGGCTACGCGACTTCTTTTCTCTCGACCGGCGTTGGCACCTGCACCAGTTCCTCAAAAAGAGACCGGTAGTGAATCATCGCTGTCCTGAGGTCTTCGGTAGTTGCTCCTTCTTTTCCGGCGCGCAGCGCAATCTCGTGGCCCGACCGGTAGTTTTCCACGACCCGAGGATGGTCGACAGAGATGTCGGCAGCACGTTGATCGAAATCGGCCACGGGATAGCCCCGAACCTTCATTACAGAACACACCAGGTCGTCCGCTTCCACGACGGCGCCTTTCGGCGAATCGACAAAGCGGGACTGCACGGCCTGCCACTGTTTTGAATACCGTTCATGCTCCATCGCATCAAGATCGCGAATGTTGAGCTTGTCAATTCGCTTCTCGCGATCCGCTAACTGCGCTTCTGCTTTTGACCCATGCGTTACCACCGCCCGGTCGTACTCGGGCCCAAATTTCTGCCGCAAGTCCGCCGTCGTGCTTCTACGTTTTCGGATATACAGCCAGACACTCACTGCGACAATCACAATCAAGACGGCAACGAGAGCAATGAGCTTCGAATCCATCAAATCTAAATTCATTGAAAACCTCCACAAAACCAAGTTTGTTCACGAGATTCGCTTTCTCGTGGAAAACCCTGTCGAGTTGCAAGTATCAAACTTTCGGATTCGGAATACTGAGCACAATTGACCGACTTAAGCGAAGGAGGGTGCGTGGTGTGCGGAGAATAAGGGCCATCAGAGCTCGTCGCCGCAGAAGTGAGCGATTCTGCACAGCACTGTCGAAGGAAATGAGCGAGTCTAGGCTTCTCCCGGATTCAGTTCAGATCCGATCAAAGGAAAATTATGAAAACGACTAAGTTGCTCCTTGCCCTGCTCGCGCTACTCGCACTCGCGAGTACGTTGGGCTGCTCGAAAGTCTCCGCAAAGTCGCCCGACGTGTCGGACGGCATTCGTAAGTCGCTCGATCAAGCAGGCCTCAAGGACGTCTCTGTGAGTCAGGATCGCGATAAAGGCATCGTGACCCTCGGCGGGCAAGCCGCCAGTGAAAACGACAAGGCCCAAGCAGAATCCCTGGCTAAATCCGTCTCTGGCACACAGGTCGTCGCGAATCAGATTGCGGTTATTCCGGTGGGCGGGGAAAAGGCAGCCAAAGCTGTGAACTCTGACCTGGACGAAGGCATCGAGAACAATCTTGACGCTGCTCTGATTCAAAACAAGATGCACGACAGCGTGAAATACGAAGTCAAGAGCGCAGTCGTTACTCTGACCGGAGACGTCAACTCGGAAGAAATGCGCGCGCGCGCCGAAACTGTAGCGTCCGCCGTGCCCAACGTCCAGCAAGTAGTGAACGATCTTCAGGTCAAGAATCAGAAAGCCAGTTCGTCGCAGTAGCGATTGCGCAGTCGATCGATGGGCTGGGGAAGCCGTCACAATCCACTTGAAAGGGAGATGCCATGTCCTTTGGAATTTACGCGGTTGGGTTCGCAATCATGATTTGCGGACTGATGTACGGAGCGCACTTGATGCACATTCCGGCGCACTGGATCGCCGTCGGTGCCATCGTGCTCTTAGGCGTTGGGATTCTGTCGGGAGTAAAAGCGACGCGCCAGAGAGACTCGAAATAGGAGTTGGCCACGCTTTCCTAGGGGATTGGCGAAATGATTCAATATTCAGAACTAATGTGTGTCCGATTTCCCGGGAATGAGCAGTATTGAGCATTTTCACCCTGGAAATGTTGGAGTATGGATCTGGCGAAGAGCAAGGAACTCACGCTGAAACAAATATTGTTCGTGTCCTGTCCTACCTGCGGAGCAGCGACCAAGGAAGTGTGCGAGCTGCATACTGGTGCGCCGCGCTCCGAACCACACCGAGAGCGGAAGGCCTGCGCTGCCGAAGGTATGGAAGCAAAAATCAGAAAACGATCGTAGCCGGCGAGGCACCGTGCCCGACCGATCTTCTGAAGATACTCTCCCCGTTCAGAACATCTTCCCCAGGCGCACAAAATGCATGACGATCAATTTTGACCAGTAATCGAGATGCCCATGCTCGATACTGGCCCTCGAACAACTTTCCACGGCTCTGAAAAAAACAAGCCGGACTCTCCGGCTGTAGATCTCTTGTGAAGCCGACAGCATAAAGAGTTCTTGTTACACAATCATCGCCGGGCGAGTTTGTCGGAGAAACTACAGGAGAGATCATGAAACTGCTTAAAGGGCTGGCAATCGCATTCTGCCTCGCTGTTCTCTGTTTGCTCGTCGTGACCACTGCGAGGGCGGATGACTGGAACCGAAAGACCGTGATCACTTTTAGCGGACCGATCGAAGTTCCCGGTGTTGGCCAACACAACTTGCCGGCCGGCACCTATGTCTTCAAGATTCTGGATTCACAATCCGACCGTCACATCGTCCAGATTTTCAATCAGGACGAAACCCAGGTGCTGACCACAGTTATCGCGATTCCAAATTACCGTTTGAAGACGACGAACAAGACAGTAATGACGTTCAGCGAACGCCCGGCCGGAGAACCTGAGGCTCTGAGGGCATGGTTCTCCCCAGGACGCTCTTGGGGCGAGGAATTTGTATACGCAAAACCGAGAGCCCTCGAACTGGCGAAGGAAGCCAATGAACCGGTGCTGGCAACCTCGGTCGAACTGACAACAGCTCCGATCGAGACACTTAAAACTGCACCCATCGAGGCCGTTGCTCCTACCGGAGAGCCAGTCGAACTGGCACAGGTTGTGGAAGCGCCCCCTGCGGACGCTGCACCAGCGACTGTTGCTGCTGCGGAACCCGCGACTGTGGCTGCCGCGGAGCCTCTACCTGCCACCGCCAGCCCGCTTCCGTTGATTGCCCTGTTTGGGCTGTTGACGATCGGCGCCGGCTTTGCGCTCTCGGCTTTCTCGAAGCGAAGCGTTTGATCAAATTAGCGGATGGAGACCCTCGGAAGATCCATCCGTGCCAGTTGACCGAAATGACCGGACAGGCGTGATAGTTCGCGCCTTCCGGTTATTCCGGGCACTACATCAGGTGAGCTGAGAGAAATACCGATGCCTGAGCGTCACTTATCCGCAGCGCCGCCGCCACGAAGCAAGCCGAGGCAGCAGGACATGCCACGTTTCTCCCCGTGGCTGGCGGCTGTTCTCATTCTGATTACAGTGTCGAGTCGGGCGCAGACACAGGAACCTGCGCCTGCGCCAACTCGCCCGGGCGACGAATACACCATCAAAGTCGATGTAGACATGGTGGTCCTCAGAGCGACCGCCCAAGACCGCAAGAACATTCTCGTCTCCGCACTCAACCAGGACAATTTCCAGGTCTACGAGGACGGAGTACGTCAGCCGGTAAAGTATTTCAGCCACGAAGATGTCCCCGTTACCGTTGGCTTGGTGGTTGATAACAGCGGAAGCATGAAGTCGAAGCGCCACGACGTTATCGCCGCTGCGCTGGCATTCGCCCGCTCCAGCAACCCGCAGGACCAGATGTTCGTGGTCAATTTCAATGAGAAGGTTTCGTTCGGCCTTCCTGGCAATATTGCGTTCTCAGACCAGCCGGCTCAGTTGCAGGTTGCCCTCTCCAGAGTCGCGGCCGATGGCGAGACAGCGCTATACGACGCGGTTGCCGTCGCTCTCGAACACCTGAGGAAGGGGAATCGGGACAAGAAAGTGCTGATCATAGTCAGCGATGGAGGCGACAACGCCAGCAAACATAACCTCCCCGAAATCATGGCCCTGGCGGGGCAGCCGGGCGTAATCATCTATACCATCGGCATTTTTGACGACCAGGATGCCGATCGCAATCCCGGCGTACTCAAGCGCCTTGCGAAGCAAACCGGAGGCGAGTCTTTCCTGCCGGAGTCACTGGCCGACGTTACACCCATCTGCGAGCGTATTGCTCACGATATCCGTAACCAGTACACCATCGCCTACGTCCCCACGAACCGAAAGCGCGATGGAACGTATCGTGTCATCCAAGTGAAAGCAAGCGCGCCGGGCTATGGACGTTTGTCGGTACGCACCCGAACCGGTTACTTCGCGCCCTCGGCACTTCCACCACCCGTGGCCAAGATCATTGACGATGAACCTCACAACTGAACCGAAGCTCGTCCCAACGCGCATGCAAAGGCTTCTTCGTTGGAGTCAGCGCTTCCTGTTCATCGTTGGCACCCTCGTGATCGGTTACGTGGGTTTTACTCTGCTCGATGCCAGAATCTACCAGGCGTCTGCAAAACGATCCCTGGAAAACCAGATCCTGGAAAAAGAGCCACACGAAATTCAGCCCAAATCAGCGATCAAACCAGGCGACGTTCTTGGACGTCTGGACATCCCGAGGCTCGGACTTTCGGTCGTAGTGCTACAAGGGACAAGCTCGCGAATGTTACGGCTGGGAACGGGGCACATCGAAAGCACTCCACTTCCCGGTGAAGCCGGGAACAGTGGAATCGCTGGGCACCGCGACACTTTTTTCCGCGGGTTAAAAGACATTCGCAAGAATGACGAGATTCAGTTTCAGACGAGTACCGAGTTATTCCGCTTCGCGGTGGATTGGGCGAAGGTCGTGGCGCCCGATGACCTGAGCGTCCTGGCCCCATCCACCGAGTCCTCGCTTACGCTTGTGACCTGCTATCCATTTTATTTTGTCGGTCCAGCACCGAGTCGATTTGTCGTGCGCGCGCACAAGGATTGACTCCCAGAACCCCCGACGACAATTATCTCGGACCGGAAGTCGCCGCGCACGAGCCGGATGTCGCAGCAGACTCAGGCGCCAACGACACCGCCGGCACAGCTAATCCTTCAGCGTCACGACCGACACGGAAAATGGCAACAAGCGGACTTTTACATCTCCTACATCTTGCTTCACCAGATCGGGCGACTCCCCGCCAATGCTCTGCAGCGTCGCCCCGGCACACTCTTTCGGCAGTTCCACGACAATTTCGCGATTCCGCTGATTGATCAGCACCAGCTTTCGCCCAACGGAGGTGATGAAAGCCTGCGCTGCGATCGCGTCGGTCTCGGCCGGCAATCCATTGTTTTTCATCTCGGTGTCGGCCAACTCGTCGCCCGGGCCGAAATTGTTTTTGAGCAACTCGAGAACCGTCAGCCGTGCGTTGGGTTTGCCCGTAGTCCAATCGATCATGCTTACACTCGGAAACTGGCTGGGAAAGCCGACCAGCTGAGACTCGCCCGCCGTATCCACGCCGAACTGCGCCAACTCGATATAGTCATAGGCGTAGAGCGCCCCGCTCAAGTTCCAGTAAGCCGGAGGAATCGGCTTCTCCACGTGATTGGGTTCACCTTGAAACATGTCGCCAGACAGAATGGACCCGGCCTCGTTAACCATAACTTTGGTCGACGGAGACAGACGATTGCGAATTTGCAGGATGTAGCGCGTCGCCGCCAGAAACTCATTCGCCCGGTCAAAAAAGGTGTACTGCCACTGATCTACGTTTTGGTCGGCACTGGGATCGGCGTACACGTGGAAAGAAATGTAGTCCAGCGGGATCCCCGGCTTGTGGTTCTTTGGATCCAGAAAATATTCGAACATGCGCGCTCCACCCTCCGGATACGACAACGCGAGCGCGACAAACTTCATCTGCGGAGCGACCTTGCGCACGGCCTCGACAATCGCATCGTAACGTTCGACATATTGGGCGGGAGTCGGTTCGTGCTCGCCGTCAACTTCGTTGAAGACCTCCCAATAGCGCATGTCGTAGTGGTGCCCCGACGCGTGAAACTTCCCCAATTCGTCGGTGAAGCCGCCCTGCATATACCAGCTCGCGACGCGCCCATAGTAGTCGGCCAGCGCCTGCACATCGTGCAACTCTTTCCCTTGCGAATAGTTCCACATGACATGGTTGGGATCGTCGGGATACACCACAGCCTGCGACGTCGTGAACATCCACTGGGGAGCGGTGCTGAAGCTCCACACAATCGGATGCCCGTTGCTGGCCGCCTGAAAATCTTCGACCAGCGGGTCCATATACTGAAAATCCCAGTAAGTCTGGTTCTGGTCAGGCGGCCGCAACTCAGCGACCGACAGCCTGGGATACGGAAACCAGAAGGCATAGCGCACATAGTCACAACCCAGCCCGCGCAGCGCCGCAAACGCAGCATCGTGGATCGGCGATCCCCGCCGCAGCATCGGATTCACCACCGCCTGCAAAGTGGGCGTCGTGTGATTGGGCGTTCTCTTTGTCCAGGTCACGACCACCGACGGCGGCGCACCCTGCGCGAGAAGACCACCGCTGCAGATTGCCAGCAGGACGAGCGTTAACAGAATTCGGCGGGGTTGACCGCCAATGGGTGGCCAGCAAATTATTTCCACGGTTTTCACGACCGCAATGTTAGGGACGTCGCAAAGAAGAGTCAATGACGGGATGTTGAGCGCGGGTTTTGAGTGCTAAGCCTGATTAAGACAATTCACTTCTGGTTTGCTGCTACTCAAGGAGTTAACTCCAGCCGACTTCTACCTTTCTGCGACATCCTTCTACCCGGTTGGTTGCGTCTGTCGTTCGGCGAAACTGGATTCCGGCTAGCTCGCGCAGGCGAATACGGAATCCTTTGTCCTGCTAGAATTCCACAAAAGTTCTCATCGCATGAAACTCAACGCAAATGCGCTGCTCAGAGCAGTCTGCACCGGGATTTCTTTTCTTTCCTTTTTCTGCCTGCAAGCGGAGGGCGAGCCGGCAACGTGCGAATCTCTGGCCCATTTCAAGATCGACCACGGCCAGGTCAACTCCGCGCAAGCCGTTCCCGCGGGGCCGTTGACGGTGAAGGGATTGCTGAGCACGAAGACGATCAGCATGCCCGCGTTCTGCCGGGTGTTAGCTACGTTGCGGCCGACGGCGGACTCGGACATAAGGATTGAGGTGTGGCTACCCGCATCGCACTGGAACGGAAGGCTGGAGTCGGTGGGCGACGGCGGTCTGGCGGGGTCGATCGCCGAAGATGCGATGGCCGGAGCACTCTGGGCCGGTTATGCAACTGCGGGTACCGATACCGGGCACACCGGTTCACCGGCGACCGGCGACTGGGCTCTCGGACATCCGGAGAAGATCGTCGACTTCGGGTGGCGCGCGATTCATCTGATGACCGTAGAGGCCAAGGGACTGATCGCAGCGTATTACGGCGTTCCCGCGAAATACGCATATTGGAATGGCTGCTCGGAGGGTGGCGGCCAGGGACTGAGCGAGGCGCAACGCTTTCCAGACGACTATGACGGCATTCTGGCGGGGGCGCCAGGAAATTACTTCGTCCATCTGCAAATTGGCGGGAACTGGATCTCGCAGGCGATTCATGAGGACCCGGCCACGATGATTGCGCCCGCCAAGCTGCCCGCGATCACAGCAGCCGTGTTTGCGGAATGCGACACGCTCGACGGCGTGAAGGACGGCGTCTTGGAAGATCCGCGACAGTGCCACTTCGATCCGGAGACGCTCTTGTGTAAGAGCGAGGAGAACGACTCGTGCCTGACCGCGCCGCAGATCGCGGGACTAAAGAAGGTGTACGGAGGCGCGAAGAATCCGCGGACCGGCGAGCAGATTTTCCCAGGCTACATGCGGGGCGGCGAGGCGGGTTGGGGACTCTGGATCGCGGGCACACAAGTGCCGCCTAGAGACTACCAGCACGGAATCATGGTAAACACCCTCGCGAACCTCGTCTTTGATGGATACAAGTGGGATTGGCGAACCTTCGACTTCGACAAGGACGTGGCTTATGCCGACAAAAAGGTGGGTGCCGAGATCAACCAGATCAATCCCGATTTGAGCGGGTTCAAAAAGCACGGCGCCAAAATGCTGCAGTACCACGGGTGGAACGATCCCGCGGTCTCGCCGCTCAATAGCGTGAACTACTTTGAGAGCGTACAGGCGAAGATGGGTGATACGTCAAGCTTCTACCGGCTATTCATGATTCCGGGGATGGAGCATTGCACGGGTGGTCCGGGCGCGAGCAGCTTCGACCACATGCAGGTGATCGTGACGTGGGTGGAAGACGGTGTCGCGCCGGACCGGATAGTTGCGTCTCGCCCAGGACAGACGCATCCACTGTGCGCTTATCCCAAAGTAGCGAAGTATGCGGGCAAGGGCAGCACGGACGACGCGGCGAATTACACATGCGCGGCAGAGTAATCCTTCCCACTCTAAGCGCGGCACAATCGAACTCCCGAGAAGGCGACCAAAGCACAGCGGGAGGACAATCTCAATTGGTGATAAATCGCGAGGCACTCCTTGACCCTCTATGAGCGAAATCGCCGTAATGCACCCCTTCGCGTGGCGCCGGATGCGTAGAATAGATGACATGCTGTAGGGAATTGATAGATATAGGGAGCGAGTGTTTATGGAGACGCACAGCGAGCGCAATCCGGAATCACATCCAGCCACAGTTGCGGGACACATTAGAAGTGCTCAGCAGATTTTAAAGGCGCTGCAGGAGAAGATCGGAGAGCACCCAGAAATCGGCGCGGCCATTACGAAACTGGAGATGGCGCTGAATGATCTGGCGGTCCAAACAGGCGGCCTGCTGTAGCCAACGGGATAAGCGCAACCAGTCAGCGGATAACTGGCGAAACGTCGCGATAGCACTCATCAACCAGGTCCTCACGCGCCAGCATCCTCCAGCTTGCCGGCCCCAGACCCGCCTATGCTGCGCGCGTCTCAACCAGCGCGTCATACTCCTGCTGCGAAGCGCCCGGCAGCAGCACCCACATCGTGTACACGCCGATCGCGGTGCCGAACGGGATATTGAATAGCGAAATAAACGACAACACCAGCGCCACCACGCGCGCCCAGGGTTCGCGATGCAGCAACCCCCAGCCCGCGAAGAATCCGCATGCCGACTTGGCCAGAACCAAGATTCCCAGCGTACTGATCAACGCGGTAAAGAATCCGGTCGGCATTTCCGCCGGCGCTCCCATTTCGTGCAGGTGGGGAATCAGTGCGTTCGCCACTACCACCAGAATTAATCCACCCACGGTGTTGAATGCCGACATGGCCAGCCACAGAATGCCCAGCAGATGCACGTGCGACTGTACCCGGCCTGGCAGCGGCTGTATGAGCGACACGGGCCCCATTACCTGCTTGCCGCACCGGCTGCAAAATGCCTGCCCCGGTTGTACCGCTCCGCCGCATCCATCGCAGAACATGTAGCCCTCCCGAATGATTCCGCCAGCCACGCCCGCATTTCACAAAACAAGCTCAACAGAAGATACGAAAAAAAATCGTCGTAGTTCCGTGTTTCGCGTGATGGCAAACCGCGGATTTCGGTCACAGCTCAGAATGAAAATGCGAAAACGCAGAATGAAATGCAAAAAACGAAGAGGCTACCCGGCAACAGGGCAGCCTCTTCTTCAAGGGAGAATAGTTCCAACGGAGCTTTGAAATCCGTCAAAACTTTCTGCGCAAATCTTATGAGTCTAAAAACAGGGGTGTCAAGCGATTTTTATGAAATAAATGTCATTGTTTTCAATAAGTTACAGAATCAATCAATACCACCCGGGAGTGTGCCAAATTGAGACAAAAAGCCTCGCGGAAGACTCTAAGCCGATCTATCTAAAGGCACTTACCCTTGGTTGAGGGAGCATCAGGCCGGATTTTGCGGGGCCTGGCGACCCCCATCCGTCCCGCTCGGGCCAGCTCCCGGAACTCCGATTTCTGTGACGATTGTTTCCGTCAAACGAAGTGAAATGAACTCCATCTGCTCGGGCCGGTCAAAGACTTTGTCGGGATACCAGCGCTTCATCAAAATTCGGATTCCCCCGAATGCCACGCCCGCCACCACCGCGAGTCCCGCAAGAATTCCGCACAGAACCACGATGTTGAGGATCAGCATGTATAGGTCGCGCACCTGCGGGTCATTCGTCGGCTGATTCCAGGTAACGGTTGCTTCGTAATTCACCATGCCTAGCAGAGACTTCGCATCGCTGTCCGATACGCCTCCACTGGCAATCGCGATAATCGGTCCCGTACGCTTGTCGAAGAATGAGCCCGCATTTTCAATGCTCGAACCCCCAGACTGCGACTGCGCCACCTGACGCGCGGCATCGATGCGCCGCAAATGCTCAGCCGCGAGCTGCGGCGTCGGATAAGAAATCAGCATCAACGTCGCTTCACCGCTCGGCGTGCTGTAGTGCCCCAAAGTCACTTCGGAGCTGGCATTGAAGCCCACCAGATCCGCGGAAACCGGCGCCGCCAGCGCCTCCAGAGCGGCCGGGCCCATCACATATTTCTGCGTGTTGGCAACGTAGCCCTGGTGCGGCATGAACTCGATAAAACTCGGCAGGTTCGCCAAATTTCCGCTGGGACGCGGCAGGGCTTTCGCCAGCACGCGCATCTGCGACCCCGACATCGCCGATTCCTGGCTGAACTGCGCATCCACCAGAATATTCCCTTCGTAAAACAGAACGCGCTGTCCAAGAAACGCAGCCTGATCGCCGATCTTGTCTTCCTTCTTTGTTGTATCCGGCGTCATCTGCGGCTGCAGATAAAACGTGTAGGCACCGAAGGCGCCGGAAGCGTCGGCGAAGCGCGCCGCGCGGACCTTCAGCGTGCGGCCATCGTCGCGCTTGTAGGTGGCCAGGGCCAAGTCTGAGAAGCCGTATTCCTTCAGCACCGCAGCATTGGTAGGATCCGCGGCTGCCGGGTCCGTGCTCAACCTGGGAGCGCCCTGCATTTGCCATCCTTCAAATTGTTGGGGCAGAATTTGCTGAACAACGATCGCGGGAGCCTGCTCGGCGGAGCGAGCGGGTTTTTGCGCCGCCGGCTTGTCTGCCGCGACAGCCACGCCCAACAGGCATGCGAGAGAAATCACAACACCGACAGAACGGGAAAAACTCATGAATCTCCCCGGACTTCGACGAACCGTTCAATCCATTAGACCACAGAGCGCAAGGAAAAGTTTCCGTCTCACCGTAAGTGCATGATTGACAACCTCTTACGCGGTAGCCTTGCTCAGCCATCTGGCTCAGCCACGAGCCTGGTTACCTTCAGGCCCCATCCTACACATCGGGGCCATTCACAGAACGTTCATTTCGCGGCAAACTAGCTGTGGGTGACGGAATGCCATCAGAAGTAGGCACGAACAATCGGCGCGGGAGTCGCACCAAGGCCGTGATTCCGGTAAGAGTCAAGGGTCAGGACAGCAACGGGAAACCGTTTGAGGAGTTGGTCATTACGCTCGACGTAACCCCGGATGGAGTGCGCTTAGGCTCGGTCCATCACGAAATAAAGCTGCACGAGGAACTCACGATTTTCTACCGCCAGCGCAAGAATCAGTATCGCGTGGTCTGGACGAAGAAAATGAAGGGGACTTCTGAGTTTCAGGTGGGACTGAAGGCGATCACTCAGGACGGTGAAGTGTGGGGGCTGAATTTTGCCGAATATAGGCGGCAGGCCATTCCACAGGCGCCGGTTGGTCAGGCGACAGTCGTTGCATAAGGGAAAAGGAGTCACAGGATAAATTTATGGAGCAATCATTAACGGGGCAATCATTTACGATGCAATCATTCCGCAATCTCTTATCGAGCCATGCGTGGCTGACCAGGGTTTGGTCTGACGAAGAAGGTCAGGACATCGCCGAATACTCGGTCATGCTGGCCGTGATCCTCGTCATCGTCGTGGGCACGGTCCGCCTGATCGGCTCCAACGCCAACAGCGTCTTCTCGCAAGTCGGCAGCTCTATTCAGTAAGCGGGACTCTATCCAAAGCGGGTGCCCCATTTCTCGCGCGCTTTCTGCGCAAGAAGTGGGGATTTTGATTTTGGGTTCCCCGCAGGAAAGCAACGTCCAGGCCGAACCTTCGAAATTAAACGGGCTCCGTTACTGCCCGCCCGCCTTGTCCATCTTGCTCGCGACCTTCACCCCGCTCAGCCCGTCCACATACTTCGCGATTCCCCGATAGAGCGACTCAGCAATCTTCTGGCGATATTCGCTTGTCTCCAGCCGATGCTCGTCCGTGGGGTTGCTGACAAACGAAATCTCCGCCAGGATCGACGGCATGTTAGCCCCAATGAGCACGATGAACGGCGCCTTCTTCACTCCCCGGTCGCGGATGGCTGGGCTCTTCGCCGCCAGGCCGTCGTGCAGCGACTCCTGCACGTCTCCGGCGAACTCGCGCGACTCTTCGATTTTTTCCTTCAGCGCGATCTTCTTCACCAGATCCTGCAGCTCGTAAATGGATTTCTCCGAGACTGCGTTTTCCCGCGCCGCCACTTCCAGTGCGTCCGGCGAAGACGTGAAATTCAGGTAGTAAGTTTCCACGCCACGCGCGGCCGGATCCTGGCTCGAGTTCGCATGGATCGAGATAAACAGGTCAGCGCGCTGCTGGTTGGCGATTGCCGTGCGCGTTTCGAGCGGAATGAACGTGTCGTCCTTGCGCGTGTAAACCACTTCCGCGCCCAGCCGCGTTTCCAGCAACTTGCCCAGCCGTCGCCCCACTTCGAGCACCAGATCTTTTTCCTGCAGCCCGTCGGGACCAATGGTTCCGGTATCGTGGCCGCCGTGCCCGGGATCAATCACGATCCGCCCAATCTTCAGCCCCAGGGCCCGAATCAACGACCGGTCGCCGCGCGCCGTCGGCTTGGCTTCATGAATCTCCAACTCGGCCGATTTGTGGCTGGCGCCCAGACGCGATAACGGCTTGGCGTGCGCGGAACTGGCGAGCGGAGCATCGCTGGCCGCCCCGTCGCCAAGCGCGGCGGCATCAACATCCGGATCACTCTCGGTTGAATAAGCCGACGCCACAGGCGCGGCGGACGACGCATGGGAATGTCCCGCCGCAGGTATAACCTTCGCTGCCTTCACGGGAGGCGTGCCGTCGTCGTCATCATCGTCGTCCGGTTCCACGATCACTTTCTTAATAGGGCCGGCCGTTGTCTTGTTGTCGACCACAACCGTCCTCACTCGCTCAGTCGGCGGATGCCCTTTCGCACTTTCGGGGGCATCATTGGACGAAACATTCGGATCGCCGTGAATTTGCTCCTTCTTGCTGGCCGCCTTGCCCGCCAGCGCCTTCACGTCGGCCTTCAACTCAGATTTCGGCAGGTCTTTGGGCGCGCCCTTCGCGACATCTTTCAGAACTTCTTTGGGAACATCCTTAGAACCATCGGCCTTCGACCCCGCTTTCGGCGGCGCTTCCACGTCGGCCGTCGCCGTATCGGCGTCCTTGAGTTCTCTCGCACGAGCCACCGCGCTCTCCGAGCCGTGGCTGTCCTTGCCGTGAATGTCGATGATCAGCCGATAAGGATTTGGCAGCAGAAAAGCTTCGTAATCCGAAAGGTCGGCCACTTCGAGCACCACCCGCGTGCGCCCCGGCTGAAACTGCGCGACCCGAATCTTTTTCAGGAAGCCGTCATCCACGTCGAAGGTTTTGCCGACCAGCGTCGAGGCCAGCTTCGTATCCCGCAGATCGAAGAAGATACGGTCGGGATGGGCAATGCGCTGCGATCCAAACCTGATGTCGCTCTCCAGATCAATGGCGACCCGCGTGTAGTCCGGTGTCGACCAGTGCCGGATTCCGGTCACCCGCGGCAGATGTCCCGCACGCACTCCGGACGACGATTCGGCCGCAGATGCTTCGGTTTTAGAATCCGTCGTCGCGCCTGTTTCAGAATCAGGGCGCGAATCAACATCCCGCCGCGGCGAGTCTTTGGCCGTCGTCTGGTCGGCAACCTCCTTGCCCAGCTTCTTCTGCGCCGCCGCCTTCTTCTCGACCGCGGCATCGCGGTCAAGTTCCGCTATCGCCTGTTGCGCATCTTCGACCAGCCGGTTATGCGGATAGCGGTGCAGAAATTCCTGAAACACGCCGCGGGCCTGCTCCGGATCATTCAGATCGTCCTTGTAAATCTCGCCCATCGTGAACAGGGCGTCGCACCGGTACTTGCTGCCCGGATACTCCTTCCGCAGAAACTTATACTGCGCGACAGCCTCATGCAGAATCTTGTCGTCGTCGAAGCGCCGCCCCATTTCGACCAGCGTCTCGGCCACAGCCACCACGCTGGGGTCGGCCTTGGTCGAAGTCGGCGCTCCAAAATAAATGCTGCGATAAGAGTTGATGACCCGCTGGTAGTCGTGCCGCGTGCGGTCGGCTGGAGGACGCCCGTTCAGCGCTTCCCGCATGCGCTCGGCACCGGCAAAGCGGTCGCGCGCCCAGGCTTCCCCATGATGTGATCGTTACGACGGGCTCGGGCATGAGCATAAGCGTAGCCCGGCACTCCGGGAAGCGCTATCAGCAACACCAGCGCCGCCCAGCGCAAGCTGCGCTGGCTCAATCTCATTTTCAAGTCGTCGGTCCGTTACTGTCTCGATCCAACGTTGCAGGTGAACTGCCTTAGGTACCTGAGAGATTTCAAATACAAACTTGCTTAGGGTGCCCCATTTCTCGCGCGTTCTTTGCGCGAGAAGTAGGGATTCTTGATTCCATGCTTCCCGGTTCACTTCTACAACAGATGCCGCCAACCTAATCAGTGTTGCTGATGTAAAGCACACCCCGCGCATCTCGTTGAACCCGCACGGGATCATGCGTCGGGCCGGACGGGGAAATATCGAATCCTCCGTAGTAGAGGTTCGTGATCCTCCGCACATAGTTCTGAGTTTCCGAATAATGCGGCACTCCCGCGCTTCGCCGCACCGCTCCCTCGCCCGCGTTATAAGCCGCCAAGGTCAAACTTACGTCGCCGTTGTAGCTCTCCAGCAGATACTTGAGATGCCGCACTCCCGCATCCACATTCTGCTCGGGGTCAAACGGATTTCGCACTTTTAGTTCCCGCGCCGTCTGCGGCATCAACTGCATCAGGCCAATGGCGCCCTTGCGCGAAACCGCATTCGCGTTGAAATTCGATTCCACTTTCACTACCGCGCGCACCAGGTTCGGGTCCACATTGTGCCGGGCCGCAGCCATGGCGATCGAAGAATCAATTTCCTCCTGCGTAGCCTGATATCCGCGGGAGTTGGCCGCCATAATCTTCGCATTCGCCGACTGGACCGAATCGTGGCCATAGTACTGATTAACGCCCTGAGTAAAGCCCTGGCTGACTTCAGCCGCGGCCGACCGTGCCGCCTGCATTGAGGCCGTGCCCGCCGAAGGCACCGGCTTCCAGCGATTTTCCTTGCTGCTCCAGTACACCAGCTTCGAGCGCTTGGGTTGCGCACCTTCCACGGGCCGCGCCTTCGCTGGCGCGGGATCGTTCACGTAAACCTTCCGCCCGTGCTCGTCGGTGGGCGTAATCACTTGAGGCGTATCTCCGCCGTCTTCTACCGCCACCGCCGCCCACGCGCGCGGTGGCGTACACAATAAAGAGAAGGAGGTCGCAACTGCGGTCGTAGCCGTCAGCATCAGTGCGAGTTGCAGGCGCTTTCGCATCATCCGGGCGTTTTCCCTTTCACCGAAACTTCGCTTGGAGGGCCATCCAGACAAACCTTGCCCTCTCACCTTGCGCTACCCGGAACCTGAAGGAGAATCGCTTACCAGAGTAGAACGATTATAGGCGGCAGGGGGTAGGTGGGCAATCTCTCCGAAGGGAGTAGAACCATCGGAGTAATCGGGGCAACCGATTGAAAAATATATCTATTAGAACACTCTCAGATGTGTGGCCGACGAGACCAAGGTAACCTCCGAGCAGGTTACCGCAGGTTCTCCTTGCCCGTTTTTCAAGATTATTTCACTCCGATGTCATTCTGAGCGCGGCGACAGCCGGGCGAGGAACCCTACGACAAGCCGAAGGTGTTGATGTCGAGGGTAAGGAATGCCTGCGCTTCATGCAGTCAGGAGCTCCTCGCATCAGTACAACCAATGCATGGGTCTCCTAAGGTCCCTCCGGAGCGCTTGGCGCGCTCCTGCGGGATGACATCGGTCGGTGAATCCGTAAGCGACAGCTTCAAATTAAACCACTACCTCCTTGTCGGAAAACTTCCCAACGTGCGCGATTTTCGGAGCACTTCTGTCCACTCTCGGACAGTAAGTTTCGAAATCCGGACGACTTTCTCATCCAGCCGATCCGACTTCGCCCAGCAGGTCGTGCGGGAACAATAACTTATCCAAAATCGTATCTGGACACTCGGATGCTGTTTACCCCCCTACATCAGCTCCCAGGAGTCGCCGCCCATGCCATTCCAAGACCTTCGGATTGCCATCCGCCATCTGTTGAAGGCGCCCGGCTTCACCACCACAGCCGTTCTCATGCTCGCTCTGGGAATCGGAGCCACGACCGCAGTCTTCTCGGTGGTTGAGAGCGTCCTGCTGCGGCCGCTACCCTTTCCGCATCCCGAAAGGCTGGTCACGCTGGGCGACATTCTGCAGGGCGCCGATGTAGGAGGCTCCGGCGAGGCCGGGGTCACCGCGCCTGACGTTCAGAACTACACCCGCGATACGCGCAGCTTCGAGAGCCTGGGCGCGTACAAGCCAACTGGTTATGAATTCTCTGGGGTGGGCGAGCCGGCGCAAGTCAATGCCTCTCGCCTCTCGGGCGGAGTCTTCCCGGCGCTCGGGATCGCGCCTCTAATGGGACGGGTCTTTACCCAGCAGGAGGACGACCAACAAGCACCCGTAACGGTCGTCAGTTACTCGCTCTGGCAAAACCGCCTTCATGGCGATACCGGAGTGCTAGGAAAAAAGATCCTGCTCGACCGCAAGCCCTACGTTGTGATCGGCGTTATGCCGCGCAACTTCGAATTTCCCCTGATGCCGGGGCGCCTGAACTCGAGCGAGTTATGGGTTCCGATGAGCTTCACCGAGCAGGAGCGTTCGGTTGCAGCCGCGGCCAACTGGCAGTTCGCCATGGTCGGCCGGCTCAAGCCAGGGATCACTGCGGCGCAGGCCGAGACCGACGCCGAGCGCGTGGCCGAGGAAACCATGCGCAATTACCCCGCAACCATGACCAGTCTGCACATTCGCGCGGTGGTGCACTCGCTCCACGAAGAAACCGTTTCGCAGGCGCGTCAACTGGTGCGCACGCTGTTCCTGGCAATTTTTGTGGTGCTGCTGATCGCCTGCGCCAATCTGGCGGGATTGCTTCTGGTCCGCGCAATTCAGCGCCGCCGCGAGATTGCAGTCCGCAGGGCGCTCGGAGCGCCCTCTGGAGCACTGCTGCGGCAGGCGATTCTGGAGAGCCTGGCATTGAGCCTCAGCGGAGGCCTGCTCGGCCTGGCTCTCGCCGCCGTCGCCGTGCGCGTGGGCGTGAGCCGCTTACCCGAGACTCTGCCCCGCGTCGACGAAATCTCCCTCGACTGGAAAGTGGTCGCGTTCGCTATAGCCCTCGCAGCGCTCACTGGCCTGGTTTGCGGCCTGGCTCCAGCTTTCGCCGCCCTCCGCACCAGCGTGAATGACACTCTCAAGGAAGGCGGTCGCACCGGCACGGCCGGCGGCGCCCACGCCCGGCTGCGTTCCGCCTTAGTGATCGGAGAAATCGCGATTGCTTTAATTCTCCTGGTCGGTTCCGGCTTGCTCTTACGCAGTTTTGAAAAAATGCGCGCCGTCGATCTCGGCTTCCGCCCCGATCATGTCCTCACAGCTTCCTACTCGCTGCCGCACGAGCAATATCCAACCCAGTCGGCGGTCGACCGATTCAACGAGGAACTCATTCGCCGCTTGCGCCAGCTTCCTGGTGTGAAGTCCGTGGGGCTAACTTCGTTTCTTCCGGCCGGGGGCAGCCAAGGCAGCAGCACGTTCGTAGCGGAAGGCTACGTCCCGCCCAAAGAGGCAAACATGAACCTGGCCACTCCGATCCAGATTCAGGGCGATTACATGCAGGCGATGGGAACACCTTTGTTGGCGGGCCGCTTGCTCACCCCCGCCGATAACGAGAACTCGCAACTGGTCTCAATCGTCAACCAGAAGTTTGCCGAGCATTACTGGCCCGGCGGGAACGCCATCGGGAAACGCTTCCGCATCGGCATGCAGGAGACGTCGACGCCCTGGGTCACGATTGTTGGCGAAGTCGCCGACGTGAAGGAATATTCGCCCGACGTCCCCGACAGAGAGCAGTACTACGAGACCATCGACCAGTTTGAAAAATCGCTGGGCGCCTTCGCCTCTCCATCGGACTTACAGGGCAACGGAGGCTACATCGTCCTGCGCACCGCCATGGAACCGGAGCAGATGGCAAATACACTTCGCGAGACCGTCCGCTCGATCGATGCCCAGCTGCCCCTCACCCAGGTGCAAAGCATGCAGCAAACGGTTTCCGACAGCGAAACCGAACGCCGCTTCAACACGGTCCTCATCTCCGCGTTCGCCATCGCCGCCGTGCTGCTGTCCGCTCTCGGCATCTACAGTGTGATCGCCTTCTCCGCCGCGCTCCGCGAACAAGAAATGGCCATCCGCATGGCTTTAGGCTCGCAGCGGTCGGGAATCCTAGGCCTGGTCTTCAAGTCTGCCGCGAAGCTTGCCCTGGCCGGTTGTGCTCTCGGACTGCTGGGAGCAGCCGCCGCGTCGAAGCTGCTGCAAACCCTCGTATTCGACGTGAGCCCCTTTGATCCGTTGGTGCTCACGCTAGCCGCAGTCTTGGTGCTGATGCTGGCCATGGCAGCGTCGTTATTGCCAGCAAGCCGCGCCGCATCCATCGACCCCATGAAATCCTTGCGGGCGGATTAGAGTTACGAAGCTTGAGTAGCCAGTCCAAAGTTCTTGCCCTTGTCATCCTGAGCGAAGCCGCCGCGCAGTCGAAGGACCTCGTGCCCGTCTACATCACCGGCGGCTAATCCGGGAGTTTCCGATTACGCCTTCTCCAGCGCCGCCGCAAACGCATCCAGCGACAACGATCGCAACAAATTCCGCCGCATCCCGCGCTCGACCTCGGCTAGCCGGTCAGAAGCCGCCGTGATCCACTCGAAATCCGCCGACTCCGCCAGCCGCTTCAGCTCGCCAGAAATGTCGGTATTGCGAATCAACTCCGGAGCGCCCGCCTCAATCGACGCCAGATCGCGCAACAGCGAATACAGCGTCCGAATCAGTTGCTCCGTCTTCTCCCGCCCCTCCGCGCCCGGCCGGTAAGACTCGGTCACCTTGAACAGCTCAGAGTGCTCCCCGCCCCGCAAAGCCGAGTTCAGAATCGCCAGCGCATGTGCTCGCGCCGCCACGTACGCCGCCAGATCAAACGCGCGCGCCCGCCCCACCGCCCCCTCCGACAGCCGCGCCACCAGCGCCCGCTCCGGCGCCTTCCACTCCGCACGATGCTCGGCCAGATATTTCTCAATCTCCTCCGCCGGCAACGCGCCCAGCGTAAACACCATCGACCGCGAACGAATCGTCGGCAGCAGTTCTCCAGGATTTTCGGTGAGCAGAAAAATCGTCGCAAACTCCGGTGGCTCCTCCAGCACCTTGAGCAGCGAATTCGCCGCCTCCTTCATGAACGCCGAGTCCGTGAAAATGTAAACCCGCTCTCGACCCTCCGCCGGCCGGTAATAAATCGTCTCAATCACCCGCCGAACCTGGTCGACCTTAATCATCATCTGCGGAGGATCGGGCGGAATAATCAGCACATCGGGATGCGTCTGCAGAAACAGCCGCGTTTCTTTCTTGTCCGTCTCGCGCAAATTCTCGCGCGCCTCCACAGCCTCGGCAAAGCGAGCGTCCAAATCCGCAGCCTGCGCGATGCGCACACAATTCGCACACTTCCCGCAGAAATCCGGCAGCCCGTCGGTCTTATTTGCGGAAGCAGCGGTGGGTGACAAACAATTCAGCGCCTGCGCCAGCATCAACGCCAGCGTGTACTTCCCCGTTCCCTGCCCCCCCGCCAGCACCACCGCATGCGGAAACCGCTCGCGCGCCAGCATGTCGCGCAAGCGATGAACCGTTTCGGCGTTACCGTGAAAATCAGAGAACATACAACTCAGTTCCTGTTTGTCATCCTGAGCGAAGCAATAGTTCGCAAAGCGAACTATTGCGAAGTCGAAGGACCTCGCGTGCCCCAGCATCACCACCAGCAATTCGAGGAGTTTCAGCCCCAATCGCAGTTACAGCTTCAACTTCCTCCGCACCACTTCGACGATCCGTGCATGCGTCTGCCCAGGCGTCCCGCGCGCATTCACTACCGTGACCCGCGCATGATCCCGCGCCGCGATCGCCAAATATCCCTCGTGCACGCGCCCAAAAAACGCCCGCGTTTCCTGCTCGAACCGGTTCTCGTCGCCGTGCCCACGGCTCGCGGCTTTTGATGTACGCTTATTCCGGCGCCGCGCCCGGCTCACGCTGGCCGCCGCGTCCGAATCCAGCAGGATCGTCAAATCCGGCTGCAGATTCCCGCACAGCACCCGATGCAGCTCACGCACCGCGTCACTTCCCAGCCGCCGCCCGCTGCCCTGGTAAGCCTCGGTCGAATCCGTAAATCGATCGCACAGCACAATGCTGCCCGCAGCCAGCGCCGGCTCAATCACCTCGGCAATATGCTGCGCCCGCGAGGCAAACATCAGCGCCATCTCCGCCAGCGGCGCCAGCCCCGCCGTCCCGGAATCGAGCAGCACCTTGCGAATCTTTTCTCCCGTCGCCGTTCCCCCCGGCTCGCGCGTCTCCACCACTTTATGTCCCGCCGCGCGCACCACCGCCGCCAGCTTCCGCATCTGCGTGCTCTTACCGGTCCCATCCAGCCCTTCGAAAGTAATGAATTTCCCGCGCCGCGACATCTGCGGAATCATAGCAGCGCGCATGCCTATGCTGCATTGTCTGACTGCTTTCGCTCCTGTCGTCCTGAGCGAAGCCGTTGTTCGCGAAGCGGACGACAGCGCAGTCGAAGGATCCCTACCAGTCACCCGAGAGGCATGCGCATCAGGGAGATACTTCCTCTGTACCACGGCGCTCGCAGACTGCTATAGTTTCCATTTCGCAGAATCAGTGGCATTCGCTTTATCACAAATGGGGGACCTAACAAGAATGAAACTCGCAAAAACCTTGGGAGCAATCTGCATCGCAGTCGTCGCAGTTTCCGCGTTTGCCGCAACCCCGCCCACCGTCACCATCTCGGTCGACGCCACCCACGCTCCCCGAAAAATCTTCCACGCCTCGCTGAAAATTCCCGCGACCCCCGGCGACCTTACCCTCTACTATCCCAAGTGGATTCCCGGCGAACACGCCCCTGACGGCCCCGTCATCGATCTCGCCGGCCTGAAATTCTTCGCCGCCGGCAAGACTCTGAAATGGCGCCGCGACCTGCTCGACGGCTTCACCCTCCACGTGGAAGTCCCCGCCGGGACGACCGAAATCACTGCCGAACTCGACTTCCTTTCCCCCGCAACGTTCGAAGGCGGATTCTCCGCCGGCTCCTCCGCCACCGACAAACTGGCCATCATCAGCTGGAACCAGGTCCTGCTTTATCCCAAAGGCTGGAAGTCCGACGACATCAACTACTCCGCCAGCCTGAAACTTCCCGACGGCTGGAAGTTCGGCACCCCGCTTCCCATCTCCAGCCAGAGCGGAAACGAAATCCACTTCGCCACCGTTTCGCTCACCACGCTGGTCGACTCGCCCGTCATCACCGGAGAATTCCTGAAAGTCGTGCCGCTCGCCAGCGATCCCGTCACTGAAATGGACATCGCCGCCGACAGCGCCGCCGCCCTCGACGCGCCACCAGAAGTTTGGGATCACTACAAGAGTCTCGTCGACCAGGCGCAGAAACTTTTCGGCGCTCACCACTACCGCGACTACCACTTCCTCTACACGCTCAGCGATCACGTCGCCCACTTCGGCCTGGAGCATCACGAATCCGACGACAGCCGCGTCGAGGAGCGCGCCCTCGTCGATGAAACTGCGCGCAAGCAGTCCGCCAGGCCTTCTGCCCTCACGAATACGTCCACTCCTGGAACGGAAAATTCCGCCGCCCCGCCGACCTCGCCACGCCCGACTACCAGCAGCCCATGCAAGACGATCTGCTCTGGGTCTACGAAGGCCTCACAAACTATCTCGGCTTCGTGCTCACCGCCCGCAGCGGCCTGCTCACCGCCGACCAGGATCGCGACGACCTGGCCATGACCGCCGCCGCGCTCGATCACACGCCCGGCCGCGAATGGCGCAACCTGCAGGACACCGCCGACGCCGCGCCGCAACTTTATTTCGATCCCCGCGCCTGGGAATCCTGGCGCCGCAGCACCGATTTCTATGACGAAGACACGCTGAACTGGCTCTGGGTCGACGTCATCATCCGCCAGCAAACCAAAGGCGCCAAATCGATCGACGATTTCTGCCACCTCTTCCACGGCGCACCCAGCACCGGACCGATGCTCAAGACCTACACCTTCGACGACGTAGTCAGCGCACTCAACCAGGTCGCCCCCTACGACTGGCGCGGCTTCTGGACCGAGCGCCTCACCAACCACGGCCCCGGCGCGCCCCTCGGCGGCATCGAAGGCAGTGGATGGAAAGTCGTCTACGATGAAACTCCCTCGCCGATGGAAGGAGGACGCGGCCGCCGTTCCGTCGGCACGCGCTACTCGCTCGGCCTCGAACTCGGCGCCGATGGCAGCATCGCCGACACCATCGAAGGCATGCCCGCAGCCCTGGCCGGCATTGGCCCAGGAATGAAATTGGTCGCAGTCAACGGCCGCCGCTTTTCTCCCGAAGTCCTGAAAGACGCGCTGAAAGCCGCGAAAGACGGCGCCACGCCCATCGAACTCCTGGTCGAAAACACCGACTACTACAACACCTACAAAATCGACTACCACGGCGGCGAAAAATATCCCCACCTGGTACGCGACGAGTCAAAACCAGACTTGCTGACCGAAATCCTAAAAGCAAAATAACTTCAACCAGAACCATCATCATCGAGCGATGTCATCCTGAGGAGGGCGTAAGCCCTCCGAGGGACCATACGACCACCCTGCGGCGGCAATAGCGCCAGAGAGAATACCCATTCCATATGCGTCGTATGCCCTCCCATCCACAGCACCGAAGCATTCAGCCCACGTAAGGTCCCTCACGCCGGCTTCGCCGCCGTTCAGGATGACAGGATGCCTTCGACTCTGACTATCACCTGTTAGCATGGGTGCTGCCGAAGGCACGAACCACTATGCTCTATAAGCGTCTTACCGCTTTTCTTTTCCTAATCGTGCTCCCGACGCTGGGTTCCGCCCAAACATCGATCCTAGGCTTCACCCCCACCTCCGCCGCCCGCGAAGCGGCCGTCGAATCCAAATTCAAATCCATCCCCACTCCCGACGAAGAACGCCGCCAGCACCGCATCTTCACCGCCGAGCCCCACGTCGCCGGATCGAAACGCAACAACGAACTCGCCGAATACATTCGCGACGAGTGGAAAAAGCAAGGCCTTGAAGACGTCATCATCCGCCGCTACGACGTCTACAGCACAAATCCCAAATCCGCCTCGCTGGAAATGATCGCGCCCACTCATTATCAAGCCGTTCTCCGCGAAGCCCCGCTCCCCGGCGACGATGACTCCAAAAATCCCGCGATCTCAGGCGCCTGGCTCGGCATGTCGATCTCCGGCGAAGTCACCGCGCCCGTGGTCTACGCCCACAGCGGCAATCCCGAAGACTACGACCTGCTGCGCAAAAACGGCATCAGCGTCAAAGGCAAAATTGTTCTGGTCCGCTACTCCAATCCCTACAGCTATCGCGGATTCAAAGCGCTCACCGCCCAGCGTGAAGGCGCGGCCGCAATTCTCATCTACAGCGATCCCGCCGAAGACGGCTACAAGAAAGGCAAGGTCGATCCCGACGGCCCCTGGGGCCCCGAATATAAAATTCAACGCGGCGCCATCACCTACGACTTCATGGTCCCTGGCGATCCGCAGACTCCCGGCTGGGCCTCAGTCCCCGGAGCAAAACGCATTCCGATCGAGCAAGCGCTCTCAGCCCCGAAAATTATGGCCCTGCCGCTTTCCTGGCACGACGCCAAACCCCTGCTCGAAAATATGGACGGACCCGTCGCGCCAGAAAGCTGGCAAGGCGGACTGCGGTTTCCCCTATCACCTCGGCGGCGAACGCGTGAAAGTCCATTTGAAAATCGAAATGGACAACGGCATCCAGCCCTACTACGTAGTCGAAGGCCGAATCCGCGGCTCGGAACTTCCCGACGAATGGGTCGTGCTCGGCAACCACCGCGACGCCTGGGTCTTCGGCGCCGTTGATCCCTCCAGCGGCACCGCATCAATGATGGAGCTCACTCGCGCCCTCGGCCAACTCGCCAAAGAAGGCATGCGCCCGCGCCGCACCATCGTCGTCTGCAGTTGGGACGGCGAAGAAGTCGGCCTCACCGGCTCCACCGAATGGGGCGAACAATTCGCCGACGAACTCCGCGCCAAAGCGGTCGCCTACATCAACGTTGACGAAGCCACATCAGGCCCCAATTTCCACGGCCAGGCCGTCGCCTCGCTCGCCCCCATGCTGGAAGAAACCACGCACACGCTGCAAAATCCTGATCCGTCCGGCAAAAGTCTCTACGCCGCCTGGAAAGAAACCGTCGTACTCGAAAAAGCGCACGAAAAAGAAGCCGGAACCCAATCCGGCCCCTTCGACTCCGGCGCCGCCAACACCACTCTAGCCGACACCCGCATCGGCAGCGGCAGCGACCACACCGTCTTTCTAAACTTCATCGGCATGCCCGTCATCGGCCTCGGATTCGAAGGCGACTACGGCGTCTACCACTCCGCCTACGACGACTTCTACTGGATGAACCACTTCGGCGACCCCGGCTACAAATACCACACGCTGATGAGCCAACTCTGGGGCGTAACCGCGCTGCGCCTGGCCAATGCCGACCTGCTCCCCTTCGACTTCGCCACCTACGCCGCCAACGTCCGCCAGTTCGTGCAAGAACTCGCAACTAAAAATAAATCCGTGAGCGGAGTGCGTGCCGAGCGAAGCATTCCAAATTCTGTCATCCTGAGCGGAGTGGCGGCTTCGCGAAGCGAAGCCGCCATGCAGCCGAAGGACCCCGTGCCCGCCTGCGCAACCTGCAGCCCATCAGGGAGTTTCCACCAAGCATTCGGTTCAGACCATGGAGCTACGCAGGCTTCCAAAACCTCCACGCAGCTCGACCTGAGTAAAGTAGAAAAACAAATCGACGCCTTCGAAGCCGCCGGCAAAAAACTGAACGAATCGCTAAAAGCAAAGCTGGCCGCAGGCCCCATCGACCCCAAACTCGCCCTCACCCTGAACCACGGCATGATGCAAGTCGAGCGCAACTGGCTGAACCCCGACGGCATCCCTGGCCGTCCCTGGTTCAAACACATCCTCTACGGCGCAAGATTCACCTACGCCCACCTCGAACTCCCGGGATTAACCGAAGCCGTCGAAGCCCAGGACTGGCCGACAGCCAAGCAGCAAGCAGAAATCCTTAAACACGCGTTAAAGAAAAACACGAGGCTAATAAACGATTTGAATTCAACCTTGACCCGCTAGATCTGTCAGATCAGCGAGCCCTGTCATCCTGAGCGAAGCTGTCGTTCGCGAAGCGAACGACAGCGCAGTCGAAGGATCCCTATCCCCCTGATTGATGCGTCCGACGCCTCAGGGAGTTTTATCAAATCAAGAATCGGGTGCCCCATTTCTCGCGCGCCTTTTGCGCGAGAAATGGGGATTTTGACTTCGATTGGACCATGCAGGAATTTCGTCATTGAGGAACCATCGCGACCCGCCCCCTACTCAGCCTTCATCTCCCGTTCCATCACCCGGCGCAGCGCAGCGTTGATGCGCGTCTGGTAGCGCCGTCCGTCGCGTTTGAACCATGCCACCACATCGGCGTCCAGCCGCAGCGTCACCGGCTTCTTGATCGGCTTGTAGTACTCCAGCACATCGCCCATCGAAACCGGACGCCGCTTCGACTCCGCGGCCGCCCCCGGCTGTCTGGACTTGCGGCGCGCTCCGGCGTTCGACGACTTGACGGTACGCCGTTCACTCTTTGCGCTCTTGCCAGTTCGCTTTTTGTTTTTCATACATTCCAATATATCTATATAATTGTACGTACAAACTTGTAAACAATGTTCCTGCAGGAACATTGTGTAAATCTTACCCACTCACTCTAACCCGCCAGATCCTCAGCACTTACCTCCTCCGGCGCGTCCTCGGCCATAAACGCGAACGCCTCCTGCGGCACCGGGTTCTGCCACACTGGCGCGAACGACTGCCGGTGCAACGGCGTCGGCCCAAACTCGCGCAGCGCAGCCAGATGTTTCGGCGTGCTGTATCCCTTGTGCGAAGCCAGCCCGTAGTCAGGGAACACCGCGTCCCACTCGCACATCATGCGGTCGCGCTCTACTTTCGCCAGAATCGACGCGGCCGCGATCGACGCCGAAAGTGCATCGCCATGAATGATCGGGACCTGCGGCTGCTCACAGTCCAGACGCATGGCATCGACGAGCAGGTGGTCGGCCGCAGGCGCCAGGCGCATCACGGCTTCGCGCATGGCCGCTCGTGACGCGTGATAAATGTTGATCTGGTCGATGCGCGCCGCGTCCACGGCCGCGACAGCCCACGCCACCGCGTGCTCACGGATGCGCGCGGCTAGTACCTCCCGGCGCTCCGGCAACAGCAGCTTGGAATCGCGCAGCCCGCGCACGCGGTACGCGGGATCGAGAATCACCGCCGCAGCCACCACGCACCCAAACAGCGACCCGCGCCCCACTTCATCCACGCCCGCCACCATCTGCGCGCCCGCTGCCCACGCTTGCTTCTCAAAGCGCAGCGTGCAGCGCAGCTTCTTCAGCATCCGTAGCTTGGCCGCGGACGGCGATAGAGTGCGCGCGGCGCTTTGTGCGAATGATCGCGCGAGCGTTCGTGGGGATGACTTCTTCATCTCAGACACTGGGGTTGTTGACCATCTTCTTAGAGAGCGCGGATTCCCGCAAGAGCTTTCGACGTCGACAAAAATAGAAAATCAAAAAGCGAATTGTCATTCCGAGCGGAGCGAGAGCCTGCCCTGAGCGAAGTCGAAGGGAACCTGCTTTTGCTTGCGCGGCAATCGTTCCTGGCACGCGTGGGCCAGGGCTCCCCCACGGGGGTAACGCCAGGCAGTAACCATCATTTGGATTACGGTCGTACATTGCCCAGTCGTACATGTACTGGTAACTTCGCCTCAGTTGCATTCGAACGCGAGAAGAATTTTGGAACGCAAAACCAACTCGCAAGAAGACGGCCTGCTGACAAGCAAGGTCGTGCATCTGGCTCTTCCCGTCCGCTGGAGTCTGGTCGGCCAGGAAGGGCGCGGGGCGGCGGAAATGGCTTGCACCTACGACATCCACCCGCACGGCGCGCGGCTGGTGAGCGCGCGCGAAGTCAACATCGGCGACCTGGTGATGGTGGAGCGGGGGCGCAACAAGGCAATCTGTCAGGTGGTCTGGGCCGGCGATCCGTCGTCACCGCTGCGCGGGCAGTTCTCAGTGCAGTGCGTCGAAGGCAGAACTCCATGGGATGAGGAGTTGCGGCAGATGCAGATCGAAGAGCAGTACCAGCCCGTCATACTCGATGGCTCGAAGGGTAAGCCGGCGAGGGGCTTTGATCGTTCGGTGACTGATCGGCCGGCGGCCAACCGGCGGCGCCGTCCGCGGTTTTACGTCGAGGGCCAGGCCGAGGTGATTGACGGAGTGCAGCACGTAGCTGGCGAGGTGCAACAGATTTCGGAATACGGCGCGCGCATTGCAGGGACAGAAATCCTGCGGCCGGGAACCGATTTCCAGCTGATGCTGAGCATGTTCGACATCAGCGTGGCCGTGAAGGCGCAGGTAAAATATCTGGTCGACAATCTGCAGATGGGTGTAGAGTTTCAGGAAATTCGCCGCGGCGACCGTCCGTTGCTGAGTTATGTGTTGAGCAAGTTGAGAACGAAAAGGGTTGAGGAGTTCGTCGCGGTGGAAGTGGTAACCGAGCCGCTGGCGGCGGCAGGTTAGCTACAAGGTATATTAGCGTCATCGCCGCTTAGCTAGACGAGGGCGCGGGCCGAAATTACGCTCGGCCCGACCGGGTCCTTCCGACTCCGCTCAGGGCAGGCTCCGACCCGGCCCCACACAAGCAAAACAATCGAACCTAGCTTTTTTCCACGTCGCGCAGGCGGGCGGCCTTGCCCCTCAGTCCGCGGAGATAGAACAGGCGCGCGCGCCGAACTTTCGACGAGCGCAACAGTTCGACTTTGTCGATGACCTTGGAGTGGACCGGGAAGATGCGCTCGACGCCCTGGCCGAAACTCATTTTGCGCACCGTAAAACTGGCCTGCGGCCCGTTGTCGCGCTTGATGACCACGCCTTCGAAGGCCTGCACGCGTTCCTTGTCGCCTTCTTTAATCTTCACGTGCACCCGGATGGTGTCACCGGGGTGGAATGCGGGGATGTCGGTGCGTTTCTGTTTGGCCAGCAGCTTTTCGATGATTAGGTTTGACATTGTCGTTTTATCCTTCGTCTTTCGCAGCGCCTAAAGGCGCGATTCTGTCGTTCTTCTGCGGTATGCCTAAAGGCATACCCTGATACGAATCTCTGTCTCTATCTCTTCGGTCCGCCCGATCGCAAACCTGATATGAAATTCTGCTCCTCTAATCTCCGCGCCTTGAATCTGCGCCGCGATCGCCGGTGCAGCCAGACTAACCGCGACCGGCTTTAACCCGCGCCAAAATCTTTGTGTCTTCCTCGCTCAGCTTCACGCCATCCAAAAGATCCGGACGGTTGCGCAGCGTCTTTGCCAGGGCCTGCTCGCGGCGCCAGCGGCGGATTGCCTGGTGATCGCCGTTCAGCAGAACCTCCGGTACAGGCATTCCGCGAAAATCCGCGGGGCGCGTGTAGTGCGGATAGTCGAGCAATCCGCCGGAGCCGCAGGTTGAATCCGCCGCTGCGCTTTCAGCAACCTCGCCCCCTGTTTCATGCGCGGTGAATGATTCCTGCCGCGTGGAAGCCTCGTTGCCGACTGCGCCGGGTAACAACCGCGTGACCGCTTCGATAATCACGGCCGCGCCCAGTTCACCACCGCTGAGAACGTAGTCGCCGATCGACAACTCGCGGTCGGCGATGAACTCGGCCACGCGCTCGTCCACGCCCTCGTAGCGGCCGCAGATCAGGACGATGCGATCCAGCGTCGCCAACTCCGCGGCAACTTTCTGCGTGAAGCGCTCACCCTGCGCCGAAAGCAGGATTACGCTCTGCTTTGCAGCGCCAGCCAACCGTTGCTCGCGCGAAGCAAGCCCGAGCGGTTCCAAACATTCAAAGATCGGTGCCGGCTTGAGCACCATGCCCTCGCCGCCGCCGAAAGGGCGGTCATCCACGGTGCGGTGCCGGTCGTGCGTAAACTGCCGCAGGTCGTGGACTTCGATTTTCGCCAGGCCCATTTCGCAGGCCCGGCGGGTAATGCCGTGATCCAGTGGTCCGCGAAAGAAGTCCGGAAAGATCGTGACGATGTCGGCCTTCATTTCTTACGGACCTAATGGATCTGAAAATCTTGTCTTGAAAGGGCGCGGCTTTCAGCCGCGCCAACTGCTGCTATTTCTTGGATTCTTTGCGGCGCGGCTGAAGCCGCGCCCTTTCAAATCCCTGCTGTTTTTCTTCGGCTGTCACCGGGGCATTGATTTCCAGCATGCCTTCGGGAAGATTCATGCGCACTTGCCGTTGTGCTACATCCACGCCTTCCAGGTACGCTTCGGCGAAGGGCACATCAAACTTTCTTCCTGCGCTGCTCACCACGATCAGCAGCGGGGCTTCGCCGGCTCCGAACTGAACGTCTTCGACGCGGCCGATTTCGCGGCCGTGATCGACGACTACGCAGCCGATCAGATCGCTGACATACGTCCAGCCCCGTTCCAACTCCGCGCGTGCGGCGCTCGGGACCTGCAGTTCCGATCCGATCAGCAACTCAGCGTCATTCATTGAATCGACGCCGCGGAACTTCAGGACCACCAGGCCCTTGTGCGGCCACAAGTCTTCGACTTCCAGTTCGCGCCGCGCGGCTTTTTCTCCAAGTCGCTCCGCCTTCGGCAGAGCGAACAGCTTCATGCCTGCGGCGAATCGGTCTGGGACGTCGCTATGCATCTCTGCGGCGACTTCGCCATGCCGGCCCTGCGTCTTCACGACTCGGGCCAGGGTGATGAACTCGCCGCTCGGTTCGGGACTCAACGGCGCTCGCCCTCAGCGGCTAAAGCCGCAGTTCATTTTCGTCGTTACGGCGCGGCCATAAGCCGCGCCCTTTCAAAGCTTGCGGCTACTCGATGATTTCGAGCGTGTAGCGCTTGTGGGCCCGGTGACCGGCGGCGCTCAGCAGAGCGCGCAGAGCGCGAGCGGTGCGTCCCTGGCGGCCGATGACTTTGCCGACGTCGCTTTCGGCAACTTCCAGTTCGATGACGTCGTCGTCGAATTTTTCGACGAAGACTTCTTCGGGCGAGTCGACCAGTGCTTTCGCGATCAGTTCAACGAGAGCGCGCACATCTCCAGAAGGCTCAGTCATAGTCTGCATTCTCATAGTGAAATCGAACGGTTGAGGAAGCGGCCGCGACTTCTCAGCGGCTAAAGCCGGACTGATCGCTCCGGCCTTGCGGCACGCCTTAAGGCGTGCCCTGATACGGATCGCACGGTACACTGCCGTCGACGGACTGAACTAGGCGACGGAAGCGGCGGCCGGGGCCGGAGCCTTGGTGAACAGTTTGTTCACGCGGTCCGACATCTGAGCGCCCTTCGACACCCAGTACTCGACGCGATCGCGCTTCAACTCGACGCTGGCGGGATTGGTGCGGGGATTGTAGGTCCCGACCACTTCCACCGGACGGCCGTTGCGGGCGCGCTCCTTCTCAATCACCACGATGCGATAGTGCGGTTGTTTGCGCGCACCACGGCGCGCCAGACGAATCATTAACACAGGTCTTATATCCTTGTTCCGGAAGAGTCCGGTGAGATCGAGGCAAACTCTTATTATGCCGAAGGTTAGGCGGAATGGCAAGGGGCGGGTAGAGGGGGCAATGGGCTACTTCGGAATTGTCCGGCCCTCAACGTAGTATCATGTTCCACCGATGGCCAACCCAAAGCGAAAACCGACGTGCTGGATGGAGATAGATATCGACATCGCGAATGCCATCAACCACTTTCTTTACGCACTCGAGGGCAGGCACAAGAATCCTGGGTTTCGTTGCCCCAAGTGTACAAAACCTGTAGAGCCGGTAAGAACACGCCGGAGCAAGTCACGCCGCCACTTTCGACACGTCCAAAAGTCGACATGCAAGGGACCGGAATCCTGGCGCTGAAAGTCGGGAAACTCCAAGGCAGCCCCCTACCGCGGAGAGTGTCCTGATCTTTTTCTAGCTGTGCTTATTATAGTTGGGATGCTTCGTCATTCGGCCCAAACCGCCGTTCTCGGAAATCTGGTAGCCAAAAGTGGTCGATCGTCTTTCCCCGAATACGTCCCGATAGTTCACGATTCCATAGAGCACAGCCATCTTGCCGGAATCCCATCGCCGCTGACATGTGGCAGTCCAGGCGTAGGCGGCCCATTTGCCGACCAAGATCGGCTCGGAGTGGGGCCAATCGAGCACATCGTGGGAGGTCAGAACTAGTTCGTCCGGAAGAGTGTCTACCACGTCAAAGCGCGCCCAAACATCTATCAGCCACGCAGGACTTCTTCCTTCATTCTGACAAGTTATGGTCACGGCCGTCATGGATTGCTCCGCACCCATTATCTGGAGCGCGGTAAAACCGCCATCTGACGTTCTGGCTCTCGCTTCCAGAGTCACCATGATCCAAGCCCGTTCGATCCCTTTGAGGGCATCTGCGCTGGCTTTAGCGGCAGCAGCGTTCTCTTTGTAGCTTCGGCATTGGCTTTAGCCGCAGCGGCATTCTCTTTCGTGGCCTCGGCATTGGCCTTGGCAAACTCGGCGTTCTTGTTAGCAGCGGCGGCATTATCCTTGGCGGCCTCAGCCAACTGTTCTAGGCTGACTCGGTGCTCATCCATGATCTCGGCCTGCTTCTTGATTGCGCGCAGGGTTCTGATCGCCACCCACGTCCCGAGAACGCCGACGATTGTGAGGACGACGGTGCAATACAGGATGGTGCGATCAATAGAATCTCTGATTTGCTTGATCGCTATCTCTGGAGGGAGAGCCGTCACTTCTACTTTGTCGCTCTGGCGAGGGGCTGTCGGTGCATCGGCGTTCTTGTCCGCACCGGTCGCGGGCTCGCCGGGTGACGCAGCGCCGTGCGGCGCCGATCCGCTGTCAGCTTTTTGTCCGTTCGCTCCTTGCGGTGCCGGCTTCCGCTGGATTGACGAAGTCTGCCCCTGGAAACCGCAAAGCAGAAAAAGCGTGACGACAGAAATAGCGAGAGCTAGCGATCTCTTCATATATTCACCGCTCACCATGTATCGCAGCACTATAGAAATCTAACTCGCCGACCACTTTCTCGTAATAGTATCTAGTGATGCGCATGAAAGACATATCGCTTTGCGCGGAAGAGAACGTGATCAAGAGGGCAAGACTCGTAGCACGCTCACGGAACACAACTTTAAATGCAGCCTTCCGCGAGTGGCTGGAACAATACGCCTCGCTGGCCGCGGATTCCTCCGTCGACAGGCTAATGCTCAGTCCCAGGCGCGTTCGATCAGCAGGCCCCTATACCCGCGATCAGATGAACGAGCGGTAAGCCCCCACCTTCCGTCAGTTTTCCTCACCCTGCTAGACTCAAGCGTTTGGAGGTGCGGGTTTGCCAGGGATCTATCTTCTTTCGGGAGTGCGGACGCCGATTGGGAAGTTTGGCGGGGCGCTGGCTTCGCTGACGGCGGCCGACATGGGCGTGGTGGCGGCGAAGGCGGCGATGGAGCGGGCTGGGATCGAGGCGGGGCAGGTGGACGAGACCATTTTCGGCTGCGCGCGGCAGGCGGGGGGCGGGCCGAATGTGGCGCGGCAGATTTCGGTGCGCAGCGGAGTGCCCGAGGAAGTTGCGGCGTTTACCGTGAACAAGGCTTGCGCGTCGGGGATGAAATCGATTGCGCTGGCGTATCAGGCGATTCTGCTGGGAGACGCGAATTGCATTCTGGCGGGCGGGACGGAGTCGATGTCGCGGGTTCCTTATTATCTCGACGGGGCGCGCTGGGGATACCGGCTGGGCAATCAGGAAATGGTGGATGGGATGTATCGCGATGGATTTTTCTGTCCGCTGGCCAAGATGGTGATGGGCGAGACGGCCGAAGTGCTGGTCGAGCAGTACAAGATTACGCGCGAAGAGCAGGATGAATTTGCGCTGGCGTCGCAGACGCGCGCGGCGCGGGCGATTGCGGCGGGACGATTTGATGCGGAGATTGTTCCGGTGACGATCGAGGGGAAAAAAGGTGCGACGATTTTTGCGCGCGACGAACATCCGTTTGCGGATGCGAGTATGGAGAAGCTGGGGAAACTAACTCCCGTGTTTTCGAAAACCGGGACGATCACGGCGGGAAATTCTTCGGGGATCACGGACGGAGCGGCGGCGGTGGTCGTGGCCAGCGAGCATTTCGTGAAGCAGAATAATTTGAAGCCGCTGGCGCGGATTGTGGCGGTGGCTTCGGCGGGAGTGGATCCGCGGACGATGGGGATTGGTCCGGTCCCGGCGCTGCGCAAACTCGAAGAGAAACATAGTCTGCGGCTGCACGAGTTTGGGCTGATCGAGTTGAACGAGGCGTTTGCGGCGCAGGTGCTGGCGTGCGACCGCACGCTGAATTTCAATCGCGACCGGCTGAATGTGAATGGCGGAGCGATTGCGCTCGGACATCCCATTGGCTGCACGGGAACGCGCATCACGGTGACCCTGCTGCACGAGATGCTGAAGCGGAATACGAAGCGCGGCGTGGCCACGCTGTGCGTGAGCGGGGGCATGGGGATGGCGCTGGCGCTGGAAAACGTGGTGTGAACCGCGCGAAACTTCTGCTATGCTTTTCCGGTTTTTCAGTTTGGGGCTAGATCGCGCGTCGAAGGTTCTGGCGAGCGATCAGTATCGATAAGGAGGCTGTCGTGATGCGACGCATCGGGGGTATTTTGTGTTTCGTCGTGTGCCTGATGATCGGCCATCGGGCACTGGCGCAGGAGTTTTCCGCAGACGTGGTGAACCAGAAATCAGACAACGTAGGGATGAAGAAAGTCTACGCCACCAAGGACAAGGTGCGGTTCGAAGTGCAGGGGGCGAACCCGGCGATGGGGCCGACTGCAGTCATCTTCGATGACGCGCAACATAAGTACATCGTGATCATGTCGGCGCGGCACATGTACATGGACGCGCCGGTGACGATGGTGAGGCCGATCATGGCTCATTTCTGGCGCGTGGACGACGTGAACGACGCCTGCCCGGAGTGGAAGAAAACCGCGGAGGACGCGGGAACCTACAAGAACTGGGGCAGTTGCACCAAGATCGGCAGCGACACGTTGAACGGGCGGAGCACGGTGAAATACGAGGGTGTTTCCAACAAGGGCGAGAAGAGTCACATCTGGGTAGATTCGAAACTACACTGCGTGGTGAAGACGGAGGAAGGTACGAACGGCATTGAGCTTCGCAATATCCAGGAAGGATCGCAGCCGGCGAGTTTGTTTGAGATTCCCGCGGGGTATACGAAGTTCGATATGGGCAGCATGATGCAGCGGCCGCAGTAAGGCACAGGGGCTAAATCCCACAGGAAGAGCAGCGCTGACGCGGCCCCTTCGACTTCGCTCAGGGCAGGCTCTGAAGGGCCGCTCTTCCACTGCGCTAGTCGCCACCGCGCTAGTCTCCGCCGCGCTAGTCTCCACTGCGAGCTCGGGCGCTAACCTTTACCGCGAGCTCGGGCGCGATCTTTCACGGCTAGCTCGGGGGTGTAGTCTTTCGAACTGCAGCATCGCTTTCTCGGGCCGTTCCATTGCGGCGGGAAAATCGCGGACCTATACTAGGGCTAGTCGATCCTCTCTCCATTTTCCGGAGTCAATGAATGGCATTATCCGCAATGATCGTGGACGACGAGCAACTCGCCCGCGACGAACTCGCCTACCTGCTGAAAAATGCCGACGACGTCAATGTCGTGGCCCAGGGCAAGAACGGGCTGGAAGCCGTCAACCTGATCAAGGAACATAATCCGGATCTGGTTTTTCTCGACGTGCAGATGCCGGGGCTGGATGGCTTCGGCGTGATCAAGAAGCTGCTGGACAAGAAAATTCCGCTGCCGAAGATTGTCTTCGCCACTGCGTTTGACCAGTATGCGGTGAAGGCGTTCGAGGTGAATGCGGTCGATTATCTGCTGAAGCCGTTCGACAAGAAGCGGGTGGCGCAAGCCATTCAGAAGGCGCGAGCCAAACAGGAATCCAATGCCCTGCCGGCGGAAAAAATCGAGACGCTAGTGCGGATGATCGAGTCGCAGAAGCAGCCGGCCGCGAAAATTTTGCTCAAAACTGTCGGGCGCATGTTTCTCGTGGACCAGCGGGACATCTGTTATGCATGGATCGAAGACGGCGTGATTACGGTGGTGACGGGAGGGCCGGTGGGTATGGAGGGCCAATCCAACTGCCGGACGCTCGAGGAACTGCTGACCAGTCTGGATACCAATCTTTTTTGGCGGGCGCACCGCTCCTACCTGGTGAACATCAACCGCATTCGGGAAGTCGTCCCCTGGTTCAAGAGCTCCTACCAACTGCGGATGGACGACAAGAAGCAGACCGAGGTACCGGTCAGCCGGGCTCAAACCAAGCGGCTGCGGGAACTGTTTCGGCTGTGACCTCTCGACCGCCTGGGGCGGACTGGTCTGCACCGCGGGCATGCGAACGGGCGCGTTCTGATTCGGCACTCGCTCGTTCGGCACTCGCTCGTTCGGCACTCGCTCGTTCGGCGTTTATTCGTTCGGCGTTTAAGCGTTCCACCAGCGCGAACAGATCGTTAATCAGCGTGCCGGAATACATTCCTTTCTTCCCAGACTCTCCACCTTAATCGCGCTGCCGGCCGACTTTCGAAAACAACCCGGAGGACGGCGAGAGAAAGGCAAACCGTCCTCCGGTCCAGGGGGAAGGCTTACACGGCCATGGCCTCGAGCGCGGCGCGATCGCGAATGACCAGGATCGATCCATCGAGACGAATCAGCCGCTTTTTCTTCAGACCGCTCAAAAGCCTGGTCACGGTTTCACGGGACGAACCAATGCGCTGCGCCATCTCTTCATGGGTCATGGCAGATTGGATGCGAGACTCGGCCTCTTCCGAGTCTTGGGTGGGGGAGTGGGACAATAACAACCTCGCCAGCTTGCCGGCTGACGAGCGGGTGAGTACAAGATCGTGGATGTCGCGATAGGCGGATTGGTAATCGCGGCTCAAACACTGCGCGGCATGCGAGCCAACCTCGCTGTGGGACTGCATGAGATCGAGCAGATGATTGCGATCCAGAAAGCTCAACTGGCAAGGGGTGGAAGTCTCGGCGGTCGATTCATAACCTACACCGGAAATCGTGGCGCTCAGGCCGAGCGCCTCGCCGGCTTCTGCGGTTTTGAGAATCAGAATCTTGCCTTCGCGCGAAGTTGTGGAGAGATTGACTTTGCCGGAACAGAGGATGAAGGCGCCGCGAGGGCTTTGCCCCTCGACAAACAGGATTGCACCCGCGGGCAAAGTGCTCTTGTGGCTGATCTCGTTGAACGACTGTAACGCGGATTCGGAAAGGCCGCAAAAAAAGCCGTGTGTAGGGTTCGTACACTCGAGACTGTTGTCGATGATTTCATCGTCGTTGAGCGACTTCATGTTGGGCTCCGTAGCGGGCGACCGCTTCTTTCTGGAAACGCACCCGGAACCCGCGCCTAAACCTCCCAGATGATGCGAACTGGAGAGCAGGGCCCGGGCGTGAGCGCGAGTATCGCTGTGCGAACTCCGCGCCGCGGCCAATAGTTCCCATGCGGCACTGGGCTCCTCACGCTGTTCCCACTCCAGGTGACAGGCAAACAGGTAGAAGGGATCGACTTCCTGCGGATGGGGGTGGGGGGAAGGTAGTAGAGCGCGGGATAGCGGATTTTCCAGCTTCGATTCGCTGGGCAGCGTCAATTCCTGCGGCGAGGAAACCCACCTCGCGGGGAGAGCGGAATAATCCCCGACAGCGCAACCATGTAGGCTGGGTGGGCGCGCAATTGTCGGCAGAAGGAGGGGGGACGCACCTGAATTCAACAGCGGACATCGGTTAGATACTGCCACTGCTCACTCCCTAAGAACCGGCCGCGTTCACCGGGTTCCAATAGCTGGTTTGGAACCGAGGCCTTCTGGGGAGGTAGGGAAAAGACGCTCGCCGGCCAGAGGCAGAATGAACGAGTGCAATGCACGTTGTGTTCCGCAAATGGGAGGAAGCGAGAAACGGGGAACGTCCCTGTTTGGAACGAGTTCCGAAATGAGATAAAAGAACCGACAACCGCAACCTGGCACCGAGTCGGCAACGGTGCCGATTAGTCGTCAGGCCGTCACTTTCCTGGTCACGAACTGGAGTAGTCGGAACGAGTGATTTTCAGGCGTTGCATTTTGGATTGCAGGGTGGTGCGCTTCAGACCCAGCCGGTGAGCGGCGCCGTCTGGCCCAGAGAGCACGCCCTTGGTCTCGCGGAGGATGCGAATAATGTGCTGGCGTTCGGCGTTGTCCAGGCTGTGATCAGGGTTCGGGTCTGGACCGCGATCTGGCGCCGAGGTCGTAGCGCGGGTTTCGGAGCGCAGTTCCGCCAAGGGGACACGCAGGGCATGGCCCTCGGTCACGATGACCGAGCGTTCCATGAGATTTTCAAGCTCGCGAACATTGCCCGGCCACGACCATTTGGTGAGCGCCTTCATGGTTTCGCTGGGGATGGTCTCGATGCTGCGGTTCATGCGCCGGGCAAACTTCTGCACGAAGTGGCGAACCAGCAGGGGGATGTCGTCCTGGCGGTCTCGGAGCGCCGGCACGCGGATGGGAAAGACGCTGAGCCGGTAGAAGAGGTCACTGCGAAATTCGTGGTGCGCCATGCTGAGGGCCAGGTCGCGATTGGTGGCCGCGATCAAGCGCAGGTCGACTTTGATGGTGCGATTGCTGCCCAGCCGCTCGAACTCTTGATCCTGAAGGACACGCAGAAGTTTGGGCTGCAGTTCGAGGGGAATTTCGCCAACCTCGTCGAGGAATAAAGTTCCGCCATGAGCGAGTTCCATGCGTCCAACCTTCTGGCTGACCGCGCCGGTGAACGCGCCCTTCTCATGGCCAAAGAGTTCGCTTTCCAGCAGGCCGGTAGGAATGGCGGCGCAGTTGACCTTAATGAAGGGCCCGTCCTTGCGGCGGCTGAGGCGATGGACGGCCTGCGCGAACAGTTCCTTACCCGTGCCGGTCTCGCCCAGGAGCAACACTGTGGCCTCACTGGGAGCAACCGTGAGCACCTGGTCGAGTGCCTGCTTCAGAGCGGGACTGTCGCCAACGATTTCCGGGAAGGCGCCTGCGGAACGAAACTCGCCGACCAGGTATTTGGTTTCGGCCGACAGACGTTGCTTGAGGGCGTCGATTTCGGTGGCGGCCCGTTGATTTTCCAGGGCCACCGCGAACTGGGCGGCAACTTGATTGAGCAGGGTCAGGTCCTCCGGGTGAAAGGCTTCGGCGCGGGTGCTGCCCAGCACAAGAACTCCGAGTGCGCCCTTGGGCCGGAGAAGCGGAACGCAACACAGGGAGCGAAGGCCTTCGGAGAGGAAGTTCTTCGTAATCTCGGCCTCGAAGCCCTGCATCTGCTGTTTCGAAAAAATCAGCGGGGTGCGTTCCTGCAGAGCGAGACCTCCGGGACTGTTGTGGGGACTGATTTGAACAGCGGTTAGAAGGCCTTTGCCCAGGGGAAAATCCTCGGCTTGGCGGATCAACAATCCGGTGCCGGCATCGTGCAGCTCGAAGCCGGCATACTCGTGGCGCAGGACGCGACGGATACGGGCCGACACTTTCGGGAAAACCTGGTGCATATCCAAGGTTGAGGCCATGATGCTGCTGATATCCAGCAGCATCTGCAGCCTGCTCATTTCTTTGCGCAGCATCCCGCTAACGTCTTTGAGCGATTGGCGCAGTTCCTTTTGCGCGCTGATTTCGACTACGACCAGGCCGATTCGCGTGACCATTCCCGAGGAATCTTTAATGGGGAAGTGGTTCGCAACCCAGTGACCGCTTCCGGTTCGCGAGGCAAACATGGCAGAGACATCGAGGTTCAGCACCGGTTCTCCGGTGGAGAACACGCGTTGTAATTGAGGCTCGATCACGTCCGCGAAATCGCCCAGAATCTCGCGAACCGTCTTGCCGAGATGATCGGGAGCAGGGATGCCGTGGATTTCCGCCAGCGTGTTGTTGATGGCTAGATAGCGAAGCTGAGAGTCGAGGAAGGAAAGGCCAACCGAGGAGGAACTGAAATAGGTAGCGAGCAGCTTCTCAGGCTCGCTGAGCGGCTCAGTGTGGGCCAGCGGAATCGGTTCGTCGGCGGCGAAGAAATCGCGCTCATTCGGCATGGAGACGAACCTCCATGGACGAATGGCTTGATTGGTCGCAGGAAGAATTGGGAAGAGATGGAACCGTTGCCACACCTGAGAGTGTGGACTCGCCCAGCGGCTGAATTTTTTTCAAGCGTTGCGCGCTTGAGGGGTACACGCCTACCACCTTGACCGCCTCCCCCTCAAAAGGCCGGCCTCTGGTTCGGTCGCCCCCCGAACCGCGGCCATTATAACCACGAAATCGAAAGAAATAACGTTTTTTTCTGGAGTGTTACCTCTCGAAACAAGCGGTCGGGTGGTATTGCCATTAATTCCGATTCGTGTGACGAGAGTCTGGAGTAGTTATGTCTGGAGTAGTTAAAGAGAGCCGAGAACTATAATCTTCCCGTGGCTCGAGGATGGGAGAGCAAGTCGGTCGAAGAGCAGCAGGCGGAGGCGAGCGAGAAATCGTCTCACCGGCGTGCCCCAATGAGCGCCGAAGAAGCGGCACGCTGGCGGGAGAAGGAAAGTCTCCGGCTTTCGCGCCAAAGCGTGCTGCAGCAATTGGAGGCGACCCAGAATCCGCGCCACCGCAAGCTGCTCGAAGACACGCTGGCGGATCTGGAGGAAAAGCTCAGAAAGTGAAAATCAGACCTCAGACTCCAGACCTCAGGCCCGTTATCTGTGCTCCGCGCCGGTGGTCCGGGGACCGAGGTCTTAGTTCGTCACGTATAATGTTGTTGCATGACAGCCTACGTCTACGTTTCGCTCAAGAAAAGTGTGCTCGACCCCCAGGGCAAGACCATTCAGGGCGCGTTGAAAAAGATGGGCTATAAGGGTCTGGAAAGCGTGCGCCAAGGGAAGTATTTTGAGCTCACGCTGGACGGGGGACTCGAGCTGGCTGAGGCGAAGGCTGAGGTCGAGCGGATCGCCCGTGAAGTGCTGACCAATCCCGTCATTGAAGAGTTCCGTTTCTCCCTGGCCGAGTAACCCTGGGTTGTAAGCCTGGGTCGAGTAAACATCGGCTGGAAATTCCTTTGAGGTTTCTCCATGTGTGGCATTGTCGGCTACGTTGGTAAGAAGAGTGTAGTTCCCATCATCATTGAGGGACTGCGACGGCTGGAGTATCGCGGCTATGATTCGGCGGGCATTGCGGTCGCCGGCAACGGCGAGGGCCTGCAGCTGCGGCGCGCCGAGGGCAAGCTGCGCAACCTGGAAGAAGTTATCCGGCAGAAACCGCTCGACGGCACCTACGGCATTGGGCACACGCGCTGGGCCACGCACGGGCGTCCCACGGAAGAAAACGCGCATCCCCACCGCGACTGTACCGGCAAAATCGTGGTGGTGCACAACGGGATCGTGGAGAACTATCTCACCCTGAAAAAGAAGCTGACTGAAGAAGGCCACAAGTTCACGACCGAGACCGATACCGAAATCATTGCCCATCTGGTCGAGAAATATTCGGCCAGTTCGAACGGGCGACGCCCAACGCTGGAAGATGCGGTGCGGCAGACCGTGAAGCAGCTCAATGGAGTTTTTGCTCTGGCAGTAATTTCGAGTGATGAGCCCAACAAGATTGTCGCGGCGCGCAACGGGCCGCCGGCCGTGATTGGACTGGGGAACGATGAATACTTCGTAGCCTCGGACGTGCCCGCGATCCTGAATCACACGCGCGACATCTTTTTTCTGGCCGACGGGGATATGGCCGTGGTGACGCCCGACGGCGTGCATCTTTCCGATTTTGACGGAAGGCCGGTGCGGCGGCAGATCCAGCATGTGACGTGGGATCCGATCCTGGCGGAAAAGGGCGGCTTCAAGCATTTCATGCTCAAGGAAATTTACGAGCAGCCGCGCGCGGTTCGCGATACCACTCTCGGCCGGGTCTCGCAGGACACCGGTCACATTTTCCTGGATGAAATGCAGATCAGCGAGGCCGAGTTCCGGAGCGCGGCCAAGATCAACATCATCGCCTGCGGAACCAGTTGGCATGCTGGGCAGGCCGGCAAGTTCATGATCGAAACCCTGGCGCGCGTGCCAGTGGAAGTGGACTACGCCAGCGAATGGAGATACCGCAATCCGATCGTGGATAAAGACACGATCACGCTGGTGATTTCGCAGTCGGGCGAGACGGCGGACACGATTGCCGCGCAGCGCGAAGCCAAGTCCAGGGGATCGAAGACGCTTGCCATCTGCAACGTGGTGGGGTCGATGATCACGCGCGAGGCCGCGGGCACGGTTTACACCCATGCCGGGCCCGAGATTGGCGTGGCCTCGACGAAGGCGTTTACCGGACAGCTTACCGCGCTGTACATCTTCGCGATGTATCTGGCGCAGGTGCGCGGCGCTATGACGGCTGAGCAGGCGCAGACGGCGATGCAGGAACTGACGCGCATTCCCGGAAAACTGGAAACGGTTCTGGCGCACGACGGGGCTTGCGACGAGTTGGCCAAACGCTACCAGAAAGTTCATGACTTCCTGTTTCTGGGACGCGGCATTCATTATCCGATCGCGCTCGAAGGCGCGCTCAAGCTCAAAGAAATTTCCTACATTCATGCCGAGGGATATCCCGCGGGCGAGATGAAACACGGGCCTAACGCTTTGATCGACGAAAATCTGCCGGTGGTGGTGATTGCCACGCGCGACGTGAATAATCCGGGCTCGGTGCTGCGATACGAGAAGACGATGTCGAACCTGAAAGAAGTGAAGGCGCGTTCGGGAGTGGTGATTGCGCTGGCGACCGAAGGCGATGAAGAAATCAAGGAAGCGGCGGATCACGTGGTCTACGTTCCGGCGGCGCCGGAAGAGTTGTCGCCGATCCTGGAGATTGTCCCGCTGCAGTTGCTGGCCTATCACATCGCCGTGCGGCGAGGATGCGACGTGGATCAGCCGCGGAACCTGGCGAAGTCGGTGACGGTGGAGTAGGGTTCAAATTTCCGCGACTTCAACATCAGTGCGGCCGAAATCAGTCCCTTTGAACAGCAGTGGCTCGTCCATCTCTTTTGCCAGGGCGTAGGCAAAACAGTCTCCAAAATTCATCCCCGCCTTGTGCCGTCCCTTGCCGAAGTCACGGTAGGCATGACGGGCAATTTCCGCTTGCCTGGGGGTCACGGCTTCTACCGCAATGCGGGATGCACGAAAAAACTCGTCGAACCGGCGGCTGGAAATAGCGCTCTTTGCACTGTCAATGACCAGGGCAGCTTCCAAATAGTTCGCCGCGGAAATGTGGCAATGCGCAGATGCGATCGCTCGCGAAAATTCGCGCGCCTCAGGCTCGGCGCGCAAGATGGCCACGATCACCGACGAATCCAGAATCACTTGGGCATTCCTTTTTTGTCATAGAGCAACTCGTCGATGTCCATGGATTTGTAAGGCTCCTTGAGGTGTGCTGCGCACTCTCTTCCAATTTTTAGAATTCGCTCCGCAAGGCCTTCTCCGGAATTTCCACGAACCCGCTCCAACCGCTCGCGAATCGCCTCACTCACAGCGACAGTCATGCTTTCGCCCGTGATTTTGGCTAGTTCCTGGGCCAGCCGGTGAGCTTCTTCGTTTTTTATATTCAGGCTCATGATTCTACCTGTCTACCTTGACTTTCTACCATTCTACCATGCCGCGATCCGCAGTCAACTTGGCGCTCAACGCGTTCGAGGAAGAAGCTTTCAGCAGGCTGCTAAGCCGCATGAGCGCTGCGGCGAGTGCGGCGATCCCAGAGATCCATACCGCGAACGCTGTGTCGACCACCCAGTGCGGCGCGGCTCCGACTCTCCGCAACAGGAATGGCAGAAAATTCCAGGTCGTGATGTGGACGTAATCCCAAGGATCCTGAGACATGGCTTCGGTGTTCAGGCCCCACGCGTCCATTTTGCCCAGAGCGAAAGCGGCGATGTTTTTGAAGCGCAGCGCGATCACGAACGTGGGATGCCCGAGAGTCTCCATCTGGTAGATCTCGAGAGGCAGCCAGAAGGCCAGCGACGCAACTTGAATGACGAGGCTGGCGGCGATGACGACGAGGCTACCGCGCCAGACCCACGGACTCAGATTCGCGCGATGGCGCACCAGCAGAGGCACGGCAAGCAGGGCCACCATTTCTACCGCGGACGAAACGTAGCGGTCGCCCCAAGAAAAGTCTCCCGCCCAGTAGGCATAGCGCGCGTAAAAGCTGATGTAACCCGCGACGAGCAGCAGCGACGCCAGCGCATAGGCACTTACTTCGGCGGTAAGCCGCTTCCGCAATAAGACGAGCAATACAAGCGCGAGCACGAGAAGAGGATCGAACAGTAAGATCGATTTCTCCGGCTTGAACAGGGCACCCAGAACGCCTTCATGAAAAGGCGTGCTCCAGGGAAAGTTTGCGGGCAGGGTCGGATCCTGCAGGCGCGACACTCGCGCGAAGATCGGGAGATAGGTGCCGGTCCAGGTGCCGAAGCGGTAGAAATTGTAGATGCGATCGATGGCCAGGAAAAAGACGTAGACGGGCGCGGCAACTTTGCAGTATTCGAAAAAGCGGCGCCCCAGAGCACGGTTACCCGCGGGTTCAAACCACAGCAGGATCAGCAAAAAAAATCCGCCAGCTATCAGGTCGAGGCCGGAGGTCAACCGGGTCAGCAGATTCAGACCAAGAGCCAGCGATCCGAACAAGAGCGCCCACACACTTCCGCTGCGCAGCCACTCGTACTGATACGAGAATCCAGTCAGCGTGAGCAGTAGGATGTAATTGTTCTCCTGCATGTTCTGGGTATAGTGCAGGTGAGTGGTACAGAACAGCAGCGCCAGTACGCCGGCGACCGCTTCATTCACGCTGAAACGAAACTGGCGGAGCAGGCGAAACGCGATCATAGCGGTCAGCACGTTGACGAGAATGCTGGTGCTGTAGCTGACGAGGATGCTGCGCACGGCGGGGTCGTCCTCGTAATCGGAAAAGATGCCCCAGTGCGAGACCCATGTGCTGACCAGGTCAGCGGGCAGCATAAGCAACGACTGGCCGATGCCATACCAGCTAAAAATTTGCCCACCGCGGCCGGGCAGTCCGAATTCTGGATATTCGTTGGGAAACACCTGCGGCTGCGAAGTCCAAAGCCAGTGCGTGGTCTGCAGACGGTGCATGGTGTCGGCGGTACCGAGTTCGCCGGATTGCACGACAAAGGCGAGCAGTCCGGCGGTCAGGCACAATAGAAATAAAGGATCCCGCAGGCAGCGGCCCAATCGAGAAGTCATCGCTTTGGATGGTAACAAAAGCAGCCTCGGACGTCGGACCTCAGACTTCAGCCCGGCCGCGAAACGGCCTGAAGTCGGAGGTCGGAAGTCCGGGTCTAGGGTAGACTGTAGCGGGAATTTTTCATGGCCAAGTGCTCAAGCTGTGGGACTGAATTATCGGGCGGCGTGCGTTTCTGCTCCGGGTGCGGCGCGGCGGCCGCGAACACCGACGACTTGGCAACGCTCGACTTTGCCACCGCAACTTCGCCGTTGCCGCCGCGGCCGCCCGCGAAGTCGTCTTCCAAGTCGTCATCGAAGTCAACATCCCGGCCTTCCAGTTCGGCGGAATACCTGCTGAACGAAGGTCGATTTTTGCCGGGGCGGCTGGTGGCGGGGCGTTACCGCATCATCGCCCTACTGGGCAAAGGCGGCATGGGCGAGGTCTACCGCGCCGATGATCTGACTCTCGGGCAGGCTGTTGCCATGAAGTTCTTGCCGGATGAAGCCGGGCGCGACGAGGGGTTACTGGAACGATTTCGCAATGAAGTGCGAATGGCTCGCCGGGTTTCGCATCCCAACGTTTGCCGCGTGTACGACGTGGGCGAGGTTGATGGACAGACATTTTTCACCATGGAATATGTCGACGGCGAAGACCTGGCTTCGCTGCTGCGCCGCATTGGGCGGTTGCCTCCCGACAAGGCTCTCGACATCGCGCGTCATCTCTGTGCCGGGCTAGCGGCAGCTCATGCCAAGGGAGTTCTGCATCGCGACCTGAAGCCGGCCAACATCATGCTCGACGGGCGGGGGCATGTCGTGATCACCGATTTCGGACTGGCCGGTGTGGCCGATGACATCCGCGGGCAGGAGGTGCGCAGCGGCACTCCAGCGTATATGGCGCCCGAACAGTTGGCGGGGAAGGAAGTCAGCACGCGCAGCGACATCTATGCGCTCGGGCTGGTGCTCTATGAAGTGTTCACGGGCAAGCGGGCATTCGCCGATTCTGCGGCCAAGCTGGCTCTTGTGGGCGCGGATCGCACGCCAAGCCGTCCGTCGTCGGTGGTCAAAGATCTTGATCCGATCGTGGAGAAGGTAATTCTGCGCTGCCTCGAGATAGAGCCCACGGCGCGTCCAGCGACTGCGCTGGCCGTAGCGGCGGCGCTGCCCGGCGGAGATCCGCTGGCGGCGGCACTGGCCGCGGGAGAAACGCCGTCGCCGCAACTGGTCGCTGCCTCCGGTGAAACCACCGGCCTGCGCCCCGGCCTCGCGGTCACGTGTCTCATCGCAGTGCTGCTGGGACTGGCGGTCGGAACCTACCTCGCGGTCCGCTATAGCGGCGTCGAGAAGATGCATCTGGATCAGCCTCCGGAGGTGCTGGCGCACAGGGCGCGCGAGGTCCTGGCGCAGGTCGGCTATCCAGAGAAGCCGGCGGACAGCGCTTTCGGATTCGACTACGACACGAATTTCCAAGACTCCGTGGAAAAGGAAAGCAAGACGCCTGCCAACTGGGATGAAGTGCTGGCCGGGCGTCCGACTATGCTGCAGTTCTGGTATCGGCAGAGTCCAGACCTGATGGCTCCCGGCGGGTACCGCGACAATTTCCTGGTTCCAGGCATTGTTACCGAAGAAGACCCGGCGACCACGCTGTCGGGCATGGTCAACGTGAAGCTCGACGCCAAGGGCAGGCTGATTTACCTGCAGGCGATTCCGCCGCAGAAAGAGATCGCGGCTCCGTCTACCGCACCGCCGGATTGGAAGGCGCTGTTCTCTGCCGCGGAAGTGGACGTATCGAAGCTGCAGCCGGCGCAACCCGAATGGACTTCGCTGGGCATGGCCGACGCGCGCGCGGCCTGGACCGGAGTCTGGCCCGGATCAACGCGTCCGCTGCGAGTGGAAGCCGCCGCCTGGCACGGCAAGCCCGTGTTTTTCGCCATGATCGGAGACTGGAACAAGCCATGGCGGATGGTCGCTGCAAAGTCTGCCGACGAAAAGAAAAGCCAGGTGGCCCAGATCATCGGACTGCTAATGCTGATTTTCGTCCTGGTGGGCGGCGCGCTGCTGGCGCGCCGCAATTTCCGCCATGGACGCGGCGATCGCGGGGGAGCTCTGCGGCTGGCAGTGGTGATGTTCGTCCTGCAAATGGGGTTGTGGCTTTGCCGCTCGCACTTCGCGGCTGGCCTGCAAACCTTCGGATACCTGATCCTGGATATTGCGGGTGCGCTTTTGTGGGGAGGCGCCACCTGGATGCTGTATCTGGCGGTCGAGCCGTGGATTCGCCGGAACTGGCCGCAGGCCATCATTTCCTGGAGTCGCCTCATCTCCGGTCAGTTCCGGGATCCAGTGGTGGGACGCGATATTCTGTTTGGAGTCGCTTTCGGCACGCTCTGGCTGGTGATCTTTGAGGTGGGGGCGATCCCGCTGGCCCGCCTGGGCGCCTCGCCTCAGCTAAGTTCGTCGGCTTACTTGCTGGGAGGACGGCAGGCGCTCGGCCAGTGGCTGGTCCAGTTTCCGAACGCGATCTTCGGCACGCTGCAATTCTTCTTCGTGTTGCTGGGGTTGAAGGTGCTGGTGGAGTTCCTGTTCCGGCTGGTCGGGATCAAGGTCATGCGCACGGAACGGATTGCGGCAGTCCTGTTCGTCGCGATCTATGTCGGTCTGCAGTCGCTGCAAAACTCACATCTGGCCGTCAACGTCCCGGTCTTTCTCGTCATTTTCGGCATCCTGGCGCTGATCGTCCTGCGCTTCGGCCTGGTACCGCTGGCGGTCGGAGCATTTACCGTGGACATGCTGGGGAACGTGCCCTTCACCGCCGACTTCTCGGCCTGGTACATGACCACGGCCGCACTCGCCCTGCTCAGCGTAGTCGTGCTGGCGGGATGGGGTTTCTATCACTCGCTGGGCGGGGAGCCGTTGTGGGTGGTGGAGGCGGAATAGATTCCCCGGTCACTTCTTCTCTGAGGCGGATATTTCAAAATAGCTCGATGATCACGCCACGGGCGACGGCCGAAGCAAGGCGACGGTCTCGCGTAATCAGGGTGGCCCCGAGCTGTTCAGCAAGCACAAAGTAGGCAGCATCGTAGGCCGACAAGTTATGTCTAAGCCGCCATATCTCTGGCAGAAAAGGGAGGTGGGGATAACGAGTTACGCGCAGGCTCAGTAAGTCCTGGAGCGCTTGATCGGCGCGCGGGGCCGAGACGGCAGATTCCCGCACCAGCCGCCGCAGGACCTGCGCTACTTCGACATCCAGAAGGTGCGGAGCGTGGAGAGATTCACCGCGGGAGTAGATTCGATTCTCAATTTGTTTTCCCGGGCCAGTCTGAAGAAGCCAGTCAATCGCCGCGGATGCGTCCAGCACGATCACCGCGCCTCGCGTTCTTCTCTTACCAGGTGCGCTGTGTCCAGCGAGACCGTAACCGCCTCGCGCGTGTGCAAACGGTCGCGGAGTTCCGCCAGCGTCGGCCGTTCTGCAATCTCTTTGATCTCTGCCAGCAGATAGTCCGAGAGAGACATGCCGGCCATGGCGGCACGTGCTTTCAAGCTGCGATGAAGGGCGTCCGGAACGTTACGAAGCTGAATCATCTTTGGCATGTGAATAGCATACTTTCATGTGGAGCACATGTCAATTCAACGAGCCGGCAGCCAGGAACCGCGCCTAACCTGGTCGAGAGTCTATAGCCTCGCCCCCAACCTTTCGAAGCTAAATCCGCGCAACTTCCTGAATCCTCGGCGCATCTAAACCTTGACAACGATTCACTCAAGTCTTAGCATGGGGCTTGACGCAATCATCTCGGTATTGATTTAAAAGAACTTAGCTGTTACAAGGAGCGTTTTATGGGAAAGATTATCGGAATTGACCTGGGGACTACCAATTCCTGTGTGGCGGTCATGGAGGGCGGCGAGCCCAAGGTGATCCCTAATGAAGAAGGAGGGCGAACTACGCCCTCGGTGGTCGGATTTACTAAAACCGGCGAACGGCTGGTCGGACAGGTGGCCAAGCGGCAGGCCATCACCAACCCGGAAAACACCGTTTATTCGATCAAACGGTTTATGGGACGCCGCTACGACGAAGTCACCGAAGAGATCAAGATGGTGCCCTACAAGGTAGTCCAGTCGGGCGACCATGTCGCGGTGCTGGCGCAGGGCAAGGAGTACACCCCGCCACAGATTTCGGCGCTGATTCTACAGAAGCTGAAGAAGGCCGCGGAAGACTATCTCGGCGAGAAAGTAACCGAGGCGGTCATCACTGTGCCCGCTTATTTTAACGACGCGCAGCGGCAGGCGACGAAAGACGCTGGCCAGATCGCGGGGCTCGAAGTCAAGCGCATCATCAACGAGCCGACGGCGGCCGCGCTGGCCTACGGGCTCGACAAAACAAAAGACGAGATGATCGCCGTGTACGACTTCGGCGGCGGAACGTTCGACATCTCCGTGCTGGAAGTGGGCGAGGGCGTGATTGAAGTCAAGGCCACGAACGGCGACACGCACCTGGGCGGCGACAACCTCGACCAGCGCATCGTCGACTGGCTCATTGACGAGTTCAAGAAAGACGAAGGCTTAGATCTTAGAGGCAAAGGGAATGAGATGGCCCTGCAGCGGCTGCGTGACGCGGCTGAGCGGGCCAAGATCGAGCTCTCGACCACCATGGAAACTGAGATCAATCTGCCGTTCATCACGGCGGATGCCAGCGGTCCAAAGCATCTGGTGAAAAAGCTGACCCGGGCCAAGCTCGAAGGGATGGTGGAAGACATCATCCAGCGCTCGGTGGGTCCGTGCAAGCAGTGCTTGAAAGACGCGGGCGTCGAGACCAGCAAGATCAACGAAGTGGTGCTGGTCGGCGGGCAGACGCGCATGCCGCGCATTCAGGCGCTGGTGAAGGAATTGTTCGGCAAAGAAGGCCACAAGGGAGTCAATCCGGACGAAGTGGTCGCGATTGGCGCGGCGATTCAGGGTGGCGTGCTGGGCGGCGAAGTGAAGGATCTGTTGCTGCTGGACGTGACTCCGCTGTCGCTGGCGATTGAAACTCTGGGTGGCGTGGCCACGCCGATGATCCCGCGCAACACAACGATTCCGACGAAAAAGACGGAGACGTTCTCGACCGCGGCGGATAACCAGACCTCGGTTGAAGTGCACGTGCTGCAGGGTGAGCGGCCGATGGCAGCGCAGAACCGGACTCTTGGGAAGTTCCACCTGACCGGGATTCCAACGGCTCCTCGGGGCGTGCCGCAGATTGAGGTGACGTTCGACATTGACGCCAACGGCATCCTGAACGTGACCGCGAAAGATACGGCCACGCAAAAGGACCAGAAGATCACGATTACGTCGTCTTCCGGCTTGTCGAAGGAAGAAGTCGAGCGCATGGCAAAAGAGGCCGACGCGCACGCGGCTGAGGATAAGGCGCAGCGCGAGTCGATCGAAGCCAAGAACCAGCTCGACTCGATGGTCTACAACATCGAGAAGATGCTGCGCGAGCAGGGCGACAAGATCTCCGGCTCGGAACGCGGAGATGTTGAAAATGCGCTGGCCGACGCCAAAAAGGCGCTGGAGTCGAACGACAAGGCGACCATGGACAAAGCCCGCGAAACGCTGACCGCAGCTTCGCACAAGCTGGCCGAACAGATGTACAAGGCGGCGCAGCCGGCGCCGGGAGCAGCTCCGGGAGCAGGTCCAACGCCAGGCGCGACCGCCGGCGGCGACCACAGCGGCAACGGTCAGGCCAAGAAAGACGAAGGCGTGATCGACGCGGAGTATGTGGACGTGGAAGACAAGAAGTAAGTGGCCGCGAAGCGAAAGGCGAAGAGAGCTGCTCGCGAGGGCAGCTCTTCTCGTAAGTTGAAGATCGGGGACCGCGTTCGCATCGTCGACGTTCCTTCGGGATTCAAGGACCCGAATTGCGACATGAACGATCCTCTCTTTCGGGAGATGCGGACGGCGGAGCTATTCAGGTTCTGCGTGGGCCGCGAGTTTGCAATTGAGGCGTTCAATCAGTACGGATACGCTGAGTTATCGGTTGATAAAGATCGAACTGTGCGCAAGAAGTTTGGCCTGAACACAATATGGATTGAGCCTAAGTTCCTGGTAAGTGTTGGCAAGACGAAAAAGCTGTCATCCTGAGCGGAGCGGGTGCTTCGCGAAGCGAAGCAACCACGGAGTCGAAGGACCCCTTGCGTGCTTGCAGAGAGATGGGCCTGGAAGGGAGTTCCCGCGACGCGTCGGCAGCTGGTAGAGACTCCTTGACGCGCCCGTGATGGTTTCGGCTGGTACGGGGTCCTTCGACTACGTTGCCGTTGGCTTTGCGACGGCAACTTCGCTCAGGATGACATAGCTTTGGTGTTGCGATGAAAGATCATGAGTATTTCGTGTACATCGTGTGCAGTCGATCGGGAACGTTGTACATCGGAATGACCAACAGCATCTACCGGCGTGCGCTGCAGCATAAGCGTGGCGAGATTGAAGGGGTTGCCAGCAGGTATGGATGCGACCGACTCGTGCACTACGAAGGATTTGACGATGTTCACAAAGCAATCGGGCGCGAGAAACAATTGAAGGGCTGGACTCGGGCGAAGAAGATTGCTGTGATCGGATCGAAGAACCCTCGATGGGAAGATCTGGCCGATAAGTGGGGAGCGCAGATGGCGTTTACTGGGGAGTCAATCAAAGAACTAAGTGAGCCATCGATAGATGGCAGGTTTTGGGGAGGGTGAAGTGGATTTTCAGGTGAATGGGGAAACATATTTCTTGAGCCTCGCCGAGGATGAGGCGCGGTGGCTCGTGTTTGTGGAGGGCGCCGCGGGACCGCGGCGACTCTCGGTGTATGTGGACGAGGACGAAGTCCAGGATTTGAAGATTGTCGTAGAAGACAAAGAGAAGCGCCGGATTCTGAATTAAACTCTGGCCGGTCTATGGTTCGATGTCCGTGGTTCGACTTCCATGATTCGATTTAAGATTGCGCACGATGGCAAACACCCCTAAGAAGGATTACTACGAAATACTTGGCGTGAAGAAGAGCGCTTCGGCGGACGATATCCGCAAGGCGTTTCGTAAGCTGGCGCGGAAATACCATCCTGACGTTAATCCGGGTGACAAGGGGGCGGAGGAGAAGTTCAAAACGCTCTCCGAAGCCAACGACGTTCTCAGCGATCCGAAGAAGCGCAAAATTTACGACCAGGTTGGGTTTTACTCCGACAATATTGATCCGGCGACGGCTGAGGCCTATGCCCGCGCGGGCGGGGCTGAGGCTGCAGGACCCGGCGGATTTCCGGGCCGCGCGCCGGATGGCGGCCAGGGCGGCGGTGTTCCCTTCGATTTCGGCGGATTCGATTTTTCCGACCTGGTTGACAATGCCGCCCGTGGAGCCAGCAGAAACCGTGGCAGCGGTGGCGGATTTCGCGACATTTTTGAGGGAATCTTCGGAGGAAATCGCGGAGGCGCACAGGCCGAGGAAGGCCCCGAACCTGGGACCGACCTCGAATATCAGGTCAACGTTCCTTTCTGGACGGCGATCCGCGGCGGCGTGATGCGGTTGAATATCTCGCGCCAGGATGTTTGCTCGACCTGTCACGGGCAGGGTTCGCTCGAAGCGCCGGGTAAATGTCCGGAGTGCAACGGCACTGGCCAAATCACCCAGACCGGCGGGCGAATGAAGTTCAACGTGCAGTGTCCGCGCTGCCACGGGACGGGCAAGAATCTGACGACTTGCCCGACCTGCCACGGCGAAGGTACCGTCGCGAAGACCGAACCGCTGGAAGTGCGCATCAAGGCCGGAACCCGCGACGGCCAGCGCATTCGAGTTCCAGGCAAGGGCAACGCCGGGTCGCATGGCGGGCCGGCCGGCGATCTCTACGCCATCATCCGGACCGAGGAGCATCCCATTTTTCGCCGCGACGGCGACGACATTCATCTGACCGTCCCGGTGAATGCGACCGAGGCGGCGCTGGGAGCGAAGATCGAAGTGCCAACGATTGACGGCCGGGCGCTGCTGAAGATTCCTCCGGGGACGCAGTCGGGGCAAAAACTGCGGCTGCGCGAGAAAGGCGTGCCCTCGGCGACCAAGGAAGGCGTGCGGGGAGACGAGATCGTCGAGATCACAGTGACTGTCCCCATGCCCCGCGACGAGCGCACGAAAGAACTCTTGCGCGAACTAGCCAAGCTAAACCCGGAAGACCCGCGGGCCGAGTTGTGGAAACTAGTCTAGGATTCGCATCCTCGTCGGACTTCCCATCATGTTGTCATCCCGAGGGGCGTCTGTTTGCCCCGAAGGACCTATGCATCTTGCTTGCGGGTAGGCACCATTGGGAACTTGCATAGGTCCTTCGGCCCGCAAAGACCGCGAGCCTCAGGATGACAAAGTTGTAGCGAATCCCCGTTTTTTCTCGTCCACATCATCCGCGGGGGACCGATTATTGGCGGAATACGTGGACGATGATAGCCGCATGAATGGCGATGGCGGTGCCCGCGCCGACGATATGCATTACGGCAGTCCCATCGCCTGCGTGTTGGATGGCAGCGATGGCGTATCCGCCGAGCGGCAGAAACAAAACAATGGCGGTTCCCAATCCTGGGTTGTAGCCTCGTTTAATGGCCGCATGGATGACGTGGATGGCGCCGTTCACCGCGACCACATAGGCCGCCATCAGCCCGAAGCCAACTCGAACCGTCGCCGCCAATGCTATCGATATTCCGATGATTCCCCACACTCCGGGCACGTTGATGACGAACACAGCCAATGGCGTAAGGACTTCTCCCCTCCCGATCTGCTGATTGACGAACCGTCTGAACCGGTCGTCATCGTGCTCCTCATACTGATGGATCATATAGGCCGGCAAACAGAGAAAGGTAGCAACGAGTGCAGCTGACCACGAGCCGACGAGGACAGGCGCCAGCAGGAGCAGTAATAAACCTGCCAGAAATCCGCCGTAGACCCAGTTGGCGACTAATCGGCCAAACATGATTTCCTCCTGATATTTCCTGTCATCGTTCCTGCCAACGATTTTCCCCGATGACTTCTTCTCGAGATCAGATTAGCGCAGGTCTCGCCGGGTTGTGTCGCCGCTCTCAGCCCAGCCTCCCTCCGGACTGGCGTTACCTCCGTACCACACCGCACGCTTACAAAAAACTGCAAAATAATCGAAAAAAATCTTGCATCTGTGGAAAATTCCCGTAATCTCACAAATGCGAACTAACTTCGCCGAAATGCCCGGGAATCGCATCTCACCCCGGGAGCCGCGAGCAAGAAAGTCTTCACATCGGAAGATCGGATTTCCGAAGATTGAATTTTGAAGACCAAGGGAGACGCGGTGGTGAGAGTGAGTCGCTTGAGGAGGAAGACATAGAAATTGGCAACAGCTAGCGCCCCGCGTCAACAACCCGACAATCTCCAGCCTCTCGCCGTCGTCCCCAACCGGAAGAAATTCGTCCGCCTCACGCTTTGGCCCCTGGTCGCCGCCACCTTCTTTATGGTGTCGGGCGGAACCTATGGCACCGAAGAGATTGTGCATGGCGCCGGCTACGGACGAGCGATCCTGATTTTGATGCTCACCCCGCTGCTCTGGAGCCTGCCTACGGCTTTCATGATCGGCGAGCTGTCGAGCGCGCTGCCTTACGAAGGCGGCTACTATGCCTGGGTGCGCCGCGCCATGGGCAACTTCTGGGGATTTCAGGAGGCCTGGCTCTCGCTGGTCGCATCCATTTTCGACATGGCGATTTATCCCACGCTGTTCGTGGCCTACCTGACCCGCATGTTCCCGTGGTTTCAGCAGGGCGCTCGCGGATGGTGGGTTGCGCTGGCGGTGGTGATTGCCTGCGCGCTGCTGAACATTGCCGGAGTGAAAGTGGTGTCGCTCACTTCGCTATGGCTGTTTCTCGCGCTGTCGGCGCCGTTCCTGGCGATCGTGGTGCTGGCGCCGTTCAAGGTCGGCGCGCTGGCCAACGCCGTAACCAAGCCCACCACTTCGACCGTGGATATTCTTGGCGGCCTGCTCATCTGCATGTGGAACTACATGGGATGGGACAACGCCTCGACCATCGCGACGGAAGTGGAGAAGCCGCAGCGGACTTATCCGCGGGCAATGCTGGTCGCGGTCTGCATTGTGGCGGTGAGCTACATTCTTCCGTTCGCCGCGATGTGGATGACTGGTCTGAAGTCCACTGCGTGGGAGACGGGTTCGTGGGCGGACATTGCGGGTCTGGTGGGCGGCCCACTGCTGCGCATTGGCGTGGTTCTGGGCGGCTTGATCAGCGCCTTTGGCATGTTCAACGCGCTGGTGATGAGCTACTCGCGTCTGCCGTTGGCGATGGCGCAGGATGGCATGCTCCCCGCCGTCTTCGGCAAGCTGCAGAAAAAATCCCGAGCGCCGTGGGTCGCGATTATCGCTCTGGCGACGGGATGGGCGATGTGCCTGAACCTGGGCTTTGAGCGCCTCGTGACCATCGACATCTTTCTTTATGGCGCCAGCCTGTTGCTGGAATTTGTGGCGCTGGCTGTGCTGCGGTTCCGCGAGCCGGAACTGAAGCGTCCGTTCCGCGTGCCGGGCGGCTTGTTCGGAGCGATTGCCATCGGCATCCCTCCCATGCTGCTCGTGGGTTTCTCTGTTTTTCGCGGCGAGCACGAGAAGATCTGGAATATGAGCTTCGTCGCCTTCGGGTTACTCCTGATCGCGGCGGGCTTCGTCGTCTACGGCATCAATCACGCGCTGAAGCCGTCAGGATGGACGGCGCAGCCGGAACAGAAGCCGCAGCCTGCGGCGTGAGCCTGAGTCAAGATGATCCGGCGGGCCGGCGAAAGCTGTCCCGCTTTTTCTTTGCGACAGTGCTACATTATTCCCAGCATGAGTATCACTGGTTTCTATCGACGGGTGCCGGTCTGGTTGGCGGTGCCGCTGGTTCTTGTGGCTTCCGGAGTCGTCGCTGTTGCACTCGACGTTTTGGTTGTGATCGCGTCGGATTCGCTCCTCGACATAATCCATCGCGGGTCCGATGTTGGAGACTCATTTTTCCGCCTCTTCTACGTGGGACCATCGGTCGCGTTGTTCGGCTTTGTATGCTGCTTTACCGTCTTAATCAACTGGCATCACGCGACGACGTGGCGGTCCCCAACGTTTCCATTCGTCCTGGGCGCGGTTCCGCTCTCGCTATGGGTATACGACTTGGGCGGAATCGCCGTTGCGCTATGCTCGCCCGGAGCTGTTGCCTGGCTTCTTTGTTGTTGGTTGCTGCACCGAAAATCGAGCTCCCCTTCTCATCATGCCTTCCAAGCGTAAATCCAAGGGCGCCTACATGATTTCGTCGGTGGCCGAGATGTATGGGATTCATCCGCAAACGCTGCGGCTTTACGAGCGCGAGGGATTGCTGAAGCCGTCGCGTACCGAAGGCAACACACGCCTCTACACCGACGAAGATCTGCAGCGGTTGGAGTTTATTCTGTCGCTGGCGCGCGACCTGGGCGTCAACATCAGCGGGATGGCGATCATTCTGCAAATGCGCGAGCGGATGGAAGAAATGCAGCGCCAGATTCAGGAGTTCGTGCAGTACATCCAGAAAGAAGTGCTGACCCGCGCCAACGCCGCCGCCGATCCGGCCAAGGGAGCGATTGTGCCGGTGAGACGACCGATGGTCGTGCCGACGGCGCAGGTCAGCAAGAAACGCTAGCTTCTCCCTTCGATAGCTTCCCGCACCGTTTGTCATCCTGAGCGAGGAATTTTGCTTCGCGAACCGCGAAGCAAAAACCGCAGTCGAAGGAGCCCGTGCCTGCTTTCTATCGCACGAATGCCGACGGGCGTGCTTACGATGCAGCCCGCCGCCTAATCAGAAGACTCCTCCCGAAGCCGGTGCCACCTCACACGAACACGGGGTCCTTCGACTGCGTTGGCGTCCGCTTTGCGGACGCCAACTTCGCTCAGGATGACACTCGGTAGAATAATATCTAGGGTTATCTAATGCTGCCTTTCAAGCTGGTCTACAGCGACGCCTACTACCTTCCGATCGGCGAGCACGTCTTCCCCGCCGAAAAATACCGGCGCATTCGCGAACGTCTGATTTCCAGCGGCGTCGCCGAGACGAACGATTTCCTCGAGCCGCAGCCCGCGGCCGATGAAGACATATTGCTCGTCCACACGCCAGAGTATGTGCACAAGCTGAAAACCGGCACACTCAGCCCGCGCGAAGAAATGGAGATGGAAGTTCCGTACTCGCGCGACTTGGTCGAGGCGTTCTGGCTGGCGGCTGGCGGATCGATCCTGGCGGCGCGGCAGTGTCTGGTAGACCGCGTGTGCATCAGCATCGGCGGCGGATTTCACCACGCCTTTCCCGACCACGGCGAAGGCTTCTGCATGATTCACGATGTGGCCGTGGCGATACGCACGATGCAACGCGACGCCAAGATTCGCACCGCGATGACTCTTGATTGCGACGTGCATCAGGGCAACGGCACGGCTGCGATCTTTGGCGGTAAACACCCCGCGACTGCGCCGCTGCCTTCGTCGTCAGCCTCAACCGTACCGCGGCGCCAAGGCCCGCCGGGTGGCAGCCAGCGCGCCGTGCATGCCGGCGACGTCTTCACAATTTCGCTGCATCAGCACAATAACTATCCTTTGTATAAGCCGCCGTCGTCGATCGACGTCGACCTACCCGATGGCACCGGCGACGACGACTACCTCTCGTGGCTCGACAACGCGCTCAGTTCCGGCCTGCGCCAGTTTGAGCCCGATATGTTGTGCTACGTCGCGGGCGCCGATCCGTATAAGGATGATCAGCTGGGCGGGCTCTCACTGACGATTGAAGGACTGAAGAAGCGCGACGAACTCGTATTCCGCGTGGCCCGCGCCCGCGACATTCCGGTGATGGTGACCTACGCCGGCGGCTACGCGCAGAACGTCGAAGACACGGTGACCATTCACAGCAACACGGTGATCGCGGCCAAAGAAGTGTTCACGGCCTTTGGATCAAAGAGCTTGTCATCCTGAGCGGAGTGGATGCCGCGCAAGGCGCGGCATCCAAGCAGTCGAAGGACCCCGTGTTCCTCGACGCCGGCACAGACACAGCGAGGAGTTCTTCGCACCGCAGCATCAGTTGAGCCCTTCTGCAATGATGATGAGAACACCCCGATAAGCCGGTGCCACTGCCCGCTCGCACGGGGTCCTTCAACTGCGTTGTCATCCGCCTTCGGCGGAGGACAACTTCGCTCAGGATGACAATACAGGCGGGCTGTTAAAATAGCTGTTCACCCTATGTTCGAGAACTTACAGGAAAAACTACAACGCGCGTTCAAGTCGCTTCGCGGGCAGGCCAAGCTCACTGAAGAGAACATTGACGAGGCGCTACGCGAAATTCGCCTCGCGTTGCTTGAGGCCGACGTCAATTTCAAAGTCGTCAAGCAGCTTATCGACCAGATTCGCGCCAAAGCTGTCGGCCAGGAAGTGCTGACCGCGCTCTCGCCCGGCGAACAGGTTATCAAGATTGTGCGCGACGAGCTAGTCGACATTCTCGGCAAAGATACGGCGCGCATGAAGTTCGCCTCGCAGCCGCCTACGGTCGTGCTCATGGCCGGGCTGCAGGGCTCGGGCAAGACCACGACTTCGGGCAAGCTGGCAAACTGGTTCAAAATTGGAGGCCACCGTCCGCTGCTGGTTTCGGTCGACGTGTACCGCCCCGCAGCGCGCGAGCAGTTGAAGGTGGTCGCGGCGGCGGTGAAGAGTCAGATTTACGAAGGCGAGGTCGGCGAGGCCAATACTGCCACGGTCGAGCGGCTGGTGAAGGAAGCCCGCCGCGAGGCCATCGTTTCCGGTTGCGACGTGTTGATCGTCGATACCGCCGGACGGTTGCACATCGACGACCAGTTGATGGATGAAATGCAGTCGCTGAAGAAGCTGCTGAATCCGTCGGAGATTCTGTTCGTCGCCGACGCCATGACCGGACAGGACGCTGTCCGCTCGGCCGAGGAGTTTCACAAGAAGCTGTCGCTGACGGGTGTTGTATTAACCAAGATGGACGGCGATGCCCGCGGGGGCGCGGCACTGTCGATCCGCCAGGTCACCGGTCAGCCCATCAAGTTCATCGGTGTCGGCGAAAAATATGACGCGCTGGAACCCTTCCATCCCGACCGCATCGTCTCGCGCATTCTGGGCATGGGCGACATTCTCTCGCTGATCGAGCGCGCCGAATCGCAGATCGACAAGAAGAAGGCGCAGGAAATGGCCACCAAGGCCTTGACCGGCGACGGCTTCTCGCTGGAAGATTTTCGCGACCAGCTGCGCCAAGTAAAGAAGATGGGATCGATGAAGAGCCTGATGGGGATGCTGCCCTCGATCGGCCCGTTCTCCGGCCTGCAGAAAGCCGCCGACAACGTGGATGAGAAGCAGATCAATAGGGTCGAGGCCATTATCAATTCGATGACGTCGCACGAGCGCAACCACCATGAAGTGATCAACGGCAGCCGGCGAAAGCGCATTGCCCGCGGCTCCGGCACCAGCGTGCAGGAAGTGAACAATCTGCTTCGCCAATACGCGCAGATGAAAAAGATGTTCAAGCAAATGGGCAAGCCGAGCTTCGCACGCAGGCTGGCGGGGATGAAGCTGCCGGGAATGTAGAAGACCAGTGGCCAGGGGCCAGCGATCAGTTGCCAGTCACACCCTTAGTCGTGTGTCATCCTGAGCGAAGTTTTCGTCCGTGAAGCGGACGAAACCGCAGTCGAAGGATCCCTAACAGCTGCACCGTAACCACGCTTATGAAATGGCGCTCCCTCGAAGAATCGAGTCCGCAGACTGACACGCGGCCTCTACGCGAGATTTTCGCCGAGCGCAAGGAACTGATCGCGAAGTACGTTCCAGCGGAGACGCAGGCCATTCACGCGCAGGCCATCTCGGACCTGAAGCAGCAACATCTGGCGGCAAACATCCTGCCCGCGGGCGCGAAGGCGCCGGCGTTCGAACTTCCGGACCACAACGGCAAGATCCTTTCTTCTTCTGACCTGCTCGCCAAAGGAAAGCTCGTGCTCTGCTTCATCCGCGGGCGCTGGTGTCCGTTCTGCGTTGGGCAAATGGAAGCGATGAATCTGAACCTGACGCAGATTGATCAGACTGGAGCGACGCTCGTCGCAATTTCTCCGCAAACGGTAAAGCAATCGTTCTTCATGCACGACCAGCACAAGCTTCGCTTCCCTCTGCTCTCCGATGCGGGCAACAAAGTCGCGCGGCAATTCGGGCTGACCTATCGCGTGCCGCAACCGCAGGAAGCGGTGTATCGGCGCGCGTTCGTGAATCTTCCCTTCACAAACGGCGATGAAAGTTGGGAGTTGCCGATTCCGGCGACTTACATTCTCGATCGCGACGGCACGATTCTCTATGCGTCAGCAAACGAGGATTACACCGAGCGACCGGAACCGGACGACGTTGTGCTTGTCCTCAGGGGCTAAAGCTCAACCTTCTTTGATGCCCTGGCGGCACGGCTAAAGCCGCACCCTTCCACAAACCCTTCTTTAAACCTTCCTCACACTCCCGCGGAATACGCGAATCGCCATCCAGAGACCAGCCATGAAGCGCGGCTTTCGGTACACTGAATACTCATGCATTACATCTATGGCATCAACTCCGTGACCGAAGCGCTGAAGGCGCGCGGGCGGGCGTTTGAGTGGATTGGCATGGCCAAGGAGCGCCATGACATCCGCCTGCAGCGGCTGATTGAAGACTGCCGGCGGCTCGGCGTGAACGTGCGCTTCATGGAGCGAACAGAACTCGACAAGCTTGCGGGAAATGGGGCGCATCAGGGTGTGGTCGCGGTCACGTCGGCCAAACAATACAACGATCTCGAGGATGTCATCAACGCCAAGCGCGCGGAATATTCGCTGGTGGTCGTGCTCGATGGCGTGGAGGATCCGCACAATTTAGGCGCGATCCTGCGCACCGCCGATGCGGCCGGCGCCAACGGTATTGTGATTCCAGAGCGGCGTTCCGCGAGCGTAACGGGCACGGTCACGAAAGTGTCGGCGGGGGCGAGCGAGCATATGCCCATTGCCAAAGTCACGAACATCGCCCGCACCGTGGAGGAACTGAAAGAACACAACGTGTGGACCGTGGGACTGGACGAACGCGGCAGGCAGGATTACTACAACCTCGATTACAACATGGACTGCGCTCTAGTTCTGGGCGGCGAAGGCAAAGGCCTGCACGACCTGGTCAAGCGCAAGTGCGACTTTCTGGTTTCGATTCCGATGCTGGGCAAAGTTCCGTCGCTGAACGTTTCCGTGGCCGCAGCGGTGGTCCTGTTTGAAATCGTGCGGCAACGGCGCGCCCGGATTGCATCTTCGGATACCAAATCGTTGGGTTCAAAATGAAGTCGCGTCTTACGCTTCTCAGTCTAACGTTGGTTTTTTGCGCCTCGGCGGGGCACTCGCTTACGCTCGACCGCGAGGCCTTCAGCATCACCAATTACGATCTCAGCCTCCGGATCGAGCCCGAACAACATCGGCTCGGGGCACGGGGCAAGATCATTTTGCGAAACGACTCGCAGACGCCGCAGAAGATTGCGGTGTTGCAGATCTCGTCGTCGCTCGACTGGCGAGCCATCAAGGCCGGCGACAAGGCCGTGCAGTTCGTCACCCAGCCTTACACTTCCGACATCGACCACACCGGCGCCCTTTCCGAAGCGATCGTGACTTTGCCACAGGCGGTCGCGCCACAGGGGACCGTCGAACTAGACATCGCGTACGAAGGCGTCATCCTGCTCGACGCGACGCGACTCACCCGCATCGGCACGCCCGAGGACGCGGCGACCAGCACGGACTGGGACCAGATTGCTACGAATTTCACGGCGGTACGAGGCGCGGGATATGTGGCGTGGTATCCCATCGCCACTGACGTTGCGAATCTTTCCGAGGGTAACAGTTTGTTTGAGGTGCTGGGGCGATGGAAAGAACGAGAAGCCGACTCGAAGATGTATCTAAAGATCCAGCCGCTAACCGGCGATAATCCGCCTCAAGTCCTTCTTAATGGCGTGGCCTGTAATGGGCTGACGGAGTCGATGTCCCAATCCAAGGACGTGAATCGCTTCGGTTCATGGAATTGCCTAAACCAACCGTCGCTACAGGAGGTGCCGACTCTGGTGATCGCCGACTATCAGATCTTGGAGCGCCCCGCGATCGAGGTCCGCTACCTGCGCGGCCACGACGTCGCCGCCACCAACTTCGCCGACGCCGCGGAGAAGATCGCTCCGTTCATCGCCGAATGGTTCGGAGCTCAGCGCGAAAAGGCGAAAACCGCCGACCTTCACGACCCTTACGCTGCGCCGTTCGAGAGTGGCGCGCTCTTGCTCACGCCCTTAGCCAACGACGACTCCAGGCTGGCCGGTCTCGCGGCAGCCCATCAATTGACTCACGCTTCGTTTCTGTCGTTTCGTCCGTGGATCGAAGAAGGCCTCGCCCACTTCGCGCAGGCTCTCTATCTCGAACGTGAAAAAGGACGCCAGGCCGCGCTCGACTATATGGGATTGCATCGCTTTGCATTGCGCCAGGTCGATGCGCAGACCACCCTCCCCAGATCAGAAGATGAAGTGAACCGCTCGCTGGTAAACACAACCAGCGAGGAACTCTTTCGCAGCAAAGCGATGTGCGTCTGGTGGATGCTGCGCGACATGGTCGGCGAGGCCGCGCTCAAAAAGGCTCTCGCGGCCTATCGCCCCGAACAGGACAAAGATCCCTCCTACATGCCGCGTCTGATCGCCGCGCAAACCCACCGCGACCTGGAGTGGTTCTTCGACGACTGGGTCTACCGCGACCGCGGGCTGCCGGACTTTAAGGTGGAGTCTGCGTTTTCGCGCAAAACGATGAACGGCTCGTTCATGCTCACCATCACGCTCGATAATCTGGGAACGGCCGGGGCCGAGGTTCCCGTCGTCGTCAAATTTGCCGGCGGAGAAATCATGCGGCGGATGGAAGTTCGGGCGAAGAATAAGGCGGTGACTCGGGTGGAAGTGTCCGGGGCTCCGCAGGAAATCGTGGTGAATGACGGCAGCGTGCCCGAAGCCAACACTACGAACAACGTGTTTAAGATCGAGGTGGCGGAAGAATAGAATACGGCATCGTCGGTAGCAACGATCGTTCTCGACAAGCTTTCTCAGGATGACAGGGAGTGAAGTACGTAGTCAGTTGGCTGAGGTGAACCTTTCCAGAGATTCCAACTTTCCTGCTGCGGCGCCGGAGTCGATCGATTGCCCCGCGAGCGGGACTGCATCGACGATACGACCTGCTTTGCCCGCGGCCACCAGAGCAGCGGCGGCATTGAGGATCACGACGTCGCGCCGCGGCGATTTATCTCCGCCAAGAATCGCGCGGATGATGGCAGCGTTCTCCGTGGCATCGCCGCCAGCAAGATCCTGCAGCGTGGCGCGCGCCATGCCGAATTCTTCCGGTTCCACTTCGTACGATCGCAACGTGCCGTCGCGAGCTTCCGCCACGCGCGTGGGGCCAGTAATTGTGATCTCGTCGAGGCCATCGAGCCCGTGGACGACAAGCGCGCGGCGCAGGCCCAGCATGCTCAGCGCTTCGGCCAGTTTCTCGACCAGATCGAGCGAATACACTCCCACCACCTGCCCCGAAGCGCCCGCGGGATTGGTCAGCGGACCCAGCAGATTGAACATGGTGCGCATGCGCAGCTCGCGGCGCACGCTCTGCACTTGCTTCATGGCCGGATGCAGATTTGGCGCATACAAAAAGCACATGCCGACTTCGCGCAGGCACTGCGCGGCGCGCTCGGGGGAAAGCTGGATGTTCACGCCCAGGGCTTCCACCACATCGGCCGAGCCGCATTTCGAACTGATGCTGCGATTTCCGTGCTTGGCGACGCGGACGCCCGCGCCCGCGGTCACGAGTGCGGTTGCGGTCGAGATGTTGAAAGTCCCGCTGGCGTCGCCGCCAGTGCCGCTGGTATCCACTAAGGAAGAATCGGCCAAAGACTCGTCGTCGAGAGCATCACGGCCGGTGCCGCTGACGGCCAGCGCATCCGCGCCGCGAATCGGCAACGGCGCTGCGGCCGCGCGGATCGCCTCGGCAAAGCCCACAATCTCCTCGACCGTTTCGCCCTTCATGCGGAGAGCGACAAGCAGTGCGGCAATCTGCGCGTCGGTGCATTTGCCCGCCAATACTTCAGCCATTACTTCGCGAGCGTCCGCGCGATCGAGCGACTGGCCGTGGTTGGCGATGCGATGGAGCGCGTCGAGGATCATGGGAATCAGAAGTTCAGAAGCTTCCCAATAGCCTAGCATTTTGCTCCTGTTCTGGCACGAACAGGCTCCTAATGCGCGTTCTACGTTTGCCCAACTTCCCCGCCCTTCTATAGAATTAAAAGTTTGCTGCCCGCAGTGCGACGCCGCAAGCAGGGTCCTTCCAAATTCTTAACTGAAGTTCTTAATTGGCGAGCCTCATTATGAAAATCCATGAGTATCAGGCAAAAGCAATTCTCAAGAAGTACGGCGTAAGTGTGCCGCGTGGGACGATGGCCGCCTCGCAAGACGAGGCCGAAGCTGCCGCCAAGGAACTATTCAACTCGGGCGCGACAGGAGTTGTGGTCAAAGCACAGATTCACGCCGGAGGCCGCGGCAAGGGCGGTGGCGTAAAAATCGCGAAGTCGGTAAATGAAGCCGGCGAACTCGCTTCCAAAATGCTGGGCATGAAGCTGATCACGCATCAGACTGGCCCGGAGGGCCGCATCGTGCGCCGTCTGCTGATCGAAGAAACTCTGCCTATCGAGAAGGAGCTCTACCTCGGCATCCTGGTCGATCGCGCGGAAGGTAAGCCGGTGTTCATGGCCTCTGCCGCGGGCGGCATGGAGATTGAGCAGGTCGCAGCGGAAAACCCGGACGCGATCCTGAAGCAGCACATCGACCCCGGTATGGGCCTGGAGGCGTTTCAGGCGCGGAAGATTGCCTTCGCGCTCGGCCTGAGCGCGAAGCAGATCAACCCTGCCGTGCACTTTCTCACCAGCCTTTACAAGGCGTTTCTCGATACCGACGCGTCGCTGCTCGAGATCAATCCGTTTATCACGACCACCGATGGCCGCCTGTTCGCGCTCGATGCCAAGATCAACTTCGACGACAATGCGCTGTTCCGCCACGCTGACCTGCGCGAGTTGCGCGACATTACGGAGGAAGATCCACTGGAAGTCGAGGCCTCAAAGTACAGCCTGAATTACATCAAGCTCGACGGCAGCGTGGGCTGCATGGTGAACGGCGCTGGCCTGGCCATGGCCACCATGGACATCATCAAGTACGCAGGTGGGATGCCCGCGAATTTTCTCGACGTGGGCGGCGGCGCTAGCTCCGAGCAGGTGGCGCACGCCTTCGAAATTTTGCTCAGTGACAAGAGCGTAAAAGCCGTGCTGATCAACATTTTTGGCGGGATACTGCGCGTCGACACACTGGCCACGGGCGTGGTCGAAGCCGCGCGCAAAACCAACATCAAACTCCCGATCGTTTTGCGCCTGGAAGGAACCAACGTTGACGAAGGCAAGAAAATCCTGATGAACTCAGGCTTCAACTTCGTCGTCACCGACACCATGAAAGACGCAGCCGACAAAGTGGTCGCAGCGGCCCGAGGCACTGCGGGCGTAACGGAATGGCGGTAAACACGTAGCTCTGGACGCATTCGTCCGCAGCAATGAGGTTCTTACTTTATGGCAATCTTGGTCGACAAAAATACGCGGGTCATCGTGCAAGGCCTGACCGGCCGCGAGGGCACGTTTCATGCGAAGGCCAGCCAGGCCTACGGCACCCAAATCGTGGGCGGAGTCACTCCTGGCAAGGGCGGCACCACGCACGAGGGCTGGCCGATTTTCAATACCGTGCGCGAGGCCGCCGACAAAACGGGCGCCAACGCGACCGTGATTTTTGTGCCGCCGCCGTTTGCAGCCGACGCCATCATGGAAGCTGCCGATGCAGAGATCGACCTGATCGTCTGCATCACCGAGGGCATTCCGACGCTTGACATGGTGAAGGCCTGGGAATTTCTGCAGGATCGACGCTCGCGCCTGATCGGGCCGAACTGCCCGGGAATCATCTCGCCGGGCAAATGCAAAATCGGCATCATGCCGGCGTCGATTCATAAAGAGGGATCGATCGGCATCGTCTCGCGCTCGGGCACACTGACCTACGAAGCCGTGCATCAACTCACCCAGCGCGGCATTGGACAGTCGACTGCCATCGGCATTGGCGGCGATCCGATTATCGGCACGAATTTTATCGACGCCCTCGACCTGTTCAATCGCGATCCTGAAACCGAAGCCGTCATCATGATCGGCGAAATTGGCGGCAACGCCGAGGAACTCGCTGCCGAGTTTGTGAAGACCCACATGAAGAAACCGGTGGTAGGTTTCATTGCCGGACAGACCGCGCCTCCGGGACGCCGCATGGGGCACGCCGGGGCGATCATTTCCGGCGGCAAAGGCACGGCCGCGGAGAAGATCAAAGCTCTGGAAGCTTGCGGGATTCGCGTGGCCAAGTCTCCCGCCGCGATCGGCGAAACCCTGGCGGCGGCAATCGGAGTGAGCGTTTAGAGCGCAGCGAGACGACGAAGCAGATTCCTCGCTCCGCTCGGAATGACAAGTCTTTTGGCAAACGGCGAATGACCAAGGATCAAAGACCGAACCTATGAAAACTCTGCAACGCACCTTCACCATCGTTAAACCCGACGCCGTCCGCAAGAACGCCGTCGGCGACATCATTGAACAGTTCGAGAAAAATGGCTTCCGCATTCTCGCTATGAAAATGCTGGAAATCTCGAAACATCAGGCCGAGCAGTTCTATGCCGTACATGCCAGCCGTCCATTTTTCGGAACGCTCACCGACTTCATGTCCAGCGGCTCGATCGTGGTGCTGGCGCTGGAAAAAGAAAACGCCATCGCCGATCTGCGCAAGCTGATGGGCGCCACTAACCCGGCCCAGGCCGAGGAAGGAACCATCCGCAAAAAGTGGGCGACCAACATCGAGCACAACGCGATTCACGGCTCGGACGCAGAAGACACGGCGCGCTTCGAGCTTAGCTTTTTTTTCGCGGGATATGAATTGGCAAAGTGACGGCGCTTTGCAGGCGTGACCGCGAGCTAGCCTAAGGGGAGAGCCCGCAGCTGATATCTTGAGTGGAGTCGCGGACGGCGATGTAGTCGAAGGAGCCCTATGCCGATCGTTCAAATCACGATACTGCAAGGCCGCACCGCCGATCAGAAACGCAAGGTCGCGAAGCGGATTACCGACGCTCTGGTCGAAGAAGCGGGAGCGCGGCGCGAAGGAATCATCGTCGCTTTCAACGAAGTCTCGAAAGAAAGCTATGCTTCCGGCGGTGAGTTGATGATCGACAAGGTGAAGTAGTTCGCGCGTCGCAGATCACTCCACTGCACGGGCGAGTCGCCCGTGCCCACACAATCTGGACAGGCCTTACCCCAACGGCTCGAACAAATGCCCTTCCACGCGGTCGGCGACCCTGGGCAGTTCTTTCTTGGCGTGCTGCAGAAAATGGGGTGCGGCGCGATGCGCTTCGAGCGCGGCATCGTCTTTATATTGTTCGTATATGAAGAAGCGGCGGGGCTCAGTCTTGTGCCGATGCACCTGGTACATGGAACAGCCCGGCTCTTTGCGGGACTGTTCGGTCAACTTCTCAAACAGTGCGCTAACCTCGGCCTCGTGCCCAACTTTCGCCATCCAGGTAACCGCCAACACCACCATCGGTTCGCTCCTTCCCCGCTCGCAGGTCAGCCGGGGAAGCGATTCTAAGCTTTTTTCGCGGCCGTCTTCAACTCCGTAAGGAATTCATCCACGAGAATTGTGTGGTTGCGGTCCGGACCGGTCGAGATCATGCCAACTTTCGCACCTGCCTCCTTTTCAATGAACGCCAGGTAATCCCGCGCCAGTTTGGGCAGTTTCTCATAGTCGGTAATGCCTTCGGTCGAGGTATGCCAGCCTGGCAGCTTCTGGTAAACGCACTCGATCTTGTCGTAGCCGCTGGCCTGCGCCGGCGCTTCGACCGTCGGTTTGCCATCGATCTTATAGCCGACGCACACCGGAATTTCGGCCAGTTCGTCGAGCACATCGAGCTTGGTGATCACCAGCCAGTTAGTGCCGTTGATCATGCCCGAGTAACGCAGCAGCGGCAGGTCGAGCCATCCCGTGCGCCGCGGACGCCCGGTGACCGCGCCATATTCATTGCCGCGCTTGCGCAGGTTGTCGCCGGCGTCGCTCTTGTCTTCGCTTGGAAACGGTCCCTCGCCCACGCGCGTGCAATAAGCCTTGGTAGATTCCAATCACCGAATTGATGGCATTAGGGGCCACGCCCGTGCCGATGACCGCGCCGCCGGAGGTTGCGCTCGACGACGTGACAAACGGATAAGTCCCGTGGTCGATGTCGAGCATTGTGCCTTGCGCGCCTTCGAACAGAATCGATTCGCCGCTATTCAGCGCCTGGTTCAGCAGGACTGCGGTGTCGCAGACGAACGGCGCGATTTTTTCCGCGGCCTGTGCGTATTCCGTGTACATTTTGTCGGCATCGAGCGGTTCGGTATTGAACAGCGCGTGCGCGATCATGTTCTTCTCGCGCACCGCATTCTCGATGTGCTTTTTGAGCAACTGCAAATCGAGCAGGTCGGCGACGCGCAGGCCGCGGCGTCCCATCTTGTCTTCGTAAGCCGGACCGATGCCGCGCGAGGTGGTGCCGATCTTGACGCGTCCCGGACGCATTCTCCGCCGCCAGTTCGATCATGCGATGGTAGGGCAGGATCACGTGCGCGCGGTTCGAAACGAAAAGGTGGCCGTCGACCTTGACGCCAGCTTCGCGCAGCGCGCCCACCTCTTTCAGAAACGCGATCGGATCGAGCACGACACCGTTGCCGATCACGCTGCGGCAGCCGGCGCGCAGCACGCCGCAGGGCACAAGCTGGAGAACAAATTTCTTGCCGTTGATGATGACGGTGTGGCCGGCGTTGTGTCCGCCGGCATAGCGGGCCACGACGGAGAAGTTCTCCGACAGCACGTCGACGATCTTCCCCTTGCCCTCATCGCCCCACTGGGCGCCAACGATCACCGCGGTCTTGCCTTTTTTCAATTCCAACTCCGTCAGGGAAATTCCAAGCAGGCAGATGTCTGCGCTGCCCCCGGGGTCGCACACTCCTTGCCCGCAGGGATGCCTTCACAAAAAATTACTGGGATAAGAGCGGAGAAGACGTGTACGAATTATCTTATCGTGCCGGCGCGGCGAATAGCAACGCGCGGACAGCCCTGGCGTGGCCCACTTCATGGTTCTTTCAGCCCAATGTCATTCTGAGCCCGGCGATAGCCGAGCGAGGAACCTTACGACAGGCCGACGCGGTTGACGCCGTGGAAGGGAGTTCGCGCACATCATGCGGTCATGCGCTCCTCGCATCAGCACAAGTGATGTCCGGGTTTCGTTAAGGTCCCTGAGGAGCGCTTTCCGCGCTCGTGCGGGATGGACATCGGTCGGTGAATGGATACGGTAAGATGAGAGACAAGAATCCGTTTTGTCGAGGAGGGCTCCATGAAAAAAGTATTTCACTTCGACGCTCCGCGCGAGAAGTATCATTGCGACGCGGCTATCCTGTGGTGCTTCGATAACCGGTTTGAGCTGGGCTTCCGCAAGTTCCTGAAGCGCATCGGCGTGGTGAATTCCGATCCCATCAAGATCGCCGGCGGCGCCAAGTGCATGGCCTCGCCGGAGCATGAGGCCGACCGCGAGTTCGTGCTCGATCAGATTCGCAAATCCATGCGCTTGCACGGCACGCGCCGCGTCATCCTGATGGTGCACTCCGATTGCGGCGCCTACGGCGGTCTGGCCGGAGGATTCGGCGGAGACGCCGCAGCCGAAGCCGCGCATCACGAACGCGAACTGCAGCGTGCCGCCGCCAACTTGAGGGCCGCGATTCCCGGCGTCGAGGTGCAGGGATATTTCGTCGACTTCGACGGCATCTGGGATGCTGGGATTGATGCTGAGGTTGACGCCAACATCGGCACCGCAGAAAAAACCGAAGTAGCCATCGTAGCCTGATGCCAAAATTCGAAAAACATATCTTCGTCTGCGGAAACCAGCGTCCGGCGGGCCATCCGCGAGGATGCTGCGATCCCCTGGCGCAAGCCAAGCTGCAGAAGCTCTTCAAACAAAAACTGGCCGAGCGTGGACTCAAGGGGAAAGTGCGCGCCAATCAGTCCGGCTGTCTCGATCAATGCGAACATGGCCCCAACCTCGTCGTCTACCCCGACGCCGTCTGGTACGGGCACGTAACCGAAGCCGATGTCGAGGAGATTATCGAGTCGCACATCATCGGCGGCAACCCGGTCGAACGTCTCCGCCTGGCAGATTCCTGCCTGAACACGGAAACCTGCGAACACCGCAAGCTCAAGCCTTGAATGCGAACTGCGGATGAGCTGTTTGCCCTTCGAGGCCGCGTCTGAGGTTGGTGGGCGGAGGATGGTAGGCGCGGCAGGAATCGAACCTGCAACCGCCGGATTAGAAAACCTCCGCGCCTACCTTTTTCGCCGCTGTTTATGCGGGTTTGCCGCGTTTCTCGCTTATAAGATTTTTTTTCTGTAAGGTTCAGTCATATGCTGTCAGAAGCTATCGGGCATGATTCCGGGCCTGATTTTCGCGATTGCGCCCGGTGTATGCTGTTGGCCATGACTGAGCAGGAACGCGAACGTGCGGTCACGGCGCTCCGAAAACGCTGGGCACTATGGACGCCGAGCAAGCGCCGACAGATCGCCAGTGAGCCTCAACCCTTACCAGCATTCATTCCCGAGCCAGGGCGGTGCAGCACGCGCGGCTGTCCCTATCCTGAGATGAAGGACGGCCGGTGCAGGAAGTGTCTGCTCGATCTGGAAGCAAGCACGAGTTCGATGGGCGGATCGCATGCATACTGCCGCGAATTCGGAATGGTGGTAGAAGCGCCATCTGGCATCCGCAAGCGCAAACCTTGCAAGCCTTAATCTGATCCCGCGTTTAACAGATCTGGAAATGACAGCAATTAAAGGATTTAGTGCTAGTAAAACCGATGTAACGGTAATGATGCTAGTAAATCAAGTCGAGTTAGTTTAAAATGGCTTTAGCGCCAATTCAATTGGCACAATGAGCCAATATCTCAAGAGGAGGAAGCACAACATGCCAGCACGTATCGCTATAGGGATTTGGGCGTTTGTGATGGCCTTCTTTGGTCTGAAGCGGGACAAGAAGAACCCTGAAGAACTGATTGTTGAATCGTTCAACACGTCTTACGACTCATGGGTTTCTAAAGGATGGGTCCCTCCACGCTAGCCAGCGGTCCGACTGCAGGCGAACGCCGTTTTCTTTTGCGAACCTTCGCAAGTCGTTCCGGTTGCTATTCAGATTCAACGCCAGCGTCTTCACGACATCTTCCGCTTTTTGCGGGCTGTGGTTGGCCGTCGCATTCTTCAGCAGATCCCGAAGCATCCCGTCTCTTTTATCTTCATCGGCGGTAGACCGAAAAGCATACGCGAACCCGCGAATCGCTTTCTGAAAGTCTCGCGTTACACCTACAGGTTGTTCTTCGATTTCGCCAAGATAATCCCAATTCAGAACTTCACAGGCGCGAAGTGGCGGCTCTTTCGGTTTCTTCACTCGACTCCTCTCCCCCCAAAAACAATCATGATAATTGCTATTGCCTTCCAAAGGGGGTTTGTGTTCTAAATAGATATAGCTGTAGACGCCGATACGAACCTGTAGGTTTGATTCGGGAGCCACGCAAGACGCTGGCTAACGATAGCAGGCAAATGGCACCAGGCCGCCAAGCAAGAACGGCGGGCACATGGGGCAGTGCAGAGCTGTGAGGCTCTCGAAGACCGGGCTTTATACCCCGGATGGAAGCGGTAAGAATTCCAACTTCGAGAGAGTGTCATGGCTCAATTCGCACATCCCATCCAGACTCCCGAGCCCTACTCTCGGGAATTTTTTGTTTCTGCTGGCAAACGTGGCGGCCGTCCCCGATTCACCCCCGAACAAAAATTAGAGCGAGCTATCCAGCGATTGCAAAATCGTCTGGCGGAGCTGCGCTCTGGCGCTGGCCGACCGTGCCGTACCAGACGCGCATCGGTTGATCAGTCCAAGGTTCGCTCCAAGCGTGCCACGCAGCATCGCTCTCCGCAGCGCTCATCCCAATCCGTGCCCAGGAAGGCCGCGTCTCGATGAATCAACCTTCTAAACGTCTACTTATCGCATTTTAGAAAGGAGAGCGTGTGGCGCAAGGCGAGTGGCGAACAACGACTGCAATGATTGACCGGGCATTGGAGATTCTCGAAGAAGAGAACCCGATGACCATCCGGCAGCTTTTTTATCGCCTCGTCAGCGACGAAACGATTCAGAACACGCAACTGGATTACCAGCGAGTAAGCCGACTCATGGCGAAGGCGCGACGCGATGACCGATGCCCATACGAATACATCGTGGACCGCTCGCGGCCGATCTACGAGCCGAACGTGTGGCGCGATGCTGCCGGATACGCGAGGACCGTGACACACGGCTACCGCAAAGACTACTGGGCAATGCAGCCGAACTACGTTGAAATCTGGAGCGAGAAAAGATTCCATTGTCGGTTCCATTCAAGATTTGACGGATGAACTCGGTGTCATCGTTCGCGTAGGCCGTGGGTTTCAGTCGGCCACGCGCGTCAACGACATTGCCGAGCACTTAAATAGCATCGACAAAGCCCGCAAGACGGTGCTCTATCTGGGCGATTGGGATCCATCAGGCGAGAACATCCAACAAACAGCTTACAGGTTGGTCCAGAGACGTGCCCATGAGTTGGAGCACGTGCGCACTAGTACCGTGACCGCGTGATTTTGTAGCCAAACTTCTTGCGAGCCTGCGTGCGAGTAAAGCTCCACTGGATTGGGACTCGGTCGTGGTTCATGCGGCGGTTCCACGCCCGCGTTTCCTTCCGCAGAGAAGGTCGATCCCCAATCCGGCGTCGGCCCAAGCATTGCCGGGAGAGTAGGCTGATCTCAATCTCCGCCTGGTTCAACCAGCTACCGTGCTTCGGGGTGTAGTGCACGGTGAATCGATTCCACAACCAATCGCCTGCCTCTGCCCCAAAACGTTCGACGACCGCCTTGCGGGTGTGGGAACTCAGATTGTCCATCACCAGATGGATGGTATCGGCCTCGGGGTAGCGGGCCGCCACATCCAGCAGGTAATCGGCAAACTCGGGCGACGAGCGGTCGTTGGTCACCTTGGTAAAATGACGCCCCGCTTTCGGTTGGACACCGCAGAACACATTGGCCGTTCCGCAACGCCGATATTCACCATCGCGACGGGCCACCCGTCCCGGCTGCAGCGCTACCGGAGGCCGAACTTCCTGATATAGCACCACCGGTTTCTCGTCGATACACACCACCGGTTCCCGTACCGAGAGCGGCTTTTCATACACGGCCAGCACATCCTCCATGCGCGCAATATATTCCTCATCGAGTTCGGCCACGCACCACATTTTTTTCCCGCCACGGTTTCAGGTGTTCTTCAGCAGAATCAACAATTCACAAATTATGATGATGCTAGCTTTTCCTGAAACTGAATTTGTGGTATACAACTTTGTTTTCGTGCGGACATTTTTCGTGAGATTTCCTCTCCCCCAACTCTGTAATTTCCTAGGTGTCGGCTCGGTTTAGGCTTTCGCTCGACCATAGATGCAAGCCGATGTCGGAAAGCACGAACCAGCGCCAGCTAGAACTTCTCTGCACGTGTGCCAACTTCACCGGTGCGAAGAGACATGGCGCCCACCCGATTATTCCCCGAGCGGTATAACCGAAAGTTGTCTGGTGGATAACGAGCTGAGAAAAGGTGCATGCTCTCAGTATTCCGACCCCCCTGGCGGCCTCACCCGAGGACGCCAAATTTCAAAGCCAACAAAATGCAAAAACAAGGACCCTAAGAAATGCACACAATAAATCCACGTAGTGCCCTCCCGTTTGCCGCTATGGTGGCGCTGCTGTTTCTGGGCGTTGCCCTGAAGACGCTCGCCCAGAGCACCCAAGACCAACTGGTAGGAACTTGGACGCTCGTCTCAATCTACATCGAAGCCCCGGATGGCAGCAGATTCAACCCGTTCGGCGCCGATCCGACAGGCATGCTTATTATGGATGGAAACGGCCACATTTCTGTACAGCTCATAGGCTCTGGTGTTCGGAAATTCGAGTCCAAAAACCGTCTGGACGGCACCCCGGAGGAGAACAAAGCTGTTGTGCAGAGAACCCTCTGCTACTTTGGTACGTACTCGGTCGATGATGCGGATCGTACGGTCAACATTCACATTGAGAGCAGTTCGTACCCGAATTGGAGTGGGACGGATCAGAAGCGATTTCTGGCCCTTACAGGGGACGAATTGAATTGGACCAACCCTACTGCGTCGACCGGCGAGTCAGGTTTTACGGGTCATACGGCATGGAAACGAGCCAAGTAATCGCAGCATAGGACGCAACCAACAGATGCGCCTTAAACCCGTTCGAGCAGCCTGCCGCAGGACCGCCCGGTGATACAAAGGTGCGGGGCCTGGCTCCGGCTCAGAGATGTGAGCCCGAGCGTTCGACTTACCCCGCACCTTCTCACAGCCCAAACCCTGGGATCAGGCCACTTTTCTCCCCTGCTCGTACCTGATCAAATCAACGCGATGCTTTCCGCCTTTGTGGGAACCTTTTCACCTCCATTGAAAGTTGGTCGACAAACAGCCCCTCGGAAACCTCCTGCTCGGTGCGTACTCGCAAATCGCGGCGGGTTTCGCGAGCATCCGCACGGCTGCGGGTCAGCTACCGCAAGAATCAGAAATGCTCCTTGAGCAGACTAAACGATTCGGGCGCGTTCGGCCAATGATGCGATCGAAAAACCGAAGGCGAACGCACCGAAACTTGGCGTTGGTTTATGAATCGCAGAGTGGATGTTGCGGCGGGCCGTCGAACCCAGAGATAGTTTGGAATTCGGCGCAGGCTAGTTACTAGGCGTCTCATTTCTCTCGATTCGCCCGATCGGAATTGTCACGAAAAACATTATCTTCACGGAGCTCGGCCGGCGCATTCGAAAGTCAACGGTTTTACGGCTCTTAATTTCGAACCAGCCCCGTCGCCGAAGCTCGTTATCAACATGGGCGGCGCAGGACGCGAGTGGCAGGAATTTTATTCCGCAACGTGATTTGACGCGCTACTGTAACGGAACACGCGATTACTCGTGCAAAGGGACAACAGTATGCCAGACGCTTGCTGGCTGTTTTCACACCAGCTCAGTGGAGAGTGGTATCGCTTTCGCTCCGAGATTGCGGCTGAAGGGCGGTTAGGAACATGAGCGCAGAGCCTCAACGCACCTGCCCCAGCTGCGGGAACGAGTTCTCCGGAGCGATGGAGTTCTGCCCGGTCTGCATGCTCCGCAAGGGACTTGGCGGTGGGATTGAGTCCGGCGAGTCATCGACTGCGGATACACTCGAGCTGAAGCCCGTAGAGCCAGCCCAGCGCTTTGACCACTACGAGTTGGTGAAGGGCGAAGACGGGAAACCCGTCGAATTGGGTCGCGGTGCAATGGGCGTCACGTACAAGGCTTTCGATATCAATCTGCGTTGCCCAGTGACACTGAAAGTCATTACTGAGCGATACCTCGGTGACGAATCGGCGCGGCTTCGTTTTCTGCGCGAAGCCCGCGCAGCGGCGAGCGTTCGTCACCCGAACGTTGCCTCGGTCTTCCACCTGGGCAGAACCGGGAGAACTACTTCTACGCGATGGAGTTCGTAGAGGGAGAAACGCTCGAAAAACTCATCAAACGCTCAGGCCGACTGGAGGTAAAGCTGGCGCTGGAAATTGCAACGCAGGTGGCTGCCGGATTGGCCGCAGTTCACGAACAGAACCTTGTCCACCGAGATATCAAGCCAACAAACATCATGGTGAGGTTGAAGGAGGAACGAAGTGTAACGGCGAAAATTATCGACCTCGGCCTGGCGAAGACACTAGACGAATCGGCTTCTGAAGCGGGGATTTCATCGCCTGGGGCATTTGTCGGGACACCCGAGTTTGCGAGTCCGGAGCAATTTGCGGGAGTTAGCGTGGACATCCGCTCGGATCTGTACTCGCTTGGCGTAACGCTCTGGGTAATGGTGACTGGCCAAACACCATTCCGAGGTCCTTCCGCTGAGGTGATGTATCAGCATCAGCACGCGCCCTTACCGCTTGAACGACTCAAAGATGTTCCACAGCCGGTCGTAGTTCTCCTTGAGAAACTCCTTGAGAAAGATCCGGCGCAGCGTTTCCAGACTCCGAACGAGCTTCTGAAGGCGATGCCGACGATAACAGGCGCTATCGACGCACGGCGTAGAATCACTCGTCAGAGCCTGCAGAAGACGCCCTCTACCGCTTCGCGTGTCGGAACTCGCAAGCCGCCAGCAAGACTTGCACCGAAGAAGATTTCCGTAGCCAGATTGCCCGTTACCGGAAGCGATGTTTTTGGTCGAGAGGAGGATATCGCTTTTCTGGATCGCTGCATGGGCAAACAAGGATGTCAACGTCGTTACAATCGTTGCCTGGGCCGGTGTCGGGAAGTCCACGCTCGTTAACCATTGGCTCCGACGGATGGCTGCTGACCACTATCGTTCTGCGGAGCTCGTTTTTGGCTGGTCCTTCTACAGACAGGGCACCAGTGGGGACACTTCGTCCGCGGATGAATTTCTTGATGCGGCTCTCACTTGGTTTGGCGATCCAGATCCACGGCTCGGAACGGCGTGGGAGAAGGGCGAAAGATTGGCGAAGCTCGTCGCGCATCGTCGAACCTTACTGGTTCTGGATGGCCTGGAGCCGCTCCAAAATCCGCCTGGTCCACAAGAAGGACGGCTGCGTGAGCCTTCCCTCCAGGCGCTTTTGCGCGAACTCGCTGCCTTCAATAAGGGGCTTTGCGTGATTACCACGCGGACGCCGGTCGCTGATATTGCAGATCACGAGCGCACCTCGGCCCTTCGTCGTGACCTGGAACAACTATCCAGCGATGCCGGTGCGAAGCTGCTCCGAGCGCTGGGCGTCAAGGGAGATGAGGCGGAGTTGCGAAGTGCCAGCGACGAGTTCAGTGGCCATTGTCTTGCTCTCACGCTGCTGGGCAGCTATCTGACAGATGCTTATAATGGAGATATTCGTTGTCGCGAAGAAGTGTCAGAACGTCTTGCTCACGACGTACGACAGGGAGTCCATGCCCGAAAAGTAATGGAATCTTACCAAACCTGGTTTGGCGAGGGTCCTGAGCTGTCGGTTCTCCGCATGTTAGGTCTGTTTGATCGACCCGCAGACGAAAAGGCGCTTGGAGCCCTGCTGAAACCGCCTGCTATTCCGTGGCCTTACAGAGTCATTAACCGATTTGAGCCCGACCGAGTGGCGAACGATTCTTGCCAGGTTAAGAAGAGCGAGACTCCTCGCTGGAGAAGATCCGCATAATCCTGGGCATCTGGATACGCATCCTCTGGTTCGTGAATACTTTGGCGAACAGCTCCGGAGTCAACGAACCGAGGCTTGGAGGGAATGCAACAGGCGTCTCTGCGATTACTACCGAGCCCTTGCGCCCCAGCTGCCAGATAGTTTTAGGGAGATGGAGCCACTTTTCTTAGCCGTCATCTGTGGCTGCAATGCCGGTTTATTTCGCGAAGTGCTGCATGAAGTTTACATTCCTCGAATTCAGCGAGGGAATGCTTCCTTCGCTGCTAACGTCCTCGGAGCCAGAGGAGCATTGCTCTCGGTTTTAGCTCATTTCTTCGAACAAGGACGCTGGGGTTCCCCCGTGGAAACGGGCGTTGAGGGGCAGACTCTCACTGCAGAAGATCAGCTCTTTATCCTCATGCAGGCAGGGCTATATCTAACGGCCACGCGAGGATTCGGCAGTACCGGAGGTCCGAATTTGTTATGAGCGCGTGGAGTCCTTGTGTCATTCGCTCGATCGTCCTCGGCTCCTTTATGCGGCACTGATAGGTCAGTGGCGCTATTCGCTTCAGACCGAAAAGCTGACAGCAACGATGCAGATCGCCAAACGAGTTTACTCGCTGGCGCAGGACCAGAATGACTCTGCGCTAATGATAGGAGCCTACCGCGCTTTGGCAGTCACGTTTTACTATCTGGGCGATCTCGAGTCTGCGCGACATTACGCGATGCGCGGTGTTCAGATCTGGCGCTCGGGAGGCGTCGAGTCTCCGATCGAAGAGTTCACCGCGCCTGCCGTCTCCTGTCTGTCCTTTGAGGCCCTGTCCCAATGGCATTTCGGAGAGATCGCCTCTTACCGCGCGACCATGGCGGAGGCCGTCTCACTAGCAAAAGAGCTGAATGAAATGCAGGCACTAGCCATCGCCTTATGGCATGCCGGGATTCTCGCCCACTTTGAGGGTGATCCTGCTGAAGTGGAACGCTTGGCATCGGATCTTTTTGAACTATCAACGCGTCAGAATTTTGAACCTTTCCTGCAAAGAGCAGCCGTTCTCCGCGGTTGGGCGCGTAGCGCCTCCGGTAACACCGCGGAGGGTATTTCGTGGATCGAGGACGGAATCAGAGGCTATCGGGCAACCGCCTCGATATTGGACATGCCTTTTTTACTGGCACTAAAGGCTGAAGCCTTGCACCTAGCGGATCGCACCGCCGAATCTCTCGAGGCAATTCGGGAGGCGGACGCACTGGTCGAAAGATTTGAAAACCGTTATTGGTGTGCCGAACTGCACCGACTCCGTGGTGTGTTTCTCGCGGCCATGGGTGCAGACGAGACCCAAATCGAGGCTTCCTTCTGCGAAGCCATCAGAATCGCAAAGGAGCAGAAGTCGATTTCGCTAGAGAAACGCGCAGAAGCAACCTACGCAGAATACCGTAGGCAAAAAGCGAGGGGTCAGCAGGACGAGGTTTGATCTAGTCTTCTACCTCATTCAGGCATCAGCTTACGGCACGATGCTGTATCGCGAGCGTAGTAACCGAGGGTTTCAAGATGACCTTTAACTGTTCGAGCAGCTTCCTGTTCTGAGTCCGCGTCAACGACACAGCTCACGTGTGCAATTACGAGGTATTTGGGCATATCACTTCCTCCCATTTCGTCTGCAGCCATTTCACTCAAAGCAGCGTGGTAACCTTGGGCTTCAAGACGACCCTGAGCTATCTTGCAGGCGTCTCCTTCCGAGTCCGCGTCAACACCGCATTCCATGTACACAGTTACGAAGTATTTGGGCATCTTCAGTCTTCTTTCATTACCGAATCCTTAATTTTGCTCATACCTGGCACATTTCACGAGATTTCATTTTCAAGCGATTCGTCGTCCAAGAAAGTCTGAAGCCTCTCGGGGCATCCTGCTGGGCGGAAAGAAGATGCAGGTAAGACTTGTTGTGGTTGGCAGAACGCATACAGTCATTTCGAGTTGGAAAGTCTGCCGGGTGGAGAGTGGGGTTATGTTCATTTCCCGATTGCGGTTCGGTACGCCCGAACCCTCGGCCTCGACTGCCTGGGTCTAACAGGGAAATTCCACACTTCTTGGGGCGATTTCCACTCGTTCAAAAATCTTCAAGCTCTTCGCTACGAATGTCTTCGAATGCTGATGCACGGTGCCAAGTGTTCGATTGGCGATCAGCTCTCTCCTGACGGTAAAATCGACTCTGAAGTCTATAGGTTGGTTGGTGAAGTTTATCAGGAAATCGAACGGAAAGAACCCTGGTGCGAGGGAGCGCAGCCGTTGAGTGAAATCGGAGTGTTCACGCCGGAAGAGTTCACCGGCGGCGAAGTCGGCATGCTGCCCGAAGCAATCAAAGGAGCAACGCGTATCCTGGAGCAGGGAAGCCACCAATTCGACCTTCTGGATAGTGCAAGCGACCTTTCCAAATACCGGTTACTCGTATTGCCCGACTGCATCCCGGTTTCTGCGGAGTTCGCGCAAAAATTGGAGGAATACATCGAAGGCGGTGGCAGTCTGATCGCTACCTTCGCCTCCGGTATGGACGAGACGCGGACCCGATTCACGACGGGATTATTCGGGGTCACTGCTGGCGACATGGGACCGCGCGACTTGAACGGAAATCTTGTTCGCGGCAAACCATACAAACGTCATGATTACTGTGAATACATTCTCCCGAAGGGCGCAGTCGGACGCGGTCTGCCGCAAACCGAACACGCCATGTATCGAAAAGGGATGGCCATTCAGGCCGATGCTGATTCAGAAGTCCTGGCTCCAATCGTTGGATCGTTATTTGACCGGACCTATCGCCACTTTTGTTCTCACCGACAGACACCTTCTTCAGGCTTGGAGGTTCAACCCGGCATCGTCAAGAAAGGACGTTGCATTTATTTCTCCAGTCCGATTTTCAGTCAGTACAACGACAACGCTCCCCGTTGGTGCAGGCTTTTGGTTTTGAACGCCATCGATATATTGCTGCCCGATCCGCTGGTCAAACATGACGGGCCTAGCACACTCCAACTTACAGTCAATCAGCAGTCAAGTCAGGGCCGCTGGATCCTGCACCTTCTGCATTTCATTCCTGAACGCCGAAGCGAAGAGCTCGATGTGATCGAGGACGTAATACCATTATACAAAATTAAAGTGTTAGTGAAGGTGCCTCGGCCCGTGCGGGAGGCTGTAACTGTCCCGGCGGGAACGCCGCTCGCTTTCAGTATGGAAGGATCGTATGTATCCTTCGAAGTCGAACGCATCGACGGCCATGCGATGGTGAGCCTAAGGCTTGATTAATCCTCTGTTTTTACATTTGCACCTTCTCCGGACGTGCGACGCCGGATCGCGCGGGAGCGCGTCCCTACCGTCGCAACGGCATCAGCCACCGATCATCATCCGGTGGGCAACATTTGTCGCTCCCACATGCTTCCAAGTATTGCGATCAAGGAATTGAATCGGAGAGGAACTATCAGGGTACAAAGGTGCAAATTCGGAAGGATCAACCTGCTCGGTGTGAGCAATAAGGTTACCATCCTGAATTTTCCAAGTACCGGCCGTATAGATTATCCCTGAAGTTGCTTGTCCCTGTCCCGGTGGAAACGTCATGGCAGTGGTCCCCTTAAACCGACCGCTGGCATAATAGGTAAATCAAACACCATATGAGCCGGACCAGTAATCGCTTGCTGCGAATCATCTACACTCTCCCAAGTACCCACCAATAACTGCGACATTTGCTCATCATCCATCGCCCAACCCCGACTGATCAGCGTCAGGAAACAGAACAACGCGAAGGGGGGAGAGAGTTTGGTAGCACTGTTTTGCCCCTTTCTGGCCGTGGTCCGTTCATATTCTTCATCGGGAAGCATCCAGTGGCCTCAGTAGAATTTTGTGAGTCGCGACGCCCGGAAGAAACGGCGTACGGGCGTTTGTTACCCATGCCTCATGACAATCCCGGTAGTGCGGCGACAGTGGGTTCCCACTCTCTCCGCATGCCGTGATCAAATACCCGTCTTTTTCCTGGCCGGGAGAGACGGCCATCCGAAGTGAAGATCCGAAGGTGGGTGCCTGAATTCTCGGCATGTCGAACCGGTCGCCGGGTAGTCGATCCACAGGCATGTTAAGCCACGGGCCCAGCTGCGCTATTGCAGCACCCATCGGATGTTGGATGCGCGTCGCATTCTTGTCACCTACCGTGTAGCGGGAGTAACCATCTTTTTGCGCTTTTATTTTCTGAATCACAGAATCCACCGCAGACAAAAACAAGGCATTCCAATTCTCGTACTTCCGATTGAGCAGATTCACCGGCTCCGAGTCTATCATGCTCCAGAGTGGGTCCTCGAACTTGAGAAAATCGTAAGAAAAACCGGGATAGATGTTTTTGGCCGCATCAGAGATAGGCTCAAATGCTCGGCGGGCAACCTCTTCTCGATATTCCCTGACCAACCGATAGGCGATAGACCCCACGTCGGCGCGGCCCGACCAGTCCCCCAGCCGACGCCGGAATTCAAGCCTCTCACGATTAGACAGGGCTCCAGGTTTCGACAGGGTTGAGAGCAACTGATTATGCCACCGTTCGAGAAAGACAGCGCGGTCGTCGAGTTGGATGTCGAGCATGTCTTTTTCTGTGGCCAACCGTAACTGTCGCAAATCGTCGCGAATCTGGCGCGCTCTTGCTCCCCTGTCGTACCCGCCATCGCCAAGCTTAGCCAATTCAATTCCCCCAACCATTCGATTGTTAGCGTTCCAGATAAAGTCGATCTTGGCTCCGCAGCATTGAGGATATTCGTCCGAGGCGTACCACCCATCCCATCGACATGACCCGTCGGACCACGAAACGGGCAATCGGCCATCAAAACCTATGCGATGCGGGATAGGTCCCATAATGGTCCATCCGATCTTTCCTGAGGTATCGGCAACCAAGAAGTTTAAGTTAGGGATGCCCGAGATTTTCGCAATCGATAAGGCCTCCTCAGCTGTCCTCGCTGTTTCAAGTTGCATTCGATTCAAATTGATTGTGCCGTTTTGATCGATGATCTGATGGAGCGCCTGCAGAGTCCCGTCTGGCATTCTCCCGATGATTGGTCCCCAGATGGTGGTTCGGAATTTGAGTATCTCCGGATCCCTGCCTCTGATCTTAATCGACTCCGAACAATTTTCGAACGGTCTCCAGCCTTGCGGGGTTTGATAAAGGCTGTCATCTTTCGTCTTGACCAGGACAACGTCGTCGGCATCGATGTCTGAAAAGGTTAACCCCCATACGACGTGGCCATTGCTGCCAATGACAACTGGCGGGGTCCCGGGAATGCTAACGCCGCAAACGTAGTTCGCGGGTTCAGAGGCTGATGACGACCACGAATACGCGATTCGATACCAGATGTTCGGCACCCGCAGCTCCATGTGGGGATCGTTCGCTAAGATCGGAACTCCACTGTGCGTTTTCAGAGCAGGCTACAACCCAGCAGTTACTCCCGCTCGCGGATCGAGTCTCGAAAAGATCTGGTTCCAATAAATCCGGCTTAGGAACCTCCGTCCCCTCGGGTAACTGGTTTTTTGCCGTTCGAAGATCAAAATCATTTTCATTTGGGACGGGTGGCTGGTAGCTGCCTTCACTTCCGTCGAGCGGTGTGTCCCACGAGGAAATCCTGGGAGCGAAAAATTCAAAGGCTTTTTGCGGCAAAGCCTTCTTTAGCGCGTCCAAGGCAAGCTCAAGGTGTCCCGGCCTATCTTGCAGGTCCAAGGCCATCGCGTAGATGACGAGGATGCAATCCTGCGGTGTCCATCTTCTGGGTTCAACGCCGAGTAAATAATACTCAAAAGGCTTTGCCTTGAGCTGGCGCAGCCCCGAATTTGCTCCATCCGCGTAGGCTTGGAGAAGTTCCTTTTCCTCTTTGTGAAGGGCGTTAAATTCGGTAGCAGCTCGATCCAGGAAACGGTGAATGCGTGCCTCACGATCAGCTCGAAGAGTCGCTTGCCCGAAAAGCTCGGAGAGCTCTCCGGCAGCGCGTCGACGCAAGGTGTCCATCTGGAAGAAACGATCCTGTGCGTGAACAAACCCGGTTGCATAAGCGATATCTTTTCGATTTTCGCCGCGAATCGTGGGCGTGCCCAGAGAATCACGCTCCACTTCCACCGGACGTCCGAGCCCGGGGGCCTCAAGATTGCCATCCAGAGTGGGCAGGCTCGCAGAGAGCGTGCCCCAAACCAACCCCAGAACAGCAACAATCAACAGGACCAACAGAAGCAATATTCCGAGGATGACCTTTCTGCGCATGGCTTGCGCGTTTCCTCTTCGGGCACCTAGACGGTTTTTGCAAACTCCGCACTCGCACTATTACCAGTCTCTAGCGGCATGATATATTGTAGCGTTCGGCCGCAAAGCCGCAACAGGCTCCGCTGGAAATAGAACCGGCAGAGCCTTTATCGTTTAACCTTTGCAGTTACCCAATGAGGCCGTAAAGCGAGCCCAGCTTCTGCCCGCTGTTGGCCTGATACTGCCAAAAGCTGGAGCCTTCGCTTAGGCCGGCAAGCGGCGTTACGGCCCTATCGGGCTAAATCAATTGCCCCTGACGAGCGATGGAAGTTCCCAGTGCTTTTCGTACGGTACTCAGTTCCCAATCAGGCATCACTTCCACTGATGGGGCATCAACAAAACGAATTATTCAGAGCTCAAGGGAGCGGGATTATTTAAGCTGCAGATGAAACGATTTATTGAGTTCGATGTGCTCCGAGGGCTTTTGCTTTTGATGATGGTCGTCGATCATTCGCCCTCATCGCTTCGGATCATTACGGATCAGCCCTTCGGGTTTTTCACCACCGCCGAATGCTTTGTATTCGTTTCCGCATTTCTGGCCGGCATGATCTTTCGCAAACGCGTCGAAAAGCTGGGGTTCGAAGCGGCTCGATCGTCTTCTATCAGTCGGGCCGGGCGCATTTATCGGGCACATCTCTTCACTGTTGGGTTCGCATTCGCTCTTGGCAGCCTTTTCTTAACCGAGCTTCCCGGTATTAGAAATCTGTTAGATCACTATCTGATGAATCCCTGGGCGGCGATCGGAGGGTCACTGGTGCTGCTGTTCCGGCCGCCCTTGATGGACATTCTCCCGATGTACATCCTATTTTCTTTCCTGACACCAGCTGCGTTCTGGGCAGCTCGTCGCTGGGGATGGAGGACGGTTTTTTCGGTCAGCCTTTCGACGTGGTTCATTGCACAGGCACACGTCAGAGACATGTTACTAAATACCTTCAAAGATTTGCCATTCATCCAACTTGGGCCGTTCGATCTTCTGGCGTGGCAACTGCTCTGGGTGGTCGGCCTATTCGTCGGTAAACGTTTTCAGGAAAACGACGCGCTGCTGCCCCGATCTCGATCGTTGCGCCTGCTCTTGCTGATCATGGCGATTACCTTTCTCTTCTGGCGTTGGTGTTCCATCGCGTTCGGCCCCGATCCTGTTACTCAGACGTGGCTGTTGGATAAATGGCATCTCGGGCCGTTACGGCTTATCAATTTTTTCGTAGCCGCTTCCGTTATCGCGACATTCCTTAAGTATCTGACTCGCTGGGAGGTGCCTTTGCGACCTTTATTTCTGATCGGCCGTCATATGCTTCCCGTCTTTTGCAGCCAAATCTGTCTTTCTGTCTTGCTCATCGGTTGCACCGACTCGGGCAACTTGACCGCCGAACCGCTCACGTCTGCTCTAGTACTCTGCCAACTGTTGGCCGCGCCTCTGTTCGCCTGGTTTTTGGAATGGCGATCAGTCAAAAAAGATTTGGCGCTTCCAAAGCCACAGGTACTCGCGACTGCAAAGCAGATTCTGAAGGCGGAGACGCGACCGAGACAAATCGCATCCCCTTATCGACGCGTGAGAGAACCGGTCTTACAACGTTCATAGAGCGACGCGCTTGGGGACGCTGCGCATGCATGCACGTCAACATAAGGGAAGCCGTGCTATTTCGGGGACAGGGCACCAGGTGCACTAATTACTGGCCACCAGCCACAGATTTGTGCGATTTTCTCAAGCTTGAACATTTGATCAAATTGTGAGCTACTCCCCTCTAGCCCGCAAAAATCACGCGAAAGCAGAAGCAACGAGCTCATTGCGGGCTAGCCCCGCTACTTATGAATACGGTCGGAATACACTACGGATATTGGACCCAACGCTGGGACTCGGATCCCCTCCAGTTTGTGAAAAGAGCCCAAAATTGCGGTTTCGACATTCTCGAAGTCAACGCTCCGAAGGTCACCCGGATGAGCGACTCAGAAAGGGACGCGCTCAAGGGCGCTGCCGCTGATGCAGGTCTTGGTTTGACCTATAGCATCGGAATGACTTCGGATATGGACCTTGCCTCCGAGGACGCGGCAACCCGGAAAAAAGGGGTGGCCTTTCTAAAGGATGTTGTGCGAGCCATGAAACAGATCGGCGGGACCGTAATGGCCGGAATTAATTACAGCTCCTGGCCGCGCAAACTATTCCCCGGCGAAGACAAAAAGCTTCTCACTGATCGTTCCATCGAAGGGGTGCGCGAGGCAATTAAAACGGCCGAAGATTGTGACGTGATCTTTTGCGTCGAAGTGGTTAACCGCTTCGAGCAGTTTATGATGAACACCGCCGCAGAAGGTATTGCGTTCGCCCAAGAGGTTGGAAGTCCCAATTGCAAGATCCTTCTCGATACGTTCCACATGAACATTGAGGAGGAGAGCATCGGCGGTTCGATTGAAGAGGCTGGGCCGTGGCTCGGTCATTTTCATCTTGGCGAAACCAACCGCCGTCCTCCCGGACGCGGTCGGATGCCATGGTCCGAAATCTTTGGGGCTTTGAAAAAAATCAATTATCAAGGCGCCCTTGTGATGGAGCCGTTCCTGCTTCCCGGCGGAGAAGTTGGTCGCGACATTTGCGTGTATCGCGATCTGCTTGGCAACGGGGACCTCGACGAGGAAGCCACACTTTCGGTTCAATTCGTTCGCGCGGAGCAGAGCAAAGTTTGAGGAGTCGTCAGCGTTCGACGTCCGCTGAAGAAGACGATGCCGGGCCGCGGCCTCTGTGCTAAATTTGCGGCCCGATGAGCCGCCTTGCAGAGATTATCGCTTACAAGCGAAAAGAGATTGAGCCGTGGTTAACGCGTACCGCGGACTGGGGTGATCGCGCGGCCACGCTCGCATCCGTATCGCGGTTTCAGGAAATCGCTGGCTTCGGGGGAGTTTGGGTTCGTCGGTGAAGTCAAGCGAGCGTCGCCTTCCGCAGGTGTGATCGCCGAGGAGTTCGATCCCGTCCGAACTGCTCTAGCCTACGATGCGGCCGGCGCAAACTGTATCTCGGTTCTGACCGACGAGAAGTTCTTTCAAGGTCACCTGGATTACCTCACGCTGATCCGAAACCGTGTTCCCAAGCCTATTCTAAGAAAAGATTTCACCCTCCATGAGGTCCAGATCTATCAGGCCGCGCTTGCCGGCGCTGACGCCGTGCTATTGATTGTGGCAGCGCTCACCGACGACGAATTGAAACGGCTCAAGACGGTAGCCGACCAGATCGGGATTGATTGCCTGGTCGAAGTTCATGATGAAACTGAACTGGATCGAGCGCTTGGCATTGGCGCCGCTTTTATTGGAATCAACAATCGCAATCTGGCGACATTCGAGATTGATCTGAATGTGACCGAACGGTTGGCACCCAAAATACCCAGCGATTGTACGATTGTCAGCGAAAGCGGAATTCGAACCGCCGCAGACGTTCGCCGGGTGGTGGCTGCGGGCGCCCATGCGGCATTAATAGGCGAATCACTGATGAGGGCGCCTGATCCGGGCGCGTTGCTAAAAAGTTCTTGGCCGCCGCAAAAGAGTTGCTCTGGCAGCCTTGGGGCGATTTCGAAAGGCATTAGTGTGATGGAAAAGGAATTGACCAGATCGTCGTTGCTCCTTCGGATGCAAAACAACGCCTCGATCTTTTCCTGGCCTCGAAAGTAGACCGTTTTTCACGTACGCGGATTCAGATGCTGATACAGTCGGGCCACATTCTAGTGAACGGAACAGCTTGCCGCGCCAGGCAGATCATCCGCACAGGGGATAAAATAACGATTTCGGAAGCAGAACCTGAACCGGTCGACCTGCGGGCCGAAGATATTGCACTGCCCATCCTTTTCGAGGATGAACACCTCTTAGTTGTCGACAAACCGGCAGGAATGACGGTTCACCCCGGAGCAGGCGTACAATCGGGCACGCTCGTTAACGCACTGCTTCATCATGCCGAAAACTTGAGCGGCATCGGCGGCGAACTTCGGCCGGGAGTGGTGCATCGACTCGACAAAGAGACCAGCGGTTGTCTTGTGGTGGCCAAACACGATCTCGCGCATCTGCGGTTGAGCAGCCAGTTTGCCCGACGAAAGGTTCAGAAATTCTATCTGGCGTTGTGCGCCGGGAAATTCAGCGCACCTGCCGGCGAAATTGTAAAGCCGATTGGCCGTCATCCCGTGCACCGTCAGAAAATGGCTGTTGTCGATCGTGGGCGGCCTGCTCAGACAAGGTTCGAAGTTATCCAGGAAACGAGCTGTTGGACCCTCGTCCTTTGCCAAATTTTCACCGGAAGAACCCACCAAATTCGGGTCCATCTTCAATCGATCGGTCATCCCGTCATTGGCGATAAGGTGTACGGGAAAGCATCCGGCGACGGTGGTCGACAGATGCTGCACGCATGGCGTTTGGGATTTTTCCATCCAATCACGGAAAATTGGTTGGAATTCGAAGCCGATTTACCAGACGATTTTCTCCAGAGTGGCGTCGATAAAAACACGATTGTTCGAGCAAGGTCTGCGCTTGGTTGTCGAAATGTTACGCGGGCTGGAAGAGGGTCCTGAACTCCGTGCGGACAGGCGCGTGCTCGGGAGGATCGCGCAGCTTGGAAAATCGGTGCGAGATTCGGACGCCGCCGAAGATTCGCCCATCCCGGAAGCTCCGCAAATTGGTGAGCCCGTCATCCCCGAAACGGCTGGCAAGACCGCCGATGAGCCGCCGAAGCAGGTAAAACGCGCTCAAGCGAAGGAGTTTGAAGAGTTGCGCACGCAGGTGCTCGCCTGCACCAAATGTCCTCACCTGGTTGCATTTCGGCACTCCGTTGTTTTCGGTGTCGGGGACCCGACAGCAGAGCTGATGTTTGTCGGTGAAGCGCCCGGCGCCGACGAAGACATGCAGGGCGAACCGTTTGTCGGACGCGCCGGCGAACTGCTGACTAGGATCATCGAGACGATGGGGTTTCAGCGTTCTGGCGTCTACATTGCTAACGTGCTGAAATGCCGTCCGAATATTCCTCCAGGTACACCGGGAAATCGCCAGCCTACGCCGGCTGAGATGGAAACTTGTCTGCCTTATCTCCGGCAACAGATCGAGTTTATTCAGCCGAAAGTAATGGTTGCTCTGGGCGGAACCGCGATGCGCGGCCTGTTCGGAAAAGTCGAGCCGATGAAGGACATGCGCGGCCGCTGGCATTCGTTTGGCTCGATCCCGGTAATGGCAACATTTCATCCTTCCTACTTGTTGCGGAATCAGGCTTTATCTGAGAAGCGGAAGGTATGGGAAGATATGCTAAAGGTTCTCGAGCGGCTCGGGCATCCCATCAACGAGCGGCAGAAGAACTATTTTCTAACAAGATGATCTTTCGCTCCGCATTCCAAACGCTTAGATTGTTCCGAATTCCTCTGCCCATGAACCCTCTCAACACAGCACTTCTGGCGCTCGCTCTGTGTGCCGCGACCGCTTCAGCCGCTCTCTGGAAATCTGACGACTTTAATTGTCAAATTAACCTCCCGGACGGTCAGTCCTCGAACGACCCGACCAACTGGACGACGTTGGGCTCCACGGACGACGGAACACTGGTTGGCGCTAGACGGATCGACAAATCCGCGTACGTCTTTCTCGGCTATGTGGATGTGTCCAAGCGAAAAAATTTCCATCTCAATGAAAAATCCATCGAAGAACTGCAAAAGCGCTTTTTTGGTGAAGGCCAAGGTTTCTGGCGCGGTCTCGAGCGGATCTCATTGCACGGGCTACCGGGCTACCGCCTCACCGGAGACGAAGTCTATAACGGCGGGCACTATAGTCTTGTCGTGGACATGTATGAAGCGAACAGCAGGATCTACGAAATCGCCGGAATGAAAGAGGGCGACAACCGTCCCCTGAAAGATCCGGATATCAAGGGCTGTATGACAAGCTTTAAATTGTTGAGATAAGCGCAGGGAAACAGGTTTCAGCACTCCTGTCCAAGAAGAGTTCTAAAGAGGACTGGCAAGAAGGCATTTTTTTCCGGTTAGAGTTGAATCGTTGGTATGCACCGTAGAAATGATAGGACCGAGCCGCTCCGCCAGCGCCGGTAGGGATGCGCTCCCGCGCGTTCCGGCACATCTCTTCTTTGGACGCTGCGGCGCCGGATCGCGCAGGAGCGCGTCCCTACCAGTCGCAACGGCGGTGAAAGGCTACTCCGCAGAAATATCCCTTACGAAATCGTCAACATCCTTCTCTGTGGTGTCCCAGGAGCACATCAGACGAGCACCCCCGCCGGGACCGACATCGGTGTAAAACCGCCAGCCGCGATCGTATAACTTCGCGACGAGCGGCGCAGGAATTTTTGCGAATACCGCGTTCGCCTCGCTGGGAAACAGCAGTTTGACGGTCTCGATCGCGCCAAGCTGCAAAGAGAGTCTTTCTGCCATCGCATTTGAATGTCGCGCGTATTCCAGCCATTTTCCGTTCGCAAGTATTCCAATCCATTGAGCCGCCAGAAAACGCATCTTTGAGGCGAGTTGCCCGCTTTGCTTCATACGGTAGGAAAAATTTGCCGCGGCGTTCTTATTGAAGAAAACAACGGCTTCGCCAAAAGCCAGGCCGTTCTTTGTTCCACCGAATACCAGTACGTCAACGCCAACTTTCCAGGTTAATTCAGCAGGGTTACAATTCGCCGAGGCGACTGCATTTGCGAATCTGGCCCCGTCCATGTGCAGCGCCAACTGATTGGCTTTTGCGATTTCGGCTAACCCGGCAATTTCGTCTGGTCGATAGAGCGTCCCGAGTTCGGTCGTATTCGTGAGGCTGACCACTCGCGGCTGGGAAGCATGGACATCGCGCCTGCCGCGCAAGGCTTCCCGAAGGCTCGATGAATCAATTTTTCCGTCTGCACCCTCAACCGCCAGGATACGCAATCCTTGATTCAGGAATCCGGGAGCGTTGCATTCGTCGGTTTCGACATGCGAAAACCGGTGACACAAGACGCTATGGTGGGGCAAACATAAGCTACCGATCGCCAAACTGTTCGCGGCTGTGCCATTGAAGACGAAATAAGTGTCACAGTCCGTCTCGAACAATTCGCGGAAAAGTTGTTTCGCCTTCGCGGTAATTGCGTCCGAGCCGTAGCTGACAACGTGCCCTGGGCTCAAATTCTGAAGCGCTTCCAGGACTTCCGGACAAATGCCGGCGTTATTGTCACTCGCGAATTGGCGCCGATTATCGAAACTCCACATGGCACCATAGTGAAACGAGATAAAGTAGCTCGCCAACGAAATCTCGAATTGAGGAGCAGAGAGACGTTGCACTAGAGTTAGCGTGGATTTATGAAAGAAGAAATGGTTTTAGTTATCCGGCGTTCGCTGCTGGAATCGCTTGGCTTGTTCCAAGGATTACAGTTCGAAGTGGATCGTTATTTGACGGCGATGCTCGCGCGCGAGAATAACTTTTTCGCGCCAAGATCATCCGCTGAGACCGATCCGAGCCTAAAGCAAATCATTCCCTATGCCATACTTGTGAGCGGCGGCACTGTGCTGCGGTACAAACGGGGTAAGAAATCCGGCGAACAACGGCTTGTGGCGAAGGGATCAATCGGAATCGGCGGCCACATGAACGACCGTGATGAGGGGTTGTTTGCCCTCGACAGGCAAGCGTATCTCGGCGGAGTAGAGAGAGAAATAGACGAAGAATTGATCATTGAGCGTCCGTTGCGGAATCGAATTGCCGCTCTTATCAACGATGATTCCAACGAAGTGGGTCAGGTCCACCTTGGTGTTGTCCACGTTTTGGAACTGCCGCGTCCGGTGGCCGAGAAACGGGAAAGTATGATCCTCAGCGTCGAGTTTCTCGCACCAGAACAACTTCGCGCCGAGCGGGACACTCTCGAGACATGGTCGCAGATCTGTGTCGATCATCTCGAGAAGTTGCTGAATCCATAAGGGCCCCGAGGGGTACGATTTGAGAAGAAAATCGCGCTCGGCGAATCTCGCTGTCTTCGGAGAAGCTCCTGCCCGAATGAGCTCGTCGATTCTTAAAGCGTGTGACTTTGCGGGCTAGTGCATCGTGCCTTCGCCTGTTGTTCAACGACGGGTAAGGATTTGACAACATCGGGGAAGCAGCGAGGCAAGCCTTTTAGTAAGCTAATAAGCAGAAGACGATGGCTTCAACAATTAACTGTTGCGAAGACCTCAGCAAAGAAGGCCCCACGAAACCTTCGTCGGTTCGGCCGATGAAGGTGTTGCTGCTATACCCGGAATTCCCGGACACGTTTTGGAGTTTTAAGTACGCTTTGAAATTCATCCGTAAGAAGGCTTCGCTGCCGCCCTTGGGCCTGCTCACTGTGGCCGCGATGCTGCCGGAGGATTGGGCGAAACGCCTCGTGGATATCAACGTGCGGAAACTGCACGAAAAAGATCTGGCCTGGGCGGATGTCGTGTTCATCAGCGGGATGATTGCCCAAAGGGACTCGGCCCACGAGCTGATGGTGCGTTGCCGCGCAGCAGGCAAAACGATCGTGGCGGGCGGACCGCTGTTCACCCTGGAGCACGAGCAATTTCCCGAAGTTGATCATTTCGTGTTGAATGAGGCCGAGGTGACGTTGCCGGGGTTTCTGCGTGACTTCGAGCGCGGCGCTGCGCGGCGCGTATATGCGTCGTTGGAGTTCCCAGACATCCGCGAGACGCCAGCGCCCTTATGGGAGTTGGCAGACCTGCAACGCTATGCTTCGATGAGCGTGCAGTTTTCTCGGGGCTGCCCGTTCGATTGCGAGTTCTGCAACGTCACCGCGATGTTCGGGCATCGGCCGCGCACCAAGACGACGGCGCAAATGATCGCAGAGTTGGATGGTCTCTGCCGGGTTGGCTGGCGCGGGCCGGTCTTCTTCGTGGACGACAATTTCATCGGCAACAAACGCGCGCTTAAGCAGGAATTGCTGCCGGCGCTGATCCAGTGGCAGAAAGCGCAGAAGCGGCACTCCGTTCTTCACCGAGGCGTCCATCAATCTGGCCGACGATGAGGATTTGATGCGGTTGATGGTCGAAGCGGGGTTCAACAAAGTGTTTGTCGGCATCGAGACACCGGATGAAGCGGGCTTGGCCGAGTGCAACAAGCGCCAGAACCAGAAGCGCGACCTGATCGCCGACGTGAAGCGCATCCAGCGCGCGGGGTTGGAGGTGCAGGGCGGGTTCATCGTCGGATTCGACAGCGACACGCCCACGATTTTTGCGCGGCAGATCGAGTTCATCCAGAAAAGCGGCATCGTCACGGCGATGGTCGGCCTGCTGCAAGCCATACCCGGCACGAAGCTTTACCAGCGGCTGAACATCGAGGGCCGCCTGATCGGCCAGACAACCGGCAACAACCTGGATGGAACCACCAACTTCATTCCGCGGATGAATCGGGAGACGTTGCGCGAAGGTTACAAGAGCCTCATGGGGTACCTTTATGCGCCCGGGCCCTATTACCGGCGAATCCGCACGTTACTGCGCGAGTACCACCCTCCGAAAATCTCCTGCTCGTTGAACTGGCAGTATTTCATGGCATTTCTTCGAGCCAATATCCGCCTCGGGATTTTTGGTCGCGAATGTTTCCACTACTGGGCTTTGCTGCTCTGGACATCGTTCCACCGCCCTACCCTGTTTCCGCTCGCCGTTACCCTCTCCATCTACGGCCACCACTTTCGCAAGACCTTTAGGGCGCTGCACCGACACGATCAAACGACTTCGTGTCGATAGGGCATGCTGTCTTGAGCTCCAGCCCGGGTCACTGCTATAGATGCGGCCTTGCACGCGCGCGCGATTGACGCCGGAAGCGACAACCCCTCCCCAATACCCGCTCCAAGCCATCCGACGAAGCAGTCTCCCGCGCCTGTAGTATCAACAGCGTGCACTTTCGGTGCTTCGACAGTCCCGATTGTTTTCCCGTCTGAAAACATGACGCCGCGGGGACCCAGGGTCACAACCACATTTTTGCACCCAAGTACGTGCAACCAGCGAACAGCAGCCGGAATATCCGGTTGTCCACTGAGATCCCGAGCTTCATGCTCGTTTACGACGATTACCCAAAGACTCTCGTAAACGCGCTTTGGCAGCGCCCGGGAAGGCGCGGGATTCAAAAGAAACGGCTTTCCCAGTTCATGACAGATTCGAGCCAGGGCTTCTATCGCGCCGTCTCGAATTTCCAATTGGGAAATCACTACGGCTGCCTCCTCAACCGCGGGTCGAGCCTCGGAAACCATCGCCGAGTCCACAGCTTCATTCGCGGATTTCGCGACTGCGATCAGGTTCTCGCGAGTCACGCCATCCACAAGAATAAGAGCGACACCGCTTGAGGCGCCTTGGACGCACTGAAAGTGATCGACGTTAATTCCTTCCTTAAGAAGCCGTTCTCGTGCCGCTGTCCCAAAAGCATCCGGGCCGTATGCTCCCAGGAATTTGACTTGCGCACCCGCCCGCGCAGCCGCAACCGCCTGGTTCGCTCCCTTGCCGCCTCCAAACATCTGAAAATGCCCACCGAGCACTGTCTCCCCGGGATTCGGCAATCGATCACAAAAGATGACCAGGTCGGTGTTCGAACTCCCGACTACTAAGATGTTGGGTTTGGTTGGTACGTCTCGCATATAGCATGAAAGGCTGTAGCTCGCGGCATGAAACGATGAATGACGTGAAAGATCAAGGATGGTTTGGCAACAGTTGATCGAACGCACCAGCAGCAGAGAAGCCGCTTCGACAACCAGGTCAGCGGTGACGCCTCAACCAAAACCCGCACTGGTTGATTCGCCATCTGCGCCCGTTTGTGACATTGATGGCCTTCGGGTCTACAGCAATAGATGTGCTCCGCCGGGTAAAGACGGCATATGAAATTCTCGATCACACACTCAACAACCTACACGTACGCACTGCCTGTCCAGCTGGCACCGCATGTCGTCCGGCTCCGGCCACGATGCGATGGGGCGCTATGGTTGTTGCGTTTTGACATCCGGATTGAGCCCCAACCTTCCGCTCTGTCGCAGTGCCTTGACCTCGAGGGGAACACGGTTACTCACGCATGGTTCGACGGGAAAACGGAACGACTTAGCGTGACGAGCCGATCCGAAGTCGAGACGCTTCGGACAAATGCCCTTGACTACTTGCTCGATCCTTCAGCGTCGAGATTGCCGCCACGCTACACGAGCGGATTGGAAATGCTCCTCGCGCCTTATAGTTTGCGGGCAGAATCGGACGACGTCGGGAAATTCGCACAGGAAATTGCTAATGAAGCGAGCGGATTCACGCTGGATTTCCTCGATAGGCTTAACCGACGGCTCCACGAGACCTGCTCGCACATCATTCGAGAAACCGGCAGGCCACAAGCTTCGGAATATACGCTTCATCAACGGCGCGGCTCGTGCCGCGACCTGGCTGTCCTATTTATTGACGCGTGCCGCGCAGTAGGGTTAGCCGCCCGATTCGTCAGCGGCTATCGGCGATACGGCAGGAATCCAGCGAAACGTTACATGCACGCTTGGCCGGAGGTATTTCTTCCAGGTGGCGGGTGGCGCGGTTACGACCCAACACATGGTGTCCCGGTCGCCGATCTTCACGTCGCCGTAGCTGCATCCCACGAGCCAGCCGGGGCCGCGCCGATTCAAGGCGCCTTTTTCGGTGAGAGCGTTCCATCGACAATGGAGGCTCGGATACAAATTGGCGACGGCTAGTCTATTCCGAGCTCGTCGCTCTTGCGTTTCGCGCAACGCGAAGAATGAAGCATATTCCCCGTTCCACTCGATCCATCAACGTCGAGCCCATCGGGCCATGGATTCGGCACGCCGAGCTGTTGGTATGAAGCTCTCCGGACCGAACCGCTGCGATCAAGGATTCGGAAGCCATCCAGTGGAGCTTCTCGCTCTTTGGCAAGACGGTTTCTTATACGAATGCCTTCTGACAAATAGCCCGTTGCTCCCAAGGCGACAATCAGAGCGAGAGGACAATGAAAAGCTGCTTTCATGCACGAGAGACCATGCAGAGCGCAATCGCTATTAATCTCATCCAATACGCTGCTATTTAAATCGAACGGAACCACGGTTGGCGTTGTGGGAATCGGATAACCAGGTTAAGCTGGAAAAAGTCAGAATTTGGCAGAGGCCTCAGGACTCGCCTGGAGATTCCTAGGAAGGTTTGTCTCCGGAAGACCGAGTGATAGTCAACCCATCCGACAGCCTGGCATCTGGCCAGATAGTGGAGTTCCGGCCTTCGCAGAATGAGAAAAAGCAGGCGACTGCGGCTCCAGAGGCGAAACGCTCTTGAGCAAGTTAAGAAGTCAGGACGAATTGAAACCACAGATTTTTCGCAGATTACAACAGATTTAAAAAGGGAGCGTACAGGTCTCTACCATCGACTTTTTCGTTCCGGATGAATTCTTGTGCGGCGGTTACTGCCAAGCTTCTTCGTTTTAGTCATCTATGAAATCTGCGGAAACTGCGGTTTATCTCTTATCTTCGGCTATTAGGTTAGAAGCCTATTCTGATTCCGCCGGTTACGGCATTTGAATCGTAGTTTTCACGCCCAAGCTGCCCGTCGTAGTTGACATAGGTTGAAATCGCAGGTGTCAATTGAACGGAGACCCCGGCGCTCACCACCGCGCTATCGTGACCTTCGCTCGGGCCGAAGAAGGTCGCCGACGGGCCCGGGAATCCCGGCAAAGCCGGCAGTGATCGGAAGTGCGGAATACTTGTACTCATGTTCCCAGGCCGCTTTGAGGGATGGCTCGACCAGGATCTTTCCGATCTGCCATTGGTAAAAGGCTCTGAAACCCACGTCGCTCCGGAGCGACTCGGCGGAGCCCGAATGGATCTGCTAAGGGCGCGAGCGAGCCGTTCTCGCTGAATCCGTCAATATTCACGTTGGTATATTGAAGCGCGGCAATTGGACCTACGGTCAAATGACCAAAATGGAAATCGTACCCGCCGCTAACAAACGTGCTCCACTCCGCTCCCTCGGTGCTGCCGTTGGCTAGTCCTCCAAGGCCGGAGCGGCTCGAATCATAGTTGTTGTGGCCGCCATAAATGGCTCCATTAAGATAAATCCCGTGGTTGAACCAGGTGCGTACAACCCGCCTCGTCCACTATCGACATCGATATGACCGCTCGGGTTGAGAGCGGTCCAGGTATGCGAGTATTCGCCCATCACTCCGATGGCCAGTTGATCGGTGATGCGGTAATCGATGCCCAGGCTGACTCCGCCGGTCGTGAAGTCGTAACCTTTTGCGTTCCCGTCGGCGTCCACATTGACAAAGTCACCGAATCCAGTTACCCACACGCCCCAGCGGTTTTCAGGTCCGGGCTGGAGGATCGGTTCCACGACGCCTTTGGAGGATTTTCCGTCTGCGTCGGCTTTGTCCTCCAGATTCACCGTGGCGCCGTTGACCTTCATGTTGGAACTGAACCCGTTGGAGCCGTTGTGGATATCGTCCAGCCGGCCTTCCAGGTTCAATCTTTGAATGTTCGCGTTCGAAAATCTGATTTCGTAAAATGCGGTCAGACCTTCGGGTGAAATTTTCTCGAAGTCAGCTGGCAGATTGGCGAAAGGCTCCTGATTGAGAAAGGAAATGAGATTCGCCGCTCTCGGATCTAGATGCACCGCATCGAGCAGGTTCGCCGCCGCCAACTGGTTAGGAGTGAACGCGAATGAGGCCGCGTTGCGAAACTCCAGAACAACCGAGTCCCGTCCGTAGACTAGCCCAACGATAGTAAAACCCGGCGAGGCGGCAAACGGATCCAAAAACTGCGCAAATCGACCCGAGATCAGACCGCCAGTGGTTACCAATGTCAACTGGTTACCGGCCTTCGGCTGAAACCCGAGAGAGATCAGTTGCAACGTGCCACCAAGAGCGGCATTACCGCCGACGCTTAAGGTGTCGTATTGGCCAGGGCTGGCGCCCGCCACCTGCAACTGCAAGGTCCCTCCAGCGTTCTGGGTGTAGTTACCCTTTACGTTGATTGGCTGCGGGTCGGCCTTGAGAGTTCCGCCGTTGAGCACGAAATCGCCAAGGCCCAGAGCCTGAGCACCGTTCACCGTCAGGGTACCGGCGTTCATTACCGTACCACCTTCGTAAATGTTGGTGCCGGTCAAGGCTAATGTGCCCGGGCCATCTTTGGTCAGTGAACCTGCGCCGCTGATCACTGCGCTCAAGGTTGAGGTGGTACCTGCATCGGCCAGAAAGGTGCCGCCTCCGGCATTGAGTCTGATCGTCTTGCTTGAAGTGATCCCGCCGCCGGCCGCAAGCGCTTGGAGCGTGCCGCCGTTAAAGTTGAGCGGCCCGGTTCCGAGATTACCGTCGTTGCTCACCGCGAGGATGCCGCCGTTGATGTTGGTGCCCCCGCTGTAGGTATTGCCACCGGTAAGGATCATCGTTCCAACCCCGGTTTTGGTAAACCCAAGGCTGCTAGCCCCGTCAGTCAACGTTCCACTGAAAGCTGTGCTCGAGTTGTTGCCACCGGCGGTCAGCGTTGCCGGGGCCGAGTTGTTGTTGGTGACTGTTCCGTTACCGGCCAATGAACCGATCGATATTGGAGTTGCCACTGAGGTCCAGGACCGAGTTTACGGTGAAGGCAGAATTCGGACTCAACTCAGTGATGGAACCCGTTTGAAGCGTTCCAGCGCTAATCGTCGTGGCGCCGAAATAGGTACTGTTGCCGGTCAGAATTAATGTGCCGCCGCCATTCTTGTTGAATGCATCCACGCCGCTGATCGCTCCGCTCAAGCTCGAGATGGTGCCGGCGTCCGCCAGAAAAGTGCCGCCCCCGGCATTGAGCGTTATCGTCTTGCTTGAAACAATCCCGCCACCAGCCACAAGCGCTTCGAGCACGCCGCCGTTAAAGCTGAGCGGCCCAGTCCCCAGATTTGTGTCACCGCTTACCGCCAAGACGCCCCCGTTTAAGTTCGTGCCCCCGTTGTAGGTGTTCGGGCCAGTCAGTGTCAGTGTCCCGAAGCCATCCTTGGTGAATGCACCCACGCCGTTGATCGCTCCGTTCAAGGTCGAAGTGGTGCCTCCATCGGCCAGAAACGTGCCGCCCCCATTATTGAGCGTGATCGCCTTGCTTGAAGTGATCCCAACGACCGCTTCCAGCGTACCGCCGTTAAAGCTGAGCGCACCGGTCCCTAGATTTGTGTCGCTGTTTACCGCAAGAGTGCCGCCGTTTGAGTTAGTGCCCCCGGTATAGGTATTGACACCGGTAAGGGTCATCGTTCCAGCCCCGGTTTTGGTTAACCCGAGGCTGCTGGACCCATCGGTCAAGGTCCCGCTGAATGTTGTGCTGGAATTGTTGCCGCCAGCGGTCAACGTTACCGGGGTCCCGTCACCGTCGATCACGGTTCCGCTACCCCCCAATGAACCCACGGTGTTGGAGTTACCATTGAGGTCCAGGACCGAGTTTACGGTGAAGGTAGAGTTCGGACTCAACGCAGTGGTGGAACCCGCTTGAAGCGTTCCAGCGCTAATTGTCGTAGCGCCGAAATAGGTGCTGTTTCCGGTCAGAATTAAGGTGCCGCCGCCATCCTTGTTGAATGCACCCACGCCGTTGATCGCTCCGCTCAAGGTCGAGGTGGTGCCGGCATCGGCCAGAAACGTGCCTCCCCCGGCATTGAGCGTTATCGTCTTGCTTGAAGTAATCCCGCCGCCGGCCACAAGCGCTTCAAGCGTGCCGCCACTAAAGCTAAGGACGGTCCCAAGCTGAACCGGTCCCCAGATTACTATCGTTACTTACCGCAAAGATGCCGCCGTTGATGCTCGTGCCCCCGCTGTAGGTGTTCGGGCCCGCCAGTGTCAGTGTGCCCGTGCCGACCTTAATCAGCGCGCCGCCCGTGCCCCCGAGTCCCGCCGTCGGCAATGGTTCCGCTGACTTCGGTGCTGAGATTGTTCAGGCCGACGGTGAACGCTATAGAGCCGAGAAAGTAGGAGCCTGCGCCCTCGATTGAGCCGGCCGTCATCGCGTCTGAAGCTAAAAATGACATATCGACGAAGCCCCCAAAGTTGGTGATAAATCTCGCTTGACCGCCTGTGCTGGTGCCGAAGAAGTCGGTACCCCCTGTGTTGCTGGTGATGGTGGCGCTGCCGGCCGTGCTGGTGCCGAAAAATGCCGTCAGTCCGTTATTGATGGTGATGGCAGCGTTGCCGGCCGTGCTCGCGTCGTTGAAGAACGTATGCGCGCCATTGGTAGTGATGGCGGCGTTGCCAGCCGAGCTCGTGTTGAAGAAGAAGTCCGTGCCCAGGTTGCCGTCTTCGATGATGGTGGCATTGCCTGCCATGCTTCCACCAGCGAACTTAAGGACCCACTACTGCCGCTAGGCGCAGAGAAAGTGGGACTGTTCGAAGAATTATTGACAATGCCGACGCCGGAAATCGTCAACGTCGAAAAGTTTGAAATCCGGAAAAATAGGCCGGCGCTGCGGCGTTGAACTGGAGGGTGCCGACTGAGGCGTCATTTGAGAACGTGATGGTAGTCGTGTTTGACGCGCCGAATGTGGCGATTCCCGTCGGCACTGCTGCGGGCGGCGACCAGTTCGCGGCGGTACCCCAGTCGCCGGTTCCCGGAGTAGAACCCCAGGTTGCGTCCTGCGCATGAGCCGCGATTGTGCCGAGGCCTAAGCGGACAAGCAGCATCAACACAGCTTTGCGTGAAATTCGCACTAGATAGCTGCGGTCAGCTTGCATGAGCGCGACGATCGAAGTAGCCGTGATGATCATCCCATCGCCGCGGTCCACATCGCAGGCCGGTCGGTAGCTATTGATCGACCGGAAACTTGCTGGAAGCTCTCCAATCGTCCTTCGTCTGCCCATTTGGTGCTTCCGACTTCTCCTGTTGGAATTTCGCTTCAGAGGCGTGCCCGTTCCGCATCCGTCTCCGTCTGGCCGGCATAAAGATGCTCGCCCGGGCGTCGCCCTTTACCTCGGGAAAGCCACGGAGACCCCCGGCCGAGTGGTGACTAACACACGTCTCCAGGATCGCGCGAAGGGCATCCGCACCAGCCGGGCATCAAGGTCCCTCACCTACGGACTCTGTTTATATCTATGAAAAATAGATACAACAATAGTTTTTATGAGAAAATCTCCTTTATTGAGGGCCCGCAAATGAGAAAAAGCAGCGCTGCAAGAACTCGAGAAATGCAGAGACTGCTGCGATGCGAACCTCGGCGCGAGACTAGTCGGTTCTTGAGTTCTTGAGTTCTTGAGTTCTTGGGTTCTTGAGTCCTTGAGTTGGTGCCCGATGCACTAGTGCTTGAACGAATTGAGACTTTTCCAGTCAAACCATCGGTAACGCGGTCGGAATGACTCGATTCTGGCCGCGCGGTCTCGTGCTCCTGCCACCAAAGTGGTCCGGGCGAAAATGAAACGATACGTAATCGTCATGCTCCTGGCGCTTGGCTTCAGCTTCGTAGCTAACGCAGAGGCTCCAGCTGAGGATGATTCGGCGGGAGAGCTGATCGGGCGGATCGAAGAACTGTCTCAGCAGGGGAAATATAAAGAGGCGATCCCGCTGGCTGAGAAACTGGTTGTTCTTACAAGGCGTGCGAAAGGCGATGAGGATCCCGATACGGCGACAAGCCTGAACAATCTGGCGGCGCTTTATGAGGATATGGGCGAATATGCCAAAGCCGAACCCCTGTTCAAAGAGGCTCTGGAGATTCATCAAAAGATTTTTGGCCGGGAGCATCCCGATACGGCGACAAACCTGAACAATCTCGCGGAGCTTTATTGGGCGATGGGCGAATATGCCAAAGCCGAACCGCTGTACAAAGAGGCTCTGGAGATTTGCCGGAAGGTCTTTGGCCGGGAGCATCCCAATACAGCGACAAGCCTGAACAATCTGGGGGCGCTTTATAAGGATATGGGCGACTATCCCAAAGCCGAACCGCTGTACAAAGAGGCCCTGGAGATTCGCCTCAAAGTCCTTGGCCGCGAGCATCCCGACACGGCAGAAAGCCTGAACAGTCTGGCGGAGCTTTATCGGGAGATGGGCGACTATGCCAAAGCCGAACCGCTGTACAAAGAGGCTCTGGAGATTCGCCTCAAAGTCCTTGGCCGCGAGCATCCCGATACGGCGAAAGCCTGAACAATCTGGCGGCACTTTATCGGGCGATGGGCGACTATCCCAAAGCCGAACCGCTGCTCAAAGAAGCTCTGGAAATTCACCAGAAGGTCTTTGGCCGCGAGCATCCCAATACGGCGACAAACCTGGACAATCTGGCGGCGCTTTATCAGGCGATGGGCGACTATCCCAAAGCCGAACCGCTATTCAAAGAGGCTCTGGAGATTCGCCAAAAAGTCCTCGGCCGCGAGCAATCCGTTACGGCAGGCAGCCTGAACAATCTGGCGGCGCTTTATCAGGCGATGGGCGACTACCCCAAAGCCGAACCGCTGTTCAAAGAGGCTCTGGAGATTCGCCAAAAAGTCCTTGGCCGCGAGCATCCCGATACGGGGTCAAGCCTGAACAATCTGGCGACGCTTTATCAGGCGATGGGCGACTATGCCAAAGCCGAACCGCTGTTCAAAGAAGCTCTGGAGATTAGCCTCAAAGTCCTTGGCCGCGAGCGTCCTGATACGGCGACAAGCCTGAGCAATCTGGCGGCGCTCTATGAGGAGATGGGCGACTATGCCAAAGCCGAACCGCTGTTCAAAGAGGCTCTGGAGATTCGCCAGAAGGTCTTTGGCCGTGAGCATCCCGATACGGCAATGGGCCTCAACAATCTGGCGGAGCTTTATCGGGTGATGGGCGACTATGCCAAAGCCGAACCGCTGTTCAAAGAGGCTCTGGAGATTCGCCAAAAAGTCCTTGGCCGCGAGCATTCCGTTACGTCAGGCAGCCTGAACAATCTGGCGGGGCTTTATGAGGATATGGGCGACTATGGCAAGGCCGAACCGCTGTACAAAGAGGCTCTGGAGATTCGCCAAAAGGTCCTTGGCCGCGAGCATCCCTTTACTGCAATAAGCCTGAACAATCTGGCGCTGCTTTATACCGAGGAGGGCGACTTGGCCAAAGCCGAACCGCTGTACAAAGAGGCCCTGGAGATTTTCCAAAAGGTCCTTGGCGGGGACCATCCCCTCACAGCGACAAGCCTGAACAATCTGGCGTATTTGGAGTTGGACTTAGGAAAGACTCAGGAAGCCAAACGACTCGGCCAACTTGGGTACGCTGCCGGCGTCAAAGTGTTTTCCCAAATCCTTTCGTTCGGCTCAGAGGATCAGCGACTCGCCTACCAACGTCTCCAAGATCCCTACACGCTCTTTGCCGTGCTGGGCGAGAACGATCCTTTCCTGGCCGGTGCAGTTCTCCACCACAAAGGGGTCGTGCTCGACTCGATCATCGAAGATCGGTTACTCGCAGAAACCGGCAAAGATGAGGCTAACCGGGAACTGGTGGACCAATTGAACGCCAAGAAGCGCATGGTGGCGCAGCTGTCATTACAGACGACAGCGGCCTCTCCCAAGGAAGCCAGTGAACGCATCCAGGCTCTCGAGCAGGAGGTGGAGAATATCGAGGGTGAGCTGGCTCGCCAGGGTACCGATCTTGGACAAGCCAGGCGCGCCCTGAGCATTAGGGTTGAAGACGTAAAAGGGGCGCTCCCAAACGATACGGTGCTTGTCGAATACGTGAGGTATTCCCATTACTTGGGAAAATCCAAATTCGAATCGCACTACGGGGCGATTGTGCTCTCGGCTGTTGCTCCGCCGCGCTGGGTTACGCTCGGCAGTGCCCGAGACATTGAAGCCACTCTGAAGCGATATCAGCGTTTAGTCCGGAAGGCCAGCGACGACGAGAGATCGCAGCGATTCTGCGGAAGGTTTACAACGAGGTGTGGGAACCGGTCGAACAGACGTTTCCAACCGGCACGAACAGGGTCGTAGTCAGCCCTGATGGAGAACTCAATTTCCTTTCATTCGCGACATTGCTCGATCCAGAGAAGGGCTTCGTTGCAGAAAAATACTTGATCCAGTACGTGACGAGCGGACGCGATCTGTTGCGCGAGCCTCAACCGACTTTGAGCAAGCAGGTCATCGTGATGGCCAATCCGAAGTTCGACAGGCATATTCAACTCGCTAGTGATGATCCGCCCTCGGAGGATTCCAGCGTACTTCGCGGTGCGGAGAAACGCGACATCGAGGATTTGAGCTTTGAAGAATTAGGAGGCACCGAAAAGGAGAGTGCGCAACTACTGCTAAAGTTCGGTCATTGGGGCTGGCAAGCGAGATCACTCAGCGGATCGGACGTCAACAAGCGCGCTCTCCTGGATCTGCACAGTCCTTACATCCTGCACCTGGCGACCCATGGCTTCTTCGAGCCCGAGGATTCCTCCTCCGAAGCGAATCAGAATGAATTCCAGTCACCTGCGATCAGATCAGACCTTACCAAGTCGAGGTTCTTCAAGAATCCGATGCATCGCAGCGGTTTGGCGTTGGCGGGAGCCAATACGACGATTGCAGCCTGGAAACGGGGCGAAGCGCCTCCCATAGAAGAAGATGGGATTCTGACCGCCGAGGACGTCAGTACCCTTGATCTGAAGGGCACCTGGTTAGTGACCTTATCGGCCTGTGATACCGGTTCCGGCGAAGCCAGAGCCGGCGAGGGCGTGATGGGATTGCGCCGCGGTTTCGTTGAAGCCGGAGCGCAGAACCTGCTCATGAGCCTTTGGCCGATCAGCGACGAATTCACCGTCCAGATCATGAGCGACTTTTATGAGGGCGCGCATCAGAGCGGGAATGCTCCCGAGGCGTTAGCAAAAGTCCAACGCGACTGGCTCGTCAAGCTAAGGAAAGAACAAGGGTTAGCGAGCGCCGTGAATCTGGCTGGGCCTTTCATCATGAGTTCGCAAGGCAGACCATGATTGTACCTAGACTCCGAATTTGGATCGTCGTCCTCGTGCTCGTCCTCGTCCTCGTCCTCGATCAGTCGGCGTTTTCTCCAGCGTAGAGAGCCCGATTGTCCCGCAATTATTTTGTCCAGTTAGTCTGATTATCAAACATCGGGATTCTCGAGGACGAAGGACGACGACGAGTCCTCAATTTCGGAGTTTAGGTTGAACCTAGCTTTGCGGTAACGCCACCTCGGTCACGCGGGAGCGTGACCCTACCGGCTTATCGCGCGCCTGAATCCCGCGCCAGTATCGCGTCGGAATCAAGCCGAGTCCTATGATGACCAGTTGACTGACGATGAACGCCAGGAGCGGTCCAAACGCCTGATCCATGAAGCCGTAAGAGTGCAGGCCGACACCGAGCATATTGACGCCAAACCAGGACAGGCTCGTGATGATATTGCCAAACACAGTCATGAGCGCCAAGCCGCGTTCGCGGACGTATCCGCCCCATCGTGCGTGCAAAATGATGGCGTTCCATAAAACAATCAGGAGTGCTCCGTTTTCTTTTGGATCCCAGCCCCAGAAACGGCCCCAGGATTGATCCGCCCAAATTCCGCCAAGGATCGTAGCAACCAGGCTGCATAAGGTCGCGAAACAAACGACGCCATACATCATTCGACCGAGCGATTTAGAGGTTGCTTCCTCAAACGATGTCGTAAACAAGGCCGCGACCTATGTAGATGATTCCAATCAGCCCGGCGAGAAACATTGCCGAATACCCCAAAGCCTCGCCCACAACATGTGTCGCGAGCCAACCGTTTGTATCCAGTACCGCTCGCAACATTTCCAGGGTATCACCGTCAAGCTGCAGATTGTGCGCGATGAGCAACGTGACAAAACCAATCACCGCACCGCAAACACTGCCAATCCCGTTCTTGTAAGTCCACTCGAGAATGATGCAGAGCAGCACCGAAGCCCAACCAACAAAAATCGCGGAACTATAGAGATTTGTGACGGGTGGTCTTCCCTGCAAATACATGCGGGTAATCAACCCTAAGGTGTGGATTGCAAACGCGCCCAGAAGAAGAATAATAGCCGTTTTCGACAAGCGTCTTCGGCCATACCAGCCATGAAAACAGCGCCGAAACCAAGACGACGACGTACAACATCATCGCCTGCAAAAATGGTTGAGCCTGGTTGAAGAGAAACTCAAATTTTGGCCGATCCAGCTTCTCCGGGATGGTCTTGGAAAGATAGCTTTCGTACTCTCGGATGAGCCCATTGAAGCCGCCCACATCGCCGCCCCGATATGCCGAGATTAGCCGCCCGTAAACCGCGGCGGTATAAGGCACGTGTCCGCTGGTGATCCCGCTCAGCAAGGACTCGGAAATATGTTGCCAGCCCTCGTTTTCCGTTGACCCCCGCGGGTTAGGAATTGCGTACGCGTACTTAGCCAGAGTCAGGTTCTGATATCGCTGGGTGAATAACAGAATGCGCTCGAAATCGTGCTGGTTGAACGGCTTGTTAGCGTCACGGTCACGGACCGCCTGCAGCCCCGGCTGAATAGCCATTTCGAAAGCCCGGATCTCTTCTCCGAAGTCGGGTGAATCCTCCGCCTGAAGCGTGTTCTTCAGCTCAAGGTAAAGGCGTAAGCTGTCCCGCAGTTTTATGATTCCACGCTCGAAAGGATTCCGAGTTTCGGCTTCCGTTTGTGCGGCCAACCCCGCCTGCTTTTCAATCTCGCCGAAAAACGGCTTGAGCTCGTTAAACGAGTACAACACAAACTGCCCTTTAGCGTCCTGCGAACCGAAAAGATCTACAACTTCCTGATTGCTCACCTCAAACAGCTTTGCCGTATCCGAATGCTCCGGCCTCATGAGGATCTCCATCAGCCCCTGGCTTGGCTGCTCTGTATTCCCGCTCGCCGTTGTATACGCTCCATGGTGGTTCATTTCCGAAAGAGTCAACCTTGCCAGCGTATCCATCGGCATCACTCGTCCGTCCACGAGCACCGGGAGCTTCCCGAAACCGGGCACATCGAAGCCCGGGGATTCCTTGGGTGGCAGCATCTTTGAGAACGCCCAAACCAGGAGAACAAGACTGATGATCCAAGGCGCAAACTTTCTCATGCGATCACTCTGCGTTTCACAAAACTGACCAGATGCATCCCGAACTGAAGCAGCATGCCGAGTACGATTAATGCACAAGAAATGTATGGCACGAGCCAGCTGGGATTTTGCGCCACTTGCAGGACGGTGGTCGTATCATTGTTATCAAATCCGGCCTGGTAAAACGTGTATCCCCTGTAGCGCAATGGGTTATTCATGAAAATCAATGATTCCCGGTCTTCGTGTTTCGAAGGATCCAGCAGCCTGATCCGGCTGGAGAAATTTTTCGCTATATCGGTCCCGGCGTAACGATCATGCCGAAATTGCAGGAGTTGAATAGAGAACGGCTTATAAAAGCGTTTGGGCTGCAGAACGATTTGGTAGCTCTTACCGCCGGCCTGAAAACTTACCGGACGCGGAAATCCCGCCGCGAGGCTCCAGGCGCCGATCAGTTGACCACGCTGGAAAATCGAGACGGCTGCGCTCGGCTGGTTGCGCTCGTTCTCTTTGTACGTTCTTTCCAGTTGTACCGCGGCTGCCATCGGGCCGACGCGAAGATGAGGATAATTCGGTGACGGTAATTGGGTCAGGTTAACAAGCGCGGAGTTGGGATAATAATCGTCAACGACGAGCTGCAGAGCGTCTATCGGCAAATCAATCCTGCTTCCATTATGCAGCCGGGAATCAGGAATGGAAACGACACGGTCCGAATCAGGGTCGCTGGTATCGATGACCGCAAGTTCGTCATGATAAAGACTCTCCGAGTAATCTTTCGTTTGGCCCTGGTCCAGGCGCATTTGGCTTTCCAGATCCACGAACAGGTCCGCAAATAATTGTCCGACCAGCAGCAGGATGATGCCGGAATGCAGCAGGAGGATCCCGGTCTTTTTCCAACTCAATTTAAATCTCGCGATGTGAGCCGCGATGAGATTGATCAAGAGCAGTCCGCCAACTATGTAACCGCCTGGAAACCACGGAATTCTCAGATCAGTGTGAGGCGGTGTGAAGAAAAGCAAGAAGCTCTTGAAGTAACGGTTTTCCGCTTCGTAAACGCCAATGTGTACCTGATCCAATGTACCGACGAAGACCAGCACCATCGCACAAGCCAGACAGAAGATTGTCAGCTTGAGCGATGTGATTGGCTTCAGCCAGCGAGCTAATTCATTTGTCATTGGTTGATTTCGGCATGTTGGCGCCAGCAGTCTCCGGTACTTGGCCCTCAATGGCCGAGGTAAAACGGAAAGACTTAACGAAGTCTAAAAATTTCTGGCGCTGGCTCTCAATGAGTTCCGGGCTCCCGGTCATTTTTACGAACCACGTACGGTCCGGGGTCTCCAGCACCGCGCCTAGGATTCGTGATGGTTTCGCCGCGTTATCCGGGGTCTGGAGGTCGACCAGGTAAGTTTGGACACCTTCCACTTCGGTGCGTTGGATCGTCTGCTGCAGTTGGTCTTCCTCCAGCGGCGGCAATTGGAGCTGGCCCCTCCATCGATTAACATTCGGCGCCAGTCCTCCGGCATCTCCGGGGAAAGCGGTCACCGAAACATCGGCCGAAGCGGCATTCGAGCCATCAACCTTGAAGCTTCCCAGCCGCATTTCAGAGAGCGGTTGCTCGCTCCAGCCCTCCGGTTTGACCCACTTGGCCGGATTGCTCGCCGGAGCCGGTGGCAATCCGGCTGATCCGTTCTGCATCGCCACGGTGACCCCCTCCTTAGGAATGCGGTAGACCTCTATCTTGTCATTGTTGCAGGAGACGAGCGCCAATGCCGCAGCGAAGACCAGAAGGATGCCTTCTTTTCGTCCTCGAACTCGTTTGGTTGCAGTTGCGTCACTCTGCGAACCCGCCCTGACCAGTTCACGGAAACGACATCCCAGATGAACATCTCTGCACAAATTCAAGCCCATTTAAGATATCCTCGTCTTCAACTCGTAGCGCTTCTTGAGTTCCTCGAAATGGGTCGAGGGGTACCATTGGTAGAGCATGAAATAAACGATTACTCCAGTGATCGAAACATACAACCAGATCGGCATGGTGAATCGCCCAAGTTTTCGGTGGCGGTCGAATCGCGCCCGCAGCGCAGGAATCACAGTAATAATCACCAACGGCAAGATCGTAAATGCGAGGATTAAATGGGTCACTAAGATGATGTAATAGACCGGTCGGACCCAACCGTCCGCGGTAAATTTCACTGACCCTTCTCCGACCGAGCTCAACAAGCCAAAGTGATATGTCAAGTAACAGCTCAGGAAAACGGTCGAACAAACAAGCGCGGTGACCATGCAAGCGATGTGAACCCGCTTGCGGTCGCGACGAATGGCACTCCATCCGGCCGCGATAAGACAAGTGCTCAAACCGTTCAGGGTCGCATTAACCGGCGGAAGATCAAAGATGTTCATCGCAGATGCGGCAGAGAGAAGTACACCAGGTAGTACATTAGTTTCGGGCGAGAAGCGGATCAAGGCTTCAAAGAACCCACCTTTCGCACCGAGAAACCCAAACCGCAAATGCCCAACCCGACGGAATATTTCGTTGAATTGTTACAATACCGTGACACAATATCTCTACGGATTGTTAGGAGTGACTTCCGTTGCTTGGGTCAGGCCCGCCGAATATTTCGGCGGGCCTGGCTGCTTTTTTAACGGTTTTCAATTTAAGTCAGTCAACTCGACAATCCACCGACTCAAAACCTCCTCCAGTGTTGACTACCACCGGAGGGTTCGGCGAAGGTTCGAGTATGCAGCTTTCCCTCCCCATACTTGTCATCAATAGCGGGAGTTCGTCGCTGAAGTTTTCACTTTTTGATCCGAAGACTGAAACGGCGTTGGCATCCGGGATCGCGGAGCGATTGGGAACAGACACGGCTGACCTGAAACTGGTTGATCTCGAGGGAGTTAAGCACGAGGAGGTGATGCCCGGAGCGGATCATCGTTCCTCGCTCCTGCGCGTGATCAACATCTTGGGGCACCGGCGGCGGTTCGACGTCAAAGCGATCGGACATCGGGTGGTTCATGGCGGAGAAGATTTTCGCCAGCCCGTTCTCGTTACCGAAAGCGTCGTGCGAAGGATCGAAGAACTTGCAGATCTGGCACCCCTTCATAATCCGGCGAGCGTTCAGGGCATTCGCGTCGCCACCAAATTGTTCCCCGATAAGCCTCAGGTCGCGGTGTTCGATACCGCGTTCCATCAGACTCTTCCAGACTACGCCTTTCACTACGCGATTCCATATGAATACTACGAAAAGTATCGGATCCGCCGGTATGGATTCCACGGTACGAGCCATCATTTTGTCGCTTTGCAAGCGGCGAAACTGATTGGTAAGCCCTTCGACGAGGCTCAGTTTATTTCGGCGCATCTTGGAAATGGGTGCAGCGCAGCGGCGATCCGCAATGGTCGAAGCGTTGATACCTCCATGGGACTTACGCCTCTGGAAGGATTGATGATGGGCACCCGCAGCGGTGACGTCGACCCGAGTCTCCATTTTTATTTGCAGGAGAAGGAACAACGCTCGCTCCAAGATATTACGGAGGAAATCCTGACCCGAAGAAGCGGTCTCCTAGGAATTTCCGGAGTCAGTCGGGATATGCGTTTGGTCATCGCGGCAGCAGGTGAAGGGAACGAAAGGGCTCGCCTGGCGATTGAGATGTTCTGTTATCGATTGGCCCGTTCTATCCTCGGTTTGACGGCTTCTCTCTCTTCGATCGATGCGCTTATTTTCACAGGCGGCATCGGGGAAAACAGCGCGCCGGTCAGGGCGCGGGTACTGACTCACCTTGCTATCCTGCATCCAGAACTCGATCAAAACCTCAACGAAAATCATGGAAAAGGTGCGGATGGACGCATCACCTCTCGATCAGGCCTCTTGTGCCTGGTTATCGCTACGAACGAAGAACTCATGATTGCCCGCGAAACCGCTCTTCTCACCGCATGAGACACACATTTTTTCTTGCACCTGCAGGTTCCGGCGTTGGACTGACTACCGTTGCTCTCGGTCTCGTTAGTGCCTTGGATCGGAAAGGGGTGCGAGTGGCCTTTTTCAAGCCGATCGCCCAAGACACAGAAGGTGACTCCGGTCCTGAACGGTCCACCCATTTCATCCGCGCAACCACAGCACTGCAGCCGGCCGATCCCATCCCGCTGGCGGCCGCGACCAAAACGATCTCGGAACAGGGCATGGACGAACTCATGAGTCAAGTGATAGGGGCCTACGGCGAATCGACTGCATCGGCCGAGATGGTCGTAGTCGAAGGGTTGCTGCCCGCGCTGAGTGATTCGTACCTGGGGGTCGTAAACCATGAGTTAGTTGCCACGCTCAATGCCGAGATCATTCTGGTCGCTTCACAGGCTCACAAATCGATCGAGCAACTCGATGATCAAATAGAATACGCGGCAAAGGCATTCGGCGGCTTGGAGAAAATCCTGGGGGTTATCATCAACAGGTACTCAGTCGACAAACCCAAAACGGTCGAAAATTTGATCGAATGTGTCCGATCAGAAAGCAAGCTCTTTCAGCGAGGGCAACCCAAACTTATCGGCGTCGTTCCGGAGAACCGGGACCTGACCTATTGCCGGACGGTCGACATCCAGCGCCACTTGAGTGCCGAAGTCCTGCACGCCGGCGAGATGGAACGTCGCCGGGTAAAGGTTACTCATCTACTGGCTCGGACCGTTCCCAACTTGCTGCACACGTTCGTTCCAGGAGCAATCCTCTTGACGCCCGCGGACCGCAACGACGTTGTCGTCGCGGTCGGAATGGCGGCCCTAAATCATATTCCTATCGCCGGGTTAATCCTGACCGGGGACACCGAACCGGAGGAGCGCATCATTCGACTTTGCCGGCCCGCGCTGGAAACAGGGCTGCCGCTGTTGCGGGTGGGAACCCCCAGTTATAACACTGCCACGCAACTCTATCAACTGAGCTCGGCAGTAGCAGCGGATGATCTTGATCGAATCAAACACGCAATTGACTATGTGGCGCGAACCTTGGACACCGACTGGCTAATTTCCCACTCGAAGAAGGAGTTCGAGTTCCGGCTCTCGCCTGCGGCGTTTCTCTACCAACTGACAGAAAAGGCGCACGCAGCGAAGAAACGGATCGTGTTGCCCGAAGGAACTGAACCGCGCACTGTGAAAGCGGCTGCAATCTGCGCCCGCCGCGGGATTGCGCGCTGCGTGCTTCTCGGAGTTCCTGCAGAGGTAAAGGAAGTAGCACGCAGCCAGGATATTGAGCTGCCCGATAATCTTGAGATTCTGGATCCAACAATTGTCCGACCAAACTATGTCAATCCGCTCTTCGAAGCGCGAAAACATAAAGGTCTTTCCGTGGAGATGGCAGCGAGTCAACTTGAAGACAATGTCGTGCTCGGAACGATGATGCTCTTTCTTGGCGAGGTCGATGGTCTGGTATCAGGAGCGAATCATTCCACCGCGAATACGATACGGCCTGCATTGCAGATCATCAAAACGAAGCCAAATGCAAAAGCAGTATCGTCGATCTTCTTTATGTGCCTGCCTGAACAAGTCTTGGTCTATGGCGACTGCGCGGTGATTCCAGATCCGGACGCTGAAACTTTGGCAGATATCGCTATCCAGAGCGCGGACTCAGCCGCCGCTTTTGGGATCCCGCCCAGGGTCGCGATGATCAGCTACTCGACGGGTGAGTCAGGATCAGGGGTCGACGTAGATAAAGTTCGCGAGGCAACAAAACTGGCACAAGAAGAACGACCGGACCTGCTGATCGACGGACCGCTCCAATACGACGCGGCCTTTATGCCCGACGTCGCCAAGACAAAAGCGCCGAACAGTCCGGTGGCGGGTCGGGCAACCGTCTTCATCTTTCCGGATCTGAATACCGGAAACACGACGTACAAAGCGGTCCAGCGCAGCGCGAACGTGATCAGTATTGGTCCTGTGCTCCAGGGACTGAAACGCCCGGTGAACGACCTCTCGCGCGGCGCGCTGGTCGATGACATCGTCTACACCATCGCTCTGACGGCGGTTCAAGCGACACAAGGTTCAACAGAGACAAGCAAAACGATCTGAACAGAATGTGACCTTAATTCCAGTCCAGACGTTTAGGTCGAGAATCGACGGTCGCCCTACCGGCGCCAGCTACCAACTACCGAATACCGTGTACTGGTCGAGCCACGAAATGAAAATCCTCGCAAAAAAACAAGATTCGGAAGGGTAGTGGCGTAAAGTGCTTTTCGCGTGGGACGTTCGCAATGAAGGCAAACCTTCCACACCCCCAAAAACTCGTTCTTGATAATCAAAAGGAAACGAAAGGAATATCATATATGACGGCAGGCATCCGATCAGTCACCGCATCGCCGGCATGGAAGGCCCTCGAAGCCCACTATCAGAAGGTCCGGGATTTACATCTCCGGAACCTCTTCGCGGATGATCCAAAACGCGGCGAACGCATGACGATCGAGGCGATGGGTCTCTACCTCGATTACTCGAAGAATCGCATCACCGACGAAACCCTCAAACTCCTCCTGCAACTGGCGGAAGAATGCGGCCTGCGAGCCCGGATGGACGCCATGTTCCGGGGCGAGAAGATCAACATAACGGAAAACCGAGCCGTCTTGCACGTTGCTCTGCGGGCGCCGAGAGAGGCGTCGATCGTCGTGGACGGCGAGAACGTGGTGCCCCAGGTCCACGCTGTGCTCGACAAAATGGCTGACTTTTCCAAACGGGTCCGGAGCGGCGAATGGAAGGGCCATACCGGTAAGAGCATTCGCAACATCATCAATATCGGTATCGGGGGCTCCGACCTCGGGCCGGTAATGGCCTACGAGGCGCTTAAGCATTACAGCGAGCGCGCCTTGACGTTCCGTTTCGTCTCTAACATAGATGGCACTGATTTCGCGGAAGCCGTCCATGATCTCGACCCGTCGGAGACCCTTTTCATCGTCTCCTCGAAAACCTTTACGACGTTGGAGACGATGACCAATGCCCAAAGCGCGCGCGATTGGTCGCTCAGGGGTCTCGGCGGCGATGTCAAGGCTGTGGCCAAACATTTCGTCGCAGTCTCCACAAATTCGGCGAAGGTATCCGAGTTCGGCATCGACACGACCAACATGTTCGGGTTCTGGGACTGGGTCGGCGGACGCTACTCGATGGACTCAGCAATCGGCCTCTCGACGATGCTGGCGATCGGTCCGGAAAACTACCGCAACCTGCTCGCCGGCTTTCATGAAATGGATGAGCACTTCCGCACCGCGCCGGCAGAACGCAACCTGCCCGTGCTCATGGGTCTTCTTGCAGTCTGGTACAATGACTTTTTCGGCGCGGAGACCGTTGCGGTCCTGCCGTACGAGCAGTATCTCAAGCGATTCCCGGCCTACCTGCAGCAACTGACGATGGAGAGCAACGGCAAACACGTGACGCTTGAGGGGACCGAGGTTGACTACGCGACCGGGCCCATCTATTGGGGCGAGCCGGGAACCAACGGACAGCACTCGTTTTATCAGTTGATACACCAGGGAACCAGGCTTATCCCGTGCGACTTCATCGCGTTCGTCCAGGCGCTCAATCCCCTTGGCCGGCACCATGACATGCTCCTGGCAAACGTCTTTGCCCAGACCGAGGCGTTAGCCTTCGGCAAGACGCCAGAGCAAGTGAAGGCCGAAGGTACGCCGGATTGGCTCGTGCCTCACCGGGTTTTCGAGGGAAACCGTCCGTCGAATACGATCCTGGCCGAGGCGCTCACGCCCGCAACGCTCGGCAAGCTTGTTGCACTCTACGAGCACTCCGTCTTTACCCAGGGCGTTATCTGGAACATCGACTCGTTCGACCAGTGGGGGGTGGAACTCGGCAAAGTGCTGGCCCAGCGCATTGTCCCAGAACTTGAATCCAAAGCAGAACCCACGCTGGGACATGACAGTTCAACGAACAACCTAATCAACCGCTACCGCAAACTAAAAGGAGAAGGAAATTAAAATGCAACTCGGAATGATCGGGCTTGGTAGAATGGGCGCCAACATGGTGCGGCGTCTCCTCAGGGCAGGGCACCAGGGTGCGGTATTCGACATGTCGCCGAAAGCGGTAGAGGAGTTGGTTCAGGAGAAAGCTGTTGGCGCTGCCTCGCTTGGGGAGCTCGTCGAGAAGCTCGTGAAACCGCGGGCGGTCTGGTTGATGGTTCCGGCGGCGGTCGTGGACAAAACCATTGCTGACCTCGTACCCTTTCTGGAGCCGGGCGACATCCTCATCGACGGAGGGAATTCATATTACGTGGACGATATCCGGCGCGCGCAGGAACTCGCGACGAAGAAAATTCACTACGTGGACGTGGGAACGAGCGGTGGTATCTGGGGTCTCGAGCGCGGCTACTGCATGATGATTGGCGGCGAGCCGGCAGTGGTGAAGCATCTCGATCCGATCTTCGCCACCCTCGCACCGGGCATCGGCGACATTCCTCGGACTCCGGGACGCGAGAAGCTGGGCGGCAGCTCCGAGCAGGGCTATCTGCACTGCGGCCCGAACGGCGCCGGCCACTTCGTCAAGATGGTCCACAACGGCATCGAGTATGGAATCATGGCCGCTTACGCCGAGGGACTTAGCGTTTTGCGCGACGCCAATATCGGTAAGCAACAAGATACGATCGACGCCGAAACAACGCCGTTGCGCGATCCCGAGCACTACCAATACGATCTGGACCTGGGCGAAATCGCTGAGGTGTGGCGGCGAGGCAGTGTCATCGCCTCGTGGTTGCTGGATCTGACGGCGACTGCCCTGGTTAAGGATTCCGGCCTCTCGGGATTCGCGGGCCGGGTTTCGGACTCCGGTGAGGGGAGATGGACGATCAAGGCTGCCATCGACGAAGGCGTGCCGGTTCCGGTGCTTACGACGGCGCTCTACGAACGATTCAGTTCGCGCGGTGACGCGGATTACCAAGACAAACTGCTCTCCGCAATGCGTTACGGATTCGGCGGGCACCTGGAAAAACCTGCGAAATGAGAAGCCTGCATCAGAGACGCTCTCATGAAAATCGAAGTGCTTGCAGATGCCGATGCGGTCGCCCGAGAAGCGGCCGCGATCATTGCTGAAGAGGCCCGAACGACCGTCGCGGCACGCGGCCGCTTCATTGTGGCGGTCAGCGGCGGCCACACTCCGTGGCTCATGCTACGTACTTTGGCAGACGAAAAGGTCCCTTGGGCTGGGGTGCACGTGGCACAGGTCGACGAACGTGTGGCTCCTGCGGGAGACCCGGACCGAAACTTCACTCACTTCCGCGAAAGCCTGCTCGAGCATGCCCCTCTGCCGCCCGAGCAAATCTATGCCATGCCGGTGGAATCGCCCGACCTGGAGGCTGCAGCCGCACAATACGCCGCGACTCTCTCGGAGATCGCCGGCTCGCCGCCAGTGTTGGACCTTGTCCACCTGGGACTCGGACCGGACGGACACACGGCCTCGCTGGTGCCTGGAGATCCTGTCCTTAAGGTTACCGACACAGACGTTGCATTAACCGGAGTCTATCAGGGCAGGCGCCGGATGACGTTGACCTACCCTATTCTCAATCGCGCCCGGCGCATCCTTTGGCTGGTCACCGGGAGCGAGAAGGCTGCAATGCTTATCCGCCTTCGCGACGGCGATCTGTCAATTCCTGCCGGACGGGTGCGTCAGGACAGGGCCTTGGTGCTCGCTGACCGCGCGGCGGCGGGACAGACCGGAACATCCTAAAGCAAATAACAAAGCGTTTTGCGTCCACGGAACAGCTAGGTAGGCAAGCTCTCGCTTTGCTTATTCGGAATCGAGCAAAGCGAGGACGCTTCGCTTACCGATTATGAAGCCATACAAAAATGAAGGTCCTATCCGTCTTGTCCTGGCGGATGTAGACGGAACCCTGGTCACAGAGGACAAGGTCCTTACTCAAAAAGCACGTCAAGCGGTCGTTCAATTGGGCAAAGCGGGGATCTTGTTTGCCATTACCAGTGGACGACCTCCGCGCGGTATGCAGTCCTTGATCACCGATCTCAACCTCGTGACGGTGGTCGCAGGTTTCAATGGAGGAGTTTACACCACTCCCAGACTGGATCCGATCGTGATGCGCGACCTGCCGAAGGATGCTGCAGCGCGCGCGATCGAACTCATCGGGGAACACGGGCTTGTCGCCTGGCTTTACACCGATACGGTCTGGTACGTGCAGGATCCAAAAGGACCGCATGTCGACAGGGAGAGCAAAACCGTCGGGTTCGGGCCGGAGGTCACTTCGGACTATTCGGTCTATGTTGCGCAAGCGGCAAAGATTGTCGGCGTGAGCAATGACCTCGATGCAGTGGCAAAGTGCGAGAAAAAGGTCCGTGAAGAGCTGAGCGACCACGTTTCCGCAGCGCGATCGCAACCATACTACCTGGACGTTACCCATCCGGCCGCAAACAAAGGGAGCGTGGTCGATTTCCTCGCGGCCGTTTACCTCATACCCAAAAGCAGCATCGCGACGTTGGGCGATATGCCTAATGACGTACTGATGTTCGAAAATAGCGGTATGAGCATCGCTATGGGGAATGCCAGCAAGGAAGTTCAAGCGGAAGCGAACTTTGTTACTGACTCAAATGCGGAGGAAGGGTTCGCCCACGCGATTGAAAAGTTTGTTTTGAGCCAAGCCGGCTAGTGGGGAAACGGGTCGGCGGGTGGCGATCGGCGGATCGGCGTATCGGCGTCTGGAGAAGCAAGACTGCTTTTCGGCACGGCTATAACGACCAGCGTAAGCGAAGGCTCCAGCCTTTGCCCTCCATGGTGCGCCGCGTCTGGCAAAGGCTGGAGCCTTCGCTTACGCTTGCGAGGCCTTGCCTCATTGAACGTCCGCGCTCGTTCTGGTGATTTTTGGAGAAACCCCGCTGCCCGCTACCTTCCTTCTATTGGACCGTTTTGCCATAGGGCTTCGTAGCCAGCATTCGAAAAGTGGCGCCTCGCCTGCATGTGACGCATCAGTACGATTCGTGACCCATCCCTTGAAAATCGCGAGGCGACCCGATAGCCGCGGTACACCCTCGCTCAAGCCCGTTGACTAGTGTCCTGTCCCCGAAATAGGAGGTACTTTGCCGGAGGTCAGTTGGCTGTTTTTCAAGGCGCGAGCGAAGCACCCATATCTGAGTCATACGGGTCGAGCGAGCAACGCGGAAAAACAGCCAACCGGCCCCGGCCCAAAGGGTTGCGATGAAAATGGGCCGGCGGCTGCGTTGCTCGTCGGTCACGTATCGATTCAGATATGCTCCCTCCTCGCGCCTTGCCGGCGGCCCATTTTGATCGCAACAAAGTACCTCCTATTTCGGGGACAGGACACTAGTCATGCGTCTCTTAAATAATAGTGACAGTTTTATTTTCGCCAAGGGCTGCCTTCCAGGCTCGTTGGATCTTAGCCAGGATCTCCTCTCCTTTAGCCCTCCAGACGTAGCGCTTGGGTTTGAGGTTATGCCGGGCGAGGTATTGCATGATGGCATCGACTAGTTGGCGCACGCTGCCGAAGCTGCCGGGCAGGATCGCCTGCTGGCTCAAGTCTCGGAAGAAGCGTTCGACCAGATTTATCCAGGATGAACCGGTGGGCGTAAAATGCAGCTCAAAGCGGGGATGGCGGGCCAGCCAGCGCTTGATGGCGGGATGTTTATGGGTGGAGTAGTTGTCCAAAATGATGTGGATGTGCTGGCTCAAAGGAATTTCGCGGTCGATTTGCTTGAGAAACTCCAGCCACTGGCGGTGGGTGTGTGTTGGGGCGGTGTAAGCTATGACTTTGCCCTGCAAATAGTCCAGCGCGGCAAAAAGGGTCACCGTGCCGTTGCGATAGTAATCGTGGGTCTGGGTGCGGATATGCCCTTTGCCCAGCGGCAGTCCAGGTTGGCTGCGCTGAAGAGCCTGGATCTGGCATTTCTCGTCACAACAAAGCACCACGGCCCGCTCGGGAGGATTGAGGTAGAGACCGATGACATCCCAAAACTTCGCCTCAAAGTCCGGATCGCTGGAAAGCTTAAAAACGCGCGTCAGGTGCGGCTTGATTTCGTTCTCACTCCAGACCCGCTGCACGGTCGCCTTGGAGACTCCCAACTCGCGAGCCATCGAGCGGCAAGTCCATCGGGCCCAACCCTGCGGTGGTCGCGTGGCCTGATCGACGATGCGGCGCAAGACCTCCGTGCTAAGGTTGCCTTTGCGACCCGAGCGGGGCTCATCCTGCAGCGCCCCTAGCCCGCCTCTGATATATCGTCGTCTCCACTTGGCGACCTGATTATAGTGCAAGCCGACCTTCTCTCCGATTGCACGGACCCCCATTCCTTGAGCAGCCAACTCTACGACTCGCGCTCTCTGCGCCAAGCCTTGCGGCGTCTTCTGGGCGCGTATCAATTGCCGAAGTTGCTCTTTTTCAGCGGAACTCAACACAAGCTTTCCACGTTGCTTGGACATCGAAAACATCCAAGCATTTTCTTGTCACAATGTCACTATTATTTAAGAGACACTACACTAGCGGGTCAGAAACAGAACTAATCAGTCAATGAGAGGTCAGTGAGTTTCGACGGCTACGCGCTGGCGTTGGGCTGCCAACTGCCTGCACGAACGGATCATCATTAAGACCATCCCAGTCATCAGAAAAGCCAACATTCCAATCATGAAAAGAACGCTCCATGAAAAGCTCGCTCCAATCCCGCCCACGCCCGAGGCGCCTATAACGTTGGATGGCTCCTTGCACCCCTCACAAGCGACCAGCGACGGCAAGTAACTCATCAACAGCGCACTGATCAGCCAAAGCAACCGGAGCATGGATCTAGTCTTAGTTATCTTCCGGCGCGACGCAAGGCTGAGCAGATATTTTTCATATATTATTTTTACAATCTCTGAAATTTACGTGCCGAGCCCGGATTAGTGCCCTTCTCCTTAGCGGACTGATCGCCATCGGGATCCTACGCAGGCCGTCAAGTATCTAGCCTGTGACAGCGGAACCCGCAGGCTACACCGGAAAATTCCGCTGCTTTTTGGAGAGGAGAGTCTAAAAACAGTTTGTTCCTATTTCAGTTATTTTAAAACATGCTCTTAAACAGAGGCGCAGCCTCTGTTTAAGTCAGTTCTCTCAGCCCGGAGCAAGGCTGAGCTCGTTGCGTTCCGCCTTTGGCGGGATTCTTGCAGGCTAGAGGATGTAGAGAATCGTGAACAGGAAGACCCAAACGATATCGACGAAATGCCAGTACAACCCGGTGCACTCTAAAAATCCGTGGCGATGCGGCGTGATATTTCCAGTGAGCGCCCGAATCAAAGTCGCTACCAGCATTAGGACGCCGATGAAAACATGGCAGCCATGGAATCCAGTCAAAACAAAAAAGCAGGAGCCCATGATCCCTGCTGTATTAAACCAAAAGCCTTCATTATGGAGGGTGATCCACTCAATCGCCTGATTCGCGAGAAATGCCGACCCCAAGAGGATCGTCAGCAGGAGAAGAAGCTTTCCACCCTTGGTTTGCCTGATTAAGCGGCCCTCGGCAAAATGCAGAGTGAAGCTGCTCGAGATAAGGCAGAGCGTCGCAACGACCGTTTTGACCATCGTCTCAGGGTTCTTTAACGCCTCCGGCATCTGCCAACCGGACCCGGCACCTCCGCGCAAAACCATGTAACCGCAGATGAGCCCCGCAAACAGCATCGCTTCCGAGGCCAGGAAAGTGAACATTCCGAATCGGACAATATTCGGTCCCTCCTGCTGTACTTCATCAATCGTTGTGGCTGAAACGTGCATGGTTAAGTCTTTTGATAAATCGACAATTTCCAAAGAATGACAAGCAAAGTAAGACCAACAGCGAAGATGATTATTGCGATGAGCAGCCGGCGATTGTTCTTCCTAAAGTCCTCATTCATCACAATCGGGCAAAAGCGAGGGCTGCGAGCGTTACAGGCAAATACACAATCGATGCGACAAACAAACGTCTGGCCGCTTGATCAGTTCCAGAGATCGCAAATCGAAATGCCATCAAGAGAAAGTAACCGCCCATTATAGCTGCGATCGGGAGATACCAAAAACTGGTGAGTTCCAGCATGGCCGGGATAAAACTCACCGAGATCAACCCCATTGTGTAAAGCAAACTCTGACGCCCAGTCACCTGGCATGCTGGATCAAAGCTGGCGAGCATAACGAATCCCGCTTGCTTATAGTCCTCGCGATAGAGCCAGGAGATCGACAGAAAATGGGGCATCTGCCACAAGAAAAGGATTGCGAACAGAATCCAGCTTTCGAAGCTGGCTTGACCACGAGCAGCCGTCCAGCCGATCACCGGAGGTAGAGCACCGGGGATTGCACCCACGATGGTGTTTAACGTCGTCACCCTTTTCAACGGAGTATAAACAAAGACATACACACCGATCGTCAAGGCGCTCAGGATACCGGCGTAAAGATTGGTCGCAAAGCTCAGCCAGAAGATTCCGCCCACAGAACAAGTTATTCCGATTATTAGGCCTTCATCCAATGTCATTCGGCGTCCCGGCAGCGGTCGATTTCGCGTTCTGCGCATGCGCGCGTCAAGTTCCACTTCAAAGACCTGGTTCAGTGCAGCAGCTCCTGAAGCGGCCAACGCGGTGCCACCAAGCGTTTGGAAGAGGTAAAGGAGATCCAGAGGCCCGTGCCAACCAAATAGGAAGCCAACCAGCGTTGTGACCAGGACCATCAGCGTTATTCTGGCCTTGCACAATTCGGAGACGTCCGAGATCCAACGCCGTGCGTGAGACCCCTGACCATCCGGGAATCGTGTTACTTGAGGTTTGCCCGTTAGTGCGCTCACGCCCTGGCAACCTCCCTCGTCGTGCTTCCTAAAGAATCTTCGCGCGAAGGCGGAGAAAGCATGGCCGACAGGATGACGCTAAGCAGCACACCGGTCATGAAAGTCAACGCACCGACAAACACATGGGAAGTCGCTATATCAGCCGCTTTGTTGCTCCAGACAGTCCAGGCCCCCAAGGCGAATTGCGCAAGAACAAGTACGAGCCAGAAACCTGCGGCAGAACGCACCGGAGCGGTCAGTTGCCGGCGTCGAAGAATCTTTATTGCTACTGAGGTAAGGCAAACCACGATCAACACAGCCCAGACTCGATGAATGTACTGCAATAGAATAAGACCCGACGAGATTGGTGCTTGAGTCGCTTTACGAGCCTCGTTGATCCTGGCGACCGACGCGGCATCTATTGGCGGCAGGATATGCCCGTAGGCGGTAGGAAAATCTGGAATCGACAAACCCGTGTGGGAGTGGCGCATCGAAGCTCCCAGCGCCAGCTGAATAAACAGCATTACCGTAACGATTATTGTCCAAAATCGAAGGCTTCGGATGTCGCGTTCGTTCGAGGCGTGTTTGATGCCGCGCCAGAATCGGGAGGTAACAAGAGCAACGGTTGCCACCAACGAGAAAAAACCTTGCGCCAGACAACCATGAAAGAGACCTAAAACCGCGTTATGCTCAGTCACGCGCAACCCACCGAGGATACCCTGGACGATAACGGCGATCACGGCGATTCCGCTCAGCCATTTTACCCAGAGCCGGTCCTCGATAATTAAGGTCAAAACACAAAGCCCAATTGTCAGCAGACCGACGCCGCTCGCAATAAGTCGGTGGGTGTGCTCGAAAAATACACCACCGACCCAACGAGAAACCGGGAACAAGAACATGTTATATCCGAAGCTATTCGGCCAATCCGGCACTGCCATCCCGGCTCCGTGACTTGTTACCAGCCCACCGCTGCAGATCAAAGCGAGCACGCCGGCAGCAACGAAAATCGCGTACCAGTGCAGCAATCGCTTTTGAAGATCAAATTCAGCCATCGATTTTACTGAAAGAGATTAGTGTGCGGCAAGTCTGGCAGTCTCAGGCGCAGGCTGATTCTGTGGCAAATAGTCCTCTTCCATCCCAGGAACACTATATTCGTAAGGCCCATGGTATACGGTCGGGGTCGTTTCGAAATTCCCGTGTCCAGGAGGTGAAGGAACCGTCCACTCGAGCGTCGTCGACCGCCAGGGATTATTCGGAGCTTTCGGTCCTTTGAAGATGCTATAGAAGAAGTTGACCAGGAATGGAATCGTCGATAGTCCGAGGGCAAAAGCGCTCACACTACAAAAAACATTAATCGGCTGCGAGCTCTGAAGATGATCGTAGAGCATCGGATCGGCGATTCGGCGCATCATCCCGTTCAACCCGAGATTGTGCATCGGAAAGAAAGTGCAATTGAAGAAGATGAATGCGAGAGCGAAATGAATCTTGCCCCAAGTCTCATTCATCATGCGGCCAAACATTTTTGGAAACCAGAAGTAAATCGCCCCGAAAACACCGAAAAGGCTTCCGCCGAACAACACATAGTGAATATGCGCAACGATGAAGTAAGTGTGGTGGATGAAGAGATCGACCGGGGTCGCAGCCATGTAGATTCCGCTCAGACCACCGATCACGAACATTGATACAAACGCCAGAGCAAAACACATTGCGGTCGTGTATCGGATGGAGCCACCCCAGACAGTTCCCATCCAGTTAAACGTCTTAATGGCAGACGGCACGGCAATCACCATCGTTGAAAACGAGAAAGTGGCTGAGAGCAGAATATTCATCCCACTGACAAACATGTGGTGACCCCAGACGATAAAACCCAAAAAAGCGATCGCACCCATCGCAAAGACCATTGCCTTATAGCCGAAGATCGGCTTGCGGGCATTGACCGCTAGGATTTCCGAAACCAGCCCCATGGCCGGCAGAATCATGATGTAAACTTCGGGATGACCGAAGAACCAGAAAAGGTGCTGCCAGAGCAGCGGCTGCCCGTAGTTGCTGGCTGAGAAAAAGCTAGTTCCGAAATTCAGGTCACAAAAAAGCATCGCAGCGGCGGCTGAAAGAACCGGAACCGCGAGCAGCAGGAGAATAGCTGTAATGAAAAGCGCCCAGACGGGAAGCGGCAATCGGAACATCTTCATCCCGGGCGCGCGCATATTGATGATGGTCGTGATGTAATTTGCAGCTCCGGCGATCGAGGCCAGCCCATTGAGGAAGAGACCAACACACCAGCAACTCTGGCCGGCTTGCGTCCCATTGTACTGGGCGTGCGACGACAAGGGAGCGTACGAGGTCCACCCGCTGGCAGGGAAACCGGCAGGAACGAAGAAGCTCGACAGCAACACGATTCCCGACAGGAGAAAGAGCCAGTAAGACAGGGCGTTAAAGAACGGAAACGCCATGTCGGGCGCCCCGATCTTGAGGGGAATTAAGAAGTTTCCGAACACGCCGATCAACAACGGCATGATCACCAAAAATACCATGACGGTTGCGTGCATTGTGACCAGCCCATTGTACCCACCGGGTTGAAACGCTCCTGCGGAGGTCACTAGCCAACTCGGCAGCAGAGTCCCGATCAAAGGTACGGGAGCACCCGGGAAGGCCAACTGAAAGCGGACGCCCATCGCAAGCGAACCTCCCACCAGCAAGAAAAACAAGCTCGTAAAGAGGTACTGCAGCGCGATTGTTTTGTGGTCCTCCGACCAGATGTATTTGCGGAAGAAACTCAACTCGGGATGGTGTGCATGTGACACATGCGCCTCTCCGGGAATGGTGTCAGCTAATATTTCTGCCATAACGATCTCCTACAACTACTTAATTTGCGCCGGCGGGTTGCCTGAAGAAGCGCCGGCTGTGGCGGCAACTTTCTCTTTATACCATTTGTCGAATTCCGCCTGAGAGACAACCTCGATCTGTGCCTTCATATTATAATGCCCTGAGCCGCATAGCTGGCTGCAGGCCAACTGGTAGCTTCCGGTTTTTGTCGGAATGAACCAAACCCAATCGATGGTCCGGCCGGGCACCGCATCCTGGTAGATGCGAAACTGCGGAATATAGAAGCCGTGTATTACGTCTCTTGAATTGAGGCGTATCCGAACCGGTTTGTCGACAGCCAGTTCGAGCACTCCTGACTGAAAGTCTTCCTTCGTGGCCGGATCGGTTGGATCGTTTCCGAACAAATTGTCGGCGCTGATCAGCTTCACATCCGATCGTCCGAGTTTGCCGGTCGCCCCGGGATATTGGAAGCTGAATCCAAACTGGTAAGCTGTAACCGCAATCTCCATGGTGTCCTTCGGCGATTCCGTGTGGATGACGTCCCACCACATGTGATTGCTGTAGCCCCAAAGCCCGATAAAGATCGCCGTTGGTATTGCTGTCCAAACCAATTCAAGGCGATTATCGCCATGAAGATAGGTGGCTCGCACGCCTCTCCTCGCTCGATACCTGATCAGGAAATAGATATAGACAACCTGCGTCAGGATGAACACTCCACCGGTGAGATAGTAAATGAAATAGGTCAGCTGATCGATCTGCTCCCCACTCTTAGTCGCTGCTTCCGGCATCCACCAGAGACCGGAAGTGCGCGGCGCCCCGTAGGCGGACGCACCTAGCGCAAGAAACAAGGCTGCCAGCACTGTGATCAAACCCGTTTTTCTGGACAAGAACTGGCTCATAGACGGCTTGTTGTAAGAATACTTGGGGGAAAGGCTCTTGTCATGGGACTTTACTTCGGAGCGTTGGCAGGAGCCGGCGGTTGCGATTGAGGCTGAGCCGGGGCCGGCGGTTGGCCCTGCGGCGCAGGTTGTTGCCCAGTCGGCGCAGGTGGCTGTCCAGCCGGCGCCGGAGCGCCGGGCTTTTGCTGAGCCGGAGGCTGCCCACCTCCAGCAGTCAGATTCTTCGGAGGAATTTTTTGGATCTCCGGCCAAGTCCATTGCTCTTTTCGATCCTTAAACTCGTCCCGTATCTGTTTGACCATCTCTGCCGTGATCGCGGGAGCGTTATTTCCCCAATCGGATCGAACATAAGTCAGAATTGAAGCAAGCTGCTGATCGGTGTACTGCCCCTCCCAGGCTTGCATGGCATTGTTAAATGGTTTCCCTTTGATCTCTACCGGTCCTTGCAGGCCTTTGAGCACGATCGCAATGAGTTGATTCGTCGCATCACCTGTTTCCACCTCGGAACCGGCCAGGGGCGGATATTGCCCAGGCAACCCCTCGCCGTTGGCCTGATGGCAGGTAATGCAGTTCGCTGAAAAGAGCGCTTTTCCAACCACTTTTGGATCTGGAGGCAATCTTGGGCCGCCACCCTGCGCACCGAATTTCGGCTCAAAGTCAAACACATCCGCCTTGAATCCGCCACTGAACGAAAACAAATAGGCGCCGGCCCAGAACAATCCGAGACCGATCAGCCAGACGAGCCACAAAGGGATCGGCCCCGTTTCAGGCTCCGGTAATTCTTTGTTTGATCCGGAGTGTTCTTCAACCGAAGACTGCTGACCGCCGCCAAAACTTCTAAAACGCTCCTCCGAATGCGGTCTGGCCACTTCAACCTGATGTTCGTGCTCTGAGCTCATTCTGTTGGTTCAGGAGCTTCCGGCAAGGGGTAGTTCTTTTTCAGTGAAAGTAGATAATCCACAAGCGCTTTTCCTTCCTCTGTTGGGACCACTTCGTGACCGGGAGACGGCGCATCTTTCCCCTCAAGCTTGACGGCATCTGCGGATGGTTGACCCTGGATCTCCTGGGTTCTAAACAGCCATCGGTAAGCCGGCATGACCGACTCAGGAGTCGTGGCTCGAGGATTGTACAAGAGCCGGTAGAACCACTGCGGATCAGTCTGCCGCTCACCCGCATTGGTCAGGTCTGCGCCGAGCCTGGATGTCCCGAGAAAAACTGCCCGATCAAACATGTAGTCCCTCGCCACGGTGCGCCGTTTACCCCATTTGCGATCAATGTCGCTCCCCTCATTTTTGTCGCGCACATACTGGCTATGACAATAGAAACAGCCGTTCGCCGCATACACGCGAGCCCCCTGGTCGGCCGTACCAGGATTGCCGGGCGGAGCCAAGGCGCCGGTCGCCTCGTCCTTGCTCTGCTGCAGACCAGCAAACGTAATGTATGGATAAGCTGCCAGTGCGAGCCAGGATAGCCCGAACAGCAGAAAAACACCGAAAAAGAGTCCAGTCAGCTTGTTCACGCGACACTTACCTCGGGCGCAATTTTCTTTGAGGCGTCGGCTGACGCTTCGATAACGGCAGATCGCTGTTTCACCGGTGCCGAGATCAGGATAATAAGAGCGAACGCAACCGCGAAAGCGAGATTCGCCAGCACCAGCAAAAGCACGGCAAAGTTTTGAATCAGCAGAAACGGCCCAAGCAGATCGCTCACTGCACTCATCGAGACCTGCGGATCCTGCAAGCCGAATCCTTGAATCAAACCGCCCATTGTCAGATCAAAAAGTAGTAATCCGATCCCGACAACGCTGAGCCAAAAGTGCGCCGTGATAAAGCCGGGCGACAGCCACTGCCTGTCCAGCAGCCTGGGTACAATGTAATAGAAGGCTCCGAACAGGATCATGCTGTAGAAGCCAAAGAGGCCAAGCTGAGCGTGGCCAAACGTAACGAAGGTGAACTGCGTGATCTGGGCGATCGTCCGAGTTGAAATCAGGCTCCCTTCAAAACCGTACGCTGTGTAAGCCATGGCGCCGATCACAGCAAAGCGGAGCGCGGGACTCCAATGCAGGTCCTCGAACTTGCCCCTCATCGTAAGGTGAAAATTCGCTGCCACGGCCAATACCGGAAGGATCATCAGCACCCTGGCCACGATGCTGGCAGTTATCATCCATGCAGGAAGCGGCCCGCCGATCAGATGCGCCATACCCGTCCACCCGCCAAGAAGTGCCAGGGACCAGAAACCGAACAGCGCTAGTTTGTAGCTATAAATCGGGCGGCCAACGAGTTTCGGAATCAGATAATATGCGGTGCCCAACGCGATTGGCGTCAGCCATAGATCGATAAGACTGCCGATGTACCACCAATCGATCGCCGGCTGCGCAGGCCCAGGGGCAGACGCGATATTCAGCAGGATGTTTGCCGTTGCGTACATCCACGAGAACCACAAAAATGCGCCCAGGATATACCATTGTGAAACGTACGTGGGCCCCGGCTTCCTGGCCCAGAAGATCGTCAGAGCCCAAAGTCCCACGATCACAAACGCGAGAATGAGAATGAAAGCGACGTACGACGGAAACTCCAACATCTGTTTACCGGTCGTTGCCCCCGCCAAAACCGATAGGACTCCAACAGCGATCCCGATATTCCAGGTGGCAGCCGCGAGGATCGGAAACAATGGATCGCGCAACGGCACCCTGCTGAATCGCGCCAGCAGCCAAATGCCGACACCGATACCGGCGCATGTAGCCCACCCGTAGACGAAACAGTTGAGAAAAGCAGGATAGGCTCGGCCGAAACTCAACCAGGCAACACCCGGGAACGTCCACCATGCCGCCGGTGTATGAATTTGCGAAGAGGCCAGGAGCCAGAAACCCGAGGCAACGACCAGCCAGAAGACGCCTGATGCTAAAAAGATCAGCACCGGGATTCGGACGGATCGATCGATGATCGAGAGGTCGCTCCGTGCTTTTACTGACTCGGGTCGCGTCTCTGGCTCTGAAATGGCAGATTGTTTCATCACTTATGCACGCTCTAGAGATCAATCGTTCGGTTAGGGGCACACGGGGCGTTCGGCGTTCGCTGCGTATGGACGGGCGGGCCCGTTCAGCTCGGGTGAATAACGCCCAGCGCCAAGCACTAGGCGAGATTTTGTGACTGTTCCTGGGGTTGGCCCGCAGGCTGTAAGCTTTCGCGCCTTCGGCGTTAAGTGATTGGCGCTCATTGATGAGCTCCCGGCATTTGAGCGGTTGGAGAGGGCGCCGGAGACGCCGCCGCCGGAGCGGCGGCAGGAGGATTAATCGGCCCTGCTGCGTGCGGCTTGTTTGCCTGCAATTGAGCCACAACCAAATCCATCGCTCGATCGATTGGAATTCCGACCACGCCCTTACTTTTGTCTACCCAGTGATACTGTGTCAGGAATTTCTGATTTTCTGCATTCAGTTCGGCGAGGTTTTTCAAACGCACTTCTGCAGTTTGTTCATCCACAGTAGGAATGTTCTCGCGCTGCGAGATCAGAAAGGCAGCCAGGCCAACAAACAACAGCATCATCACCAGACTGGTGATGATCACCGAAAGTGAAACTCTGTGCTTTTGTGTATTCTTCGCCATCGCCTTAGTTGCTCAATTTTAATGATTCAAGCAGGCGCGGATCCCGAGCCGGAAAGAGCGAGACACTACCAAGACGCCGGATAAAAATAACTGCCAACGGACAGCCGATCGCCAGCAGGCTTAGTAGGTCCAGAATGCTCAATTCGAACCCTCGCGGGTGCGCAAACGGCAAGATTGTGACGTAGGTGTCCAGAATATGCATTCCCAGCACCCAAAAGGAGATTGCAGCCAGGAACTTTGCGTTCCTCTTCGTGTATTGAAACAATAGATAGAAGAATGGAATAAAGAACCGGCCAATGACCAGGAAGGTGTTCAGAACGTTCCATGACTCGATGTTCCGGCGCAGGAACCATTCTGTTTCCTCCGGAATGTTTGCATACCAGATCAGCATGTACTGGGAAAAGCCGATGTACCCCCAAAAAATCGAGAAGACGAAGAGGAGTTTGCCCATGATGTGGTAATGCTCTTCGTTCACAAACTTCAGGTAGCCTGCATTTTTAAGTGCCATCACTACCAGGATAATCAGGGCGATGCCGGCGCCCGCCGCGCCGGCGAAAATGTACACACCCCACATCGTCGAGGCCCAACGATAGTCCGGCGACGAGAACCAATCGAAGGCTATCAAGGTCGTGCAGGCCGCAAAAAGGATAATCCCGGGAAAAGAAAATCCACGCATCTGGATCGACCACTTGGGATCTCCGTCGCTGTCCTGGCGGACGGAAGTACGCCGAAAATAGAGCGCCGCAAAACCGAAGAACGCAAAATAAAGAATGGCCCGGATCCAGAAAAAAGGAACCACAACCGATCCGAAACGCAGCTCGAAATAGCCAAGCTTGTCTCTCAAATGCGGGTCGACCACCGGGCTATCCTTCGCCGCGATCCAATCCCAGATATCGCGACGGACGATGAACAGCGGCAGAAAGAACAGAAACATCCACGGAAGGAGACTTGCCAAGTTCTCCATCTGGCGCCGGACAACGATTCCCCAACCAGAATCGGTCGCGTGGTGCACAATGATCCAGAAGAAGCAACCAATCAGAATTGTGAAGAAATACAGGAAAGCAAACAGCCACGAGAATGCGAATTGCTTCCGCAACTCGCTGCCTGCAGGAGCGACGAAACCGATGATTAGCGTGACCAGCAGGGAGGACACACCAATTCCCAGGAGTCCTAACAATACCCGGTTGATGTTCCGGTTTTCAAAAATCTCTGGCTTTGGAACGGTCAAATGATCGTGGCTCATTGCTCCTATCGCGTTTGCTTTGGCTGCGTTTGCGTTTGAGGCGGTTGCGCCGGCTGAGGCGGGTTCTCCTGTTTGCCCTCTTTTTCGAGTGCGGCTCGCTGATCTTCAGGAACATCCGCTAAGCGCGCGTCCTGACTTTTCTGCAATGCGCGAATGTAGGCGATGATCGCCCAGCGATCCTTCACGGTTACTTTATCGCCGTAAGCCATCATCGTGTTATAGCCGTGCGTGATCGTATTGAAGATCTGGCCGTCCGCCATCTGCCGATACTTATCCTGGTGATAGTTTGCGATGCCTAGCAGCCCATATTTCGACGTGATCCCATTGCCCTGCCCGGTCGCACCATGACAGACCGCGCAATCGATCGTGAATACTTTCTGACCTCGCTGAAGTAGTTCGGCTGTGACCGGCAACGGAAGACCGGTGCCCCACTGGTCTCCCATCTTGCCGGTATTAAGATAGTCGGTTCCGGCAGAAAACTCGCCCAGGGGCGAACTGATATCATCCTTCGGAACTTCGGAATTCTGCGTCGGATGGCCCGGAATGTCGTACCCCATCGGAATTGTTCCATCGACAGGCGGACGCGCAGCCCGGCCATCCGCGAAAAACGAACTTGGCTTTTGAAATTTCACCTTATCCTGGCGCTTCATGTCGCCGAAGAATTCAATGGCGGTCTCCTGACGACGTTGTCCCTGAAAGCCCAGCAAGGCTATCGCAACGATCGTCAGTAAGATGAATCCGATCAGGAAATTCTTAATCATTCGCGTAAAGCACAGTGACCTCTTTACCACCAATTCCCTCCAGGAATTCTCGAGTCGCGGTCTCCGAAAACCTCGGATCCACCGACTCGATCACCAGGAAGAATGCGTCATTTGTCACACGGCTAAATGGTTCATGATCAAAGAGGGGATGGTGCATTCGAGGTAACCTGTTCAAAATGAATACGCCAAAAAACGCGGTGAACGCTGAGATCAACACGGTCAGCTCGAACATGATCGGGAAAAAAGGTGGAACGGTGAAAAAATTCACCGGCTTGCCGTGTACGATCAACGGGAAGAGAAACGACGAAGGAATGAACTCGAGCAAGGCAGCCGTTGTAAACCCGAGAAACCCCCCGCAAAAGATGATGTAACCGAGCGGTGATTTCCCGAGTCCCATCGCCTTGTTCATGCCATGGATCGGAAAAGGCGAATGAACATCCCAGAACTTAAATCCTGCGTCCCGTACTCTTTCTGCGGCCTCATATAACGTCGTTGCGCTCGGGAATTCCGCTATTATCCCGAAGACCGGCTTTCTGATTGCTGCAGCGCTCATGCGTGGGCCTCCTCAACAGGTTCTTCCCCTCCGCCGGCCGGCGGATGATAGTGAGGATCGGACTCAGGAAGCACACTCTTGACCTCCGACATCGCGACCATTGGAAGGAAGCGGATAAATAACAAAAAGAGGGTCAGGAAGATTCCGTGTGTTCCAATGAAAGTGAACACGTCCACCCAAGTAGGGTAATACATACGCCACGCGGACGGTAAAAAATCCCGGTGCAGCGAGATAACAAATATCACGAAGCGCTCGAACCACATGCCCGCGTTCGCGCACATCGACACGAAGAAGACGATCGCCCAGTTTCTGCGGAACGCGCGAACCCACATAAGCTGCGGCATAATCACGTTGCAGGTGAACATGGTCCAGGAAGCCCACCAGTAGGGGCCGAAATACCGGTTCAAAAACGCAAATCGTTCGAACGGGTTCGCTCCATAGAAAGCCACAAAAAACTCCATACAATACGCGTACCCCACGATCGAGCCCGTGAGGAGTAGCAGCTTGCACATCACGTCGATATGATCCCACGTGAAAACATCGTGGAGCTTGTACAGGGAACGCGCCGGAAGCATCAATGTCAGCACCATGGCGAATCCTCCAAAAATTGCTCCGGCGACAAAGTAGGGAGGAAAAATCGTCGTATGCCAACCGGGTACCAACGAAGTCGCGAAGTCGAATGACACGGTCGAGTGAACCGATAAGACCAGCGGAGTCGAGATACCGGCCAAGACGAGGTAGGCCATCTCGTAATGGCGCCACTGTCTATTGCCGCCGCGCCATCCGAACGAGAGTATCCAGTAAATGGTTCGCGAAACTCGTCCCTTTGCCCTGTCCCGCATCGTCGCCAGGTCCGGCACCAGCCCAAGATACCAAAACAAAACTGAGACCGTGAAATAGGTGGAAACCGCGAAGACGTCCCACATTAACGGACTGCGGAAATTGGGCCAAATCCAATTCGGATTCGGAACCGGAGCCATAAACCAGACCATCCAGATCCTGCCGACGTGAATCGCCGGAAAAATTCCCGCGCAAATCACCGCAAACAGTGTCATGGCCTCAGCCGCTCGGTTGATCGAAGTACGCCATTTCTGACGGCAAAGATGTAGAATCGCCGAGATCAAAGTCCCGGCGTGACCGATACCGATCCAGAACACGAAGTTGGTAATATCCCAGGCCCAACCTACCGGAATATTATTCCCCCAGACACCAACCCCGGTGAACAGGAGATAGAGAATGCAGAAGATGCCGAAAGCGGCGAAGGAGCTCGTGATAGCGATCGTAACCCACCACCAGAGCGGAGCCTTGTTCTCCACGATCCCGGCGATCCGATCGGAAATCCACGCCATCGAATGGTTATTCCAAACGAGCGGGTGCCTCGGCATCCGTTCCACGAAAACAGTCGTTGATGCGTCGCTTTCAGCCATTAGGCATTTCCTCCGGTGGTTTGAGTGTCGGCCTGCGGTAAGCCGTGTCTCTGATCCCCGTTTTCGTCCACATTGATTCGGCCGACTCTACTGGCACCTGGCATCTTCGGATTCGGGTTGCGAAGCCGGGCCAGATAACTCGTGCGCGTCTGCAGGTTGAGATATTCGAGCAGGTGGTAGTTCTGCGGAAGCTTTTGGAGCTGCGCGACGCCACTCTTCGGATCCTTCATGTCCCCAAAAACAATCGCCTCAGCCGGACAAACCTGTTGGCAGGCCGATTTCACAGAATCTGTCGGCAGCGCCAGATCGCCCCGCACACCGACCTTTATTCGTTGGGAAATTCTGGCCGTTTCGATTCGCTGAACACAGTAAGTGCACTTTTCCATGACCCCACGGGTTCTGACCGTCACGTTTGGATTTTTCTGCATCTTCGAAATCTCGTCCATGCCCCATGGAGCCAACGGCCCAAGATACAGCTCCGATTTGCCCTGGAATCCAGGCAAGCCGTTCTCGATACGATCTAAGACCGGCCGATCGTTGTAGTTAAAGAAGTTGAAGCGCCGAACCTTGAATGGGCAGTTGTTCGAACAATACCGCGTGCCGATACAGCGGTTATAGACCATCACGTTGAGTCCATCTTCGCTGTGGACGGTTGCGTTCACCGGACAGACGGTCTCGCACGGTGCGTTCTCGCAGTGCTGGCACATCATTGGTTCCATCACCATTTCCGGGTCATCCTCGAGGTGCGGATTGTTCTTATCGCCATCGGCGCTGGCAAAATAACGGTCAATCCGCATCCAGTGCATCTCGCGGCTGTTATTCACCTGCTCCTTGCCAACCACCGGGATGTTATTCTCCGCCTGGCATGCCAAAACGCACGCGGCGCAACCGATACATGTGTTGAGATCAACCACCATCGCCCACTGGTTCGGGGCGTTCAGCGGTGGATGGCTGTAAAGCGAAACGTTTGGCGGAATGTCAGCATCCATCCATACTGCCTTGGCGAATGCCGGGTTCTTCTTGTAATCTTCGACTGTCCCTTCGCGCACGAGAGCGCGACCCTCCATGCTGTAGTGATTCTGCGTCTGGACGAGTTTATGCCCATTTTTCTGGATCAACTTCACTGCGACCCTCGTGGCATAATAGGGCGCGTCGGTGGTTCGCAACTTGTACGCGTTAAACCCGGTTCCCCGCCCAACCTTGCCAACCACCCATCGGCCGTAGCCTAGCGAAAGGCTGAGCGAATAATCGGCGTGCCCAGGTGCGATCATCACTGCCGCCTGTAGCTTTCGGTCGCCAACACTGATTTCCACCAGGTCTCCATCCGCAACCTGCAACGCTTTCGCAGTCGACTTGCTCAAAAGTACAGCATTGTCCCAAGTCAGCTTCGTAATCGGGTCCGGCAATTCCTGGAGCCACGCATTGTTCGTGTAGCGTCCGTCGTAAACCTTGTAATCCGCCGGAAAGACAATCTCCATGGCGCTAGGCGTCACCGGGCCTTCTAACGGACCCACAGATTTCAACAACTCAGGCAAAGCATTCGGATTTAATTCCACCTTCGCGGCTTCGTAGCCGGTTTTCTCTGCATAACCTTGCCGCAGAAACTTCGTCCAGGCCGCCTCAAAGTCGTTCTCTTTGGTGAAGGCCTTGAAAGTCTCGCGAATCGCCTGCACACCATTCGGAAGAGCGGCCAACCTGGCGAGGATGTCTACTTGGGATAGCCCGCCGAACAACGGGAGAATCATCGGCTGAATCGGCAGGTAAGTACCATCCGCCGCCCGCTGGTCTCCCCAGGATTCAAGAAAATGTGCTTCAGGCACATGCCAATTCGCCTCGCGGGAGGTCTCATCGAAATAGTAGCCGAGCCGAATGACTTCCGGGATCGACTTCTGAACTCCGGACCAGTCGAGATCTGCCGGCGCGGTATAAACCGGATTGCCGCTTAGAACAAAAAGCGTTTTGATCGCGCTCGATTTTGCATCAGCGGCCAGTTCGCGAAGATTCGCCATCTTTACCCGCGGAGCGCTGAATACTTCCAGCGTCGAGCCGAAAGCGTCGAGCGCGTTGTTCATGGCGAGAACCAGGCCGTGCACCCACGCCGGATAGCGGTTGCCTACCAATACTAGACTTCGCCCTTTTCTCGCCACCAGATCGTTGGCACACTCCGTAAGCCACGCGTCGTCGAATTCCCCGCCGGTATCCTTTAGTTGAGTAACTACACCGTTCAGAACTCGATCGGTTGTCGAGGAAGCCACCTTTTTGGCCAACTGTATCGCAAACGCGGGAATCTGAGACGCAGCGCAGCGCAAGCGGTGATCGGCCATTCCGCCCGTAGTTGTGAAGCGGTTCTCGACCGCATAAAGCCGGTTCATCCCATCAGTCGACCCCTGGACACGCCGGCGACGACTAAAATCTCGGACACCTTGCAGCGTTAGTTCGGACCCCACAAAATCACAGTCCAGTGAGACGATGATGTCGGCGTTCGCAAAGGCCGGTTTAATGGCGACATCCGGACCGAAGAGAGAAGTGACCGCAGCGTTGGGTTCTTCGAAACCAAGGGGCTCGTAGGAGTAAAGGCCGATTTGCGGGAATTGCTCCTTCAAAGACCTCAACAACCGATCACGAGTCGGCGAGGTTTGTTCATCGGTTAGAATACCGATTCCCGCGCCTTTGCTCGCTGCGAGCTCCTTTCGGATTTTTTCGAGACCCTGATCAAACTGCTGGGCCGTGGATGGTTTGCCATTCAAAACAAACGTCCGAGCTCGCTCCGGATCGTAGAGATCGAGCACAATGGCTTGCGCGAAAACATCGGTTCCGCCGTTGCTGGAAGGCGCGAGCGGGTTTCCTTCGAGCTTTGTTGGGCGCCCTTCGTAGGTTGTCGCGATGAGCGGCAAGCCGCCCGACGGCCCAGGCATCGAAGTTGTATAAAGAACTGCTTTGCCTGGTACCAACCATTCGACGCTCTTGGTGTATGGGACCAGATACGCTTCGGGTCGCCGGCAGCCGCTCAACCCAATTCCAGCCAACGCCATCGAGGCGCCCATGAGCCGCAGAAAATTGCGGCGTGAGACCCCATCCAATTCCGCAGCTCCTGCTGGAAATTCGCGCTCCAGCCACGACCTGAACTGTGGCGTGTCGGCTAATTCTTCCAGGCTGCGCCAGTAGCGCTTACCGGTGAAATCCTCGGGAGGGTGTCGAAAAACTGTCTTCATTATCGGTGGCAACCCGCGCAATTCTGCGGCGGATTTATGTCCCATTGTTCCTTTAATTCCTGACCGATCCCTTGTTGCGACTGTCCGTTATCCGGCTTCCAATCCAAGTTAAAGACCTGACTTACGGGACGCAGATTATTTTCAGGGTGGCGGTGGCAGTTCAGGCACCATCCCATCGAGAGCGGTTCTTGCTGGTAAACAACATCCATGTGATTCACCTGACCGTGGCAGCTCGCACAGCTGATCCCGCGATTGACGTGCACCGCATGATTGAAATACGCAAAATCAGGCACCTGGTGGATTTTCACCCAGTCGACCGGATTTCCGCTCTCCCAGCTCTGTTTCACTGCGGCCAATTTTGGGCTGTTGGCTTTAACCTGCGTGTGACAATTCATGCAGGTCTGGGTGGTCGGTATATTTGAGTGGGACGAAGTCTCCACGTAAGAGTGACAATACCGGCAATCCATCCCTAGTTGCGTCACGTGGATATTATGAGAGAACGGCACCGGTTGAATTGGCTGATAACCTGCCCTCATGTACTCTGGCGTAAGGTAATACCAATAGACTGCTGAAACTGCGCCACCCAGCACCAGGAGGCAGAACACGATCTTCAACGGCAGGTAATTCGCTGAGCGAGGAAAGATATTAGCCATGCAACATCACAAAACAGTTCAAATGTGTGTGAGCGCAGAGTGCGACACGACTACAGCAACCAAATTGCCTACAGTCCTCTGGGGTTAACAGCGTCTTTTTCAAGCGACATCTCAAGCTTTTTGAAGAGCCCGAGAATATTGGCTTCGCTGACTTAGGCAATCAAAATCTGCGTACATCTCCAGTCGCTCCCCAACAAACGTGGAAGGCTAATATTACTTTTTCTAATGGCAACGGCTTTTTGGCCCCGAATTGAGAATTTTTTCCAAGGCGAAAGGATCACACCAAGGTCACGAAGTCACCAAGGAATCATGAAAGGTGGGCCGACCCTTTTGCCCAACGAAGTACCATCGCTAAAATCCATTGCTGAATTCCTTCGCCACTCCTCTGAGCTTTGTGACCTTCGTGACCTTTGTGTGAGTCTTTTCCGCCGGCCGATCGCCGTTTCTTGAATTCGTCGAACGCTTCTTTTCTCTGCCCCTACCGCTCTTCAAGAGCGGTTTCGGCTTCCGCGTTACGTTCTCTCATGGCCGCCTTGCGACTGAGTTTTACGCGGCCCTTTTCGTCGATCCCAATGCATTTGACCCAAACCAGATCGCCGACTTTCGCGACATCCTCAACACTCTTCACGCGGAAATCTGCGAGCTCAGAGATATGCACCAGGCCATCTTTGCCGGGTAGAACTTCCACAAACGCACCGAAATCCTTGATCGAAACAACCCGGCCGTGATAGATCTCTCCAACCTCGATCTCTTTGGTCATCCCCATAATAATCTCTTTTGCACGGTTGAGGCTTGCACGGTTGGCTGAATAAATATGGACGGACCCATCATCGTCGATATTGATCTCAGCGCCTGTTTCCGCGACAATCCCCTTTATCGTTTTCCCTCCGGGACCGATTAGGAGACCGATCTTGTCCGGTTGGATCTTAACGGTCTCGATTCGCGGCGCGTACTGGCTCAACTCCTTACGCGGCACATTAATTGCCTCGGCCATCACATCGAGAACGCGCATGCGAGCATCCCGAGCTTGGCGAATTGCTTCGGCCATTATCTTATACGGAATCCCAGGCAGTTTGAGATCCAACTGAAAACCGGTAATTCCGTCCCTGGTACCGCAGAGCTTAAAGTCCATGTCGCCGAAATGATCTTCGGATCCGATAATGTCGATCAATGTTGTGTAGCGCTTCAGCTCGTTCGCCTCGTACTCGGTGACCAGTCCGACGGAGATGCCGGCCACCGGTTTGCGGATAGGAACTCCCGCGTCCATAAGCGCCAAGACGCCCGCACACACGCTGGCCATCGACGTGGAACCGTTCGATTCCATCACCTCACTGCTGATGCGGATTGCGTAAGGGAACTCGCCCTCGGGCGGAATAACCGGTTCAATCGACCGTTCGGCCAACGCCCCGTGCCCGATCTCGCGCCGGCTCGTACTGCCGAACCGTCCGGTTTCCCCGACGCTGAACGGCGGAAAGTTGTAGTGCAGGATAAAGCGCTTGGACTGATCCCCGCCGGTGTAACCGTCGATCATCTGAGCCTCCTCTACGGAGGCCAAGGTCGCCAGCGCCACTGCCTGGGTTTCACCGCGCGAGAAAAGGGCAGAACCATGTGAGCGAGGCAACAACCCAACTTCTGCGTTCAGTAAACGAATATCGTGGAAGCCTCGACCATCACAACGCTTTTCCCGATCAAAAATGCTGACGCGGAATGCCTTTTTCTGCAGGTAATCGAACGCCTGTGAGATGTCGAAGGGGGTGGCATCCGGATACTTTACGAGAATGGCCGTCTCCACTTCTTTACGAAGGGCATCGACCGCTTTGCTGCGAGCAACTTTTCCTGAGGTGTAAAGAGCCCCTTCGATCCGATCACCTGCGACTTGGTAGGCAATTTCGAGAAGCTCATCGCGAACGTTCAGGAGCTCAACTTCACGCTTTGGCTTACCGGCGACAGAAACGAGTTCCTGCTGCATCTCAATAATCTCTCGCACGAATGGATGCGCAAACTCCAGCGCTCCAATAAATTCCTCTTCGGGCAACTGGTCCGCCGCACCCTCAATCATCAGAACGCCTTCCCAAGTTCCGACATACACCAGGTCGAGGTTGCTGAGCTGACGCTGGGAATGAGTCGGATTCACGACAAATTCGCCGTTGACACGTCCAACCCGGACCGCCCCGATCGGCCCCGCAAACGGGATATCGGAAACGCAAAGTGCAGCCGAGGCGCCGTTGATGCTTAGAATATCCGGGTCATTTTCTCCGTCTGCACTCAAGAGGACGCTGATTACCTGTGTGTCGTAGAAGTAGCCTTTTGGAAACAGCGGACGCAACGGACGGTCCGTCATGCGAGAAGTGAGAGTTTCCTTCTCGGACGGACGACCTTCCCGTTTGAAGTAGCCTCCCGGAAATTTACCGGCAGCCGCTGCTTTTTCGCGGTAGTCGACGGTAAGGGGAAAAAAATCCTGCCCTTCCTTAACGGTTGTAGCGGAGACAGCCGCAACCAGAATTATTGTTTCGCCGGACCGAACCGTGACGGAGCCGTCGGCTAATTTTGCTAATTTGCCTGTTTCGATCGTTAGATCGCAGGAACCAATGATTTTTGAGACTCGTTTTTCCATTGAATGAGCCTCCGAGATGACCAACGCTATCGGCCCTTGCTCGTAGGTCCGAACTCCGAAGGATCCTCGGGGCTCGGACCTAAGACCAAGGCCGCCTGGTGGATCTCAGAGGCAAGGGTTAGGGTTTTGATCGGTTGATCGGCTCGTCGGAAGACTCGCCCTGGCGACGCTTCGCCACTGCACAGCGAACCGGTAGGGCGAAACTCTCGCCAAGCCGGATTTATGGACCATAGCCGCATCTGTTGCCAGGTCCAAACAAAAAGCCGCCCACCAGGACGGCTCCGGTTACTTGCGTAAATTAAGTTTCTCGATGACTGACTTGTATCTATCTTGCGATGTCCGCTTGAGGTAATCGAGCAGGCTTCTTCGGGTGGCCACGAGTTTCAGAAGACCTCGCCGAGAGGAATGATCTTTACGAAAGACCTTGAGGTGATCGGTCAATTGATTTATCCGACGGGTCAACAGCGCGATCTGGACGTCTGCACTCCCAGTGTCCTTCTCGTGCAGCCGAAACGCGCTCAGATCTATGTTGTCACTCGCTGCCATAATTCTGAAGAGTCGTGAACATAGGGGATAACTCCGTGCGTGCAAGCGTTTTTACGCCTCTTTCCCAATCGTCACAAGATCATCTGCCAATTCGCCAAACGTCTTGGTGATCAACTTCTCCCCTAGAGTATTGATATTGATTTCGAGTCCAAGCTTTTCCTCAAGGTGCAGTACGAACTCGACAAGATCGAGACTCTGTTGAATCACATCGCTCGCCTTCATACCTTCGATATTGTCCCTCGGGACATTCGGGAAATTTTCCGCGAAGAACTCCGCTATCGCTTCCAAGACTGCTTTCCGCTCGATCATAGAATTAGCTCAAACTCGAACGCCGCCTCCGCACGCCACATGGAATCCGGCACCCATGGAAAGCCATCGGATCGGCTGGCCCGATTTGCTGCACCCTATGATGTTCTTCAATATATGCAAGATACTCACACTACTCATATTCGAACACGATCTGAAATGGTTAATCGACGGTTCAAGCGCCGCTCGAGCGAGCCCGAGCTTTTTCGCCAGACTGAGTAGCAGCATGATTCCGGCTGGATGAATTGCCCACGCTGCTCCTGGATTCTTTTCGACCCGGAGCTCCGTCATCGCCTGAAGTACCTCGCTGCGAACCTGCGTCTCAAATTGTTCCAGGTCCGCGATGCCGAACCGATAGTAGTCCGTTCCCAAGTCCCACCGAATCAACTCGGTAGCATCGCCTCTCCAAGATGATAATTCCCCCAGAGCCAAAGCACCTTCTCCAGGTTCGTCCGAAATCCAAACGCCTGCCGCCCCGTCACCGAACGTGCAGATACCTTGCCAGTTCGAACGAGCGGCGGACTTCGAATCGATCAGAGTTGACAATGGTTCGATCGCGAGGATCAGGACATTCCGGATCTCAGGAGCGAGATTCTTTACGAGCTGCACTGTGCGCACGCTGGCCGTACATCCACCATTCCCGATATCCATTTGAGTTGCAGTTCTAGCGACCAGACCTCCAAGTCGCCGAGCCGCGCGTTCCGCGATACCCGGCAGCAGTAGACCTTCGCTGCAGACGCCAAACACGGCATCAAACTGTCGGCCAGGCGGCGCGCTCTCAATCTGATCGGCGATAGCTGAAATGGATTCCTCGAGTGCCCGAGTGAACGCCTCGGCATGGTCGGAAAATGTATCCATCCAAAGGAAACCCTCCCCGTATTGGTTATAGCGGGTTCGATGCCCGATCAGGAGCAGGCGGATAAAGTCGAACAGTGCCGTCTTTTCGGAATCATCCACTTCGAGCGCTTCGAATCTCCGCGCGATTGCCTCGAGCATCTCCTGATTACTGAACGGAATTCCCACAAGGGGGGCATAAATGGCACGGATGTAACGACTCACAAAATTGGTGCGCGCACCTTAACACAGGTAGGAAAGGTTTGTCGCCATGATTTTCAAAGCCACAGCGGATCGGCGTCTGGCAGAGATCTTACGCAGACAGGCGTTCACACCCCGACCTGCCATTCTTCGAAAAGGTCATGGGGAATTTCCTTCAAAAAACGCGATGGACGTTGAAGCCGGTTGTCTCCCGATCCACCAGGCCAATAAGCGGGATAGGTCAGATACAGCTCGTCTTTTGCCCGGGTAACAGCCACATAGAACAACCTGCGCTCCTCTTCCATTGAGTCAACTGACTCAAGTGAACGCGAACTGGGAAACATCCCGTCGGTGAGCCAGATCACGAATACCGCTCGCCATTCGAGGCCTTTCGCCTGGTGAATTGTGGAGAGCGTAATCCTTTCCGTTTCCTGGTCCGGCTCACGTATGCTCTCCGTCTCGGTAGTCGCCAAAAGAGACAACTGGCTCAGAAAATCAACCGGGGCCTCAAAAGTCCGGGCATACGATTCCAGCGACGTCAAATCGTCTCGACGCTGCTCGTAATTTGCGTATTTCGCCTGGAGATAATCGTCGTAGATGGCCTCAAGAATGATTCGAATCATCAGCGACGGAGAAACCGGTTGGCGTCCGGGAGCGATTTCGTCAAGAGTGTAACAGAGCTGTTGCCACGCTTTTGCCGGCTTCTGACCTACGCGGCAATGACCGAGCCAATTCCGGAAATCCCCTCGTTCGCTATCCGGCACCGAAGAGAGCTGCTCCCAAAGTTTCTCGGCCGTCTTGACTGCGACACCTGGAAGGAGGCGCGCCATCCGCTTGAAAGCGACTTCGTCCGCCGGGTTGATGACAAACTTCATGAACGCCGCCACGTCCTTGATGTGGGCTTGTTCGAAAAATCGTAGCCCGCTCGTAATCGAGAAAGGAACCCCTGATCGAGTCAACGCGAGCTGTACCTCCAAAGATTGGAAATGAGCGCGATACAGAACGGCCATGCTTCCTAGATCCACGCCTTCCTCTCTCAACTCGAGGATCCGCTGCGCAACGAATGCAGCTTGTTGATTGGCGTCGAAAAGCGAGACGAGGGCCGGTCTGATTTCTGACCCGTCGCGGTGAGCTCGCAACGTTTTGGAAAACTGCTTCGTATTTGCCCGGATTGCGGCGTTCGCCAATGCCAATATTTCCGGCACACTCCGATAGTTCGTTTCAATTCGGTAAATTCTCGCATTCGGGTAACGCCGGGGAAAATCGAGAATGTTCTGATAGTTGGCGCCGCGCCAGGAATAGATCGACTGCGCATCGTCCCCAACGACCATCACGCTTTGGTGACGAACCGCCAACAGATCGATGAGCTCTGATTGAAGTTTATTCGTATCCTGGTACTCATCCACCAGGATGAATTGAAAATGCCGCTGGTAGAATTCTGCGATGGTCGAGTTCTGTTGCAGCACTTGAACGGTCTTTACCAGCAGATCATCGAAATCCATCGCATTCGCAAACCGCTTCCTCTCCTCGTATTTCTTCTGGATAAACCCGATCTGATTCGTCAGGGGTTGGAACCTCTTGTATTTTGCGGCAATCACTTCCGGCACGGGACGGTCTGTGTTGAGGGCGAAACTAAATATGTCGCCCATGACTTCCGCAGTCGGAAACCGGACCTCACTCGTGTCGATCCCGGACGAACCGACTACGGCCGAAATCAAATCTTCCGAATCCTCGCGATCCATGATGGTAAATCCGGGTTGGAACCCAATTTCTCGCGCATGCCTGCGTAATAGGCGGTTACCAATCGAATGGAATGTCCCTCCCCAGATGGCGCGGGTCTCTAACGGCAATAGAGCAGCAACCCTCCCGAGCATCTCGCGAGCAGCCTTATTTGTGAAGGTCAGCAACAAAATCGACTCGGGCTCAACTCCGTTGTCCAGCAGCCATGCGACACGATAAGTGAGCGTCCGTGTTTTGCCGCTGCCAGCCCCGGCCAACACCAGGGCCGGACCAGGGCCGGAGGTCACCGCCTCGTACTGTTGATCGTTCAACTCGGCCCGATAATCGGTCGAACTTGAAATCACCGAGCCGATTTTCTTGAGGTGGTATTCGCGGGCCATGGAGAAGTTTTGAGTTTTGAGTTTTGGGTTTTGAGTTTTGCGTGGATTCGTTCCCTCATCGATATACGAGCCGGCAAGGACTCAATGATAGCGACGTCAGTGCACATTTCACGCCGCAACCACCCAAAACCCAAAACCCAAAACTCAAAACCGTGAAGGAAGCTTACCTCGGCGGCTAGACGCCGCCGAGGTAAGCTTCCTTCACGAGGCTATTCGTCCTTAGCCTGGCGGATTCATCCTGCAAGAATTATTCGTCCGGTTTCCAGGACGTAGCCATAATCTGAGATCTCCAGGGCCATATTCGCGTTTTGCTCGACCAAAAGGATCGTGATACCGAGCTGTTGGTTGATCTCTGAAATTTTCGAAAAAATTGTCTTCACAAGGATCGGGGCAATCCCCAGCGAGGGTTCGTCCAGCATGAGAAACCGGGGTTTGGACATTAACGCTCTAGCAATCGCAAGCATCTGCTGTTCTCCTCCGCTTAAGGTGCCTGCGACTTGTTTTTCGCGCTCTCTCAGCCTGGGGAAAACGTCAAACACATAGTCATAATCTTTCTTGATTTCCGCGGTCCTCCTGCGCCGATAAGCTCCCATCTGCAGATTTTCCATTACCGTCAGGTTTGAAAATATCATTCGGCCTTCCGGCACTTGGGTGATGCCCATTCCCACAATTCGGTGTGGCGCTCGATTGGCTATTTCTTCTCCTTCGAAGAGAATATTGCCGTGCCTGGCACGGACTAAACCGGAGATCGCTCGCAGAGTCGTCGATTTCCCAGCGCCGTTGCTGCCGACCAACGTAATGATTTTGCCCGTCTCGACAGACAACGAGATTCGGTGCAGGGCCGTTATCGAACCATAAGCGACTTCCAGCTCTCGGATTTGCAGCATCGGAATTTCAAGTTTTGCGTTTTGGGTTTTGGGTTTTGGGTTTTGCGCGGAACCGGTACGACACCGGCGCCAACCACCTCTCACCTCTCACCTCTCACCCTCCCCCTCCCCCTCACCCGGTTCCTCCCCAAGATATGCCTCGATGACTTTGGGGTCCCGTCGAATCTCTTCCGGCGGGCCCTCCGCAATCCTCACGCCGTGATCCAGGACATAAATTCTTTTGCAAATGCCCATAACCACCCGCATATCGTGCTCGACCAGGAGCACAGAGATATCAAAGGTTTCCTGTACGAATTCAATAAGACGCATCAGGTTACTTTTTTCTGTCGGAGTCATTCCGGCAGCGGGTTCATCGAGCAGAAGTAACTTCGGTTGAGTCGCCAGCGCTCGGACAATTTCGAGCCGTCGCTGATCGCCGTAAGGCAAGCTCTTGCACATCGCCTCCCTGAGTCGATCCAGATTAAAAATTTTTAAGAGTTCCATTGTCCGGTTCTCGATGTCGCTCTCTTCTTTCAAAAACGCTTTTCCTCTGATCAAGGCATGGCTCGGTCCATGTCTGAGGTGAAGGTTGAACGCAGCCCTGACGTTATCGAAGACCGTCAGCGAACTAAAGAGCCGGATATTCTGGAATGTCCTGGCAATTCCTTTCCCTGTGATCGCGTACGGCTTAAGACCGTTGAGCCGTTCGCCGGCAAGCAGAACATCGCCTTCGGTCGGTCGATAAACACCGGTAACCATGTTGAACACAGTCGTTTTTCCGGCGCCGTTGGGTCCGATCAATCCCACAAGCTCACGTTTGCGAATCTCCATGCTGAAGTTAGCGACAGCGGTTAGCCCGCCAAACCGGATCGTGCAATTGTCTAGTTTGAGCAGACTATCCATCAGTTCCACGTGAACGAACGAACCGCTTCTTCGACGCGGTTCGGTCACCAAACAACCCCTGAGGACGTGTCAGCATTAAGGTGATCAAGAGCAGCGAATAGAGAATGAGCCGGTTCTCCAGCAGACCTTGGTAGGCGGGAGGAACAAACTGGGTGTGCGCCAGCGCACGAAGGCCCTCCGGTAGAATGGTCAATAATACTGCGGCAACCGTGACCCCGACGGTGCTTCCCATCCCTCCTAAGATCACGATAACAACGATATCTACCGAGCGGAAAAAATTGAATCCTTCCGGCGTAATGAAGGCCTTGAAATGTGCGTAAAGTGCCCCGGCTATACCCGCGAAAAACGAGGCGACAACAAAGGCTAAAACTTTGTACTTGGTCGTGTTGATTCCCATGGCCTCCGCCGCAACCTCGTCATCGCGAACCGTGAGAAAACCACGTCCATAAGTCGAGTGCACGAGACTAAGCACAACGTAGATGCAGAGTACAACTGAGCCATAGGTCCAAAAGAGGTTGGTATAGCTCCCGATCACGCTCAAGCCGCGGGATGCGCCAAGAAAGTCCGTGTTCAGAATGGCTACACGGATAATTTCGCCGAACCCAAGAGTCACAATCGCGAGGTAATCTCCCTTCAGCCGGAGCGAGGGCACACCCACGGCGAACCCGGCGATGGCCGCCAGGACGCCGGCGAAAAACATTGAAATAAACAGGCCAACGTTAGTCGCCAAGGGACTTGTCGGACCTCCCAGTACTCCAAAAATAACCGGGTCGAGATGATTTGACCAGCTCCCCGAGGCATACGCTCCAATTGCCATGAACCCAGCGTGACCAAGGGAAAATTGTCCCGTGTAGCCGTTCACGAGATTGAGGCTCGTCGCCAGAATAATGTTAATTCCGATGGTGATCAGGATGTCATAGTAATACGCGAAATTGGATGCGATGAAATTTTCACCAAAGAACGAAACACCCAGGCAAACGACTAACGCAACCATCAGGCTCAGCGGGCCGCGGCTCATACTTTTTCGCGCTCGACTCTTCCCAGAATACCCGCGGGCTTGAACAAAAGAATCACGATCAAGACGGCAAATGCTATACCGTCCCGCCATTGCGGAAATCCGATAGCGATAACCAACGTTTCCAGGATTCCGATAATTAATCCACCAAGTGCCGCTCCAGGGATGTTGCCGATACCGCCTAGAACCGCTGCTACGAATGCCTTAATCCCAGGCAGATTCCCCATCAACGGGTTGATCGATGGTGAATCCATGGAGACGAGGATCCCTGCCGCTGCTGCCAGCGCGGAACCCAGCGCGAACGTGAAAGAGATCACAACGTCGTTGTTCACCCCCATAATCGAACAGGCGGTAGGGTTGAGCGACAGGGCGCGCATGGCCAGGCCGATCTTGGTCCTCATTACGACCAATCGCAGAATGATCAAAAGAATGACCGTGGCAAGAATGATTGCCAACTGCGAGGTCAGGACCGTCAGAGTTCCCAGTCCTTCAACGACGTGAACCGGGATCAATTGCGGGAACGCTTTCGGATCCGCACCCAAGCGGTACTGGGTCATGTTTTGCAGAAATAGGGAGACACCAATTGCCGTGATCAGCACATTTAGCCTCGGGCGCTCCCGCAGCGGTCGGTATGCAATTCGCTCAATTAAAACCCCGATCACCGCGCAAATCGCCATCGATAGAACCATGATCAGGCCTGCTCCCGAAAGAATGAATAGGGCGTTTTGCGGAGTAAACGTATCGAATTCGCCGAACTTGAAAAAGTGTGCGAACAGGGGAGCTAACAGGTAACCGGAGTAGGCGCCCAGCATATAGATATCACCGTGAGCGAAGTTAATAAAGCGGAGCACCCCGTACACCATCGTGTAGCCTAATGCGATTAAAGCGTAGATCGAACCGAGTGAAACACCGTTAATAAGCTGTTGAACAGCCTCGAGTAGTTTATCCATTAGGGGGTGACTTGTTGCACCATCTTCATTTCGCCGTTTTCGATTTTCAAAATAACTCCAGGCTTTGAAGCGTTGCGATTTTCATCAATCGAAATACGGCCGGTAACTCCGTCAAAATCCCGTGTGGACGCCAGAGCGTCCCTGATCTTCACAGAATCCGTCGATCCAGCGCGCTGCACGGCCTGAAAAAGCAGCCTGGCCCCGTCGTACCAGAGAGCAGCCAATGCATCCGGCACGGCATTGTACTTCGCGCGGTAAGTTTTAACGAATTCTTGAACCCGGGGAGAGGGATCTGCGGCCGAAAAATGGTTGGTGTAATAGTTGCCATCCGCACTCTTGCCGGCGATCTCCACAAGCGCCGGACTATCCCACCCTTCGCCGCCAACGAATGGGCAGGCGATCCCGAGTTGTCTTGACTGCCGAAGGATCAGTGCTGCCTCGGTGTAATATCCCGGTAGAAAAACGACGTCGGGATGAGCGATCCGGACTTCGGTAAGTTGTGCACGAAAATCGGTGTCGCCGCTGCTATAAGATATTGCGCTCGTTATCTTGCCGCCATTTTCGGTGAAGTATTGGCGGATCACATCGGATAGATCAACGCTATACTCTTGCTTTACATCTGTCAGGATTATCGCCTGTTTCGCTTTGAGCTGATCCAAAGCAAATCTTGCCATGATTTTTCCCGTGAAAGAGTCGATAAAACAACTCCGGAAAATGTAATCTCCTATGTTCGTAATCCCCACGCTCGTGGCGGAAGGTGTCAGGAGTGGGATCTTTGCGGCCTGCGCGAGCGGTGCTCCTTCCATCGTGGCGGAAGAGGTCAGATCGCCTAGAATCGCGACTACTTTGTCTTGGGAGATAAACTTTCGCGTAATCGTGGTAGCTTCCCCGGCTTTCGACCCATTGTCTTCAACGATCAACTCGATTGGCTGCCCGAGCACGCCGCCGGCCGCGTTGACGTCTTCCTCGGCTAGCTTAGCACCTTGTATACTCGAGATTCCAAACGTCGAGAGCGCCCCTGTCAGACAGGTGACCGCACCGATCTTAATCTGAGCCAGGGTGGTGTGAATCGGGAGAGCGAGCAGCGCTAACCCGCAAAAATCACGCAAAAGCCGAAGCAACGAGCTCATTGCGGGTTAGAACACCATTCTTTCAGATCTTTTCTCACGGCGCGCAAAGATGATCAATACGGATTAATTTTCTCAAAGAACTGAATTTGCTGGTCCTTGATAGCTAGAATCACGACCGGCTTCGAAGCATTCCGTTTCGCATCGATCGTGATATCACCTGAGACACCAGGAAAGTCTTTTGTTTGTGCGAGTGCATCACGAATAGCGGTCGAATCGGTCGAACCCGCTCGCTTGATTGCCTCCAGGACTACCCGTGCCGCGTCGAATCCCAGTGCCGCAAAGTTGTCGGGTCGGCTCCCGAACTTTTCCAGATAAAGCTTGTCGAAATCCTGAACCAGACGGCTCGGATCGTCGGCCGAAAACTGATTCGAAAAATAGCAGCCCTCCGCCGCTTTTCCTGCTACCTGAAGCAGCGTCGGACTATCCCACGCCTCACATCCAAGAAACGGAACGGTGATGCCCAGTTGCCTGGCTTGTTTCAGGATGATCCCAACCTCCGGATAGTAGCCCGGTACGAACACAACTTCCGGCCCGGCAGCCTTGATCGACGTTAGCTGCGCCCGGAAATCGGTATCACCGCTCGAGTAACTCTGTTCACGAACCATAGTCCCCGCCCCGCTCACGAATGTCTCCTTGAAGAAGCCGCTCAATCCGACGCTATAGTCCTGTTTTATGTCCGTCAGAATTGCGGCCTTCTTCAATTTCAGATTTTCGAGCGCAAACCGTGCCATGATTCTCCCTTGAAATTCGTCGATGAAGCAGACACGAAAAATGTAGTCCCCGATTTCGGTTACTTTCGGATTCGTCGCCAAAGGAGTAACCATCGGGATCTTCGCCGCCTGCGCTATCGGACCACCTTCCAGCGTCGCGGAAGAGGTCAGATCACCAACAATTGCCACGACTTTGTCCTGGGTCACAAACTTCCGGACGATTGTCGAGGTCTGGCCTGCCTTGGATTGATTGTCTTCAGTCAGTAAAGCGATCTGTTTTCCGAGCACGCCCCCGCCCGCGTTAGCTTGGTCGATCGCGAGCTTAATGCCGTTATGGCAGCTCACGCCATACTCGCCAATCGCACCGGAGATCGGGTTCACCTCACCGATTTTGATGGCGTCCTGCGCATCAATCCTAACACCGCTCAAAAATATCGCGAAGCAAACGAAAGCTTTCCAGCCCATAAGATTGCGACACGCTACCAAGGAGGGGCTGAGGAGGGCAAGTTCGGCGTTCGACGTTCCGTTCAGCGTTCGGCGCACCGTCAGCGTCCTTTAGCGCCGTAAACCGCTTTCAGCTAGCATTCGAGTTCAGCGTTCGAGCGTTCGGCGTCGTCGGTCCTTGAACGCCTCAGCTATTTCGCTTCGTCGACCTGTCCAGAGACGCCCTGAACGTCGAACGCCGAACGCCGAACGCCTACGCCCCTTACGGCGCAATCTTTTCCGCTATCTCGAACCTGCCGCCTTTCACCCTGACAATCAGCCCGGGCTTCGAGGCGTTTCGATTCGCGTCAAACGATATCTGGCCCGGTCACGCCTGCAAATCCAGCCGTCTCGGCCAATGCATCTCGCAAGGCTTTAGAGTCAGAGGAACCCGCCCGCTTGATCGCGTCTGCCAGCAAACGGGCGGCGTCATAACCGAGAGCAGCAAAGGTGTCCGGAGGAGCCCCGTATTTTTCCTGATACCTGGCAACGAATTCTTTCACGATCGGCGTTGGATCATCCGGCGAGAAATGATTAGTAAAATAGCAGCCGTCAACCGCCTTTCCGCCGATCGCCACTAGAGCCTGATCCGCCCAGCCGTCACACCCGACAAAAGGCATGTTAAGTCCGATTTGCCGGCCCTGCTTCACGATCAGGGCCACCTCCTGGTAATAACCTGGTACGCAGACCACATCGGGCTGAGCTGCCCGAATGGAAGTCAATTGGGCCCGGAAATCCGTGTCCCCGGTCGAATAACTCTGTTCGCCGACGATTTTACCGCCCAGCTTCGAAAACTCGTCCTTGAAAAATTTGGCCAGATCGACGCTGTAATCCTGTTTCACATCAATAAGCGTGACTACCTTCCCCGCATTCAGTTTTTCTCTCGTGAATTTGGCAAGCACTCGACCCTGAAATTCATCCAGGAAGCAGACCCGAAAAATAAAATCACCCACCTCGGTAATACGGGGATTCGTCGCAGTGGGCGTGATCATGGGAATTTTGTCGTCCTGTGCGATCGGAGCGGCTTCCAGAGTTGCCGATGAGGTCGCGTCTCCCAGTATCGCAACGACCTTATCCTGCGTGATCAGTTTCCGCACCGCAGTCGAACTCTGCCCGGGTTTGGACTGATTGTCTTCGGTTACCAGCTCCAGTTTTTGACCGAGAATCCCCCCACCGCGATTGATCTCGTCGAAGGCAAGAACAAATCCCTGGTGACAGCCAATACCGAACTGCGACACACCCCCCGTCAGCGGATCTACCTCGCCGATCTTGATCGTCGTCTCTGCCCTACTGAGAAGCGTCGGGAGTACCGAGTCAGGCCAACAGCAGGGCGATAGAGCCTGATCGAAAAACAGCACTCAAGCACTCGAGAACTCAAGTGACTCGAGAATGCTGCAATGAGAAAGACGGCACTGGATCACGGCGCTCTTCTTGAGCTGCTGGACTACTTGAGTCCTCGAGTTCTTACCTTCCCCTAGCTCTTCGGCTCTATGGTCTCGGCGTACTTGTACGCACCGTCCTTGATCGTGATGATCACGGCGGACTTCTGCGCGTTCCGATCTTTGCCGATAGTGATTTTGCCCGAGACTCCTGGAAAATTCTCCGTATCCTGAATCGCTGCCCGGATTTTCTCCGGGTCCGGCGCTCCTGCCCGAGTGATAGCGTCTGCCAAGAGCTTCATCGCATCATAGCCAAGAGCGGCGAAAGCGTCAGGGGTGACATTGTATTTTTGCTTGTACTTCTGGACGAAAGTCTGGACGAGGGGTGACGTGTCCTCGACTGAAAAATGGTTGGAAAAATAGCCTCCCTCGATCGCCTTTCCCCCAACCGTTATCAAGGAGGAACCATCCCATCCGTCGCCGCCCACCAACGTCGCTTTGATGCCAAACTGCCGGGCCTGCTTCGCGATCAATGCCGCCTCGGGATAGTAGCCGGTAATAATGATCACATCGGGTGCGGCAGCTTTCAGGTCGGTCAATTGGGCGCGGAAATCTTTGTCGCCTGAGCTGTAACTCTGCTCCTTAACGATGGTCGCGCCGTTCTTGGTGAGATAATCTTTGGCAATATTGGTCAAACCGACGCTATAGTCCTGTTTGACGTCCGTCATGAACGCGACTTTGTTCAGCTTTAATTTCTCAAGCACGAACCGAGCGATCACCACAGCCTGAAAATCATCCGTGAAACAGACGCGGAATATGTAATCGCCGGTCTGAGTCACTCTTGGATTCGTTGCCGCCGTGGCGATCTGGGGGATCTTGGAGGCTTGGCAAATGGGCGCCGCCTCCAGACTTTTCGAAGAGGCCACCTCTCCGATGACGGCTACGACGTGATCCTGGGAAATCAATTTGCGGGCGATAGTCGTCGTCTCGCCTTGCTTCGTCTGATTATCCTCTGACGATCAGCTCAATCTTCTTGCCTAGCACGCCGCCGGCAGCGTTTATTTCTTCCGCGGCCATTTGCACACCGTTATTCTGGGAGATGCCGAAACTGGCGTTATCTCCGGTCAAGGAACCAAACTCGCCAATCTTGATTGTGTCTTGGGAAAACGTTGACCCGGCAATCGCCAGAATGACGCCAAATATCAGGAGAAACAGACGTTTCATCATAAATCGGCGATATTAACGACTGGCTTGAAAAAGGAAAGAGAGAATAGCGTAAGTGAAGGCTCCAGCCTTTTCCCGATCCGGTAGGGCGAGGCTCCTTCGTGCCGTGGTCGGATCCGCGGCTCAGCGAGCTTCCCCCTACCTGAACCGTCCAACCGGATCCCAAGGCTCGGACTGAGCTTCGCCCCACACGGCTATTGACAACTATTAGATTTTCTAATAGTTTCCACCCATCATGCCGGAAGTGACTTTATCGGCCCCTCATCTCCGGAAGTTCTCCAAGAATCCGGTCATCGCATTTTACCAATCGTCGATCGGGAAAAAGATCGTCGTGGGCGTCACTGCTCTATTTCTGATTCTGTACGTTCTCGGTCATCTCATCGGAAATTTGCAGATCTATATGGGCCAAAACCAGATAAACGCGTACGCGAAACTCCTGCACGACCTCGGACCGATCCTCTGGATAGTGCGATTTGTCCTGCTTGCCGCGTTTGTAACGCATATCGTCGCCACGATTCAGCTGGCCCAAGAGAACCGGCTGGCGAAGCCGCAAAAGTACGCTGTCACCGGTTACCAACGATCGACGCTCGCATCGCGAACGATGATCATTAGCGGACTGATTGTCCTTTGTTTCGTGATTTACCACCTGCTCCAGTTCACCCTTCATGTGACTGATCCGGAATTCCGCAAGCTGCACGACTCACTCGGTCGTCCCGACGTTTATCGGATGCTCATACTCGGATTCAGTCACCCTCTGGTGTCTTTTTTTTATGTCCTTGCCCTCTTCCTGCTCGCCAGCCATCTCAGTCATGGATTCGAAAGCGTCACCCAGACGCTGGGTATTAATAATCGCAGAATATCGCGCTTCGTTTCCACCGGCGGCCAAACTTTGACCTGGCTGATTTTCGCAGGCTACGTTTCGATCCCCGCTACGATTCTTCTCGGCATAATCAAGTAGACCTATGTCAACGACTCTCGATTCGAAGGTCCCTTCCGGCCCGCTTGATAAGAAGTGGGATAAACATCGAGGCGAATCGAAGTTAGTTGCCCCGAATAACCGATCAAAATTTGATATTATCGTTGTCGGAAGCGGTCTGGCGGGTGCTTCCGCCGCGGCGACCTTGGGCGAGCTTGGGTATAACGTTAAATGTTTTTGCTTCCAGGACTCACCACGACGGGCGCACAGTATCGCGGCCCAAGGCGGCATCAATGCCGCCAAGAATTATGCCAACGACGGCGATAGCGTTTTCCGCTTGTTCTATGATACCATTAAAGGTGGCGATTTTCGGTCGCGAGAAGCTAATGTTCATCGGTTAGCTGCGATTAGTCTTAATATTATCGATCAGTGCGTGGCACAGGGCGTTCCGTTCGCGCGTGAGTACGGTGGATTACTGGCAAATCGTTCTTTTGGCGGGGTTCAGGTATCGAGAACCTTTTATGCCCGCGGCCAAACCGGCCAGCAGCTTCTGCTCGGCGCTTACCAGGCTTTAGAACACCAGATTGCGGCAGGGACGGTGAAAATGTATTCCCGGACTGAGATGCTCGATCTGGTTTTGGTCGACGGACATGCCAAAGGAATAGTCGTTCGCGATCTCGTAACGGGCGAGATCAGCAGCCACGCAGCCGATGCGGTGATTCTTGCTACCGGCGGTTACGGCAATGTGTTTTACCTCTCGACCAACGCGAAGGGCTGTAATGTCACGGCGACTTGGCGAGCGCATAAGAGGGGCGCACTCTTCGCGAACCCTTGTCTCGTTCAGATCCATCCAACCTGCATCCCGGTCAGTGGCCCCTATCAAGCCAAACTCACTCTGATGTCGGAATCCCTGCGGAACGATGGCCGCGTTTGGGTTCCGAAAAAGAAAGGGGAAAAACGGTCGCCGGACCAAATCCCGGAAGAAGAACGAGACTATTACCTCGAGCGAAAATATCCGAGTTTCGGAAACCTGGTGCCGCGCGACATCGCGTCGCGCAACGCAAAAGAAGTTTGCGATGAAGGGCGTGGCGTTGGCCCGAGTGGGCTGGGAGTATATTTGGATTTCGCGGACGCAATTCGCCGGCACGGGGAGAACGAGATTCGGGAGCGGTACGGCAATCTGTTCGACATGTATCTGAACATCACGAACGAAAATGCCTACAAAACGCCCATGCGGATCTATCCCGCAATCCATTACGTGATGGGTGGGCTTTGGGTAGATTACAACTTGATGAGCAATATTCCGGGTCTGTACGTCCTGGGAGAAGCAAACTTCTCCGATCACGGGGCGAACCGGCTCGGAGCCAGCGCCCTTATGCAGGGACTGTCCGACGGCTACTTTGTGGTTCCCGCCACCATCGCAAACTATCTGGCGACGCAGTTGGGCAAGAAGGTTTCGGGGGACCGACCTGAATTTAAAGCTACCGAGAAAGACGTCTCCAGCCGAATCGATCGACTCCTTTCGATCAAAGGAAAGAAGACCGTGACGACGTTCCACCGGGAGCTCGGACTCCTGGTCTGGGATAAGTGCGGAATGGCTCGAGACGCCCAAGGACTGCAGGAGGCTCTTCAGAAAATCCCGGCGATGCGCGCAGAGTTCTGGGAAAACGTAAATGTCCTCGGAGATGGTAGAGAGTTTAATCAGGCGCTCGAGCATGCGGGCCGAGTCGCGGACTTTTTGGAGTTTGCCGAATTGATGTGCCTGGACGCCTTGGAACGGAACGAGTCATGTGGCTGCCATTTCCGCCTCGAACATCAGACAAAAGAAGGCGAGGCTCTTCGAGATGACAACGATTATTGCTACGTTGCTGCCTGGGAGTATGCCGGTCAGGATGCACGACCGAACCTGATAAAGGAGCCGCTGATTTTCGAAAATGTGAAACTCTCTCAACGAAGCTACAAATGAATTTTAGCCTTAAGGTTTGGCGACAAAAAGATGGCGGCTCGCCCGGGTCTTTCAAGGATTATGCCGCGAAAAATATCCCTTCCGAAGCCTCGTTTCTTGAGATGCTCGACATCGTTAATGAGGCCCTCAATGAACGCGGTGAGGATCCCATCGCGTTCGATTCGGACTGTCGCGAGGGTATTTGCGGAACATGTTCTCTTGTTATCAACGGCATTCCTCATGGACCGGGCAAGGTGAAGACGACCTGCCAACTTTATATGCGGCGATTTAAGGACGGAGACACCATCTGGGTTGAGCCGTTCCGTGCCGCCGCATTCCCGACGGTCAAGGATCTCGTGGTCGACCGAAGCGCCTTTGACCGTATCATCCAAGCCGGCGGCTACATCGTCGTTCGAACCGGATCCGCCCCGGAAGCAAACGGGTTGCCGGTGCCCAAGCATCATGCGGACCTTGCTATGGAAGCCGCCGCGTGTATTGGATGCGGCGCCTGTGTGGCGGCCTGCCCGAATTCCTCGGCGATGTTATTCGTTTCTGCCAAAGTCTCCCACCTGGGGCTCTTGCCGCAAGGTCAGGCGGAACGCGACAGCCGAGCCCTCCATATGGTTCGGAAGATGGATGAACTCGGCTTCGGCAATTGTCGAAACCACTACGAATGTGAAGCAGTTTGCCCCGCTGAAGTCAGCGCGACGTTTATCTCGCGTTTGAACCGAGACTACGCAATCGCTGCCGCGAAAGAGGCTCTGGCGGTCTAGGCGCCTCGCACTCGTCCCGTACTCGATGTCTTTTACGCCGGGAGGCGCAATCGGTTCGTTCTATCGGTTGCGGCTTTCTCAGCGTAAGCGAAGGCTCCAGCCTTTGCCTGCGTGGCGCGCCATGGCCAGGCAAAGGCTGGAGCCTTCGCTTACGCTTATGGCCTCGAACTCGGTTTTTGATTGTTACCGGCCAAAAGCGCTAGCCCGCAAAAATCACGCAAAAACCGAAGCGACGAGCTGATTGCGGGTTAGAAAGCTCTTAAACAGACGCTCCGCGTCTGTTCAAGAGCCCGCTTAAAATAAAGGAATCGAAACAAAATGTTTCTAAACTCTCGTCACCAAAAAGCAGCGGAATTTTCCGGCGTAGCCGGTGAGTTCCGCTGCCACAGCCTGCATCGGTCACAAATCTCTAAAGATTTGTGACCGATGCAGGCTAGAGAGAAGAGTTTGAAACAGTTTGTCTTATTGAGAAAGCTCAAACATGGAAACGCCACTCTTCGTCTTTGCACATGGCGCCGGTGCGTCTTCTTCGCATCCGTGGATGCAACGCTGGGTCAGGAGGCTGGCAACAATCGGAACTGTTGCCCCTTTCGACTATGCATATATCAAAAACTTGAGCAAACGTCCCGACCCGCTGCCGAAACTCGTTGCGACCCATCGTCAGGCGCTGCATCAAGCTCGGCAGGGACACCATGGGCCAACCGTTCTTATCGGAAAAAGCCTTGGCGCACGGGTCGGATGTCACTTGGCATTGGAGGAAAAGGTCACTGCGCTAATCTGTCTCGGCTACCCATTGTGCGGCGGAGGTGATCCGGCGAAGCTGCGAGCGGAGGTGCTCCGGGCATTAACCACGCCAATCCTATTCGTGCAGGGAACCCGCGACCGACTGTGCCCGTTGCAGCTCCTGGAGAGCGTTCGACAAGAGATGAGAGCGGTCAATAAGCTCCACATCGTTCAAGGGGGAGACCATTCGCTGCTTGTCACCCAAGCTCAACTTAAGGTATGCCGCGAGATCCAGGATGACGTCGATGAACGCATTCTTGAGGCTATTCGGAGTTTTCTGGAAAAGAGCTTGTAAGGTCGCATCAACTGCTTTCTGGACTACCTGTGCTCCGCATTTAACTGTGCCGTCGGTGGAGTGGCTCGACCCTGGGTGAAAACGCTATGTAACGGGCGATCTTCGCTGATCATGAAGGACGAAGCAGCGCCTTACGTAATTTGCACACCATCGTATAGGCCGGATCGAAAACATTGCCTAGATCGTATTCGACGCATTGCCCAAGCAGCAGGCTCGCGCCGGTCGCGTCCAGCGCGTAGTCCTCCTTGAGCCAGCGCAGCATCTCAGTCGTCGCGTGCTGCACCGCTTGGTCGAGCGGGCGGGCATTGCCGACGGCGAAAATATATTCGGCGTTCTCGCCGCGCGGCCAGCGGATGCGCTTCCCTTTGATGACATGCACGGTGAACTGGACCTGCATCGAGATCTCGATCCCGGTGCCGACGATCTCGCCGTCGCCTTGGGTCGCATGGCCATCGCCGATATGGAGCAGCGCGCCCGGCACAAACACCGGGAAGTAGGCGGTGACACCGGTCACGAACCCACGGTAGTCCATATTGCCGCCGTGCTCGGCCGAGGTCGCGGTCGAGATCGCCTGGCCGCCCGGCGGAGCGACCCCAAAGCAACCGAGCATCGGAGCCAGCGGGATCGCCAGGTTGCCAAGCTTCGTCTCCGGCTTGATCAGCGTCGCCGTGCCGCATTCGTTATCGACCCGCCACTCGGCCAGCTCGCGCTCGGGCAACTCGCGCACGTATGACGGCTCGACTACGTTTGGCGCCACAACCGAGCCGCTATAGCCGATCGTTCGGTTCGGCACGATCTGGTCGAGCTGCACGAGCAGCGTATCGCCTGGTTCCGCGCCCGCGACATGGAATGGGCCGGTCTGTGGGTTTCCGCGCGGCGTCACTAGCGTGTCGCTGGCGTCCTTGCCGAAGGCATCGACAGTGGTCGTAACCACCGTGTCGCCGTCGCCGATTCGCAGGACCGGCTCGAACGAGCCGATCGCGGTGTGGTAGTGAGTCGGTTGGAAATGATGTAATGCCATAGGGCGATCCTTTCATTTCGGGGAAGCGGGAACGATCTAATTCGGAATCAAATCTGCATGGCGCTAACCCGCAAAAATCACGTCTGGCGGCCGCCGGACCCAAGCGACGAGTTCATTGCGGGCTAGGAAGTCAAGAAGTCAGAGCACCCCACAAACTAACACACAAAAAAAATAAAAAACACCTACCAAGTTCAGGAGTTGCAGAAGTCCAGGAGGCAAACACCTATGGCCCGGAACAAATCCTGGCGAATCGACTGCTAGCCAGCCATCTCATCGCAACGCGGTTTTTCTTGCCCAACGATTTGCCAGTACGCCGTTCACAAAGAGCTGAAACGGATGGTAAAACATGATCGGCAACAGAATGAGGCTCAAGTCGGATCGAGATCCAAAAATGAGCATGGCCAGCGGCACGCCCATGGCCAGCGTCTTTTTGACCGAGCAGAAGTAAGCGGCAATAAAATCCTCACGATTGAACCGTAGCCAATGGCTGGCAAGCTGAACCAGCGCGGAGATGGTGGCGTAAAGCGCGAGGACGATGGCCAACACTCCAACAGTAAGCCCGAACCCGAATTGAACCCAAATCCGGTTCTGCACCGAGTCGCAGAACGCGGTGTAGACGATGAGGAGGATCACGGCGTTGCTGATCCAATTAACCCAACGTTTGTGTGCGTCGACCCACCGCCAAACGATAGGTCGTAGCAACATGCCGACCCCGAACGGGACCAGCGTCAGTAAGAGAATTTCGCCAAGGAGGGAACCGAGCTGTCCCTGTTGGCCGGTAGCGGCCATCAACAGATGCACGCACACCGGGGTAAAGACCACCCCAAGGATGTTGGAAAGGGCTGCATTGAAGAGCGCGCCGGCCACGTTACCACCCGCCACCGACGTCAGTACGACGGAGGTCGACACGGTCGAGGGCAGCACACAAAGGTACAGGACGCCTTCACGAATCGCGTGTGGTTCGCCGGGCCAGATCCAAGGCATCAGCGCGCCAAACGCCAAACCGACCAGCGGAAAAACCAAGAACGTGAACGCTTGAATGGTGACATGCAGCCGCCAGTTGGCCGCCCCGGCCCGCATTTTATCAAGCGCGATCGATAGCCCTTGCAAAAACAGGATCAGCGCTATGCCGCCATTACCGACTATCTCCGGATGCAGCGCACCGTTCCGAGCCCCCACCTGCGGGAAGAGGAATCCGAAGCCCACGGCCGCGCACAGACCCTATAATAAAGCCGTTCCCTCTGAACAAACCCATTGAGCCGCCAGGTTTCGGAATGCGGGTATCCTTCAGGCCAGACGTTTGCGGGCCAGAACCAAATACGACCTTTTTCATCTGAATGGTTTAGCTTACCGAGTTGCTTCCCAACGTTAAACTGGACCAGAATATATTTGTTATCACTCCTGTCCAAGAAGCGTTCTAAAAAAGGCTGACCGGAAGGCCTTTGTTTCTGGGTTAGGGTTAAATCGCTAGCGCGCAACCCGAGAAATAATAGGGCCGAGCCGCTCGGCGGCCGGCGGGTGGGAGGCGCTCCCGCGCGTCCGCCGCTGCACATGCGTCGCATGTCTGGAACGCGTTCCCGCGCGACGGTGCAGGTAGGGACGCGCTCCCGCGCGATCCGCGGCAGGACGTCCGCTGGTGATGTCCGGTGTAGTGCCTCCGACGGTAGATGAACTCCAGCGCGTCCGGCGTCGCACGTCTGGAACGCGTCTGTGGACGTGCTACGCCGGACGCGCCGGAACGCGGATACGATCAGCGGCGCCGCACCGGAGGTTAACCAGCGCACGTGCTGCCGCGGATCGCGCGGGAGCGCGTCCCTACCATCAGCTCGGCACCGCCTAATCAAATCGTCAAACCCAGAGCCCTTCGCCGATACGCTGTCCATACGACCGCGTAGCGGCTCCAATCCAAGACTACCTGTCCCGCTAACCGTTATTTTGGACAGCAGTGATTTGTTATCAGCTCCCGCCCAGGAGAGTTTGCTTTGAGTCGAGCGTACATCCGCTTTTTGCCGGCGCGACGATTAAAGAGTATGCCGGCAAGATCAAAAAAGCAGCAGATGGCCGCTGGTGCAGCGCTAGCAGCCCAACGGGGGGAACGCAAGAAATCCAGCCTGAAAGGCGCGTCGAAAAAGATGGCTGAGTCCATGTCGGAAAAGCAGCTCGAAGATTTCGCAAAGACAAAACGCAAGAAGCTTCCGACAAAGAAAACCTAGCCCGCAAATCTCATACGCATAGACATCCCAAGATTTTGCCGACGTAGCCGCAGATTCCGCCGCCTCGAGCCTGCCTCGCTCAGAAATTCTAAGCATTTGCTGAGACGGAGGAATCGGCGATCCGATGTCAAACTCAAATATTTGCCGCTTAATCGCCTTGAAACGCATCGCCGAAAAACGGAAAGTAGGGATCAGTTTGTGTCGCTCAAAGAATATGCTCGAAAGCGAGATTTCCGTAACACGGCTGAACCCGAGGCGAAACGGCCAGAGGTCTCGAAAAACCGAGTTCGTAATACAGAAACACGACGCCAGCCGCCTGCATTACGACTTCCGTCTGGAAATGGGAGGCACGCTCAAATCGTGGGCAGTTCCGAAGGGGATTCCCTATGCCCGCGGTGAAAAGCGCCTTGCCGTCCGCGTGGAAGACCATCCCGTAGCCTACGCCGATTTCGAGGGCAAAATACCGGAGGGTCAATATGGCGGCGGCACGGTCATGGTATGGGATCGAGGAACATTCGAGCCATTGAGCAAGGCGCCAGCGAAGGAGCTCGAAAATGGTAAGCTGCACTTCATTCTGCATGGAGCGAAGCTCGAAGGGGAGTGGTATCTCGTACGACTTCGTGACAACGACAACCAATGGCTCCTGATCAAAGGGGGCGAGGATATGAAGCCGCTCTCGAAAAAGCTGGATGATACATCGGTGCTGTCCGGCCAGAACATGAAGGAGCTGTCACGGGGCGACCGTATCTGGCAGTCCAAGGAAACGTCCAAAGAAAAGGGCGTAGGGCGCAAACCGAAGAGAGCGGTGAAAGCCGCTGCGCTGCCGGCGTTTGTCGAACCCATGAAAGCAAAACTCGCCGCTGCGCCGCCACGCGGCAATTGGGTATATGAAATAAAGTTCGATGGATGGCGCGCCCTTGCGCTCAAGGGTGGAAGTCAGGCACGGCTGCTATCCCGGAATGAAAAAGACTTCGGGGCGAAGTTTCCGGAGATAATGGAATCTGTCGCGGCTTTAGACGCCCAGGATGCAGCTCTTGACGGAGAGATTGTCGCCCTGGATGAGAAAGGCCGCTCCTCCTTCCAACTCCTTCAAGCATATGACATCGGCCAGGAGCGCCCGCCTATATTCTTTTACGCCTTTGACATCCTGCAATTGAACGGGCAAGACTTAAAGAACCTCCCTCTGACTGAGAGGAAGTCCAAGCTACAAAATCTGCTCAAAAATCCGCCCGGCGTCATTCGCTATTCGGCAGCGCTGGGCAATAATTTGGAACCACTTTTGCAGCAGGTCCGGCAGCTAGGCCTCGAAGGACTTATCGGGAAGCTTGAAGATTCCGTGTATGAACCCGGCCGCCGAAGCGGTTCCTGGATAAAGCTGAAATTGGTTTTGGAACAGGAGTTCGTTATCGGTGGATACACCGACCCCGAAGGCAGTCGCCAGTATTTCGGCTCAGTCATTGTCGGATTCTACGAGGACAAAAAATTGCTTTTCGCCGGAAAGGTGGGGACCGGGTTTAACGACGCTCTCCTGCGCAGACTGCATTCGCAATTTAAAAAAATCGCCCGGCCGTCTTGTCCGTTTGCAAATCTGCCGGTTTCTCGTGGGAGCAAGTGGGGGCAGGGCATCACTGCTTCAGAAATCAAACACTGCCACTGGGTGGAACCACAGATGGTTTGCCAAGTGAAGTTTTCCGAGTGGACGCGAGATGATCGCTTGCGACAGCCTGTTTTTCTCGGCCTTCGCGAGGACAAGGACGCCGCGGAGGTAGTCCGCGAGAGGCTTCAAGTGTAAGCGAAGGCTCCAGCCTTCGCTTGAACTCTTGAGTTTTTCTTTATTTCACTCCGAAATAACAGGCGAAGACACTGTTTCGATGGAGAACATCGTAATTCGAGAAGCCCGTTGATTTCAACAAATCGAGCTGGAAGGGCAATGATCGGGGCGAGTCTTCCTTATCGATATAAGCAAAAACCTTGGATCGGTATTCCTTCCCGCCCAATGATTCCAGATACTCTCCGTAACGTTTCCACATGACGTTTTGCGCATCGGGAACTTCGAAGTAAGCCAGATCCGAGACGTAGATGCGTCCGCCAGGTTTTAGCCACGTGTGAAAACGTTTGAAGGCAAATTTCCAATCCTCATCATCGCGTAGGTGATGAAGCACGGCTCCAGCAAGAATACAATCGAAGGAAGATTCCCCAAACGACGATGCTCTGAAGTCGGACTGATATGTATGCACCGAGGCGATACCCATTTTGCGAATGCGTTCTTCTGCTCGGGTAAGCATTGACTGGCTCAAGTCGACAAGATGGCAATGAAGCGGGCTAACATCCTGAAGAACCCGAAGAGTGAAGTTTCCGGCGCCACAGCCGATATCGAGCACCGTATCGTGGGGATGCAGGTGCATGGCGGACGTCTGTGCCACAAGGTCAAGAACCAGAGCTGCGTCAATCGTAGCCTGTTGACCGGTTTCAAGACAGCTGAATCGTTCCACCTCCTGGTCGAATCGCGCGCGTATTTCGGTGGTAGTTGATTTATTTTCCAGTGCTGTTGTCATAGTGAAGAACTCAACAAATCAAGTAGCCAAGAATCCAAGGAGTCAAGAATTCAAGAAGGATGCGATGCGGAACTCGGCGCGAGACTATTTCGTTCTTCTTGAATTCTCGACTTCTTGAATTCTTAATTCTTGATTTGTTGACAAATTACTTCGCCCGGCGCTTGAGCACATAGCCGTACTGAACCGGCCAGGCGGGTTCCTCTCCTAATGCCTGCTGCGCCTTTAGCGCCCAATACGGCTCCCGCAGCATCTCGCGAGCAATAAAGATCAGGTTCGCGTCCCCCCCAGTAATAATCTCGTCGGCGTAATGGGGTTCGGTGATCAGCCCGACCGCACCGGTTCTGATATCGACCTCCTCTCTGATGCGCCGGGCAAACGGCACTTGGTAACCTTTCGCCACCGGAACCCGGGCTTGCGCCAACGTCCCGCCCGACGAAACGTCGATGAGGTCGACCCCTAAACCCTTGAGTTGCCTGGCCAGTTCGACCGACTGCTCGATGTCCCAACCACCCTCTACCCAGTCGGTTGCCGAGATCCGCACGAAGAGGGGCAAATCCTCTGGCATCAGCCCGCGGAGTCGCTCGGCGACTCGCAACAGCAAGCGCATGCGATTTTCCAGTGCACCGCCGTACTGGTCATTACGATGGTTGCTGATCGGCGAGAGAAATTCGTTCAGCAGGTAACCGTGAGCCGCATGGATCTCGATAACTTTATACCCTGCTTCAAGAGCGCGCCGAGCACCGGCCTCGAACGCAGCGACGACGCCATCGATCCCCGCCTCATCCAACGGGATCGGCACCGGATGAGCTTCGTCGAACGGGACAGGACTCGGGCCGACTACCGGCCAGCCGCCCTGCTCGACTGTCATAAGGCTCGCCCCGCCTTTCCACGCCAGTTCGCAACTCCCCTTCCGACCGGCATGCGCCAACTGGATGCCAGCAATGGCGCCCTGAGAGTGGACGAATTTGGCGATGCGCGCCAGCATTTCGATATGCTCGTCTTTCCAGATTCCGAGGTCTCCCGGCGTAATGCGCCCTTCCGCAGCTACTGCCGTTGCCTCGACCATTATCAAGGCTGCCCCGCCGACCGCTCGGCTGCCGAGATGGACGAGATGCCAATCATTGGCAAAGCCATCCACGGCAGAATACTGGCACATTGGCGACACGGCGATGCGGTTCCGAAAAGTGATGCCCCGGAGCGTCAACGGGCTCAACAGATCGATCTCGGGCACATCCCTGTCGTGGTCAGCGCCGGCCCGACCTGCGCGGGGACGCAATTGCGCGTTCTGGTCATTCGATTGGTAGGTCATTGCCTGATTCATAGCGTTCTTTTCAGTTTGTGTTTTCATCGCGTAGTTTTGTCTTGGTTCTTGGTGTTTCGCGGGAAAAGCCGGTTAAGCGAAGTCAACCCGCAAAAATCACACGCTCTCAAGAATCGA
>CAVWLI010000020.1:0-122586 GCA_963755795.1 uncultured Acidobacteriota bacterium | reverse complement strand
ACTTGGCCGAGGTGGCAGAAGCCGTCGAACAGGTTTGCCGGGAACAGCAGGGTCGAGCGCTTCGGCAGATGGCGACGGCTCTCATCACTGAATTTCTTCATGCCAAGATGAAGGTTGCCAAGACCAGCAGCGCTTTGTACTCGGTTAGCTCCGATGTCGACGGGGCAAGGATCGTGCAACAGATAAGCGCTCGATTCCACACGGCGATCATGCAAATGTTGCGGTCGGCTTCCGATTCGCTCGCGGCCGATCCGCAACTGGTTGCGCATATGCTGCTGGCATCGATGGGCGGAGTGGTTCGGATTCTGTTGGAATCGAGTACTCCCGAGGAGCACCTTGATACTCTGCGCGAAGAATTGATATTTGCGGCCTGTGCCTACCTGGACGCTTGTTCTACCAGGGCTTCGCTTCCGCGAACTGTCCCCCGAACGGCGGAGCGAAGATCGCTGGACCGAGTTCTTCCTTTACAGGAAAGCTGAGCGCCGCGAATCCACTCGATTCGAATGCAGGCTGTACGCTATTCGCGGGTATTGCCGAAGCGGTAAACCATGCTGGTGATCAGGCGCAGATTGTTCTGGCCCTGGATCGCTCCGGTGGAGTCTCCAAACGTGGTGCGTTGATAGTCTGCCTGGACGCGGACGGCAAACGTTCCGAAAAGATACCGTTCGACTCCTCCACCAAAAGCGTAGGAAGGGCGCGCGACCCAGCCGCCCAGATAGTAGGGACCGCTGGTCGGGACGGCGCCGCCGACGCGTCCGGCACCAACCAGGGCGTGAACGAAGACGGCGGTGCGGCCGTTCACCGGATAGAACACGGGCCCGGCCAGCAGGCTCAGGATATTGGCGCCGTGTCCGGTGTTAAATACATTGCCCGTGCTGGCATAGGTGCCGTCGACGGTAGCTCCCCAACGGGGGGCGAACCGTACCAGGCCGCTGCCGTCGATTCCAGTCAGCCCTACTCGCTGCTGCGAGGGCACGGCCATGTTGAGGTAGACGAAGCCGAAACTTGCCTCAAACGTGGGATTGGTCGCCGCGGCCGGAGGGCCGCCCGCCCAGCGCGATTGCGCCAGAAGCGGCGCGACGAACACGAAAGCGCAAATCAGAACTCGGCAAGTCAGAACTCTTCGCATGATGCTTCGCTCCGGTGGTGGTTCGAACCTCACGTGCACCGCCTCTGCGCGCGGCAGAATGCCCAGGTGCCGTGACGACTGACGGCTATCGTGGTGATAGCGCTTGCGATGAAACCCCTATCCGTTACAGGGTACCGCGAGTTCGTCTGCGGTTTCAGGTTACCTTGGTCGCTTTTCGCCTGTACTTAGGGGGCTGAACCGTCGTCGCTCAATCGAGGGCGAACGAAGAGATATAGGAATCTCTGATCGAGCGACTTTCAATATCAGGGGCCACCACAACGTATATGCCTACCTTGCTGCGAATGTCGCGTTGCTTGGCTGGGCCAGCAATGTCCACTCGCTTTATGGCGCGTTGTTTCATGGAGTCGGACGAATCGCAAATGCGGCGTTGGGATATTTTCCTGAAAACTGCCCGAGTAGAGGCATGGAATTCGCGGCACCTGATTGGCACCAACACTGACTCCTGATAAGGTCAGAAGGATTGCGACCATGCACGATCTCGTACTTCTGCCCGACACCGCAAGGCAATGCATTGTTCCCTCATCGTACTCAGATGATCGATGCGAACGGGCCTACACTCAAAACCTAAGCACTCGCAATGGAGGAAGCATGTCGAAGGATGACGGGATCATCGGGGTATCGGATCACGGCGGTTGGGCGGTCCTGGTGACGGTCGCGGGCGACGGGACGCTCCTCGACCGCCGTCGCGTCGAACTGGTGGACGAGGACCTGCCGAAGATTCCCCACCACAGCGAAGGGCAGACGCTTCCGCTCCATGACGCAGTGGCGCTGGTGGAGCGCGTGCAGGTGTCTGCGGAACGGCACGCGAAGCTCAGCCTGGACGCCGTCGCGATGGCAGTGCCCCGACGCATCCTCGGCGTTGCGCTTCGCCGGTGCCCGACGCTGCCACCGACCATTGCCGAGCGGATCAAGGATTACCGGGCGCAGAACGTCGCCGACTGGGTGATGTACCGCAAAGCACTGGCTGCCGCAGCCGAGGGGCGCGGTTGGGCCGTCCACTGGTACGACGCGAAGAAGGTATTTGATGCGGCGAGCGTGGCGCTGCGCACCGACGACCTCGATGCTCACTTCCTCAAGCTGAGGAAGTCTATCGGGCCACCTTGGAACAACGATCACAAACTCGCAATGGCAGCGGCCACAGCCACGGCGAACTCGGTTACGCAGTAAACCTCGAAATCTCGAGACAAGGTCTTTTCAAAACCGTAGAGCCCATCGTCCGGCACAGTCAGGAAAGAAATGCCGACAAGTCGAAGTCGTTTTTCGAGACAGGAATCGGATGCCAGCTCTTGAAATCAGCCATTTCATGCATGACTAAGCCGCCACTTACCCGTGCTCCCGACAAAGAGCAGGAGCGCCCCGAGTACGAATTAGAATGGCGATCGGAGAGTTCGTTCTTCAGTCGCGACGTCTCCGAACGGTTCAATCCATCAGCTTCATCATGAGATAAGTGAAGTATTCGGCGTCGGTTCGGGCCTCCTGCTTTTTGTCGGCGCCGGCGCCATGGCCACCTTCGGTGATTTCGTCATAGAAGAACGGCTTGTGAAATTCCTCCAGGCGCGCGGCAAATTTCCGGGCATGCACCGGACCTACGCGATCGTCTTTAGTGGTGGTGAAGATCAGCGGCTCGGGATAATGCACATCCGGCTTGAGCTGGTTGTAGGGTGAAATCGACGCCAGAAACGCGCGCTCCTCCGGTACAGAGACCGACCCGTATTCGCCCACCCACGACGCCCCGGCCGACAGATGCTCAAAGGCCAGCATATCGAGCAGCGGTACCTGGATCACGACCGCATTCCACATCTCGGGGTGCTGGGTGAACTCGACGCCCATGAGCAGGCCGCCGTTCGATCCGCCGATAATCCCTAACCTGCGCGTTGAGGTGATCTTGCGCGCGACCAGATCCTGGGCCACAGCGTAGAAGTCGTCGTAAATGCGCTGCCGATGGGTTTTGAGCCCAGCATCGTGCCAGGCGGGGCCGAACTCGCCGCCGCCGCGAATATTAGCCAGCACAAACACGCCCCCACGCTCCAGCCAGAGTTTGCCCGTGACTGCCCGGTAGAGCGGAGTCATCGCGATCTGGAATCCGCCATAGGCATTGAGCAACGTGGGATTCGACCCGTCATGGCGCATATCCTTGCGATGCACTACGAAGTAGGGCACCTTGGTTCCGTCCTTGGATGTGGCTTCCAACTGCTCGACGACTTCGTTGCTGGCGTCGAACTGCGGCTTCTGCGACTTAGCCAGAGCAAACGACCCATCGCCGGCATCGCCCAGCCACAGCGACGGCGGAGTTAAGAATCCCTCGATGCTGACAAAAAAGCGGTCGTCGGTGAGGCTGAACGTCCCCGAACCCATGGTAAGGTTGTCGGGAACAGGAACTGGCTTGCGCGTCCAATTGCCGTCGCGGCCGAAGGTGTACACATAGGCGCGCTGCTGCACATGGTCGAGCGTGGCTATGAACAAGTGGTTCTTGGTGGTTGAAAACCACTGTTCAAACTCCTGCGAGGTCGGGGCAAACACGACGACGGGCTTGAGCCGCACCGGATCTTTTTCCACCGCGGCCAAATCCAGTGAAACCACCGATCCCTGGGCGAACTTGGTGGTCTGTCCCTCGGGCGTCCAATCCTCATTCAGTTCTACGAGTAACTGGCCGTCGAGCATGCCGCTTACACTGGCTTTGAGCGGCAGGGCGAGCTTCTTGGGTCCGCCGGGCAAGAGCAGATAAGTCTCCTGCGCAAATGTGCTCAGATTGCGCTGCACCATCTTGGCGACGTGGCCCTGGCCATCGATGAACACCTGCGCGTAATCACCGTAGCCGTTGTCTTTGACATCGCCGCGAAAAACTTCTACGGCGCTCTCCAGCGGCTGGCCGCGCTTCCACTGGCGCACGGTAATGGGATAGCCGGCCTCGCTCATCGTTCCCGGACCCCAGTCGCGGCCAATCAATAGCGTGTCTTTGTCGACCCACGAAACGTTCTGCTTGCCGCGCGACAAAACGAAGCCGCCTTCGACAAATTTTCCCGTTTTCAGGTTGAACTCGCGCAGAGTATCGGCATCCTCGCCCCCGGCTGACAGCGCCACGAGACAGAATTCCTCGTCGGGAGTCAGGCAATTCAGTCCATGCCCCACCCAGCTCTGCTTGTCGGTTTTTGCGAGCGCGTCGTAGTCGAGCACCGTCTCCCAATGCGGCTCTGCCGTTAGATAATCCTTGAGCGAGGTGCGGCGCACGATTCCCCGCACATGCTCGGCGTCGCGCCAGGTGTTGTAAACGGCGCCATTGCGAAGCTGCGGCTCGGGCAGCCGCTCGGGAGACTCCAGCACCTTGAGCGCCTCGCCCTCGAGAGTGGCAAAGTGACCGTCCTTCTCGAGCACCGCCGCGGTGCGCGCATTCTCCGCCTTCACCCACGCCATTGGCCGCTCGCCGTGAATGTCTTCCAGCCAGGTGTAGTTATCGGGCTGCTCGGTGCTGGACGGCTGCGGGTTCGACTGCTGGGCACGCGCCGGAATGGCCACGACGGCTGAGACCACAATTGCTGCCATCATCAGCGTCGTCAGCGAGCGCGGCGTCGTTGTTGCCATAGATATTTTCAAAATACACACTCCGTTCGAAGATGATTGCTTGCGACCAGTGTATGGCCTTGGTTATAAGACGCGAGACCAAATTGCTGACCAACTTGCTGGTGAGCAGTATCGCATCCCCTCCGCGAGTTAGTCACGAAAGGCCGGCTGGCTATGCCGAAGACGGCGCTGCACCCGCTGGAACTGGGACAGCCGGCGACAAGCGGTAGAGCACGGCGCTCAGCTGCGGATATCGTCCGGCAAAGAAATACATGGAATACGCCGGAAAGAACACGATCGCGGGCACGGAGATCAGCGAAACGAGATAGAAGAAAACTCCCAGCAAGATGCAGCCGACCACAATCGCGAGAGTGATGGTTTGGGCGTTCCAGGTCAGTCCGGCCGATTTGCCGGTAAGAAACGCAAGCAGGCCGATTCCTACGCTGGGTACAACGAAGATCAATCCTAAGATGAGCGTGGCGATTCCGATGATGAGCCCCACCACGAAGGCGAGTACGATCTTCATGCCCAATGTAAGCGGCGTACGCTCCTTTCTCGACCTTCATCATCGCCCACAGGCGCCGCCATCCCTCAAACGCGTCAACGTTCTCGAGGGCCATCTGGGGAACGACGAAATCTTTTGTCAGCACAAAGATCACGGCCGTGATCAGAGTGAAAGCCATGAGGATGAGAAAGAGAAGGACTCCAACCAGGATCAGAGCGGGCAGATGCTCTTTCGGTTCCTTGAACCAACCGTTCGCGATCGCTAGAGCCACCGGGATTCCAACCACTACGGCGAAGCCCGCCAGGCTGAGGAGCACGTAAAGCAACTTCCAGACGAAGTATCGCCAGCCGGCGCCGAGCCGGCGGCTCCAGCTCCAGCGGATGTGACACTCCCGCGTGACGATGCTGTCGAACAGCACGAACCGCATCACGCTGCTCACGTACATCATGATGATGCCAAAGGCAAAAGCGGCGATCACCAGCGCTGCGAGAAGAGCTCCGAGAGCGGCCAGCAGCGCCGGATCAATTCCTAAAGAACCGGGGAAGCCAGGGTGCGGCGTCGCTCCGGGATGCTGCGGAATGTTGAAGATAGAGCGGTTGCATCCGTTGGAACCCAGTTCTCCCGCCAGCAGGCCGACAAACGCAAGCTTGGTCCAGTGCCCAATCCGGAAGGGTTTGAACAGTTGTTGCCGCGTGTGTTCGACGGCGAGCGTAATCGAATCGGAGGCGGTAATGGGCAACATGCACCTCAGGGCGCGAACGGCTTCAGGAGCAAGGTACTAAAGAATTGAGCTGTGGATCAAATCAAATCGGAAAGATATGGAGCGGGAGACCGGGATCGAACCGGCGACATCCAGCTTGGGAAGCTGGCGTTCTACCGCTGAACTACTCCCGCTCTGGGCTGGACGAACGACCTTAGCTTATCACCACCAGCGGGGCGTCACAACCGTGCCTCGTGAACTCGGGCTGCGATTCGTGTTTAAATAGTCGGCCTGTACATCAATTCCGGTACGAATCAATTTTGCGAATCATGTTCACGAATCATATTTCTGAATGATGGGGACACTATGGGTTCATCGAACTCCGGCGCGTCACGTCGCCGGTTCCTGCAAGCTGCGTTGACTACGGGTGGAACGGCCGCGTTGTATCCGGCACTGGGGGCGGCCCGAGCCGCTGGTGCATCGGACCCGCCTGCCGCTGAGATTAAGCCGTTCGAACTGGACGAGATCACGATTCCGGATTTGCAGGATGGGATGAAATCCGGCAAGTTTACAGCGCGCTCGCTGGTCGAGAAATATACGGCGCGGATTGAAGACATCGACAAGCGCACGGTGAACGCGGTGATCGAAATGAATCCCGATGCGCTCGCCATTGCCGACGCGCTCGATCAGGAGCGCAAGGCCAAGGGGCCGCGGGGTCCGCTTCATGGCATACCGGTGCTGATCAAGGACAACATCGACACGGCTGATCGCATGATGACAACCGCCGGATCGCTGGCGCTGGTCGGCTCGAAGCCGGCGAAGGATTCGTTCGTGGCGCAACGGCTGCGCGCGGCGGGCGCCGTGATTCTGGGTAAGACCAACCTGAGCGAGTGGGCGAACATTCGATCGAGTCACTCGACCAGCGGATGGAGCGGGCGCGGCGGCCTGACCAAGAATCCATACGCGCTCGACCGCAATCCTTGCGGATCGAGTTCCGGCACGGGCGCGGGGATTTCCGGGAACCTGGCCGCGGTGGGCATTGGCACGGAAACTGACGGGTCGATCGTGTGCCCGTCGTCGTCGAACGGACTGGCGGGGATCAAGCCGACGGTGGGGTTAGTGAGCCGCGGCGGGATCATTCCGATTTCGCATAGCCAGGATGGCGCCGGACCCATGTGCAGGACGCTGCGGGATGCGGCGATTCTACTGGGCGCTCTGACCGGAACTGATCCGGACGATGCTGCAACCGCGGCCAGCGCGGGCAAGGCGCAAAGCGACTACGCGCAGTATTGCAATCCCAACGGACTCAGGGGCGCACGCATCGGCGTGGCGCGAAAATATTTTGGCTTTAGCGATGCCGTCGACGCACTGATGGACCACTCACTCGACGTAATGAAGCAGCAGGGAGCGACCCTGGTCGATCCCGCCGACATTGCAACTCTCGGGAAGTTCGATGAAAGCGAACTGCTGGTCTTCATGTACGAATTGAAGGCGGATCTTAACGCCTATCTCGCGCGGCTCGGTCCGGGTGCGCCGGTGCGCACGCTGCAGGACATCATCGACTTCAACGATCGCAACCGGCAGAAAGAGATGCCGTACTTCGGGCAAGACTTGTTTCTGAAGGCCCAAGCCAAGGGACCACTTACCGACAAATCGTATGTCGATGCGCTGGCGAAGAATCATCAACTGGCGCGAACCGAAGGCATTGACGCGCTCATGGATAAGCATCAACTCGATGCTATCGTGGCTCCGACCGGCGGGCCGGCGTGGCTGACCGACCTGGTCAACGGCGACCATGTGGCCGGAGGCAGTTCGAACGCGGCGGCCGTGGCGGGTTATCCGAACATCAATGTGACCGCCGGTTTTCTTTCCGGCCTGCCGGTGGGGATTTCGTTCTTTGGCCGGGCCTGGAGCGAGCCCACTCTGATCAAGCTCGCCTATTCGTTCGAACAGGCAACCAAGGCGCGTCAGGCTCCGAAGTTTCTCCCCACCATCGGGCCTTAGAGAATTCTCCGTTAGAGCCGTGACATCCGCGGATTGGTTACTAAGAACCATGGCTGAACGGATGTAAAGTTACGCAAAGCCCGTTCCGAGACGGTTCGAACCACCTACAATTGAGAAGTAAGCAGGTGGTTTATGACCAAGCTCCGTTGCTTTGGATGCCTTCTGTTGATACTGGTCTCCTGTTGTGCTTTCGGCCAGCAGACTCCAGAAGGATGGCAAGCCTATCATCTCAATGAGGAAGTACGCGTTCCGCAGTTGCCGGCGCTGAAGGCCCGTTCCCACGACCCTTCGGATGTATTGCTGACTTCGCTCGACATCGTATTCCACGACCCCAGTATTTGCTGCGGCAAAGATTCGGCGCTGGAAGATCGAGCGCTGGCCGCCGATCCTGTGTCTCTGAAGGAGATTGCTTCCAAGATTGCTGGGAAGCAGTTATTAAGCGACGGCCGTCCCGTCCAGGTTACGGCGGACTTTCTGCCGGCTGCGCCTGGGATCGATATCTCGCCATCGATCGTGCGAGCTTTGAGAGGCAACCATCCCCTGCTCACGGTGTGGAACGCTCATCTCTATGTTCTCTATGGAGCAGTATTCGACGAGGTTGTGAACGACGACGGGAGCGGCGCGTTCATGATTCACAAGCTCCTTCTGCTCGATGTGCGGTTTGCCGGCCCGCGGCGGGAAGTGATTTTCAATCGCGATGCCGACGATTGGGGGAAGGTGGATGGATTGCTGCAGTTAGGGGTCGTACAGCAATAGTTCCTCGGGGGTGCGTCGTGACCAAGGCTGGTTCGTACCGTTGGCTAGCAGTGAAACTGATGATGTCGTGCCTTGTCTTCGGCGGCTTCGCTCAGGGCCAGCTTCTCTATCAAGATCAGGTAATCGAAGTGCGCGATTTGCCGTCGCTAGTGGCGCGCTCGCCGCACTCCGCCGACGTGATACTGACCTCGCTCGATACTATATTTCACGATAGCGAAGTGTGTTGCGGGAAAGATTCTGCGCTCGAGGATAGCGCCGGGGCGGCCGATCCGAAGTCCTTGAAGGATGTTGCCAGCAAGCTGCAGGGGCGCCATCTGTTGGGCGACGGCCGGCCAATCATGGTCACCGCGACTTATTCGACGCCAGACGCGGTCAATTCCGGCATGTTGATCACTTGGTTTCAGAATCATCATGCCGCGCTGATGCAGTGGAATTCGCGCGTCTATGTGGTGCATGGAATCGTTTATCAGTGGACGGCGAATGCCACTCCGGAGGGGTCGCAGCAAGATGGCACCGTCATCCACAAGTTTCTGCTTTGGGATACGCGCTATTCCGATTCCCGGCGCGAAGTGGTCTTCAACCGCGAGACCGACGACCTAAGCAAAGTGGACGGATTCCTGTTTGTCGATGTGAAACCACAGTAGACCTATACTTTTGTCCAGTTTCGAACTGGAACTTCAGTCGCGCAACCCTCTAATTTTTCGAATTTATAACGGAAGTCATGTTAGCCTCGACTTATGAGGGGGTAATACATGACCAACCTGAACAAGGTAGTCTCTTCCTTGCAGAACGAGTACTCCCGTCTCGAACGAGAGATGGGAAGAGTGGGGAAGGCATTAGACGCGCTCGGCCATGCTGGCGGAAAGAAGCTCAAGAGGACAGGACGAACTTTGAGCAAAGAAGCTCGCAAGCGGATCGCCGATGCGCAACGACTACGCTGGGCAAAAGTGCGGAAAGCTGCTGCCAAGCTAGTCAAGACGTAACGCAGTTATTATCGCAAGCACCGCAGACGGCCTCGTTCGTAACTTCTCCCAAAGATTTGCGAACGGGGCCTTAGCGGGGCTCTCGTGAAAACGTAAATCGGAACTTCTTTCTCTAAGTCCAGCGGAACCACTTCAGCGCCAGCACAAACGAAATGCCTCCCCAGAGTGCCAGCACCAGCAGCCGCGGCCACTGCTGGAAGAGCGGCGTGCCTTCCAGAATGCTAGCGCGCAGGGCGTCGTTCAAAGCGGTGAGCGGCAGCGCTTTGATCAGAGGATGGATCACTGCCGGAAACCGTTCGTAGGAAAAGAAGACGCCGGAGAAAATCCACATGGGCATCATGACCAGGTTGATGAGACCGCTGATGCTTTCGATTTTCTGCGCGCGGCTGGCGGTCAGCAGGCCGACGCCGCCGAAGGTGAGCGATCCCAGGCCGCCGATCGCGGCGATCGAGAACACCGACCCCAGCACGCGCATGTGAAAGAAGATAACGCCAAACACCAGCAGCAGACCGATCTCGATCACCATCAGCAGCAGGCGGCTGGTCATGATGGCCAGCAGAAAATCTCCGCGGCGCATGGGCGTGCCCACGAACGCTTGAGCAGCTTGCGCTGGCGCATATCGACCAGCGCGAAGCCGATGCCCCACATGCCGGAGTTCATCAGGTTCATGCCGAGCAGGCCGGGAATCAGGAAGTCGATGTAGCGCGAGCCGGGCTCGGACGAAGTGACTACAGTGGTCGCGACACATCTTTGCGCCCAGCGGCGGCCTGCAGCGCGTCGTTGACCTCGGCTTTCGCCAGCACGCTCTCGGGACGCGCCGGATCGTAGCGGTATTCGAGGCCGCCCTTGCCGTCGGGCTCGATGACGAGATCGAACTTGCCGAGACGAAATCCTTGTTGCGCTTCGGCGGCATGGCAGCATCTTGAATCTTGAAAAGTTCATGCTGCGGCGAATGCGTCGAGAAGCGCTTGCGCATCCTGCGACGCCGGTTCCCGCGACGATGGCGACCGACGCGGCGTCTCCGGGCTTGTTGCGGAAAGCTATGCCCAGTCCCAGAGCGAGCAGCAGCGGAAACACGAATACCCAGAACACGACTTCCGGCTCGCGCTTCAGCTCCAGCATGCGCGCCATCAACAGATGGGTGTAGCCCGCCCAGCGGCCGTTGCGATGGGGTGGCGCCGTTGGACTCGTGACTCCGGTGACCGGTGTTTCCTGAATAGTGCTCATAGCTTAAAGATACGTCTCATTCTTCCCGCAGATGCCGTCCCGTCAGGCGTACGAATACATCTTCCAGGCTGGCCTGGCGCGTACTGAGATGCTGCAACTGAGTTCCCTGCCGGTCAATCGCCTCGAGCAGGGCGGGAATCGTCAAGTGCGGCTGCTTCACGTTTAGAGCGACGAGGCCATCGTCTTCGCGAACGGACTCGACGCTGGGCAATCCTCGCCAAACTTCGTTCGCCGACCCGTTCGCCGGCCCGGACGACGCACCATCGGAGCCGCTCACGGAAAACTCGACTACGTGATGTCCGCCAAGGCGTTCGATCAGATCGGCGGGCGAGCCTTCGGCGATGATCTGGCCGTGATCGACGACGGCAAGGCGGTCGCAGAGGCGCTCGGCTTCATCCATGTAATGGGTGGTGAGCAGCACGGTGCCGCCGTCGCGCTGGAAGGCGCGAATGATATCCCATAATTGGCGCCGGCTCTGGGGATCGAGGCCGGTCGTGGGCTCATCGAGAAACAGAATTTTCGGATTGCACACCAGCGCGGTCGCCACGGCAAGGCGCTGGCGCTGGCCACCGGAAAGCTTGCCCACCCAGGAGTCGGCTTTCTCGGTGAGTTGCAATTGCTCGAGCACTTCTTCCGACGACCGCGGCTCACGGTAGAAGCTGGCGAATAGCTCGATGGTCTCGCGCACGGTGAGTTTTTCCGACAGCCGCGTTTCCTGTAGCGAGATGCCCAGCCACTCGCGCATTTCGCGTTCATCCTCGCGCCAGGAATGGCCGAGAATAGAAACCTCGCCCGAAGTGGGTTCAGACAGGCCTTCCAGAATTTCGATAGTGGTGGTCTTCCCCGCCCCGTTCGGCCCGAGCAGCCCGAAGCACTCCCCCTGCTGAATTTCGAGGTTCAGCCCGCGCACAGCTTCGATCTTGCCGTCATAGGTCTTGCGCAGATCGCGACATTGGATGGCGGCGGGCATGCACGCATTTTAGCTTAGAGTGGCCCAAGCTGTTGTGAAGGGCTGCGGATTGCTTTTCCACAGCGGATGGTGCTTAAAATACCGCATCGCGGGAGATCGATCCTGCATCTTTTTGCCTATGCGCATCCCGCAGCGCGGCTTCACTTGACGGCGTTCCCTCTAAACGCCCGTGCGTCGTTTCCGAAAACCAGTTCTCAGGTCCCCGTTCTCCGTCCTCAGTTGAGGACATCCAAAGGAAGCTCACTATGTTGCGTAAGCCTTGTGCTTTGCTTTTTCTCTCTATATTGACGCTCGTCGCTTTCGGGCAGGAATCGCGCCACTTCACATTTCACTACGGGTTCACGGTCAAGAATCTGACTCCCGGCAAGAAGGTACGCATTTGGATCCCGGCGGCGCAGTCAGATGCGTTCCAGGAAGTGAAGGTCGTCTCCGCCAAGGGCGATCTGCCGCTCAAGAAAATGCATGAGTCGAAATTTGGCAATGAGATTTATTTTGCCGAGAGCAACGGGTCAAACCCGCCGGAACTGCACTTCGATGTGGAATACGATGTGGTGCGCCATGAGCGGGTGGCGCTAAATCCGACCGCGCACCTAGTGGCCGCGTCTCTAACCAGCAAGGAGCGCCAAGAGGATTTGCAGCCCGACGCGCTGGTGCCCGTCACCGGCCTGCCGGCCAACCTCGCCGTCAAAGTGACCGAGGGTAAGACGCAGCCGCTCGACAAGGCCCACGCCATTTACGATTACGTCTTCACGACGATGAAGTATGACAAGACGGGAACGGGATGGGGACACGGCGACGTGCTCTACGCCTGCGATGCAAAGAAAGGCAACTGCACCGATTTTCATTCGCTGTTCATTGCCATGGCGCGGTCGCAGGGCATTCCCGCCCGCTTCGAAATCGGGTTTCCGCTGCCGCCGGATAAGCATTCCGCCGAGATTGCGGGCTACCACTGCTGGTCCGATTTTTATGTCGACGGCAGGGGCTGGATTCCCGTCGACATTTCCGAGGCGTGGAAACATCCGGAGAAGCGCGACTATTTCTTTGGATCGCATGATGTGAACCGCATGCAGTTCAGCATGGGCCGCGACTTGCGCTTGAATCCTCCACAGGAAGGCAAGCCGCTGAATTATTTTGTCTATCCTTACGTGGAAGTTGACGGGCAGGAGTATGCAAACGTGTCGCTGGCATTCTCATTCGCGGACGTGGGGGCGGACGTGGCGGCGAAATAGATTTGCCTTGAGAAAGCCGCCTTTGTTTCCCCTTGACACAGCGCCCTCGCCTCCGACGTTTGGCGGACATGAGTGCCCGCCCCACATTGCATCAGCGCTGGCCCGCCGCGTAACCCGGCCCTCCTGGAGCTCCCGGCGGTAGCGGTGCCGGCGGTCCGGGATTGGTGGAAGGCGGCGGCACGTCCGGCGGTGCAATCGGAATCGGCGACCGACTGTCCTCAGGATGGGGGACATCGGCAGAGTCTTCTCCAGGACGGCGTAGGCTGGGAGCGTTGGCCGGACGATCTTCCGGTTCCTTCTTGGCTTCCGTATCTTTGTCTTTGTCGGACTTGTCGAGGATGACTTCTTTTTCGGTGCGCACGATTTTCTCGCCGCCGACTTTCATAGTTTCGACGCGCACCACTTCGTCGTTCACGAAGCGGACGAAGTCCACATCCGCCGGGGGCTCGCCGTAGATCCACTCTTCGTATTCGACCTCGCCGTCGCGCTCGCGCACTTTTCGCGGTGCCTTGCCTTTCGCGTGCAACACCATTTCCGTGTCCATTCCAACCAGCACGTGGTGGGCCTGAATCGCCTGTTTCACTTTCGGAGGCACGGTGTTGAGATAGGCTTCCTCTTTGTTCTTGGCGTTGAAATCGAGCACGGGCAACAAAATTTCCCGCAACTGCTGTGCGCTCATTTCCGGAACATATTTATCGAAGTAAACGTCGAGATAGGTTCCGTGGGGATTCGGTGGCAACTCCTGCTGAGTGCCTGTGACCGGAACTCCACTGTTGCCGCTTACCTGGATGCGCTGGTACCACTTTTGATGGCGAACCGGCCCGCCGTTAATTTCGAAATGAATGTGGTCGTCCTTGATCTGGATAAACGAAATGCGCGAGGGGTCGCCCGGCCGTACGGCAGGGCCCCAGATGGCGAGATCCTGTTGCAACTCCATCCCGTTGGGCGTGGTCACGCCATCTTTCAGTTTGATTCCCTTCATGCCCATGGGAAAAACCGTGCGCGCGTACACCAACTGAGTTTCGAAGTCGCGGATGATTTCAAAGCGCGTCTGCTTGGACATACGCGGGGCGTGGGCAGGGATAGGCGGCGCGGGGGTTTGAGCTGGAGCATTTAACGCCGGAGCCGACAGATGATCCTGCGACGAATGGTCCTGCGCTGGAGTTGCTGTTGCAGTCTGCGCCCTGACAAGGGTCACCGGGAGAACAACTACAAGAAACAGGAGGCGGGCGACGCGGAGACGTTGCATAAAATACCCCAGGGCAACTTCGCCACATTATAACGCCGTTTTACGTCGTGGCTACGACAGGTTCAGAGCCTTCTTAATGGTCCCGCGCTCTTTCTGAATTTTTTCCTGCAGCAGCGTGATGGCGTAGATGAGCTGCTCCGGCCGCGGCGGGCAGCCGGGGACATAGATATCTACGGGAATGACTTGGTTCACGCTTTGCACCAGCGCGTAGTTCTGAAAGACGCCGCCCGAAGTTGCGCAGGCGCCCATGGAGATGACCCACTTCGGCTCGGGCATCTGCTCCCAGAGTTGGCGGATGACCGGAGCCATTTTGTTGGACACGCGGCCGGCAATGATGATCAGATCGCTCTGCCGAGGGGACGGGCGAAATACTTCGGCGCCGAAGCGGGCAATATCGAAACGCGAGGCGCCCATCGACATCATCTCAATGGCGCAGCAGGCCAAGCCAAACGTCATGGGCCAGATGGAACCCTTGCGCATCCAGTTGACCGCGGAGTCGAGCGTGGTCAGTACGACCCCCTCGGGCGTGGGATTGCCAAAGGTAAGGTCCTTGACAGTCTTGGTGCCGTTCTCGACGTCGATGTAAGGTCCGAAGTTAAGTTCTGGAGCCATGCTTTTTATTGTAAATCACCGGCTATCAGATCAGTCGAACGTCTGAAACGGGAATGCGTTCAAGACATCATCGGCGAGCGAATAGACAAAATTGAAGTCGTACTTTCTCCCAAGGTTCGGTTCCCAGTAACGTCCATGCGCCAGCCAATGCCGGAATTTGAAAGCGCCACGCAGTTCTCCAATCAATTGTCGCAATCCCGTAAAGTTTTCCCGCCACGCCTCGAAAATATCTTCATCCAGGCTCACTCTTTCCTTTCGCGACTTGTGGATTGCCCAAAAAGCCCGCGACAGGTCGTCCTTCATCCTTTTCTGGCAGCGCCGCTTATAGTCGATACGAAAAGCGGCTTCTACGCTGGTCAAGATGAAGAATGCCGACCTTTGATCGGTCTCTTCAAGGCGAGCGGCGATCAGTTCACGTCGGGCAGTTAGTGCTTCGTCAAGCCGAAACCCGATGAAATGAGTGCCAAAGGCTGGGGAAGCCTCACTGAAATAAAATCGCAGAGAACGTTCGACGTCGTTGTGGTACTCGGCAATAGCTGTTATCGCCGAATTACCCATTAGCCACTTCCAAAATCAGATCAAAAAAACTCTGTTGCGTGATCTGTATAAATCTCCTCTCTGGCGGGCGAGTAACGATCTTCCACTCCCACTGAATTTCTTCCGCTCCCTTGCGCCGCGGAGATTGTGGCGGCTTTCCTCCAAGGCTAACCGTCACATGGATCAGGGATCTCGGATCCGACACTTTGCTATCAACCAGGAGGATCTGCGCTCTGCCTGCAGGCCCAATTGCATCCACACGCCCCTTCGCACCAACTAGTAGAGTTCCAATCGGCACAAGATCGACCTCCTGCCGCCCGATTCGAAGCACCATTTGTTTAGCGGTATATGACCCGATATTCTCTTCATTTAGGTCGATCGGTCGATATTCATAGCGTATCTGCCCGGAGGAGACGTACTCCGTCAAGAAAGATTCGATATTGGCATACAGGCGATGCAGGTGATCAAGCCATTGGTCGCGCTGCTCCTCCCAATTGATCTCAGCGTCCGCGACAGAGGCCCCGCCCTGTTGCCGTTTGACGAATTCGTCGAAGTCTTTGTTAGGCATTCTCATCCCTCGCTTATGTCGCCGAATCGCGATATCAGAGTTTTCCGAGGCGGCTTCTCATATGGTACGACGGGACTCTCAGTATGCAAAACCCGAAGTGAGCGCAGAGGATAAACCCGCTCCACTCCCCCGAAATCTCTTGACAAGCCGAGTGGTTGCGCTAAGCTTTCCGAAACTTCCCCTTTTGGTTGGTCGTTCCCGGCCCATTGGTCAACTCAGCGCTCAGTGCGGTGTGGAATCGGTAACTGCGCCCTGCGCATCTATTGTGCGAAGCACAGGTGTGTAAAGGACGGGCGGCGCCTTAACGAGCAAGCTAGAGGAGAAGATTATGAGTTCGCTGCATTCCTTCAGCACCGGCCAAGGTGCGCGCAAAAGGCAAAGCTATCGGCCACCCATCGCAGGTGCCAAGCTGCAGGTCCAGGCAGCCAGCACACAGCTTCCGACTTATCCCTTTCAACCGCTGCCCCCGCCCAATGGCGCGGCACCGTACCGCTATGATCTGTCGCAGTTACTGACGGCAGACGACATCAAGCAGATCACCTCCGCTGGAGTTCTCGTCTTCCATACCGTGGGAGATACGGGTGACTACCGGGGCCAGCAGCAGGATTTTGTCGCCGAGATGATGGCGCAGGATGCCCAAAGCCTGCCCGCCAACACTAAGCCTGCATTCTTTTATCACCTGGGCGACGTGATTTATTTTGCTGGCGACATCATCCGCTACCCCGCCAACTTTTACGCAACGTATAAAGACTATCCCGGGTTCATCGTCGCCATCCCCGGCAACCACGACTGCCAACCGGACGACCCGTCGGATGGTCCGGGAGACCCGAACAAAACTCCCCTCGACGGCTGGGTGCAGAACTTCATGGCGAAGGATCCTAGTCAGCCCGGCTCGAACAAGACCGGCGCGACCCGAACCCAGATGGATTTGCCCAATGTCTATTGGACATTCACAACGCCGTTCGCGACCATTATCGGTCTGTTTTCAAACGTGGGAGAAGATCAGGCTGAAATTCACCCGGACCAGGTCACCTGGTTTCAAGGGGAACTCAAAGCTGCCGATCCGAACCGGGCCTTGATCGTCAGCATCCATCACCCGCCATTCTCGGGCGATAACGAACACAGCGGCAGCAGCGTTGCCGACCAGGTGCTGATGAGTGGCTTTAAAGCGACTGGCCGCTACCCGAATCTGGTGCTCTCGGGGCACGTGCACAATTACCAGCGGTTCACAAATGTGCTGCAGGGCCCGAAGGGCCCGCTGCAGATTCCTTACGTCGTCGCCGGTGCGGGCGGATACACGAGACTGGGCCCAATGCAGCAGGTGAACGGAGCGTTTCCGAAGGCGCCCTTGGCCCTCGGGAACGGTCTGACACTCGAGCAATACGACGCAAAAAACTTCGGATTTCTGCGGCTGGCGGTCAGCAAGACACAGATCATCGGCACCTACATGTCGGCCCCGTATTCGAGCGGTGCTGCACCCTCCGCCAGCGTGATCGACAGTTTCACCGTCGATCTGCTGAAGAACACGGTAACTACGGGAACCGGGGCAAACAGCGGCGGAGGCGGCGGGAAGAAGCCTAAACCGAAGCCACAGCCTGCGAAGAAGAAGAAAAGACGGTAGGTCACGCTACGGGTTCAAGATGACCTTGCCGAACATCTGACTCTTTTCCATGTATTCGTGGGCCGCGCGGATTTCGCTCAGCGGGAAGGCGCGGTCCACAACCGGCTTCAGCCGGCCCGCGAAAACATGGCCCAGCACTTCGTACACTTCGCCCATCGTGCCCATGTAAGAACCAAGCAGAGACAGCTGGCGGGCGAAAAGATGGCGCAGGTCGAGCCCGACCGTGGGCCCAGTGGTCGCTCCACAAGTCACCAGTTTGCCGCCGCTTTTGAGCGAGCGCATGCTCTCGTCCCAGGTCGCGGCGCCGACGTGCTCAACCACAATGTCCACGCCTTCTTTGTTGGTGATCTTGCGGACTTCTTCGGAAATTTTCTGCTGGTAGTGGTTGATGCCGTAATCGGCGCCGAGAGCGCGGGCCTTTTCGAGCTTCACTGCATCACCGGCGGTGGTGATGACCCGGCAGTGAAACATCTTGGCAATCTGAATTGCAGCGATGCCTACCCCTGAGCTCGCGCCCAGCACGAGCACCGTCTGCCCCGGTCGCACGGCGGCGAGGCCGACAAGCATGTGCCACGCGGTCACGAACACGAGCGGGACGCTGGCCGCCTGATTGAAGTCAAGCGCGTCAGGAATGGGAATCACGCTCGCCGCCGGCACGGCAATTAACTCGCAATTGCCGCCATCGATGCCGTTGCCGAGCACGGTGAACTCGCGGCACTGGTTCTGCACTCCCGCGACGCACTTCACGCAGTGTCCGCAAAAGTGCATGGGGGCGACCAGCACCCGGTGGCCGACGGTAAATCCGGCGACGTATTCGCCGACGTATTCGCCAATCTCGGCGACCTCTCCCGCAATGTCGCTGCCCAGGATGTGCGGCAGTTTCACCCCCGGCAATCCCTTGCGCACCCACAGGTCAAGATGGTTGAGCGAGCAGGCCTTCACCCGCACCAGCACTTGATCTTTGCGTGGCCGCGGGTCCGGAACGTCCTCGTAGGTCAGAACTTCAGGGCCACCGAATTGATGGATGCGAACGGCTTTCATTGGGGATTCTCCTGCTTGATCCGACGCCTCACAGCATACCAAGGTAGGTGGATTTGAGCGTTTGACTCCAGCTATTGACCGATTGATAATCAGGGAGATCCGTCATGGACATCTACGAACAAATCGTCGAACTGCGCCGCGGAGGGCGGCGCGGGGCTGTGGCCACCATCGTCAACGTGCGCGGGTCGATTCCTTCGTTCCAGACAGCCAAGATGCTGGTGCGCGACGACGGTTCGATTGTGGGCACGATCGGCGGCGGGTGTGTGGAAGCTGACGTATGGCAGGCGGCGCGCGAAGTCATGGAATCGGAAAAGCCGCGAACCTTAAAGTTTGACTTGAACCAAGACCCCAAGTATGACACCGGCCTGGTTTGCGGCGGCACGCTGGAGATTTTTGTCGAGCCGATACTACCTCCAGCGCTACTTTATATTTTCGGTGCAGGTCACGTAGCTAAAAATCTTTGTCAGACGGCCGCGAGCGCAGGTTTTGATGTGACCGTAACCGACGATCGGTCCTCGTACGCGACCAAAGAGCGATTCCCTGCCGCCCGCGAAATCCACGCGTTGGATTTTGAAGACGCCATGCGAAAGCTGGATCCGAACGAAGCGTCTTACATCGTGATCGTGACGCGCGGCCACCGCGACGACATGCGCATTCTGCGCTGGGCAGTGCAAACGCGAGCAGGCTACGTGGGGATGATCGGCTCGAAGCGCAAAGTGATCGGAATCTTCAAGTCGCTGAGCGGCGAGGGCGTGCCGGCCCATGTGTTCGACCGAGTCCACGCGCCCATAGGGCTCGATATCGGCGCTGTTACCCCGGAGGAGATTGCGGTTGCCATCACCGCGGAGTTGATCGCCGTGCGTCGGCACGTGAGCTCGGCGCTGCCGCATCTCAGCTGGTTTCACGGGACGCGGCAGGAACCGCTCGCGGACTCACGGCCTGGGGCGATCGAAGAAGCGATCTCAGGACCACGCGACGAAGGCGACTGCGACCATTGACGGTTCCCCTCACTGACTTTCCTGGCCCTTTCTGCTATCTTCCGGAACATGGCGCGCTCTCCGAGTTTCGCTGGCGTGATTCTGGCCGCGGGCGATTCCTCGCGCATGGGCACGGACAAGGCGCTACTGCCCTGGCCGCCGCTGGTCGCCGGGCAGCCGCCGTCGAGGGATACCTTTCTTTCGGCCGCCATCTGTTCGCTGATGTCGGCTACCGACTTCGTGCTCATCGTGGCGGGCAAGAACGAGTCCGCGCTGGCGCCGATTGTCTATGCCAACGGAGCGTCGCTCGTAACCAATCCTCATCCTGGTCGAGGCCAGTTTAGCTCTCTGCAAGTGGGACTGCAGGAGGTGTTGAACCGGGGGCGCGACGCCGCCATCATCACGCTGGTGGATCGGCCTCCTGTGACCGCGGCGACGGTGCAATTGCTGCGCCATGCACTCGAATCTTCGTCGGAGAACATCTGGGCAGTCGTGCCCGAGTTTTCCGGCAAGCACGGGCATCCGTATCTTGTGGGGCGCGAGTTAATGGAAGTTTTTCTGCAGGCGCCAGCGACCGCGAGCGCGCGCGAAGTCGAGCACCGCTATCAGGACCACATTCAGTACGTTGAAGTCAGTGATCCCTTTGTGGCGTTGAACATTAACACTCCCGAGGATTACGCGGCTTTGAGCGTCAGGGGCTGAAGCCCCACGTTATTCTTTCCGGCCTTCAAAGCGGCCCTGAACGCCGCTGTCGCAACGCCCTTACGCACAGATTCGTGACGTTTCCTGATCCGAAGGTCATTCCGTTTTTTCTCGCTGCGCAATTTGCGCATTCCGGGCGCTGCACGTTATCGTCGAAGAGCATGGAAACCCTTGGGGCGCGGGCGCTCGATCCTACCCGGCAGGAATTTTTGGAATCGGTTCTGCGGCTGCAGCCGCGGGTGGCGGCTTTTGACTGCGACGGCACACTCTGGTCGGGCGACGCCGGCGTAACCTTCTTCAACTGGGAGATCGAACAAGGTATTGTCTCCGACGAAGTCGCGACGTCGATGCGAACACGCTACACCGAGTACCAGGCGGGCAAGGTGAGCGAAGCCGCGATGTGCGGCGAAATGGTGACTATGCACAAAGGAATCGCCGAGGCCGTCATGATGCAGGCCGCCACGGAGTTCATGACCCGAGCTTTTCCCGGGCGAATTTTCTCTGAGATGCGAGAGTTGGTGGCACAGCTGCGACGAGATGGCTGCGACATCTGGGCAGTTTCGTCCTCCAATGAATGGGTCATCCGCGCTGGCGTGCGGGAGTTTGGAATTCTCGAAGACCGCATTCTCGCCACCAAGGTCGAACTTGAATACGGGGTGATCACCGACCGGCTGGTCCGCGTGCCGTCGGGGCCGGGCAAGACTGTGGCGCTGCGCGAAGTTGCTCAGAAAAATGTCGCAGCGGCATTCGGCAATTCGCGGTGGGACGCCGACATGCTGGCCGCCGCCGAACATGCGTTTGCCGTGAACCCCAATCCCGATCTTGAAGCGACGGCCCGCCAGCGCGGTTGGACTATTTATTTTCCTGACGGTACGCGCGCATAGTTCTCAAGGAAGTCATCGGCGATCCTAATTAGACGATTCCTAGCACCTCGTTGAAGAATCCCACCAAGTATTTCCATATCAGGTAGTAAGCGATCACCGCGAACGCGAACCCCAGGGCCATAAGGGCCTATGGGATAGAGACTTCGTGAAACCATACCCTTTAGCATTGAACCGGACCGCCGACGTTTACAATTTACTCGGCATGTATTCCACCCAGATGCTCGATCACTTCCAGAATCCGCGGAACGCTGGCGAAGTTGCCGATGCGGACGCAATGGCGCAGCTTGAGAATCCCGCTTGCGGCGATGTTCTTCGTCTGACTTTGAAAATCACCTCCGGACGCATTGCAGAGATCCGGTTCAAGGCCAAGGGATGCGTGCCTTCGATGGCCTGCGCATCGGCACTGACGGAACTGGTGGCGGGGCAACTTGTGGAAGAAGTCCGATCGCTGCATCGCGATGCTTTGATTGCGGCCGTGGGCGGCCTGCCGCAGGCTTCGACGCACGCGGCGCAACTGGCGCTGGATACATTTTCCGCGGCACTGCAGCAGCTAAAATCCCGGCCTCAACCATGACTAGCTCTCACACTCCGCGCCGCATCGCATGTTTGCAGCCCAGCGCGACGGTCATTCTCAATGCCATCGGCGAACTGGAGCGCGTGGTGGCTTGCACGCGCTATTGCGCAGATGTTGTACCCGAGGCCGGCGACGGTTCGCGGATCATTCTGGCCGACTCGTGGACCGCCGATGCCGCCGAGATCGTGGGCGCGAAACCGGACCTGGTGATTGCGTCCGTTCCTTATCAGGAGAAGGCGGTCAGCGAAATTCTCAGGGCGGGGGCGCGCTTTCTCGGCCTAGCTCCGAAGACTCTGGCGGATATTTACACAGACATTGCAACCATCGCAGGAACCGTAGACGCGATAGACCGGGGAGAGGATGTGATTGCCGCCATGCAGCACGAGATTGCAGAAGTGCGCAGGCGAACCGCCGCAAGGGCTCGCCCCAGGGTCTGGTGCGAGGAATGGGGCAAGCCGTTGATCGCTTCTCAGGAATGGGTCGCGGAACTGGTTGACGCCGCGGGAGGGGAATTTGTGGGAAGCGCTGGCCGCCAAGCTTCAGCCGAAGATGTCCGGCGACTCGACCCGGAAGTGGTGATTGCGGCGTGGTGCGGTGCAGGGGACCGCGTCCCACTGGAGCAAATTGTTTCGAAGCGGGACTGGCAGCAGACCACCGCAGCCAGTTCTGGTCGAGTCTTTTGCATTCGAGACGAATTTCTGAACACTCCCGCGCCGACGCTGCTGCAAGGGTTACAGGCGATGGCCTTCGCGATTCACCCTGAAATCTTTCCCGGCACGAAAGGAATCACGGCGGATTACTGATGTTTCCGCCTTCCATAGATGATATTTACGCTGTGAGTTAAGATTTCAATCATGCCCGTAGCCCAAAGGATCGAAGAAATCCGGAGCGAACTCACCGAGTTGGCCCGAGCCGTTCCGACCGCCCACGAACTCATGCGATCGATGGCGAAGCTGCTGCACGAGCGCATGCTGAAATATAACTGGGTGGGCTTCTACCTGCTGGAACCGGGCGCCCAGCCGCCGATGCTCGTGCTGGGAGCGTTCGAAGGCGCGATGACGCCGCACACGCGCATTCCGCTGAACCAGGGCATTTGCGGCGCGGCCGCATCGAGTGGACAGACGGTGGTGGTCGACGACGTCAGCAAAGATCCACGCTACCTGGCGTGTTCGCTGGAAACCAGGTCGGAGATTGTGGTGCCGGTTTTTGTCCATGGCAAAGTCGTAGGCGAACTGGATATCGACAGCCACTTCCCTGCAGCCTTCACTCCCGAACATCAGGAACTGGTGCAACACTGCGCGATGCTGGTTGGGAGGAAGCTGCAAGCCTCCGAAAAATAAGAATCCCAGAGCCGAGAGTCCTGTAGCCGAGAATCTGGAAAACTTGAAAGCGAACGAATGAGAGTCGAAAAGGGCAAAGTGCGCGCGCCGGAGATCGGCCGGGTGTGGCTGAATTCGGCTCCACTGAGTTTTCGGCAGTTGCGCGGGCGCGTCGTGCTGGTTGATTTCTGGGATTACACCTGCGTCAACTGTATTCGCACCCTGCCTTATGTGCAGGCGTGGCATGAGCGCTACCGGGACAGAGGCCTGACCGTGATCGGAGTGCACACGCCGGAGTTTACGTTCGCGCAATATGAGTCGAATGTGGAGCGCGGGATCCGGGAGTTCGGGTTGACCTATCCAATTGTGATCGACAGCAATCGCGAAATCTGGAAAGCCTTTGCCAATCGCTACTGGCCGACCAAATATCTGCTCGACAAAGATGGATACCTGCGCTACGGGCACTTCGGAGAAGGCGGCTACGGCGAGTGCGAGCAGGTGATTCAGGAACTGCTTCGGGAGATTGATCCGGCGGTAGAGTTGCCACCGTTGATGGAATCTCTGCGCGAAGAAGATCATGTGGGAGCGGTTTGCTACCGCGCGTCGGGCGAACTCTACCTCGGAAACCGGCGCGGGCGGATCGGTAACGAAGGCGGATTCAAGGAGGATCAGATTGCGGACTATGAGTTCTCCGGCAAGCCGGAGGAGAACTTTTTTTACGCAGACGGGCGCTGGGCCTCGACCGCGGAGTACTTCGAGGCAGTCGAGAGCGGGCCGCATAGTTTACGGTTGAAATACGAAGCGGTCGGCCGTAAACTTGGTGATGGCTTCCCCGCACGCAACGATCGGCGGAAGTGATTATTCTGCAAGACGGCAAACCCCTCACCCGCAAACAGGCGACGCGAGACGCGCACTTCCGCCCCAGTCCAAATGGACGCGCCGAAGAGAGCTACGTTGTGGTCGACTCGGCGCGCATGTATTTTCTGGTGGACAACCACGAATTTGGCGAGCACGAACTGGAACTGCGCTGTTCGGCGGGCGTGGCCGCGTTCGCCTTCACCTTCACCAGTTGCGTCGATCCCGTGGCCAGCGCGCTGCAGACTGCCAGCGTGCCCGAGCCGGATGTGTCCAAAATATGAAACGCGTCGTAGCAGGCCTGATCGTGAAAGACGGCAAACTCTTGGTGTGCCAGCGCACCCGCCACCAGACCATGCCGCTGAAGTGGGAGTTTCCCGGCGGAAAAATTGAAGAAGGCGAACAGCCCCGCGACGCGCTGCGCCGCGAACTGGAGGAAGAACTCGGAATCCTGGCAAGCGTAGGGGATGAGGTGAAACGCATTCAGCACGAGTATCCCAACGGGGGCATGGTCGAGCTGCGTTTCTTCGTGGTGCGCAAATACGAGCGGGAAATCGAGAACCGCATCTTCAAAGACATGCAGTGGGTCGATCCGAAGGAATTGCCGAAATACGACTTCCTGGAAGCTGATCTGACGCTGGTGAAGGATCTGGCGGCGGGAAAACTGCTCTAACCCGACTACGAAGTTCCAAACCCTCGATTTACGAAGCCCAGAACAAGGCCACGCTGAGCACAATCATGGCCATGGTGGTGACCCACGCGATCACGTTGAACAAGCGGGTATTCACGTATTCTCCCATCAGGTCTTTCTTGTTGATCAGAAGAAGCATGAAAATCAACACGAACGGCAGCACGATGCCGTTCCATGCCTGCGACCACAGGGCAACCTTCATCAGCTTGTCTTGCTGAATCACCAGCACTAGGGCACCCCCCGCCGCAATGAGCAAGGTATAGAGCCAATAAAAGACCGGGGCTTCGCCGAATTTCATTCCCACTCCAGATTCGAATCCCAAGCCTTCGCACACAGTGTAGGCAGTGGACAGCGGCAAAATCGAAGCCGCAAACAGCGAGGCGTTAAACAAACCCACCGCGAAGAGAATGTAGGCATAGTCGCCCGCCAACGGCTTCAAGGCCTGCGCGGCGTCGGCGGCCACTTTGATGTCGCGAAATCCGTGAACGTAAAGCGTGGCGGCGCAGGCCACGATAATGAACCAGGCCACAACGTCCGTAAAAATGCATCCGGTGATTACGTCCAGGCGCGAAGCTTTGAATCCCCGCTTGGTCACGCCTTTCTCGACAATCGATGACTGCAGGTAGAACTGCATCCATGGCGCAATCGTCGTGCCGACCACTGTCACAATCATGAACAGGTACGCTTTTTCGCGAAAAGCGTGCAGGTCCGGCGGCTTGAAAGTTGCGATGGTCGCGTCCTTCCACAAGGGATGGGCCAGCACTCCGGCAAAGATGTAAGTAATGTAGAAAAACGACGCCGCCAGGAAAACCTTCTCTACCGATTTGTACTGGCCTTTCACCACGATCAGCCACACAATCACGCAGCACACCGGCACCGTGGCGTATCGCGACAAGCCAAACAACTCCAGACTGGTAGCGATGCCGATGAACTCGGTCACCACGTTGCCGAAGTTGACGATCAGGATGCCGATCATCATGAAGAATGTGATGCGAAATCCGAATTCTTCGCGGATCAGGTCGCTCAGGCCCTTGCCGGTAACGACGCCCATGCGCGCCGACATTTCCTGTACCACGATCAGGGCGAGCGTGACCGGGATCATGGTCCAGAGCAGAAGATGTCCGAATTGGGCCCCGGCCTGGGAATAGGTCAGGATGCCGCCGGCATCATTGTCGACGTTCGCGGTGATAAACCCCGGCCCGACGACGGCGAGGAACAACAGTATCCGGGTTCTCGAGCGTTTCAGAAACTTCATGCGCACTTTTCGCTGACATAGAGATGAAGCAATTTCCCGCAAACGACGCCACAGGATAAACGCAGGCAGGGAGTCAGGCCAAATAAAAAGTGCTCTGGAAGCGAAATTAGCGATGGCTGAGTTGGTGCGGGCTGGTCCTGGTCGGACGTCTTATGGTCTTAGGAAGTCCGTCGCGTTGCTCCCGCCCCAAGACCTAACCGGCTAAGCCCCGATACCGCTTTCTTACAGTTTCGCCCGCAACATGCTGATCACGTCGTCAGAGGTGATGACGCCGGTCAGCCGGTTATGCTCGTTCACGACCGGGAGCGTCTGCAGGTTGTATTTGTCGAACTGTTCCGCGACCTCGTTCTCTGGGGTGCCCTCTCGTGCGAAGACCAGGGGTTCCTGGATGAGTGCCAGCATCGGACTCGAAGTTGGCGCGAGCACGAGTCTTGCCAGCGGAACCGCGCCCGCCAGCGTCCCGTGAGAATCTACGAGGTAGATAGTGCTGACGGCCTCAACTCCGCCTTCGAATTCGCGCAGCGAATCGATGGCGTTCTGCACGGTCGCGGCGATCGGCAAGGCCAGGAACTCGGTGGTCATGCGGCCGGCGGCGGTCTCTTCGCGATGCTCCAGCAGTTCGACGACGTCCTGTTGCGCCTCCGGTTCCATCTGCACCAGGATCTGCTCGGTTCGATCTTCCGAGAGATCGGCAAGCAGGTCGGCGGCAGCGTCGGGATCCATTTCCTCAACGATGTCAGCCGCGCGGCCGGAATCGAGCGACTCCACAATGGACTTCTGAACCTTAGGATCGACCTCCTCGAGGGCTTCGGCCGCGGTCTCTTCGTCCAGCGTCTGAAACACGGCCTGGCGCTCGTCGGGCGCCAGGTCTTCGATGATGTCGGCAATGTCGGCCGGATGCAGCGTGGCCAGCTTTTCATTCGAGATCTTCAGCTTGACCCGGCGAGCAGGATCGGTCTCGATCACGTCGACGAAATTCCACGGAATGCTGCGCGGAGGAATTCTGCCCAACAGCGCCTGCAGTGCAGCCTTGGGTGCAACCCCGCGCAGCAGGCGGCGGATGGCCCCGCGCGCTCCCACATCGACGGAGTGGACGCGCAGTACGGGACGTTCATCCTTTTCTTTCAGAGTGTCCAGGTGCAGGTCAACATCGTTGACGCGCACGACTTTTCGGCCATTGATGTCGATTACCTGCTGGTCAAGCAGATCGCGCTCCAGCAGAAATAGCCCCTCGGTGCCGTTGACCGCCGGCCACTCGGCCGCCGCAGTCGTGGTCCGAATGCCACCATTGATGGCGGACACCGCTGCCAGCGGAAGAATGCGGTTCCCGGACTTGGTTTTCACGATCAGCGACGAGATGCGGGAACGGTCCTCTTGCGGAGCGAGCGTTACTTCGCGCACGCGTCCGGAGGCGCCCGACGGGTCATACACCGTGGCGCCGAGCAGTTCGCTGAGGGCAAGAGTTGTCATCCCGCTAGAGCATAACCAACCCGCGCGCGATTCGGAACGAAAATCGAAAGACGAGCGTCGGGCTTCCGATCTCAGCCGCAACCTCCGGCTGATGCCGTTTCCCCAGGGAAGGCGGAAAGGTCCCAGATCTGAGGGTTCAGGTCCGTGCTCGACGGTCTGAAGCGCGGAACTAAGGGGTCGCACGCCCCGTATAATGATTGAGTAGCGTAATTCCTGGCGTGCGCCTTATCTTCGACATCATCGGGCAGACCCTTCGGGTCCTGTGGGCGCACAAATTGCGCTCGTTTCTCACTATGTTCGGCATTGCGTGGGGAGTGGGTTCCCTGCTACTGCTGGTCGGTCTGGGCGAGGGGTTCCGTGCCGGAAATAAGAAGCAATTTGACTCCTTGGGCGAGAACGTAATGTTCATCTGGTCGGGCCGAGCGCCGGTCATGCAGGGCAGCTTCACGGCGCTGCGCCAGTATTACCTGGATTACCGCGACTACCAGGATATCCTCCGCGAATGCCCCAGCGTTGGCGCGGCCGTGCCAGTCATCAAGCGCAATGACATTCGCGCTGTGAGCGACTTCTTCCAAGCCAGCGGTTCGATCATGGGAGTTCCCGCCGAGTTCAACCAGATTCGCTACCTGCCAATGAACGATGGCCGGTGGATAAACGAGATGGACGATGCACAGAGACGCGCTGTGATTGTTCTCGGCGATGAAGCTCGCCGAACCTTGTTCCTGGGCCGGCCGGCCATCGGAGCTACCATCCTGCTCAACGGAATCGAGTTTCAAGTGATCGGCACTCTGCAGCGCATTGGCCATGGGGACAACATGAACCAGAATCTGCAGAGTTATGTGCCGTTTCATACGATGCAGAACAACTTCCGTCCGCTGAATGCCGGGATCGCGACCGATGTAATCTCGTTCATCAACTACCAGCCCAAATCGCGGGCGCTTCACGAGCAGGCGCAACTGGAAGTCCACAAAATTATTGCCCGCAACCACGGCTTCAACCCCAACAGTCTGGATGCGTTTGATGAATGGGACACAGTTAAGACGGTCGACCAGATCGGCAAGATTTTTGACGCCATGAATATGTTTTTGGGCAGCGTAGGCCTGGTTACGCTCGCGCTGGGCGCGATCGGCATCGTGAACATCATGCTGGTTGCGGTCGCTGACCGTACGCGCGAAATTGGATTGCGCAAGGCCGTCGGCGCCACCAATACGAGCATCATGTTCCAGTTTTTCGTGGAGGGATCTTTCCTGACCCTGCTGAGCGGAGGAATTGGCATTGCCGGCGCAGCGGGATTGATGGCTCTGCTCTCCGGGGTCAACCTGGGTGAGGGATTCGATCCGCCCAAGCTGGTAGCGTCCACGGCGGCCCTGGCTGTGGTTTCTCTGGGTGTGGCGGGGGTGGCCGCGGGCCTGTATCCGGCGCGGCGCGCCGCGATGCTCGAACCGGTGGAGGCGCTTCGCAAGGAATAAGCACTCTGAGTCAATTATGTACAGCGACCTCTTAAAACAAGCGTATTCCGCCATGCGGCACGACCTGCGCCGCACTCTGCTTACCATGGCGGGAATGGCCTGGGGCATCGCCACCGTCGTGTTGCTGCTCTCTTATGGCAACGGCTTCGGGAAAGCGATCGAAACTATTTTCGAGAGCTTCGGCGCGACCGCAGTGGGAATCTTTCCCGGACGCACTTCGCAGCAGGCGGGAGGCAACAAGGCTGGGGTCTCGGTGCGGTTCACCAATGACGATGTCGAACTGTTGCGCAACAACGTGCCGCTTTGCCGTCATGTGGTGCGCATGTCGCAAAAGGATTCCACGGTTCAGAACAATAATCGATCGTTTACGTTTCCGGTGATGGGCCTCGACCCGTCGATTCAGGAGATATGGAATCTTGACATCGCGGAAGGAAGGTTCCTGAACGATGCCGACAATATGCAGCACGGACTGTATGCCGTCATCGCCTCGGAGGCACGAGACAAGCTTTTTTCCGGCATGCCAGCGCTGGGCGAGTCGATCCGGATCGACGGCGTGACGTTTGAAGTGATCGGCGTCGGAGCGCCCCGCATGCAGGAGGGCGACAACGACAATAACCGGGTGATTTACATCCCGTATAACTCGATGGATGTGATCAAAGACAACCATTACCTCGACGGCATCTGGATGGACTCGATGGGGCTGGACCACGACAAGATGGACAAGACGATTCGGGATACGCTGGCCGCGGCGCATAACTTCAAGCCGGACGATCCGCGCGCGGTTTTTGTGTTCGACGCACAAAAACAGTTGGCGCAGTTCGGCATAATCTCGATGGCGTTGAAAGTTCTGCTGGCGTTCATTGGGACGGTCACGCTAGGCATCGGCGGCGTGGGATTGATGAACATCATGCTAGTGTCGGTGACGCAGCGCACGCGGGAAATCGGCGTGGAGAAAGCCCTAGGGGCTCGGCGACACGACATTCTTTTTCAATTCCTGGCGGAGGCCATGGTCATCACGGCGGCCGGAGGGGTGCTGGGAATTATTCTTTCCTATGCGGTATCGATCGGGGCAGGCCGCATTACTTTTTACAGCGCCATGGCCTCGCACGCGGAGGCCGCGGACATCCGGCTGATTGTGTCACCCATGATTCTTGTGGTGGCGACTTCGATTCTCGCGGTAGTGGGAGTGATCAGTGGAATGGTTCCGGCCTTGCGCGCTGCCAATCTGGATCCCATCGAAGCGCTGCGCTACGAGTAAGCCACGCCGTCTACGTTTTCAAAATCCGCCTTGACGAGGGTGAATCCGCCGCGAAGAAATTTGCCCTCTACAAATCCCTTATAATCTTCGGTCGCACAGTCTGGTCCCAGAGAGGAATCCTTTGCCCTTCGACGACCTCCGCCAGTGGATCGCGGCGCTTGACCGCGCTGGCCAACTCAAGCGCGTTCAGACCGAAACCGATCCGATACTCGAAGTGGCGGAAATCACCGACCGCGTCTCAAAAAGCCGCGACAGTGAAGGGGTTCTGGGCGGACCCGCGCTGCTTTTCCAGAACCTCAAGGGACATGCCGAATCGCAAGTTCTGATCAATCAGTTCGGGTCCGACGCGCGCATGAAGCTCGTGCTTGGCGTTAATTCCTTCGACGAGATTGCGGGCCGCATCCGAATGTTTATGGATGTGAAATCTCCGCAAGGGTTTCTCGACAAGCTGAAGATGCTTCCTCTGCTGACCGAAGCGGGCAAGTTTTTTCCACGCACGGTGCCGACCGGACCGTGCAAAGAAGTGATCCGGCGCGACAAGTTTTCTCTGCTCGATTTTCCCATCCTGCAATGCTGGCCGAAAGATGGCGGACGATTCATTACTCTGCCCTTGGTCACAACGCGCGACCCCAGGTCAGGCAAGCGCAATCTCGGTATGTACCGCATGCAGGTGTATGACGAGCACACGACGGGAATGCACTGGCAGCGTCAGAAAAATGCGGCAGAGCACGCGCGCGAACGCATGCGGGCCGCGGTCGAAGGAAAGTCGGCGGCCGTGGACATTATGGCGCGGTCGTCGGGCGGTTCGGTTATCGCGGAAGGGAGCAGGCCGTCCGGGAAAATGGAGGTTGCCGTCGCGATCGGCACCGAACCCGCGGTCACGTTTTCCGCGATTGTTCCCGCGCCGCCGGAGATCGAAGAGTATCTGATCGCAGGCTTTCTGCGCGGAGCACCGGTCGATCTCGTGAAATGTGAAACGGTCGATCTGGAGGTTCCCGCTGCCAGCGAAATCGTGCTCGAAGGTTATGTGAATCTCGACGAACTGCGCAGCGAAGGCCCGTTCGGCGACCACACCGGCTTCTACTCACTCGAAGATCTCTATCCTGTTTTTCACGTGACTTGCGTGACGCACCGGAAAGATCCAATTTACGCGACCACGATTGTGGGGAAGCCTCCGCAAGAAGACGCGTATATGGGCAAGGCGGTCGAGCGCATTTTCCTGCCGCTGATGAAACTGACGATTCCGGAGTTGGTCGACATCAACCTGCCCATCGAAGGTGTGTTTCACAATCTGATGATCGTCTCCATCAAGAAGTCGTACCCGGGACAGGCGCGCAAGGTGATGAACGCCATCTGGTCGCTAGGCCAGGCAATGTTTACCAAGTGCATCGTGGTTGTCGACGAAGACGTGGACGTACAGGATATTGGCGACGTCACGCTGAAAGTGCTGAACCACATCGACCCTGAGCGCGACATTCAATTCACGCTGGGCCCCATCGATTCGCTCGACCACGCTTCGCGCCTGCCGAATTACGGTTCGAAGATGGGCATCGACGCCACGCGGAAATGGGCCAGCGAAGGCTTCCAACGTCCGTGGCCGGATGAGATTGTCATGGATGCGAAGACGAAGGCGCTCGTCGACAGCAAATGGAAAGCGCTAGCCAAAGAACTGGGGATTGAGTAAAGCCGAATTTACTTAGAGCTATTGCTGCTGGGAGGCTCGCTTGCGCTTAACTGCTCATACCCCACGCATTTCAGCACCGGCAGGCGCGGATACTTCGGAAACCTGGCATCGGTGGCGGAGCGTTCGCACCGATAGAACGTCGATCCGCGGCTGGACTCGATCCGGCGCATAAACCGGCAGTCGGCGCAGAGCCCCACGCCGGGCTGCTTCGCTAGTCTTTTCTCCTCGTTCACATCGCCTCATTCATCTTTACCAGCATAACGCCCCCTGCCCCTTGGTTTAGGCGGATCAGCCTCGCCGCGCGGCTCTTCCGGTATACTAGTCAGGTATGCCGGTTATGAAAAATATCGCCGCCATTGCCAAGGGCATGAGCATCACCTTTATGGAGATGTTCCAGCCGACGACGGTGGAGAATTATCCCGACGGCAAGGGACCGCTGAAAGGGGCGCGCTTTGAAGCCCGCTTCCGCGGCGCGCACGTTTTGCAGCGCGATGAAAACGGACTGGAGAAATGCGTGGCTTGCTTCTTATGTGCGGCGTACTGTCCGTCGAACTGCATTTATATCGAGGCCGCCGAAAACACCGCGGAGAACCGGGTCAGCGGCGCCGAGCGCTACGCGAAGGTTTACAACATCGATTACAACCGCTGCATTTTTTGCGGATATTGCGTGGAAGCTTGCCCGACCGATGCGATCACGCACGGGCATGGATTTGAGCTGGCGACCTTCAATGCCAGCAATCTGGTTTACCGCAAGGAGCAAATGCTGGCCCCCCGGCCAGCACACATGGGGGCCAACGTCATCTTCAATCAGGCCGACGTGGACGGCGGGGCGCCCGCGCAGATGGTGCAGGGGAGCTAACTTCGAAGCAGGTTTCGAGTGCAACCAACGCCGGTCCACGCGACCGGCGTTCGTGCATACGGGGCACGGGCTTCCTGGCCGCGGATTCACGCGAATCAACACGGATGGTTGCAGCGAAAAGCAGGTTCCTCGCTGGCGCTCGGAATGACAGGCACAAGTGATTGAGGGCTGAAATTTGATGACTGACTTTTTACAAACCGTGAAACAACGCGTCATCGTCTACGACGGCGCGATGGGGACGAGCATTCACAAACACAACCCAACTCTCGATGACTATTGGGGCCAGGAAAACTGCAACGAAATCTTGGTGCTAAGCCGGCCCGACATTATTCGCGACATCCACGCTAGTTTTCTGAGTGTCGGGTGCGATGTCGTCGAGACGGACACTTTCAACGGTCAGGGTGCCGTGTTGGGCGAGTTCGGTTTTGCCGATCGGGTCGCCGAAATCAATTTCAAGGCCGCGCAATTAGCCAGAGAAGTAGCTCAACAGTTCTCGACGAAAGACAAACCACGATTCGTAGCGGGCTCTATGGGGCCAACCACGAAGATGCCCTCGCTAGGCCACATCGGATTCGACGCTATGGTGGCGACGTACGAAGAACAGGCGGCAGCCCTGATCGAAGGCGGAGTCGACGTGTTGCTCATCGAGACTGCGCAGGATCTGCTGCAAGCCAAGATCGCAACCATCGGCGTGCTGGAAGCCATGCGGAAGGCAGGCAGGCGATTGCCGGTAACCGTGCAGGTGACTCTTCAGGAATCAGGATTAATGCTGCTGGGAACGGAGATCGGGGCGGCTCTGACCGCACTCGAGCCGTTCGACATCGACGTCATCGGCTTGAATTGCGCTACCGGTCCGAAGGAGATGAACGACGCAGTTCGTTATCTTGCGTTGAATTCCACGAAGCAAGTTTCCGTGCTCCCGAATGCCGGCCTGCCAGAGAATGTCGGCGGGCATCCGGTCTACAAACTTTCGCCAGAGGACTTAGCGGAGTATCACCGTCACTTCGTCAAGGATTACGGCGTCCGAATTGTCGGCGGCTGCTGTGGAACCACGCCCGAACACCTAAAGGCCGTGGTGGACGCGGTTTCCGGCGTGGAGCCCGCCAAGCGCGACGTCAAGCGCGTAGGCGCGGCTTCGAGCGCGTATACCACCGTTCCTCTCGATCTCGAGCCCAAGCCGCTGATCGTCGCCGAGGAAATGAATACGACCACTCGGGTCGAGCATTTTCGCAAGCTGGTGCAGGGGAAAAAGTACGACGACATTCTCACGCTCGCGAAAAAGTTAGTGAATGAAGGGTCGCACATGCTCGACCTGTGCTGTGCGATTGTCGGCGAAGACGAGAAGGGATACATCACTTCAATCCTGGAGAAGATCGCTACGCGCGTTCCCGCGCCGATTCTCGTCGATTCCACTGAGGCTGATGTCGTGGAAGAAGCCCTGAAGCGAATTCCGGGCCGCGCCATCATCAATTCGATCAACCTGGAAGACGGCGAAAAGCGGACGTCGAAAGTTCTGCCCATGGCGAAGCGTTATGGCGCAGCTGTAATTGCGCTGACCATCGATGAAGACGGCATGGCGCTGACCGCCGACAAGAAAGTCGCCATCGCGCACCGCATTCACGATCTGGCAACGAAGAAATATGGTCTGGACAGTACGGATCTGATCTTTGACGCGCTGACCCTGCCGATTTCGACGGGGCAGGAAGAATACCGCACGGCCGGCATCGAGACGATCAACGCGGTAGAGCGCATAAAAAAGGAGTTGCCCGGGGTCAAGACCATTCTCGGCGTGAGCAATATTTCGTTTGGACTGGATGCGTATCCGCGGCGGGTGCTGAATTCGGTCTTCATGCACGAAGCTGTCGATCACGGCCTCGACATGGCCATCGTCAACTACACCAAGATTTATCCGCTGTACAAGATTCCGCAGGAAGAAGTGGAACTGGCGCGGAAGCTGATTCATCGCGACGCCAATTCCGACGGCGATCCCCTGCAGAAATACATGGCGCACTTCGCGGGCATGAAGGGAAAGCCCGCAGCTTCGACGACCGCACACGTGGATACTCTGTCGATCGAGGACAAGCTGAAGTTTGCCATCATCAATGGCGAGAAGTCGGTCGGCGACGGAGCCAACAAGAAATCGCTGGAACAACTGTTGGAAGAGGCGCTTGGGAGTTACTCAGCGTTGGAGCTGATCAACACAGTTTTGCTCGATGGCATGAAGACCGTTGGCGACCTGTTCGGCGCGCGCAAGATGCAGCTTCCATCGGTGCTGGATTCAGCCGGAGTCATGAAAGCGGCGGTCGCCTATCTCGAGCCGAAGATGGAGAAGAAAGCCGGTTCGCAGAAAGGCACGATCGTGCTGGCGACCGTAAAGGGCGATGTGCACGACATCGGAAAAAATCTGGTCGACATTATCTTGTCGAACAACGGATTCAAGGTGGTCAATCTTGGCATCAAGCAGCCGGGGGATACGATCATTCGGTCGGCGCAGGAACATCAGGCCGACGCGATCGGGCTGAGCGGGCTGCTCGTCAAATCGACGCTGGAGATGAAATATGTGATCCAGGATTTAGAGCGGCAGAAGCTGGCATTCCCCGTGATTTGCGGAGGCGCGGCTCTCACGCGAAAGTATGTTGAGGATGATTTACGGCGTGAATATGCGAATGCTGTCTTCTATGCCGACGATGCGTTCGCAGGCCTCCACATCATGGAAGATCTCGCCACTCAGAACGGCGCGAAGCAGGCGCGGCTGACCGAAGGACGCACAGTAAAGGAGTATGCCAAAGCCGCGGCCATCGACGAAGAAACGGGGCCAGTTTTTGCGGAGCGAAGCCCGGTGGTCGGCGATGCAGCGAACATTCCCGTTCCACCGTTCTGGGGCGTGCGCGTTCGTAAGGATTACGATTTGCGCGAAGTGTTTCGCTACATCAACGAAACGGCGCTGTTTAAGAATCAGTGGCAACTGAAGACCGCATCGCAGTCGGATTACGTGCGGCTCGTGGATGAAAAGTTTCGGCCGATTCTGCACAAGCTGGAAGATGAAGTCGCAGGTTCCGGGCTGTTTGAACCGGCTGTCGTGTATGGGTACTTCCCTGCTCAGGGCGACGGAAATGATGTGGTGGTGTATGACGCCCCGAGTACCAAGCACCCAGTGCCTGGTAAAGAAAGCGAACTGTTGCGATTTACTTTTCCACGGCAGCGCGAGGGGCGGCGGTTGTGCGTCTCCGATTTTTTCGCGCCGAAGGCTTCGGGAAAAATGGACGTGATCGGGCTGTCGCTGGTGACGATTGGGGCGAAGGCCAGCCTCGAGACGCAGCGATTATTCGAGGGCGGGGAGTACACGAAGTATCTCTATCTGCACGGGCTGAGTGTGGAAACGGCGGAGGCACTGGCGGAATTCCATCACAAAAAGATGCGCGAGGAGTTGGGAATTGCCGGGGACGACGCCGCCGAGATTCGCGATCTGTTTCATCAGAAGTATCGCGGGTCGCGATATTCGTTTGGGTATCCCGCATGCCCGAACCTGGAAGATCAGACAAAGCTGTTTGCGCTACTGAAGCCGGAAGAGAACGTGGGCGTACGGCTGACTTCCGGCTTTCTGTTGGAGCCAGAGCAGAGCACGTCGGCGATTGTGGTGCATCATCCGGGGGCGAAGTATTTCGTGGTATAGAAGTTTCCAACGCAAAACACGATTGAGCCGCAGGGATCCTTCGGCTGCGAATCATCGCCTCTCAGTGGTCGTTCTTCGCTCGGAATGACGACGCTGAAATCTAACAGGAAGCTAAAACGTTGACGCCACGCGAAGAAAATAGCTTCTGGGCGGGCCGATCGCGTTACCGGAAAACAGGCCGTTGAAGTCCACTACGTTGAGGCGGTTGTTCAGGTTTTCAACGTCCGCCTGCAGGCGGAGCGAACGCCTTTCTTTCTTGTACAGCTCGAAGCCCGAAGAAATGTCGATTGAGAGTGTGGGCTTGATGCGCCCGTCGTTCAGGTTGAGACGATCCACCACCGCCGCACCGTATTCCGCCAGCGCCATCTGATAACTGCCGGTGTATTCGAATGGCAAGCCGCTGCCATATTCTGCGCCGCCTGCAATCCACAGACGCGAAATGAGTTGATAATGCAAGCGCAGTCGCGCGGTGTTGCGCTGGTCCTGCGAGTCGGGGACGTGGCCTCTAAGCTGCGTAGTGGCGTTCACGGCCTCCTCACCAAGGAACAAGCCGCCGGTCAGCGGAAACCAGGCATTGCCCACGATATAGGAGTAGCTGAGGAAGCCAGAAAAGCGTTCCCAGTGCGGAAACTCAACTTTGCCTTCCGCGCCGTAGAGAATTCCTTTGCGGAAAGCTATAGGGAAACTGATCGACGTGTTGGTGATCTGGTCGTCGTCAGCATAGTTGTTGACGTAGCGGCGGAAATAATTGGCGTCGAATCGGACCTGGTTGAAGAAACTCTTGCTGGCTCCGATTTCGAAGTAGTTGCCGTGCGACGGCTGTACCGGTCGCCGAAGCACCGAGTGCTCGAAAGATTGCACCTGATTGGAACTGGCCAGCAGAATATTTTCGAACGATGGGGTTTGGAAAATGCGGTCGTAGGAAATATGGACGATCAACTTGGTTGCAGGAAAATAGCGTGCGATGGAAAGACGCGGACTGAGAGCGTTTTGATTGAGAAGTAACTGGTAATGGTCCCAGCGCAGGCCGGCATCGATCGTCCAGTTGCCGTAATGGATGAGGTCCTGAACGAAGGCAGCTTGTTCGAGGTCAGGACGGTTGCCAGCAAAACTCAAACTGGGCACGGTGTTGCAGTTGAATGGATAGCACGTGCCCGTCACTGGATCCGGAGTCTGACTTGCAGTAATGAGGTCGCTGTAGTTTTCGTGCAGGAAGAGATTGTCGGATTCGAGGCCGGCTTTCCATTCGTGATGGCTGTGGTGAATCGAGACAGAAGTATTGAAATAACCCTCGTCGAAGTAGTTGTGCTGGAAGACAATGATGGGCCAGGAAGATCGATTGGAATCGAAGTCGTTGGAGTTGCTGCGAACCATGCCGCGGACATCCAGCAAAACGTCGGGCGAGAAAATATGGCGATACGAAGCGATGCCGATCGTTTCGAAATTGTCTGCAGTCTGATGTTGCAGCGGCGTGCCAGAGGGCGGCGCTGGATCCTGCAACTGCGGGTTTTCCTGTATCTGCTCGTTGGGAATTTCGTAGCGCGCAAGTTCGTGGCGAACGCTGAGAGTAAGGCGATCTTTGGGCGTGAAGTCGCGACTATAGCTTAAAGAGAAGTCTCCGGTGGTGCCGCGGTTGGTGTAATTTTCCGGCACGACGGGATTGAGGTAGTGGTCCGTCATGCTTCCGGTCGAGCTCATGCCGAGAGTGTTGTGTCCCCAGCCATATTGCACCTGGGCAAACGCGGCGGCCGTGTCGAAGCTGCCGCCGGAAAGAGCGGCTTCGCCGTGAAGGCCCGGTTGCTCGTCGCGAAGCGTGTTGACTTCGACAACGCCACCCATTTTTCGTCCATACTCCGCCGGAATTCCGGCCGTGTAGATGGTCAGCGAGTCCACGTCATCGGCTTCGATCTCGGGGCCAAAGCTGGGCGAACGGTTGTCGGTGAGTGGAATGCCGTCGACTACAAATTGTGTCTGATACTCGGAACCCCGTGGATGAAGCACCGCATTGCCTTCGTAGAGCCAACCAGGTTGCGAATCGACCAGGTCAACCACGGAGCGGCCGGGAAGCGACGCGGGGCGATCGGCAATGGCCTGTTTGTCTAAGTGATTCGCGGACCCGCTCTGTTCCGGATCGAGCAACGGGACATCCCCGGTTACATTCACCGCAGTACTCAGAGCCGCAATGCCCAGGCTCACTTTGTATTCGGTGGGGAGAGCGGAGCGAATCTCGATGATGCCGCTAAACGGAGAGAAGCCACTCGTCTCGACCGTCAACTCGTACGCGCCGAAAGGAAGATTGCGGACGGCGAGCGATCCTTCATCGTCGGTGACAAGGCGGCGCTGCAGTTGTGCGGCTTCGCTACGGACGGTCACCGACGCCTTCACGCCAAACCCGTGAGGATCGGCAACTTTCAGGCGAAGTTCCCCCACGTTGCTCTGTGCGGAGAGCGGCAGAGCCAGCAAGAGGACTCCGAGGTGATACTGCCAGCGCACGGTTGAGTCGGGAGAACGTTCATGATAGCAGCCTGCGGAGAGCGCCTGGATCGCAAAATTGCGGCGGCCTCGGCCGGGCTGCTGTGCGATTTTTACAAACTCTCGACAGTTTCATGACAAAACCGGAGAGGCTATGAGGCACTTTCTAACAAGATCCAGATTGGGCGGACTCCACATCCGCGAGTTGGGATCGGGGGCTTCACGCCTTCCGTCACCAGGAAGGTATGGGGAAAAACTGGCGCTCGCACCGCAGGGGGTGTGGGCGCCGTTTTGTTTCCAGCCTCCGGCTCTTCCTCCCTAGGTGCTCGCATTAGCAATGGCGCGGCGTAGGCAGCCGTTTCGAACCTCGTCCAACTGTTACAATTTTGAGGAACGGAACAGCCGAAACCAGCGCCATGAAATGTCCCTTTTGCGGATTTGCCAATGACAAGGTAGTGGACTCGCGCGAGAGCAAGGAAGCGGAATCGATCCGCCGGAGACGCGAGTGCTTAAAGTGCGGCAAGCGCTTCACCACCTACGAGCGCATCGACGAAATCCCCTACATGGTGGTGAAAAAAGACGGGCGTCGCGAGAAATTCGACCGGCAGAAGGTTCTCAACGGATTGCTGCGCGCCTGCGAAAAGCGTCCGGTACCGATCAGCAAACTGGAACAGATTGTGAACGAAGCGGAATCGTTCGTAATCGAGTCGGCAGAGCGCGAGCGCAAGACCAGCGAACTGGGCGAGCTGATCATGAACCGGCTGCGGCGCTATGACAAAGTCGCCTACGTGCGCTTTGCGTCGGTGTATCTGGATTTCAAGGACGTGAAAGAGTTCATGAATGAATTGAAGGATTTAGTGAAGGTGAAAACGGTATAGGCGTTCCTTAATTGAGGAAGTGCATTGATGAGTCATAAAGTAACTCTGATCCCGGGAGACGGGATTGGGCCGGAAGTGACCCAGGCAACCGTGCGGATTCTGGAAGCGACCGGGGTGAAGTTTGAGTGGGAAACGTTTGCCGTGGGCGCAGAGGCTTACGAAAAATCCGGCGAATACATCCCGAAAGATCTGATCGAATCGCTGGAGCGGACGCACGTCGGCCTGAAAGGACCGGTGACCACACCGGTTGGAGGCGGGTTTCCCAGCATCAACGTCGCGCTGCGGAAGAAATTTGAGCTGTATGCCAACTTCCGGCCGATCCGCAATTTACCGCACATTCCGACGCGCTATCCGGACGTGGATCTGATTATCGTCCGCGAGAATACCGAAGGACTTTATTCCGGACTCGAACACGAAGTGGTACCGGGCGTGGTGGAGAGCCTGAAGATCATCACCGAGAAGGCATCGACGCGAATCGCGAAGTTTGCCTTCGAGTACGCGCGCAACAACCAGCGCAAGAAGATTCACTGCATTCACAAAGCCAACATCATGAAGTTGTCGGACGGGCTGTTCCTGCGCTGCACGCGGAATGTGGCGAAAGGATATCCCGAGATCACCTACGGCGAGCACATTGTCGACAACACCTGCATGCAGTTGGTCATGAATCCGTACCAGTACGACATGCTGGTCATGGAAAACTTATACGGAGATATTCTCTCGGATTTGTGCGCTGCCTTTGTGGGCGGGCTGGGATTTGTGCCCAGCGCGAACCTGGGCGACGAATGCGCGATTTTTGAAGCGGTACACGGATCGGCGCCCGACATCGCGGGAAAGAATCTGGCGAACCCGACGGCGCTGCTGCGCTCGGCGCTGTTGATGGTGCGGCATCTCGGCGAGCACGCTGCCTCGACACAAATTCGGAACGCGCTGGAGAGAGTCTACCGTCATCCGGGAAAGCTGACCCGCGACATTGGCGGCAAGGCGGGAACTTCGCAGTTTGCCGACTCGGTGATTGCAGAAATGCAGAGCAGCACGGCCGAACCTGCGCCCGTCTAGCTCTTTGGCGGCTCGAAGGATTGTGTAATTGGGAAATTTAGTAATTGTGTAATTGCAAGCCTAGCGGCGTGCTGGAGATTGAAATTAGACTATTACCATTACTCAATTCCTCACATCAGCGGCGCTTCAGTGCCTCCAACTCTTCCAAAGTGCGCGGCCAGTCCGATCCCAATAAACGGGAAAGGCTGCGGTCGGCAAGAACTTTGCCGCCGGTCTGGCAGCGCGCACAATAATTCGTTTCCTTGTCGGCATAACGAATCCGCAGGACTTTATCGCCGCACCTGGGACAAGGCTGGCCATAGCGGCCATGCACGGCCATGTCTTTGCGGAACGCAGTAACTTTTTCTGGAAATGCCGCCTCGGCCTCCGCGCCAAGCCGAGTCGTCCAGACATGCAGCGTTTGCCGGGTCGCGGCGAACAAGCGTGCCCACTCGTCGGGCGCGAGCTTGTTAGTCAGCATGATCGGAGAAAGCTTCGCCGCATGCAGGATCTCGTCGGAGTAAGCGTTGCCGATGCCGCTGAGCAGCCGCGGATCGGTCAGAGCCCGCTTCAGCGTATGATTTTCGGCCGTCAGCACGGCGCGAAAGGAATCCAGATCGGCTGCGAAGACGTCGATTCCTCCGGCATCGAAGGAGCGCAGGGTCTCCTCGCCGCTGACCACGTGTAACGACGCACGGTGCTTGGCACCGGCCTCGGTAAGCACGAGTGAACCGTTGGGAAAGTCGAAGGCTGCCAGATTCTGACGGCCCGCCAACTTTGCATCAGGGGCGCGCCAGTGCAGGCGCCCAGCAATCATCAGGTGCAAGACCAGCCAAAGATCGCTGCCAAAACCGATCGCGATGCGCTTGCCCATGCGACGCAATTCTTTCACGGTTCGTCCTTCCACGCTGGCAAGAGCGGGTTGAGCGGTTCGCAGCAGAAAGGGACTCGCCAGGCGCACCCGCTGCAGCGGTTGGCCGACGATGCGTGGTTCGAGGGCGTTGATGTAAGCGGCGATGTCCGGCAGCTCTGGCATGGCTACCAGATTGCATCGGCGCCTCAGATTTTTTCAACAGCACCCGATCACTCGTTGCAACATCTTCGTCAAATTTGTAATCCGCCATTGACTCACGCGCTCGGTTCGGAGTACATTGCACCGTTCTGGGGATACTGGGGAAAATGACGCGCACACCACGGCGTGTGGGGATAGTTCTCTTTCAGCTCGGCGGACCCGACACGCTGGAAGCGATCGAACCCTTTTTGTACAACCTTTTCTGCGACCCCGACATTATTGACTTCCCTTTCGCCCGCATCGGGCGCAAACCTCTCGCCAAGCTGATTTCGACCACGCGCGCACGCAAAGTGCAACACCACTATGCCACCATCGGCGGAGAGCTCGCCGATTCGGCGACACACGGAACGGCAGGCACGAGCGCTTGAGACCGAACTCCGGAATCAGGGAGTCGACGCCCACTGTTTTGTGGCCATGCGCTACTGGCATCCGTTTACCCGCGAGGCCATCGAGCAGCTGCGCGCGGCCCAGTGCGACGAAGTGGTGCTGTTGCCGATGTATCCGCAATATTCGTCGACCACTACAGGATCAAGTTTGAACGAATGGCGACGCCTGTTCGCGGCGGACGTGCCGGTTCATTGCGCTGAGCCGTTCTATCGTAATACGATGTATCTCGACGCCGTGATCGAAAAAGTCAATCAGGCCCTCTCGCGTTTTCCCGCGCCCAACCAGCCGGAGATTGTTTTCAGCGCGCACAGCCTACCCATGTCAGTGATTGAAAAAGGCGACCCGTACCAGCAGCAGATTGAAGAAACAGTACACCTTCTTGCCGCGCGCGGCGGATGGCCCAATCCTCATCGCCTGTGCTACCAGAGCAAGGTGGGAGCGAGCCGCTGGCTGCAGCCTTCCCTGCATCAAACTTTACGGCAACTGGCACAGGAGCGCGTGCGCGAGATCTGCGTCGTGCCTGTGGCCTTCGTTTCCGATCACGTGGAGACGTTGGGAGAGATTGATCATGAGGCGCGGGAGCAGGCCCAGCGCCTGGGGATGACTCAGTTTGAAATGAGTGCCGGGTTGAATGATTCGTCAAGATTCATCGCAGCCCTCAGCCAGATCGTGCAAGAAACTTTGGCCGAGGCGGTGCATAACCTGGTTCCGATTCATGATCCACGGAGGGCATTGGCGGTGCCGCAGTACGCGGCAGCCGGCGGTTTGGACTAGGCCCAGTCATTATCAGTCGTCAGTTCGGTCGTCGGTCAACAGTTAGAGGAGGGAGTTCATGGCGGAGGACACCGGGAAGGTCAATCCGAATCCCGAGGTAGTGAAACCAGTCGCGAAGCCCGCGGCACCGGGAGTACAGGATGCCACAAAGTATGTGGGCACACCCGCGGTGGGGACCTCAAAAGCAGCGGCAGCGGCCGGAGTGGGCGCGACCGCACCCTCGACTGAGATTGACCGCCATCGTCGTCGCTTCGTGTGGACGATGGTCACCGGATTCCTGATGGCATGGTTCCTGGCGTTCTTCCGCTTTTTTCTGCCCCGCACTCTGTTCGAACCTAATTCTGTTTTCAAAATCGGCTACCCCTCGGAATTCGCGCTGGGCGTCGACACCAAGTTTCAGCAGAAATTTCGCATCTGGGTTGATCGCACGCCTGACCGGCTGTTCGTGATCTACGCGCGCTGCACGCATCTGGGATGCACGCCCGACTGGAAGCCCAGCGAAAACAAATTCAAGTGTCCCTGCCACGGCAGCGGCTATGACAGCGAGGGGATCAACTTCGAAGGCCCGGCGCCACGCCCCATGGATCGCGCGAAGATCGAACTGGCGCCCGATGGCCAGATCATCGTAGATACGTCGCGGCTCTACCAGTGGCCAAAGGGGCAGCCTACGCACTTTAACGATCCGGGAGCATTTTTGACCGGAGTGTAACGAGAGACAAGCAAAAGCGGGTTCCTCACCGGGCCTTCGCCCGGTTCGGAATGACAAAGTCTGAAAGTGGCTCTGAATCTTATGGCTGACGAAAATAATCCGAACGGCGGTAACGGCAGCTCTCCTGGCGGCTCTACTGGCAACTCTCCTGGTAAGAACGGGAAAGTCGGGCTGGTCGAGCGCGTAACCACGGGCGTGAAAGACGACATTCAGGCGCTCAAAACCGACATCCCCACCAAGGCGAAGGAACAGATCGAGGGCCTGAAAGATCCGACCAAGACGCAGGTCTATACCTCGATCTTCCGCCACAAGCACGACGACACGCCGCGCAACCGGGCGTTGGGCGTGCTATCTAACGTATTCCTCCATCTGCATCCGGCGAAGATCAACCGCGACGCGGTGCGCTACAGCTACACTTGGGGCATGGGCGGGATCACGTTTTACCTGTTCATCATCCTCACCTATACCGGCGTGCTGCTCATGTTCTATTACCACCCGAGCAAGGTGCAGGCGTTTCGCGACGTGCTCTATCTCGAGCACGATGTGCCGTTCGGGAAAATTCTGCGCAACATGCACCGCTGGGCCGCTCACCTGATGGTGATCGGCGTGTGGCTGCACATGTTCCGCGTGTTCCTGACCGGGTCGTATAAAAAGCCGCGCGAATTTAATTGGAACATCGGCGTGCTGCTGCTGGTATTTACCTTGCTGCTGTCGTTCACCGGATATTTGCTGCCTGACGATCAACTAGGATTCTGGGCGGTGACGGTGGGCACGAATATGGCGCGCGCCACGCCGCTGCTGGGGCACGAAGGCCCGTTCGGTTCCATGCTCGGTATGACTCCTTACAATGACGTGCGATTTGGCTTGCTGGGTGGGTCGATCGTGGATGCGAACGCCCTGCTGCGGTCCTACATTTGGCATTGCATCGGCATTCCGATTGTGGCGTCCGTGCTGATGATTGTGCATTTCTGGCGTGTGCGGAAAGATGGCGGAATTTCGGGCCCTGCTCCGGTGATGCTGGAGGCGGAAGCCGACAAGCCGCGGCGCGGACCCAAGGCGGCGGGAGAGTGATGCAGCTTACATAGCGAAACAGGTTCCTCACCGGGCCTTCAGCCCGGTTCGGAATGACAACAATTTAGAGTCAACATTCTCAATCGGTAACAGAGAACCCTTATGGATTGGCGACAACTTTGGGAAATTTGTTCGGCGCCGGACAATGTGCCGATCGTAGGCTTGATCCCGCTGCTCTGCTTCTACATTTATCTGGCGTTGAAACAGGCGCGGGCCAACGATGCGTTGATCGAGCAGCTCGAAGCCGATCCCGCGCTGGCCAAGACGCATCATCGCAAGACCTGGCCTTTCAAGCCGGGTTGGGCCAAGGAAGTGCACGTCTGGCCATTCTTGCTGCGCATCGAGTTTCTCGCCGCCATTATCATCACGATCATTTTGATGATCTGGTCGATCACCCTCAACGCTCCCCTCGAAGAGCCCGCGAATCCGAATTTGACCATGAATCCGGCGAAGGCTCCGTGGTACTTCCTCGGGCTGCAGGAGATGCTCGTCTATTTCGACCCGTGGATCGCGGGCGTGGTGATGCCGACGGTAATCATCGTCGGTCTGATGGTGATTCCCTACATTGACACCAACCCGCTGGGCAGCGGCTACTACACCTGGAAGCAGCGCAAGTTTTCGATCAGCACGTTTCTGTTCGGCTTCATCGTTCTGTGGGTGTCGATGATCCTGATTGGAACGTTTATTCGGGGGCCCGGATGGCAATGGTTCTGGCCGGGGCAGACGTGGGATCACAACCGCCTGATTTACGAAGTGAACCGAGATTTGCCAGATCTGTTTAAGATCACTTCCAACGTGGGCAAGGCGATTTTCGGCGCGATTGTGGTCGGCGGATTTTATCTGATCGGCGGGGGCGCGGTGTATTCGCTCTTCCGTCGAAAAATGCAGAAGGATTTCCAGCGCATGAGCCTGCTGCAGTTTTCGCTCATGGCATTTCTGTGGCTGACCATGATTGCGCTGCCGCTCAAGATGGCTCTGCGGCTGATCTGGCACATCAAATACGTGTGGATTACGCCGTGGTTCAACGTTTAACGGTTTTGTCATGGTGAGCGGAGCCTGAATCCTGCGAAGCGGGAGTCTCGCGGAGTCGAAGCATCCCTACCCGCGAGTGCGGCGACGGTGATAGAGATTCTTCGCGCCAGGAACAAGGCGCTCAGAATGACAGTAGAAAAGTAAGGTTCAACGCAATCGGAGGAACTGGTGCCCGATAAACCGACTCCCGAGCTGGATCCGATAACCGGAAAATCGTACGCGCTCCATTACCTGATCGCGACGGTGATTCTGATGGGCACGCTGTTCTGGGCGCTGTATGACGAGGCCTGGGGACAGCGGCCGTGGAAGGAATTTCAGGATCAATGGAAGGATCGCTACAGCGCGTTCCTGAACACGGCGCGGTCGAAGTCGGTTACGTCCGAGAAGGATGTAGAGCAAAATCCGGATTACGCCGCGCTGAAGCAGGCTTACGAAAAGACATATCAGGATTCAAAAGAGCAGGCCGCCCAGGCCCGCAAGGCAGTCGACGACGTGAGCGCTCGCCTGCTGGCGGTGCAGAGCGTGTTCACCGACCGGCGCGCTTATGTGAACGCCATCAGCTATGAGATTGAGACCAGCACGAGCGCTTCGTCAAAGGCCAGCAAACAGAAAGAGTTGGCGGAGTACAAGAGCGAGAAATCGACCGTTACATTTCCTGACGCAAGCAAGCAGGACTTCGATTTCACGGCTCTGGAGAAGACCTACAACGACATCCGGGATGAGCGTACGAAAAAAAGTCTGGAACTGGGCGATGTGCTGAAGCCGGTGACGGCCGCCAAGGCGAAGATGGACCAATACATCTCCGACCACATGGTCGACCTGACCCCGCAGCAGATAGACGGTTTGAAAAAGAAGGCGGCCGATTGGGACCCGAAAATCGTTCAGATCAACGTGGCCGACGCGAACATCGTGGATCGCTGCGAGTCCTGCCACATGAACACGCGCGAGCCACTCAAGATCACTCTGGCGTCGATGACCTTGAAAGGCGAAAAGAAGCCGGATGAATACGCCGAAGCGTTTGTAAGCCATCCCGAGCCCGAATTATTGAAGATTCATGATCCGGAAAAGTTCGGATGCTCGCCCTGCCATCAAGGAAATGGGCGGGCGACAACCAGCGTTGAAAAAGGGCACGGAACCTACGAGCATTGGCTGTGGCCGCTGTTTCCGAAAGAAAACACCCAAGCCGGCTGTCAGAACTGCCATGCCGCCGACATGGTGCTGGTCAGTGGCGACGTCCAGTGGCAAACCATCAACGATGGCAAGGACTTGTTCCGGCAAAAGGGCTGCATGGGCTGCCATCGCTATGAGGGATACGACAAGGAACCGGAAGACCTGAACTCCATCGGCCAGCAAATCAAACAGATCGAGACGCAGAAGAAAGAGAACATCAAGAATACGGCTGACCTGATGAAGCAGGCCGACGCCGCCGAATCGAACGACGAAGCCAATGCTCTGAACACCAAGGCCATCGACCTTAAAGTCGCGAACAGCAAGCTGGACGGGCGACTGCAACAGCTTGACTATGAATCGCACAACCTGATGCAGGACCAGAAGAAGGTCGGCCCCAACCTGAAAGACGTGCGCCTCAAGCTGAACAAGAACTGGATTCCGGTGTGGCTCAAGAAGCCGTCCGATTTCCGGCCGACCACGAAGATGCCGAACTTCCGTCTAAGCGAGCATCAGATTCGGGCTATTTCGGCGTACATCTGGCAGTCGGGTTTTACCGACGAATTGCCGAAGCACAAGCCGGGAAACGCCGCTCACGGAAAAGAATTGTTTGACGAACGCGGCTGTCTGGCTTGCCACTCGATTGGAGAAGGCGATCAGATGCAGGGCGGGACGTTCGCCGCGAATCTCTCGCGCGTCGGCGAGAAGGCGAACTATGACTACCTGGTCCGCTGGATTCACAACGCGCGTGAGCGCACGCGGCCCTACTGTCCGTACGAAAAGAAGGATATCGGCCCCGAGGACTACGCCAAGAAGGGACTGCCCTATAAATTTGATCTCGACCACAGCCGATGCCCGAACGACGGACACGAACTCCAAGTGCAGAATATGACGGTGATGCCCAGCCTGCGGCTGTCGCCGGAAGATGCCGAAGATATCGCAACTTACCTGATGACGCAGAAAAAACGGGAGCCGTCGTCCTATCCTGATGCGCCGTTTATGGACGATCCCGCTCTCAAAGCCGAGGGCCGGAAGTGGATCAGCCACTTTGGCTGTTCCGGCTGCCATGAAATCGCGGGCTTTCAGGATGAGGGACGCATCGGCACGGAACTCACTTATGAAGGCAGCAAGCCGATCGAGCGGCTTGACTTCGCCCTGTTTACTACAGTCGCCCAGCGCGGCGGCAAGAACGCCGAGCCGATTACGAATCCTGAAGATCTGGCGCGCCTGCCCGATGGCCCCGCGCACGATCCCTGGTACAACCAGAAAGGATTCTTCGAACACAAACTGGCCGAGCCCGAGGTTTACGACAAGGGCAAGATTAAGGGCGAACTTGAGGCCTCGCGCATGCCCAACCTGCATCTAACGAAAGAGCAGGTCCTCGATCTCACGACCTTCTTGATGGGGAGCGAAGAGACTTCCCTGCCCCAGAGTTATCAGTACAAGCCAGGCGATGCGCGGCACGACATTCAGGAAGGCTGGTGGGTCGTCAAGAAGTACAACTGCATGGGATGCCACCAGTTCATCCCCGGCCAGCGAACAATTCTGATGGGATTGAAGCAGTATCAGGATGCTCAGGAACAGCTACCGCCGAAACTTCTGACCGAAGGCGCGCGCGTCGATCCGGAGTGGCTGCGGAAATTCCTGTCGAACCCGGCGCTGAGCACAACAGACACGAATCGTAACGGCGTCCGGCCTTATCTCAAAGTTCGCATGCCGACGTTTTCCTTCTCGGATAACGAGCTGAGGATACTGGTCCGCTTCTTTGAAGCTCTGTCGCAGCAGCCACTTCCTTATATTCCGGAAGAGCTGCCTGTCCTCACGACAAAAGAAACTGACATGGCACGCAGCCTGTTCTCGAGTACTGCGGCGCCCTGCCTGAAGTGCCACGCCACGGGCGATCCGTCGCATGACAAGATTGCGACCGCTCCAAATTTTCTGTTGGCGAAAGAGCGGCTGAAGCCCGACTGGGTCGAACGTTGGATTACCGATCCGCAGGCCGTCGCTCCGGGTACGTCGATGCCGTCTGGGTTGTTCAAGCAGCAGAATAATCGGTGGGTGTTTGCGGGGCCGACGCCGCCCCTCTTTAACGGCTACGAAGGCGATCATCGCAAGCTGCTGACTGATTACATCTTCCAGCTAACTGCGGAAGAACAGCGGCGGGTGGCAGCGTCGATGCCGCATGCGCGGGCCGCGATGCAGCCCGCAACGAAACAGAGGCAGGCGGCTGTGGTGCCGCAGGATGCGGCCAGCGGAGGATCGCGGTAGAATTCTTTCCGATGAGGAAAAGGGGATTCTCGAGTTGCGGTCGCATTCGCTGCGGCTCGCTCGGAAACAAAACTCTTAGATTTAAACGCGCTTCCAAGAAAGGACGACATCATGAATAAGAAAACATGTTGGGCAATTACAGTCAGCATGGTGGCACTGTGCGCACTGCTCGCGCTGGCGGCTTGCAGCAAAAAAGAAGAGGCTCCGGCGGCGAGTCCCATGGCCGAGCAACCGGCCGCGGCTCCGGCGACCCCCATTGATCCCGCGACTGTGGCCACGATCAGCGGCACGGTAAAGTTTGACGGTCCGGCTCCGAAAGCGTCGAAGATCGACATGAGCCAGGATCCTGGTTGCAAGGGCATGAACGAGGCCGAGAACGTGGTCGTGAACGGCGGCGACCTTGCCAATGTCTTCGTCTACGTAAAAGACGGACTGGGCAACCGCACCTTCGATGTTCCCAAAGATCCCGTGGTGCTGGAGCAGAAGGGCTGCCAGTATCATCCGCATGTTCTGGGCGTGATGGCCGGGCAGACCCTCGACATTAAGAATGCCGACCCCACGACCCACAACATCCATCCCACGCCGAAAGACAATCGTGAGTGGAACGAGTCGCAGCCGCCGTCTTCACCCGACATCGAAAAAAATTTCGCGCGCGAAGAAATCATGCTGCCGGTGAAATGCAACCAGCACCCGTGGATGAAGATGTATGTCAACGTGGTGAAGAACCCGTTCTACGCCGTGACCAGCAAGGACGGCAAGTATGAGATCAAGGGCCTGCCGCCGGGCGATTATACGATTGCTTTCGTGCAGGAGAAACTCGGAGAGCAGGACCAGAAAGTCACTCTCGCGGCGAAAGACATGAAAACAGTGGACCAGAGCTTCAAACCCGCTGCCGAGTAAGGCGCTCTGGTTTGATAAAATATCGAGTCGGATGGAGCGGGTCGCCCTTACTGTGCGGCTTGCTCTGACCGCCTAAGACACGGACGGCCGGGCTGCCACCCGTGGCACGGAAGACCCAAGGGGCACTACTCTGAAAGCCATTGCAACACCCTACAATCGCGGGCTGCACCGGCTCGCCGTGGTCCTTGCCGGCTGGACTTTTCTTCTAATCATCGCCGGCGCTCTGGTCACGAGTAACGACGCAGGATTGTCGGTGCCGGATTGGCCCACCTCATTCGGCTCGCTCTACAAAATTCCGAAGCTCGTCGGCGGGGTAAAGTTCGAGCACACTCACCGCATGATCGCGCAGGGAGCGGGACTGCTTACGATTATCCTCGCCGTCTGGACCTGGCGCGTGGAGAAGCGGCGCTGGATGCGGGTTTTGGGCTTTGCTGCCCTGGGCACGGTGATTGCTCAGGGGATTCTGGGCGGTATCACGGTGCTCTATTACTTGCCTCCGGCAGTTTCGTCTGCACACGCGGCGCTCGCGCAAACCTTCTTCTGCATTGCCGTGGCCATGGCGTTGTTCACCGGGCGCAAGTGGGTTGAAGAGCAGCCGCGGGTGGAGTTCGACCAGCGACACCCCAGTCTGTTTACGCTAACGTTGCTGTCGATCTTCGTTCTCTATGTGCAGCTTCTTCTGGGAGCGATGTTTCGTCATCACGGCTTGAGTTGGTGGCCGCACGTGGTGCACGCGGTCGTAGTGTCGTTTGTGTTGGCGTGGACAACCGTGCGGGCGCTCACAGTTTATCCGCACATCGAGGCGGTGCGCCGCCCAGCGATCACGATGCTGTCGTTGCTGATAGCCCAGCTCTGCCTCGGCTTTACTGCATTTCTGACGCGCGTGGCGTGGGGCCGGGACGCGCTACAGCCGGAGCTTCCCATGGTCCTGTCGACCGTGACCCACGTTGCGGTGGGCGCGCTTTTGCTCGCGACGGCGGTGATCCTGGCAATCCAGGTGTGGCGGCATGTTCCGGTCGCCTTCGAAGAACATCTGCCGCAGGCGCAACGGGATCCAACCACGGCATAGCCTGTCATGCCGCTCACAACCAAATCGAGATGCAACTTCTCGCATGGTTCCGGGTTCGAGTTGGCACTGCAGTTTCCTCGCCGCGATCGCAAGCGTGATGTCGTAAACTAGTAATAGTCGCTTTGGAGTCCACTCTTGGTCTCGAAAATCGCTGCCCTCGTTGATCCCGGTCCGGAAGTTGAGCGGGCCTCCGCCGCGCCGGTCATCTCCGTACAGAGTCTGGTCCATCGCTACGAGAACCGCACCGCGTTGAATGGTGTTTCCTTCGACGTACGGCCGGCGGAACTCTTTGGACTGCTCGGACCGAATGGCAGCGGCAAGACCACTCTCTTTCGCATCCTCTCGACGCTGATGATTCCCACCGGAGGCCGCGCCGTGGTCATGGGATGCGATGCGGCTACTGACGCCGCGAGTCTTCGCCGGCAGATCGGCGTCGTCTTTCAGGCGCCCAGCGTCGACCCGAAACTGACGGCATACGAAAATCTGTGGCATCAGGGACATCTCTACGGCCTCCGTGGACCGGAGCTCAAGAAACGAGTGGGAGAAATTCTCGCCCGCGTTGGCCTGGCGGATCGCGCCAAGGAGCGAGTCGAGACATTTTCCGGCGGCATGCAGCGTCGCATTGAACTGGCCAAGGGACTGCTGCATCATCCGGGCGTCCTGCTGTTAGACGAGCCGACGACCGGGCTCGACCCTGGTGCGCGCCGCGATTTGTGGCAGTACCTGCAAACCCTGCGCGATGAAGAACACGTTTCCGTGCTCGTGACCACGCACTTGATGGAAGAGGCCGAACGCTGCGACCGGCTGGCCATCATGAACGAAGGAAATCTGGTGGCGCTGGGAACTCCTTCGGAATTGAAAAGCGAAATCGGCGGCGACGTGATCCTGCTCGACGCCGCTCACGACGCCGCCTTGCTGGCCGAGCACATTCGGGCCCGCTTCGACATCGAGGCCGCCGTACTCGGAAATCAGGTCCGGATTGAGCGCGAGGGCGGGCACCGGTTCGTCCCCGATGTGGTTGAGGCGTTTCCCGGCGAGATTCAGGCGATTTCGGTAAGCAAGCCCGCGCTGGAAGATGTGTTCATTCACCGCACGGGACACAAGTTTTGGAGTGAAGAGCGCGAAGCAGGTTCCGCAGACGAAAAGAAAAAGAAGAAGAGGAGGTAGATTGCGTCCCATGATTCTGGTGCTTTCTCTGGTGCTCGGTCTGGTTCCTTTGGTTGGAGTCGTCTGGATTTTCGCGACCGGCATGATCGTGCTCTGGCCGTTTTCGGCGACAGTTGACGGTCTCTTTATGACCCTGATCCTGCTCACGCTTTCAGGATGCTTCCTACTGAACGCGTTCTGGGAAATGCGTGACCGCGGAATGTTTGCTAAAAAGGCGGCCGAGCCGGTCAAGACTCCCGCGGCAAAGGCGAGTTAAACAATGGCAACCCAGACTGTAACTTTGTCGCGCGCGATGGAGTCCGCCACTACGGGCGTAATGCTGCCCGCCTTCACGCTCTGGTGGCGGGAAATTGTGCGTTTTTACCGCCAGCCCACGCGAGTGGTCGGCGTGCTTGCATCACCTCTGGTGTTTTGGCTGGTGATTGGCTCGGGATTCGGAACGTCGTTTCGTTCCGGCGGCGGGCCCGGCCAACAACATTACCTGGATTATTTTTATCCCGGTGCGCTGATCATGATCGTGCTCTTCACTTCCATCTTCACCATGATGTCGGTGATCGAAGACCGCAAGGAGGGCTTTCTGCTCTCGGTACTGGTTGCCCCGGTGCCGCGCGCCGCGATTGTGCTCGGCAAGGTGCTCGGCGGCACGACTCTCGCTGCGGTGCAGGGCATGATCTTTCTGATCTTTGCTCCCTTCGCTGGCGTGCATCTCGCTCTGGTGCAGGTGCTGCTGGTCGCGGTAGTGGTGTTTCTGGTTTCGTTTTCCCTGACCGCGCTCGGCTTCGCTATTGCCTGGCCCATGGATTCCTCGCAGGCCTTTCACGGGATCGTGAACCTGTTTCTAATTCCGATGTGGCTGGTGTCGGGAGCGCTGTTCCCTCTCGCCGGCGCCTCAGGGTGGATTCGGTTCATCATGCGGCTCAATCCCCTGACCTATGGCGTGGAAGCGCTGCGCGGACTTTTGTATCCCGGCGCCGAGACCACGTTTCCTCTATCCTCGGCCATGGCAACCCTGGTTCTGTTTTCGCTAGTCATGTTCGGACTGGCATTCCTGATGGTCAATCGCAGAACGACGAGGCCCGCCGCTTGATCCCTCCACAATACGAATACCTCCCCGCTCTGATTGCAAGCCTGAACGGAGCCAGCGCCGTTCTGCTGTTCATCGGGCGCAGCCTGATTCTGCGCGGCAAACTCGCGGCGCATCGCGCGTGCATGCTCGCCGCCGTTGCATCCTCCGCGTTATTCCTCGGCTTCTACGTATATTTTCATCTGCAAGTCGGCGACATCCGGTTTCTCGGCGATCGTTTTTGGCATATTGTCTATCTAATCGTTCTGATTCCGCATGTCACGCTGGCGATTGTGATTGTGCCGATGGTAGTGGTCACGCTGTTCCGCGGTCTCAGCGCGAAGTACGACAAGCATCGCGCCATCGCGCGCTGGACCTGGCCCCTGTGGATGTACGTTTCCGTCACCGGCGTGATTGTCTATTTCATGTTGTACCAGTGGTTCCCGCACAGTTAGGCGATTTGTACCAGATGTGCTGGCTTTAGCTTTATGCCCCTCCTAAAGCTCAAGATCGATGTTTCCGGAACCGTTGGCGATGCCGCCTGGCGCGAGATCAACCAGTTTGATCAGATTCAGAGCGCAGACTTTGGCCCGCAATTCGGCAGCAGCGGCCGCTGCAACCATCCGCCCAACGCTCCGCACTGCAAAGGAGAATGGATTGGCGCGGAAATCCGGCTGCAGACGCCGCTTCTGGCCCAGTACGCTATGTCGCACTACCTGGAACAGGAACGCGTGCTCGACGCAGACGTGGAGTAAGCGCATTCTGCTATATTCCTTTCCGGGATTGCATGTCGATTCAATCTGAGAATTCCGCTCCAACGCCTATTGCCGGCGGCACCGTGCCCGAGTCCACGCCCAAGCGCTCGATGTCCCGCACGCAGAAAATTCTGTTCTTTGCCACGGGCTGGCTGATCGTGCTCATGCCGTTTCTGTTCTGGTGGAACACCTGGTTCGGGCGGCATCTTTCGGACCAGCAGATCACTGAATATCTCCACGACGACAAGAAGCCGCGCCATATCCAGCAAGCACTGGTACAGATCAGCGAGCGCATCGGCGGCAGCGATACGAATGCTAAGAATGGTCAGACGCGGCAAGATCAGGCGCAGCGGTGGTATCCAGACCTGATGCGGCTCGCCAGCTATCCGGTGGAAGAAGTGCGCAACACCGATGCCTGGGTCATGGGGCAGGACACCTCGGTCGCGGGCTTTCACCAGACGCTTCTGAAAATGCTGGCCGATTCTTCGCCCATGGTGCGAGGGAACGCGGCGCTGTCGCTGGTGCGCTTCGGCGATGCCACTGGGCGTCCACAGATTGTGGCGCTGCTACAACCGGCGCAGATCAGCTCACGAGCCGGTGGTCGCATCGTTGACGCGGACCGTCCCGGCACCGCCATTCATCAAGGTGGACTGCTGGCTAAGCTGGCAGCTGCAGGCTCCGCAGCGCCAGTCGAAATCCGCTCGCCGATTCCCGGTCGGATCCGCTCGGTTTCACAACCGGGAGCAAATGTAGGGGCGGGCGCCGAAATCGCCGTGGTTGATCCCGGAACCGAGCAAGTGTGGGAAGCGCTGCGGGCGCTCTATCTGGTCGGGCAAATGGACGATCTCGCGGCGGTTCTGCCCTACGAGCGCGATCTGCCGGACATTTCCAACGACGTACGTCAGCAGGCCGTGGAAACCGAAAAGGCGATACGGCAGCGGGCCAAGTCGTAAAGCCAGTCGTAGATTGCGTGCGGACGGCGAAACCCCGGCTTCAGCAATGCAAACTCCCAGCTCGCCTGTGCCACCGCACGCGGGCACGGGGTCTTTCGACTCCGATATGAAATTCGCCTGGCGAATTCCACATCTCCGCTCAAGATGACAGGACAGTTTTGGGGTTCAAGCTATGAGCAAGAGCTGGTTTCCTAAATCGCCATAGGCCCGACTTCTTTTTCCACCTCAACCGTGTCGACCATGGCGATAGCGTCCCAGGGGCAGCCGTCGAGGAAGCAGCCGTCGGGGCCCTTGCTCAGGCACTTCTTGCAGCCGATGCATAGGATGGGGTCGATCTGAATGCGGCCGAAGGGCGGATTATCCTCGTCGGGCACCCAGAACATGCAGTCTTCTACCGGGCAATACTCCACACAGGCGGGCGAGCCGGCGCATCCCGTGCAGCACTCTGTGATCACCGCTAACTCCTTCGGCTTCTTTTTCCGAGGCGTGGCCAAACCTTTGGACTTCGGTTCAAACTTGAGCTCGTCGGGAACCATCCCAACGGCTTTCGTGGCGCCGGGTGCAGGAGGCATGGGACGGATTATAACCTGAGCCGCGGCGGATAATGAAGCTTACTTCCGCCTGAGGAAGCGGCTGCAACGCAGGCGCGCCCCGACCCAAAACGATACTTCAGGCGCGCTTTATGGCCTCGCCCACGATCTCCACCGGTCTCATTCTGCTATAGTGAACCCCTGCAAAGGAGCATCGACATGGCTGGCAAGAGTCTGAACCGGGTTCAACTCATCGGAAATCTGGGCAAGGATCCTGAAGTCAAATACACGCCGCAAGGCACAGCCGTGGCCAAGCTCACCATCGCCACTAATGAACGCTTTAAGGACAAGGCCGGCGAGTGGCAGGACCGCACCGAGTGGCACAACGTGGTGCTCTGGCAGCGCCTGGCAGAGATTGCCGGAGAATATTTGAAGAAGGGCGGGAAGGTCTACATCGAGGGTCGCCTGCAGACCCGCTCCTGGGACGACAAAACCAGCGGCCAAAAGAAATACATGACCGAAGTCGTGGCCAGCGACATCATCTTGCTAGGCGGACGCGGCGAGGGCGGTGGTGGCGACTACGCTGGGAGTTCGCGCGGGGCGTCCTCTTCCGCGAGCGGCGGCGGGAACAACTTCGACCAGCGCACTCCCGAGCCCGAGCCGGCTGGAGCAGGGCCGATCACGGACGAAGATATTCCGTTCTAAGGGTGCATCCCCCAGTTGGCACCGCAACACGGATTGTCATCCTGAGCGAAGCGAAGGACCTCTGCACTCGCCTGCCAGTTCCACAGGTCGCTCGCTTCGCTCAGGATGTACAAGCTTATTTATGCGACAACGATCAGTCTAGCTGCCGACGGTCTGCTACGGCCGCGTCTTCCGCCATGTAGTCGAATTGCGCCAGGAACTCGACGGCCGGAGCATTTTCCCGCTGCCAGTCGACCGTTCGCCGGATCGCCTCATCGATCGCAACCGGCTCCACGTAGCCCAACTCTCGACGAATACGCGCTGAACTCGCCGTCCAATCCTGCGCCGCGTTGCCGGGCTTGAGCAGGTGACGCGGAGTGCGATCCACGGGCAGGACCACGAATTCGCCGTCCCACCGCATCTCGCTCGTGATTTTCTTCGCCCATTCCAGTTCGCTGAACGACGGTTCTTCGCAGACGTTAAAGATGCGCCCGGAGGCGCGATCATCAGTAGCAGCCCGGGCAATCGCGGCGGCCACATTCTCGACGTAGCCTCGCGGCGAGCGCCACGCGGCCAGCGTTTCGGGAAAAATAATATGTCGACGCCGGTCGAGAACACGTTTGACCACGGGATAAAAACGATGCAGCAGATCGCCCGGCCCGTACACCATGGGAAGACGCAGGACCGTACCGGCAAGTTCCGGGTCGTTCATCACCGTGCGCTCCGCCGGAATCTTGTCGTAGTCGTCCGTCACCCAGGGAAAAATCTTCCGCATGACATGCAAGACTTCTGGCGTATAGAGATGCAGCGTGCGCCGCAGTTCCGACTCTTCGGTAAAGGGCCCCTCCTGCAGCGGACCGCTTTCCGTGCCCTGCGAAATACCGACCGCACGGTAGACGTCCATGCTGCTCAGCATGACCACTTGTCTAGTCGCGCTTCGGAAGACATCCATCAGCTCTTCCGCCTGCGGACCCGAACTTAGGACCAGGTCAATCACTACGTCGGGAGCAAAGCGCCGCAGTTGCTGAGCGCTGGCATGGAGTTGGTTATGGTCGCCCCGAATCTCGTCGACGCCGTCGGGCACGGCCGTCGTGCCACGATGGAACACGGCCACGGTATGCCCTTGCTGTTGGAGGGCAACCACCACGAACCGCCCGATGAAGCCATTTCCGCCAATGAGAAGCAGACGCATAAGTCGGTCACACGCGGAGTGTAAAGGAGCTGAATCTTCGCCTGGAAGGATAGATAGGAGGCCCAAAGCTGAGGATAACGTCCCTACCGGGAGAATCACGACCTCGCTAGTCGCCGTCTCCGGTATCGACTGAGATCAGTTCCAGACTCTGCAGCAGCGGGCTCGAATCCGCAACCAATTCCACATGACCGCAGCGCGGGCAGGAGAGAATCGCGTGGCCGGAGACACCGGGCGCCAGGCTGGCGCGCATCAGTTGGTAGCGTTGGAGTTTCTGCTCACAGCGCAGGCAGCAAACCGTTTTCTGATAGGGATCGACGGAGACGCCGCTCGGCGTCTCGATGGCTGGTTTCATAGATTCCTCAAGCGCAGGAACTGGAGCAGCCCAAGATCGAAGATCGGCCGTATATCCAGTTTTAGTGGAACGAGTGTACCACGCCTGGCTGCGACTCACCTTGCTCGCAGCGCTCCACGCCCAGTGCAAAGAAAGGCTCCCTCAAAAGAAAATCCCACTGCGACCTGAGTCCAGTTTCGAACCCGAGGTCGCAGCGGGATGTGAAAACAACGAGCCTAAGCCTTACATCAACTTGCGTCTTACGCGGCCCCAGACCCTCGCAGCACGGCCGGAAGGGTCTTGGCCAAGATCTCCAGGTCGAGCCACACCGACCAGGTCCGAATATATTGCAGATCCAGTTCCATCCACCGTTCGAAGGTGGTGGAACTCCGTCCCATGATCTGCCACAAGCAGGTAATTCCGGGTCGGACGCTGAAGCGCCTGCGTTGCCAGTCCTGGCAGTGCACTTCGAACAGTTCGTAATCGCGCACCTGCAACGGCCGGGGGCCGACCAGGCTCATCTCGCCTTTCAGCACGTTGAACAACTGAGGAAGTTCATCGATGCTGGTCTTGCGCAGGAAGGCGCCGATGGGAGTGATTCGGGGATCGTTCTTGATCTTGAACACCGCTCCGTCGGCTTCGTTCTGATGCTCGAGATCTTTCAGGCGCGCTTCAGCGTCGACGACCATGGTGCGGAACTTGTAGATATTGAACATTCTCTTGTTCAGTCCCAAACGCTTTTGAACGAAGAGAACTGGCCCCGGCGATGTCAGCTTCACCAGGAGAGCAGTCAACAGCAACACAGGGGAAACGAGAATAATCGCGGTCAGCGAGACCACGATGTCGATCGCGCGCTTGACCATCAATCCCCAGAAATCGGTGATCGTGCTTTCATGGCTGACTAGCGGATCGCCGTCGAGTTCCTCGGTTCGCTGCCGCGCCTCTTTCAGATCGAAAATGTTCGACTGGAATCGCACCACAATGCCCTGCTGTTCGCAGGCCGACGCGACTTCCGATGCGAACGTGTGGTAGGAACGAATGGGCAGCGCGATCACCACTTCATCCACAATATTGCGGCGGACATAGGTGGGCAAGGCATCGAGATCGGAAACCAGGGAATGACCGTGCTTCCGGAATTCCTCCATCCCCCGCCACTCTTCGTCGGCGAATCCCAGGACGCGGTAACCCAGTTCCGGCTTGCGTTGAATCCGTTGCACCATCTGCACCGCGCGCGCATTCGTTCCAATCACCAGCATGTTGCGGGTATTGCGTCCATGCCGCCTTGCATAGGCCAGGCCGGCCCGAATCAGCGCGCGGCTCAAGATCAGCGACAAGGTTGCCATTACCCAAAACATGGCCAGGAAGGCTCTGCTGGCCAACAAGGGATGAAGCAACAAGCCGGAAACGGCAACCGCCAAAGCCCCAACCGTCGTTGCTTTGGTGATGTCCCAGATCTCCTCCCATCGGCTCGCCGCAAACCGCCTCGAGACGTAGAGCCCGAACCAGTTGAAAAGGAGATGCCAGGTGACCAGAAAGGCCACAAATAGCAGAAATTCACCGACCGTGGCCGACATCTTGAAAAACTCGGCCAAACTGATGCTCCCCACCCGGTGATACTGGATCAGCGTCGACACAGCGAAAGAAATCGCCATCAAGAACAGGTCGAACAGCTTTACCCCGTTCTCATACAGTCTGCGATTTACATGCATAAGGGAGTCCTTACGAAATCCGTACGGATTTCTTCCGTGAACCTGGGGGGGAGGAGGTTCTGGCGCTGCGGGGGGAGTAGCGGGCTTACGTCCGCTTCACAACAAAGGTTTTAATTCTTCGCGTTGGCGAAGCCTCTACGTTCGTGGCTTCGCCCTCTCAATCCCAAAATTCTTGGCAATACTTTGGTAGCTAACTACTGGAACCCGTCGACGCTAACTCTTGCGTCGATCTTAAACTGGAGAACCGGTCGCGGGGGCTTCATTCGTGGGTATTCAGCACAACTGGCCAGATCGTCCAACAAACTCAGCGCGCAACTTGTACGTCAAGTAGCGACAGTCTAATCCACTTCCGCGAGGTCTGCAATGGCAAGAAAGTGGTAGTAACCAAAAATTTATGTTACCCAAGCTAAATGGCTTATTTTTCAATAAAAACGAGCGAGCGACAGATTTTGCCCAGGACTCTTCGGGCCATTAATTCGGAGGAAGTGTGAATCGGATCGTCACTCGGGTCTGCATTTCGACTGGTCGCCCATCCACCGAATTCGGTTGATATCTCCACTGCCTTACCGCTTGAACGGCCGCTTCGGCCAGCATCGCATTTCCGTCGACAACAGCGATATTGTGGACGGCACCCTCGCCGCCGATTTGAACATCCAAAGTCACCAGGCCCTGAATGTGCTGCGTGCGCGCTTCGTCCGGATACTCTGGTTCCACCCGATGGATCAACCGCGTCCCAGCAGCGCCGCCTGATTCCGCCCGGCCAGCTCCGTTTCCAGTCGCCTTGTTCCCAACCGCGGCCACCGGCTCCCCGGGCGACAACCGGTAAATCACCTTGCCATCTTGAGTCACGACCAAGCCGCCACTCGGTGGCTCGAGAGATGTCACCGCCTTTGAACTTCCCTGCTGCGACAAAGAACTGCCTTTCGTTGGCATCGCCACATCGCCGGAGGACCCAGCCGGCGCCTCCTCGTCCGCCCCGGAATCGATCCCTTGATCGGTTTTTTCAGTCGGTGAAGCGCTCGCGGGCGCCGCCGATCCTGCCCCGGGCGATCCTCCGTTCGATCCTGCGTTTAAGCCGCGGACAATCGCTCCTCGCCATCCCAGCGCAAGCCCTAGCACGATCGCCGTCACGATCACCAGAACGCCCAGGATCGCGGTCCAGAGGTCCGTCCCTCTCCGGAGTTCCCCATCTGCTGCAGGCGGAGCGGCGACTTCCGAAAGCGGTTCCTGTTCGGGCTGAGGGTTCAGTTCGATCGACTGCGAAATCTCAGGCGCATACGGCTCCTCATCCACACGGGCCTGAACTGGAGCGAACGGTTCCGTTCCTGTTGTGCTCGGAACGCTAGGCGCCGAGTTGTTCGGGGTGTTGGGGACGACTACCCGCAGCGCCAGGTTTTTCAGCGAGCTCACATCCTGATCGCCGAACGCATCGAGCAGCGACGAAAAAACCTCCAGGATTCCAAACGGCTGCTGCCCATCGCCCAGCGGCAGCACCAGAATTGACCTAACCCCTAGACGGCGACAGGCTTCCGCATCTACTCGGGTGTCGGTCTCCGTGTCGCCACAGAGCTGAACAGCCCCTGACTGTAGGCACGCACCCGAAAGGCCCGACGTGGTTTCGAGCCGAACGCCCAGGTCCGGAGCATCGGGGCCGCTGGTGGCGCGGCACACCATCTCCCCCGCTCTCGCCAGCGCAATGGCGGCTCCGGTCGCTCCCGTCGCCAAACGCGCCTGCTCGACGACTTCGTGTAGCACCAAATCCAGGGCCAGCTCGAACGAAGCCTCTCCCCCTCCGTGGGCCGCAAGAGCCCGAGCCACTTCCGCCACATCGCGCGGATCTCCCGCAGAAACCACGTCGCCGAGACGGCCGGATGAGTTCCCTGTTCCGGATTTCTCATCCGCTTTCGCAGGCGATTTCTCACCCCAGGGGGATGATGAGTCGTACGAATCCGGCTGCAGCATGGGATTTTGAGACATACAGGACCCTGATCAGTGGCTGCCCGTCATTATGCGGAGTTTTGCGCGAATCCCCGAGGATGTCAACCTCAAAGGCGAACCATCAGTCGACATGAGTGCGTCCGCATCGCGAAAAATGCGCACCCCGGCTCCGCGGTCCGGCCTCTGGGTTCCCGTTTTGGCGAACAGAAACGTGCCCTCGAAGGTTTTTCTTTGCCAGAAGGCGAGTCATGCCCCAGAATTTGTAAAATGAGAATTTGTAAAATTGGGGCGAGCCAGTAAGATTCAGTTGCGGCGCGCGTCGCATTATTATTGTCGAGTCTCCCAGAGGATCAAGCCGATGCGGATTGCGGTGGTAGGTTCCGGATACGTAGGGTTGGTAGCGGGCACGTGTTTTGCCGATCTCGGGCACGACGTCATCCTGGTCGATAATGATCAAGAAAAGCTGGCGGCTCTGCGCAACGGCGAAGTACCGATTCACGAGAAATTTCTGCCCGAACTGCTCAGCCGGCACCGCGGCCAGCGCCTCACTTTCTCCGACAACCTGACGGAGGCCGCCCGCCTCAGTTCAGTCATCTTCATTGCCGTCGGCACACCGCCTACCGAGAGCGGAGAAGCCGACATGTCGTACCTGGAATCGGTGGCCCGCGAAATTTCCGGCGGCATCGACAGCTACAAAGTCGTCGTCGAGAAAAGCACGGTTCCGGTCTACACCAGCGACTGGGTGCGACGCATTATCCTGCGCAACGGCACCGACCCGGAGTTGTTCGATGTCGCCTCCAATCCTGAATTTCTGCGCGAGGGCTCCGCTGTCACCGACTTCATGTTTCCCGATCGCATCGTGATCGGCTCCAACAGTCCGCGCTCCGCCGATGTCTTGCGCGAAGTCTACGCACCCCTGACCGACGGCCGCTATTATCAGCGCAGCGACGCCATCCCCCAACCCGACCGCGCTCTGATTCCTCCTCCCGTCATCGTAACCAGCACCAAGAGCGCAGAACTGATCAAGCATGCCTCCAACGCTTTTCTCGCCATGAAGATTTCGTTCATCAATGCCGTGGCCTCGGTCTGCGAGGCTGTGGGGGCCGATGTGAATGAAGTGGCGCATGGCATCGGAACTGATTCGCGCATCGGCTCCCGATTCCTGAATCCCGGTATCGGCTACGGCGGCTCCTGCTTTCCCAAGGATGTGATGGCCTTCCGCGCCGTGGCCCGCGAGAGCGGGTACGATTTCCGCCTGCTCGACGAAGTTATGAAAATCAACGAAGACCAGCGCCAGCGCTTTCTGCGCAAGGTGCACAGCGCTCTTTGGACGCTCCGCGGCAAGCACCTGGGCGTGCTCGGTCTCGCCTTCAAGGGCGGCACCGACGACATCCGCGAATCTCCGGCTCTGTTTTTGGTGAAGGCGCTTCTGCAGGAGGGCAGCAAAGTCACGGCTTATGATCCCGCGGCCATGGAGCGCACCCGGCAGTTAATGCCGTCGGGCATCGCTTTCGCTAACTCCGCTTACGAAGCGGCTCACGGCGCCGACGCCCTTCTGATCCTCACCGAATGGGAGGAGTTCGCCAACCTCGATGTCAGCCGTTTGCGCCAGGAACTCAAGTATCCCATCGTGATTGACGGACGCAATCTGTATGATCCCGAGGTGATGGCGACGCAAGGGTTCACGTACTATAGTGTTGGCCGGGCCGCGGCGCACCCTGAAGGCGTTCCCGCGGCAGCCTTAAAGAACGGCACAAAAGGATGACGGCAAAACGCGCGGTAGTGACCGGTGGCGCTGGATTTCTAGGGTCCCATCTCTGTGACGCTCTGCTCGGCGAAGGCTGGAATGTGGTCGCGGTCGATAACCTTCTGACCGGTCGTCGCGCCAACCTCGCCCACCTGAACAATGATTCGCGCTTCGAACTTATAGAAAGCGACATTTGCGAACCCTTCGACGTCGGCCACGTCGACTATGTTTTTCACTTCGCCAGCCCTGCCAGTCCCGTCGATTACATGATCCACGGCATTCCCACGCTGAAGGTTGGCTCGCTCGGAACCTTTCACGCCCTCGACCTGGCCCGCAAGTACGGCGCGAAGTATCTGGTCTCGTCCACTTCCGAGTGCTACGGCGATCCGCTGGAGCATCCGCAGACCGAAACCTACTGGGGCCACGTCAATCCCATCGGCCCGCGCTCCGTCTACGATGAGGCCAAGCGCTTCACCGAGGCCGTGACCATGGCCTACCACCGTTATCACCAGGTGGATACGCGCATGGTCCGCATCTTCAACACCTATGGACCGCGCATGCAGATCAACGATGGTCGCGTGATACCGAATTTCATGAAGCAGGCTCTGTGCGGCGAAGAACTTACCGTCTACGGCAACGGTCTGCAGACGCGCAGTTTCTGCTACGTGAGCGACGAGGTCGACGGCTTTTTGCGGCTGGCGAAATCCGACGAGCATTTACCCGTGAACATTGGCAATCCCCATGAGTTCACCATGCTTGAGTGCGCCCAGATGGTGTTGAAAGTAACGGGTTCGAAGAGCCAGATTCGCTTCGACCCGCTCCCGCAGGATGACCCTAAGCAGCGCTGCCCCGACATCACCAAGGCGCGTAAGTTGCTGGGGTGGGAGCCGAAGATCGATCTCGAGACCGGCCTGCGCAAGTCGCTGGATTACTTCCAGCAGGCCGTAGCCGAAGAGACTGCGGTGAAATAAATTAGGATCGCGCGGAAAAGCGCCGCCTGGCTAGCTGGAAGGTTCTGTCGTCGACGCCACGAAGTCGGTGAGTTTCTTTACGTTGTCCCGTTCTTCGCGGGTGATCAACCGAAACGCCACCCCCATCCCGTAGCCGGGATGTGAAGCCTGCACCTTGCCCCTCACCTGCAATTTCATATCGTAGGTTCGAACCACAATCTCGACCGACGCACCCTCGGGAAACCGCGCCGGCACTTCCAGATAGCATCCGCCAAAACTCAGGTCGGTCAAACAGCAGTGATGGGGCACCGAAACGCCGGTGCGGTAAACCTCCGCCCCCAGCCGGCAGGCATAGCGGATCTGCCGCCGGTGGTCCGGATCAGGCGCAGACTCCTGAGCATCCGCAACCGCTGTGTTTTGCTTCCGCCGGCTACCGTGAGTTTGCTCGGCAACGGACATGGTCGCCAGTTGCCGCGGTTCTTCCATTTCCACGGTCACGTCGGGAAACTGTTCCCCCATGGCTTCGCTGGGCAAATTGGCGCCGAGATAGTCCGTCAGCAGGCGGCGGGAAGACGTGGGCACATCCACGAACTGCACGCCGGCGCGGCCGTTCCAGTCCTGCCAAACCACTTGACCCGACAGACGGACGCTGGTCGATTGGCCGGGCAGTTTGAACTGAAAATAAACTTTGCTGGTGGGCGGAAGTTTTTTTCCGAACTGCACCTGCATCCCCTCTTGCGCCAGATCGATCAGCGTGGCCCGATCCTGCTGGACATTGGCGTAGTCGATGGTGGCCTGGGTATGTACGGCGGCGCGGGCGCTCTTGCGTTTTTCCTTGCGCATCAGGGCGCGCGCGGCGCGTAGACTGCTGACCGCCCGGTCGTAGGCTACCGGCTTGTAGAGGACGAAATTGACTCCCATCGAGAACAATTCGCGGATGTTCTCCTGCCCAGCCACAACCGCGACCGCCAGCGTGGCATCGTTCAGCCGCGACAGGCGAGTTTCGCGCAACAGGGAAACCACTTCCCGGTTGGAGTCCCCGTCGACAATCACGACGTCGAAGCGCTCTTGGGCCAGCCGAATGGAGGCGCGCACGAAGTCCGGACAAGGCTCGACTCGAATGCTGAGTTCTTCCAGCACCCGGCGCAATACCTCGGCTGGAGCCTCTTCAACGCACACTAGCAAGGCAGATAGAGTCATACCTGCAACCCATCCTAGGGTTCTACCCGTTCCTGCCACAAGTTACCAGGGTCACGCTCCGAAACGTCGTTCGTGGATTAATTGCCACTAACTGACGCGTTCTCAATCGGTGACACCAGTAACCATGCTCCTCTCAAAAGGCCAACACCCGGGCATTGACCTGTCGTGCTTTGACGCGACTGCAATCTGTTCCTACGATGACCAATGACGCGATGAAGGAAAGCGCGCCCGCTCTGTATTTCTGTGCGGGAACTGCGATCCTGCTCCGTGTTGGCCAGGCTAACGGGAGTGCGAGCGCGTTTTCGAACCGCTCTTCCTCCCCTCGAAAGAGACTTATGACATCGAGAAAAATTCGCGGCTTCTCGCTGCTGGAAATGATGATCGTGATTGGCATCGGTCTGACGGTGGCGGGCATCAGCGTCATGGCCTTGATGCCGATGCTGCAAGAGACTCACGTGGATCAAGCTTACGACACCACGTTGTCGGTTCTGCGTAATTCCAGGAACCTGGCCGTCTCCACCAGCAATCGCTACATCGTCACCTTTACCGCTCCTGGCACCATCACCGTGCAGAGTTGGCAGTACTCCGCTCCCCCCTGGTGTCGCCGCCGCCGCAGTTCGTGGCCTCCTACACGCTGCCGCCCGACATCCAGTTTGCGGTTCAGCCCGGGTTCCCGGCCGCGGCACCCGATGGATTCGGCACCGGCGTGACCGCCATTGATTTCGACCAAGGCATGGGATTGGGCAGCCAGAACTATGTGATCTTCATGCCCGACGGCTCCTCCGAGGACACGTTCGGCAACTACAACAACGGCATCGTGTATGTGACCCGGACCAACGACTATTACCGGTCGCGCGCCCTTACGGTGTGGGGCACGACGGGAAGAATCCGGGGCTGGCGCGTATATCTGCAGGGCGGAGTCAAAAAGTGGGTGCAACAATGATCGAACGCAAACATCAATCTTCAGCACAGCCTTCGGCGCAACGCGGCTTCACGCTGATTGAAGTCATGATCTCAATCGCGATCATGGGCATCGGCATCCTGACCCTGGTGGCGACCTTTGCCACCGCGGTCGGTTCGACCCAGAATGCCCAGCTCAACCTCATCGCCCGAGAAAAAACGTTGCAAGCCCTGGAGAGCGTCTACACTGCGCGCAACACCCAGCAGATCAGCTTTGCGCAAATCGCCAACATCTCCAGCGGCGGAATTTTCACCAACGGCTCAACCCAGCTTCTGGCCGCCGGTCCAGATGGACTGGTCAACACGGCCGATGACATCAACTATCCCGCCTCCGGACCGTGTCCAGCCGGACCGGAATGTTTGGTGTTGCCCGGCCCCGACGGGATCCTGGGCACGGCCGATGATGTGGGCATGAGCCTGGCTAACTTTACCCGCCAGATCACGATCTCGCCGGTGCAGAACCCAGACGGCTCCATCAACCCCAATCTGAGACAAATCAACGTGACCGTCACTTACACCAGCGGTACCTCCACGGTTCCGCGCGTTTATACCGTGGATGCGTTGATTTCAGCCTTCCGCTAGAGGCCAGGATGAAAAACATGAGAGCGCAAAAACAAAACCCGAAACAGGGCTTCTCGCTGATGGAACTTATGGTTGCCATGTCGCTGGGGCTGCTGGTCATGACGGCCATGGCCAGCCTGTTCAAGAGCGGCATGAACTCGGTCATGCTGGTCACGCAGCGCGCCGAAAACCAGCAGGACATGCGCGCCGCCGTCGATCTGATGACCAAAGACCTCAGCCTGGCGGGCGCCGGCTTGCCCTCGGGAGGAATCCAGTTGCCCTCGGGCGCCGGCAGCAGCCTCTCCAAGTTTGGTTGCGATCAAGGTGGCACCTGCCATATCACCTCGTTCGATTACCCCGGGAACTACATGTACGGAATTATTCCCGGATACTTGGACGGTGTGGAAGCAGGCGCCAGCATTCCAGCGGCGCCGGCGCCGGCGGTCAACGACGCCGTTACCGTGGTCTATTGCGACTACAACTTTCCGCTGTTTGAGTACACCGTGACCCCCAACGCAGCCGGAACATCCGTTGTCTTCACGCCCAGTGTCGCCTATCCTTCGCCTCCCCTCATTACCGCCGCGGGCGGCATCCAGAAGGGCGATCTCATCATGTTCAGCAACAACCTGGGCACAGCCGTGGGCGAGGCCACCACCGTCAGCAACGCCGGCACTACGGGCACCATCGCCTTTGCCGATCTCGATCCCCTGAACATTAATCAAAGCGCGGCCGCCTTCAACAACATCAAGGCCATCGCCGGCGGAGCCAACACGGTGGCGTACCGCTTGTTTGCCGTCACTTATTACCTGACCGTTCCGGCGGCGGGCCAGAGTCCGCGCCTGATGCGCCAGGCCAACGGACTCACGCCCGTGCCTGTGGCCGATGACATCATCAATCTGCAAGTCGCCTACGACACTTATAACCAGGTGAGCGGGGCGCTGGACGCCAATCAGGCTAACCCGATCGGCGTCGGCGAGTCACCCAACAATATTCAGAAGATCAACCTGGTGCTGATGGGCCAAAGCATCATCAACAACGGCAACAAATCGCAGAACATGTATCTGGCCACTGACATCAGCGCGCGCAACATGGCATTTCGCAATAGTTATAAGTAACGCTTTCTTGGGGCAGGAGACTAACTCATGGGACAGGGAATAACGGGACAGGGAAAAAACAGTTCGAAGGGTTTCACGCTGATCGCAGCGCTGCTCATTATGGTGCTGCTTTCGGGCGTGGCGGCCGGGCTTCTGTTCATGGTCACCAATGAAGCCCGCATGGGCGGTAACGACATGGAGTCTAATCTGGCCTTCTACGGCGCAGAGTCCGGCATGGAGAAACTGACCTCGGACCTCTCTTCGCTGTACAGCCAGTTTCAGGCCCCCACCAATGCCCAGATTCAGGCTCTGGTGACGCCCGCGAACAACCCGCCCTTGGCCCCGACCGCGGCCATGGTCCCCAACATGAGCTACCAGGAGTACATCACTTATCCGCTGAACGGCAGCGGCGAGCCGGCCACCAGCTGGAACACGGTCAGCTCCGGTTCCAATCAGGGGTTGTACGCCGAACTGATTCCCATGACGCTGCAGGTGATCGCTAACCGCCCGGCCGGGGCTGAAGTCAACATCACGCGCAACATTGAAGTTGCGCTCATTCCGGTCTTTCAGTTCGGCGTGTTTTGCGGTTATGACTGCTCCTATTTTGCCGGCCCGAACTTCGCCTTCGGCGGCCGCGTACACACCAACCAGAATCTTTTCCTGGCCTCGGGCGCCAACCTGGTATTTAACGACAAGATCTCGGCTTACCAGCAGATCGTGATGGATCAGCTCGAAAATGGGCACTCGACGACGGTGGGATACGGCGGGACCGTCTATCTTCCCAAAGCCAGCGGGGGCTGCGCACTGGCTCCGATCCCGCCCACGGGCGAGCCGAACTGCATAGGTCTTCCCGGCGCAGGCACCATTCCCGGCGATGCCAGCTGGAGTGGCGGCTACCCCTCTGTGGGCGGCGCGGCCAACATCAATTTTCCCAGCCTTTCCTCGGGAACTCTGAACGGATTCCTGACCAACTCGCTCACTGGCGCCAAGAACATGCAGCTGCCCTTTGTGCAGAACAGCTGCACCAGCAACCCGCCGCCCTGCACCGATCCGATTTCGATTATCCGCAAGCCACAGCCTGGCGAGTCGCCCACCAGCGCGCTTGGCACTTCGCGTCTGTATAACAAAGCGCAAATCCGGATCCTGATCGCCGATAGCCTCGCCGATCTGCATCCCGACCGTGGAACCGCTGCGCTGGACGCCAATGACTACCAGTTCCCGACTGCCGCGGCAACCAGTCACGCCATCACCTCGCCCGCCGTCGCGACCGAATACTTTGGCTGGGCTACCCCCGGCGCCGGTACTCTCGGCAACAACGGCTGGGTCAATCCGTACACCGATACTGGACTGAAAAACTGGACGGCAACGGGATTCCCCCTGATCGGCGAGTTGACCAGTAATCCCACCAGCGTAGCCCAAATGGCTAGCGCTGCTGGCGGTCCATGGATCCGCGTGGAATACTGTTCCACCGCTCCCTGCGACGCACCGGCAAACTGGGTGGGCGTCACCAACGAGTGGCTGGGATTCGGCTTCGGCCGCATCTTCAACAATCCGCCGACCGCCCCGAATTCAAATGCGGTCGATCCTAACGCCATCCTGATTCTTCAGCAGCTTCGCCCCACGCTGGGCGCAGCAACCGGTCATGGTGGCGTGGCCACTGCGGGCAACTGGTGGCCCATTAACTTCTACGACGCGCGCGAAGGCGAAATGCGCGACAACGTAGTCGCCAACACAACGAGCGGCAACAATACATATTCTTCCTGTTCAGTCCAGGGCATCATGAACGCGGTTGAGCTGGATGTGGGTAACCTGGCCCGGTGGCTGGGTGGCGCGACTTTGCCCGGTGGCCACATCGCCGGCAGTGGCTCCAGCGTGAACTATACGACCAACAACGGCTACGTGGTCTACTTCTCAGATCACCGGGGCATGATCACCGATCCGAACCCCTCCAACGGCGGCCAGACTCCGGCCGGCGTGAAGAGCGGGGAATCAGGTCTGGAGGATACGATCAACGCGGCGGCCATCCTGACCTCCACTACGCCCGATGGAGTCCTGGAGCCCAAGACTTACTACTCTTACTCGCCGGAGGACGTCGATCAGAACGGATTCCTCGACAACTGGGGCGAGAAGAACCTCGGCTACGGCTTCGGCATCAACACCAATACCATCCCTCTGAACGGGTACAAGCGAGTTAGCGTCGCCAACCCAGGCTTGGCCACATCGGCAGACTGCGCCTCTTATAACACCGCAACCGGAGTGCTGCTTACCAACCCCAGCGACCAGGAGGGCGCGGCCAATCCGGTAAGCGGAGCCCGCCACGTATTGAAGCTCGTTGATGCTGGTATGAGCGCGGCCGGAGTAAGCTATCTGCCCGTGATGCCGCCCGCCAGCGCTTGCTCGCAGAGCGCGGCCAACCCCACGGGTTGCGGCGGGTTCACGATCGTCTCCGAGAACCCGGTGTACATCCAGGGCAACTACAACAGTAGTGCGGTCGATCCATTCTGGGGCACGGCCACAGCCGTAACCCCCACCCAGACGCCCCACTCGGCAGCGTCCGTCATCGCCGACTCGGTGACAGTTCTGTCCAACTCATGGAGTGACTATACGAGTCTGGTCTACCCAGACGTTTCCGGCAACCGTACTCCGGCTGCCCAGGCCTATTACCGCACAGCGATCTCTGCCGGAAAAAGTGTTCCCTTCCCGCAGCCTGGTTTCGCGAGCGTCGCCAATGACTTCGGAACCGACGGTGGTATGCACAACTTCCTGCGTTACCTGGAGAGCTGGGGCCAGACGCTGAACTACGACGGTTCGCTGGTTAGCATGTACTACTCCGAGTACAACACGGGTACTTACAAAGATGGCCCTGGCGGCGACGTGTATGCTCCTCCGCCACGTAACTACTACTTCGATGTGCTGTTCCTGACGCCGGCCAACTTACCACCGGCTACTCCACAGTTCCAGGACATCGACAACTTGAGTTACCACCAGAACTTCACACCGCAGTAAACGCAGGAAAACTCGTTCCACCTGCCCCGGCTCGCTTCTGCGCAGCCGGGGCATTTTCTTTGCGCATTCGATGCAATCCGCATTCGATACAATCATGGGCGCGCCTTCGCAGCCCAAAACAGAATGCTACAGAATTCCGATCGTCGTAGTTATTTGTGGTTCCTCTTCAGCGCCTCAGCCATCACGGGCATGGGATGGTTTTTCGTGCCCGCCTTCATCATCCGCCCGTTCAGCCACCAGACGCCGGGTGGGCTGGCTCTGGCGATGGCCCTGCGGCAGCGCGCCCCCTGGGTAACTGCGGCGGCAGCTTGCGTGTGTCTAGTGTTCGCAGTTGCAGTGTGGGCCGGCGCCAGGAAATGGCAGAAGATCGTGCTGGCTGCCGTGATGGTGCTGGTGACGTTCTCGGCCGTCATGTCTCGCCTGAACTATTTCGAGTGGATGTTCCATCCGGTGGACAGCGCGCAATTCGAATCCGCATCGGCCAGCAAGCTTGATCGCGGGGAAATGATTCTGGCCCTCCGCTTCGGCGCTGAAGCCCGCGCCTACCCTATCCGCGAAATGGCCTACCATCACGTGTTGAACGACGTGGTTGGCGGGGTCCCCATCGCCGTGACCTATTGAACGCTCTGTCACACCGGTCTGGTGTGGACACGAACCGTGAACGGAAGAGTTCTGCATTTTTATCTGGCCGGCATCAATAACCAGAATTTCCTCATGCGCGACAAGGAAACCGGCACCTGGTGGCAGCAGATTACCGGCAAGGCAATCTACGGCCCCTTGCAGGGCGCGTCGCTGGATTTGGTCTTGAGTGACGAACTGACTTTCGGCGAATGGAAGTCGGAAGTTTCCGACAGCCCGGTGCTCGCGGAAGTGCTGAAAGAAGTGCCGAAGTACGCGAAAGAATACGAAAGCAACTGGGAACCGGAAGTAGCCAAGCTTCCGGTGGTGATCAGCTTTCCCGGCACCGAACTCAAATCACGCGACCTGGTCGTAGGCCTGGAGATCGAGGGTGCGAGCCGCGCCTATCCCTGGGACACGCTGCTGAAACAGTCGCCGGTCATCGACCGCGTGCACGGCACGCCCCTGCTGGTAGCCGTCGGCCCTGACGGAAAATCGTTCCGCGTATTCATCAGCCGCATCGACGGAAAAGATGCCGAGTTCTTTCTGAAAGGCGAGAGCAACGTCGAGAGCGAGAGCAGCGCCAAGAGCGAGGCAGACCCGAAGAGCCAACCGAAGCCCGCGACGACGCCCCTAGCGCCCGCGGCCTCGGCGGCCACAACCACGCCCGCCACTCCTAGCGCCGCGGCCCCAGCCGCTCCGAAGCCATGGCTCTTACTCGACACCATGACCGCCAGCGAATGGAACTTTCAGGGCTGCGCCGTGTCCGGGCGCTCCGAAGGGAAATGCCTCGATCGCGTCCCCGCCCTGAAAGATTACTGGTTCGACTGGCGCAACTACCATCCCGACACAACCATGTACAAACACTAATTCCTCCCAGATGTCATCCCTCAGCCCTCACGCATGTTCCTTCTCGGAACAGCACGAGCCGTCAGTTTTCGCCGGCTGCACGTACAGCTGCTTCGGATCGACAACCTGCCCCTCATACTTGTCGTGGTGACGAACCCACGACATGGTGAAGGCCAGCCCATCTTCGTCGCGGCCCTTGGGCGCGAGGTCGAGCCAATTGTAGGTACCCACCATCGCATCCAGCCCGCGCGCATACGTGGAATAAGTGTGGAAGATCTCGCCCGCCGCGTTCTTGTAAAAGACGCTCGCGCCCGGACCTTCCTCCGACGGAAATTCTGTCATCTCGTAGTTGTAGTAGACCTTACCGACAACTATGTCCTGCGGCGAAAAAGACGCCTGGTAATCATGATTGAACTCATTCCCGAACGAAGAGACCCATTTGAAGTGCCATCCCATGCGCTTCTTGAAGGCCTCGATCTCGGGCAGGGTCGCGCGGGAAATCGCCATGAAGGTCACATCGCGATGCGCCAGATGCACCGCCGCGCCATCGAACGTATCGGCCAGAAACGAGCAACTCGGGCAACCCTCTTTCCATCCTGGACCAAACATGAAGTGATAGATCATCAACTGGCTGCGTCCGCCGAACAGGTCGGAGAGCGTCTCCTTGCCTCGGGGCCCGTCGAAAACATATTGCTTCTCGACTTTTTCCCAGGGCAGAGCGCGCCGTCGCCGGCTGATTTCATCGCGCAGGCGTGTGAACTCTTTCTCTTTGCTCAAAAGGTCTTTTCGCGCGGCCACCCATTCCGCGGGTGACACGACCACGGGCTGTTCCCTCTTGCTATTCATAGTTGCCGGGTTGGATGCTATGTTCATCGTTGCCATCGTCATTTCTCCTTTTCGTCATTTTTCTTTTCTTCATTCTTGGTCGTGTTCTTCGAATTGTCGTCCTCGCCACTTTTCTTGCCGCGAACAATCCTCACGGCGAGCGCGGCGATTCCGCCGGTCGACATCACGCTGCCCGCCATCACCGCTGCGCTGGCCATACATGCCGGACACATGGATTTCCTCCTCACGATTTACTTGTTGACTAATGATTGATGATTGATGTCAGACATCATCCGTCAACAATCGGCGTTACTTGCGACCCTTGGCCTCCGCTCGCTCGCGAACGTGTGTGTGCATCTGGTTCCAGCCCTTCTGCATGCCTTGCCTGTGTTCGTTTGAAATCGCGCCCAGCGCGAGGTGGTGAAACTTGATGAGGGTTCCACCATCCTTCTCGCTCAGCCGGTACTGCAGGTTCGAGACGGCGGCATAGGACATGAACAGCGGCCCCGTAATTTCCAGCAGCGTAGGCCGCTTGATGGCCTGCACATGTCCCCAGAAATGGCCGTTATTGTCACCCAGGTCGCGGTACCATCGTCCCCCCGGCCACGCCTCCAGCTTCATCGGCATGGGCCGTTCTGGTGTGGAATTCTCCGGACCCAACTGTTCCAGCAGCGCCTCGAATGTCACCTCCAGCGACGCCTTCACGTAGATTTCCTGTTCAATGGTTACGGTTAAGTTCTCAACGCCTGCGGTTGCGGTTGAAGTCATCTTTCCTCCTTGCGCTTTCTTGTTCGGATTCGTAAGTCAGATTCGTGAATCAGATTCCGTTCTTGACGCTCGCTTTGATTAGGTGTTGTCCAGCACTTTCTGTTTGGCTTCGGCGCGTTCTTTCACGCGGTTCAACTGGTGCTGCCAGAGCCGTTCGAAGGTCTTAGTCCACTCGTGCATCGGACGGATCGCCTCCCCATTCGTTCGATAGAACATATGCCTCCCGTGGCGCCGCACGCGCACCAGTCCAACCCGGCGCAGCACTCCCAGGTGCTTCGACACCGAGGGCTGCTCCATCCCCAGGCTGTTTACGATGTCCCCAACCGCCCGCTCCTCGTGCGCCAGATAGTTCAAAATGTCTCGGCGGCGTGGCTCGGCGACCGCATTGAACGCATCTGACGTTGTCGCTGCTCTCGCCATGGACAAGAATATATATTCCTATATGGGAATATGTCAAGCGCATTTTTCGCGTGCTTCCCGCTACTATGTTCGCCTGAACAACAACAATGTGTACGATCGCGTGCTGTTCCGCCAGAGAATCAAACTGACGCTGAACCAGTAAGCGGCCCCGTTTCGGGGGGAACTCGTCTAAACTCTTTCCCAGAACTTTTCTGCCGGGAGGAACCACCCCTTGCCTGCCATTCGCGCCATTTTTTGGGATGTCGGCGGCGTGCTGCTCACCAATGCCTGGGACCACAGCGAACGCGCGAAAGCGCTCGAGCACTTTCACCTTGACGACGCTGAATTTCACAACCGTCACGAGATGGTCGTGTCCTCGTTCGAGCGCGGCAAGATTACGCTTGACGAATATTTGGATCGCACCGTGTTCTACCGTCCGCGTCCGTTTGCGCGAGACACGTTCCGCGATTACATGTTCTCTCTGTCGCAGCCGTTTCCCGACGTGCTTGCGTTCGCGCAGGCATTGACCGACTCGGGCAAATACTTCATGGGGACGATCAACAACGAGTCGCGCGAGCTGAATAATCAGCGCATTGAAAAGTTTGGACTGCGAAACATCTTTCGTCTGTTTATCAGTTCCTGCTATGTGGGTTTCCGCAAGCCGGAGCGCGACATTTACCGCCTCGCGCTGGAAACGACACAGATTCCTGCCGACGAATGCTGCTTCATCGACGATCGCGCCCTCAACCTGGAATGCGCCTCTCAGCTGGGCATGCATACCATCGAGATGCGGGGATTGGATCAGTTGCATGGAAATCTGGCGAAGGCAGGGGTGAGCCCGTAGATGTGGACTCGCTGACCTCAGGGGCTGAAGCCCAATGCCCAAGCGACGTCTAACGGCACGACTAGAAGTCGTGCCCTTCCCAAACAACACTGCATTCGCTTAAGGATTCTTGCGCGGCTGGGCGGTTTTGACTCCGGCGCTCTGCGGGACATCCGATTCCAGAGTGCTGAGCGTCAGATCGCTGGACCAGCAATCCGCCGCCAGCTTCCATTCGCCGTTGTTCTGCCGCGCACACACCCACAGGTACTTGCCGCGTTCTTCGCGGCGCTTGCCGGTCGCGCCAGGGATCAACGCCTTGCAGCGTCCCGCCTCGTAAGCCAGATCGCCGACGACCTCCACGCGCAGCGGTTCGATTTCCGCCTCTCCCAGCCCTGCGTCGAGCGCGCCAAAGAAGAACTCCCGGACCGCCGCGGCGCCCCGCACCGGAGGACAATTCGAACGCAGTACCAGCGCATCGGGCACGTAAAGGTCGAGCAGATCGTCAAGGTGCTTGGTGTTGCAGGCCAGCACCCACTCGTGGGCGATGCGCCGCACGGCAGCCTCGGCACGGCTCATGTCGCCCCGCAGAGCAGCGGTTGGCCGCAGTTTGTCTTCTCGCACGGATTCGCGACCTGAATCCCTTACCGGATCAGCCGCGGACCTCGCGGCCATCGCTTCCCCGCCCGGAAAATAATGGTGATGATAGTGATGATGGTAATGGTGGGTTTCCTGCCCCGTCGGCCGGGTCGTTGCCGGTCTGGTTTCGGGCTCGTGGTCCAGAAATAAATCCTGCGGAAGCGCGAGCTCGCGCGACGCTGGACGATGTTGCCGGGCAGGAGACGCCCCGGCGCCCGATTCGGTCGTCGAGATGCCGCACATGCCACAGAACTTGTTGCCTTCGCGGTTGTGGTAACCGCATACGCCGCACGCCTTGCTGGTGGAATCGCCGATGAGTTCCTGCAGCGCGTCGTCCCCGGATTGTTCCGCGTCGGCTTCTGCGGCCAGCCGTTGTGCGGCTTCAAGCGCCGCGGCAATGGCGTCTGCACTCGGCTTGGGACGCCGCATTTCGGGCTGCAACTTCCGCAAAAGTTCGTCCATCTCAGGATTCGACTCGGACGTGTCCGAGGGCAAGTTGGAAGGTCCGCGATTTTTGTCTTTATCCACGAATTCAGTCCACGAGATCCGGCGACGATTCGGTCCACGGGTCGGACTACGCTACGAAATCCGCCGCCGAATCGAATCCTGCGGCTGCGGCCATTCTAGCCCAGCGACTCGCCTAGCGCCATCGGCTCGCTGCCGGCGCCTTATCGGCTGGAGAACTCGATCTTCCCTTCTGTCTCCGTCGGAACCCCGTTGCAGGTTGCGGGGCGGTATCTCCAGGTACGCACGGTCTCGAGCACATGGCGGTCGCCAGCGAGTCCCGCGCTTTCGAGAATGAGCGGGCTGTGCACCCGTCCGTCGGTTCCAATAATGAAGCTGACTTTCACCTTCTTGCCGTGCGCCGCCGGGGTGAAAAGCGGGTCGGGCGTGGCCAGGGCCTCGGGCGGTCGAACGTCTTCGCAATCTGGACGTGAGCTGATGTGGTGCACGTCGACGAACTGCGAAGCCCGGGTCAGGGTCCGCGATACCTGGTGCTCGCGTTGCGCGAGGGTTGCCGACGGCGGACGCGGCGCAGGAGTGCTCACTGCCAGGGCAACTGCCGGCACCACCACCAGAATCGCAGGCCAGATGCGACGTTGCATGAGTGTTTTGTGCTCTTCTTCCGGAGCTTGGGGTTTGCTCCAACGTTTATAAGGGCAAATCCAAGACCACTCCCCCTGATCGACATATCATTGACCAGGAAAGAGTTATGGGCCGGATCGAGCGTGCTCGAAATCTCCAGATGAAAGAAATTGCACAGAAAAACACTCACATGCGCCGAGAACATTTCGCCTTCACGCCGGGCGATTGGATGGAAACGCCACCGAAGCCAGAATTGAAATCAACAGCACTCCGGCCACAACGGCGAGCATGGCTCCGGTTGGAACCCGGAAATGATCGGCGGCGAGCATCTTCAACCCCACCAGGATCAGCACCAGCGCCAGCCCGTAGTGCAGGAACCGAAAAACTTTCATGAGTCCCGACACGGCGAAGTACATGGAGCGCAATCCCAGGATCGCAAAGACATTCGAGGTGTAGACAATGAACGCGTTGAGCGTGATGGCCAGGATCGCAGGGATGGAATCGACAGAAAAAACGATGTCGGTGGTTTCGATGACCAGCAGTACGAGCAGCAGCGGAGTGGCATAGAGCCGCGAGTTCTCGAGCGGTTTGCGGACAAAGAATTTTCCACCCTGGTAGTCACGGGTGACTGGGATCAGGCGGCGCAACGCCCTCACCAGCGGATTCTTTCTAGGATCGACCTTGTGTTCCCCGAGTACGAGGAAGCGAATGCCGCTGATGATCAGCAGGCTCCCGAAGATGTAGAGCACCCAGTGAACCCGGGAGATCAGTCCGACTCCGGCGCCGATAAAGATGCCGCGCATGATCAGCGCGCCCACTACTCCCCAGAACAGAACGCGATGCTGCTGCTCTTCCAGCACGGCGAAATAGTTGAAGATGACGAGGAAGACGAAAAGATTATCGACGCTGAGCGAAACCTCCAGAACATACCCCGTGACAAACTCCAGCGCAGCCTGGTGGCCCATCCAGAAATACAAGCCAACCGCGAAGGCAGCCGCCAGCCCAACATACATGGCGGTCCAACGAAGCGCTTCACGAAACTGGATAACGTGCCCGCGGCGATGGAAAAGGCGAAGATCCATCGCCAGCATGCCGAGCACGAAAACGTTGAAGAGAATCCAGAAGTAGAGCAATGAAATTCCTGGCGCCCCGGGAATTGTTGATTGCTGATTGTCGATGGTTGATTGAAAAAACTCCGAACGTTTGAAGCTTAGGCCTTCAATCAGCAACTAAAAATCAACAATCAACAATTCTATTTGGCCCTGCCCCGCTGGCCGCTGACCCAATCATCCCAAATGCCGTTGGCCTTCAGCATCTCCACGCTATTCGAATCGCGCATGGTCTGCTCGATCTGATCATGGGTAAGGCGCGGCCAGATCTTCGCGGGCAGATCGGCAATTCCAACGCTCAGCGCCGCGGCCTCGGCGACGTGCTTCTTCAATTGCGCGAAGTCAACTTTGTCGTAGGTGTCGGAGACGGCGTGATAATTTTCGAGATAGTTTGCTTCTTCCTGCTCGGCGACGAACGTGGGTACGCCTTCCAGCATGAAGTCGAAGTGGTCGGTGCCCCACTCCATGGTGGTGAGCACGTCTTTCACTCCGAATTGCGCCAGCGGGGCGATGAGATCCTTCGTGGTATAGACAACGTCCTTGCGTCCACCCAACGAAAATCCCGTGGTCTTTCCCGTGCCTGAGTCGTAGACAATCACTCCCGCAGCTTTATCGAGTTCGAAGCGATGGTTAAAGGCATAGGCGCGGGAGCCGAGCAACCCCTCCTCTTCACCGGAGAACAGAACGAAGCGGATCGTGCGCCGCGGCTTCACGCCGGAGGCCTTGATGGCGCGCAGCGTATCGACGACCAAGGCGGCGTTGCAGCCGTTATCGAGCGCCCCCGTGCCCAGTTCCCACGAATCGAGGTGCGCGCCCAGGATCACAAACTCATCCGGCTTCTCGCTGCCGCGGATTTCTGCAATCACGTTCGAAGTCTTGATCGGCCCACCCAGCTGGTTAGGAATCGAGAGGTCGGCCCACACTAAATTTCCGGCAGCGAGCAGGCGCGCCATGCGCTCGCCATCCTCGCGCGCGACGATGACCATGGGCAGGCGATCAATTTCTCCCGCGCCGGAGTTGGTGTGCCGGTAGAGAATGTCGTGCTCGCGCGTCGCCATGAACGCGATGGCCTTGGCCTTCGCTTTCACAGCGCGGTCGATCACCGGCGGCGCCTGCGTGTATTCGGCGAACAAATCGTCCCAAGTTTTCAGAACGACGGTGTGCACCAGAATGATCTTGCCGGAAATGTCCCCGGCCTTTTTGAAATCGGCTTCGGTACCGTCGCCAACGTCGACGACCGGAACATGCTTCACCGGAGCCAACGCGGGCGCCCACGCCACAGAAACCGCGCGCACGACGAAGGGCGAGAGCACCGTTCCGCCACCCACTCTCGTGGGATCGACCTGGTACGCCGTGGTCGCCGTCATCACGGTTGCGCCTTCGGCCCAGGAGGTCGGAATGGTGAATCCTTCGGTATGGACGCTGTCGGCTCCGGCGGCCGTGAAGGCTTGCACTCCCCAGGTCACCGCATGCTGCATCGCAACCGTGCCCGGGACACGTCCGCCGATTTCATCGGTTAAGCGATGAAGATTCACTTCCAGCGGCGAAGGTTGCAGCGCCGCCTGGATGACTTGATTCGCTTCACTGGTATCGGCAGCGGGGCCAGCAGTGGCGTCAACAGTAGGATTGGCGGCAAGGCAGGTGAAACAGAAGATGCCAGCAAACAACAGGGTCTTCACAGTTCGCATATGGGCTGCATTAGAAATGAAAAGTTAGAAAAGCGCAAAAAGATGCTGAGGCGGATGGACCGTACGCGCTCGCCCGTGGTCAATGAGCGATATAGCCTGCTCACAACAATCAACACGACCTACGGTGTCGATGAAGACTAGAATGGCGATGGAGTGATTCGATCAGATGTTGTTTCCGTTCTATTGGGATCATCCGTATTCATGGCGCACCAACCTGCGCAGCGTATTGCCACGCCCCCTCTGCTGGTGGGTCGCTAAGGGAGAAGACTGCGACGCGGCTGGGGCCAATCACGTTTGGTACAACCAGGATGACGTTCATAGCGCTTGTTACCACTGCCGCGCCGTCCGTGAAGGGCAGCTCTGGCGGAAGCAATGAGTGAAATGGCCTGCTAACAACGATTGACTTTTCCTTTTCAACTATCTGCCGCATAATCGTTAGCCAAAAATGGCGCATCTAGCAGAACTGAACCGCATCGACTCTGCGATTTTGCAGCGAGACCAAACGGAATTGCTGTGGGCGCAGGACTACTGCCGAACGCAGATGCGAGCCGCAATTCCGAACGATGACAAGGGACGTTGGAAGAGACTTCAGCGAGATGTGGGTCGTGTGCTGCGGGAACTCCAGTTGACTGAAGATCATATCAGTGCTCACGAATGGTCAAGCTACCATCGCGAAACGCTCAGAGGGAGCGACATCTGCGGCTGCTTTTACTGTTTGGAGGTCTTTCCGCCGGGTGAGATTGAACATTGGACCGACGATGACGACACCGCACTTTGTCCCAAATGCGGCATTGATTCGGTAATCGGCTCAGTCTCTGGATACCCCATCGAGCGCGAGTTTCTCAAGAAGATGCACGATCATTGGTTCTAGCTGTTGCAAAATCTCGATTACACTCATTGCCACATTCTGAAGGCGGTTACGATCACCTCGGCGGCAGCGGATCCATCTTGTCGAGGATGCGCATGGATTCGAGCATCACGCTGCCCACGATTTCGAGGCTCTGCGGGCTGAGTTTGTCGACTGTGTCCTGCGGGGTGTGCCAGAAGACGTTGTTGTAGCCGTAGCTGAAGTCGATCAGGTCGGCGCAGGGCACGCCACGTTTCATGAAGGGCAGGTGATCGTCGCTGACCTGGTTATTGCGCGCGAAAAAATGTGATTGATAGCCCAGTCGCTTCGCCGCTTCGCCGACCACATCTTCCAGCCACGGCGTGGAGTTCTGATCGCGATCGATATTGAGGTCGGCGTCGCCAATCATATCGGCCAGGAGGAATGCTTTCACTTTTTTCAGCGTTCCGTCGGCCTGCCATTTCTGCGCCACGTGTTCAATGCCGTACAGACTGTCGTCCATGAACGGCATTTCCGTGTCGGGCTTCATAGCTTCTTCGGCATCGTCCCACACCAGCCAGACGCTGTAGCCGTCGCGGGGCTTGCCGCGCAGTTGGTTCGCTAATTCTAGCAGCAGCGCGCTCGAGGAAGCGCCGTCATTCGCGCCGACATAGTGCGTTTTGCGCAGCGGGTAGTTGGTGTCGTAGTGGCTGGCAACGACGATAATGCCGTCTTTCGTGCCGGGATACTTGGCGATGATGTTGTGCACCGGAAAGTTGCCCTCCGGCGTGTCGGCGGTGAAGAGGTCGTCCTCGACCTGGTCGCCTTTCAAGCGGGAGTCAATGTAGTCCTCAACTTTCTTGTGATTGGCGCTGGCTAATGGGCGCGGGCCGAACTTCACAATCTCTTTCACATACTGCATGGCGCGATCGGCGTCGAACGCGGGCGGCGGGCCGGAGTCGGGCGGAAGATTCAGAACTGGACTGGCCGTCGCCGCAGGAGCCGGCACAGCCGCAGTCTGCGTTGACGTGGCTTCCTTGTCGCGGTCACAGGCCATGACGGCCAATGCCACGGCCAACAAAATCCACCAGAGAGATCTCGATCCCATTATCTTCGATTTCGCCATTCTCGTTGTCGCCATCTCGATTCCATCATTCTCGATCCGTCACTCTCAGTCCCATCATTGGGCCTGCTTCGCTTTTTCCTGCCGCGCCCGGCGCTGCTTGGGATGGACCAGGTAGGCGATGCCAATACTCAGCGCGTACAAAGCGATCATGGGCGCAGCGAAAATGCACATGTTTACGATGTCAGGCGTGGGCGTAACGATCGCCGCAATAATAAAAATCACGAGAATCGAGTAGCGGAAGTTCTTGATCATGAACCCCGGGCTCATAATTCCCATGAACGCCAGGAAGAAGACGATAATCGGTAGCTCGAAAATCAGCCCCATGCCCAGCACGATGCTCAGGAAGAGCTGGGTATATTCGCCAATCGTGATCATGGGCTGAAACTGCTTACCGAATCCGATTAAGAAGTCGAGAGCGCGGGGATAGACGATCTTGAAGCCGAAATATCCGCCCGAGGTGAACAACGCGATGGTCGAAACCATGAAGGGCACAACGTACCGCTTTTCGTTGCGGTACAAGCCGGGGGAAATGAACATCCAGACCTGATACAACACGAAAGGCGAAGTAAGGAACAGTCCGGCAAGCGCGGCAACCTTCAAGTAGAGATTGAAGGGGTCGGTGGGGTTCAAATAGCCGAGATGTTCGGGCAGGTGGTTCTTGTGCAGCACTTCCATAATGGGGCGCTGCATAACGTCGTAGATGCGCTCCACTTTCCACCAGCAGATGCCGAAGCCCACGCCGACAGCAATAATGGAGTACACGATCCGCTTGCGCAGTTCTTCGAGGTGATCGAGAAAACCCATGGTCGGCATGGGTTCTTTTTCGCCGTTGCCGCTGGTCGCCGCGGCTTCGAAGTCAGACATGCGATTCCTGCGGGGTGGGAACGGTTACGCCATCCGAGGGAGCGATTGTCGACGAAGAGACCGCTGCGGTCGCGGCCGGCGCATCGGAGCCCGCGTCAGCCTTGGCGGCAAACAGCGGCTCGTCGTCTGCCGCTGCCTGAGTTGAAGAGATTGTTGAGGGAATTTCGGTTGCTGGCATTTCGCTGGCGGAGGCTGTGGTCGCGGGAGTTCCCACACCATGAGCATCGGCAGCTACCGCACCGGCTTCAGCGGGCGCCGCATTGAGCTTACGGCTGGTCGCGCCTTCCGGAGGCGGGCTAGGCGGCAGAATCGTTTGCCGCTGTTCGACTTCCAGGTGCGAAATCTCCTGCTCGATTTGCGCCTTGAACTCGTTGGAGGCCCGCTTGAACTCATTCATGTACTTGCCGATCTGGCGCGCGATCTCCGGCAACTTCTTGGGCCCAAAGATGATGAGGGCCAAAAAGAATAAGAAGATCGTCTCGGAAAAGCTCATGCGGTTCATCATACTGCCGGAAAAGGAAAAGCGGCAATGCGGGAGCAGCGTGGGCACAATTTGCTGGGTCGGCCATGGGCACGTCTTGCCGTGTTGTGATTCCTAGGGCAGCCCCGGCAATGCGCCCTTGCGACGAACTATTGTGAAATGAACACATTTAGTCCGGTCAGCGGAGACTGCGTTTGGCACGGATCGTGCCTAGTCTAAGCCGAATTGCCGGCGATGAACGAACGACGCCCAAGGTCACATTCGGGGCCACGCCGCCAACCATCCGGGACGAACTGTTCCGAAAGAAGGAGATGCAATGTCCGTATCGGCTATTTCCAGCAGTACTCTCGCCGCCTCCGTCAACCAGAGCATTCAAAACAAACTACGGCAGTTTCAGCAGGAGTTCCAGCAACTCGGCGCCGATCTGCAGACCGGCAACTTATCAGCGGCCCAGCAGGACTTCTCGACCCTGCCGGGGCTTGCCTCCCAAAGCAGCTCAACTGCAGCCAGCCCGAGCAGCAATCCCATTGCCCAAGCCTTCAACCAACTGGCGCAGGACCTTCAGTCGGGAAATATTTCGGGTGCGCAGCAGGATTACAGCAATCTGAAGCAGGATTTCCAGAAGGCCAGCCAGGGCCACAATAATCTTCGCCACCACGTGCACGGCTGGGGTGAAGGCGGCAGCCAGCCAGTCAGTCCGTGGGGCCAGGTGCCCCAAACCAGCAACGTCTCCGCCGCGCAGACGGCTTACAACTCGCTGTTGCAGGATTTCCAGCAGATTGGCGCCGGAGACTCGCTGACGCCGTCGCTGCAGCCGGCAACCTCGAGTTCGGGCAGCGTGTCGTTCAGCGCTTAACCATCGGCGCCGGAAAACGAGCGTAGCCTGGCAGCGCTAATTGCGGCATGGAAACTCGACCGGCGGCGGCAGCCAGCTTATGATATTGCCGCCATGCAATTTTGGTTTGCACGCGGCAGTGAAGTCTCGATCCGCGAACAGCTGGTGACCCAGGTTGTGCTCGGCATTTTGAGCGACGACCTGGCGCCGGGGCAGCGCCTGCCCTCGACGCGCGAACTGGCGCGGCGATTTCACGTGCATCCCAACACCATCAGCGCCGGATATCGCCAGCTGCAACGCGATCGCTGGGTTGAGTTCCGGCGCGGGAGTGGGGTTTACGTTCGCGCCAGCAAGCCGGAAGTCGTGCCCACGGCGGCTCTGGCGCTGGAGCAAATGATTGCCCGCCTGTTTCGCTCGGCGCGCAAGCTGGGCGTCACGTTGCCGGTGCTGCGGACGCGCCTGCGGCAGTGGCTCGAACTCCAGCCTCCCGACCATTTTCTGCTGATTGAGCCGGACGAAGAATTGCGCCGCATCCTGGCCGCGGAGATCGCTCGCGCCGTCACTTTCCCGGTCGAATCCTGCGGCCCGCAGGATTGCCCAACAGCCCCGGAAGGCGGGATGCCGGTCGTGCTGCCCAACCGCGTGGCTACGGCGCGGCAGTTGCTGCCTCCGGGCGCGGAGCTGATCACGTTGCAGATTCGCTCGGTTCCCACTTCCCTCGCCGGATACCTGCCTGCCCCTTCGGGCGCGCTGGTGGGCGTGGCCTCGCGCTGGCCGGAATTTCTGAAAGTGGCGCGCGCCGTGCTGACTGCGGCGGGATTCCATCCTGACTGCCTGGTCTTGCGCGACGCGCGCGAGCCCAACTGGCAGCGCGGCCTGAAACAAACAGCTGCGGTCGTGTGCGACCTGCTCACCGCAGCGGAACTTCCCGAAGGCTGCCGCGCGATTCCCTTCTCTGTGTTGTCCGAAGCATCCATCGCGGAACTGCGGCGCTACGAAGAGTTCGTCAACCAGCCCATTGAAACGATATAAAACATAAAATCGCTGTGGGAATCTGGAGAGGAGCCGTCGTGAAGGAATTGCTCGCCTAAACGGCCGTCCGCGGCGCGCTACTTGGTCCGCAATGAATGACCGGAAAAGTGGCTGGTTATTCCCCCGTGGTGCGAAGAGATGCGGCGGTCGGCGCAACTGATCGTCGGCTGTTACAGTTCAGAAACTGCCCTAAGCGCCCCAACGCAATAGACTCACGAGCGCTACTCTGCGCTCATGAGAAACCTAAGAGCAGCTTCCTCTCTGTTACTAGTGATGGTCGTCCTGCTGGCTGCGAACGCTCTGGCGCAAACCGACGGTACCCCGGCCGGAAATGAAACTCCCAATTCGGTCGCTGCGGCACGCTGCGCGTACACGGCTGACAATGCCTGCGCCGATGAGAGCGGCTCCGCTCAGGCTCCCCGCAGGCCGATCGACGATTCAACGGTGGCCCAGCTTCCCCGCCGCGGCACCGGCCCTTATTTCGGGCCGCGACGACCGATGGGCCAGCCCGGGTATCCCACGATGTGGCAATCTGCTCCAAGCGCCGGCCACGCCCTGATCGGCGCTGTGATTGGCGCCGCCCTGGGATGGGCCGTTGCCGCAAAAGGAAGCGCAGGTGCACGCGCCACGCTCGGTATCGCGACGGTCGGCGTGGGGCTCGGAGCGGCAATAGGTTCGTCTGTCCCGTCTTTCCCCTACCGGAGCCCCTATTTCCGGCGCTGGCCGGATGATCAGGACGACGAGGCCTCCGGTCGCAAATCGGCCAAACCGAGCAGGACCGAAAGTCTCCAGCAAAGAGCTTCCGCGGACCCAGCCCCGCCCAGTCCCCGGCCCAGCGCGGAAGAGGCTCCTTCCAGCAGACGCAGCGCGCCATAACCCGCGGGCAGTTTTTCACCGGCCCGAGAACCCAATCGGTCCGACCCCGCATCTCACAAACTGACCCGTTTTTGGGGTGGTTACCATTGGTGACTATCCCGATCCGGGGTAGTCTAAGTTGGTGATATACTGCGTGAACAGCGCGGTAGCTGGGGTGAAAGCAAGCCCTCAACGAAGGAAATCTCACGATGGCACGTAGTTCTCGCCGATCACTCTTCCTGGTAGTTTTGTTTCTGCTGGCCTGCGGCTTCCTCGGGATTATGTTCGCCCAGCGCTCCGGCCAGCAATCGTCAATGACCGGCGACTCCGAGGTCAAAGACAGTCTGAAGCAGTTCACCGACGTCTACGCCCTCGTTGAGGACAACTACGCCGAGCCGGTGAACGCCGACAAGGCCATCTATAACGGGGCTATCCCGGGCATGCTGCACGCGCTCGATCCGCACTCCAATTTCTTCGATCCCAAATCCTACGCGCTGATGCGCGAAGACCAGCGCGGCAAGTACTACGGCGTGGGCATGACCGTTGGTCCGCGCAATAATAAAGTGATCGTGATTTATCCCTTCACTGGCACGCCCGCCTACAAGGCCGGCATTCATCCCGGCGACGTGATCATCGCGGTCGACGGCAAATCGACCGAGAACATGTCCACCAGCGACGTGGCCGACCTGCTCAAAGGCCCTAAGGGAACCACGGTTCACATCAGCATCGCGCGCGACGGCGTCGAAAAGCCCATGGAGTTTACTCTCGTCCGCGACGAGATTCCGCGCTATAGCGTCGACGTTCATTTCCTGATCAAGCCGGGCATCGGATACATGCACGTCAACGGCTTCAACGAAACCACCGAGCATGAAGTTTCCGACGCGCTTGATTCCTTCGGCGATCTGAAGGGTCTGATTCTCGACCTGCGCGGCAATCCCGGCGGCCTCCTCAGCGAAGGCGTCGGCGTGGCCGACAAGTTCCTGAAGAAGGGACAGCTCATCGTCTCGCACCACGGGCGCGCTTCGGCGGAAAAGCGTTACATCGCGCAGCACGGCAATGGCGGCAAAGATTACCCCATTGTTGTCCTGGTCAATCGGCTCACGGCATCGGCGGCCGAGATTGTTTCTGGCGCCATTCAAGACCATGACCGCGGCTTGATCGCCGGCGAGGTCACGTTCGGCAAAGGTCTGGTGCAGACGGTGTATCCGCTGTCGGAAAATACCGGGCTCGCCCTGACTACGGCTCATTACTACACTCCGAGTGGACGCCTGATCCAGCGCGACTATAGCAACATTTCGCTGTACGACTATTACTACAATCGCGACCAGGCCGATAACCCTAGCACCGCCAACCGCGAGGTGAAGCTCACCGACAGCGGGCGCACGGTTTACGGCGGCGGCGGCATTACTCCCGACGTAAATATTCCGCCGGTGAAGGGCAATCACTTTCAGGACACGCTGCTGCAGCACTACGCGTTCTTCAATTTCGCCAAGCGCTACGTGGTGGACCACCACCCCGCGAAGAACTTTGAAGTCGACGACGCGACCATGTTGGAATTCCGCAAGTCGCTCGACGCGGACAATATTGCTTACACGCAGGCCGAGTTGCTCGATAACAGCGACTGGATCAAGTCGAGCATCAAGTCGGAGATTTTCGTCGATGCCTTCGGACAAGACGAGGGCATGAAGGTTCGCGCCGAGTCCGATCCGGAAATCATCAAGGGCCTGGAGCTTCTGCCGCAGGCCAAGGCTCTGGCCGACACCGCTCGCAAGATCATCGCCGAACACAACTCCGCTCCGGTGTTTAACCGGTAGTGGCGTGGCTGCTTCTTGAGAGGCCCGGACGCGTTCCGGGCCTTTCATTTTGATTGCGGCTGGAGCACATTTGGCTGCCGGGCGGGCATCCATCCGTTCATTGACTTCGCCCTCCCGTCATGTCAAAATCCGCCCAAGAGACAGCGTTTAAAGGGCCGGGGCGAGGGCGCGCCTCGATCCACCAGGCCCTGAGGCTGGCAATTTCTGACCGTAAGCAAATGGATTTTTTTCATGGGAAAAACGCGAGACCGGGTTTCGCTAACCAGCCCGGTGTGGGGCGCGATTGAAACCGGTCATTCTGGCCGGTGCGGTACTTCTTTCGCTGGTGGCGGCCGCGACCGACCTGCGCAGCCGGCGCATTCCGAACTGGCTGACGGTGCCGGGCTTGCTGATCGGAATCGCAGCAAACACAGCACTCAGCGGCTGGAGCGGGCTGAAAGCTTCCCTGCTGGGCGCGGCGGTTGGTTTGGCCCTGCTGCTGCCGTTTGTGCTGTTGCGCAGTCTGGGCGCGGGCGACTGGAAACTGGCGGGGGCATTGGGGGCGTTTACCGGATCGAGCCTGCTGGTGGACCTGCTGTTGGGGTCGGTCTTAGTGGCTGGAGTCATGGCGATGGCGCTGGTGATCTACAAACGACGCACACGGGAAACGATTCGCAACATCGGACACGTCCTTGTCTCGCTGGTCACGTTCCGCTTGCCGGGAGAGCGCGTTTCGCTCGACAATCCGGAGTCGCTGAAAGTCCCGTACGGAGTGGCGCTGGCGTTCACGGTGGTGCTTTATGGAGCCGCCCACGTTTGGGGAGTGGTCTAGGGGGGTGCAGAAAATGACGGACCTGTTGCGCCTAGATCCGGTGCGCAGAACGCTTCGCCGGCTGGCCCGCGAAACCCGGGCAGCCGAGATTGCCGAAGCCGCCGCCGTGCTGCCTCTCATGTTTATGATGCTGCTCGGGATCTTCTGGTTCGGACAGGCCTTCAGCATCTATGGCGCGATCACGCGCGCCGCACAAGACGGCGCGCGCGCCGCCGCCGCTCCAACTTGCTCAACCTGCAACACCGGCACCGCGGCCGCAACGAATGCCGTCAGCGCGGTCAACTCCGATCTATTGGCATCCAAACTCGATCCCACGAAGATGCAAGTGCCATCGTCCCCACCATCCTTCACCGCTTGCACCGGAGGCTCGAACTCCTGTGCCGGCGGTCTCAACATCTGCGTGCAGGGACCGGTCCAGTTGTCGCAAACGGCCACTGGCGGTACTGGCGTCTGTGGCATTTCCGTATCGTTTCAGTACCCATTCCAGTTCTGGCTGCCGTTTACATCGCTGAACAAGCAGAAGATCTGGCTGACCACGTCGGCGCGCGTGCGGATGGAGACTCAGTGACCCGTTTGCCTCATCTCAGAACGTTGGCCCGCCGCATGGCAGGGCGTGCATGGCGCGACGATCGCGCCGCGCAATTAGTGGAGTTTGCGGTTGCGCTGCCCTTGCTGGTGCTGTTTGTAGTAGGTATCTTCGACTTCAGCAACGCCTTCACTCTGAAGCAAAAGCTGACGAACGCGGCGCGCGATGGAGCCCGCGTGGCCGCAGCCGATCCGGCGAGCGATTTATCGTCGCCCGTTCCAGCCTCGGTGATTGACGCGTTTCAAGTGGTTGACAACTATCTGCTGGCCAACAATATCAACGACTGCGGCGTCCCCAGCGCCAACGCGCCCTCCACAACGCCTCCGCCCGAGCTGACTTGGACCTATACCGGAACCACCAACTGTCCTTCTGGAGGGCTGACCATTACAATCAACCGGGGATACTATTTTCCTCTTAGTGGTGCCACTCTGCCGTCCGCGAGTTGTACGTCGCAGAATCCGGGTGCAACGACCGCAACTGCAGTCGTCGCCACCTGTGTCAGCATTCAATACGCCTATCCGTGGCGATTCGGCCGCGTCGCGAGCCTACTCGGCCCCACCACGATACTGCGCAGCACGATCGCCGTTGCGTCGGTGGCGATGAACGAGAACTGAAAAGCATGAAACCGCCAGCAATTCGCCGAATTCGGTGCTGCGCCGCTAGCCAGGGAGAACGCGGCGTCACCATGGTGCTGGTGGCACTGGCCATGGTGGCGATCATCGCCATGGCCGCCCTCTCGATTGACGTGGTCACCCTCTACCTCGCCCGCGAGGAGGCGCAAAGGGCTGCCGATGCGGGCGCTCTCGCCGCGGCCAGAGTGCTCTCAGTTTCGGGGGTCACGGGAACGGCAGGCCCCGATAACGACGGTGCAGCGTGGTCTACAATCTGCGGCGGTAGCAGCAGCGTTGCCAGCCTGATGGCCCAGGCCGTGGCTCAACAAAACAGCGTCGGGAGCAGCGCGCCAACCGTCAACGTCACCTATTCTTCCGGGTCTGGATCGGGCTTCACTGATTGTACTGCCGTGCCTGGCGATGACCTCTTGGGGGTCAATCCGCTGGTTACCGTGCAAGTCACCCGCGACAGCCTGCCTACTTTCTTCTCACGGATTTGGTCTCGATCTACGAACACGGTCAGCGCCTCGGCGACAGCTGAGGCATTTAATCCCTCGAATTCGGGGAACTTTGCCCCCGGTGGCGATGCCGTCCCAGTAACGCCCCGCTGCGTGAAGCCGTGGATCATTCCCAACTTGGATCCATCCGGGGCGACGCCCCTCGTGGACGTGGGTACGGGGGCGATCAGGAACAAAGCAATCGTGTTAAATGGAGCCGGCCCGGGGATTGGCGAGGATTTCACGCTGATGAATGCGTGCACGGGGCCGGCCTGCACATCGTTCGAAGGCACTACCCCACCAAAAGGTTCTTACATTCCCGCACTTGTCTCCACACCTGCCAAAGCGGTGCCAAGCTGCTCGAACGGCGCGAACGACGCCTACCAGGGCACTATCACCGGTTGCGATCAGAGTACCGTCTATGCCTGCGGCACGTCCATGGGGGCGCAGGCTGATCTAACCACTAATCTAGGCACCGACACCTCCGCCGCAGTACAGTGCCTGACCAGCAACCAGGACACGCTCGACGTCAGCAGCTATCCTTTTCGGATTGGAGCAGGCGTGGGCAACACGAATTTCCCGAGCAATCAAGTCATCACTTCCAGTAACAGCATCGTCAGCCTGCCGATCTATGACAGCACCCTCCCTCTGCCGGCCGGCCAATCGCAGCCGCAAATAACCATCGTGGGATTTCTGCAAGTCTTCATTAGCAGCGTCGATGCCAATGGCAACATGGACGTGCATGTGATGAATATTGCCGGCTGCGGCAACGGTGCATCGACGACAGTTTCGGCACCTGGAACGTCCCCCGTCCCGATCCGGCTGATCACTCCTCAGTAGGCATGGGAAGTCCCTTCCTGCAGTTCGGCTTCCGAAAAAAACAGGTTATTGGTCGGGCGTCGAATTGGCGTCGGGAGGAAGCTTTCCTTCAGGTTGCTCGGGAACTGGAGTCGGTAACGGGGCTCGATTGGGCTGCTGATTGGCTAGGGCTTCAGCTTCTCCCGGGTCGTCGTTCTGCGGGCGAACTACAGCAGGCTGGGGAATAAACGCGCCCTCAGGGCGGGGAGTGAGGATCACGCGATCCAGTCGCTGCGGATCATTCGCCCCACTCAAAATCAGAAAATTAAATTTCGAACCATTGAGCAGCCGCGCCAGAACTTCGGGTGCGGGCGCCGGTGCAATGTCCGCCACTACTTGTTCCTGCTCTGCTCCGGCGGCAATAGCAACCTCCGCGCCGGTTCGTTGCTGCACCGCGAACAATACCTCTGACAGCGTCACTTTGTTGGCCCTGATGCCAAGCAGCCCATCGCGAAAAGTAACATCGAGCAATGGCTGGGCCGATTCTTCCACGCGGACGGGTTCCACCCGCGTAGTGAAATTGGCAGCAACCAGGCTGGGCCGTTTTGCAGGCGCGGCAGGAAACCTGTCGACCTGTGCCGCGGCCTCACCCGCGCCTCCTCCCATGACCTTGATGATGACCGTGCGACCAGAGGGAAAAATCTGGTACGACTGCGCGGTTTTCAAATCGAGCACCACCCGCGTAACCGGCGGCTTCGACTGAAACAGCCCCACCCGCAAATCCTTCACTTCTCCCTGTTCCACCGACTGACTGCGCAACTGGCTACTGGGAATGGCGTTCGGAAAATCGATCACCAGGCGATCGGGGCCAGTCAGAACTCGCGTTTGTGGCACGATCCGGGCGCTGGCTTCTACTTCAATCTCAACCGCGTCCTTGCTGCCGAGAACCTTCACCGAGCGCACTGAGACTTCAGGACCGGAAGTTTGTGCGAAAAGTGTTGACCCGGCCAGCGGCGCGCAGAGCCCGGCCGCAAGCAGCCGACTCACGATGATTCGCCAAAACCTGTGCATGAAATGCCTGCGCCAAGGCGGCCTTTGGGGCCCGTCCCTGGGTTCACTCTTTCTAGTAAGAAGGGTTCTAGCGCGATTGTAACAGTCGTACCTAAGGCAAGGACTTACCTTGGTATTAGAACTAATGATTCATCTCAGTGCGTCAGCGGCTTCAGAATGTCTCCTAAAATGTCGGGCTGCTCCGAAACGCGCTCCAGGTGCGGATTCCTCATGCCGTCGTGATACGCGACCGAATAAGTCTTGAAAAACTGTTCGTTCTCGACCAGCAATTCGATCGGCTGATCGCTTCCAAGCGCCGCTTTCACACCCGCGCGGAGCACAGACGGCGTCCACTTGCGGCCATTGACCGCAATCAACCTCATGCCCGGCCCCATCCCCGACTTATAGGCCGGTGATCCCACAATGACGTCACCAAGTTTGCCGTCTTCGGCGACGGAGAATCCGAGCGAGTACGAAAAGTCGGCGAAGTGCGCCAGTTGCTCTTCCGTGTGAGTGAACAGGTTGGGCTTGTCGTTGTACACCAGCTTCCATCCACCGCGCTCGATCCCGCCGAGCGGCGCATGCGTGCTGGTCGCCTCGACCCGCTCGCGCAAAAGCGTCGCCCAGTCGTAGGGTGCGACGTCGTTGAGCGTGCGCACCACGTCATCGAACGTGTAGGTGACGACCTTCGCCGGACCACTCTCGCCGCCGTGGAAGCGCCGGCAAAAATCGTTCAGCGAATGCTGGCCGTGCGTCTGCTGCCGGATCATCGCATCCACTTCCAGCCAGATCAGCTCGCTCTCGGGATAATAGTCGAGGTTACGCCGCCAACTTCGCCATTGCGCTCCCCCGAAGCGCAACATCTGCACCGAGCGCGCAGTGTCTTCCAGCGACCGCCAGTTCCGGCCCGTCTCATGGTCGAGCTCCGCGGCGGTGAGCGCCAGCGCTTCCCGATACTGCTCGTCCGTCCATAATCCGCTGCGCTCGGCTAACACCGTGCCCAGATATTGCGTCAGTCCTTCATACACCCAGAGTAGATCGCCGATCATCGGCTCCTGATAATTCGGAGTGGCAAGTCCCACAGGACGGCGATATTTTCCGTTCCACGAATGAATAAATTCGTGCGGCACGAGGTCGGCGTCCAGCATGTGCAAATCAGGGTCGAGCAGCATCCGCTCGGAAGTTGCGGAGTCATTGGATTCGTGATGTTCGAGTCCGTGGTGGCCAACCGAACCACTCAACGTAAGCAGAAAATCATAATGGCGATAGTGCCGCGCTCCAAACAGCTCTCCCGTCTCGGCCACCAGCTTCTGGAAGGCGGCGAGATCCTGCGGCGTCATCGCCAAGTCGGCGTCGGCATCGGCAACCAGATCCATCACGTGCACGGGCGTTTCACCCGGCTTGGTCAGTTCGATTTTGCGGTAATGAACTCCGGCGATCAGGGGCGAATCAACGAGCGTAGTGAGTGAGACCGGCGTGAACTCCACGTCGTCGCCATTGCTGCGCGCCACCTCCAGAGCTGTGCCGAATTTCCAGCCCGCGGGCAGCGTGACCGAAGGTGCGAAGTTTACGTCGTCGGAGCGCACGCCTTTCGGATAGAGCACGACCGCGTTCCAATTCAAGTCGAGCAGATTGCTGGATGCTGCCGGCCCGCCAGCGCCGGCACTGTCCTGCGTGGTGATCGCATCGAGAGCAACGTCGAGCGTGTCCACGCCCTTGGGAACACTCACGTGAAATTCGTAGCTCTCGACGGGATCGCGTTGCCACGAGAGTGGGTGGCCCGCGCCTTCCATGCGAATTCCGGTGAGCGCGCCGATTGGCCCGCTGGGACGGTGATTCCCGGGAATAAACTTCGGAAACACCAGCGAAACTTCCCCGGCGTGCACAGGAATTTGTAAATGTGCGTGGTAGATGTTTCGTGGGGCGTCGGTCAAATCAACATGCAGCCGGATGGCCTGAGCAGTAAGGCTGGGCGCAAAAGAGAACGAGAGAAGCCATAAGCTCAAGCCGCATATCCATTGCACACGAGCAGAACCCATCAGAACCCCTCCAGGTGGAAGCGAAGGCAGAAGGCTACCGAAACAGGGTGAGCGAGTGCAAGAAGCAACGGAATGGGGCGTTGAGTCTGGCCGAGCTAGACACTGGCGAAACGCTGGCGGGCCTTCCAGTACATCAACGCCAATCCAGAGCCGACCAGCAGCCACGTGCCGGGTTCAGGAACTTCGCTGCCTGAGCCGTTCCCGCAGGGATTGCCCTTCTTCTTCTTCCCGTTGTATGCCTGGGCGCCCGTGGGCTTCTTCCCGATGCCACAAACGCCTGGGAGCGGCGGCGGAGCAATCGGCGTCCATGGCTCGCCGCTGAACGGATCATACACAGTCAACGGCGGCGCGGGTCCCAGTCCCGGGACTCCCGGACGGTTCAGCAACGCAGACTCGAATGGAACCGGAGGATTCGCGACGGCTGTGCCCGTCGAAGGATGAACGGGCTCTTCAAACTTGGCTGCCGGCGGCTCCGACGAAGACGTCGCCTGTTGCGGAAGCTCTTCGACGCGATTGGCGCAGCGCGAGCGCGCCGTAATTTTGCCGTCGGTGATCACCGTTTCGCCCTTGCGGAGGGTCACGCGACGGCGCGTCCAATAAACTTTGTTTCCGATGCGGTAGGAAACGTAAACCGTGCGGGCCAGCACCAGCCGTACGACCCGGGCGCGGTCGTAATCGAATCCCCGGTAATGGGCCGCAACCACGGGATCATGCTCGGCCGCCCACTTCAGTTCGCGCGCATCTCGCACTCCGCCCGGCACCACCGAATACGGATAAACCGGCCGCTTCTCCATTTGGCGCAGTGACTCCTCCTGAACGCGCAAGAGCAAATCACGGCTGGCTTCGAGAGATTGGCGGTCGACCTTGAGCGAACTGGAAGCGTGAGATTGAGACAGGAACTGAGGCGCGACGAAGGCGAATCCGATGGCCAGCCCGACACAGAAAACAACCAGCAGTATCCGTCGAACCTGGCGATTCCGGCGATGGCGGTGGGTCCGGCGACGCCGGATTACCAGCTGAACTTCTCGCAGCTGTCCTTCTCCCGCTTCAGGTTGATTCTCCAACTTCTACCTACCTTTGGCGTCTGGTTTCCTGGGCTCTCGACCGAAAGACACCTCGCTGCGCTCTTATGTGCAGTTCGAGGGCCATCGGCGGACGCTCACCCCTATCAAAACGCTGAGGATGCTGGCTCTGATGACCTGCATGCTAACAGACAGTGCAGCCCTTTGCACAAAATATGTCCGGGAGTAGCGAAGATCCAAACCGCCACAAACGCTCCGAACCTACCGTGGCGAACCTACGATCTCGAACCGTCGGCCCGAACTTACGATCTGCAGGCTGCTCTTATCCAGCTTGGTCCAGCATGTCGTTTCCAGGATTGACAGTGGCTCAGTCGCACGATTAGCTTGAAGGAACCTTACCCAAACCTCCGAGGCCGTTCATCCCATGAAAATTTGGCAAAATGGATTGTTTTGCTGTGCGTGGTTGACCTTGCTTCTCTGTACCATTGCAGTCGCACAGGATCCCCTCAAAGTTGAGCCCACGCACTACAAACTGGCTTTTGAAAACGAGTATGTGCAGGTCGTGAACGTACATTATGGACCGCACGAGAAGTCGAATCTGCACGCGCACATGGGCGGCGTGGTGGTCGTTCTCACGGCCGGACATCTGCGGTTCACGGATGAAAATGGAAAAGTCCAGGAAGTTCACGCCAAGCCGGGCGATCCGCGCTGGTTTCCGCCTTTCAAGCACACCGTAGAAAACCTGGGAGATTCGGCCTACAACGCCGTCTATATCGGAATCAAAGACAAGCGGCTGGCCAATGAACTCAACGTGAGGGCGGCCACTTCGCAGCTGGATGGTTCGAATCTATCTGGCTCGAAACTTGACGCGCCGACGAAGAAGATCGTGGCCGATGCGCTCCTAGCCGCTGCGAAATGAGGGTTCCGGTGCCGGTAAGGGACTTCCGGTGTTCGGGTGGGGATTCAGCGTGAAGACCTAAACCACGACGGAAATGAAGTCACAACGAAAGAATCCCATAAACCTGAAGTCCTTTGTGATACTTCGTGCCCTTCGTGGTGATGTGTCTAGTTTGCTGGCCCCTGGAGTGTTTTCACCAGCCAGGGAATAATTACTTCCTTGAAGATCTTGGGATCAGGCCAGACGCCGACTTGCCGGCCGAGATGTCCGCCGCGCGGGTTGACCCATGCCTCTTTAGGAACGTCGCCTTTACTCAGCAGCAAGTATTCATCGTCGATGGGAACCTGCGTATCAAGCACGCCCGCGAGAATGAGCATGGGCGCCATCGGCTTGCCCAACAGTCCCTGATGTACCAGTGACAACTTCGGCAGGTACTCGCCCATTTCGTCGAGCGAATGCACCCCTTCAAGAATGCTCATGAGCGCGGGCACTTGATCGAAAAGATATTCGCGATTGCCCAGCAGCGAATTCATCAGGAAATCTTTCTGGAAAAATCTGTCGACGGGCGGAGATTGCGCGCTGCAGCCGCGCAGGCGGGCGCGTTCAACGATCGCCATTTTCGTGGCCCAGTACGCTCCCCAACTCACGCCGTGCAGGGCGAGCCGATTTTTGTCGATCTCGGGGCGGGACTGCGCGTAGTCGAGGACTTTCGAAAGCATACGCTCCGAAGTTTCGCTTACCTTGATCGGAGCCTGACCGGTGCCGGGGCCGTCGACCGCGAGATATCCGATGCCGAAGGGCAGGATCGCACTGAAGCTCTCGGTCAAATCTTCTTTGCGGCTATCAAGCCCGTTGACGGCTATGACCAGCGGCACGGGACCCTTCGCATTTTTCGGCAGCCGCAAGTAGCCGATAATCTCTTTGCCCTCAAACGGAATGTGCACAACTTCGAGCGGCGGATCGAAAAACTTCGCGTGTGCCAGGAATGCCTCCAGGGCCTTCTCGTAGGAGCGCTGTTTCCCGGGGGACGCAGGAATGGGCCAGCGTCCGAAGGAATAGAGACGCCAGGCCCGGATGTAGTCCGCATTGGCCTTCGCCGGATCGGTTTTCTCGAGTGCTTTCGCCTCGTTGAAGTAACGATCGGCAACGTGCATGAATCCCGCGGCCCACTCGTCCTTGTCGGCGGTGTGGATGCTCTCGAAAGCTTCTTTCACGTCTCCAGGATCGAGACCGATCAGCGGATACTGCCCAACTTCAGCGCGACGGATGGCCTCCGTCTTGACTTCTTCGATCGTTCGTTCACGGTGCTCCTGGGCGAACGCCATGGTCGAAACAACCGCCGCCCCCGCCAGTAAGATGAGTGAGACAAATGAATTTCCGTTCAGCATGATTCGGCCCTCATATTTTGCGCTCGACAGCCAGCGAGCGAATTCGGTGGAAAAAGGCGGACGGATTTTCATCCGGTCTGAAGCGCGGATCTGAACCCGAACTAGAAAACGAACTTCGCTCCCAGCTGAATCGAGCGTGGTCCGCCGGAGCCAATCGCAGGATTGGCAGCCGCAATATCCGGCGTTGCGCAACCGCAGCCGAACGGCTGTACCGACGGATCGTTCAAACCAAAGCCGTTCTGCCCACCATACGGATTAGCAAAGTTCGGGTGATTGAAAATATTGAAGAACTCGACGCGGAACTGCAGGCGCATGGCTTCTCCAAAGTGAAAGTTCTTGCCCACCGAGAAATCGAAATTCTTGAACCCGGTATCCTGAAACATGTTCCTTCTCATGTTTCCGAACTGACCGAGCGGCGGCGGCAGCATAACGGAATTACCGTTGGCGTAGCAGCCAAAAAAGGCGAGCGATTCGGTAGATGCGCCCGGCGTGCCACCATCCACAGCTAGGGCCTGTGCATTGCAAGCGGAACTGCCGCTAGGATCGCTCGGCATGTTGTTGCCCGGGAAATACGGCAGTCCAACTCCTTTCTGAGACTTGAAGTCCGAGGTCTTGCCGTAGAAACTCCAGCGAATCGGAGTGTTGGCGGGAGGACTGGTGGGCAACGGTCCAACGCCTGCCGCATCGGTTCCCTCGTCCATCGGGCCCCAGTACTGCGGAGTTTCCAGGGTGGTGATCGTGTTGATCTCCCATCCTTCGGCCATCTGCCCGTAGCCCTTGCGTCCGGGAATAGCGTAAGTAAGCGAGATGGTCAGCCGATGGCGCAGGTCGAAGTCGCTGTTGGCATACTCGGCGCCGGGGTTGTGCGCGTTTTGCGGTAAGCCCGAGCCGTAGCCGAAGTCCCAGTTCGCGCCCACATCATCGAGAGCGTGCGAATAGGTGTAGCCGGCAACCATGTTCAGGCCGTGGTAGTTGCGCGCGTTCAACGTGACCTGCAGAGCGTTGTAGTTCGAGCGATAAACATTGCCCATCTGGAAAATGTTGGCCAGATAGGGGAACTGAGTGAAGGGGCCTACCTCTGGCGCAACTTGGCAATAGCCGTTGTTATTGACATTTCCAGTGTCGTACTGGCCGTTCACGAGATCCGACGGTTGATTGCAACCGGCGACATTCGCGGCTGGCCAACCCGAGCCCACCGGCGGCTGGTTGATGTCGCGGATGCCCGTCAGATTGCTGCCTCGATTGCCCACGTACGCCAGTTCCATCGACACGTTTTGCGTGAAGGCATGCTGCAGGTTCAAAGTCCAGTTCCACACGTAGGGCGTGGTCAGATTCCGATCCACGGTCATGATCGGGCACGGACTCAGGAAGCAATTAATTGTGCCTCCGCCGTAAAGCGGCGTGCCCGCGGTATCCCATGGAGCGGGGTTCAGGAAGTTCTTGACGGTGGCATTTCCTGTCGTAATCGTCCCACCCGATGTGTCACCAGCAGCGTCGATCGGGGCTCCGGTCGGAACGCTGCCCGGGCCAAAGGCATTGTTGAAGGCGACGAACGACTGCCAGTTCACGGTTTCATACATCAGCCCCCCGCCGCCACGCAACACCGTTCGCCCGTTGCCGAGAATGTCCCAGGCAAAACCACCGCGCGGTCCGAAGCTCTTGTGATATGGGTTATAGAGGCTGCTGATGCCGTGGCCCACCTGCACCATGCCCACGTTGGGATCAAAATTTCCCAGCAGATTATTGGCTTCCTGCGGAACAGTGCTGAACTCGTAGCGAACGCCGAAGTTGACGGTCAAGTTCTTGGTGGCGCGCCAGTCATCCTGAAAGAAACCGGCGTACGCCCAGTTGTGGAGGTGCAAGGTTGGATTGCCCACTTCGATTGACGACTTGAAGGGCAAGCCTGCAAGAAAATCTTCGAGCGGAGTCGACCCGGCGCCTGTGCCAATGGCAACCCCTCCGAGGAAGGTGATGCTTCCGCGAGCGTTACCGTAAGCCGCGTTCGTCACTTTGTTGTAGTGCAGATCGCCGCCGAACTTCATCGAGTGCTTGCCCATGCTGTAAGTCACTTGATCGACGAACTGCGTGATCGAATCCGGTCCCTGGAACTTTGGCCATTTGAAACCACCCAGTCCGGGGAAGAAGTAACCGCCAAAGCCGATGCGTGGCAGGCCGCCCGTTTCAGGTCCGGTCACGCCCGTGTTCAACCCGTACGACGACGCCGGAGTGTTGAGATCGCCGGGCAGCGTGGGCTGGTACAACCGGTTATAGCCCGCGCGCAGCTCGTTAACCCAGCGCGCGTTGGGAGTCCAAATCCAGTTGCCGCCCACTACTTGAGCCCGGGTGTGAATATCAGAAAGCCACTTCTGCTGCAGCTCAGGAAAATCTTCCACCGTTCCAGAGTTATTGCCGAAGAAGTACGTCCCGCTGATGGAGTGCTGGTCGCTCAGTCGGTAGTCCAATTTCGCGACCACATTGTCGACATGCACAACGTTGTTAAACCCGTTGGTGATGCTGATGCTCGGGGCGTTGTTCAGAGGAAATCCTGTGCCGGCGCAGGTTACGGTGGCTCCGGACAACGTGCAACCCGCAATGTTCAGACTCGCCGCATCCACCGCGACGCCGGATGCCTGGAGGTCGGCAATCGCGTTGGGAATACTGTCGGCGCAATCGACGGTGGGCCCGAGAGAAGTGCAGTCGGGAGCTGCGGTAGGAACCAGGGTCATGGGAACCATCGAGGGACTGGTGATTCCTCCGAAGGAGTTACCCACGTTGTACCGCTGGCCTTCGTAGGCGCCAAAGAAAAACGCCTTGTCCTTGACGAGTGGTCCGCCCAAACTGCCGCCAAACTGCTCCAGAGTGCGAGTCAATTTTGGATTCGGGTCGGCGTTGAAGAAGTTACGCGCATCGAGCGCTCCGTCGCGGCCAAAACCAAACGCCGTCCCGTGCACCTTGTTGGTGCCCGACTTCAGGCCCACATTCACCACCGCTCCTGGTTTGTATCCGTATTCGGCGGGCAGATTACTTTGCAGGTTGAATTCCTGAATCGCGTCTATGGGAAGAATCGTTGCCGAGTCTCCGGCAATGCCGGCACCGTTCACGATGGATTGCCCGGAGTAGGGTTCGCTGTCGAACAAACCTTCGATGTAATAACCGTTGTCTTCAGCGCGCAGGCCGTTGGCGCTGGTCGTGGAGAATCCGCCGCCCGGATAGCGGATCACACCCGGCCGCAGTTGCAGTAAATTCTCGTAGTTGCGACCGCTCAGCGGCAGGTCGTTGATTTCCTGGTTGCTCAACGTGCCGCCCATAGTGGAGGACGTGGTGTTGACCAGGGGAACCGCGTCTTCCACGACGACAACCTGCGAAACCTGCCCAGGCTGCAGCGTGAAGTCGGCGCGCACGTCGGTGGCGACCTCTACTCCAATGTTCGGCCGCTCACTCGCCTTAAAGCCCTTCGCTTCCACGTGGATCTTGTAGTTGCCCGGCAGCAGTTGTGGGGCAACGTATTCTCCGAAATCATCCGTGGTCAGCGTCCGCGAAGTACCGCGCTGGACGTCGGTAACCACCACCGTGGCGCCTCCGACCGCGGCCCCGGTCTGGTCGCTCACGGTGCCGAGAATACGTCCCGCCGTGGTCTGGGCCACGGCGGAAGCAGCGAACAGGAAGAGCAAGAAGGCGCCACTGATCCACCGGGAACCTGCAGTCATCCGGACGTCGGGCGACGAGGCGGCACTGACCGTGCGGGATAGCATATGTAGAACTCCTCCATATTTCTGGTCCGACAGCCATACCACTATCGGAGAAACAGTGTCAAGCATATTCAAATTTTGGATGGAAGCTGAGAGAGTTTATACCCCCTCGAACTGAAAGGGGAGTTCTTAGGGCGGCAACCCAGAATTCTGGTCCGCCGAACTTGGAATCGGTGTGTGAGGGGATTGCATTGCTGGCGCCTGGTATAGTATCTTGCATATGGTCATACCACCATACCTTTTGCCCAGCCTATGTCCTTCGCCCAACAAACGCGCCACCGCCCCGTGGATATGCGGTATAGTAGCCAGACCATAGTCGCCCTGCCGTCCGGCGGTTTGTCATCAGGTGTGGGGAGCGAAGTTGTGTACAAACTCGTTCGTACGTCGAGACTCTACGAGCAAATCGTTCAGCAGATTGAAGAGTCGATCGTCAAAGGCACTCTGAAGGCGGGGGACCAACTCCCCGCCGAGCGCGAACTAGCCCAGCGCTTCGGCGTGAGCCGCACCGCCGTTCGCGAAGCCGTGAAAGCTCTACGCGAAAAAGGGTTGGTCGAAGCCTACTCCGGCCGTGGCACCTTCATCACCGACGGCACCACGCAAGCGGTTCGCCAGTCATTCGATCTAATGGTCAAGATCGGCCAGCCGGAAGGCTCCACTCATCTGGCGGAAGTGCGGGCAATTCTCGAACCGGAGATTGCGGCTCTGGCGGCGGTGCACATTCAGGAACCGGAACTGGCAACCATGCGTGAGGCGGTAGCCGCGATGGACCGGGCCGGGCAGGATCCGGAAACTTACATCGAAGCTGATCTCGATTTTCATCTGGCGCTGGCCGAGGGTGCGAACAATCCGATCATCCTTTCGCTGCTGGATTCCATCGTTGCCCTCCTGCGCGAGCAGCGGCTGCGAATTTTCAAAGTCCCGGGCGGTCCAGAGCGCGGGCAAGTGCATCACAAGCGAATTCTTGACGCGGTCGAACGCCACGATGCCGAGAAGGCGCGCGATACGATGCGAGCGCATCTTGATCAAGTGCGGGACGATGGTGGTTCGCCAACTGCGAAACGCGCTCCTGGCAAGCACAAAACCAACTAGTTAAGATTGAGGTGGGTTCGCCTTGAAGAGCTTCGCGCGTTTCGATTTGAAACAAACTGCCGCGTTTTGAAAGAGTGCGGCTTCAGCCGCATCGCAAGCGGGCCCAAAATAAATGCGGCTTTAGCCGCGAAGGAAGCAGATGGCAAAAGTCGGATTTATCGGTTTGGGCGTAATGGGCAGCCAGATGGTGAGCCGGCTGCTGAGCAAAGGTCACGCGGTGACCGGCTACAACCGTACCCGCACGAAGGCTCAGTGGCTGGTCGAAAAGGGCATGCAGTGGGCCGACTCGCCCCGCGCCGTCGCGAGCGCGTCGGACTACACCTTCGCCATGGTGACCAACGCTACCGCAATTGCTTCCATCACCGAAGGTCCGGACGGTCTGCTGGCCGGACTGAGTGCCGGCAAGATTTTCATCGACATGAGCACCGTGAGTCCAACGGTGAGCCGTGCCCTGGCCGCGAAAGTGCGCGCCGCGGGTGCCGACATGGTCGATTCGCCGGTTTCCGGCAGCGTGATCACACTACAGGAAGGAAAGTTGTCGGTGATGGTCGGAGGCAAGAAAGAGACATTCGAAAAGATCAAAGCGCTGCTCCTCGACATCGGCCCCAAGGTCAGTTATGTGGGCGACAACGGCCTCGCGCTCTCCATGAAGATTGCGATCAATCTTAGCCTTGCGGTACAGATGCTGGCGTTTTCTGAAGGCGTGCTGCTGGCGGAAAAGAGCGGCATTGCCCGCGATGTTGCCGTCGACGTGCTGGTCAATAGCGCGGTGGCATCGCCCATGATCAAGTACCGCGGTCCATTCGTGTTGCAACAACCGGAAGAAGCCTGGTTCGACGTGAACATGATGCAGAAAGATATGGTGCTGGCGATGGAGCTGGGCCGGCAGCTCGACGTGCCGCTGCCGACGACGGCCGTGAGTAACGAGTTTCTGACGGCGGCTCGCGGCATGGGCTGGACGAAGTACGATTTTGCCTGCATGTTCGACGTCCTGGCTGCCATGTCTGGCGTAACCACCCCAGTCACCGCAGGAGGGCCTAAGAAGTGACCACCGCGACTTCCAATCCGGAAGCGGGACATGAAGCGGCCGCTGAAAATAGATGGCTGCGCGCCTACCGCCAGATGGTGAGGATCCGCCTGTTCGAAGAGCAGGTGAACGAACTTTACACCCGCGCGCTGATGCCCGGCCTGGCGCACCTCTACAGCGGCGAAGAAGCCGTCGCCGTGGGCATTTGCGAAGCGCTGCGCATCGACGACTACATCACCAGCACCCACCGCGGCCACGGACACTGCCTGGCTAAAGGCGCTTCCCCCGACCGCATGTTTGCCGAGCTGCTAGGGAAAGAAGCCGGCTACTGCCGAGGCAAAGGCGGATCGATGCACATTGCCGATCCCGCAACCGGGAACCTGGGCGCCAACGCGATTGTTGGCGGCAGCGTAGGAATCGCCACCGGCGCGGCATTTGCCTCAAAGCGTTTAGGCAATGGACGCGTGGCCGTCTGCTTTTTCGGCGAGGGCGCTCTCGGTCAGGGATCGCTCTATGAAGTGATGAACCTGGCGCAGATCTGGAAGCTCCCCGTCATTTACGTGTGCGAAAACAATCTCTACAACGAGTACACCCACTTCTCGGAAACCACCGCCGGAACCATTCTCGGCCGCGCCGCAGCCTTCGGCCTTGAGTCTGCGCAGGTCGACGGACAGGACGTGCGCGCAGTCAACGAAGTCGCAACGCGGCTGGTGAAGCAAGCCAGAACGGGCGAAGGACCTGCATTTTTGCAGGCCGACACTTACCGTTACAGCGGCCATCACGTCGGCGACATTAATCGCGAATACTACCGATCGAAACAGGAAGAGTTGCACTGGAGGACCGAGCGCGATCCGATCAAACTGCATGCGAACTGGCTGCTCACGCAGGGACATGCGGATGCGGCCGCACTCGATCAGATCACATCCGAGGCTCGCGCCGAGATGGAAGCAGCCGTGAAGTTTGCCATCGCCGCGCCTTATCCCAGCGTCGACCAGGTCGAGCAGGATGTTTACGCGTGACAAAGCTTATGGCTGAACATTTTTCTGAGCAGGTTTATGTCTGAGCGTGAACTCACATTTGCGCAGGCCGTGCGCGAAGCGCTGGCTGAAGAAATGCGCCGCGACTCGCGCGTCTGCATCTTTGGCGAAGACGTGGCCGAGGCCGGAACGCCTTTCAAAGTGCTCTCCGGCCTGGTGGAAGAATTTGGCGCCGAGCGCGTCGTCGACACGCCAATTTCCGAAGCCGGATTTACCGGAGTCGGCGTCGGCGCAGCCATGACCGGCCTGCGACCTGTGGTCGACATTATGTTCGGCGACTTTCTCACGCTCACCATGGATCAGATGGTGAATCAAGCCGCCAAAGCTCATTACATGTCGGGCGGGCACTGGCGCGTTCCAATGGTGATGCGTACCACGTTAGGCGCCACGCGGCGCTCGGCGGCGCAGCATTCTCAGTCGCTGCACGCGTGGTTCAGCCACGTCCCTGGATTGAAAGTTGTTCTGCCGTCGACACCGTATGACGCGAAAGGTTTGCTGAAGACCGCCATCCGCGACGAGAACCCGGTAATTTTCTTCGAAGACAAAATGATGTACAAGCTGAAAGGTCTGGTTCCCGCCGAGGATTACACCATCCCGCTGGGTGTTGCCGACGTGAAGCGCATGGGCGACGACATCACACTCGTCGCGACCAGCAGCATGGTGCAGGTGGCGCTGGGCGCGGCGAGCTTGTTAGAAAAGGAAGGTATCAGCGCCGAAGTAGTCGATCCACGCACCACCTGGCCGCTAGATGAAAAGACTATTATTGACTCGGCGAAGAAAACATCGCGCGTGATCGTGCTCGACGAGGGCTACGGGCGATACGGAGTAACAGCCGAGCTCGCGGCCGTGATCGCCGAAGGCGCATTCTACGATCTCGACGCACCGGTGAAACGCATGGGCGCGATGCATGTTCCCATTCCGTTCTCTCCGCCACTGGAAGATGTGACCGTGCCGACGGAAGAAACGGTGACAAAAGCAGCACGCCAGATGTGCAATAAAACGTAGAGACGTAGGTGGCTACGCCTCCGCCGGCAGCACTAATAAAGCCGCAGTTTTCGAGACGACGCCAGCAAGACGTTGCAAGCAACGTCTCTACAGGAGATTTTTATGGGACTCAAGACTCACGGAACGATGGCGGTCGACTGGGAGAATCGGATCGACTTCGATCGTCTCCGCCGCGAGCGTCTGCAAAAAGCGAAAGACTTGCTCAAGCAATCGTCGATGGGATCGCTGCTCTGCTTCGACATGAACAACGTGCGCTATCTCACGTCGACGCACATCGGCACCTGGGCCCAGGATAAAGCCAATCGCTTCACGCTGCTGCCCCAGAATGACGAGCCCATCCTGTGGGACTTCGGTTCTGCCGCCCGGCATCATCAACAGAATTGTCCTTGGCTCGACGGCCGCTCGCACTCCGGAATCTCTATGCTGCGCGGCGCCATGACGCCGCAAATGGGCCGCGCCGAAGACGTCGCCAAGAAAATTCGCGTCGAGCTCGAAATGCGCGGCCTGCACAAAGAGCCAGTTGGCATCGACATCATCGAATTGCCCGTTTTGTTTGCGCTGCAGCGAGAAGGCATCGAAGTGGTCGACGGACAGGCGCTCATGTCCGAAGCTCGCGTCATCAAAACACAGGATGAGATTTCCTTGCTCAATACTTCGGCCATGATGGTCGACGCCGCCTATGACGAACTCTACCGCGCCATGAAGCCCGGCCTGCGCGAAAACGAGGCGGTTGGCCTTGTAAGCAAAGTCCTCTACGATCTCGGTTCGGAATACGTCGAGGCCGTGAATGCGATTTCGGGCGAACGCTGCAATCCGCACCCGCACGTTTTTTCCGATCGCGTCCTGCGCCCCGGCGATCCGGTCTACTACGACATTCTGCATTCCTACATGGGCTACCGCACCTGCTACTACCGCTGCTTCACCGTGGGCTACGCGTCGCACGCCATGGTCGACGCCTACAAGCGCTGCCGCGACTATCTCGACGCCGCGATTGAACTGGTGCGCCCCGGCCGCACGACCGCCGAGATTGCCGCCGTCTGGCCGAAAGCCACCGATTTCGGATTCTCCAACGAAGAAGATGCTTTCGCTCTCCAATACGGCCACGGCATTGGCCTTGCGATCTGGGAGAAACCGGTGATCAGCCGCCTCGTTTCATTCGAGCATCCCGTGGAAATCAAGCCTGGCATGGTCTTTGCGCTTGAAACGTTCTGGCCTTCGACCGACGGCTGGAGCGCGGCGCGCATCGAAGAAGAAATCGTGGTCACCCCCACGGGGCACGAGGTCATCACGCGCTTCCCTGCCGAGCAACTTCTGGTCGCCGGCGCGCATTACTACACCGTGAACGGCCCGCTGCCAACGATACGAGACACTGAATCGGCGCCCAGCGAACGCGTTCTCGATATGATCGAGACCAGTGCGAAAACCGAGCGCGTAGGAGTCACCGACTAGCTTTTGTTTTTGTTTGTTTGTTCCTTTGCTTTGAATTTCTTCATTGCGTTCTGAAATTTGCTTTTCGTGTTTCGAATTTGTTCTCCGTGTTTTGAATTTGCTTTTCTTGTTTTGAAAGGGCGCGGCTTCAAGCCGGGCCGCAAAGCCGGGCACCATCACCAGCGGCTTTAGCCGCTGGGGGCCCACTAATCCGTTCGCACTCTATACACTATGGCTTTCAGCGTGGTAATGCCCGCCCTCGAGATGGCGCAAGAAACCGGCAAGCTCCTCGCCTGGCGGAAAAAGGAAGGCGACCGAGTCACCAAAGGCGAACCTCTCCTCGAAATCGAAACCGACAAAGCCGTGGTCGAAGTCGAAGCCCCGGCCGACGGCATTCTCGCAGGCATCAAGGCGGCGGAAGGCTCGGACATTCCCGTCGGGCAGACCATCGCATGGATCGTCGCTCCCGGAGAAGCGATTCCCGCCGAAACGTTCGCTCGGGGAGCCTGCGGCGGGCTGGCCAAGATCCTGATGCCCTCCGCGGTGAACACGGCATCGAAAGAGCCGGTGAACTGGCCCGCACGGTCCCTGATCAGGAACTTGACCGCGGACGCGCGCTGACCCAGGTCCATCAGCAAGTTGCGGGCTGCCTGCGTCGTCCACGCGCCGCCGGGGTGTGCGGTGATGCCGGCCAGGTGAGCCCGGCGAGTGTCGTGCTCGATCACGATCAGGGCGTAGACGCGCCGCAGCAGCACGCTGTCCACGTGAACGAAGTCTATTGCGATGATGCTGCGGGCTTGGGCGGTCAGGAACTGCTTCCAGGTCGGGCCGGTGCGGCGGGGCGCGGGATCGATCCCGGCATCATGCAGAATCTGCCACACCGTGGAGGCGGCGATCCGGTGGCCGAGCCTGACCAGCTCGCCCTGCACGCGGCGGTGCCCCCACGCGGGGTTCTCCGTCGCGATGCGGATCACGAGCTTGCGGATCGCAGCTGCCGCAGGCGGCCGCCCCGGACGCCGGCGGCTCGCGTAGTCCCACTTGCGCGCGACCAGCCGACGGTGCCAGGCGAGCAGCGTCGCCGGTGTCACCGGGAACACCTCACCCCACCGGCGGCGGGGAACCAATCGCGACAGCGCCGCGAGCCACAGCCGGTCGCCCGGCTCGTAGCGGACCCGGCCGACCTGGCGGCGCAAGACCGCGTTCTCGTGCCGGAGCACCAGCAGTTCGGCATCCTTGGACACCCGGTGCCGTGCCAGCACCATCAGACAGCCGAGCAGGCAGCGTACAAGCAGGTAGAGGACGGAAATGATCACTCAGCGATGATCCCAGCCGGGAAGTCTGACCAGGCCAGATCCAATAATCGAGCCGCACAGGATAGCTGGCGGAAGAAGCACCCCCGACATGCCGGTCAGCCAGTATGTCGTGCGCGACCGCCCGGGCCGCGTGCTGGTCGGCTTGTCCATCCGCACCGACCTGGTGGTCATCGGCAGGCACGCCAGCCGACCCGGCCCGCCCGGCCCCGGCTCAGTCAGGCACGCCGTCCTGAACCGCGCGCTCGGCCCCGTCGCGGTGATCCCGTCGCCCTGACCTGGCCTGGCGGGCATGGCAAGCCCGGCCAGACCGACCAAGAAACGCGCCCTCACAGGCGGCCAGGCTGGAGCAGTCCGAGCAGGTACGCCCGAAGGCCTGACCCCGGCAGCATGAGCCTGCCGTATCGGGGCCGACACCCCGGCTCGACAGGTACCGCCTCATGGAAACGCCGGGGCGCCTGGCCACACAAGGGCCACGCCCATGGGCCCGGGCGGCTGGGGATCGGCGCCCTGGCTATCCCACCACGTCCATCCGAGCGGATGCAGTGGCACGGACCGTAGCACCGCGGTCCCCGTTCGGGATGAGTAATTCTCCCCCGAACGAGCGGGGGTGCGTAGCCCGGCATCACCCGGTCACGCGGGCCTGGGAAAACCTCGTCTATCCGGAAGGCCGACTTCGGAGCAGCCGCACGAGAAACTCATTCGTCTGGCTTGCCCTGCGCTTGAGATCCGGCAGTCGCCCCCCGACCTTCGCCCGGATCTGGTCACGGGTGTCCCAGGAGTGATCGATGCTGGCGATGAGCTGCCCGATACTGATGCTCCCGAGCGGCGGTGTCTCCATCTCGAGGTCTTCGAGTAGCCCGGTTACTTTGGTTGCGTAGGGCAGGGCCGCGAAGGGAGTGCCGCGCAGGGCAGCGAAGATCAAAAAGTGCAGCCGCATGCCGACCACGAAGTCGAACCGGCTCATGAGAGCCAGGATCTGCCTCGGCGAATAGCGTCGCCGGAGGATCTCGGCGCGCTCGGCATTTTGCATGTGAGCAACCACGGCGTGGCTGTGCTGCACGTCGGTGCGTTCCATCGGGACGAACACAACGTCGGCGTCATACCGCTCCACCATGAAATCCGCGGCATTGGCCAGCAGCGCGTAATAGTCCTCCGGGTCGATGTCCGGGGCGGCCGGACCGGGCTCTCTCACCGAGAAGCCGATCAGGTGCCGGTCGAGTTCGACGCCCTCTGCTATCAGCGCATCTCCCGGCGGCTCCTCCGGTTCGAGCAAGAGCGCAGGATCTGCCGTGAGGTGGATCGGCTGGTGACGCCGACGTCTTCGAGAAGGCGGTAGCTGAGCCGGTCGCGGACGGTGATGACGGGCGATGCTGGCGCGTTGAGCGCGTGTGCTACAGCCTGCCTGGACGACTGGGTGGTCAGCGGTCCCGCGCTGATCGCGTAGAGGATGACCGGGATCCCCATGTCCTCAGCGAGGAACACCTCCCGCAGATACAGTTCCGCGTCCCCGTCGTACAGGATTCCTCCGCCCCCGAGGACCAGCAGATCCAGCCGCTGGACCTCTGGGGTGACCTCCTTCCGGGTCAGCGACCGGACCGGGATCACGCGTTCTACGTTGTGCCGGGCCAGCGTGTCCGGGGCGTTCCGGGAGAACACGGTGATTTCGGCGGGCACGCTGGCTCGTAGCTGCGTCAGTATCCCCTCCAGGATCGCCTCGTCGCCCAGGCTCATGCCGCCATACGAGCCGGAGATGCCGATCCGCAGCTGCCGGTTTTTCGTTCCCATGACATATGCCTCAGACTGGTGAGAGTGATGGCCAGGACAGCTCTATCCCTTGTCGTCTCAGCAGGAGCTGAAACTCCTCGAGAATCCCCCTTGGCGATTTCTTTCCAGGCAGAACGCCGCCAAGGTGCCAGCGGCCTCGCCGATGTTCCACTCGACCGGGTGGACCGGAACGCACCGTTGGTGATGTGCGTCACACCCAAGGTTCTTGCCGCCGGGCAGCCACGGGATCGGCAAGTTGGTGGTATGCGACTGGGTGCAGCAACGTGCGTCTGACTGCCTGGTTCGACGGCTGGGTGAGTGCCGGGTCAGCCGTGCGTAACGTCGGCAGTGATTCGCGGGAACGGCCTCCCGTCCGGTTGATCACAGGTGTCTACTCCAGATCGGACCGGAACGAAAGGCCGCCGATGCCAGTTTTGCATGGCCGTGCTACCGCCGTTACCAGCTACAGCGGGCCATGTTCGATGCGATCCAGCACGACGGCCCCCGCGAGCCCGACTACACGGAACTGGATTGCGGCCACGGCCGGATCATCCGCCGCTCCATCTGGGTCACCAGCGCCGACGGCACCGATTTCCGCATGCCACAGGATCGCGCGGATTCGCCGCGACGGCTACGACCTCAACGGCACCCTGATCAGCAAGGAGATCGTGCATGCCATCACCAGCCTGGCAGAAGACCGCGCCAGCGCCGCGGACCTCGCGAGGATAGGCCGCGGCCAGTGGGGCATTGAGTCGGTGCACTGGGACACCGCTTACGCGGAGGATTCGAGCACTGGCTACGCCGACAACGGCCCCAGGTCATGGCCACGTTCCGGGAACCTGGCCATCAGCCTGCTCTACCTCGCCGGCGTCACCGAGATCACCTGCACCCTCCAGGCCATCGGACACGACCGGACCCGCATGCTCAGCTATCTGCCGCTATGAGACGCGCTTCACAAATGACTTTGCCGATCCCGTGCCGGGCAGCAGGTTCTCGACGCGTACGGGAATCATCGCGCCGAGCGGGATCTGGAAAGGCCAGCAGCCGAGGTCGAGATACCCCGCTCCGCTGACCCTGGGGTGCAGGTCGATCCGGTCGGTAGCAGCCGATCCCCACCAAGTCGGCGTAGAACTCGGGGCCGTCGGGCCTGAGCGGATAGGCGATGTGCTGCTCGAGCAAGGTGAACTCGGCCCGGAGCCGCCTTGACTCCCGGACATGCGGAGCCGGTGCGAGCCCATCGGGGGTTCCGCCCACCACATCGCCGCGAAGGCGCAGTCCAGGGTAGCCGCAGCCGCCGTCGGAGCGTGGCGCTTCGGTCTGCAGCCAGTAGAGCATGTCTCGCGGCGTCGAGGTGGCGGGCCTGCTCGGCCTGGTCAACGCCGATGACGGGGCCGAACCAGTAGTCGTTCTGCGGCCAGTTCACCACGCTGATGTCACCGCGCGCGAAACCCTCCTCGAAAGTGGCGTGATCGAGTATTCGCCGGAATCGCCACCACGGATGGTCATCCTCGGCGTCGAACAGCATGCGGGTCAGCGGCCGGTGGCTTTCCGGCTCCACGGTGGTCCAGCCCAGCAACGGCCCCGGCCACCCTGCGGGCCGGAAGTCACGCCAGAGCTCGTGCTGCCGTGGCTCGCCGATCGTGTGGTCCTCACCCGGGAGATGCTCGATCGCGAAGCACACGGTGATCGCCTGCTGGTTTCGCGGGTCTGGCTGCTCGGCGGCGTGCGGCTCGCCTGTCTCGGAGCGCGATTCGGCCCCGGCCACGTGCTCCGCGCCGGCCAGTGCCAGCAGGTCGCCATGGAGCGTGGCATCTATGGAGTACAGCGCCTCGACCGGGAATCCCGCCCGGATTCGATGCCCCGCACGACCACGCCGGCCACCCGGTCGCCGTTGCTCCAGGCCGTCAGCGGCCGGTGCGGTCCCGGCACGAACAGCTGGCCGCCCAGCTGGTGCGGGGCCATCATCTGGTGCAGCACCGCCACCGCCACCCGCGGATCGTGGCACAGCGGGCCTGCCCAGCCGTTGCCCGGATTGAGATGGGGGTGGGGATGGAGCGGATTCAGGCGCCGAAGAGTCGGCCCAGCTGGCGGTCCACGATCTCGGTGACCTGCTGTGGCCAGGCACCCCCGGCACAGGCAGCTGGCTGCCGACGCCCCGGGGCCGGGATGCGTAGACGGAGTGGTGACGATGGCTTTCAATGGGCAGGTGTTGTAGAACCCGGTCAGCGAGGGAGCAGCCGGCCAGTCGTGTCAGCGATCGGATGAACGGTGTTCATCGGAGGTAGCCCGGGGCTGGGCGCCGATGACGGCTCCGGCGTGCGCCCGGGCTGCGGGATCGCGCCGGGATTTGATCAGGCTGGCCACTGTGGTGACGGTCAGCACTACGGCTATGACAGTCAGCGACACGGCGGTGGTGATCTCCGGCACCCGGTGATCGAGCCCGTGACTCCAGTGCAGGATCAGTTTCACGCCGATGAACGCCAGAATCAGCGCCAGGCCGCTCGACAGGTAGACCAGCCGGTCGAGCAGACCGGTCACCAGGAAGAACAGCGCCCGCAGGCCCAGCAGGGCGAACGCGTTGGCCACGAACACGATGTAGGGCTGATCAGTGACACCGAAGACGGCCGGGATCGAGTCCAGCGCGAACAAGATGTCCGTGCTGCCGATGGTAATGAACACGATGAACAGCGGTGTGACCACTCGCCGTCCGCCGGCGCGGGACATCAGCCGGCCGCCGTCGTAGGTGTCGGTGACCGGCAGTATCCGGCGCAACGCCCGAACCAGGGCATTGTCCCCGACGTCGGGGTCCTCGTCACGGTGACGGTAGAGCCGCACAGCGGTCCACAGCAGCAGCAGCCCAAAGATCAGGAACATAAAGGACAGCAGCGACAATAGCGCCGCCCCCAGGGTGATGAAAACGGCCCGCAGGGCCAGTGCGGCGATGATGCCGAAGATGAGCACCCGCTGCTGGTGCTCGCGGGGCACCGCGAACGTCGCCATGATGATCACGAAAACGAAGAGGTTGTCGACGGACAGGCTCTTCTCCACGACGTACCCGGCGAAGTACTGCGCGCCGTACCCCCACCCTACCAAGCCGGCGAAGACCAGGCCGAAGACCACCGCCACCGCGATGTAGAACACCGTCCAGGCGGCCGCCTCCCGGTAGCCGACCGCGTGCGGACGTACCGTGGCCAGCAGCAGGTCCACGGCGAGCAGCGCTACGATCACACCGATGGTCAGGGCCCAGCCGACCGCGGTGACCGCCACTACAAACCCTCCGGATCGCACCGGTCTTCGCCGGCCGTGTCGTTACCCTTCCGAGGCGCGGCTTCGCGTCGATTCACGATCATGCCCCACAAGCTGCCGGTCAATCTGAGCGCCAGCCGCTGAACCGTCGTCGGGCTCGTGAACGGGCGCTGCGTGCCCGCGCCCGGCGCCATTCGGACGGACGGGTGCCGTAGCCCTCAGCACCCAAGCCCAGGCTTACCCGGTCACCAGCGCCGGACCGTGTCATCAGCTCGTCCGGCACAGCGGGCGACCCCAGCAATTGGTGCTGCCGGGCGGGCCTGGCTCAACAGGCCGGTCGTGCCGCTACCGGCGCTGGCTCCGCCTGGGCCAGAACAGGCTCCACCAGCTCGGCGGCTCCTCGCCATCCGCAGGCGTCCGCACGTTGTCGTCACCGCACAGCCCACAGGCCCGGACCCGGACAAGCGGGGTGTCAGAACGCCGGGGCACGGGCGCGAGCCGCAGCTCGCGGCCGTCGGGCACGTCGAGTCCGGTGAACTCGACCTCCACCCCTCCGCGAGGTCTGTGCACAGGTTTCCGAACAGCGCCACGGCGGAGATCTCGATCATGTCATCGGTCACGACCATCCCGCGCAGGTCAAGGTAGATGTCGCCGAACAACGCGCGGGCGGGCTCGAGCCCGGCTGTCGCGGCCAGCTGGTCGCGGGTTCCGGCCATCAGTGCCCTGTCCACCCGTTCGCTGAACTCCACCGGGGAAGCCGCCCGTTCCCGGCCGCGCGCTGCAGCGCCTCCACGGCGGCGTCCCTGTCCGGTTGCGCAACTGGAGCTGGCGGAGACGATACCCTCGGTGACGCTGCGGGACAGCCCCAGCGGGTTGCCCACGGCCAGCACGACGTCGCCCACCTGGGCCCTTGCCTGAGTCGTCGAACGAGGCGGGCACCAGGCGGGCCGGTAGCCGACCCGGATCACCGCCAGGTCGCCCGCCGGGTAGGGGCCCGAGATGACCCGCAGACTATGCCCGGCTGGCTGCAGGCGTTCGTCGAGGTCAACCCGGTCACTGGCCACCGCGGTGCGCGGCCTGATGTCGGGGACCGGCGCGGCCGGGCGGTCGGCTGGGTCCTGCTGGCCTGCGCCGCCCTCACCCTGCTCTTCGCCCCGCTGACCATGCACCTATACCGGAGCAAGAACTGACCGGGACCGAACTAGAATGGAGATCGCCGGTGAAGGTCAACTCATTTGCGGTATCGCTCAACGTCCAGGACGTCGCCGCCTCCAGCCGCTCCCTGCAGCAGCACTTCGGGTTCCGCGAGACGCTGGCGGCGGACGGGTTCGCGTCGCTGGCCCGTGATGACGCCAGCATGAACGTGGTCTTCCTGCGCCGCGACCTGCCGACCCTGCCTGAGGACCAGCGCGACATCCACGCCATCGGCCTTATCCTGGCGTTCTCCGTCGACGATCTGGATTATCCCGTCGCCGAACACGGTCCACTCACAGTCGGCGTTGAGCACGATGTCGCCGTACTCGCGGCGCAGCTCCTCCGCGGCGCCGGCGGCCTCAGCCAGATGGGCCAGCAGGACCTGGTGCGACTGGTCGATCAGGCGCGGCTGCAGCCAGACGCCCAGGCCGTTCTCCCGGGCGATCCGCGCTGCCTGGGTCAGCCGGGACACGTCCGTGCCGACAGGTTGACCATCGTGCAGTGCCGCTCGCCCCGGACCACGACAGATCCCGCCGGACATCAGCAAGGTGCCAGGGACACCCGGGGCGGGGTGGAGCCGAACAACGTGCCCACGTCGTAGTTGATTCCCTTCAGCACCAGTCGGGATCAGGTCAATCGCCCCCGGTTGCGGGCCGCGCGGGCGTAGGGCTGGAGGTGGCCAGCGGCGGTGTGCTGCTACGGCGCCCGGCGGCGAGCCGGGTCGAGTACCGCGAGGGCCTGGCGCGATAACGTGATCTCGCTGGCGTGCGGCCAGGCGGCGGAAGCGGGCTTTGCCCACCATCAATGACGACCGTCCGGCCCGTGCTCGGCTGAGGTACCCGGCTTACGCGTTGCCGGTGTGCATATCGGGCGGCCCCCTGGCTGCGGGTGGCCGACAAGGGCGACAAAGCACCGAGTCCCGCTCGCCCCCGATGTCGCCGCGCTCTCAGGTCCTATTTTGCGCGGTCGGCGGTGGCGACGGTGATGGTTCGTGCCGCCAGCGGGCCACGGCCGCGACCGCGAGCAGCAACCCCCAGACCAGGAACCACATGTCCCAGAGGGCAACATGCCAGCGCAGCGCCTCACGGTCGACCGGGCCGTGCGGATGCACCGCGCCGGACAGTACCAGCGCCCCGGCCCCCACCTGGACCGCGCCATAGCAGATCAGCACAGCGCTCGCGATGCCCGCGACAGTAAGCAGCCATTTCCGCCGGACGGCGCGGCCCCACGGGCGGACCAGCGCAAGCGCCAGAATGCCGCCTGCCGCTTTCAGCACGGTGGCGGTCAGGCCCAGCGCGACGGCGGGCAGCCCGCCGCGACGGGCGATCTCCTCGATGGTTCCGCCGAGGGTGCCGAGCAGCAGGGTCCCGCCCGCGGCCCAGTAGAGGCTGACCGCCGCGTAGCCGAACGCGGCCGCCGCGGCCGCATAGGCAGCAATCGTCCCTGCTGGCATCACCCGGCGGCAATCCCGGGCCGGCCGACCGCCGGCAGAGCATGGCTGGCGGGTCATCCGGGCACCACCTCTGCTGCCGCCTTGGACCGGCACCTGCCCCTCGGGAGGGAACTCGGATGCGTCACCATGGCGCGATGGTAGCCGCGGCCCGTGAAGTCGCGGCGCAGCCGGTGTGATGCGCTGATGAAGGCTGTGCGGGCGGCGCTGCCCTGGCTGTGCGGCTTCACCCAGGATCCATCTGGCCTGCATCCGGCGGCCACTTCCGCCGCTTACCACAATAGGTTCAGGTCGCGGTCCGGCTGCGCACGGCGCCACGCCGGGCGATCGGATACGGGGGCCGTGAGGGAGTGACGTGATGACCGACCGCCCCGGGTCCTGCTCGCCTACACGCTGCTGCAGGTCACTCCCCGGCCGCGCGCCTTCGCCGGGGACGCCGAGATGGACGCCCGATTGGACCGGGTCTACAACCACAGCGGGCGGCCCTGCACTGTCGCGGCGCCCCCGCCGGCCCCGCCCTGTACGGCCTGGGCTTCTACGGCCACCAGTACCCGCAGTCAGCGGCCAGCGGCCCCTAGCCCGACCCGCGGCCACGGCTGGCCCGCCTGACTGTGCCCGTGCTGATCATCAAGGGGGCCTGCGACTACCTGTCGTGGACCTCGGCCCAGGCCTACCGCCAGGCGCTGCCCGGCGCCAGCCTCGTCTACCTGACGGCGGGGCCGGGCACAACGCCTACCAGGACCGGCCAGCCGCCTTCCTGGCCACGGTGCGGGGCTTCCTGATCGGCCGGTCCCTCCGGTCCCGCCGTGGACGCACGCCGGCGTCCCTCCGGGCTACCAGGGACCGGGCTAGCAATTCCCGGGTCAGCCGGCCGCGACGCCGTTCCAGTCCAGAAGCTGGACGATCACGCCGTTCGGGTCGCGGACCTGGAGCGCCCGCTCGCCCATTCCTCGGTGGTCAGCCGCATGGTGATCGCCACTTCCCCGGCCTGCAGCCGGGCCAGCTCACCGTCCAGGTCCTCGACGGCGTCTACGCGCCGCTTGCGCCGCCCGCGCGAAGATCCCGGTCTGCGCGATCACCTTAGCAACCGCACCAAGATCCGGTCCGGCCGGTATGAGGCGGCAATCCGCCGCCAGTACACCAGCGTGGATGGTCAAAGCTCATCTGGGTCAGCGACGCATGCACGCCACCTTCCACCGGATGTCGATCTTCAGCGTCTCGGCGGATGGGGACAGGTAATGCTCCATTCCCAGGCCTGGGACGGTCAATAGGCAACTGGCGATGGCAGGCGTCACGCCAGCACAACTGTGCACCTTCCGTGGCGCCGCCGCTGTCCGATCATCCGAAACCCCAGCCACCAACAGAATCTCCCCTTCTGGTGATCGGCAAGGACGGTACCCCGCAGTCCGTTGAGCCGCATCACCTCGCCGCTGCCACCCCGGTAGGTCCGAGCCCGTTGGACTACGGTGAGTCAGGACACTGTGCGTGATATCGGGACACGAAAGGGACGAACTGACGAGAGACGGTGGTGTCGAGGGTCTGGCCGGCGGCGATGGGTGAGCTGGCGGACCCGGTCGCGGCGGGGTTTCCCCTCCGGGGCGAGTGGTCGGTCCAGAGGACCCCGGCGGACCGGATCCCCAGCCACGGCACGGACCTGCTCGGACAGCGGTACGCCTACAACCTGGTCCGCACCGACCATCGCCCCGGGTTTCACCTGCACCCCGCGGGGACCCTGCGCTGGCTGCTGATCGGGGGGCGGACGCGGGACTGCTACGGCTGGGGGCGACCGGTCCATGCGGCCCTGTACGGCGTGGTCGTCCAGCCGTGGACGGTGTGGCCGAGCGCCAGCGGCTGCACGTGGTACGGGAGTCCTGGCTGGCGGTGAAGTACACGGTGGTGTTCGCGCGGTGCGGGCTGGATCCCCGCCCGGCTGGCCGGCAACCACGTGATCATCGCTACCGCGGGGACTTACGCGCTAGGGCAGCAGGTCCGCGCCGGGCAGGTGATCGGACGTGTCGGCCACGCGGGCAACTCGACCGCCCCGCACCTGCACTTCCAGCTGATGGACTCGGCGGACCCGCTCCGGGCACGGGGTGTCCCGCGCGCCTTCGCGGCGTACCTGGCGGAGCGCGACGGGCGGTGGCAGCGCGTGGAGCGCGGCATCCCCCGGCGGCGCGAGCGCATCTGCCCGGTCTTGTAGGGCCCGTTCTGGTCTCAGCGATCGCGACCTGGTCCGGACCCAAGCCGATCGCCGTTTGCGCCGGGGTCTTTGGCCCGGCCCGGGCCCGGAAGCGTGGCGTGGCGCAGCAGATGCCACCCGCACCACGCGAACACGAACGAGGCGGCCAGCACTCCGACCCGGTCCAGGCGGAACGGTCCCGAGGGCACGGGCACCGGCGGGGCCACGACGATGGCCGCGACCGAACCGATCACGATCACGCGTTCTATGAGGTGGTCAAGAACGCGACGAACAAACTTACCGAGCAGATGGCAATGACGTGCGTCCTTCCGGTGTCGCGTGTGTGGCGGTCTCGGCGGGGTTCATACGGCTGGAGCGGATGAACCTGACTTGGGAGGAGGCCGCGACGGCGGAGTCCGCGCAGTTCCCCGGCTGCCCAGCCGGTTACCTCATGGATCAGTGAGGTTGCACCATCGCACTACGCCCGGGCTCCACACCATCTGCATCCCGTCTGCGCGTGTCCGCCAGCCTGGACAGGTTAACTCAGGGACCGATCCGATCGAAAGGACACCAGAGATGAGAGAGCTGATCGTGAGCACGTTCCTGACCCTCGACGGGGTCATGCAGGCACCGGGCGGACCCGGAGAGGACGACAGCGGCGGCTTCGCCCACGGCGGCTGGTCGGTGAACTACTGGGACAAGCAGATGGGCCAGGTCATGGGCGAGGCGATGAGCACGCCGTTCGACCTCGTCCTCGGACGCAAGACCTACGACATCTTCGCCGCCTACTGGCCGCACGCCACAGACGAGGCCGGCGCCAAGCCATTGAACGACGCCACCAAGTACGTCGCGTCGCGCAGTCAACCCACACTGGAGTGGAGCAAATCGGTCCTGATCAAGGAAGACGCCGCCGAAGGCATCGCGGCGCTCAAGAAGGCAGACGGGCCAGAGTTGCAGGTACACGGCAGCGCCAACCTGATCCAGACGCTGCTCCGCCACAACCTGGTCGACCGGTACCGCCTGTGGGTCTTCCCCCTCGTCATCGGCTCGGGCAAACGCCTGTTCTCAGAAGGCACCATCCCCTCCGGGCTGAAGCTCGTCGACAGCAAGGTCTCCACCACTGGAGTCGTGATCGGTACGTACGAGCCGGCCGGCGAGATCGTCACAGGAACGTTCGCGCTCGACTGACCACTCCGAGCCGCGCTAGTTCGAAACAAACAGCCCCGTGCCGCCGCGCGCCCGATCGACTGTCAGCAGATATTAAGCCGGATAGCGCATCCGGTCGCGCCCGGGCGCCGCGCGTGCGGCAGCGCAGCGCCCGGCACCGCCGCGGCCCTCGGTGACCACAATGCGCACGATGATGCTTTCCAGGCGGATCTACCCGACCCGGACCTTGCCCGGCTGAACAGCCCCGCTCCCAAAGCGGCTGCGCCCCGGCGGTTCCTGTACGTCACCATCTGCGCACCTCGGGGTGGCAGCGGCGAAGTAAGCTGCCGCGGCCTCTCGGCCCACAGCCGGGCACATCCTCGCCCTACTCAGTCCCGGCATGGAGCGGCGGACCCCGCTGGTGCTGCCGGTCCGTCCTGGGTCCGTACGGGTGATCGTCCTCCCAGGAGGCCCACGAGGAACTCGTTCGTCTGCATTGCCCTAGACTTCAGCCCCGGCAGCTGCTGCTGGATCTTCGCGCGAATCTGGTCGCGTGTATCCCACGAGTGATCGATACTGGCGATGAGCTGACCAATGCTGATGTTCCGAGCGGCGGTGTGTCCATCTCGAGATCTTCCAGGAGCCCCGTCACCTTCGTGGCGTAGGGCAGCGCGGCAAAGGGGTCCTGCGTAGGGCCGCGAAGATCAGGAAGTGCAGCCGCATGCCCACTGCGAAGTCGAACCGCCCCATGAGAGCCAGGATCTGCCGGGGCGAGTACCGGCGCCGGAGAATTTCAGCTCGCTCCGCGTTCTGCATGTGGGCAACCACACCGTGGCTGTGCTGGACATCGGTCCGTTCCATCGCGACGAACACGATGTCGGCGTCATACCGGTCGACCATGAAGTCCGCCGAGTTTCGCCAGCAGCGCGTAGTAATCTTCAGGGCCGATGTCCGGGGCGGCCGGACCGGGCTCTCGCACTGAGAAGGCGACCAGATGCCGGTCGAGTTCGACGCCCTCCGCCACCAGGGCATCCACCGGCGGTTCTTCTGGTTCGAGCACAAGCGCGGGGTCGGCCGTGAGGTGGATCGGCTGGGTGACGCCGACGTCCTCGAGGAGGCGATACCCGAACCGGTCACGCACGGTTGATGGGTGATGTCGCTGCGTTGAGTGCCTCCGCCACTGCCCGCCGGGATGCCGGGACGGTGAGCGGTCCAGCGCTGATCGCGTAGAGGAAGACCGGGATCTCCAGTTCGTGGGCGAGGAACACCTCGCGCAGGTAGGTCTGCGCGTCCCCGTCGTAGAGGATTCCGCCCCCGCCGAGAACCAGGAGATCCCGTTTCTGGACCTCCGGAGTGATCTCCTTCCTGGTCAGCGACCGAACCGGGAGGGCGTGTTCCACGTTGTGCCGGGCGAGTGTGTCTGCGGGATTCCGGGAGAAGACGGTGATGTCGGCGGGCACGGTGGCTCGCAGCTGGGTCAGCATTCCATCAAGGATGGCCTCGTCGCCCAGGTTCATGCCGCCGTACGAACCGGAGATGCCGATCCGCAGCCGCCTGCCAGTGGTTTCCATCGGGTATCTCATACCGGTGTAAGCGATGGCCAGGACAGCTCGATGCCTTGCCGGCCAAGTAGGAGCTGGAAGTCCTCCAGAAGCGCCGGGCGATTTCTGACTGACCTCGGCGTGACCCTGCGTTCCAGGCAGAACGCCGCCAGGATCCCCGCGGCCTCGCCGATGTTCCATTCCACAGGGTGGACCCGGAACGCGCCGTTGGTGATGTGGGTCACGCCCAGGTTCTTCCCGCCCGGCAGCAGGTTCTCCAGCCGCACAGGGATCATCGCGCCGAGCGGGATCTGGAATGGCCAGCAGCCCAGGTCAAGATAGCCGGCTCCGCTGCCCCTGGGATGCAGGTCGATCCGGTAGCAGCCGATCCCGACCGAGTCGGCGAAGAGCTCGGGGCCGTCGGGCCGCAGCGGGTAGGCGATGTGCTGCTCGAGCACGGTGAACTCGGCCCGGAGCCGTCGTGACTCCCGGACGTAGGGGGCCGGTGCGAGCCCATCGGGCGTCCCGCCCACGACATCACCGCGCAGGCGCAGGCCAGGGTAACCGTGGCCGCCGTCGGGGCGCGGCGCTTCGGTCTGCAGCCAGTACAGCAGGCTGAGGCTGAGCTGCCTGGCGGCCTCCAGATGGCGAGCCTGCTCGGCGGCATCAACGCCGACGACGGGGCCGGACCAGTAGTCGTTCTGCGGCCAGTTGACCACGCTGATGTCGCTGCGCGCGAAACCCTCTTCGAAATTGGCGCGGTCGAGTATCCGGCGGAACCGCCACCACGGATGATCATCCTCGGCCTCGAACAGCAAGCGGGTCAGCGGCCGGCCGGTTTCCGGGCGGACGGTGGTCCAGCTGAGCAGCGGTCCCGGCCACCCCGCCGGCCGGAAATCGCGCCAGAGTTCGTACTGCCGCGGCTTGTCGATCGTGTGATCCTCCCCGGGAAGATGCTCGATCGCGAAACATACCGTGATTGCCTGCTGGTCCCGCGGATCCGGCTGTTCGCCGGCATGAGGCTCGCCGGTCTCCGAACGCGACTCCGCTCCGACCACGTGCTCCGCGCCGGCCAGGTCCAGCAGGTCACCGTATGGGGTCGCATCGATGAAGAACGGCGCCTCGATGAGGGAATCCCGGCCGGACTCCAAGCCCCTGACCACCACCCCGGCCACCCGGTCGCCGTGCGTCCAGGCCGTGACCGGCCGGTGCGGTTCCAGCACGAATAGCCGGCCGCTCAGCTCGTGCGGCATCATCATCTGATGAAGCACCGCGACCGCGACCCGGGGATCGTGGCACAGCCCGCTTACCCACCCATTGCCCGGGTTGAGCAGGCCACATGCCCGGGCACCGGGGGTGAGCGGTACGTGAGCGCGGTAGTAGTCACGAATGCCGCGCCGCAGTGCCCGGTAGCTGGCCGTGGCACCGTATTCTTCGATCCACGGGTGCTCATCGGGGGGGACCACCTGGTTGGTCAGCTGCCCCCCGACCCAGTGGGTCTCCTCCGTGAGGATGACCCGGCGCCCGAGCCTGGCGGCCGCCAGCGCCGCCGCACACGCGCCAAGCCCTCCCCCCACGATAGCGACGTCGGTGCGCAGTACCTCCACGTCGTCTCCCTTGCCGAACAGGCCATGAGCCCGGGATGTCAGGCTTCGGTGGCAGCGGCCGGTACTGCCGGTGGCATCCTCCGCTCAGCACCGCGCGGCCGGGCACTGCCGGTTCTGCGGCGCGGCCGACAAGCCCGGGTACGACCGCGAAGTATGCGGTGATTCCTGCCGCTCCGCACGTCCTGTCCCGGACCGGAAAGCGGAACCTCTTTAGACTTTGAGACTCTGACCTCAATATAAACGTTGCTGACACAGCGAGCACAAAGGCGCTGTGCTGTCCCGCTTGATGTTTACACGGATCAAGTGAGGCTGGGCACGGGTCAGGGACGCCGACGCGACCGGGGCACCCTGACCGGGTAAGGCCGTGATCACCTGCCATCAGCAGCTCGGTCATGGGGCGCCTTGCAATCGAGCCTGCATTGC
>CAVWLI010000019.1:0-79350 GCA_963755795.1 uncultured Acidobacteriota bacterium | reverse complement strand
TGCTGACTGCGTGTAGCCCATGACGCGGCGTCCAGTACCTTCATTATTTGGTGAGACCTCGACACCGGCGAATTCGCGGCCAACGACCAGTGGCGGCGGGGGAGTTCCAGGGTAGCCACCTTTGGTGGTCATGAGATCGGCGAAGTTCATTCCGCCGGCGGCGACGCGGACGAGAGTTTGCCCCGGCTTCAGGGTTGGGTCGGGCACATTCTGGACGGCGAGCGCGTCCGGTCCGGTCAGTCGGGTGAGGACGAGGGCTTTCATGAGGAAAGTTTAGCAGGGGAACGAAGGGGTGGACCTCAGACGTCGGACTTCGGACATCAGACTCCTCAGGATCACAGGGATGATGGTAGGGGATGGCGGCATCGTGAAGCTCTCAAGTCCGGGTCTGACGCCTGTGCTCAGATTTTCTCCTACGGGTTACGGGCGGGTATATACTCTTGGCGTTAGCTTACTGATCGCCCGGCCGAGCCCCAACTGGCCGGAGACGGGGCGCACGTTTCATTCTCTGTACTTCCCCTAATTCATGCGCGCTCCGCATATGCAAGGCCGATTCCCGCCGGGGCGGCGAGGAAAGGCACGGGTGCATCGCCTAGTTGTATGGGTTTATGGGCAAGCTGCATCCGCGGGGAGGTTTACCGTGGATCTTATTCTTGTACGTCTTCTTTTTGTCATCGTTGTAGCGGTTACCTGCTTCGTGATTGAGCCCTTCGGCCAGCCCCGCAATATTGACGCGGGCGTGGGCGCATTGATCGGGGCGGCGATCGTCCTGTTCGAATGGAAGCTGCGCACGGTGAGCCTGAAGCGGCTCATCGGGGCGGCTATTGGCAGCTTTCTTGGCATTTGCGGCGCCTACCTCTTCGCGCTGGTCATCCGCAACAGCATCCCTGAAGGACGTACGCAGAGCTTTCTGCAGATTCTGGTCATGCTGCTCATGGCCTACGTCGGGCTGATCGTGGGCGCGAACAAAGGCGACCTGCTCAACCTGGCGGCGCTGGGCGGAATTTTCGGCGGCGAGAAGCAGGGCAAAAAAAGCTACAAGATTCTCGACACCAGCGTCATTATCGACGGGCGCATCGCCGACATTGCTGAGACCGGGTTTCTCGACGGCATTATCGTGACGCCGCAGTTTGTGCTGCGCGAGTTGCAACTGGTGGCCGATTCCGCCGATTCGCTCAAGCGCAATCGCGGACGGCGCGGGCTCGACATTCTGCAGCGGCTGCAGAAAGTGGCGACGCTGACCATTCAGATTGTCGAAGATGACTTCCCGGCCGTGCGCGAAGTCGACCTGAAGCTGATCGAACTGGCCAAGGTGTACGAAGGCAAGATCATCACCAACGACTTCAACCTGAACAAGGTGGCGCAGCTGCAGGGCGTGGAAGTTCTGAACATCAACGAACTGGCCAATTCGCTGAAGCCGATCGTGCTGCCCGGCGAAACCATGCGCGTGTTCATCCTGAAAGAAGGCAAGGAATATAACCAGGGCGTGGCCTATCTGGACGACGGGACGATGGTGGTGGTCGATAACGCCCGCAAGATGATTGGGAAGACCATCGACGTGTCGGTGACGTCGGTGCTGCAGACCACCGCGGGGAAGATGATCTTCGGCAAATGGGATGAGCGGGCGGCGTATTCGCGACAGGCGACCGCCGTGCCGGTGCAGGTTCCAGTTCCAGTCGCGGTGGCTCCGCCGGGACCGACGTCAGTTCCTTCGCCGAGCACACTGGAGACGAAGCAAGGCACAACGTAGCCTGGCTCTATACCGAGTGCGCAGCTGGGGACATAGGATGGACGCTGCCCGGCGGGCAGGAGTGCCCGCCCTACATTAAGAACTTCAGTTACTTCGCGGCCGACGAGCGCGCGCTGGCGGATCGGCGGATTCGGCGGCGGGAATAGCGGCCGCTTCTGAGGGGCAGCGCGCCCTTCATGGTTCCGTTGTAGATGTACACCCAGCAGCGCACGCGCTTGCCGTCGTCCATGGTTACGGGCCACACCCGGCGAAGAAACAAGCTTGTGCCGGGCTTGTGCGGCTCAAAACCCTCGTAGTCGTCTAGAGCGGTCAAGGTGCTCCGGTCGCCCGGAAGTTCGAAGACCTCTCCCCGAATCAAGGTGCGTGACTTCTCACTGAGGACCGCTCCGGGATACTCCCCAAGATCGTACAAGCGGCCGCGCACTGACGCGGAACCCACAGGACGAAGCCGACTGACAGTCGCGGCGATCTCCGGCGGCGCATTGCCGGGAGACAGCGTGCCGTATACAAAAAGATGGTCAGTCATTTTCAGTTTCAGTCCTGTCGTCTTCAGTCCCGTCGGGAGCCCCTACTCGTTCTTAAATCTGATCGTTGTCAGGCCGGAAAACTCGGCAGCAGTTTTTTCAGGTAGCCGTAGCCTTTCCTGTCATCGAGTATATATTTTCTCACGTCTTCGTGTTTGGACAGAAGACGCAGGTAATAGTCAAACAGAGCGGCCACATCCCTTTTGCTGAGCTGGCCGCGGGCCTTCAGATAGGCCACGAACTCAAAGAAGTTCAGATAATCGGTGAAATCTGAGTCTTCGGTGCGGACCAGGTCCTGAACTGGCGCAGCGTTGGGCAGGCTCTCATCGAGGCAGGTGCGAATTCTCTTCAGATCGGGCGCTTCGTAAAACTTCGTGTAAAGGCTCGCCAGCCAGCGCGCTTGTTCGACGACGGAATTCCTGCGGTAGGTCAGAATAACCACGATGGCCGCCACGGCGGCCATGAAATAATAAATCGATTGGGCGTTGGCAAAGACACGCTGCAGTGCGTAGGTGACCACGTGCATGGAGAGCTCCGGCGGAAGGATTTTCCGTATTGTATGTCGAGCCGTGTCATCCTGCAGGAGCGCGCCAAGCGCTCCGGAGAAACCTTAGGAAACCGAGCCATCGAATGCACCGAAGCGAGAAGCACCTGACTGCATGAAGCGCAGGCAATCCCATCCACGGCATCAACAGCGTCGGGCGATCGTAAGGTTCTTCGTCCGGCTGCCGCCGCGCTCAGAATGACATCGAGCTGAAATGATCTTGTAATTGAGCCGCTACCGACGGGCGGCAGGATTTGAACTCTGCCTTGGCAGGCTCGTATACTTACAGCCCGCCATGAAGGTGATCGTGATAATTCCGGCTGCGGGGCTGGGGACGCGCATGGCTCCTATGCCTAGCGCGATGGACGCGAAGACTAAAAAGCCGCATCCCTCGAAGCAATTCAGCGAACTAGCCGGCACTCCGATTCTGATTCACACGCTGCGGAAGTTTACGGCGGTCGACGCGGTCAGCGAAATCTGGATTGCGCTTCGCGAAAACGAAATCGAAGGCTTCCGCGATCGGTTGGCCAAGGACGCAGCGGACGTACTAAAGAAGAAGATTGAGTTGGTCGTTGGCGGAGAGCACCGGCAGCAGTCGGTCGAGCACGCGCTGAATGCGGTTTCGGCCGCCGCCGATGATGTGGTTCTGGTGCATGATGCGGTGCGTCCACTGGTGACGGCGGAGATTATTTACGAAGTGATTGAAGCTGCAAAAAAACATGGCGCCGCGCTGGCCGCCCTGCCTGCTGTCGATACCGTGAAGCAGGTGGAACGCACGGCGGAAGGCGCGATCGTGAAAGCGACGATTCCCCGCGCCGGCGTGGTGCTGGCGCAGACGCCGCAGGGATTTCACTACAGCGTGATCAAGAAGGCATTCGACGAGGCCGCCGCCGACGGGTTCATGGGCACCGACGAGGCGTCGCTGGTAGAGCGCTCGGGCCACGAAGTCGTAGTAGTAATGGGCTCGCCACGAAATATCAAGATCACGAACCCGGGAGACATGGAACTGGCGGAGTTCTATCTGAGCCGGCGTTAACCATCTCATGCCTAAGACTCAAGACCGAAGACCAGCGACCCGCATCGGCTACGGATTTGATTCGCACGAATTTCAGGTCGGCATTCCGCTGAGGATTGGCGGGATTGCTTTGCCGCACGACAAGGGGCTGGGCGGACATTCCGACGGCGACGTGCTGCTGCATGCCATCACGGATGCGCTGCTGGGAGCGGTCGCCGCGCCAGATATTGGGGCGCTGTTTCCTCCGTCGGATGCGAAGTGGAAGGGCGCGGATTCGGTCATCTTTTTGCGGGAGGCACTGAAGCGGGTGCGGGACACGGGTTACATACTGGCGAATGTCGACGCCAGCCTGATCTTGGCTGCGCCGAAGGTCGGTCCGCATGCGGCTGCGATTCGTACGCGGGTGGCGGAGCTGCTGGGTGTGCACATCGATTGCGTGGGATTGAAGGCGAAGACGCCCGAGGGACTGAATCTGGAGAATGCCGCGATCGCGCACGTGGTAGTGCTGCTGGAGAAGGCGGCGCGTGAGAAAAAGAAAGTGCGGAAGAAGAAATAAGCGCTGCGCAGGCGTTTCGTCTGGCCTTATTGCCGGCGTGATTCGGCGGCGTCCAACAGCGCGCGGAAAATGGCGCGCGAGGCCGCGTCTTCTGCGGCCGAGCGTTCGGGATGCCACTGCACGGCCAGCACGAAATGATCGGGAGCAGTGCCTTCGAGGGCTTCGATAATGCCGTCGGCGGTGCAGCGGGCGACGACGCGCAGGCCGTTGCCGATGGCGTCCGCCGATTGATGGTGAGAGGAGTTGACGGGGAGGACGAGTCTTCCCTCAGGGGCTGAAGCCCGTTCGCTCTCCGTCCCGCTGGCGGCACGGCTCAAGCCGTGACCTTCCCGGTTCTTTTCGTCGCCAGCAACAACTTTGCCTGCGACAACTGCGCTCGCACCCACAATCTCTGCCAGCTTTGAGGCGGGGTCAATCTCGACCTCGTGAGCGACTGCGATCTTGCCGCCGGCTTCGTGATTCACTTTGGTGCGAGTTTCTGGCGGTAGAAAATCCGGAATGTGCTGGACCAGCGATCCGGCGCGGTAGACGTTCAGACTCTGCAGGCCATAGCAGATGCCGAGCACGGGCTTGCGCAGACGGTAGGCGTCGTCGAGCAGAAGATTGTCGACGACATCGCGGCGCGGGTCAGAGGCGGCGGTGTGGCGCAAACGCGCGGCGTGGAAGCGGGCGGGATCGACGTCGGCCTTGCTGCCGGGCAGCAACACGGCGTCGCAGTGCTCGATTATCTTGCTGATTTCTTCCGCCGTGCGATCGAGCGGAACGCGAACCGGTTCGCCTCCCGCCTGCGCGACGGCGCGCTCGTACTGCGGAATCGCCCGTTCGGCATACTCGGGGTCGGAGAAATGGGGCAACGGAATGGCGATGCGGGCCGACACTATCTGGATTGTAGCGAAGAAGTTTGCAGCCAGCACCAACCGGGCCTTGCCCGGCAACGGGCGAGGGCCCGTCCCTCCATAGTCCGTGCCCGTCCGTCCTGAACTAGTCGCTTGCGGCTAGCTCATCCTCTCGATCGCCGACAGGGCCTTTGCTTGGCGGTAGTGGCGGATTTCCATGGCCAGTCCAAGCACAAAGATGATGCTTCCGGCGACCAGGGCCACGGGCAGCGCGATGTGCCGGTAGGCGATTCGCATGTCGGGATGCACGCCTCGAACCTTCGCAACGATGATCGTACCCAGGATAGCCAGCAGCAGGCTGACGGCGAAACAGAGCAGCGTCCCGATGAACGTGACCAGGGCGACCCGCGCGGGAATCGCGTACCAGCGAGGCGGGCGGGATGCAGGTGCGGCTGCCATAACTCCATATTATTCTATAGAAAAGTAGAGGATTGATCGCAGCGCTGAATGCGTTGCGCCAGCCAAAACCGCGTTTTTTCCGCAAACCCGTGCCGTGCTGTTTCGGAAGCATCGATAGGTGGCTTCTAGCGTATAAGATAGTAGGCATGTCGCAGGCGGCTCCAGCAATTACGCGCAGTCCGGCCGAGGTGGTGCGGGTGACGCCGGTTTCTCAGGCGCCGAACGGGATTTGCTACGCCTCGGCGGGCGAGGTTGCTGTGAATTCGTTTGACCTGGAGCGAATGGTTGCGGCCGTACCCACGAAGGTGGCGGCTGCGCTCGAGCGCAAGGCGTATTACTTTGTTCCGCTGACGGTGAGCCAGGGCGAAGAAACCGTGATCGCGGACCGCTATGACGTTGCGCTCAGCGACAATGCGGTGTGCCATCGCAACCTGAAGCTGGGCGACTCGCAGTGTGTGTTCATCTCGACGCGATTGATGGACGACAAGTTTTCGGTGGCGTTTGAGTTTTATATCAACGTGGGCCACGCGCTGGTGGAGCGTGCGGGCGTTTCGAAAGAGTTCAGCGAGTTGGCGTGGGGACAGGTGGAAGCGGGCATCCGCGGCGAGACTTCACTCGACGCGTGGGACGCGCGCAAGCTGGCCACGGCGGGCGGCGCTGACAGCGAGCGCTTCAAGAACGAATATCTGGACGCGACATTCTCGGACACCATCTCCATTTATCTCTTGTCGCTGTATCTGGACGTGGATTACCACGATCTGCGGGAGCGGGATTATCCGCTGCTGGCGCCCTCGGCCCTGGCCGAACGGCTGAGGAAGGTGGCGGAGTTGTTTCCGCCGAATACGGGGTTTGAATTTGCAGTGCTGTATAAGCGGCGGGGGTAGGTCAACTTCTTTCGCCGCGGATTTACGCGCATCCTCGCGGATAGAACAACGACAAGGTTCGAGATACAGAATCAAAATCCCCATTCCAACGTCGCAAACTGCGCGACGTTAGAATGGCGCCCGCGCGATCTTGACCCACCGGCAAGAAAAATCCCTACTCTTGTCGCGACTGGCGGCTCGAGTGGGGTGCTCAGGCGTGCTCTTGCTCAGGAGAACTTATCTGCTGCTCGAGATCACAAAGTCCACGGTGCTGGCTTGATTGCCGCTCACGGTTACTGATTTCTCCCACGTCTTGGGTTCGGTGAAGACGGGGCGCTGCACGCTGTGTTCGGTCAGCACATCGTAGGCTTGTTCTTTGCCGGCCAGGACCCAGCCTTCATGCCAGGCCACGATCTGATAAGTTCCGGGAGGGACGTCGGTGAACTCGAAGCGTCCGCTCTCGTCGGTGACGGCGTAGTAAGGGTGGGGGGCGACGAACATCTCGGCATTCATCCAGACATGGCCGCCATTGCACCGCAAGTGAACCAATCCAGGCGTAGACATGGTGCGAGACGTGGGGCGGTCGACGAAAGGGAAGGGCAAGTTGAATGTGGCGGCGCCGTCCATGTGAATGGTGTGCAGCGTGGCGTCGGAGCTCATCATCTCGAGCATGCCGTTCTGCGGGACCAGCAGGATGTGCGGGATGTAGCGGCAGTGCCTCTGATCGAGATGACGGCGCTGTTCGGGCAGGTCCATTGCCTTGCCCTCGCTGATGTTCTTGAGGTAGACGACGGTGTTGGCAACGCCGCCCTGCGGTCCGAGGACGAGGCGCTCCAAGTCAGCGGTTTTCTTGGAATCAGGATCGCAGATCTGCGGGTCTTTGGTGATGGGAAACTCGAGTGAGCGAGGAACCGGCCCCGCCCATTTGACGGTGCCGGAAATCGTGCCGCCGTCGGTGACGGTGACGACTTTATAGTCGTTCTGGGCAACGGCCGCCACGGTGGCGAACACCCAGATTAGGAATAACGGTACAACTGCTCGGCGCATACTGTCCCCTTGATGCTCGTGGCGGCCGGCGACGTGGCCGGTCTTAACTGATTGCCCGGGCATTGAGATTTGGCCGTACTTCATGCTTCCCGCTCGCACCGACTTACATCCCAACTTGCGGGGAAATGCCGCACAGGTCCCGGAGGAAATCCTGGGCAGCACTTGTGTTCGCAGGTTCTTGCCTACGGTTTCAATGGGGAAGGCCGTCATTACTGCATTACGACCGGACAGCTTACAATCCGGGCCGGATAACAACCGGGCGACGGTTTTGTGATTGAAATCACAATTAGAGTGCTCTTATTTGTTATGGGAGTCGAGATTACCGTGGTGTTAGAACGGGCGGGGGCCAGAGACGGCTGTCGTCAAGTTGGGGGGCGAAAATCGGCGATCGAGCCTTACAATCATCCATCCATGACTGTCACAATGCGATCGTTCGCGAAAATCAATCTTGGGCTGCGCATTGGAGCGGCGCGGGAGGATGGGTTTCACGAGTTGCTGACGGTGTACCAGACGATTGGGCTGCATGATGTGATTCGGGTGAGCGTGGGGCGCGGGACGGGGCGAGGCTCGCAGATCGAGATTCGATGCGATGACCCGCGGGTGCCTCGGGACGAATCGAATACCTGCTTTCGGATTGTCGAGAAAGCCATGCGGGCGCTGCGCGCGAAGGGGCGCGTGGTTATCGAGATCGAGAAGCGGCTGCCGGTGCAGGGTGGGCTGGGCGGGGCTTCGGCGAATGCGGTGGCGACTTTGCTGGGGCTGGAGCGGGCGCTTCGAAAAACCTTGCCCGCGGCCGAGCGGTTGCGGATCGCGGCGGAAGTTGGATCGGATCTGCCGCTGTTTTTGGTGGGTGGGACCGTTCTCGGGGTGGGTCGCGGGGAAGAGGTCTATCCGCTGGCGGATTTGCCGGCGATTGCGTGCGTGGTGGTAACGCCGAACGTCGGCGTATCGACCCCGAAGGCGTTTGCGGAGTGGGATCGGAATCAGGGGCTAGAGCCCGGTCCTTCAGCGGAGACTGACGCGGCGCTGAAGCGGCGCTCTTCCACAACTCCGTCCATCAGCACCGGTGTCTCGGGAAAATTGACGGTATCAGGTACGTCCGATAGAATGAATGAGCTTGGTCGTGGGTTGTCGGCGTGGCTGAGCGAGCCTTACTCCAGTGCTCCTTCTAATTTTTTGCTGATTTCTCAGCAAGAGGGGGCCGGGCCGAGAATCCGCTTCTCTGGCTTGTCCGGGCTGGGATTGAGAACGACTTTGAGCGGGTCGTCTTTCCTGAGTACCCCGAGCTGCGTGATGGGAAGCGTGCGCTTTTGAGCGTGGGCGCGAAATATGCGTCGTTGTCGGGCTCTGGCTCGACGCTGTACGGGCTGTTCGCTTCGCGCGCGGCGGCCGTGCGGGCGGTGGTCAGGCTGCGGAAGCAAGGGTGGACGGCGCAGGCGACGGTGACGCTGTCGCGGCGGGCTTATTGGAAGAGAATTTTTGATTGTTGATTTTTGCTTGTTGATTGACAATGAAGGTAAGCCCCCGGTGGGGGTTTCAATCAACAATCAGCAATTGGACGATCAGCAATTGTCTTACTGGGCCGTCGACTAATGGTAGGTCAAGTGCCTTTGGAGCACTTTGTCTAGGTTCGAATCCTAGCGGCCCAGCCAGAAAAACGTTGTTGGCTATTAGGTCTTGGCTTTTGGCTCAAACCGGGCTAGGGTCGGGGCTTCGAGCCAAGAGCCAAAGGCCAAGAGCTAAAAGCCAGGAGCCCAGAGACAAACCATGGCTACTTTAGTCACGCCGACCGACAAAGCAGAGAAGGTTGAAAAGAAAAATCCGCCCGTGACTGACGAGAAGACGGAGCGGAAACAGCGTCCGCGGACGGACGAGAAGTTCAAGATTTTCAGCGGCACGGCGAACGAGCCCCTGGCCGATGAAGTCTGCCACTTTCTCGGAATGCCGCGCGGGCAGGCCCAGGTGATCCGGTTTCGCGACGGCGAGTGTTACGTCCAGATTCAGGAGAACGTACGCGGCGCTGACGTTTTCGTGATGCAGCCGACGTGCCGTCCGGTGGACGAGCATTTGATGGAGTTGCTGCTGATGATCGATGCGCTGAAGCGTGCATCGGCACGGCGCATCACGGCGGTGATGCCTTATTTCGGTTATGCGCGGCAGGACCGCAAGGACAAGCCGCGCAGCCCGATTTCGTCGAAGCTGGTGGCCGATCTGCTGACCACGGCGGGCGCGAACCGGGCTCTGATTGTGGATTTGCATACGCCGCAGTTGCAGGGATTTTTCAATATCCCGGTGGATCATTTGTTCGCTTCGCCGGTGCTGGTGGATCACTTCCGCAAGCTGGCAGTTGCCGAATTTGACGGTGGTTTCGCCGGATGCAGGTGGCGTGGAGCGGGCGCGGTTTTTCGCGAAGAAAGTCGACGCGGCTCTGGCCATCGTCGACAAGCGGCGCGTCGAGATGAACGTGGCCGAAGTGATGCACGTGATTGGCGACGTTAACGGGCGCACTTGCCTGATCATCGACGATTTGATTGACACGGCGGGAACGCTGGTGAAGACGGCGGCGGCGCTGGTGGAAAACGGCGCGACTCAGGTGTATGCGTGCGCGTCGCATGCGGTGCTTTCGGGGCCGGCGGTGGAGAACATTCGGAACTCGGTCATTAAGGAAGTGGTGGTCACGAATACGATCCCGCTGACGGCCGAGGCGGATGCGGCACGAACCGAAAAGGGAGGAAAGATTACGGTCCTCTCGATTGCAGGATTGATTGGCCGGGCGATTCAGGCCAATCACGAAGAGACTTCGGTGAGTAAGTTGTTTATCTAGTGGATGAGAATTTTGCAGGCGTCGGCAAGAAGCAGGTTTCCTTCGGCGAGCTCAGGACAGGCTCTCCACTGCGCCGTCGCTTTGCTCCGGCTTCGGTCGGAATGACAACACGTTAGATCATTGAATTAAAGGGAATTGAAACTTATGGCGACTGCATTGGAACAGAACACACTGGAAGCGCAACCGCGAGAAGCGGGAACCAAGAACCATGCCCGGCGGGTGCGCCGGGAAGGAAAGATTCCGGCCGTAGTGTATGGAGCGGGCAAGGATTCGTTACCCATCAGCGTGGATCCGCGGCACGTGTCAGCGCATCCTGAATTCTGAGACCGGACACAACACGATTTTCGATCTCGCTCTCACCGGCGGCGAGAAATCCAAGGCGATGATCGTCGACTGGCAGTACGAGCCCATCAAGGGGCACCTGCTGCACATCGACCTGAAGCGCATCGCGCTCGACAAGGTGCTGAAGGTCAGCGTGCCCGTGATTCTACGGGGCGAGGCGGCGGGCGTGAAGCAGGAGGGCGGCATCATGGAACAGATGCTGCGCGAAGTCGAGATCGAGTGCCTGCCCGCCGACATTCCCAGCCACATCGATGCCGACGTCAGCCATCTCACCTTCGGCAAGGTGCTGCGGGTTTCGGAGTTGCCGCACTCGGACAAGATCAAGTTCATTACCGATGAGAACCAGCCCGTGGCGCACGTCACCGCGGTGAAGGAAGAAGTGGTGGCTACGCCTGACGCGGTGGCGGCGGAAGCGGCGGCTCCGGCTGAGCCTGAAGTCATCAAGAAGGGCAAGCAGGAGACCGAAGAAGAAGGCGCCGAGGCTCCGGCGACAAGAAGCCGGAGAAGGCCGAGAAGAAGGAGAAGAAATAGCTTCGTGGGAAGAGTGGCCGAGTTACGCTCGGCGGATGGGCCAGAGTCGCCCGTTCCCACACGAGCTTATACGCGTGAAACTGATCGTTGGTCTCGGGCAATCCCGGCATCGAGTACCAGTTCACGCCGCATAACCTGGGCTTTCTGGCGATTGATCGAATCGCTAGCAGCCTGGGAGTGGAAGTGAGAAACCGGCAGTGCCGGGCGCTGACAGCGAGGACAGTGATTGCCGACCAGATGGTGTTGCTGGCCAAGCCCGAGACGTTCATGAATTTGAGTGGCGTCGCGGTGCGGGAACTGATTCAGGAATACGACGCGCAACCGGAGTCGGACCTGATTGTGATTCAGGACGAGCTGGATTTTCCGCTGGGCACGCTGCGGATTCATACGCGGCGGAGTTCGGCGGGGCACAACGGCATCGAGTCGATCATCGGGGCGCTGGGCACGTCAGGATTTTTTGCGCATCCGGATTGGCGTAGCGCCGGAGCGCAAAGTTGGAGACGGAGCGGATTATCTGCTGTCCCCGATGAAGAAGAAAGAGTTGGAAGTGGTGGACGGCATTCTGGACACCGCGGAAGAAGCGGTGAAGGTGATTTTGAAAGAAGGTCCGGCGGCGGCGATGAACCGCTTTAACCGGAAAGAGCCAGAAGAAGAATGAGCGAGCCGAGGGCGCGAGCATCGGAACGCCCAGATCCTTCGGTGGGCAAAGAGCGCCCGCCTCAGGATGACAAAGTTTGGGATTTGGAGATGACGAATGAATCGTACTTATGAACTGATGTTTATTGTCCGGCCGGATATGACGGAAGAGGATCTGGACAAGCTGATTGCGACGCTGAGCGGCGTGGTGGCGCCTTCGGGCGGCAGCGTGCAGAAGGTCGACAAGATGGGCAAGCGCCGCCTGGCCTATACCGTACGCCGCTTCCACGAAGGCATCTATGTGCTGATGGTCGTGGAGGGCGGAGGCGCAGTGATTCACGAACTGGAGCGCCGCCTGCGCGTGACCGAGCCGGTGATCAAGTTCCTTACCGTGCGCACTGACGAAGAGCAGAAGCGGCTGGACAAGATCAAGGCGCTGCGCGACGCGCAGCAAGAAAGTGAGCGCGCAGCCTGCGGCTCCGGCTCCTGTGGCGGCGGAAGCACCCGCGGCTCCGGCTCCAGCGGCGGAAGCTCCGGCGACGGCGTAGGATGGCGTGCTGGTTTCGGGACGATGTCGGCGAAAAGCAGGTTCCATCGACACGTCCTCGCCGCTTGTGCGGCTGCGGAACGGCTCGGAATGACAAGGTTATTCTTAGCGCGTCGGAACGACACGGCGATTTTGAGCCACGCATCAGGATTACAAGGCCATTCGAACGACCAGTGGCCAACGAATTTTAGAGGAGAATTATGGCTGAAGAGACAAAAGCAGCAGAGCATTCGGCGCCGAGTGAGAGGCCGCGGCCGAGCGGAGATCGTCCGACTGGGGATCGTCCGCGGTTTGGCAGCGGTGGTGGACGCGGGCCCGGTGGTCCTCCGCGAGAAGGCGGCGGGGGACGCAAGTTTTTCCGGCGCAAGAAAGTCTGCAAGTTCTGCGTCGAGAAAATTGAAGACATCAACTACAAGGATTACCGCATGCTCGGCCAGTTCGTGGCCGAGAGCGGCAAGATTGTGCCGCGGCGCCTGACCGGCGTGTGCGCGCCGCACCAGCACCGGCTGTCGTCGGCGATCAAGCAGGCGCGGAATATCGCGCTGCTGCCGTTTGCCGGGCGAGCATCGTAAGAACCAAGCTGTCCGCTATCAGCCGTCAGCTCCTCAGCTTCTTCACGTCGAGGGCTCGGGTTGGCTGACAGCTGACAGCTAATAGCTCAAAAGATTGGAGTCATTCCTATGGAAGTCATTCTGAAAGAAGATGTAGCGAAGCTGGGATCGCGCGGCGACGTGGTGAAGGTCGCAGAAGGATATGGACGGAATTATCTGTTGCCGCGCAAGCTGGCCATTCAGGCCAACGAGGGCAACAAAGCCGTCATCGCGCAGATGAAGGCCGCGTCGGTGCGGCGCTCGGCCAAAGAGAAGACGCAGGCCGAGGAACTGGCCAAGCAGTTTGAGGGCGTGTCGGTCGCGTTCCAGCGACGTACGGGCGAGCACGATCAGCTGTTTGGTTCGGTCACGTCGAGCGACATCGGCGACGCGCTCACCAAGAAGGGCTTTAACATCGATCGCCGCAAGATCCAGCTGCACGAGCCGCTGAAGACCGTCGGCGAGTTCACGGTCCCGGTAAAGCTGCACAAGGACGTGACCGCGCACCTGAAAGTGGTGATCGAGAAGGAAGCGGTCGCGGAGTAGCCTGGATTGATCTGAGAGTTCGGGCTGGTGGCATTGCCGTCGGAAAAGGGGCGCTGGCTGCGCTCCAGGTATCGACATGGGTTAGCGGCGATGGGTCAAGCCCCAGGTCGAAACGCAATCAGCGGTAACTGCTCCACAATCCGATATTGTTCAGACTGGGTGCCGTGGTATTTCCAGCCGAGCAGACGGCTCAGCACCAGGCGAACCACCGGCGCCATGAAGCGGTTACGCCGCTCGTAGCCCCTCAAGACTCTCACCCCTTCGGCCCCGTCGAGGATACGATAAGCAGCAACGAAACGCCTTGAACCAACGATCACTTCCGGATCAGGTTTGGCATGGATGTTGCGAAGCCAGTTGGCATTTCGGCCGAACCCACTCATCACCACTACTTCGGGACCTTCCCTTCGGTACTCCATGACCTCCAAGACGGTCTGGTGGCGCGCACCGGTATACCGCCCGGTATGCGTCAGGAGTAAAAAGCGCCTTCCGAGCAGCCAGCCGAGCCTCCAACGGTAGAGGTAGACTGGGGCTCGAAGCAGACGCTTCAAGATAATTTTCCGTCGCGTCGCAGCCAAAGGGGGAATCATTGTTCCTAACCAGCCACCGCGGCTCGAGCGGTGTTGCGCGCTAAACTTCCTAAGAATAGAGATCTTATGAAAGTGTACTTCGGAGTGCATGCACTTCGGATGGACCATTTCCTAAAAGATCAGGATGATCAGGAATCACGCCCTCCCACCCACGACGTCCGCATGTTCTGTTTCGCCCTAAATCTTTGGCACTGAATCACCTAGGTCCCCGAAAATCTTTCTGGGAGCCTATAATTTCTGCTCACGGTTCCACTGACTACTCCGTCTATTCCTGTGCAAGCCCGGATACGACATTAACCATCGGGCAGGTAGAGGACACGACACACACATGCCGGCAGGTGTTTGGGCGTTACCACTTGCGGTTGGCGAACGGGCCCACTCGAAGACGAAGAGTGAGCGAGCAGACGAGAGTCGACAGGAACCAGGACCCCGCGCGGGGCCGCATGGCTGGGCTAGATCGTCAAACTCAAGATCGTCGTATTGACGACACGATGTTGATCCGGGAGGCCCAGCGCGGCAATCGCGCGGCCTTCGAGGAACTGGTGCGGCACTACGACCAGGCGGTGTTGCGGCTGGCGCTGCATCTGACCGGAACCGAGCAGGACGCGCAGGACGTCTACCAGGACGCCTTCCTCAAGGCTTATAAGAACATCGGAAATTTCCGGTTCGAGTGTTCCTTCTACACCTGGATTTACCGGATCGTGACCAATTTGTGCCTGGACCATCTGCGCAAGAGGAATGTGCGCAAAGAAGACGCGCCGGTGGCCAAAGACGCGTCGGGCGGCGAGTACGACCTTCTCGACCAGGTGCCGGACGTGCGGGCGGGAGCGAATCCGGAGCGCGATTTGTTGCGGCGGCAGTTGGGCGCGCGCATTGCGGGAGCGCTCGAGAAACTGACTCCGCGCGAACGCATGGTGTTTGAGTTGAAGCATTACCACGGGTTGAAGCTGCGGACCGTGGGTGAGATTTTGAAGACTACGGAAGAGACTGCCAAGAATACGCTCTTCCGGGCCACGCAGAAATTGCGCGGGGCGCTGGCGGATATGCGGTAGAGGTTGTTTCGGAGATGAAGTGGCCGGGCTTCGCCCTGGCCAGACGGGCGAAGGCGCCCGTCGCCACATGGTTCGTGGTGATGACGAGTGAGGCGGGATTATGAAATGTGAATGGGTTCGAGAAAATATCGTGCTGCAGGTTTATGGCGAGCTGGCGGATGACGCCCGCCATGAACTGGAACAGCATGTGGCGCGGTGCGCGGACTGCGCGGCCGAACTGAAGGCGGAGCAGGAGTTTCATGCGCTGCTGGCGCAGGATCGGGCTGCCGATCCAACCCCCAATCTCGTGGCGGCTTCGCGCATGCGGCTGCAGGAAGCGCTGGAGACGGCGAAGCAAGGCAGCTTCTGGAGCCGGCTGGCGTTTGATCCGGCGAACTGGCTGCTGCAGATGAAGTTTTCGCCGGCGCTGGCCGCAGCGATTCTGATTGTAGGGTTCCTCGGCGGAGTTGGCACCATGCGCGAGATCTCGCGTCCCACAAGTACAGCGGGAATCCCTAACACGCCAAACCCAACCGCAATTCCCACCGAAGCTTCGATCACCGGCATCAGTTCCATCGTCCAGGAGCCGGGGACGAATCAGATCAGCATCAAGTACAACACAGTCTCGACGCAGGAAGCGCAGGGATCGCTGAACGATCAGAAGATTCAGCAGCTCCTGCTGTACGCGGCGCGCAATAACTACAACTCGGGCGTGCGCTTGGACTCGGTCGACCTGCTGGCCCAGAAGTCGGGCGACGCGCAGGTGCGCGACGCGCTGATCTATACGCTGCAGAACGATACGAATCCGGGAGTGCGGCTGAAGTCGCTGGGCGCGCTGGGCAATTACGTGAAAGACGACACCAACGTGCGCGATGCCGTGCTGCGGGCGCTGGTGAACGATACGAATTCCGGCGTGCGCATTGAAGCGCTGCGGCTGATCGAGCCGGTGAAGGCCGACGGCAGCGTGCGCGGGGTGCTGATGGCGCTGGCCGCGAAAGATCAGAGCACGTACATCAAGTCGCAGGCGCGGACCATGCTGGCGCAGTTGCCGGAGATTGATTAAGGCAGCTGGGCAGCGCCTGAAGGCGCGGATCGAGGGTGCGGCTTGAGGGTATGCCTGAAGGCATACCCTGATACGAATCGAAAGAACGCAGTCGCGGATGAACGCGAGAGTGAGGTGGCTATTTTGAAACGTTCGCTACAAATCGTTGGGCTGGCCGGGGTGCTGGCCCTGGCTGTGCCACTGGTTTTGGTTTCGCCGATCTTTGTTCCGGCAGGCTTGGCGCAGGAAACACATGTATCCCGCGAAGGCGGGGCCTGGGGTCAGGAGATCACGGGTTCGCTGGCAGCGGTGAAGAACTTAAGAGTGAAAGTCGACATGGGTGCGGTGGTGGTGCACGGCGCTGGCGTCCAAGGTATCAGTTATGTCGTTCATACGCATTTCGGCAATTCTTCCGAGCAGGATGCGCGCCGGCAGTTCGAACAGTACAAAGTCACCGCCTATGTGAAGGGCGACACGGCTTGGATTGTGGGGGACTGGCAGGGCGGAAGGCATCCGCGTCATTTTTCCGGCGAGTTCAATATCACCGTGCCACGTGAAATGGCGCTGGTGAAGCTGGAAACCGACGGCGGGAACGTGGAAGCCACGGGAGTCGCGGGCCGCGTGGAAGCGGAGAGCGGCGGCGGTGGCGTACGCCTCGATGACATTGGCGGCGGCGCTTACGCCGAGACTGGAGGCGGGTCGATCGATGTGGGAACCGTCAGCGGCGATCTGGGACTGCACACCGGCGGCGGTGGTATTGAAGTTCGTCACGCCAACGGCAAGGTCGTGGCAGAAACCGGCGGCGGCAGTGTGGTCATCCGCTCCGGCGCGCAGGGCGCGACCATTGAGACGGGCGGCGGCAGCATTGAAGTGCGCCAGTGCAATGGGAAGGTGAAGGTTTCGACCGGCGGAGGCAGCGTGGACTTAAGCGATATTGGCGGACCGGCGGAGATCGAGACCGGTGGCGGGACGATCAAGTTGACCTCGGCCAAGGGACATGTGCATGCGGAGACGGGCGGCGGCGGAATTGAGTTGTTTGGCGTGCCTTCGGCGCAAGCCGACACGGGAGCGGGCGCGATCACGGTTAAGCTCATGAATACGGGCGGCGAGCGTCACGATTCCGATCTGGAAACGGGCGCGGGCGACATTACGGTGTTTCTGGCCGCCGATGTAGCCGTCAACATACGCGCCAGCGTGGATATGGGCAGCGGACATCGTATCACGTCGGATTTTCCTGACATCCACATCAGCAGCGAGGGCGATCAGTGGGGACCGAAGACGCTCACCGCCGAAGGCAAACTGAATGGTGGGGGACCCACGGTGAAGGTGCACACCTCGAGTGGCGACATCTGCTTCAGGCGGGCCAAGTGAAAGGAGTGAACATGCGCAAATACATCGTGACCGGCATCGTCTTGGTGCCCTTGCTCCTCGGCTTTTCGCACGCGGCACAGAAAACTTCGGTAGACTCGCCAGCGCAGGTTTGGGCTTTCTACAGCGACGACAGCGGCACCAGTTCCTATCTGGGCGTCGACATCTCAGACGTGACTGCCGAACGTCTAGGCGCCCTGAAGCTGAAAGAGGAAAAAGGCGTCGAAGTAACCATGGTGGACCAGGATGCTCCGGCCGGAAAAGCGGGCATCAAGGAGCACGACGTCATCCTCAGCATGAACGGAACGGCGATCGAGAGCGGGGCGCAGTTGCGCAGGATGATCCACGAGACGCCGCCCGGCCGCGTAGTGACGTTCGGCCTGAGCCGGGACGGCCAGCCCATGACGGTAAAGGTGCAACTCTCCGACAAGCACAAAGAGTTTTCCATGCCGGGGCCGGACATGAAAGACATTCTGGTTAACATTCCCGAGATCCACATACCGGACATTGATATTCCGTCGATCAACATGGTGATGGTTACGTCCTCGGCACGCAGCGGACTGACGCTGGAGAACATCACACCGCAACTGGGAGAGTTTTTCGGCGTGAAGAACGGGAATGGAGTGCTGGTACGCTCGGTGGAAAAAGGCAGCCGTGGAGAGAAAGCCGGGTTCCGGGCTGGAGACGTCATTGTGAAAGTGAATGACGAAGCGGTGCACGACACCAGCGACTTCATGCACGCGGTTCGCTCGGGCGAGCGCAAGTCGGTGAGCGTGGGCGTGGTCCGCGACAAGAAAGAGCAGAACCTGAATCTGACGCTGCCGGAACATAAAGAGTCCGGCGAACTTCTCGAGGAACAGAAGAGTCTGGACGGGGAGCAACTGATTGACGCGGAGTCGGCTGTGGAAATGAGTAATTTGCGGCAGCAAATCGCCCGGGTGCAACCCCAGATGGAGCTGGCCGCCGAAGACGCCCGTGCGACAGCGAGAGCGGCGAGCAGAGAGATCTGCGAGCAGCAGAGGAAAACGCGGCAACAGGCGGAGAAGCTCAGAAACGAGTCTCGGCTCCAACTCAAGAAGAATCAAGAAAAGCTCAAGATGCAGTTGGATCAGATGCGCCAGGAATCAGGCCGACACTGGGCGGATATTTAGAGCGGTCGCGTTAGCGCCCGCTGGCGGCGCCACGAGCCAGGCTGGTGAGGCAGACGCGGTTTCGTCCCAGCTGCTTGGCAGCATAAAGTCCGTCATCGGCCGCGCGGATCATATCGTCGCGATTCTTTCCGTGCGCCGGAAAAGCCGCGACCCCGGCACTGATCGTCACCCTGCGCGGCACCCCTGGAAACTGGAAGCTCTCGACCATGCGCCGCAGTTTTTCGGCGATGGTGACGGCCTGTTGCGTATTGGTCTGGGTCAGCAGGATCGCGAATTCCTCTCCGCCGTAACGACACACCACATCAATCTTGCGCAACTGCTGGTGGAAGAGCGACGAAACCTGGCGCAGGACTTCATCGCCCAGCAAGTGTCCAAACTCATCGTTGAGCCGCTTGAACTGGTCGATGTCGGCCATGATCACGGCCATGCCGGTTCCGTAGCGGCGGGCGCGCTCGATCTCTTCCATGATGCGCAATTCAAAAAAGCGCCGGTTGAAGATGCCGGTAAGGCCGTCGAGGTACGCCAACTGCTTGACGCGCTCGACGTAATGCGCGTTCTGGATGGAGTTGGCGCAAATGTCGGCGACCGATTCGAGCGACTGCAATTCACTTTCGCGGAACGCGTTGGGCTGCACGCTGTACAGAGTCAGCACGCCGTGGGTCTGGCCGAATGAGATCAGCGGGATGCTCATGCGGGAGGCGGATTCTTTGAAAAGTCGCTCCATCTCTGGAGTGGCGCTGAGGTCCTTTTCGATGAGCGTTCCGTTGGTTTCGAGCACGTGCGCCCAAGGCTGCTGGCTGACCGGAAAACGTCCGCCGGGCGGCAGGCATGGCGTCAACGTTCCCTGATGCGCTCGCATGACCAGGTCGCCTTCTTCGCGCAAGAGCAGCGACACGTGCGACACCTGAAAGGCCTGCTGAATCACCGAGCAAACCCGGGCCAGCAGGTCCTCGAGTTCCATGACGGCGGTGCTTTGCTGGGCGATAGTATTAATGGCTTCCAGTTGCCGCGCCCGCTGCCGTTCCAACGAATATAGGCGGGCATTCTGCAGCGCGATTGAGGCCTGCGTGGAAAACAAAGTCAGCAGTTGGATGGTTTCGTGATCGAAGCAGTCGAGGCGATCGCTCTGGCAGTCGAGCACGCCTACTACTTCGTCGCAGACCATGAGTGGGATGGCCAGTTCGGAGCGGGTGGATTGCGCCGAGCAGATGTAGCGCGGGTCCTGGCTGACGTCGGGAGCATACACCGGCCGCTTTTTCAGGACCGAGGCGCCGGTGATGCCTTCGTGATATCCGAGGGAAAGCTTGTCCTTGCCGGCATCCCAGCCGATTTGCGACCGGACGCGCAATTGCTGTTGCTCCTTGTCGAGCAACAGGATGGCGACGTTCGGCAGCTGAAAAAAATCGCGAGCGATAGCCAGAATTCTCTGCAACACCTCGTCCAAGTCAAAGGTGGAGAGCACCGCCTGGCCCGCTTCATAGAGCACGGCAAGTTTCGGCATGGTCGCAAGAATTGTAATTGCGGGAGAGGCGGTTACCGAGGTTCCCAAAGTAACCGGGAGCGGAGTAAGTTTGAAAGAAGACTCGTATCAGGGCATCGCTTCAGCGATGCCGTCGGGTCGCGTTAGCACGAAGACGGCTTTAGCCGCTGGGGGTGGCCCACGTTGGACGCAACGGCTAAAGCCGGCTGTGCGGGGTGCTGACGACGGCATGCCTGAAGGCATGCCCTGATACGAGTCTTCGCTCAAACTGCAGACTGCCAAAGGAAACAGTCTTGCCGGGAGTGGTCGAGCTATTTTAGGCCTGTCGCAGTCAGGCTGCCTGCAAAAGCCTAGCGCCACCTTCTTGCAGTGCGGATCAAGCCGTACGCGACAAGGCAGAACCAGAAGTCCAGAATCATGCCCAGGTCCAGATGGAAAGGGCGATGCCGCGCCGCCAGCGGCAGTGACGGAATCAGGACGAAGTACACCACGTTGCCCAGGATGATCGCCAGCAGGGCCTGGAGAAAATTGATGAGCACCGATGGTTTAGACACCATGGTTCTCCTCATGGTTTCAGGGGCCGCGATTGGGCAGAAGCCGGTCGCCGTGCGATCCTGCTAACATTCATCTTCACCCCTACGGAAATTCGTCGCATGCTCGAACTTTCTACCCCCGTCCAATACGTGAAGGGCGTTGGCCCGCGCATCGGAGAAGTGCTCGCGGCCAAGGGGATCCACACCGTCGGCGACCTGCTTCATTATCTGCCATTTCGCTATGAGGACAGGCTGAACCCGCGCGGGATTTCCGAGTTGCGGGCGGGCGAAATGGCCACCGTGGTCGGGGAAGTGCGAAATTCCGGGCTATTTCGCACGCGGAAGATGCCCATTTTTCAACTGACGGTTGGGCAAGGGCGGGCGCGGCTGCGCTGCCTCTTCTTCAATGCGACCTACCTGCAGGACAAATTCACGGCCGGGCAGATGATCGCTCTCTACGGTAAGGTGGAGGAAGATGAGCGCACCCGCGAGCTGCAAATCATTCAGCCGCAGTTCGAAATTCTAGGCGACGCGAGTGAGTCGGGCGAGAACGGCGCAGGGAACGCCGCAGGGAATTCTGGAGAAAAGAAAGCGGCCGAGTCGTTGGAGATCGGGCGCATCGTTCCGATTTATGAGTCGATTGGACGGTTGACGCCGCGTTGGTTTCGCAAGGCGATTCGCACCGCGCTCGATAATCTCACGCCCGACCTGCCGGACCCGATTCCGGCCGCGGTACGCGCGCATCTGGGGCTGATTTCGCCGCGTGCCGCGCTTTGGAACGTACACTGGCCGGAGCCGGGCGAAAGTTTCGACGCGCTGCAGTCGTCGCGCACTCCGGCGCACATTCGGATGATCTTCGACGAACTGTTCTTTGTCGAGCTGGGGCTCGAGCTGAAACGCCGCGAACAGAAAGCGCAGACCGGAATTGCTTTTCGCCTCGATGATCGGGCGCGGGCGGCGATCAAAAAGATTCTGCCGTTTCATCCTACGGCGGCGCAGAAGCGGGTGCTGAAGGAAATTGCCGCGGACATGGGAAAGCCTTATCCCATGCGGCGTTTGCTGCAGGGCGACGTGGGGTCGGGCAAGACGATTGTGGGCTTCGAGGCCGCCATTATCGCGATTGAGAACGGTTATCAGGTGGCGCTGATGGCTCCGACCGAAATTCTGGCCCAGCAGCATTATTTTTCGGCGCGGAGGATTCTGGAGAATGCCGGATATCGCATCGTGCTGCTGACCGGATCGCTCGAAGCCGACCGGAAGCGCGAAGTGCGGCGGCACATTTCGCAGGGCAATGCGCAGCTGGTGATTGGGACTCATGCGCTGCTGGAGGAAAAAGTAGAGTTTGCTCGGCTAGGGCTGGTGATTGTGGATGAGCAGCATCGGTTTGGAGTGTTGCAGCGGCTGAAGCTGATGAGGAAGTCGGGCGAGGGAGAGGACAGCCGAGCTGCGCTCGGCCCGACCGGGTCAGAGACCCCGTCCCACACAAGCAGCCCCGCCCACACCAGCATTCCTCTGGATACAGCGCTGCGCCGGGCGAGCCTGATGTTCTCGTGATGACGGCAACGCCCATTCCCGCGGACGCTAGCGCTCACGCTCTACGGCGACCTTGATCTCAGTGTGCTCGACGAACTCCCGCCGGGCCGCACGCCGATCGTCACGCGCTGCGGTGACGGACGACGAGTCGCCGAAAGTGTGGGAGTTCGTCCGCAAGCAAGTGGCCGCCGGGCATCAGGCGTATGTGGTCTATCCCGTGATCTCCGAGAAAACGAACGCCGAGAATGAAGAGAGCGAGCTCAAAGCGGCGATCAAAATGTACCGCGAGCTCAGCGGCAAGATTTTCGCCGACCTGAAAGTTGGGCTGCTCCATGGCCGCCTCGACGCCGAATTGAAAGACCAGGTCATGCGCATGTTCCAGCGTGGCGAGTTGCAGATTCTGGTCGCGACCACGGTCATCGAAGTCGGCGTGGATGTGCCCAACGCGACCGTGATGGTGATTGAACATGCCGAGCGCTTTGGATTGGCGCAGCTTCACCAACTGCGCGGACGCATCGGGCGCGGGGCCGCGAAATCGTACTGCATCTTGATGACTGGAGGAAAAATCACGGAAGAAGGACAACGGCGGCTCGATGCGATGGTGAAAACCAACGACGGCTTCAAGATCGCCGAGCTTGACCTCGAACTGCGCGGGCCCGGCGAATTCTTTGGCACGCGGCAGGCGGGCATGCCGAGCTTCCGCGTGGCCAACATCATTCGCGACGCGCAATTGCTGGAAGCCGCCAAGCACGAAGCAGCGGCCGTGATCGCAGGGCCGAACGAAGAAATCTCCGCCGCAGAAATCAGCCGCGCGCTGGTGCACATGCGGGCGAGGTGGCAGCATACGTATGGCTTGGTTGAGGTGGGGTAATCGGCTTTTAGCATAGCTTGAGAAAACCGCCGGGCTGATAGAATCGAAAACGATGGCCGGATCTTCCCAACTGATTCAGATTGAGCTGGGGGCGCCGCTGCGCGCGCCGAAGCCGCAGTGGCTGCGGGCGAAAGCTCCAGTGGGCGACAACTTTCACAATCTGAAAAAACTGGCGCGGGGCATGGGACTGCACACGGTGTGCGAGTCGGCGCAGTGCCCCAACATTGGCGAGTGCTGGAATCACAAGACCGCGACGTTCATGCTTCTGGGCGACATCTGCACGCGGCGCTGCGGCTTCTGCGCCGTGCCCAAAGGACGGCCAGAGGCGATCGACTGGGACGAGCCTCGGCGCGTGGCCGAGGCCGTGGCTACGCTGGGATTGAAACATGCGGTCGTGACCAGCGTGAACCGCGACGACGATAACCTTGGCAGCGCCAAAATTTTTGCCGAGACCATCCGCGAGATTCGCGAGCTTACGCCGGATTGCCGGGTCGAAGTGCTTATCCCTGATTTTCAGGGCCTGGAAGAATCGTTGCGCATCGTGCTCGATGCCCGGCCAGACGTACTCAATCACAACACCGAGACAGTGCCCCGGCTGTATCGTGTGGTGCGATCCGGGGCACGCTACGAACGCACGCTCACGCTGCTCGAGAACGCCAAGAAATTCTCGCCGGGCATGGTGACCAAGAGCGGCGTGATGGTGGGTCTGGGCGAGTCGTCGGAAGAACTGGTGGAGGTGTTTCGCGACCTGGGAACGCGCGGCGTCGACATTCTCACCGTGGGACAGTATCTGCGGCCTTCGAAGGATCACCTGCCGATCGCGCGTTTCTACGAGCCGCAAGAATTTACCTATCTCCGGGACCAGGCTCTGCGCTTCGGTTTCCGCCACGTCGAGTCAGGGCCGCTGGTGCGGTCGAGTTACCACGCGCACGAGCATGCCGATGCCGCGGCGCGGGTGGTGTCGTAGCTTGCGGCGTTCGGGCTTCCCGCCCATCTCCTTCCTGAAATCACGCCTGCAGTGTTAGTGTCCCCGTAGACGCGGCGTCTCAATCTAAGGTGCGTCGAGCGATCAGTAATCGAGTCGACGGCCCGCGATCGAGAGGAACTGTTGTCGCTATCTTTGACCGTCGCTACAGGGGACGTTTCAGTCCGCTGGTGTCGCCTTTTACCAGACGCTGAAAAAGCAGCCTTGGGGCGCCAAGAATTTCGTCGTCCATGCATCCAGATGGGAATCTGCTGCTGTTTGCGGGACCCGCAAACTAACAGCTAACAAGCCCAGGCATAGGGTGCCGGTTGCCGCAGCCGTCAGAAAATGTGCAGCTTGATGCTCAGGTATTTCTTGGGATTTTCGCGGACTGCCTTGACCAAGTCGCGGGTTTCGGTCAGCATTTGGTTGGCGTTGTTGTAAAGGGTTTCGTCTTTGAAGAGCTTGCCGGCGGTGCCCTGGCCGGCTTCCAGTGCGGTGGTCAGCTCCGAAAGCTTGGTCATAGTGGTGTCGAGTTTCTTGGCCAGTTCCTCGTCCTTGGCCAGCTTTCCGATCGTGCCTTTGCCGGCATTGATATCCTCGGTCAGCTGCTTGATGTTGGCGATAGTGGCGTTGGCGTTGTCATAGAGCGCGGGATCTTTCACGAATTTTCCAGCCGTGCCTTTTCCGGCCTGGATGTCGTCGATAACGCCATTCATCTTGTCGAGCGTGGCGATGAACTTGTCATAGGCATCATTGCGGCTGATGAGAGCGCCCAGACTGCCCTGGCCGCTGCCAATCTGCTGGACAATCTTTTGCAGGTCGGCCACGGTGTCGGAGAAGCGGTTGTACAGGGTCGGATCGTAGATCAGTTTTCCGAGCGATCCCTTGCCGCTTTCGGCGAAGGCCAGAATGCGGTCGGCGCGCTTCAACAGGGCGTCCATGTTTTCAAGCGTGCTCTGGCTGGCGCGCACAACCTGATTGAAGTCGGGGTGCACCTGGATAGGCAGCGTATCCCCGTCTTGCGCGGGCGGGCCGACAGCCTGGCCGCTTTCGATGTCGAGGTAGGTTTCGCCGAGTACGCCGGCGGTATTGAGCGAAGTCACCGAATCGCGGCGCAAAGCGTAAATGTATTTCGTGCTGACCTTCATGGTGACTTCGACGGGCGTGAGCTGCTTGTCTTTGTCGGGGACGATGCGGATCGCAGTCACGTTCCCGATGTCCACTCCGGCCAGGCGCACGGGAGCGCCGTCGCGCAATCCTTCGGCGTTATCGAAATAAGATTTCAGGGTGATGCGGGGAGTGAAGAATCCGGCGGTTCCGGACATGAGGAACAGCAGGAAGCCGAGCGTCAGAGCGGCAACGATCACCGTGATCCCAACTCTGAGTTGCGACCACTTGAGCTGCTTCTGGCTAGGCAAATGATTTCCTCATGATGCCAGTCTGGATGATGCCGGTATGGATCGACTGCGCCGGGCGCGCGAACAGCTCAGGATCGAACCCGGCTCCGACTTCCCTCGCTGCATGATAACAAAACCGGACCCAGACTTAGGCGGCTTTCGTCCGAAGGGTGGGCATGAACAGCAGGGCGAGCAGATAGGCGGCGGCGCCGCAGGACAAAGTGACGGTCAAGCCGAACTGTATAGCGATGACCATGGCCAGGACGGACCCAAGCACGCTGGCCGCTGCGTTCATCGCCCACGCCCATTCGACGGCGTTATCCGCAGCTTCTTCGCCGGCGGGAAATTCCGGAGCGGGCAGCGCGGCGAGCGCGCGCAGGCCCGTGGGAAAGGGCATACCCATGACGAATCCTAAAGGAATGAGTAGAACCCCGCTGATGAGCAGGCGATATTGGAAGTCCAGGCCGACTAGCGCCGCCAAACGGCCGGGCAGGAAAAATACGTCCGCCATCAGGGTCGCGATGACGAGCAGGATCGGCACCCAGCATGAGTTGGTGCGCGGCAGCCACAGCCGCGAAAACAGGCTCCCCGCGCCGCTGGAGATCATCAGTAGGAAAATCACCACCGTCAGGGCGTACGTGGGGTGGCCAAGAAACAGCACGAAACGCTGGATGAACGCGATCTCGACCAGAATGTAACCCAGTCCGACGGCCACGAAATAGAGCAGCGGAAGCGGCGACTGGCGGGCTTGGGCGCTTTTCAGAGCCGTGCTTCTAAGAATCGTGGTCCTTAAAATCGTGCTTCCTAGAATCAATGGCAGAACCAGAAATGCCAGCACCGCGACCAACGAAATCACCAGCACCAGCAGCAGCACCAGCACTCCCAGATTCACTTTCCAGTCGATGCCCTCGCGCAGGCCTTTTTCGCCGAGGATCTGTGCGGGCTTCAGGGTGAAAAAAAAGAACGGCGCATTGTCGGTGACGGGCGAAACGTTGTAGGCATAGCCGCGGGCGAAAGCGTAGGGATCGTTGCTCGCGATCAGATCGGAAAACGGATTCTGCCCGGGGTTCGACGGCAGATATAGCGCTTCGAGTTCCGAGTACTTGTCGAGATGACCGGTCACCGCCTTCTCTTCGTCTGGAGTGAACGGCGTTTTCTTCGCCAGCACGACGACCGGGATGCCGTCTTCGTCGAGCGATCCCTGGGAAGCGACGATGAAGTTGCGAGCGGGATTGGCCACGCCAAGGCGGTGCAGCGCTTCCATGGCGACTGCGACCACGCGCAGGGCTTCGCGCGGATGCTGGAATTCCCAGCGCGTGATGGCGATCATTCCGTCGGGCTTAAGGTGATCGAAGTATTCGCGGAAAGCCTCAACCGTATAGAGGTTATTTTCGCTGAGCGCAAACGCGCCGGCTGCGGTCGAGGCCCAGGTATCGACCAGCGTCATCTGCACGACATCGAACTTTTGCGGCGTGGAACGCAGAAACGACCGGCCGTCGGTGACGTGAATATGCACGTCGGGCCGATCGTAGAGATGATGCGAGTAATCGGCGTAGCGCTCGCGCATGATAGTGGTGGCGATGATGGGATTGATTTCGATTCCGGTGACGCTGGGGCTGCCGTTGGCCACGGCGCGAAGGACATCGACGCCACCGCCCGGCCCGATGATGGCGAACTCCCCGTGCGGCCGCAGAACGTTGGCCAGCGCGGGCGGCGCCGACATCAGATCGTCCTCCCATGCGGTGTTGTGCCACTGCGCCACGTCGGCATTCATAATGTAGGTGGAGGCGTCGGCATCGATGACGATGGCCTTGGCCTGACCCTGGCGGTCGACTTCGACGCGCGAGAGCGCATTCCAGCGCGCGAACTCCACCCACGACCGGCTGCGGTGGACGCCCTTGGCTTCAACAATGTCGATCAGGCGGCCGGAGTAGTTCGCGCCGGCGAGGGCCAGCAGTGCCAGGGCTGCCAGCGCCGACATTTCTGCGCTGCAAGCGGGACGGTGCCCAGATCGTGCCTGCGGCGGCCATAGTGGCGGCGGCTACGAGAATCACGTTGGGTCCTCCCACCCAATTCAGCAGGGGGACGATTGCCAGGCAGGCCAGCGCGCCACCGCACAGGTCGGCGCTGTAGAGGCGCGGAATGCGTCCCGTCTCCCGCGCGAACACGACGGCGAACAGAAGTCCGGTCAGGAAAAAGGGGACAGCCGCCGCCAGGTAGATCACGGTCAAGCGCGCGAAGTTCAGCCAGGAAACTCTCAACGCCACCGGAACATGCAGCACGATCTCGAGTACCACGAACACGACCACCGAGTTAAGCATGCACAAGCGCGCGGCGAGCCCTCGCGTGGTCGACCCTGCGAGTCTGGCCTTCAGCAGGTAAGCGAACACGCCGCCGGCCCCCAGTCCGAGCAAGGCAATCGAAATCGCCAAAAAGGCGAAGTGGTAGAACAGCACCACGGAAAATAGCCGGGTCAGCGCCAGCTCCAGCAACATTGCGGCAAAGCTGGTGAGCGCGAGGCCCGCCAGCAAAGTTTTTTCCGGAATTTCAACCGGACTCGAAACCGGGGCACAAGTCGTGGCGATGGCGGGCATAAAGGAATTGGAAGGCGACAGTCTAGCAGATGCTAGGCAGCGAATTGGCGGAGGAAAGACTGGCGGAGGAAAGACTGGCGGAGGAAGGATTGACGGAGGAAGATCGGCACAGGAAAGATTGGCACAGGAAAGATTGGCAGAGGAAAGATTGGCACAGGAAAGATTTATGGTGCGCCGCCCGCGTGGGCGCCTTAGCTCTCGAGAATGACCTGCGCGATCGCCTGCTCCACGGTGTGCGATAGCGATAGCGCGGCATTCTTCACGCCGAGCTTCGCCGCGAACTCCGCCGCCTTTCCGTGGAAGGCGATGGTGGGCCGGCCTCCGGGCATGCGGGTCACCTCGCAATCGCGCCAGCGCACGCCGTGATTCCAGCCGGTGCCCAGAGCTTTCATAGCGGCTTCTTTGGCGGCGAACCGCGCGGCATAGCGCTCGAATCGATTCATCTTAGAATCGCAATAATGAATCTCGCCGGGGGTGAAGATGCGTTGCAGAAAGCGGTCTCCGAAGCGCTCGATGGACTGCCGGATGCGGGGAACTTCGGCGATATCGATGCCTGTGCCTACGATCATGTTCAGGACGCCCCTTCGTCCTTGAATCTTACAGCAAACGATCGCCACGATAGATCAGCCGGCCGTCCATGACGCGAGCCTCTGCGGTGAGAGTATGCGGTTTCACCGGGCCGGTGGCGTCGATGTGCATGACTTCGTGTCCGTGGGCGACGAGCCAGTCCGAAACCAACATGCGGTGGCAGCGAAAATGCAGTCGTTCGGCGCACATGTATGCGGTGCGAGAACTTGCGGCCAGCGCCAGCATCTCAGACGTGGCTTGGGCGAATTCCGGCGTCAGCATGTAATCGGCGTAGTTGCGGAAGCTCGGGTTGCGCAGGGCAATATTCGGCGACTCTTCGAGAATCTTTTTGCGATAGCCGCCCAGAGCTTTCATCCATCGATAGTGGATCCCCGCTGCCGGCAAGGTTTGCTCCAGAGAATCGCGATTGAATTGTGGCAGACGGCGCGACATTGGAAATGCGCGAATGTCCACGAGCGTCTGAACCTGATGCGTCCGCAGTGCCTCGATTAGTTCCTCGAATGTGCGGGTGGAATGTCCGATGGTGAAGAGAGCGGCCAATGCGATATTAGATGCCGCATCGCTACGACGCGATTCGATTGAGGGCGGCTGCGACGATAGGATCCTGATCCGCAAATACCGTGCGCAAATCCAGCAGCACTCGTCCTTGTTCGACGCGGGCGACGATGGGCGGATCGGAAAAGCGCAGGCGTGCGGCCAATTCGTCGGCGCTGAGACCGTCGCAACTTAAAGCGAGCAGACGAGTCTGGAGCACCGACGAGGGCGCAGCGCCGCCGCCGATGACCGATTCGCCGTCAATGAGTTCGATGTGGAGCTTCGTCGAGCAAGCTTGTGCGGCCAGCGTTTCGGCCCGCTGGCCGATTTCCGGTTTGGTAAGCCGCATCATCTTTAACGTTGGGACGGCATCATAATCGCGCTTCACGTACGCCAGCAGTGTGGCCTCGAGCGCGGCATACGCGAGCTTGTCGACGCGGAGCGCGCGGAAGAGCGAGTTGGCGCGCATGCGCGCGACCAGATCGGCGCGGCCGCTGATCAATCCAGCTTGCGGGCCGCCGAGCAGTTTGTCGCCGCTGTAGGTCACAATGTCGACGCCGGAGCGCAGGCTGTCGAGCACGCTGGGTTCGCCGCTGATTCCGAAATTCTGCAAGTCGACCAGCGCACCACTGCCCAGGTCCTCCATCAGCGGCAGGCCGCGGTCGTGAGCGAGAGCAACCAGGTCGGCAGTGGAGGGCTGTTCGGTGAATCCGGTAATCTCGAAATTCGAACGATGCACTCGCAACAAGAGCCGCGTGCGCTCGGTGATGGCCTTTTCATAGTCGGCGACGCGTGTTCGGTTGGTCGTGCCCACTTCGCGCAGAGTTGCGCCGGACTTCGCCATCACGTCGGGGATGCGGAAGGATCCGCCGATCTCAACCAGTTCGCCGCGCGAGACGATGACCTCGCCGCCCTCGGCCAGGGTGTTGAGCGCCAGCAGGACGGCGGCGGCGTTGTTGTTGACGACGATAGTGGAGACTCCCGCTTCGTCGTGGTTGCCTTCGCTCAGCAGACTGCGGAACAGGCGGTCGACGTGTGCGTCGCGTCTGCCGCGCGTTCCGCCTTCGATATCGAACTCGAGATTCGAAAACCGTTCAGCAGTCTCGTGGATGTGCGCAAGTGCAGCTTCGGCCAGCGGAGCGCGGCCGAGATTGGTATGCAGGATGACTCCCGTCGCGTTGATGACCGGACGCAGCGAGTGCGTGAGCGCCTGACGCAACTGCTGTTCGATAGCGTTGCCCATTCCATCGAGGGCGATGCGCAGCGCGAGCGCGTCGAGCAGGCCGGAGGAAATTTCCTCGCGCAAGCGGGCCAGCACGGCGCGTGCTGCATCGGTGATAGCGGCAGTGCCGTGGCTGGATGCAAGTGCGGTCAGGCCGGACGTGCGAATTAGCTCGTCGACCGACGGCAGTTCGCGAAACAACTCTGATTTGGCCGCGCTTTTCATCTCAAATTTAGAGCGCCCAGATTACACCCGGATTATCCCATGAAAATGATGCCGCGCTTTTTTGGCGGCGCCAGGCTACAACGTATGCAGATACGCAAGCAGATCTTGAATGTCCTGCGCGCTCAAAGTCTGGCTGTAGCCGGGCATTTCGTTTCGGCCGAGGCGAATGATGTCGGTGACGCGTTCCTCGTTGGCGGGCAGTCCGCTCAGAGATAGATATTTGTGCTGAAAAACTCCCTTGAGGCCGGGGCCCTTCTTGCCGCGCGTAGAGTAGGGCTCATGGCAGCGGTCACAGTGGGCGTCGTAGATTTTGCGCCCCGCGGACTGCTGCGGGTTAAGGCCGAGTTCGGCGTCTGACTTGCGGCGCTCGACGTCGCAAGCGGTGGTGACGGCCAGCGCGAGCAAAATGAGCGTCGCACCCCAGCGGATTCCCGTTCGTCTAATCCCTCGCAAGGCCTCCATCGATCTGATGTCCTCCGTCAAGAACCGTGTTCCAATTTAACCCCTCGATTGTATATACCCGATTGTGCCATACGCGGCGCTGCGAGGGGCTTTACAATGATAGAGCGAAGCAAACAGCAAAGTCGCAACGCGGCAAGGCGAAAACTTCGCCTCAGCTCACTCATGGCAATCGTGGTCAAGCGAGTTTACGAGACAGCGGCGCGGAGCGATGGAGCGCGAGTGTTGGTCGACCGGCTGTGGCCGCGCGGCCTGACGAAAGCGCGAGCCGCTGTCGATGAATGGTTGCGCGACCTGTCGCCTTCCGACGAACTGCGCCGCTGGTATCATGCCCGGCCGGAGCAGTGGCCAAACTTCCGTAAGAAATATCTGAAGGAATTGTCACAGCCTGAGGCCGAGGACGCGCTGCGGCGCCTCTACCAGCTCGCCCACAAACGAAAGCGTCTGACCCTGCTCTTTGCTTCCAAAAACGAGACGAACAATAACGCGGTCGTCCTTAAGGAACTGCTCGACGGGATGCGCAAGCCTCCGACCGGCACCGGGCCAGGGGCAGTTCACGGGATGCGGACGCGCGAGGCCGCCGTGCGGCGCCGATAGAGCACACATGCGCGGCTCTCCGCCGCAGGGTTTCGTTTAGAATCGTGCCGCATGAGATCCGTTTTCCAATGGAACCTGGGCAGCCGCGCTCTGGAACTCGGCAAGCGCACGCTGATCATGGGCATCGTCAACGTGACCCCGGATTCGTTTTCCGATGGCGGCCAGTTTCTCGATCGCGACCAGGCTGTCCTCCACGCCGAGCGGTTGCTCGACGAGGGCGCTGACATCGTTGATATCGGCGGCGAATCGACGCGGCCAGGAGCACGTGTCGACGCCGGTGTTCCCAAGCTTGACGCGGAAAAAGGTGCCGCCGCTATTTCAAGAGGATCGGGAAATGCGCCGGTGAATGCCGAAGAGGAGCTCAAGCGAGTGCTGCCGGTGATTGCCGAGTTGAAGAAGAAACATCCGGCGGCAGTGATCTCGGTCGACACCTACAAAGCGGACGTGGCGCGCGCGGCGGTTGGCGCCGGCGCCGAGATCGTGAATGACGTCAGCGGATTTCGCTGGGATACGCGCATGGCGAAGACCGTGGCTGAGCTCAAGTGTGGCGCGGTTCTCATGCACATGCGCGGACGTCCCGAGGAGTGGCGGTCGATGCCGCCACCGGGCGACATTGTGCTGCTGGTGAAACGCGAATTGAAAGAGTGGGCGGAGAAGGCGGTGCTGGCCGGAGTGCGGCGCGAGCGCATCGTGCTCGATCCCGGCTTCGGATTTGGAAAGAGCTTTGACGATAACTATCCCTTACTCGGACGCTTCAGCGAATTGCAGGCGGCGGGATTTCCGCTCATGGCGGGCACTTCGCGGAAATCGTTTATTGGCCGGACGCTGGGCAGGGCGGGAAAAGATCCTCCGCCGGAGGATCGTCTTTACGGCACGCTCGCGACCCAGACCGCGCTCATTCTGAAGGGCGCTCACATTGTGCGGACGCACGACGTGAAGGCGGCAGTGGATGCCGCGCGCGTGACGGATAAGATTTTGCTGGCGAGGTAGAGCCGTTCGGGAAATTCTTCACAACGCCACGGGGCTAAAGCCCTAATTCATAAAAAGCGCTTTACGCGGCCCTGAAGGGCCGCTCTTCCACGGTGAAGCCGCAATCACTTCACTCCTTCCAGCGCCTTGGCCACTTCGTCCACACCGGGGACGACGGGGATATCGTAATTCTTGTGCCAAGCCAGTTTCCCGTCGCGGTCAATGATCGAAATAGCGCGGCCGGTGATGCCCTTGTCTTCGAGGAACACGCCGTACTTGGCAGCCACGGCGCCGCGCGGCTGAAAGTCGGCGAGCAGCGGATACTGGATGCCCATCTTTTCCGCGTAAGCTTTGTGCGACCACACGCTGTCGACGCTGAGCCCCAACACCTGCGCGTCGAGGTGATCGAACTTTTTCATGTCGTTGACGAAGCACGCGTGCTCCTTGGTGCAGACCGGGCTCCAATCCAGGGGATAGAAAACGATGACGACCCGCTTCTTGCCGCGGAAACTGCTCAGAGAGACTTCCTGCTGATTCTGATCTTTAAGGGTGAAGTCGGGAGCGGCAGAGCCTACGATTGCGGACATAAAATCTCCTGAGTTTTTAAGTACGCTCGATAATAAACGATTCTGCGTCGTCGGGGTTTCAGAACGCCTTGCTCGAATCCAGCAGGATGGTCACCGGCCCTTCATTCACCAATTCAACTTGCATCGTTTCCTGGAAGCGGCCGGTTTCGCAGCGCAGGCCGGCGGCTCGAAGGCGTTCGACAACAAATTCATACAAGCGGCGGGCCTGCTCGGGAGGAGCCGCGGCATCGAACGACGGGCGCTTGCCGCGGCGGACATCGCCGTACAAAGTGAACTGCGAAACTACCAGCACGCTGCCGCCAGCGTCTTCGACGCTGCGATTCATCTTTCCGTCCACATCTTCAAAGATGCGCAGACCGGCGACTTTCTCGGCCAGATAGATTGCGTCGGCCTCGCGGTCTTCGTGTCCCACGCCCAACAGAACCAGCAGTCCCAGGCCGATCTCGCCGCTGATCCACTCGCGGTTCGTGTGGTCGATGTCTGTCCGGTCGATGACCGTGACTCTGGCGCGGCTCACGCGTTGAACGACGGCGCGCATGGGACGAATATCTTTTCGACTCCTCGCGGACGACTGCCGAAGCCCATCATAACCCCGGCCAACGTTTGACCCCGGCGACGGCCAGCCTTTAGGATTCAAGAGTGCAATTCCAAGTCAACCCAGGCTTTGCCGGGAGCAGTGCAGCCCTTCCTTTACACTCATTCACCGGGACCATTACACTACAGACTCGCCTTTTTTCGTATTGCAGTGCATAAGATGTAACAAAATTGTGGAGGGGCGGAGCCCGACCCGGCAGAGCAGATCTGCTGAGATTTACAGTCGCGATCGCACGACCGAACAATCGAATACAAATCTAATCGAGGCAAGCGAGGAGAAACATGGCAGGCGTAGACGAGAAAGTAAAACAGATTATTGTGGAGCAGTTGGGAGTGGATGAGGGCGAAGTCACATCGAGCGCGTCGTTCGTAGACGACCTGGGCGCGGATTCACTCGACACCGTCGAACTGGTCATGGCTTTCGAAGAAGCTTTCGACATCGAGATTCCCGACGAAGATGCCGAGAAGATTCGCACCGTGCAGGACGCGGTCGACTACATCTCGAAGCACGGGAAGGCGAAATAGTTGGCACGCAGGGTCGTAGTCACAGGCCTCGGTTTGATCTGCGGCCTGGGCAATTCCACCGGCGAAGTATGGAAGGGATTGCTCGCAGGCAGGAGCGGCGTCGGGCGCATTACCAGCTTCGACCCCGCTGCCTTCGCCTGCCAGATTGCCGCCGAGGTGAAGAACTTCGACCCGCTGAATTACATCGAGAAAAAAGAAGTCAAGAAAATGGGGCGCTTCATTCATGTGGCGATAGCGGCCGCCGATGAAGCGCTGAAAATGTCGGGCCTGAAGATTACGCCGGAGAATGACGAACGCGTCGGAGTTCACATCGGGTCAGGCATCGGCGGATTCGACATCATCGAGCGCGAGCACCTTTCGCTGATGGAAGGCGGCCCGCGCAAGATTTCTCCTTTCTTCATTCCGGCAGCCATCATTAATCTTGCCGCGGGACAGGTTTCGATGCGCCACGGGGCCAAGGGACCGAACGAAGCCACAGCGACTGCCTGCACCACCAGCGCGCATTCCATTGGAGATTCTTACCGCATCATCCAGCACAACGATGCCGATGTGATGATCGCCGGGGGAGCCGAAGCCGCGATCACACCCATGGGCGTGGGCGGATTTGCCGCCATGCGCGCGCTCTCCACGCGCAACGACGCGCCCGAAAAGGCCAGCCGTCCTTGGGATCGCGACCGCGACGGTTTTGTGATGGGCGAAGGCGCGGGCATCCTGATTCTCGAAGAGTTGGAATTTGCCCGCAAGCGCGGCGCAAACATTCTCGCCGAAGTTGCCGGCTACGGCATGAGTGGCGATGCCTACCACATGACCCAACCGGCGCCGGAACATGAAGGCGGCTTCCGCGTGATGCGCAATGCGGTGCGCGATGCTGGAGTGACTCCCGACGTGGTGGGATACGTGAATGCCCACGGCACTTCGACGCCGATCGGCGACACGCTCGAGGCGCACGCGATCCGCAATTTTTTTGGCGAGCGCAAGATTCCCGTCAGCTCCACCAAGTCGATGACCGGGCACCTGCTCGGCGGCGCTGGCGGCCTCGAGGCCGGTATCACAGTGCTAGCGCTGCGCGACCAGATTCTGCCGCCGACCATCAATCTGGATAATCCCGATCCCGATACCGCCGGCATGGACCTGGTTCCAAACCACGCGCGCAAGGCCGAACTGGAATACGCCATGTCGAACTCCTTCGGCTTCGGCGGCACCAACGGCGCGCTGCTGTTTCGGCGCTGGAGCGAGTAAGGCATCTTTACATCGGGTTCTCCGTCTTTTCGCGACATTCCCCCAAATCCCTTATTCCGCGCTGGCTTTGGCTGGTAATGTCCCATCTCGCATGCTCGGAAAAAGTAACGACACTTTGGTACTCCGCTGGTTGACCCTTTGGGTCTTTCCAACCTTCGCGCCCGCCCCCACAATAGTTTTCGAAAGTGGAGTCTTCCCCTTCGTCATGGATAAAGCTTTCGCCACAACTTTCGCCCCCGCAGCCGTCACGCGGAAAGCAGCGGCCCGCACTGCGCTTGTGGGCTTAAATGAATCGAGCCGCTCCCTACTGACGGAAGGTTTTCGCCAGTTCGGCATTGAAACCGTGATGGTCGCAGACAACGCCGCCGAGCGCCTGAAAAAAGAAAAGTTCGAGGCTTGCGTGCTGAGCTTGGGCGACGGCGCCGACGCCGTGATGGAAGCGGCCCGCACGTCTCCGTCGAACAGCCGCTGCGTGATTTACGGCGTGGGCGGCAACGCGCAGGAAGCCATGCGCTACTCAAAATTCGGCATCAACGCCATGTTCAGTGAACCGCTGGAGCGCCCTGCCGCGCTCAAACTGATCCGCGCCACCCGCATGCTCGTGCTGCATGAATTCCGGCGCTACGTGCGCATTCCAATCATGACGGAAGTCTCGATCTTCGGCGATGGCCGCCGCATCTCCGCCAGCAGCATCGAAATCAGCAGCGGGGGCATGTCGGTCCAGACTGCCGAAGACTTTTCCATCGGATTGAACGTGGACATTTCCTTTGCCCTGATGACCTTGCCCCGCGTCAACCTGAAGGGAGTCGTGAGCTGGCGCAAGCCGAAGTCGATCGGAGTGCGGTTCTCGACCGGCGACGAGCAACGCCAGAAGGTCAAGACCTGGATCGATTCCTACCTGGAGAACTGAGAATCTAGGGCTCGTTCTCTGATACCATTTTCATCGTGCAGCAGCCAAAGCGCTATCCAGAGAACGCTCCCGGCCCTTTCTACGTAGAAGCCGATCTTTGCATTGTCTGCCGGACGCCCGAAGCTGTCTCCCCGAACCTGGTCGGCGGGAATGAGCACCATTGTTATTTCAAGAAACAGCCTCAGACTCCAGAGGAACTTGAGCAGGCAATCCGAGCGGTTGAAGCCTGTTGTTGCGGAGCGTATCGCTATGCCGGCGACGATCCAACCGTAATGGCGCGGCTGGGATCGGCAGCGTGCGACAAATGGCAGCGCGGCCGATGAGCCTGTTTCGCCTCGAGTCTGCCATTACAATAGCTGCGTGCCCGAAGCCAGCACTCGCGATGCCGGCACGCCGGCGCAAATGGTCACTGGCCCCCGCCGCTTTACGCTTCGCCAGCGCATCGTTCTGCGCATCATCATCGGGCTGGGATACTGGGTCATTCGCCTGATCGGCCCCACTTTGCGCGTCTCCATTTCCTATGAAGAGGGCGCGCAGGAAACGCTGGCGCAGCGCCCGCTGATCGGATCGTTCTGGCATTCCTGCATCATCCCGGCGACCTACATCTGCCGCAACCTGGGCGTGCGCGTGATGAGCAGCAACAGTTATGACGGCGAGTACATGGGCCGGATCATCCGCAAATTCGGCTTCGTCGCCGTGAAAGGATCGAGCAGCCGCAACGCTGTGCGAGCCCTGCTGGGACTGCGGCGCGCGCTCGTCGAGGGCTGGACGGTTGCGTTTACTCTCGATGGCCCACGCGGCCCGCGGCATAAAGTGAAGCCCGGTCCGGTTGCGCTAGCACGGTCATCGGGCGTGCCGCTGACCATGTTCCACGCGGCCGTCGATAAGGCCTGGGTGCTGAATTCGTGGGACAGCATGATAATTCCCATGCCGTTTTCGCGGGTGCTGTTGCGGTTTGGCAAGCTGATCCCAGTTCCCGCCGACGCAACGGACGACGACATCGAGCGCTATTCGGGGGAACTGCAAGCTGCGCTCGATCGAGTGAGCGAATTCGCGGAAGCGAACGTAAGCCGGGTCGGGACGCGAGAGTTTCCGTACTACAGGCGCGACGAGAAGTAGGAACGCCCCATTGTTGATTCCTGATTGAAAACCCCGTGCTGGATCTTCACAACACTCAAAAATCAGCAATCAGCAATTGCTTTATTCCATGGCCGAGCCCAGTGCCTGATACCTGTATTTCTTTCCATCCCAGAAAATGACCGAGGAAGTGTCTTCGCCCTCGCCTGTCTCTTCCATGAAGATGCCGAGAATGCTTTTCTTTTTCACGGTCGAGCTTTTTCACCGTCAGAGTCTTAAAGGGCACATTGATCAGCAGAAACTTGGCCTTGGGTTTCTCCGCGCGCCAGGCGTCCTTTTCCGCGCCGTGAATGATGAGCAGGCTGATGCCGCGGCGGTCGGGCTCGTCGGAGGCAAAAGTCGAAGTGACTTTCACGTCGCTGTAACCAAGGAAGGCGTCGTAAGGGTCAGCGATGACGAAACTGTATTCGTCCCGGTCGGCCATGGGATTCTTGCACTTGGCGGCGACCACCAGGTCGTCGACGCCGTCGTCGTCCAGGTCGGCGACAAACTGCGGCGGCCCGGGTAGAAGCGAACAGTTGTCTCCGAACTGTTTATGAATCAGTTCGTTGGTGACCGGCGGCGACGGAGACTTGGCGTGAGCCGGCGGCGGGGGCGGCTGCTTTTTCTGGGCAACAGCGGTGACCGTGAACATGAGAGCGACGACCGGGAGGAGAAAAAATCTGCTGGACGACATGCTCCTTACTGTAGCCCGGTTTCTGGTCGCCGGGTAGAGACATCTGTGATGACCGAGGTAACCCGGATTCACCCGCGTTCATAGAAAAGTCAAAGATCCAAGCCTCGGCGTCGTGAGGGAATCGCATCGGAAATGTCGCTCTTAGAAGTGAGCCGCTAATCCGGAAGCGCCAGCATCCAGGAGGCCAAAGGGTGAACACCATGAATCTCACGAAGAGCATCGTCCGTATCGTCGCCGTCTTTCTCTATCTGCTGCCTCTCGTAACCGCCAGTTTCGCAGCTAGCCCCACACTCGAGCTCCCCCGGGGGCTCGCGGTAGACGCGAAAGGCAATCTCTATGTCGCGAACTCCGCCGGAAACAATATTCTGGTCTACAGTCCGACCTATGTTCTGCAGAATTCCAAAACCATTAGCGCCGACATCAGCACTCCGTGGGCCGTTGCCTTCGACACGATGGGCGATCTGCTGGTCGCCAACAACGGGAGCAACAAGATCACCATGTACACGGCCGGCAAGCAAAATACCAACGCGACCATCACCGATGGCATCGTGAGTCCTCAAGCCATCGCATTCGACGGCCAGAACACTCTGTGGGTCGACAACAATTACTCGAACATCACCGTATATGGAGCGTCTTTTGGATCGGCTCTGTTTCAACTAAAGACCATTGCGCCGGCCAACCCTCCGACCGGCCTTGCAGTAGCGGCAGGCATGATGGTGGTGGGCAGCGATTACGGTGGCGTCTCCTTCATTCCGTCCGCACCCGAATTGTTCGGCCTCACGCTCACGGAAGAGTTCCGAAGCAGCACCGGATGCGCGCTGGCCAGTGACGCCAAGGGTAACATCTACATCGGCAACCTCGACGGATCCGTACAAATCTCCGTGGCTCAGCTCGGGAACCCCGGTTCTCCCGCAAGCTTCGTCCAGTTGTCTTTCGCTCCCAGCGGGATTGCGATCGACAACGCGCGCGGCCGGGTCTACTTCTCCAACTACAACAACAACTCGATTTCCGTCTACAGCACAGCCGGTACGCTGTTGCACGTAATTCAGTAGACGTGAATTTTCTTTATAAGGGCGGACTGGCGGTGCCTGTCCGTCCTCAGATTCTCGAGAGCTTTTCTAGCGGCGGAAGTGTTCCCAGCCGCGGGGCTCGAGTTCATAGGCTCTGCCTTTGAGATTGCGTAGGAGAACGAGCGGCGTCCGGGTGATCACGCCGATGTGGGTCAGGGCGACTCCGGCGATTTGCTTGGGGACTCGCTTGCCAGGACGGACGGTGAAGAGAAGTTCGTAGTCCTCGCCGCCGTGCAGAGCGAGGTCCAGATCGACTTCCCGCGCGGGCTTGCCGACGCTGGCGCGAGGAATGAGGGCGGCGTCGAGTTCAGCGCCCACGCCACTTTCTTCACAGAGGTGGGCCAGGTCGGTGGAGAGGCCGTCGCTGGTATCGATCAGGGCGGCGGCCAGTCCCTTTTCGCGGAGAATGCGGCCGAGTTCGACCCGGGGCTCGGGATAGAAGTGGCGGGGATAGTCGCGGGGATTCAGCTTCTTCTTGGGCTTGGTCCTCATCTGCAGAACGGCGGCAGCGGAGCCGCCGAGTTCTCCGCTGACAAAGATGCGATCGCCGGGCCGGGCGCCGGACCGCAGCACAGACTTTCCTTTAGGCGCGGTACCGACCACGATGATGTCGGCGAGGATTCCGTTGGGCGATTCGGCGGTATCGCCTCCGGCGAGCGTGACTCCGAATTTTTCTCCCAGGCTGATCAGACTGCGGAGAAAGCGGCCGACCCAGGCCTGAGGCAAATCGCGCGGCAAGGCTATGGATAAGAAAGCTGCGACCGGCTCTCCACCCGTGGCGGCGATGTCGCTCAGTCCGCGAGCCAAGCAGCGGTGGCCGACCGACTCCGGCGGGTGCCAGTCGCGGCGGAAGTGAATGCCTTCCAGGGTGAAGTCGGTCGTGACCAAAACCTCGGCACCCCGGGATCCTTGTCCCGGCAAAAGTCGCAGCACGGCGCAGTCGTCTCCAATTCCGGCAAAGATGGCCGAACCTGTGGGGCGGACACTCCTCTCCGCCTGCCCTAGCCGGTCTGATTTCGCCATACGGCGAATCTGGGCAATCAGCGCTTTTTCGGGCAGCGGCATGGCGATTAACTATACCGCCGAACGTAATGAGCCAGACGTGAGATGGCGGCTTCGCGCCAACAGACTCAACCTCCCAGTCGCCTAGGCCGAAAGCACACTGGTAATCTGTCCCTGCGTGACTCTCGATTACCGGTCTTCAGTAACCGCGAATGGCCTTGTGCGTCGTTGACAGGGGGAATCCAGTTTGTTACCGTTAACCAGTCATTCACAATAACCTTTGGCCGAGCTAGGATCTGCAAGGCATTTGCGATTGCAGATGAGCATCACTTTCAGGCTTTGGTCGCAGTTCTGGTAGGTGTAGGGCGCGAGAAGGTTTCCATTTCCAAGATGGAAGCGTAGCCCGAAAACGTCAGGTGGTCCGAGCAGGCGTTTCTGCAATCTCAGAAACTGTGGCCTGATGATCCGGACCTGATGCTTTAAAACTTGGTGTCGAGCAGTTCGGGGAGCGATTTGCAGAAACGCTTTTACATCCTATTTGTGGCCCGCGGGGACGACGGGCAGTTGCGTAAAATCTCTATCCCCGTGCATTACCTCTACGTGTTCGTAGTGGGTGCCGCAATTGGATTCCTCAGCCTCACCGGCATTGCCAGCTCGTATACCCGGATGTTGCTCAAGGTTTCCCGCTATAACCAGCTGCGGACGGAAAAAGATCAACTGAAAGACAATTATTCCCGCCTGGAGCAGGTCGCCAAAGAGCGTGATGTGCAAGTCGCATCCCTGGGCTCCATCGCCGGGGAGGTTTCAGCCCTGTATGGGTTGAAGGCGCAGCCCACGCTGGTGACGGCGACCGCCGAACAGATTCATGACGCCGACGTTAGTTCTTCGCTCGATCAGCTGCATGCCCTGCGGACTTCGGCCCTGACCGGTGCGACCATGGTCGGCCTCACCATGGGCTTGACTCGCAATGCCACCACCGCAGACTGGTTCAAAGCTAATTCGGCGCCGAACCTATGGCCGGTTGAGGGCCAGGTGACGGCCAGTTTTGGCGAGCGCATTGACCCGTTTAACGGTGAAGGCGCATTCCACAGCGGTGTGGACATTGGCACCAGCTACGGTGCCCCGATTGTGGCTCCGGCAGACGGCGTGGTCACGTTCAGCGACATGTTGGGCGGCTACGGCCGAGCCATCATGATCGATCACGGCAACGGCATCAGCACCCGCTACGGTCACCTTTCCGGCTTCGCGGTCACGGCTGGGCAGTCAGTGCATCGCGGCGACGTGATTGGATATGTCGGCTCCAGCGGGCGCTCGACTGGGCCCCATCTTCACTATGAAGTCCGCATCAACGATACCCCGGTGAATCCCTACAAGTATCTCCGCATCAGCGTCGCGCAGAGCGGCGGCTTCTCTTCGGGAAGCTAAAGGCCAGCTGTCCGCTTTCAGCCATCGGCTTTCAGCTCATCTTTGGGCCCAATCCTCGCTTTTTCTTAAAACATCACTCGGGTTACTGGCGTAATGAGTTGCACCACACAAGGCGCGAGGTGCCGGCGCTTGCGGCGATACCATGGATAGATATCCCGTTCTAGCTTCGCGGCATTGCATGGCTGCGGCTGAAGGATGGCTCCATGGAGAATCCCGAGATCAAGCAGTTTGGCCGCTATGAGGTAGTGGCGGAGCTGGGGCGCGGGGCCATGGGCGTGGTGTACAAGGCGCGCGACCCGCAGATCGACCGGTTCGTCGCCGTGAAAACGGTTTCGATGTGGGGGCAGGAGCCGGACGAGGAAAAAGAATTTCGCCTGCGCTTTGTGCATGAGGCGCGTGCCGCCGGGCGCCTGCATCATCCTGGAATCGTCGCCATTTTCGATGCCGGGGAAAATCCCGAAACCCACGACCCGTACATTGTTCTGGAGTACGTTGCCGGCGAGGCGCTGAACCGCATCGTGGCGCGAGAGAAAAAGCTTCCGCCCGCCCGGGCGCTGCAGCTTGCTCAAGAGATCGCCGAAGCCCTCGACTACGCGCACACGCAAGGCGTGATTCATCGCGACATCAAGCCAGGAAACATTCTGGTGACCGAGGCCGGGCGCGCCAAAATCGCCGACTTCGGCATTGCCAAGCTCAATCTGGCTCACTTCACCGTGCCCGGACACCTGCTGGGAACCCCGGCCTACATGGCGCCAGAACAACTGAGCGGCGAGGGCGTGGACGGGCGCTCAGATCTGTTTTCGCTGGGCGTGATTCTGTACGCCATGGTCACAGGGCATTCTCCGTTTCAGGGAGACAGCGCCACCACGGTGAGCTTCAAGGTGGCGAACCGTGAACCGATCGCGGCGAGCGCGCTCGACCTGAGCCTGCCGCCCGAACTCGATGAAGTGATCGCGCGCGCCATGGCAAAGGATCGTGAACAGCGCTACCAGCGTGGCGCGGAATTCGCCGAGGACTTGCGGCAGCTGCAGCAATTGTTCAAGGCCGACTCGACTACCGCGTCGTTGCGGATGGCAGGTCCCGGGACTCGATCGGCCACGCGCACGGGGCGAAACGTCGTGGCGGCTTCCGTGGCGCATCCGGCCGTCGGCATGGCGCACGGGGTGAACTCGCTGCGTGCGGCGTTTCGAAAGGCTCCGGCGCGGGATTTGATTCTGGGGGCGGCGCTGGTGGGCAGTCTCCTGTTTGCGGCGGTCGAGTCCAAGCTGTTCGCGCCGTCGCCGCGAGTGGCGGTGAATCGATCTCCCGTCAGCGCGCCTGGTCTTCCAGTCGCACCAGATTCCGAAACGGGCCCGCCGATTTCCGCGATGCCTGTGCCCAGCCCAGCCCCGAAAGCCGGCCATCCGTCATCGCGCGCTACTCGGACCCGGAAGCCGAAACATCACCCGGCTGCTGTCGTGCAGATTCCCACGCAAGTTGTGGTGCCGTCCTCCACTCTGGATCTCGCGGTGCAGCACCAGTTCAAAAATGCCACGCTCTATGTTTGGGTGGACAACAAGCTGGTGCTAACCCGGCCACTACACGGGGCGGTGCAGAAGAAGCTGGTCGTGTTCAGCGGAACTCACGGCGTGGACTCGGAAACTCTGACCGTTCCGGCAGGAAAACACCAGCTGCGCGTGCGGGCCTTAACGGCGGATCAGACCATCGATCTCTCGCGTACGGTTTCGGCGGAGTTCGCCGGCGGCGGGGAAAAATCTCTCGAAGTCACCTTCGACAAGCACAATACGATCATGCATCTGGCCTGGCAATAGAGCTGCCGTCGGTCTTATCGGATCAACTTTCTACTGCCTCGCGGTTTACTGCCGTAGCCCCATCCAGTTCTCCGAAACCACCAGCGAGTTTCCCGGATTCTGCGGATCGTACTTTACCGAAGTGTGCAGCCCGAGCCGGCAGGAGTGGAGATTGATCCAGTGGCGCAGGTAGGTAACGTCCTGCGAGCACTCGTACGACACGCCGGCCACATCATACTTGTAAATGAGCATGGTGGCGGCGTGGTAGTTGTTGGCTGGGGGCAACTCCTGCACGTCGATCACGGTGCCATCGGTGATGCGGCCCGTGCCCTCCAGCCATGCCCGGCGTTCGCGCTCCAGATCGTCCGCTGTCTTGGGTTTGCGCCGCAGCAGCGCATACGACCCCAGCAATGCCACACTGCCGGTTGCAATCAGCCCATAAAGTCGAAGTGAATCCATACGAAGGTGGGTCGTCGGCGACGTGTTCCGCAGACTTCTTCATTCAGCATAAGCCGAAAGCGCAGCCCGCGGAAGTGGTTCCGAAGTTACGGAGGTGCCATGGGCTGTGAAAAACTTGGGGCAGTGAAAAACTCTAACCGCGCGGGCGTGAGCAACGGTCTTGTTCTAGAATCAGCCGGCGGGAAAAACTGGCTGGCTGCGAAGCAGAGAGGCAAATGAGATTCGTGACGATTACCGCGACGCTGATTCTCGCGATGGCAATAGCGATCGCGACCTCGGCGGGGGAAGTCGGCGGGAAAACGACGCACGCTGGAACCATTGCAGCGTCGCCAAAATCGTCCGACGCTACCCACAGCATGCGAGGACGCGACTGGCCCATCTATGGAGGGACGTCGGAGAACAACCACTATTCCCCGCTCTCGCAAATCAACCGCAGCAACGTGCAGCAGCTTAAAGTCGCGTGGAGCTTCGACACTGAAGAACCCGGCGGTTTACAGACCAGCCCGATTATTGTCGAAGGAGTGCTGTACGGGCTGACGCCGACGCAGAAAGTGTTTGCCTTGAATGCGGCCACGGGAAAACTGCTGTGGAAGTTTGACTCCGGAGTTCGCGGCACACAACCAGATCGGGGGCTCGCGTATTGGAGCGACACGCCCGAGAGATTCGCCCCTCAAACCGTAGCCGATTTCCAGAGGACCGCGCGGCCAAAGACTGACCGCCGAATTCTGGTCGGCGTAATGAATTTCGTCTACGCCCTCGACGCCGCGACCGGCAAACCAATTCGGGGTTTCGGGAAAGCCGGCCGCATCGACCTCCGCGACGACCTGGGCCGCGATCCGTCGCAGCAGTCGATTTATATGACCAGCCCAGCGGTAATTTACAAAGATCTGATAATCGTCGGAGGCCGCGAGGCCGAGACCTTACCCGCGTCTCCGGGAGATGTGCGGGGCTACGACGTGCGCAGCGGCAAACTTCGCTGGACGTTTCATACCATTCCCCATCCCGGCGAGTTCGGAGCAGACACCTGGCCCAAGGACGCGTGGAAGATCAGCGGCGCCGCGAACAACTGGGCTGGGATGACCGTCGATACGCAGCGTGGGATCGTCTATGTTCCCACAGGGTCGGCAGCGTTTGATTTCTACGGCGGAAACCGTGTGGGAGATGATTTATTCGCGAATTGTCTGCTCGCTTTGAACGCCGAGACGGGCGAGCGCATCTGGCATTTTCAGGGTGTCCGTCACGATCTTTGGGACCGGGATTTCCCTGCACCCCCGGTGCTGTTAACAGTGGAACGTGACGGCAAAAAAGTTGACGCCTTGGCGCAAACGACCAAACAAGGCTTCGTCTTTCTGTTCGATCGCGCCAACGGGCAGCCGCTGTTTCCGATCGAATGCCGGAATTATCCGCCGAGCGATGTGCCCGGCGAGATGGCGGCGCAGCAACAATGCCTGCCGACGAAACCAGCCCCGTTTGCGCGGCAACTGCTGACGCAGAATCTTCTGAGCGAGCGCACGCCCGAAGTGCACGAGTGGGCGCTCGAACAATTCCGCGGCTTTCGCAGTGAGGGACAGTTCGTTCCATTCAGCGTGCGGAAAGATACAGTGATTTTCCCCGGCTTCGACGGCGGGGCAGAGTGGGGCGGGGCAGCGGCAGATCCTGAGACCGGAATTCTCTACGTCAACGCGAATGATGTCGCCTGGACGGGCGCGCTGGCGGAGAACACGGCTGAGAACAGTCCGAAGGCTCTTTACCTGAACCAGTGCGCAGTTTGCCACGGAGAAAAGATGCTGGTCTCGCCGCCCGTGATTCCGTCCCTGGTGGGCATCGACAGGAGGATGTCCGAAGCGGACGTTGCGTCGACGATCAGAAACGGGAAAGGGCGGATGCCGGGCTTCGCCAACCTGGAGAATGACAGCGATCAATGGTACGGGCTGCTCTCGTACGTGATGAGTGGGGGCACCAAAGACTCGACGACCGGCGGAGAGAGGAGCAACAAAGAAATGGCGAGTGTTGCACCGGCGCCGTCGGCCATGAAATATCACTTCACCGGATACCACAAGTTTCTCGACTCCGACGGGTACCCCGCCGTCGCGCCACCGTGGGGGACTTTGAATGCGATCAATCTCAACACGGGTGAGTTTGTGTGGAAGATTCCGCTGGGAGAGTATCCGGAGCTGACGGCGCAAGGGAAGAAAAACACGGGCAGCGAAAACTACGGTGGTCCGGTAGTGACGGCAGGTGGGCTGCTGTTCATTGGCGCGACGAACTTCGACAGGAAATTTCGCGCCTTCGACAAGACGACCGGGGCGTTGCTCTGGGAGACGACACTGCCGTTTGCGGGCAACGCCACGCCTGCTACTTACGAAGTGAATGGACGACAATTCGTGGTGATCGGCGCAGGAGGCGGGAAGGATCCGAAGTCAAAGTCAGGCGGGGTGTACGTGGCGTTTGCGCTCGAGAAGTAATGGCCGCTCGGAACCCAATAGGGAAATCACAGCCACGTCCCCGATCGAATGAGCGAACCGGCATTTCCCTCGTGGACTTCTGTTGTGATCCGATTTCGGCACAAACTGCGACAACCTAAGTGTCTTTGCCGGACGACTGTTCCAGGTGGGCATACTTGTTTCCCGGTCGGCCCCCACAAAGGGACAAATTTTTCACGCTTGCCGACGGATCAGAACAGGCTTGGCCCCAGGCATACTCTTTGCCCCAGGCGTACTCTTTGACGATATCCACCGAAAAGGTCATTGCCTCCGGCGTAAAGTAATACTCCCAGGTGGACGATTTTTCGTCTCTTCGCGAGAATAGGGCGGCGCCATCCGGGGAACCATGCTGCTCAAACAGAGTCTCAAAACTTTCTTCCAGCGCCACCCGCTTGGCCTTATACTCCCCGGAATTCATCGTCACCTTGTACCAACCCTTGACACTACTTTCATTCACGGCCCACACCTCCCATTCCATACCTCCCATTCTGACTGCCCGTGCATTGTACGCTGCCGCAGAGGGGATCTCTTCATACCGGCCGGCACAGCCTAGCCCTGTTCCTGAGCGATTCAATGGCTGCGGTTGCTAACCTCGCGATGGCACTCGTTGATTTGGAGCTTGAACTACTTAGTCTGGCCGCAGACGTTCTGGCTGACGAGGTCGACAAAGCCGCCTTCGGGATTTTTTCCGAACTCGTCGTCGTGATTGGCTTTCTTGCTGACGACGAACCGTCCGCTGCGGTCGCGGGAGTAAAACCATTCCGAGGTGGGCGCGGCGACGCGGCTGCTACAGTTGAAGCGCACGCGGGCCCGCATTTCGACAAACGGTCCACCCTGCGGCAACTCCGCCGGCTCTTTGTACTCGACCTTGACCAGGGCGAGCCGCTGGTTGCCCCGGAGGACGCGGATCGAACTGACCGAAACTTTATCGCCGGCCGGGGTCTGGCCGATGGCGTGCCAGTCTCCGGCGGCCAGGGCCACCAGGCTCACCACGACCACTGGCGCGAGCACGACGGCGGCGAGAACAAGGAGGAGTTTTTTCACTGTTGGGATTTCGGCTTTCCGGGCGACTTTCTCCCGGTGCAAAAATGTGACGACACACTGTCGTCGAAAAACCCTATTCTGTCAACCCCGGCGCAAATAAAGATCGGCAATGAAAGCATCCCCAGTGGCACACCCATGCTATCGTTAAGATCGCGGCCAGGCGACGAAGGGTTGCCGCCGCAGTGTAGACTCCATGGAAGTGCTTCATTCTACAACGTTTATTTCGCCGGTTGGGCCGCTTTTCCTGGCCGCTTCCCATAACGGGCTCGTCGCGCTGGAGTTCGATGCCCGCTTGCCGGGCCAGCAGACGATTCGTCCGAACCCGCGCGATCTGCGCTCTGAGAATCGATCAGAAAGGCGCGGCTCGGACAATCAGCGGGAGGAAGTGAAGAGTGCTTGCTTTGAGGAGTCCGCCGACGCGATGCAGTCTTACGTTCGCGAACTGGAAGAATATTTCGCGGGCCAGCGCCGCCAGTTCGGCTTCGCGCTCGATCTGCGAGGCACGGATTTTCAGCTGGCCTGCTGGCGGGCACTGCTGGCGATCCCTTACGGCGAGACTCGCACCTACGCCGACATTGCCCGCGTAGTGGGTCGACCGCAGGGCTTTCGCGCCGTCGGCCGCGCCAACAATCGCAACCCGGTGGCGATTGTCGTCCCCTGCCATCGCGTCATCGCCTCGGATGGAACGCTCTGCGGCTACGGCGGTGGCCTCGACATAAAGCGCAAGCTCCTGGAACTGGAAGGCGCGCTGAGCGGAACTCTGGCGGCCTAGGAATTGTGATTGTAGATTGAAGGGCCCGCCGCCGGGTCTCGCACGGCCGGATCAATGAGAGCTAAGGCCCGATTTCGTCAACTGCCCGCCTACAATGGCGTTGTCTACGAGTGCTTTAATCTCGCCAAAGATTGTAGATATCGGTTCCCAGCCTGCCGGAGCTTCGCACCACCACTTAAAACTAGCCTCAACGAAACCACCGCCGAGAACCAGTTCGTAGCGGGTTCCGTCCAATCCGAAACCATGCTGTATGATGCACGCCGGGATTCCCGTAGCGCCTGCCTTTAAAAGCAGCTTGGTGATCGGCTCAAGCGGGATGCCCGCTTGAGCCTCTTCGATGGTGGGTTCCAGCCGCCCGAGTCCGTGCTCGAGTCGCGCTACAGGACTGCGGAATTTCTCGACATCAATTGGTCTTCTCCATACCGTCCTCGAGGCTACGCCCGGGACATCAGCCGGTCGCGGAGAGAGCAGAATCTCGTACGCCTGACAATCTTCAAAAGAAGGCAGGACTATGGCTCGGAACTTGCCTAGATACCCTTTTCGGCTCACACCTGTCCGTAGGCGCGCCAGTGCCTCGTCTTGAAGGAGCTTGAACTCAACTGACTGTTCCTTCTCCATGTCGTCAAAGGTTATCAGCATCCGTGATTGACGTAAAACCCACTCATTGACCTGCGGCGCCCTGTCTAGCAATCAAAATCATCCGGCAGGGTCTACAATTCCATCCACGAAAAGTTCCTCGAACGCAACCGACTCCTCTTTGACGACTCCTGGCAAATCCTCCACGCTCCGCAAGGCTGGCCTGTTCTATCTCGTCTTCGTAATGTTCTCCTACACCACCGGCGGCCCCTTCGGCCTCGAAGACATGGTCACCACCTCCGGCCCGGGGATGACGCTGATCTTCCTGCTGGTGCTGCCGTTTTTCTGGTGCATCCCGGTTTCGCTGGTTTCGGCGGAATTGACCACGGCCATGCCGGTGGAAGGCGGCTTCTACCGCTGGACGCGCGCCGCGTTCGGCGATTTCTGGGGATTTCTTTCCGGCTGGTGGAACTGGTCGGCGTCATTTCTGCTGGGCGGCGCCTATGCCGTGCTGTTCACCGATTATCTCGTCTACTACTTTCCCGGATTGAAGACGACGTGGTGGGCGCACTACCTGATCTCGGTCGCACTGATCGCGTTGCTGACATGGATCAATGTGCGCGGCATTGAACTGGTCGGTCAGGTCGCGACCGCGCTGGAGATTTTTATTTTCATCCCGATCGTGATCATGGTCGTCATGGGGCTTATGCACTGGCACCACAATCCGTTCAAGCCGTGGGTCGTGCCGCATCAGGCGCCGTTCAAAGTCTTTGGCGTGGGGCTGGCGCTGGGGTTGTGGCTGTACTCGGGATACGAACAGCTCTCAACCGTGGCGGAAGAAGTCGAAGATCCGCAACGGGCCTATCCGCGGGCGCTAGCGGTGGTGGTGCCGCTGTCGATGGCGGCCTATTTTCTGCCGACGCTGGCCGGCCTCGCGTCAGCGGGTCACTGGCAGAATTGGCATACCGGGTTTTTCTCAGACGCAGCTGGAATTATCGGCGGGACGTTTCACGGCAAACCGTGGCTCGGCACGTGGATGACGCTAGCCGCGATGGTGGGCAACGTAGCACTGCTGAACTCAACCGTGCTGACCACAACCCGCATGCCCTTCGCCATGGCCGAAGATGGATATTTGCCGCACGCTCTGACCCGCAAGCACTCGCGCTATGGCACGCCGTGGCTGGCGATTGTAGTGTCGGCGGGCATCTATGGGCTGCTGGCGTGGCAGAGCTTGGCGGAACTGATTTCGGTCTACATCTGGCTGCGCTCGGCAACGACAGTACTGACCGTGCTCTCGGCGTGGAAGCTGCGACGCACGCAGCCGGAACTGAAGCGGTCATTCACCATCCCCGGCGGCCGCGCGGGGCTGCTGTACGTGGTCGGCGCTCCGGTCGTCATGGCCATGGTGGCTCTGCTCGGTAGCGACCGCTTCGCGATGATCGGCGGGGCTGTGGCGATTGCCGTAGGGCCGGTGGTGTACTGGCTTCTTGCTTTTCGCTCGCGCTAGATATACAATTATTGATGTATATCTACGGAGGTTATATGCAAGTTTCGAAGTGGGGAAACAGCCTGGCTGTTCGCCTGCCCGCCGCAGTAGTCGAGGCTCTCGAACTGAAAGAAGGCGACGATATCGAGATTCGAGTCGCTGGCGCACGCGCGTTCGAAGTCGGCCGCGATCAAAGTCGCCGGCGTGCGCTGGAGGCTTTACGCAAGCTGCAACGCCCCCTGCCCGCGGGATTTGTCTTCGACCGCGACGACATTTATGAGCGGTAGGCAGTTCTTCGATACCAACGTTTTGATTTACAGCCTGGGGAAGGATCCTCGCGGACGCCGGGCCGAGCAACTGTTATCGCAGGGTGGGGTAGTCAGTGTGCAGGCTCTGAACGAGTTCTCCGATGTCGCTCGCCGCAAGATTCGTCTGTCCTGGGAAGAAGTCAGAGGGGCTCTCCGCCTAATTCAGGTTTTCTGCCCCGATCCGGTCCCAATCACAATGGACACTCACGAACACGCTTTGATTATTGCGGAGAGGCACGACATTCGAATCTACGATGCGCTGATTCTCGCCTCCGCGTTGGGGAACAACTGCACCACCCTGTACACAGAGGATTTGCAAGATGGGCAGGTCATTGATCGTCGGTTAACGATTCGGAATCCGTTCAAAGCCCCGGGCCAGTTGCCTTCGTCATTTGCTTCCGAATAGCCAGCTTAGAAGTGCCACAACCAACATCATGAGGATTACGACGACAACGCCGCACCCGACAAGCTGAATGAGGTCGATTATCTGCCTTCTTCCCCTTAGCCGCGGGCGTTTCTCGCCGCGAGAGATGATGATTTCCTCTGCGAGTGCCACTATCTTGGGATATCTACCGTCACCCGCCCATTGAACCGTGCTACTCAAACTCATCGGATCATCCGGGTTAACTTCATAGTCGAATGCTTGCTCGATCAACTTTCTAAATCTTCGGTCCGATTCCTCCTCCGCGATCTTGGGAGTGGCCGCTCCCTCAAGAAGTAGTCTTTGCTCTTCTTCACTTAGCGGCGCCCCGACCTTATCGGCCTGTGCAGCAACCAAGGCGACCATATGTTTAGCGGCATCCTCGCTGTTCGCGAACGGGCTATTGCGAAACCAACTCATACGATCCTCAGCTCACCCAATCCAGAAACTTATACCACGCCCCCGCCAGCGGCAGGAACCACGGCCTTCCGTTGTACAACCCCAGCGGCGCGCCCGGGAACGGGATGCCGACGAACGGATTCTCCGGCTTATCTTCGGCGCGGCGGGCCTGAAGTTCGTCGGGCATCTGTTCCGCGGCCATGAGTTCGGCGACCTTCTGGCCTTGATACGTCGCCATGGCGACGCCGTGCCCGGCGTAGCCGACGGCGTAATACATGCCGTCGAGCCGCCCGGCGTGGGGCATGATGTCGAAAGCGAAGTCGAGCGTGCCTCCCCAGACGTAGTCGATCTTGGCGTCGCTGAGCTGGGGATAAACGTCGATCATGCCGCGGCGCAAAATCGCCGCGCTTCGGCGGACGGTCTGATCGTTCTCCGGGAAAAATGCCGCGCGGCCTCCGAACAGCATGCGGCGGTCAGGCGTGAGCCGGTAGTAGTAAAGATAATTCTTCGAGTCGTAGATCATGCGGTTGCGCGGGCTGAGTTCCTGCGCCAGCTTCTCCGGCAGCACTTCGGTCGTAATGATGAATGACCCGATGGGGATAAGCTTCTTCTGCAGCGCGGGCGTCGCGCGGCCGGTGTATCCGCTGGTGGCGACGAAGACTTCATGCGCCCAGAGCGGGCCGCGAGAGGTTGCGAGTTGCCATCCTGCCTCGCCCTGCCGCGAGTTTCTTTGGATGGATTGAACCCGGGTGTGCTCGAAAATCTCAGCTCCGGCTTTCATGGCGGCGCGGGCGAGTCCGGCGACGTAGCGCGCGGGATTGCAGCCGGCGCTGACTTCGTCGACCATGCCGCCGAAATAAATGGATGATCCGATCTCCGCACTCAAATCCTGCTTCTGCACTACGCGCAGCGTGTGGTTGAACTCGCGGGCAATCACTTCGGCCTGGCGGGCATAGTCGTCAAAGTGCTTCTGCTTGCAGGCGACTTCGAGATGTCCACAACGGGAGAAGTCGCAATCAATCGCTTCTTCCCGCACGATCTGCTCGACGCAGTCGATGGTGGCCAGCGACGCGGCATACATGCGCTGCGTGAGCTCGCGTCCATAGCGGGAGATGAGCTGGTTGACACCCAGCTTCATGCCGGTAAGGACCATGCCTCCGTTGCGCGAACTCGCGCCCCAGCCAATGGTCTCGGATTCGAGCACCGCGACTTTCGCGCCGCGCTGGGCCAGAGTGCGAGCCGCCGACAGGCCCGTGAACCCGGCTCCGATTACAGCTACATCGACGGTCTCGGGCAGCGGTCGCGACGCATCCACGTGGGGGAACTCGGTGGTAGTGAGCCAGTAGTTATGTTCTTGCAGGGGCATGGGATACGGACGGCGACTGAGCATTTTAGCAGTGCCCGCTTCCGCGGTACATGTACCGTTGGTTACCAGAATGGCGGCTCTTCGGCCACCACGGTAATCTTGCCGCCGTTACTGGTTACCCCTAGTCTGAAGTAGCATGACCTTGCGCTGCCTCTTGTTTTCCTCGGACGAGGGAACGTCTGAGCCCATTCTTCAAGTGCTTACCGGCCTCGGTGTCGAGGGAGAGCTGTGCCGCGAAATCGCAGCCGCAGTCGAGAAGGTCACCCAGGAAAATTTTCAGATCGTCATTATCGATTGGGACAAGCAGCCCGATTCGGCGCAGGTGCTGGCCAAGGCCCGTGAACGCAAAGCCGCCGAACGACCGCTCACGCTGGCCATTGTGAGTGACGACCTCAGCGTTCCGAAAGCGCTACAGGCGGGCGCGAATTCCATCCTGCGCAAACCGCTAGTGGGCAACCAGGTCCGGGACACGTTGACCACCGCGCGCGATCTGCTGCGCCACAAGCAGGAATCCGCGGTGCAGGCGGCGGCAGGAGCCTCGGCAGGCGGTTCGATCTCCGCCCTCCCGGCCAACCAAGAGCCGGGAAGCGAAAGAACTCTGCGCGCCGGAGAGTTCCTCAACTCTGCGCCTTTGGCCCCTGGGGGGCAGTTCGTCACCGAGTCGGAAGTGCATGAGTTCAAGGTGTCATCGTCGGTTGAGAAGGACTTGGAACCGATGGCCGCTTCGGTCGAGGAAGCCGTAGCGCCCCCGCCGCCACCTCCGCCGGAAACGGGCGAGACCCGAGGGCTGGAATGGTACCTGAAAACTCGCGGGGGCACAGTGCCCCACGTGTCGGGGCTATCGGCTGCGGCTGCGGCTCCGGCGCTCGCAAAACCTGAATTACTGGGTTACGACCAGCCGCCTGCGTACACCCCGGCGCCTGCCGCAAGTTCGTCTGATTCGGCGGCAGAGCCGACTCATCAGGCAGACTCGGATTCGCCGGAGGTTCGAGGACAGCATCAGGGACACGATCAAGAACGGAGTCACGAAAAGCACGAGCAGAGAAAAGAAGCGGAGCTTTTCTCCTATATCACCGAGGGCCTGGAACCCGAGAAAGCGCCGCGCGCCCCGCTCCGGCTGGGCAAGGGCGCAATTATTGCGGCGCTGGCTTTGGCCAGTTGCGCGATTGTGGCCGCTCCGCAAGCGCCGTGGCACGCGGGCGTAAAGTCGGCATGGGCGCGAGGGCGGCAGACCGTGCATGGCTGGCTGAATCCGCAATTAGTTACCACGCCTCAGGCGCCCATTACGCACGAAGATTTTGGCCGCGCCGGCGATGAATATAAGTTGCCGGTGACCGAGAATATTCCAGACGCCACCACCGACCCTTCGCAAATCCACGTGATTCCGGTGGTCGACCCCACCGTTAAGAAGCTCAATAACATGGGCGAGAACGCGGAGCCTGGCGATCCTGCAAGTGCCACGCCGGCCGATCCCACGGCGGATCCGGGTTCCACGCCTTCATCAGCTCCGGACGCGGCTCAGCCTGCCGGCGGAACTTCCGCGACCCCCGGTCCTGGCGCGGTTTCGGCACCTGCGCTCACGACTCCTGCCACGTCAGTTCCGGCAGGTTCGAACGTGCCTGCTTCAAACTCAGCCGGCTCGACGACTGCTGCGCCCAGTTCGACGGTTGCGGCCGCGGTCGCGACAACGCCGCATCCCAATACGCCCGTTGTAGTTGCCCCGCCGCCTGCTGTTTCTGTTCCTGTTTCTCCGCAGCCGCACCCCGTTTCGGCTCCAGCCAACGTTCCGTCGAGCTTGAAGTCGCAGATGGCGTCCATGACTCCCGACGCCGGGGGAAACAAGGCGCCGGAAGCTGCCATGCAGGCGATTGAACCCGTGATTGTTCCGGAAGCCGCTGAGCGAGCCCTGCTGACCGACCAGCCAGCCTTCGACTCCACCGCCAACGGGACCGGGCAACCAGCGACTGTGATCTTGCAGGTTTTGGTGGGCCGCGACGGCACGGTGCAGGACGCCAAGTTCCTGCAAGGGTCGCTGGCCTTTGCCCGAGTCGCGATCGACGGCGTGAGGCGCTGGAAATTCAAGCCGTACATCATGAACGGGCGGCCCGTGTCGGTCCAGACTCCCATGACTCTCAGCTTTAAGCCGGCGCCGTGAAATGTAAGTGGTTTGTGTTGTTGAGGATGGCGTCCCCGTAAGTGCCTCTAAATCAACATCGGCTTTAGCCATCGGCTTGGCTCGACAGCGGTTGAAGCCTGGTGGAACTTGTGGAACAGTGTGTGGCATGCCCGAAGGCATGCCCTGATCCGAACCTTATCCTCACTGCATCCCTGCCTCCCGACTGCTTCCGGGCGAATTCCGATGACAGATCCGAGTGTCGGGCGTCTTTATGGATGAGGCCTCGTTGCCCCTTCGTTACCGTCAGGCATCAAATTGGGCACCCAGGGGATCGAAATCCGCATCTAGAGAGATATAATTGCCAAAGTTTCACGAGGAAGTCGTTCCTTCCGAGAACACGCCTTCCAGAAGAAGACCAAAACTGATGTCCATGAAAACCAAAGCAGCGATTCTCGTCACATCCTTCGCCGTACTGATGTTCGTTGTAGTCGGTTCGCTGGGGGGCGTGCACGCCTCCTCGAACGACGGCTCTTACCGCCAACTGCAGGTTTACAGTGAAGTGCTGTCGCGCGTACGCACGGAGTACGTGGAAGAGCCGAACATTCCGAAGGTGACCGACGGTGCGCTGCACGGGCTGCTGGAATCGCTCGATTCCAACTCTGCCTACATGTCGCCCGATGCCTACAAGGCGTTTAAGAATCACAAGACAGAATCCAAGGGCGGTATTGGCGCGGTAGTGTCGAAACGTTTTGGCTACGCAGCCGTGGTTTCTGTATTGCCGGGATCTCCCGCGGAGAAGGCTGGCATTGAGCAGACCGATATTTTCGAATCGATTGAAGGGCAGAGCACGCGCGAATTGTCGTTGCCCGAGATTCGCAACCTGCTGGCCGGCACGCCAGGATCCACGTTGAATGTTGAAGTCGTGCGGGCGCGGAAGGCTGAGCCGCAGAAGATGTCGATTACACGCGACATCATCACCATTCCCCCCGTTGCCGACAAGATGATGGACGACGGCATCGGCTACGTGAAGGTGGAAACGCTGACCAAGGGCAAGGCGCAGGAGATTGCGGCGAAGGTGAAGTCGCTGGAGAAAGCGGGCGCGAAGAAGATTCTGCTCGACTTGCGCAACTGCGCCGAAGGCGATGAGCCCGAAGGCATCGCGGTCGCGAACCTGTTCCTTAATCACGGCACGATTACCTATTTGCAGGGGCAGAAATTTCCACGCGAGGCGTTCAACGCCGATCCTTCCAAGGCGATCACTGCTCTTCCGGTCGCGGTGCTGGTGAATCGGGGAACGTCGGGCGCGGCTGAAATTGTGGCGGCCGCGATTCTGGAGAATGCCCGCGGCGACGTTGTCGGCGACAAAACTTTCGGCGACGGTTCCGTGCAGAAAACGTTCGACCTGCCGGATGGCGGAGCGCTGATCCTCTCCTACGCGAAGTACTACTCGCCGAGCGGCAAGGCCATTCAAGACACGGCGATCACGCCCAACGTGCTGGTGGCAGATGCGTCCGACGACGATGCCGCTGTCCCGGACGATGACGGGGCGGCATTGGCCCCGGAGCAGGAAGCCAAGCCGAAGAACCCGGTCGATGATCAGCTGAACAAGGCCGTGGAAGTGCTCAAGAGCCGAGCCAGCTAATAGCCTTGTCATCCTGAGCAAAGCGAAGGACCTATGGAGTCGTTGGCGGCACAGGTGCTGCTGGCAGATTGCATAGGTCCTTCGCTTTGCTCAGGATGACAAGGCACGTTTCTTGATTTGCATGCCACGGCGCGATTTTTTTTGGGCCGCAAGAACATCTCCGCTTCACGACTGCGCGAAATGCTATTCTGACCTCGACTCTGATTCGCGACTCTGATGAAGTCTCTCTACGAAAATCTTCCTGAGGTCGAAATCGGCGGCCGCAGAGTGGTCGGCCGCGTTCTGTTCGGGTTGCTCGTGCTGGTCGCGGTGCTCGTGGGGGCCACAGCCGGGCTGTTGCTCGTGTACACCACCGACCTGCCGCAGGTCGACGCTCTGGAAGCCTACCGGCCCAGTTCCATCACCGAACTTTACGACGATCACGGGCGGGTCATTGGATCGTTCGCGCTGCAACGCCGCGTAGTGGCGGGCTATGACGATTTCCCTCCGGTGCTGCGCGACGCGCTGGTTTCGATTGAAGACAAGGATTTCTACAAGCATTCCGGCATCAATTTCTTCCGCATCGCCGGAGCGGCTTACCGCGACATCGAATCGGGCGGCAAGGTGCAGGGCGCTTCGACGCTGACCATGCAGCTGGCGCGCAATCTTTTTCTCTCGCCCGATCGCCGCTGGCAGCGCAAGGTGCAGGAAGCGATGCTGGCCGTCCAGATCGAGCGGCGTTTCACCAAGCCGCAGATCTTCACGCTCTATGCCAACCAGATTTTTCTCGGGCACGGGGTGTACGGTTTCGAAGCCGCGTCGGAGTTTTATTTCAGCAAGCCAGCGAAGCAGTTGACTCTGGACGAAGCGGCGCTGCTGGCTGGTTTGCCCAAGGGCCCAACGGTATATTCACCGATCAGCCATCCCGACCGCGCAGTGAAGCGGCGGAATCTGGTCATCAATGCCCTGCTGGAAGACGGCAAAATCACGGCGGCGCAGGCGGCTGACGCACGATCGGCGCCGCTCGTGCTGCACTTGGCCCACGACCCGAATTCGCTTGCGCCTTATTTCGTAGAAGAAATTCGCCGTTACCTCGAGGGCAAGTACGGCGCCGACCAGGTTCATGAAGGCGGGTTAAAGGTTTACACCACGCTCGATGTCGATCTGCAGAAGGCCGCGAATCAGGCGGTGCTCGACGGTCTGGCCGCCTATGAACGGCGGCATGGCTGGAAGGGACATTTGGAAAATGTAGTCGCCGAGGGGGCGGTTCTGGGTAAATATTCCCATCCTGACTGGGACGATGAGCCGGAAGTGAATGGATACGTCCACGCGCTGGTGACCGCGTCGGGCACGGGTATTGCCACGCTCAAGTTTGGAAAATATACCGCAGCTCTCGGCCAAGCCGACGTAGCCTGGACGCAGCAGAGACTCGCCGACATTCTCAAAGCCGGCGACATCTGCTACGTCAAAATTCTCGTACTGGGCGCGAACGGCGCAGCACGCGTCAGCCTGGAGCAGGATTCCGGGGCGCAAGGTTCGCTGCTGGCCATCGACAACGCCACTGGAGGAATCAAGGCGCTGGTGGGCGGACGCGACTTCAACGATTCCAAATTCGACCGCGCGACCCAGGCTATGCGGCAGGTTGGGTCGTCGTTCAAACCCTATGTTTACACTACAGTGATCGACCAGGGCGCCAGCCCCGATGACACCATTCTCGATGAGCCGATCAGCTTTGACACGCCCTCCGGGCCTTACACACCGCACAACTACGACGAAAAGTTTGAAGGCATCATTACGCTGCGGCGGGCGCTGGCCCAATCGCGCAATATCCCGGCGCTGAAGCTGGCAAACAAAGTTGGCATCAAGACGGTGATCGAATACGCCGGACGTTTTGGCATCACGGCTAAACTTCCGCCATATTTGCCGGTCGCGCTCGGGTCGGCGGAAATTTCGCTGATCGAGCAGACCTCAGCCTACAGCGTGTTCCCCAATGACGGCGTGCGCGTGACCCCGCGCTATCTCACGCGCGTGACTGACTATGAAGGCCGCGTGCTGGAAGAAGATTTTCCCGACGTGAAGGATGTCATCAGCGAGCGCACCGCCCGCATCATGACTTCCATGCTGCGCGAGGTGGTGCTGCACGGCACGGGAATTGCGGCGGCGAGGCTGCCTTTTCCAGTCGCGGGAAAGACCGGCACAACCAACGATTTTACCGACGCCTGGTTCGTAGGATTTTCTCCCACCATGACGTGCGGAGTGTGGGTCGGTTACGACGAGAAAAAATCCCTCGGAGCTAAAGAAACGGGAGCGCACGCGGCCTTGCCCATCTGGATGAACTTTATGACAGTCGCGATGACGGGAAAAGATGCGGGCGAATTCCAGCCTCCGCCGGTCGCGCCGCATGCAGTCGCTCAGAAGGTCGATACGCCGGATACCGCCCCAGCCACAGAAGAAGCGCATTAATCGTAGAGACGTAGCTTTGCTACGTCTTGCTGGCGCCATTGGGGGTGATGGTGAGAGAGACGTTGCAAGCAAGGTCTCTACGACGAGAGGGAATCATGAAGCACGCGGTCTGCATCCTGCTCTTACTACCGTTGTTCGCGCTCGGCGGAACTGCGCAGGTGACGCCGAAGAACGCGACCCCGGAAGATGATAAAGCCTCGGTCGAGCGCGTCCTGCACATCCAGCAGGAGGCGTGGAACCGGCACGATCTGGACGCGTTCATGGCCGGGTATTGGAATTCTCCGCAGCTCACGTTTTTCTCGCGCGGCGACGAGAACCACGGATGGCAGCAAGCTCTCGATCACTATCGCGCCACTTATTCCGGTCCGGGGCGCGAAATGGGGAAGCTGGAATTCTCCGATCTGCGCATCGAGATGCTTGGACCGGACGCAGCGTTCGTGCGGGGAGCGTTTCACTTGACGATGTCTGATGGCAAAACCCCGCACGGAATTTTCACGCTCGTATTTCGCAAGTTTCCCGACGGCTGGAAGATCGTCCACGACCACACTTCCGCGGCAGAATAGTGCCAACCTTAAGCGTCTGTCATCCCGACCGGAGCTTCTCATTCCGGCTAAGGAATGGGAAGCGGAGTGGAGGGACCTGCTGCTCAATCTTGAGCTTATCGTTTACGACGGAATTAACCTGCCTGGCGATCCTTACTTCTTCACGCGCACCTGCACGCGAGCGCCCTCCGGCAAAGTTCCCTTTGGAAGTTCGATTACGCCGTTGCGGACGATGCCTTCGAATTCCTGCTGTGCCTGGGGCGCAGGCCGCGCGGGCAAGTCGCTCGCACGTGCACTGCTTCGCCCCATGCCTTTATCCATGGCGTCGTTGGCCAGTTGATCGGCTTCCTGATTTTGCTCGCGAAAAGCGTGGCCTATCGAGAACCAGTCGAGCTGCGCGATTAACTCTTTGGCGCGGCCGTGCAGATCCTGCAACACGGCGTTCTTCACCTTGTAGATGCCTTTGATCTGCCGCACCAACAGTTCGGAATCGCTAATCAGCTTGAGCGCCTTGGGGCCGTGCTCGATCGCATATTCGAGCGCAGCGATCAGTCCCTGATATTCGGCAAAGTTGTTGGTCTGGTGGCCGAGATATTCGCTGAGCGCGGCGACCTTGCGTCCGGATTCGTCTTTGATGACAACGCCGTAACCGGCGGGGCCAGGATTGCCGCGCGCTCCGCCGTCGCTGTGTGCGATCAGGTAGTGCGCGGGCGGGCTCTCGCGAGATTCGAAGAGCGGCTTGCTTCCGGCGTTGCGGGAGGAATACATGATTCGAGTTTACAACGGGAGAGATTTCACCAGGGCTGAAACCCTCACCGTTTGAGCCCGGAACGCGGCCCTAAAGGGCCGCTCTTCCACGATTCTTCCACAGCCCGATCTTTCACAGCCCGATCTATTAAGATCAGGAACGATCAGCGTCCGGCGGCGAGGCGCGTGGCCAGGCGCGGAGGAAGTTTCGCCGCGAAGATGCGGTCCTGTGCCGCTTTCAGGTTGTAGGGCGTGCGGTGGAAGTGGACGATCTGTGCTGCAGTGTCGAACAACGCGAAGGCGGCTCGCCAGTCTCCGTCGCGCGGCTGGCCGACCGAGCCGGGATTAATCAGGTACCGCGTGGAGGGTTTCAATTGCAGCGGAACGTTTTCGGGCTGGCCCACGGTGCGGTACTCCGGACGGAATCCATCGGCGGAAGAGCCGTTGGCAAAAAATCCGCCCTGCAAATGAGTGTGTCCGAAAAAAGTCAACGGATTGGTCAGCGTGATCAGCGGCGCGAGCGCGTCCCCGAGCGAAACAACATATTCGTCTTCATCGTTGGGCGAGCCGTGAACCAACTGCACATTCGGAAAATCCGGCAAGGAAACCGGGCCCTGCGGCAGGGCGCGGAGCCAGTCAAGATTGGCGGGCGTCAATTCCTTGCGAGTCCAGATGGCGGCCGCCGCAGCCATGGGATTGAAATCATCGAGGTCCATCACGCCGGTCGCGGCCTTGTCGTGATTGCCGCGCACGAAAACTTTCCCCATCTCCCGAGAACGCTCGGTCACCTCGTTAGGACTGGCGCCGTAGCCCACAATGTCGCCCAAATTCACCACCACGTCGAACGACGGGGCCGCGGCGAGAGTGGCATCGAGAGCTTCGAGGTTGGCGTGGATGTCGCTGAGCAGCAATATGCGCACGAATCACCGGACAAACTGCCGATTATAGACTAATGCCTTCGGCTAAGATGCTGGATGGGATGCAGCATGCTTAGTCGTGCTGAATCTGGCAATGCGGAGAACATTCCTATGGGTGGAAGCACACGGCTGGGGTGGCGATTCAAAAGCAAAACGCCGTTGTGGTTCCCGCTGATCGTCGGACTGCTCCTGGCCGATTCCGCGCTGCATTTTGGATTGCAGTTTACCGTCTCGATGTGGGCGCAATCTTCGCCCGATGCGATCCATTCGCATCGCCTGCCTTTCAGAGACGGCGTGATCTATTTTATTCAGCCGTGGCTGGGCTGGTACCTGGGCGCGTGGTGGATTGGGCTCGGGTTGCTCGCCATTTTGGCTGTACTGCTGGTGCTGAAGCGCGGCCAACTTGAGCGCGACCGCTAGGCGTTCACCACCGGGCATCTCGCCCAGTGTCCCGTCGCGACTTCCACGAGCGGCGGCAGCGCGCGGGCGCACTCCGGCACGCGGAATTCGCAGCGCGGTTCGAAGCTGCACCCCGGAGGCAGGGCGTGCAGCGCGGGTACCATGCCCTCAATGGTTTCGAGCGGACGGGTCCGGTCGGTCTTGAGATTCGGCACGGCTTGGAGCAGGCCGCGGGTGTAGGGATGTGCGGGAGCTTGAAAAATATCACGTCTGGCGCCGAGTTCGACCAGGCTGCCGGAGTACATCACGGCGACGCGGTCGGCGATCTGCGAAACCACCGCGAGGTCGTGGGAAATAAAAAGCATGGCGAGTCCGAACTTGGCGCGCAGTTGGGCGAGCAGGTCGAGAATCTGCGCCTGGATGGTTACGTCGAGCGCCGTAGTGGGTTCGTCGGCGATCAGCAACTGCGGGCGGTTCACGATGGCCATGGCGATCATGATGCGCTGGCGCATGCCGCCGGAGAGCTGGTGAGGATAATCGCGGGCTCGGCGTGCTGCATCTGGAATGGCAACGTCGTTCATCGCCGCAACGGCGCGCTGCCATGCTTCCTTTTTCGACAGCGCATGATGCGCAGTGACCGCCTCGGCGATCTGCTCACCCACGCGCATGACCGGGTTGAGAGCGGTCATCGGTTCCTGAAAAATCATGGCGATCCGCGATCCGCACAACTGGCGCATGGAATCGTCATCCAGCGAGGGAAGGTTGCGCGAGCCGCCGCCGCTTTCTGTGAAAAAAATCTCGCCTGAGACTCGAGCCTGCGGCGGCAGCAGCCGCAAAATGGCCAGAGAAGTAATCGACTTGCCGGAGCCGGATTCGCCAACCAGACCGAGAACTTCGCCGGGCGCGATGGAAAAGCTGAGGTCGCGGACCGCGGAAAGTACCGGCGATTCGGCACCCATACGACCTTGTGCAGAGAATTCTATGGTCAGATGTCGGACGTCGAGCAGAGCTGGCACGGCTTCATGGTAGCAGCGTGGCCGAAACCGTCGCTACGGCAGCTCCGTTTCTTGAATAGCGGCCGCACAGTTTCTTAAATGGCCGGACGCCGGCTCCGAACGGGAAATACGTCAGCTTGGTTCGACGCGACTTGGCTTCCGGCGTGAAGCGCTCCGGATCGAAACGCAGACGGTCGGGGAAAAACCGGGCGTCACGATGCGGAATGGACTGGCTCATCAGGACAGTCGTCTTCGCGGGCAGGAAACAATCGCCTAGCTGAAAATCGGCGCGCGCTTGGCGGCCCATGGCCCACGCCGGCGGGTAGAGGCGCATGGATTCCGCCAAAACCATTTCCACATAACGCAGCCGCGGAACGTCGGTTTGCGAGCGGGTCCACGCATGTCATTGCTGGCTGCAGTGGCCATCCAGTTAGTTTACGCCGCTCGCTGGATTTGTATCAGGGCACGGCTTTCAGCCGTGCCCGACTTGGCGATCGAAAATGCCCCGCCTTCAGCCGCTGCTGTCCAGCCCCGGTGGCCCTGAAGGCAAGATTGATCGAAGGCCGGACGATATGCCTCAAGGCATATCCTGATACACATCGCCAGGATCAACTGATTAGCTTAACGCGTCCCTGCCTCTGACTTCTGCAGTTGATCTAACTCCGCCAGCACTTCGGCGCTGTGCTTGACTGGATCGACGCTGGTGTAAGCCTTCGCAATTTTTCCACTGGGATCAATCAGGAACGTATGCCGCGCCGCAAACTTCACCACACCAAGATTAGTCAGCGATCCGTAGGCATCGGTAACTTTGTGTTCGGTATCGGCCAGCAGCTTGAAGTTCAGTCCTTCTTTGGCGCAGAACTTCTTGTGCGAATCCACGCTATCGACGCTCACTCCCAGCACGACCGCATTGTGCGCAGCATACTTGGGCTGATCGACCTCAAAGTTGTGGGCTTCGCGCGTGCAGCCCGTCGTCTGATCCTTGGGATAGAAATAAAGAACGACCCACTTGCCCCGGTAATCTTTCAGACTGACAGACGAACCTTCCTGCGAGGGCAGCGAGAAATCGGGCGCGTTGCTGCCCACGGATGGCATAGCCGAGCGCGACAACAGCCGCGGCACCAGCACGATCAGAATCACGACGACCGCCAACAGCAACACGATCCGCAACATGGGAACCTCCTGCACTCGTCGATCGCCGACGCCGCGATTCTAAACCACCCGCGCCTCCCGCAAATAAACAAAGACAATAACCACAAAGGGCACGAAGGTCCGCAAAAGGACAAACTCGTTGGCGTTTCTTCGTGGGCCTTCGTGTCCTCTGTGGTTGTTGCTCTTTGCCCTTCCTCCAGCAAAAATCCGCGCGATTGAATATGATGGACTATTGCGCATTCTGCGATGGAGAAACCAGACGTGGCTCAGACGGAAACTGACGGCTTAGAAGTTTTGGAAACCAGGGAGTGGGTCGATTCCCTGGACTACGTTCTCGAAAAGGGTGGCCCCAACCGGGCAGGCCGCCTGCTGCAGCAACTCGCGCTGCACGCGCGCCGCGAGGCCGGCATCAACCTGCCTTTTTCGGCGACCACGCCGTATCAGAATACGATTCCGTCGCGGCAGCAGCCGCCGTTCCCCGGCAGCCAGGAGATGGAACGCCGCATCAAGAGCCTGGTCCGCTGGAATGCGCTCGCCATGGTGGTGCGCGCCAACAAGATTCAGGAAGGCATCGGCGGGCACATTTCGACTTTCGCTTCGGCTGCCACGCTGTACGAAGTTGCGTTCAACCATTTCTTTCGCGCGCAAACCGAAAGCGGCGACCGCGACGTCGTTTATTTTCAAGGCCACGCCGCTCCCGGAATCTATTCCCGCGCTTATCTCGAAGGCCGCATCTCAAAAGAGAAGCTGCAAAATTTCCGCCGCGAGCTGAAACCCGGTGGAGGCCTGAGTTCCTATCCTCACCCTTGGCTGATGCCCGAGTTCTGGGAGTTCCCGACCGTCTCCATGGGACTGGGACCGATCCAGGCGATTTACCATGCACGCTTCATCAAGTATCTGGAGAATCGCGGGCTTAAGCAATCGACCGGCGGAAAGGTGTGGGCGTTTCTGGGCGACGGCGAAATGGACGAACCCGAGTCGCTCGGTTCGATCACGCTGGCCTCGCGCGAAAAACTCGACAACCTGATCTTCGTGGTGAACTGCAACCTGCAGCGGCTCGACGGCCCGGTGCGCGGCAACGGAAAAATCATTCAGGAACTGGAAGCCATTTTCCGCGGCGCGGGCTGGAACGTCATCAAATGCATCTGGGGCTCCGACTGGGACAGCCTGATCCAGAACGACCGCGACGGCTTGCTGGTTCGGCGTTTGGGCGAAATCAGCGACGGGCAATACCAGAAGTATTTTGTCGAGAGCGGAGCCTACTTCCGGCAGAACCTTTTCGGCAGCGATCCGCGTCTGCTGAAAATGGTTGAGCATCTGTCGGACGATCAACTGGCACGCATGCGGCTGGGCGGACACGATCCCATCAAAGTGCATGCAGCGTTCCGCGCGGCGGTCGAAACCACCGGCATGCCGACTATTGTTCTGGCCAAGACGATCAAGGGCTACGGCCTGGGCGAAGCGGGTGAAGGCAAGAACATCACGCACCAGCAGAAAAAGTTGAACGACGACGAACTGCAGATGTTCCGCTCGCGCTTCGGAATCCCCATCCCCGACGACGAGTTGCATCTGGCGCCGTTCTACCGGCCGAGCGACGACAGCGCCGAAATCAAGTACATGCAGGCGCGCCGCGAGCAACTGGGCGGCTACATGCCGACCCGCAAGGTGCGCGCTGAAGCGCTCAAACCCATACCCGACACGCTCTTCGACGAATTCCACAAAGGCACCGAGGGCCGCGAAGTTTCCACCACCATGGTCTTCGTGCGCCTGCTGGCGAAGCTGCTGCGCGATCCCGAAGCCGGCAAGCTGATCGTGCCCATCGTTCCCGACGAAGCCCGCACCTTCGGCATGGAAGCTTTATTCAGGCAGGTGGGTATTTATTCAAGCGTAGGCCAGAACTACGAGCCCGTCGACATGGACACTCTGCTCTATTACAAGGAAGCCAAGAACGGCCAGATCCTCGAGGAAGGCATTACCGAGTCGGGATCGATGTGCTCGTTCATCGCCGCGGGCACGGCGTATGCCAATCACGGAATCAACACGATTCCCTTCTTTATTTATTACTCGATGTTCGGCTTCCAGCGCATCGGCGACCTGATCTGGGCTGCGGCCGACATGCGCACCCGCGGATTCCTCATCGGTGGCACCGCCGGCCGCACCACCCTGGCGGGCGAAGGCTTGCAGCACCAGGACGGCCACAGCCACGTGCTCGCGCTTCCCGTCCCGAACCTGCATGCTTACGATCCGGCGTTCGCCTATGAGATCGCCATCATTATTCAGGATGGCATTAAGCGCATGTATGTCGATCAGGAATCGATCTTCTATTATCTGACCGTCGGCAACGAACCGTTGCCCATGCCGGGGATGCCGACAGAGGGCAACGTTCGCGAGGGCGTGCTGAAAGGTCTGTACCGGTTCAAGACTTCGGCCATGAGCGATGCCAAACTGCGCGCGCAATTGCTGGGAAGCGGCGCCATCATGTTCGAAGTCCTGAAAGCGCAGCAGATTCTGGAAGAAAAATACGGAATCGGCGCCGACGTGTGGAGCGTGACCAGCTACAAGGAACTCTATCGCGACGCCAACGATTGCGAACGCTGGAACATGCTGCATCCCGGGGAGCCAGCGAAGGTTCCGTACGTGACGCAATTGTTGAAGGATGCTGCCGGGCCGTTCATCGCAGCGTCTGACTACATGAAGGTCCTGCCGGAGAGCCTGGGCAAGTGGGTGCCTGGGCAATTGGTCTCGCTCGGAACCGACGGCTTCGGCCGCAGCGAGAGCCGCGTAGCCTTGCGCGACTTCTTCGAAGTCGATGCGAAACACATCGTACTGGCCACGCTGGGAGCGCTGGCGCGAGAAAACAAGATTGGCACGGATGTAGTAAAACGCGCGATTCAGGAACTGGGCATCAATTCCGAAAAGGTGAATCCGGCGACCAGCTAAGCGATTCGCGCCGGACGATTCGCGTAGGCGCCGGAAGATTTGCGATGAACGATTCGTGCCTGACGATTCGTATCAGGGCACGCCTTTAGGCGTGCCGCAAGCGCAATGCAGGTCGCGCCTTCAGGCGCTGCAACACGAAGGCAAAGAGCCGACAGAAAAGGAACGGACGCGGTGATCGAATTCAAACTTCCCGAGCTGGGAGAAAATATCGAACAAGGCGACTTGGTCCGCCTCATGGTTTCGCCGGGGGCGACGGTCAGCGCTGGCCAGTCGGTCATGGAACTCGAAACCGACAAGGCCGTCCTCGAAGTGCCTTCGTCGGTGAGCGGAACTATCCAGGAAATTCGCGTCAAAGAAGGCGACAAGATCAAAGTCGGCCAGGTCATCTTCACGGTCGACGGAGCCGAGGCCAAGACTTCTCCGCAGCCTTCTGCCGCACCCGCTGCGGCAGCGCCCGCGCCTGTTCCACAAAAACCTGCGTCAACCCTGCAGTCGGCCCCCGCAGCAGTCGCTCCTTCCGCGGTGGTCGCGAGCGGCCCCGGACCCAGCGAATTCAAGCTACCCGAACTTGGAGAAAATATTTCCCAGGGCGATCTGGTCCGCTTAATGGTCGCGCCCGGCACCAAAGTTTCGGAAGGCCAGCCGGTGATGGAACTCGAAACCGACAAGGCCGTCATCGAAGTGCCGTCGTCGGCGCTACCACGGGCAGCACGAAACACGTTACGAAAGGGCCTGCGCAACATCGAACCGAACGGGCACGTGTGTCGATTCGCGGAAGGGAACTACGCCGGCTGGTTCGGCTGGCCCAATCTGACCATGCAGCCGGCGGGTGGATTCATGAGCCTGCCTTCCACGTCCAACAAGGTCCACATGCGGGTCGTCGACGTGTATCGCCGGCGCGGGAACAAACTGGCCGAGAACTGGATCTTCATCGATCTGCTGCACTGGATGCTGCAACAGGGCGTGGACATGCTCGAGCGGGACCGGTTCGATCGTCAATTCCACCCGTTCAAACTGACTGGGAGTTTCAATGCCGGATTATCAAGCCGCTAAAGCGCTCGTCCAGGAGTGCTACCGCGACGTGGATAGCGCGGGCTCCGGTGTAGCCACCGCGTTGGCGCGTCACGTGCGCAGCGACTACCGCTTCCATCGTGGCGTGCATCCGTTCAATCAGCTGGCAGGTGCCGAGGCCGTCTTGAGCACTGTTTGGGACCCCTTGCGACGCGCGCTGACCAGTCTGCAGCGGCGCGAGGATGTGTTCATGGCTGGCAGCAACGAGCTCGACGGACAGAGCTGGGTGTGCAGCATGGGGCATCCCATGGGTCTGCACGACCAGGAGTGGTTGGGCATTCACCGACGCGACGGCTGGCATTCCTGCGTTATGCCGAGTTCCACCGCATCCAGGAAGGGAAGATTGCCGAGACCGCGCTGTTTTGCGACATCATCGGCTTCATGCGGCAGGCGGGGATCAATCCGCTACCAGCACAGACCGGCGCCGAACTGATCGTACCCGGTCCCCGAACGCACGACGGGCTGCTGTTCGAGCCGCAGCCGGAGTCTGAAAGTCTGCGGAGCCTCCAGCTGGTCGAATCAGATGCGGCTGGACCTCAACAGGGACGGCTTCGAGAGCCCGGGTCAATCGCTGGCCCACACATGGCACGAGGACATGCTCTGGTTCGGTCCGAGCGGCATCGGATCGACCTACGCGTTCGATCGCTATCAAGAACAGCACCAGGGACCGTTCGCGACAACGCTGCGGGACATCAAGTCAAATGGTCACGTCTGCCGATTTGCCGAAGGCAAATATGCGGGCTGGTCGGCTGGCCTAACCTCACGATGACCTCGGCCGGTGGCTTCCTGGGAATGGCGTCTCACTCGAAGCGACTGGATATGCGCGTCGTCGATGCCTACCGGCGGGAGGGCGACGAGCTGGCGGAGAACTCGATTTTCATCGATCTGCTGCACTGGATGCTGCAGCAGGTCGTGGACATGCTCGAGCGGACGCGATCAATCCTGCGACGCTAAACGAACCGGATCGTAGGCTTCCCACCCTTTGCCCTGAAAGACATCGACTCCCAGCTGCCGTAATACGTGCGGGAAATCCACCATGACCCAGTTGTCTACTATCTTGCCGTCCCTGACCTTCCAGAAATCCATATAGCGGATTTCAACGCGCTTGCCGGTCGGCGCAATCCCCATGAACGTTCCTGTGTGCGTTGCCTCCTGATGGCCAAGGCAGCCATCGACTCACCCTCGGCGATCCGCGCTTCGTCGATGCAGACCTTATCCGTGAAGGCCTCGCGAAAGGGGCGTACCCAATTGTCCTTGAATTCCTGCAGGCCATGCTTGGTTCCGCAACCGGCGTTGCCCATCCAGCGGAACGCCTGGTGGAAGAAGCGATCGAGCGAATCGAAGGCCAGGTCATTCAGGCCGTCAATCATTCCCTCGACGGTGCTGCGTGTCTGCGCCGTTTCCAGAGATCGTTATCCCGGGTGAGGACGCCCTGTTCCGGTCTTGGTCCGTGCATGAGTACTCCGTGCAGAAAAGCAAAATAAACTAGGCCTGCCTTCGAATGCAAATCATAGTGATGTACGCGGTGCTGCTGATCAGTAGCTTTGCATACAACTTCAGCTTCATCCTGCTGGACTACGTGCGACCCTTCCTGGTGCGGGACATCGGTCTCACGCTGGCGGACACCGCGCTTCTTTATACCGCGCAATCAGCGGGGGTCATCTGCGGTTCTTTTCTGATGCCGATCCTGGCGAGCCGGTGGGGATCGCGCATATCTCGTCCTGTCCGCCGCCGGCGGGTCTCGCTGCTGACGCTCGCCTGCCTGCACGCGATTCACTTCTGGCCGTGGACTCGGCGCGCTTCGGCGTGGGCATCATGCTGGCCGGCTGTTACGTCTCGGCTACCACGATGCTTGCCAACTTCCTGAAGCCGCGCGTCAGGGGCCGTCTCATGGCCGTGAACGGCGCCATGTTTTCGCTGGCGCTGCTGGCGGCCGGCGCGGTGGGTGCATTGAGCGGCCAGACGGGGTGGCGTGTATTGCTGTGGCTAGCGGTGATCGCCTCCGCCGTGGTGGCCGGGCTCGGTGTCTGGTTCCTGCCCGACGATCGCAAGGCCGCGGTCTATGCCGATACGGATGCGCCCACAGCCATCAACGACCGGGCGGGTCGATGGCGGGACATGTGGACCCGACATCGCTGGCGTCTCACCGCTACCTGCCTGGTCCTGGCGGGACTCAACTTCTGCGGCTACGAGTTCTACAGCGGCTTCATTACCACCTACCTGCTGGACGTTCGACATTTCAGCGTCGCTACCACGGGCTGGTTCGTCACCCTCGACGGCTTCGGCATGTTCGCGGGCAACGTGTTGTGGGGCTGGTTTGCTGATCGCCACGGCCGGCGCCTCAATGCCGTGATTTTTGGCGGCGCAGCTATCTTTATCGCCCTGGTCCTGGTGGCACCCCGAAACACGCTATTGCTCGCGACCATCGAGCTGGGCTATGCACTCTGTCTCTCCGCCACCAGTTGCTGGCCGGCGTATTTTGCCGAGCTGTTTCCGATTCGATCGCGCCCCATGGGGACCGCGCTGTTCCACGGTGGCCATGTCATCTCGTTGTTCGCGCCACTGATCGTGGCGATGATCACGCAGTCTTACAGCCTGGTGATCGGGATGGCGCTGGCGCCGTTGACGTTCCTGGTGGCGGCGCTGCTCTGGTGGACGCTGCCGGAGACGCTGCGGAGCTGTCGCGCCTACCGGGGCTTTGTGGCAGAGGCGGGCGAAGCGTCTGCCAGGTAATCGGGTCTGCCAGCGCTATCGAGTTTTTCCCAGCCGTATCCACGGAAGACATCGATGCCCAGTTGCTGCAGCACGCTCGCAAAGTCGACCATGACCCAGTTGTCGGTGATCTTGCCGTTCTGCACCCGCCAGATGTCCATGTAGCGTATCTCGACGCGCTTGCCGGTCGGGGAAACGCCCATGAAATCTCCGCAGTGCGTGGCGCTGATGTGGCCAAAAGCGGCCATCCATTCACCTTCCGCTAGACGCGCTTCATCGACCACGGTCTTGTCGTTGAAGGCGGCGCGGAACGGCAGAACCCAGTTGCGCTTGAACTCCTCGATGCCGTACTTGATGCCGCAGCCCGCGTTGCCGATCCAGCGGAAGTCTGGGGCGAAGAATCGCGACAGATCGTCGTAGAGCAGATCGTTGAGGCCGTCGATCATCGACGCGATCGTCTGACGCGTCTGATTGGTCTTGCTCAAGTCATTGTCCCGCGTGAGGCGGCCCTGTTCGGGACGGAGTCCGCTCATGACAGCGCCGGTTGCCAAGGGCGTCCGAGGTCGGATTTGAGGCGCGCAAGATCGGCGACCCAGAGGATTTCGTGCGTCGAATCAGATTCCGTCAGCGCGGCCATGGGAAACTGCAACAAGGCCGGCGTGCCGTCATTTCGAAGCGCGGTCACCATCAGCAGCAGAGCCAGTGTGCCTCCCTGCGACAGGGCGCGCAGGACATTGATGCGCGGCTGCGAGAGACTGACGGTCCCCACAGACCGGATGGTGCTCTCCAGGATGCTGGGATCGAACTGCTGGAGAATGGCGGTCACGCGCGCGCCATGCTCGCTCGCCAGATCCGGATGCAACTCGGCCTCGAATGCCGGGCCGTCCCCTGCGCCGAAGCCGTGATCGAACGGCACGTCAACACGCCCCCCCGGCTGCGAAATCAAAGGCGTATCGGCCAGGTACCAGAGCCGGGAGAGGCGCTCGTTCCACCGATCGGCGAACAGCGCAATGGGCTTGCCATCCAAGGTGGCGAACAACGCCGCAGCGTGCGGCGATTGTAAGAAGTGCGTGGGCGTCGCCGACGGCCGGGCACGCAGCAATTCGAGGATGGCGTCGCGCCCGTAGGCCATCCCGGCGCCCGCGATCAGCAGGCAATTGTGCAGCACGGCCCGCTGCGGATCATCGCCGTCGAGCACGTCTCCCAATGCATTTCTCAAATCTGTGGCGCCCCCAAGCCGCCGGCCATCTGCCGCAACACTCCGACTTCATCGAATACGGTAAAGTCTTCTATGACGTAACGACCCCGCAGGCGGTAATGCGACACGGCCAGCAGCGCAACTCGTCGCCGGCTCGGAGCACACCAGATGCCTGTTTGGAGATGATCTCCGGTCAGCCACCAGCGCAGCGCCACGGAGATATCGCCGTCCGGAAGCTCCCGCGCCGCCCAGTGGTCCAGTGAAAAACGAATCGCTCCCAGCGGCGCGCGCAGCTGCATGAGGCATCCGATCCACGCGCCCCGTCCGACCAGGTACCGCCCGGAAGGCCAGCGCAGCTCGATGGCAGGGGAGGCCAGTTCGCTTGCGGTGCCATAGAAGTCCCTCTCGAATGCCAGCCGCAACGCCCGGGCAGGGAAATAGGCGGGGTGGTTCTTTGGGGGCATCTGCTCGCCATGGGCAGTTGCCCGTTCCACTTCTTCCTGTAGCCAGGCGTGACGCTGCTGATCACCGAGCAGGTCTGCATCCGCCAGGCGCTGCGCGACCTGGCGCGGTGAGAGGCCAAATTGTCGCACGTAAGCACCGTAGTCCCGCACCAGCCATTCCTGCACGATGCGGTTTCTATGGCAGACGCAATCGGCAATGACGGCAACGGGCATGCGCCCGCCGCGTTGCGGGTTGCCTAGAATTGGATCCGGACCCAAGTGCGCAGACAGGCTCATAATCCGGTGCGAACTGAAGTAGATCCCCGGTGCATCGATGCTCCAGATGACATCTTCCGCGATGGGGCTTCGATCCGGGCAACCGCCGAGTGCACTCAGCGTGTTCTGCAGCATGGCCTCTGAGCCGACGATCTTTCCGGCCAGCGAGATGACCGGGCAGTCGGCGCTGTAGTGGGAGCGAATCAGCCCAACGTCCTTCCGATCCCAAATCCGATAGGTACAGCGCGCGATATAATCGACGAAGTCGCTGTATTCTGAATCGAAGCCATTCAGCGGTTGCCGGCGTGGACGACTGTCCAGGATCTCCTCGAGTGGGCGGCCCATCAGAGACGTCACCGCAGGGTGCGAGTTCCATTTCATCATCGCGCGCTGAGCGTAAATAGATTTGCATGCGAATGCAAATCGGGCGAGGCGAGACGAGACGGGCAGGGCATTACAGCGACACCGGGCTCTCGACCGGAAGCTAAAAACGCGTTGACAAGGATAAAGAGCATCACACGTATGAAGGCACTAGAATTTGATCTAAATAAAGTCGCGATGAGCTTGGCGAAGGATGGTTTTGTCGTCGTCCCCGAGTTACTGAGCGACAGCGAGCTGGAAACCTACCGAGCCTCGGCAGACAGAGTTCTGTTGTCGGATCGCGCCGATTATCCCGGGTCTGAAAGGGATGTGGGGTTTCTCGATGGCAAAGACCCCACCGTACTCGAGCTCATAAAAAGCCCACCATTTCGCGAAGTTCTGGTGAGATTCTTGGGGGATCCGCCTGTATTCGTGAATGCGTGGGTTCGCGTTGCGCGTCCCTCTTCGCCCGACGCTCCGTGGCATCAGGATTTGCAGCGCGAGTTTTGGCCCACGCCGATAAACCTCGCGATCTATTTGGATGACGTAACAAGTGACAATGGACCCACCCTGGTGGTGCCAGGAACTCATACCCTGCCGCATCCTGAGTTCGATGCGCGCGCGCAGCCGCGCGAAACGCAGGTGTTGGGTCGAGCTGGAACCGGAGCACTGTTTTATGCAACGGTCTGGCACCGCGGAAGTGCCAACCGGACCGCCTTTCCACGCCGGGCTTTGTTCGCCTACTTTCGAGGAAGGGATGCCATCCGTATTCGCCGTCCTCCTGATCCAGCCGCTGGTGCGGGGCAAGTGCTGGGCTCGCCTGGGGCTTTACCTACACAATGGCTGTCGACTCACTGAGAGCGAAGACCTGAACCACGCTGCCCTACATAATCTCTTTGTAACTCAGTGGCACAGTCACGCATCTGGCACGTAGCAAGGCTACGCTGCCGCTAACCGCCGCGGGACCATGGGGCGAGCAGCCCCCCAGGAGCGGCGACTGTACTCTTCACCGCCCGTGTTGTTTCACAGGAACGTGTCGCTGAGACTCGCGGCTTATCCAGCCATCGGGCCGCAGCCACAATCATGCGCGCGAAATGTGCGGCAGCGTACCGACTGCGGTGTCATTGGCGCGCAGCCTCTGACAATTGAGACGTGCCACACGGAATAACGCGCATGAATTCCGTCACTACATTTCTAGTGGCCGCCTGCTTGGTCTCGGGTCGCGCAGTTGGCTACGTTGTTAATCCACATCTCGGGTTCGCGTTCTTAGTGGTGGCGGCCCTTATCGTGATGTCGCTGAAAATGGTCAGTGACTGGCAGAAGTTCGTGATCTTAAGAAATGGCAAAGCTGCAAGGCGTCAAGTGGACGGGTCGTGCAAGTCGGCCGCCATCCGAGGCCGCAAAGTCGCGCGGGCCGCCCGCGGCCGCCTAATCGTGCCGTGTGTCCCGACAGCGATGCTCGCCCGTCAGCTCGCTGGCGTTGCCTTCTTGCTATGCGTCTGTCTCCCGCGGATGGCTTTCTCTCAGACACCGTCACCTCTACAGGAATGGCAGTACCCGGGCGGCACCATTCTGGAAAAGCTATACGATCCCAATCTTCAGGACTGGCGCGTGGTGTTAGGGCTGGCGGTGGCGGCTATGCCCCGCTACGACGGCGCGCGTTCGTACCGGGAGTCACCTGGTCCCGTTATCGTCGTGCTGTACAAGGACGTCGCCTTCGCCTCCGTCGGGGAGGGCCTGGGCGTGAACCTGCTGCGCGGTGACAACTATCGCGCGGGCATTTCGATCGGCTATGACCTCGGTCGCCCCATGTCAGACGAATATCAGCATCTTCATGGTCTCGGCAACATCAGCGCCGCGCCGGTCGTCAAGCTGTTCTGCTCCTACGTGCTGTCGAAGCAATTCCCGTTGGTTCTGCGTGCGGACTTGCGGCGGATCGTTGGAGGTGCCAATGGACTGCTCGGTGATGTAGACGCATTCATGCCGCTACCGGGAAGTTCGAAAACTTTCGTGATGTTTGCCGGGCCGACGATCACGTTTTCCAACGGCCAGTACATGCGACACGTATTCGGGGTATCCGCATCGCAATCGGCCGCTTCGGGCTATCGGATTTACGATGCGCATGGCGGCCAAACGGCCTTGGGGCTGGGCTTCAGTGCCAGCCGCTTCATGACACCGCACTGGTTGATCAATACGGACCTGGCTTGGAACCGGCTGCGCGGCAGCGCCAGCGACAGTCCGATCACACAATCGGGAGTGCAGGGCGTGGTCGAGCTCTCGACCGAATATCGATGGTAGGCAGCGGACTTAGGGAGATACCCATACACTTCAAGGCCGAGCTTCTAACCGAGCCCGGCTCTGCTGAGCAATTCCGGGTTGGACTCGAACCAACGACCAACGGATTAACAGGCTTGGGGCTTACTTTTTCCTACTCCACCAGACACTTAGGCGTGCTTCTTAACCTATTGATTCATCTCGACGCGGTTTGAATCCCAAAGTTGCAGCAGGGTGTGTCGAGGAGTCGGATGGAGCTAGTCACTGCACGAAATCTGCACGAAAATTTGGCGACATGCCACCAACGGTTTTTAGACGCACGAGATCAAATAGCGATACCTGGCAACGGCTTAGAAGCCCTGCGACCAACGGACCGAATTCCGTTGGTTATCGCGCAGAACTGAAATCCGTTGGTCACTGGACAACAAGGCCCGTGGACTGCCCTTCAATCGAGATCATCTGAGTATTCCTTTCCTCATTCTCCTCGCGCTCATCGCATTTCGCTGTAGGGGCTGCAATCATCTCGAACGCCCACTTTCGCGCCAGATGCGAGTCGGTGGAGAAAAGACGGAGTAACGTGCCCTTCAGTGCGGCGTCCTCCTCGCCGTAAAGCGAACGCTGCGGTGTCTGGTCTGGATTGCGAGGCACCGGCAAGAGAGGGTCGAGTTGATCCGCGTAGCGGGAAGCCCACTCAAGAAAGTCGAGAGACTGCTGCTGCAGCTTGGCTTGCACGGGACGCGGACCGGTGGCGCGTTTGGCGGCTCGAATGTAGCTCCGCAGAAGTCGGGCCCGATACCCCGCGCCGACTTGTCGCTCGAGCTCGGCGACGAGTTTCGAGTGCGCCCCATGTCGCTCCCGAGCCAATACAGCGAGCCTCTGACGTTCGCGCTCAGCTTCCTCTTCAATCCGTCGCTGCTCCCGTCTATGCTTTTCCTCAAGCGCATGTTCAAGCATGGCGTGCATCACATCTGGCAATTGTTCCTCGAGCCGACGCCTTGTCCTGTCTGCCGACGGGAAAATCACGACAATTCGCGAATGCGTGAACCCGGTCATCTATGCTAAGGCCCTCGGCTTAAAGGTCGGCTAAGGCCCTGGAACTCGCTAGAACGGATCAAGCTACTGCTCCATTGACGATAAAGAAAGGAACAAATGAACATGCAGACAGGTCCGGGTAGTTCGATATTGAGAATGACCTCGCCGCTGTTCTGCTTCACTCTCGTGATACCGGTCGCCATCATCGGGCTCGGCATTAACTTCATACTCAACCCGGTGGGGGCCTCGACCGCCTACGGCATTCCAATCCGCGATCCATTCAAGCTAAGCAATATGCATTCGTCGGTGTAGATGTCCGATAACCATTTAAGCGACGATAAGCTCAGCGGAGGTTCGCGTTTTAATGACCAGTTATTTTTCGGGTGCTCCCGCGTTTATGCGTGATCCGCAGATCATTCGCTACAGAAACGAATTGTTCAATCAGCCACATCAGGCCTATATCGTTCGCCCGATTGGGGTGATACATCACGACATCTTCCAGAATAGGTGATTTGAATGGCAGGGCGTGTATCACTAGCGGCAGTTCTTTTGCAAAGCGTTCAGCCAGATTGCGATGCAGAAATGCAACCGCCTTCGATCCAACCAACATCAATGGGATTGAGCTGAAGGTCGGGGCTATCATGCACAGATGCTGCCGCCCTTCGATTAAGCGAACCTGATCGGTGCTCAGCGATCCGGATATACGATTCGGATCAAACCGCACGCTAATTACCGCAAGCTCGGAAAGCGTCGCGCTGTCTGGCCGTGCCGCTAGCGCAGCGTTCTCCTGGCAGCCAACAACTACAAGCTCGTCCTTCAGAAGTGGCACGGACGGATATTCAGCAGTTCGATACGAATGCGGCGTAACGACCAGGTCGAGCTCGCCTCTGTAAAGCAGAGGTGCGGGATCGCCGCGCGGGAGCGAAAATTCAATTACCAGATTCGGGGCATGGGTGGCGATGCGACTGGTGATTCCCGGCAACAGAACGGGAATTAGGTGGTCCGGAAACTCGACTCTGAAATGCCGCGAGGAACTTGCTGGATCGAAGCTGCCGTCGCCGGATGCGATGGACTCAATACGCAAGATGGTCTCGTGAAGCGGGCCCTGCAGCTGGTCGGCCAGCGGTGTTTTCCTGAGAACGCGACCATAGGGGACGAGAAGATCGTCTTTAAAGTGTCTTCGCAATCGGGCCAGAACACCACTCACGTTGGACTGGGTTGTGTGCAGTCGCGTTGCCGCGCGCGTGACATTCAGTTCCTGAAAGAGGACATCGAGCGCGACGAGCAAATTTAGATCTAATCCCTTGAAGCGCAACGCATGAACCGTCACAAAAAATGATGGGACGGATCGTAACAAACGATTTTCACGATGTCACGAGACTTGTTATCAATACGCTCACTTACAGTGCGCTTGATCCCTCGGCAAAAGACCAAGTGACGGGTGCACGAAACTAAGGGGGTTTTATGAAGTGTGCATCTCGCGCTTTCGGCGCCATCTCAGTCGGCGTCAGCCTAGTTGCTTTTGGCGTCCCATCCCACGCGCAAACAGCATCAGCTGCCGGCAGTGACGATGCGGCCCTCGAGGAGGTCATAGTCCACGCGCAGCGCGTAGAGCAGCGTCTTCAAGACGTACCGGTTGCTGTTACGGCGGTTTCCGGCGCCGAGCTCGAGACCGAGCGTCTGCATGATTTGCCACAGTTGACTTTAGCCGTCCCCAGCCTTGATGTGACGGAGGACAATACCTTCGTAATGCGTGGCATTGGCAGCCAGATCTTTTCCGCCAACGTCGACTCATCTGTTGGTGTCACCGTAGACGAGATCTCGCTCGGTGTGCCCATCTTCATGAGCAACGCCGCCTTTGTCGACGTCTCGCAGGTCGAGGCGTTAACCGGCCCTCAAGGATTGCTCTTTGGCCGCAACGCCTCGGCCGGCATGCTCAATATCATCACTTCGAAGCCACAGCTCAATCAGTACAGCGGCGAAGCGAATCTAGAATACGATGACCGTGACAGGGCGCCCGGCGGACACTTCGGAATTGTTGCAACTGGCATCCTCAACCTGCCGACTTCGAGCAATTCGGCGCTGCGGCTGAACTTCCTTGAATCGGACCAGGATCCCATCACTGACGTGGTGGTCAACAAGTCACCCAATTATCAAGGTAACCAAAAGCGCCTCATGGGTAAGGCGAAGTGGCTTTGGGAGCCGACCTCCGATTTGAACGTCTACCTGATCGGCGACTACAGCCATGAGCGCGGCGTTGGCGGCATCTGGGAAGATACGTACCGCGTCACCGGCGCCGGCGGGACGGATATCGCGGGCGCGGCGGCCGACGGGGTCACGCCCGGGCCGGACAACCTCTACAAAGGTCTCAGTGGGGCGCAATTTCGAAGTGTCGACACGGGCGGAATCGCTCTTACGATCACGGACAAGCTGACAGACGAACTCACGCTTAGCAATATTCTAGGGTGGCGTCGCTACTACAATTCTTACAATCTGGACGTCGATAACTCGAGCCTGCCGTTCGTCGATGTCAATGGCGGCAATCAGAGCTATGACCAGTACTCCGAGGAGCTTCGCCTGGCCTACAGGGGCAGCAGAATCGATGGGCAGGCGGGCTTCTATTCATTCTGGTCTGACAATCACGCGTTTGCTGATTTCCAGGGTAATGGTCCCTTCCCGGGCATCACGAACTTCGTTCTTTCCGACGACTTTTACGATGTGAAGGGGAGAACGTTGGCGGGATATGGACAGTTCAACTTTCACGTGACGGACGCTCTGCAGCTGATCGCCGGCGCACGCGTCAGCAATGACCATGTGGCCGTGAATGCAATCGCGAATCCCTTCACTCCTGTTACCTACGATCCGCCGTTGTTTGGATTTATCAACCAATTACCCTTTGTGCTGCCCTTCGGACCTGCGAATCAGGCTTTCGCTCAGGCCAATAACTACACCAACTTCAGTTACAAGACCGGAATCCAGTACAACGTGACGCCGGACGTCATGTTCTACGGCACCTGGGGGACGGGCTACAAGGGGCCTGCGGAAAAGACGTATCTGTTCTCGAC